>NZ_JAMXOC010000003.1 GCF_024721265.1 Ohessyouella blattaphilus | reverse complement strand
ATTCGCTTTCCGGTAACATCATGACCAAGATGCTCTCTTCGTTTAACACTGGTGGTAGCTATGAAGCGATTGGTGACGGCTATGGCCCTGGAATTGGGGAAGGGTATGATAAGCTGGTCATGATTATTTCTAGAGCTTCTGGAGCTCCGGTAATTGAAGGTGCGATCAAATATGCAGCTGAGCTAGTTCGTGGGGACATCTGGGCAGTTGCCGAGAAGGAGTTTGCAGCCGCTAAGAAAGCCGGTCTAGACGAGATTCTAAAAGCGAGAAAAGAGGCAAGTGCTGGTAAGAGTAGCGAAGCTGAAGAGGTAAAAGCGCCACCGAAAGAGGTGGTCACTTCTCAGATCGCGGGAATCGAGATCATGGACTTAGAAGACGGGGTGCAGTCCCTGTGGAAAGTAGGCATTTATGCGGAAAGCGGTATGGGCTGTACGGGACCGATTGTCCTAGTCAATGAAAGCAAGACCGAAGCGGCGGTAGAGGCCCTTCGCAAGGCAGGGTATATACAATAAGAGAGGTTTGTAAAGGGTGCCAAAATGGCACCCTTTTTTGCCGGCTTTTTTGGATTTACTTTTAAGTAGGCGAGTGCTATAATTCGTGTATGCGAGTTGAAAAAATTACAGAGAATAAAGAAGATTATATCGATACATTAATGATTGGTGACAGCTCTGAAGACAATGTGCGCTACTACTTAGAGGCGGGGAATCTTTACGGTCTTTACGAAGATGAAATCCTGAGAAGTGTAAGCGTGGTGATTATGCTGAATAACCGAAAATGCGTCCTTAAGAATCTTTGTACCATCGAAGAGGATAGAGGACAAGGATACGGCAGCCATCTCTTAGATTATATTTGCGAAGTCTATGCAGATAGTTGCGATTTAATGTACGTAGAAATAAAGAAAGAAAAACCCTGCGTCGACTTTTACAAAAAGCGTGGCTTTTCGGTGGCACCGATTAGTCAGGCGTATTTTGAGCGCTACTATCAGCAGAAGAATTACGGGAAAGTTCAGCATGAATACCTAACACGTACGTTGATCTCGGCCGTAAATGTGAAGCGGGTGGTAGATTTGGCCTTAAAGGCAGGTGAGCTCCTGCTGCAAAACGGCGGCGAAATCTTCCGTGTAGAGGAGACCATTGATCGTATCTGTAATCGTTTTTATGTAGATAAAATCGACACCTTTGTCTTAAGTCACGGTATCTTTATCAGTGTACGAAATGGGGAGAACGATGCTTATACCAGGGTGAAGAATGTCCCGCTAGCGTCACCTCATTTAGGAATTGTAGCGGCGGTAAATGCCTTGTCGCGGGAGATTTCCGGTGGTCAGGTGGATGTTAACGAGGCGTTTGAACGCTTGGATGAAATAGAGAAGATGCCACCACCTAGACCGTTAAATCTGATGCTAGCGGCAGGGTTTGGTGCTGGCTTTTTTGGCTATTTTCTTGGCTCCACCATCCCAGAAAGCATCGCTTGTTTCTTTATTGCTGTTATTCTCTACCTTTGGGTAATGTTCGCTAAGCGTCACGGATTTAACAAAATGATTCTCAATACCATTGGTGGTGTTTTGATTACCAGTTTGGCGGTTTTGATTACCCGTTTGCCATTACCTTTTGACTTAAGCATTAGCGGCATGACCATTGGGGCGATTATGCCCTTGATACCGGGACTAGCCTTTGTAAATGCGATTAGAGACATTGCTGACAGCGATTTTCTCTCCGGTACGGTGCGGATGATTGATGCAATTCTGGTCTTTGTCTATATCGCAGTAGGTGTAGGCGTGGCTCTGGGAATCTTTAATAATCTGTTGGGAGGGATTGCCCTATGATGAACTTTATTTTTTTAAACGTCATCTGCCCATTTTGTGGAACCTTTGCTTTTGCGGTGTTATTCTGTGTTCCTAAGAAATATTACTTACAGTGTGGTTTGACAGGATTGGTTGGTTGGCTCGTCTACTTATTTGCCAGTCACCATACTTCTGTAGCAATGGCTACCTTTTTTGGAACACTCGGAGTCGTTCTTTTATCAAGAGGGTTAACGGTCATCATGCGGTGTCCGATTACGATGTTTCTGGTTCCGGGAATATTTCCGCTAATCCCTGGGGCAGGGGTTTATAATACGGCTTTTTATCTAGTGACGAGTCAGCTTGATAAAGCCTCGGCGTCGGGGCTTAACGCGATTAAAGTTGCCTTTGCGATTGTGGCGGGCATTGTCTTTGTAGTGCCGATTCCGAGAGAACTTTTCCGCCTAGAGTACTGGCGGAGAAAGATCGGTTAGCTTATAATGTAATGAGAGATTTTAGAAAGAAGGAAAATAAAATGACAAAAGTAAGAACAAGATTTGCGCCTAGTCCTACAGGAAAGATGCATGTGGGGAATTTGCGGACGGCGCTTTATGCCTATTTAATTGCGAGACATGGAAAAGGAGACTTTATTCTGCGGATTGAAGATACCGACCGCGAGCGCTTTGATGAAGATGCTCTTGATATCATCTATCGCACCCTTGATGATGCTGGACTTACACACGATGAAGGACCAGATAAGGAGGGCAGCGTGGGCCCTTACATTCAGAGCGAGCGGAGTGCTCAGGGAATCTACGAAAAATATGCGAAGGAGTTAATTGCTTCTGGTCATGCTTATTATTGTTTTTGTGATAAAGAACGCTTGGAAAGCTTAAAGACCAGCGTCTCCGGTGACGAAGGTGGTATCGTGATGTACGATAAGCACTGCCTTCACCTTTCTAAGGAGGAAATCGAAGCGAATCTAGCCGCTGGCAAGCCTCATGTAGTCCGGATCAATATGCCAAGGTCAGGTACTACCGTTTTTCACGATGAAATTTACGGTGATATCGAGGTGCCTAATAATGAACTAGATGATATGATTTTGATGAAATCGGATGGATATCCAACTTATAATTTCGCCAACGTTATCGATGACCATCTAATGGGAATTACCCATGTGGTTAGAGGAAGCGAGTATCTATCCAGTGCCCCGAAGTACAATCGACTGTACGAGGCTTTTGGCTGGGAAATTCCTACGTATGTACATTGCCCTTTGATCACTGATGAGAACCATAAGAAATTGAGCAAACGCCTAGGTCATTCTTCCTATGAAGATTTGATTGCTGCCGGCTACGTGAAAGAAGCTGTGCTTAATTTTGTGGCCTTACTCGGTTGGTCACCGACGGATAATCAAGAGATATTTACTTTAACGGAACTAGAAGAGGTATTTGATTACCGCCATTTAAGCAAAGCGCCGGCGGTCTTTGATATGACCAAGCTTAAGTGGATGAACGGCGAGTACTTAAAGGCGATGGACTTTGATAAGTTCTTTGCTTTAGCAAAGCCGTACTTAGAAGCAACGATAAAAAAGGATTTTGACTTAAAGAAGATTGCCACCATGGTGAAAAGTCGAATCGAAATCCTTCCAGATATTGAAGAGCAGGTGGATTTTTTTGAAGCGGTACCGGAGTATGATACTTCCATGTACATTCATAAGAAGATGAAGACCAATGAAGAATCATCGCTTAAGGTGTTAAAAGAAACCTTACCACTTTTGGAATCCCAGACGGATTACAGCAACGACGCCTTATTTGAACTGTTAAAGGGCTTTGCTACGGATAAGGAGTACAAGGTGGGTTATGTTATGTGGCCCCTTAGAACGGCCGTTTCCGGAAAGCAGAATACCCCTGGCGGGGCAACGGAGCTAATGGAAGTTCTGGGAAAAGAGGAGTCGTTAAAAAGAATAAAAGCAGCAATTGAATTACTTAGTAAATAAAAAGGAAGTCTATGGTTTTTAATAATGAACAAAGAAATGCCCTAACGTATGGCGAAGGCCCTTGCATGGTCCTAGCGGGACCGGGTTCCGGTAAGACGTTTACCATCGCCGCGCGAGTAGGGTATCTGATAGAACGACTAGAGGTGCGACCGGAAGAAATTCTGGTCGTTACTTTTTCAAAAATGGCGTCCCTGGAGATGAAAAACCGTTTTCAGGAAATGACGGATTACCGCTATGGCGGTGTTAGCTTTGGGACGTTTCACGGAATATTTTACGGAATCTTAAAGTGGGCAGGTGTGATAAAAGGCGATGCTCTACTAAAGGAATTTGAAAAGCAAGAACTAATCCGCGAGACTTTAAAGAATGTGGAAATACCTGAGTCAGAAGTCATCGATGAAGACCTAGGTGAGAGTCTTTTGGGAGCGATTAGTAAAGTGAAAAACGAGCTCAAACACCTAGAAGAACTAGAAGAGGTTCGGATTAGTGGCATCCCTTTAAAAGAAGTGTATGAGCAATACGAGGAGCTAAAGGGTAAGCAAGGGAAGATCGATTTTGAAGACATGATTCACCTTTGCTACGAGCTCTTTACCCAGAAAAAGGACGTGCTTAAGCTTTGGCAGAAACGTTTTAAATACATTCTCGTAGATGAATTCCAAGATGTTAACAAGGCTCAGTATGAGCTTATTAAGTTATTAGCGCTACCGGAAAACAATCTTTTTATCGTAGGTGACGACGATCAGAGTATTTATCGTTTTCGCGGGGCAACACCTCATATTATGGAGCAGTTTACTAAGGATTTTAAAGGGTGTAAGCAGCTTCTTTTAAACGTGAATTATCGTTCGACTGGGTTTATCGTCGGCAGTGCTGCCCGGGTTATTAAAAAGAATAAGCAGCGCTTCAAAAAGGAGATCAAGGCCTTAAAAGAGAGTCCGGAGACCGTTCATGTCCAAGAGGTGGCCGATGTTAATGAGGAAGCCGAGTATGTGGCGGCGCTGATTAAAGAGCAGTTAGCTAGTGATGTGCCGGCGAAGGAGATTGCGGTTTTGTACCGAACGGGAATGGAAGCTTTAGTTGTGGCTGAGCTATTGCAAAAAGCGGATATCCCTATCTGCTACAAAGATACGCTACCGAATCTATATAGCCACTTTATCTTAAAGGACTTTCTCAGCTACCTTCGTCTTGCGGGCAAAGAATACAAGCGAGTTCATTTTTACCGGATTATGAATAAGCCCTTACGCTATCTTTCGAAACAATGTGTGAAAGCAGAGGCGTTTACCCCGGCAGAGATTGAAACGTATTACCAGGATAAAGAGTATATGGTGAACCGAGTATCCACCCTATTCTGGGATTTAAAGATGATTGCTGATAAGCCACCGTATTTAGCCCTTGATTATATTTATAATAAAATGGGTTATAAGGACTATTTAAAAGAGCATGGGGCCAAGTATATGGTTAGTTTTTCCAAGCTAGAAGAGGTGGTTCAAGAAGCCCTAGAGCAAGCAAAAGGCTTTACGACGATTGCCGAGTGGTGTCAAATGGCAGAGGAGATGGGGCAAGCCAAAAGGAATGAAAGTCAGACTTCTGAAAACGAAGGAGTAGTGCTTTCTTCCTATCACCGAGCAAAGGGGCTAGAATACGATACGGTTATTCTCTTAAGGAGTAACGAAGGCGTGATTCCTCATCGTAAAGCCAGTAGCGTAGAAGCGATTGAAGAAGAGCGGCGCCTATTTTACGTCGGCATGACGAGAGCCAAGCGTAAACTAGTGATTACCTACGTGCAAGAAAAAAACGGAAAGGCGATATCGCCCTCCCGTTTCGTTCAAGATTTACTCATCTCCAGCTAATTCATCAAATTCGGCAGCATCTAGCCACTCGTCAAAGGCATCTGATACCAGTTCGTACTCATCGTCATCTTCGATGTTTTTAAGTTCTGGCTCTTCACCTTCGTTCTCGATAAATTGATATAGATATACGTCGCCTGATTCACTCTCACCTTCTTCATTAAGAGGTAAGAGGGCGATGTAATCAGATTCTCCCACGGTAAAAATCGTCAAGATAGCACAGGTAACCTCTTCGTCATTATCTAGAGTGAGAACTACTAAGCTTTCGTTTTCTTCAGTCATATAGGGTACTCCTTTTCTTTTTTTCTACTGTAACAAAGGCTATGGAAAAAAGCAAGGTTATATAGTAAAATGAACGTTAGAGATGTGTCAAGAGACATGATGGAGGAGTTATGAGTAAATTAAAAAAAATAATGGCCATCCTACTTCTGCTGACATTAGCTACCAGTATCTGGAGTTGTAAGAAGAGTGTAGGGACCGATGAAGATAATGCAGTTGTCAAAGAGGAAGAACCTCAGGAAGAGGAAGCCGAGGCTCCTAAAATCGGGTTTTCGGTAATCAGCCTCGACAATCCTTTTTATAAGGCGCTAGAAAGCTCTATCCAGGAAGAGATGACGAAAGCCGGTTATGAATTTATCGTGAAGGATCCGGCAGGCAGTGTAGACACTCAGGCGGCTCAGATTGAGGAGTTTATCGCTCAGGAAATCGATATTCTTATCTTAACGCCGGTGAACTATGAAAGCATTACCCCTTCTTTAGAGCTTTTAAAGAAGGCGAAAATCAAAGTTGTGGGTGTGGATGTAAAGGTAAAAGAGGAGAGTTATTTAGAAGCTTTTATTGGCTCAGATAACGAGGAGATTGGTAGATTGCTCGCAGATGCGGTAATCGAAAAGTTACCAGAGGGCGGGAAAATAGCTGTCTTTGAATGCTTTTCCCAAAGTGCCATGGCCTACCGGATGAGCAATTTAGAGGAAGGACTTGCTGGGGCAAAAAAAGGTTTTGAAGTAGTGAAACGCATCGATGGTGGTAGTAACTATGAGGAATCGTTGGAAAAAGCAAGAGAGCTTCTAGCTTCTAGAAGCGATATTGATGCCATTATCTGCGGGAATGATCAAATGGCAATGGGGGTTAAGACGGCTGCTAATCTAGTGGGAAATGAGTCAGTGCTAATCTTTGGCATAGACGGTGCCCCAGAAATCAAGCAAGAAATTGCCAAATCGGGCTCTCAGGTGGTGGCAACGGTAGCTCAGTCACCTATTACTATGGGGAAAAGTACCTTCTCCGTAGTGAAGTCTATTCTTGAAAAGGAAGATTACGAAAAAGAAATTAAAGAAAAGGTATATTTGGTAGATCGTACGAATATAGATGTGTATGGAACTGACGGTTGGCAATAGGAAGAGGTCACATATGAAAATACTAGCAGGTAAGCCCTTGCCCATAGGGACTTGGAAAAACGGTGATATCCTAAATTTTTCAGTATCAGTTGATAAAGGAGCAGACTGCCGACTATTGCTTTATAAACAAGGGGAAGCGACCCCAAGTAAGCGAATCGAAATGAAAAATTCGGTTGGTTCTTTGTGGAGCGTGGCCTTAGAAGGTGTGTGTAGCGAATTCGAAAGTTATAACTATGAGGTGGATGGCCTTATTCTCCTTGACCCCAGAAGTCTGGGGCTTATTGGCAGAGAAGAGTGGAAAGGCCAACGTGATCCCTTAAGCGGACAAGTTCGTTCGCTACTTATGACACCAGAATTTGACTGGGAGGACGATGCCCCCTTACACCTTCCAGAAGATGAGCTAATCGCTTACAGCCTCCACGTCCGCGGTTTTACAAAAGGCGCAGCGGCAGGAGTACGGCATAAGGGAACATTTATCGGGATTATCGAAAAGCTTAACTACCTTATGGATTTGGGGATAAATCAGCTTCACTTAATGCCGATTTATGATTTTGAAGAAAATCTTCGCTATACGAATTACTGGGGGTATGGCGAGGGCTTTTTCTTTGCACCAAAAGCGGCCTATGCCAGTAATGGTAGCGGTATTAACGAATTTAAAGCTTTAGTGAAAGCATGTCATAAAGTGGGTATCGAAGTGGTGGTAGAAATGCCTTTCCAGGAAAAGGAAACTCCTTGGCTTATCGTCGAGTGCTTACGCTACTATGCCATGGAATACCATGTGGATGGTTTTATTCTTAACCCAGCTCTTATATCGATCGATGAGCTTAGAGCAGATCCAGTACTGACAAAGACGCGCATCTTGTATCACGACCTTACGTTTCAGAACACCATGCGAAGATTTTTAAAGGGTGACGAAGGGATGGTAGGCGAGACAGCACGCTGTATTACGAGGAGCCTGCGAGGGAGTGGTACCTATAATTATATTGCTAACCATAATGGGTTTACCCTACAGGATTTGGTATCATATGATGGCAAGCATAACGAGGCCAACGGTGAGAATAACACCGATGGGCCAGACTACAATTATAGCTGGAACTGCGGTGCTGAAGGTCCTACGCGGAAGAAAAGCGTATTGGCGCTACGCACGAATCAGGTAAAGAATGCTCTGTTTTTAGTGTTTCTGTCTCAAGGAATTCCTTGCCTTTTAGCGGGTGATGAATTTGGCAATACTATGAAAGGCAACAACAATGTATATTGCCAGGATAATGAGATTAGCTGGCTCGACTGGCGGCTTGAAAAGAAGAATCGCGAGCTAGTTACTTTTGTAAAAAGCTTAATCGCGATGCGAAAGAAGTATAAAACACTCCATGCAAAAGAAGAACTTCTGGGGATGGATGTGAGTAGTAGGGGAATTCCCGATGTATCTTATCACGGAGAAAGCGCTTGGCAAGCTCCTTTAGAAATTGCTAGTCGCATTCTGGGGATTTATTACCGGGGTAATGAAGAGGCCAGTAGCGAATGCTTTGTGGCTTATAATATGCACTGGATTAGCCACGAGTTTGCTCTTCCTAGCACGAACCAGGGAAAGAAATGGTACCGGGTAGCGTCTACGAAAGAGGGTATCTTCGACAAACCAGAATTACTAAAAGAACAACGGAAGACCTTACTTCCAGAACGAACAATCGAGGTATTTATTAGAAAATGAGAAAAGTAATTGGACATCTACGAACCATCAATAACCACAAAATGTTGGTGTTAAAGATGTGTTTTCGTTTAGGCTTATACAAACAAGGTTTGCTTCACGATTTATCGAAGTACTCCCTAACAGAATTTATTCCCGGGGTGCGGTATTATCAGGGCGATAGAAGTCCTAATGCCGCGGAGCGGGAAATCAACGGCACCTCCAGTGCCTGGCTTCATCACAAGGGACGCAACAAGCACCATTATGAATATTGGATAGATTACAGCATGAACGTTGAAGAAGGGATTGTGGGTCAAAAAATGCCCCTTAAATACGTAGTGGAAATGTTTGTGGACCGAGTAGCCGCCTCAAAGAACTACCAAGGGACAAATTACACTCCCGCTCACCCTCTCCATTATTACGACGGCGGCTCTGCCTTGCTAGGCAAAATGATTCATCCAGATACCGCTAAGCTCTTGCGAAAACTCTTGGTTATGCTCAAAGAAAGAGGTGAGCGAGAAACCTTCGCTTATATTAAAAAAGTCGTGCTAAAAGGTAAAGTTTCTTATTGACTTTAGCCCTCTATAATAGTATTATTATCTACGGACGTTAAAGTCCTTTGCGGAAGTGTCGGAACTGGCAGACGAGCAAGACTAAGGATCTTGTGAGCAATGCGCTCGTGTGGGTTCAAGTCCCATCTTCCGCATTACAGTTAGGGATTCAGAGAGTTTGTAAATTCTCTGAATCCCTTTTTTGATTTGATTACACGTTGGAAAAGAGGAAAATATAAATGAAAAAATATAAAATAGCAAAGCCCATGGTACCAGAGGTGCCTTTATTAAGAAGAGGAGAAGCGGAAACGCTGAGCGAAGCTGCTCTCAGCGAGCAAGCCTTATCAGAATTATCTTTTGAAAAAATAGACGGCGAAGCAGAGGATTATAAAAATGTGGTGGTTAGTCAGTCGCTATTTGCGGGCTGTAGTTTTCATAAATGCAGCTTTGAAAATGGCGAGTTTGCAAATGCTATCTTTGAAAACTGCGATTTCTCCGGTTGCAACTTTCATAACATCTATTTGAGCAAGGTGCATTTTGTGAACTGTAAAGGGTTGGGGAGTCTTTTTACCAATGGGATGTTTAAAGATGTTTTCTTTGAAAGTTGTAATCTAGCGATGGCTAATTTTGATTACTCAAAGCTGGAGTTTTGCGTTTTTAAAGAGTGCCAACTACTGGATAGTAACCTAGCCTATTGTCACTTTAAGAACACGACTTGGGATAAAACTAATCTTTCTAGGGCTAGTTTTTTCCAAACGCCTCTAAAAAAACAGGATTTCACAACATGTGAACTGGAAGGAATTGTGCTTTCGGAGAATCCTATCGAGCTAAAAGGAGCAATTGTTAACACCTATCAAGCAGTTGACTTAGCAAAAAGACTGGGAGTCATTGTTCGTTCAATGGAAGAATGAGTATCGCTTTAAATACACCCTTTTTAGGGAATAATTCTAAAATATAGCCTTATTAGCGAATAATTGTTGATTATTCGTTAAATAGGCTATATAATGATAAGACAAAACTAGGTGTGAAGTAGAGAGGAGGACGAGAGATGTTTTTCTTTGATTTTAATCCTTATATAGCTATTATTGGCGATATTATGCAATCAAAGAAGATTGTAGATAGAGAGTGTGTGCAGAAAAAAATGGTACAGACTTTGGCGAAGATTAATAAAAAATATACAGATGACATAGCCGCTAAGTTTACGATTACACTAGGCGATGAGTTTCAGGGTTTATTAAGCAGTGGCATCAATGTGCTAAAGATTATTACGGAAATTGAAAATGAATTAGATGATGTTGATATCCGTTTTGGCATAGGGGTTGGTGATATAACAACGCCTATTAATCGAGAGATTGCCATAGGAGCAGACGGTCCGGGATACTATCAAGCAAGGCGAGCCATTGATTATTTAAAAAAGAGCGAAAAGAAAAAGGAGAGTGGAAAGGCAAACATAAGGCTAGCGATTGACGGCAAGGAACAAGAGATGACAGAATTAGTAAATGTAATTTTTTCATTAATGACAGCGATGAAATTGTCTTGGACAGCAAGGCAGAGAGAGGTTGTCTGGAAGATGCTTCAGAATTCGACGAGTCAAGTGGAAGTGGCAAGTGAACTGGGAATCAGACAATCATCTGTACAAAAAAGTCTAGCCAATGCGAATTTCTACACCTATAAGGAAGCCTATCTGACAGTGGGAAAAGTGTTAGGCGAAATAAGGAGGGAGCATGTATAGCGAATACTTACTAATGTTGATATGTGGTCATATGATTGGCGACTTTTATCTTCAATCTGAGAAGATGGCTAGAAAAAAAGATGAAAAATATAGCGGCGTATGTATTCACGGTTTGTGTTACGGCGCCGTCCTTCTTCTAATGTCATTAGTCATTAAGTCAAGGGAAGTTATCATCTACACAGGTGTGGCAGTGGTGATGCATTTTATCATTGATTCTTTAAAATACTTATATATAAAGAACATAAAGGTAAAGAGTCAGAGAGTAACAAAGAACATTTTCATAATTGATCAAAGCATTCATTTACTTAGCCTGTTGATAATCGCCTTTCTATTTGCTCGTGGCGGTGGCCAGGTGATGTGTGCATTTGCTGTAATCACCGAGTATTTTTCCTTGATTAAGACGTCGCCTCAACACGTGTTTTTGTGGGTGACAATCTTATTAATCGTTCACAAACCGGCAAATGTTTTTATTGGGCAAATATTGGCTGGGTACAAACCAAGTGAAGCAGAAGATGTGCAGATGCAAACTTCAGATAAACGCGCAGGTCGTTATATTGGCAGTTTGGAAAGAATCATTATGGTAATCTTGATGTCGGTAGGACAATATGCAGCCATGGGTTTAGTCCTTACGGCAAAGTCTATTGCTCGGTATGATAGAATCACAAAAGACTCAGCATTCTCAGAATATTATCTATTAGGTACTTTGTTGAGTACATTAACGGCAATTGGTGTGTTTTTACTACTAAAGTAATGTAGAGAAATATAACTAACCGTTAATTCATTTTCAAAATAGTAAACGGATATTCAATTGTACATTTCCCTTTGTCATGGTATATTTTTACTACAAAATGTAAGGGGAGGACGAGAAATGGAGATCGGTGAAACAATTAAAAAATATCGAAAAGAGGCAGGGCTGACCCAGAAGGAAGTGGCAAAACGCGTAGGTGTGTCCGCGCCAGCTGTCAATAAGTGGGAGAACGGTTATTCTTTACCGGATATCTCCTTGTTATCTCCCCTTGCCCGCCTCTTTCACGTATCAGTAGATGAACTACTAGCTCATGAAAAGGGACTTACAGATAACGAGGCGAATCGTTTGGTGGAAGAAGCCCTAGAGCGCTTACAGACAGAGCCTTTCGAAGAAGTATTAGAGTGGATGAAAGGATATATCGAAAGGTATCCAAATGCTTATTTTCTTGCTTTGTGGGCGGCGAGAGTCTTTGAAAGTCAAGAGCTAAGGTTAGGGTTACCAGAGGATAAGAAAAACGAAGAGTTTATTTTAGATTGTTACCAACGGGTGTTAGAAAGTGAAGAGGAGGGGCTGAGAATTTCAGCGGCAGAATCCCTTTACTATTTCTATTACCGAAAAAAGGACTATACGAAGGCAGAGCAGTATTTAGCGTACTTTTCTGAAGAAAATCCTGAGCGTAAGCGTAAACTAGCTGCTATCTACAGGGAGACGAACCGCCAAGAGGAAGCTTATAAGATGCTAGAAGAATTGCTTTACGGTAGCTATCAAAGGGCGAATCAGGTATTTCAGGATCTTTACCAGATGGCTCTTGGGGAAGAGGACTATACAAAGGCTCACCTGTTGGTGGATAAGATGGCGGCACTTGCTCAGCTTTTTGAAATAGGCAAATATCATGAGGTTTGCCAAGGGTTAGAGCTAGCGACTCTTGAACAAGATGAAGAATGGACGCTTCTCATAATGGAGCAAATACTAAGTAATCTAGAGAGTCTGTATGGTTTTACAGAGTCACCGTTATACGCTCATATGGAGTTTAGAGATACGGATTACACGTCATATTTAGCAAAAGTCAAAGAGGATTTGTTGCAGGGTCTTAAGGATGAGGATGTGTATGGATATATGAAAAACAACCAGAAGTGGCAAGAGCTGAAAGGGGATAACCATGAAAATATTAGAAACTAAGCGATTGATTTTACGACCGTGGCAAGAAGCTGATGCGGAGAATTTGTACCAATACGCCAAAGACCCGTTAGTAGGTCCGATTGCTGGATGGCCAGTTCACACCAGTGTAGAAAATAGCTTGCAGATCATTCGTGAGGTTCTTTCAGCCGAAGGGACTTACGCGGTTACCTTAAAGGGTGAAGATAAAGCGATTGGCAGTATTGGTTTGATGATTGGGGAGCAGAGTAATCTAAATATTCCGGTTACAGAGGGAGAGGTTGGGTATTGGCTAGGTGTTCCTTATTGGGGACAAGGACTGATTCCCGAAGCGACGAAAGAGCTAATGCGCTATGCCTTTGAAGAGCTAGGACTGACCACCTTGTGGTGCGGATATTTTGCTGAGAATGAGAAGTCGAAGCGGGTCGGAGAGAAGTGTGGATTTCGCTATCACCATACAGAAGAAAAAGAATGGCCGCTAATAGGAGAGACGAAAACTCAACACATTACCAGTATTTCTCGAGATGAATGGCGAAAACTTGCTAGTGGATAGCTTGCTGGTAATACGCTACCACTAAATCCACCATAAGATTATATCTCATGACACCTTCTTCTTGGCCATTGGCCTTAAGGTAGGTGTCATTTACTTTATTGGAAACCTCCGCCACCTTACCATCAAAACGATTCCAAAATTCACTATTGGCTCTTAGGTCGGCTTCGCAAGCGGGAGATAACGTTTCTCTAAGAGAGGCGTGCGCAGCTGGGTCTGCTTTGTATAAAGCATTCATACAATAAATCCAACCACTTAAAAGACCACTGTAGCGAAAGGAGCTGTCCTCTGCCCCAGAGCAGGCGAGAAAGGCGATAAAATTCGCCTCGTCTTCAGACATAAAGCCCCGCAGATGAGCCAGCTCGTGACACATAGTAAAAGGAATATTGTAGTCCGTCATATCTTGGTTATAGTTGGCTTCAATGGTAAAAGGAGAGTAGATACCGCTTAGGTGCTGGTAGGAAAGGATTTCTGAGAGTAGTAGTCCTTTCGGTCTCGCGTAGGTGCCAGATAACTCGGGATAGGTTTTCCCTAAAGAGGCCATCACTTCGGTGGCTTCTTTTGCCGTATCAGGAGCAAGCATCATAACTCCGTTTTCATCCCTTTTTACTTCCGTACTTAAAGCATTCACCTCTTCTGTAAGCCACTGGCAGACTTCGTTAAGTTCCGCAGCGGAGTATTCCTGGGGGGTGATATTAGAGGTCTCGGCAAAGGAGAGGTTGTGATAGTTGATACCGCAGTTGCATACGTAGAGGAAGAAGAGGATGTTAGCGGAAAAAAAGAGGTTAGTCAACCAAGAGAAAACGTTTTTTCTGTCCCCTTTCTTCCAAAAAAGGCGTATCAGCAAACCCAGTCCAGATAGGAGCAGGGTTAGGACAAGAAGATAGAGCAATATTTCGGAGAGAGAGAAGGGAAAAAGATTGGTGAATTTTCCCGTTAACCAGACGCAAGCGGCATAGATCGACTGGCGATACCACTGCGCAAAACCAGAGCTTTTACTGGCGATAAAAAGCAGCAAAAAACTGGCTGCAAAAAGCAGCAAGGTTAGAATGATTTTGAATTTATTGAGCGATTTTTTCTTGTTCATAAGCTCATTATAGAGAGCTCATTCGTGGAAGTAAAGGCTTGCTTTTTGTAAATACGCCCCTTATAATGGTGCCTAATTTATATAAGAGGGAAAGGGGAAGTGAAGGATGATACTGTGGACGAGACAGGTAGTAGACGCTTATAAGGAGTTAGATGACTGCGGTGTATACGCAGTTAGGGAAGAATATATTAGGGAAAAGAACGATACCATTTCCGACTACTATTTGGAGCTTTATCGGTGGTATACGAAAGCAGCTAGACAATATATCGATATCGACGAAGAGCGGCTTTACCCTATATGGTTATCGGTAGACGAACAGATGATGCTACAAGGGACGCCGGGAACGGTCATCCTAAAGCTCGATGTCCCAGAGGAAAAAGTGCTTCTATGCAATGATGTGGCCTGGGGATACCGGATGAATTACTGGTACGTACCTCTTGATGAGGCGGATGAAAAGTCTCATAACGAAGAGCTACAGCGTTACGGTATTGCCAGCGAGGCGGATTTAACCTTAACTTCGAAAGGGAACTTTTATCCCCTGTTAAAGAAAAAAATCGAGAGTAGCTGGCAGCGGATATTTACCCAGGCGCCGAAAAAGCCAGAAGAGTATGTGGCGACCATGTGGGAGATTAAAAAGGAATGGGTAAAGGAGGTACGCGTTTGTGAGTGAAGGAAAGATAAGTCTTTGGACGAGTCAGGATGTCCGTGTGCATCAGAGTCTACAAAGAGGTGAGACTTATACGGTCAAAAAGGAATATGTAAAAGAAAAGTTTGGCGAAGTGGCGTGGATATTTCTTGAGGCCTACGGCTATCTCGGGAAGGTGGCGGCTGCTCAAATGGAACAACCAGAGGGGAGCGAGTCACTGATTTGGACCTTTAGAGATCGTAAATGGGTCAAAAAAGAAGGTGATAGCGTGGTCATGAAGCTAGAGGTGCCGGTAGATCAGGTCCTGCTTTTCAATCTGAATAAGTGGAATAAAATCTTGAATTTGTCCTTTATTGGGGAGGCCAGGGAAGAAGAGCAGTTTGCCAGTGAGCTGGCGAAGATGGGAATAAAAGATACCCTAGAGGTTTTTCGTAGCTCCTTCTATCCGGTGCAGAAACGCAAAATAATCGATAGTTGGAAAAGCGTATTTGACCTCCAGGGTATCAGTGATGAATATATTCAGGGTGGCTTGTGGGAAATCCAGCCGTCTTGGGTTACAGAAGTTCTTTAGGAATCCCACAGGTATAAATTAATATCTCTTGCAATTCTTTAACAAGACGGTCTACCTTTAGGTGATCGTCTTGACATTTTTGCTCTAACTTGTATTTCACACAACTAATCGTAATCTCGTTAATCATATCTAGATTTTCTTCTGTTACCGCGGTTTCTTCCTCAATTAGTGGCCTTAGAATACGTAGGCTCCGCTCTTTTAAATTATTCCCAAAATACATGGTTTCAATTTCCGCAGAAAAGCGATGACGCTCTTCAGGAAAGAGGATATCATAGTAAAGATTTAGGATCTCTTTCAAATTCTGGCTGCGCTTCCCAAAGAAAAAATTGTAAAAAACCTTGGGTTTGCGAAAAATCGAGCGATTAAATAGATCCCAAATAGCCAGAAAGTTTTTAGTGGGAGATTGGGCCTGATTACTTAAGTGTTCTAGGGATTCACTATACTCGCGGAAGTATTTGATAGAGGCCAGCATCAGCAGCTCGTCCAAATCCTCAAAATAGAGATAGATAGTAGAATTATGAAAGCCAGCTTTATCCGCGATTTTTCTGACCGACACCTGGTCGATGCCCTCGGCTTCAATCATTTCCCGGGCAGTCTCGATAAAAAGAATGGCATTTTGTTTTCTCTGTAAATCATTTTCGCCAATATTCATGGTAAAACCTCATTCGTCTATAATTTTGTCAAACTCATGTATAGCATAAGTTATTTTTGGGAAAAAAGAAAGTGTAAAATCTAACTATTCAGGACAGACCACAGACACGTCTACTTCGTAGACTATTCGCTGTTAAAACAGCCTCCATTCTGAATAGCGATAGAAAATATAAATAATTGATAAAGAAATTGTTAAAAAAATAATAATTTCTCTTGACAATAAGCGCGCTTATGAATACAATGATTGTAAATATTAACGTACAAGCGCGCTTATTGTATGTTAAATTTAGACAATTTAACTATAGAATATACCTATATGTTAAAAAACGCTAAGCGAGAAAAGAAGGAGGTTACTATGAGGCTGGAAATAGGAAATTTTTATGTAAAGGACATTGTTTTCGGTGAGGAACTAGCATTTTCAAAAGGCACCCTAACGGTAAACAAGGAGGAGGCTCTAGCGTTTATCCGTGAAGATGACCGCATTACCGAGGCAGATTTGTACATCGTAAAGCCAGGTGAGATGGTGCGGATGTGTCCAGTTAAGGAAGCGATTGAGCCTAGAGTTCGTCCAGATAACAGAGGTTTGTTCCCAGGATACGAAGGCGAATTAGTGCAAGCCGGTGAAGGAACGCTTCACGCTATGAAAAACTGTAGTGTCCTAGTGGTAGGTAAGCATTGGGGAGGCTTTCAAGATGGCGTCATCGATATGGGCGGCGAAGGTCAGAAGTACACCTTGTTTGGTGAACTGAATAATATTGTGCTTGTAGCCGATACGAACGAGGACTTTGAAAAGCATGAACAACAAAAGAAAAATGATGCTCTTAGAAGAGCCGGTCACAAATTAGCTGAGTATATCGCTAATTGCGTTAAAGATTTAGTTCCTGAAGATACAGAAGTCTTTGAGCTGGAGTCGATTATTAAAAGAGACCCTGAGGTGGAGAAGTTACCTTCTGTAGTTTACGTAATGCAGCCCCAGACCCAGCTAGAGCAAATGGGATACAATACCTTGGTTTACGGTTGGGACATGAATCACATGGTGCCGACGCTAATGCATCCTAATGAGGTGTTAGACGGTGCTCTTGTATCAGGAAGCTTTATGCCGGTGTCCTCTAAGTGGTCAACCTATGATTATCAGAACTGCCCGAATATCAAAGCTCTTTATAACGAACACGGTAAGACGATTAATTTCTTAGGAGTGATTATGTCAAACCTAAATGTAGCCCTAGATCAAAAGGAAAGAGCAGCGATTTTTGTAGCACAACTCGCTAAGAGCTTGGGAGCTGATGGCGCGGTGGTTGCTGAAGAAGGCTATGGTAATCCAGATGCGGACTTTGTCGGTTGCTACGTAGCCCTAGAAGATGTTGGGGTTAAGACAGTAGGTATCACCAATGAGTGTACGGGACGCGATGGACAGTCGCAACCACTGGTTACCTTAGATGAAAAATGCGACGCCATCGTTTCTTGTGGAAATGTATCGGAATTAATTGAATTACCAGCGATGGATGTTGTGCTTGGTGAGTTAGAAGCTCTTGGACGAGATGGTTTTGCTGGTGGCTGGGCAGATGATGAGCTCCTAGGACCATCAGTAAGACCAGACGGCTCGATTATTATGGAAAACAATTCGATGTTCTGTGGCGATCAAGTATGTGGATGGTCACCGAAGACGATGAAAGAATTCTAGGAGGAGGGAAGAACATGAAGAAAGCGATTTTATATATTAATCAGTTTTTTGGTCAGATTGGCGGTGAAGACAAGGCCGATTTTGCTCCAGAAATTAGAGTAGGTAAAGTAGGACCAGCTCTTGAGTTTGCTAAGTCGTTAGATGCAGAATTGACCCACACGATTATCTGTGGTGATAACTTTATGGGGTCCCAGACAGAAGAAGCAGTAGCGACTATTCTGGGCATGTTAGAAGATAAAGAAATGGATCTTTTTATTGCTGGACCGGCCTTTCAGGCAGGACGTTACGGTGTGGCTTGCGGAACCATTTGTAAAGCAGTAGCGGAAAAGTTTGGCGTCCCAGTTGTGACTTCTATGAACGTGGAAAATCCTGGGGCAGAAATGTTTAAGAAGGATATGTATATTTTACAAGGTGGCAACATCGCTTCCAAGATGCGTCAAGATGTGAAAGCCATGGTTAGCCTCGCCAATAAGATTCTAAGGGGCGAAGAGGTCGGCTCTGCCGACGAGGAAGGTTACTTTGGCAGAGGCATTCGTCGTCAAGTATGGCGAGCCGACGCGAAACCTGCCTCTGAGAGAATGGTAGAAATGCTTGTTAAGAAGCTAAACGGCGAACCTTTTCAGACAGAATTGCCAATTCCTAAATTAGACCGGGTGCCGATTGCCGCAGCTATTAAGGATTTAAAGAGCGCGAGAATTGCTCTAGTAACCACCGGGGGAATCGTGCCAGTAGATAACCCGGATAAGATTCAATCCGCTTCTGCAACCAGATGGGGACGCTATAATATCGATCAAGTTGCTGCTTTAAAAGGCGGCGAATATAAGACGATTCACGCAGGCTTTGACCCAGCCGCTGCCGATGCCGATCCGAATGTAATTACTCCTGTAGATGCCTTGCAGGTGCTTCTAAAAGAAGGGGTTTACGGTAGTCTTCACCCATATTTCTATTCAACTGTAGGTACAGGAACGACTCAGGCTGAGGCTCAGAGAATGGCTCAGGAAATCGTGCCTTACTTGCAAGAAGACAAGGTGGATGGCGTGATTATGGTCTCCACTTGAGGTACCTGTACTCGTTGCGGTGCAACGATGGTTAAGGAAATTGAAAAGGCTGGCTTCCCAATCGTGCAGATGTGTAATCTGATTCCGGTAGCGAAGACGGTTGGCTCTAATAGAATCGTACCAACAATCTCTATTCCGTATCCACTAGGAGACCCAGGCACAACGAAAGAAGAGCAATGGAAACTGAGATATCATCGTACCAAAGTAGCATTAGAAAGCTTGGCTACGGAGATCACGGAACAAACAGTTTTTAAAGTATAAAGCTGCTCTTAAGGGATGGAGGTAAGATAGGTAATGAAGAAAAGTACAAATTTAGTCTTTCGCATTTCGCTAATTCTTACGGGCGGTATTGCGCTATGGGCAGTATTTTTAAACGATAGTTTTACGAAGGTATCAGACGCTGTCTATGCCTTTCTAACAGGTAACTTTGGGTGGTTATATTTGATTGCGATGCTCTTTTTCGTCATCTTTGTAGTGGCCCTTGCAATCAGTAAGTACGGGAAGCTACGTCTAGGACCTGATGATTCGAAGCCCGAATACAGTACGGTGTCGTGGTTTGCCATGCTCTTTGGTGCCGGCATGGGCGTAGGCCTTGTGTTTTGGGGCATCTCGGAACCGATTTCTCACTATGTGAGTCCCATGGGTATGGCGGGCGGAACGCCGGAGGCGGCAGCTTTTGCCATAAAGTCTTCCTTTATGCACTGGGGGATTCACCCCTGGGCAAATTATGCCATTATCGGTTTGGCGCTGGCTTATTTTCAGTTTAGAAAAAACAAACCAGGGCTTATCAGCTCGATTTTCGAACCGTTAATTGGTGAAAAAAGGGTAAACGGCTTCTGGGGTAAGCTGATTGATGTATTAGCGGTGTTTGCAACGGTCGCCGGAGTAGTTACTTCTCTGGGATTAGGGGTTTTGCAGATCAACAGTGGGCTCGGCTATCTCTTTGGAGTACCGACCACCCTGGTTGTTCAGATTATCATCATTGCCGTAATCTCTTTTATCTATATTTGGTCGGCAGTCTCAGGTATTGATAAAGGAATTAAGCTGATTTCGGATGCGAACCTTTATATTGCTCTAGGTTTGATGATTTTGGTATTCCTTATTGGACCTAAGGTTGAAATTCTGAATAATTTAACCAACGGTATTGGCCAATACCTTGGCGATTTTATCCCAGATAGCTTAGGGATTAATACGTATGGTGACAATTCATGGATTGAAGGTTGGCGCGTATTTTACTGGGCATGGTGGATTGCATGGGCACCTTTTGTAGGCGTATTCATCGCTAGAATTTCTAAAGGGAGAACGATTAGAGAGTTTATTGGTGGTGTGGTATTAGCGCCGACGCTGGCTTCCCTCGTCTGGTTCGCAATTTTCGGAACTCTAGGAATTCACTTAGGGGAGACGGGCAAGTTATCGACGAAGGTTTTAGAAGCAGTGGCTTCCGTACCGGAGACCGGCCTCTTCGTGGTGATGAAAGAGTATCCGCTAGGTACCCTTTTATCGGTGGTAGCTTTGGTGCTGCTTTGCACCTTCTTTATCACTTCCGCAAACTCCGGAACCTTTGTACTATCCATGCTTTCTTCGGATGGGGATTTGAATCCACCGAATAGCAAAAAAGTAATTTGGGGTGTTGTACAATCCGTATTAGCGGTAGGACTATTAATTGCCGGCGGTCTAAAGCCACTACAGATCATCTCGATTGCGGCAGCCTTCCCCTTTATATTTATCATGATATTTGCCGCCGTCTCGCTAGTGAAGGCGCTTAAGTCTGAAGAAGGAGTGTAGGAATGGGCAAGATTTATGATGTGATTATCCTCGGCGCCGGTCCAGCCGGTCTTGCGGCAGGGCTCTACGCTGGGAGAAGCCGATTATCGACTTTAATTATTGAAAAAGGCCAAGATGGCGGTCAAATCGCCATTACTGATGAAATCGAGAACTACCCTGGTCAAAGGGTGGAAGGGGAGTCAGGCGCGTCTTTAGTAGCCAGAATGACAGAACAAGCAGAAAAGTTTGGTTGCGAGCGGGTAGCCGATACGGTTACAGAAGTTCTCTTAGATGAAGAGATTAAGGTGATTAAAACGTCTAAAGAAGAGTATTACAGTAAAAACGTGATTATCGCTACCGGAGCGTATGCAAGACCGATTGGCTGTAAGAATGAAGCCAATTATATCGGTAGAGGTGTTTCCTACTGTGCCACCTGTGATGCCAACTTCTTTGAAGATTTTGAAGTATACGTAGTCGGTGGCGGCGACTCCGCCGTAGAAGAAGCTTTGTACTTAAGTAAGTTTGCCCGGAAGGTGACGATTATACACCGCCGAGATGAACTTAGAGCAGCGAAGTCTATTCAGGAAAAAGCCTTTGCTAATCCGAAAGTAGCCTTTATGTGGGACTCAGTCGTAGAAGAAATTGGCGGCGAGGACATTCTTTCAGAAATGAAAGTGAAGAATCTAAAAACTGGTGAAGTGACCACGGTAGTGGCAGACGAAGAGGATGGCATGTTCGGGCTCTTTGGCTTCATCGGTACCATACCTAACTCGGATCTATTTAAAGGGAAAGTGGCAATGGATGAGCGCGGATATATCGTCGGCGACGAGAACATGAACACCGATGTAGAAGGGGTGTTTGTGGCTGGAGATGTGCGTATCAAAAGCCTTCGTCAAGTGGTTACCGCCGCAGCTGACGGTGCCATTGCCGCTACCTGGATCGAAAGAAAGATATCAGGATATCTGTAAGTTAGAATAACTCAGGAGGATTTATCATGCTAGAGCTTACAAAAGAAAACTTTGAAGAAGAAGTATTAAAAGCAGACGGATACGTATTCGTAGATTTCTACGGCGATGGCTGTGTACCATGTCAGGCGTTGATGCCAAAGGTACACGCGTTTGCTGATACCTACGGTGATAAGCTTAAGTTTACTGCCCTTAATACCACGAAAGCGAGAAGACTGGCGATTGCCCAAAAGGTTCTTGGCCTTCCTGTAATGGCAGTTTATAAGGACGGTGAGAAAGTACAAGAGCTTGTGAAAGACGATTGTACAGAAGAAGCCATCGAAGAGATGATTAAGAGTTATATCTAGGACTCTGCAATCATAAATACGTAACATGATAGAAGAAAGGAGATTAATTATGGCTATTTTAGAAGGTAAAAAAGCAATAATTATTGGAGACCGTGATGGAATCCCCGGACCAGCTATCGCTGAGTGTGTGAACACAGCCGGTGCGGACGTAGTATTTTCATCGACGGAATGCTTCGTGTGAACGAGCGCAGGAGCAATGGATCTAGAAAATCAAAAGAGAGTTAAAGAATTCGCTGAGGAATTCGGCCCAGAAAACTTGGTCGTACTTCTTGGTGCTGCTGAAGGAGAAGCTGCAGGTCTTGCAGCCGAAACCGTAACCGCAGGAGACCCTACTTTTGCAGGTCCGCTCACTGGAGTCCAGCTTGGACTTAAAGTATATCACGTATGTGAACCAGAAATTAAAGCTGAGTTTGACGAAGCTGTATATGATGAACAGATTAGTATGATGGAAATGGTTCTTGACATTGACGATATCGTTAGTGAAATGTCGGCCATTCGTGACGAATACACGAAATACTAGAGAATCAATCGGGGGATAGGGACAAAGATCCCTATTCCCCTTAATTCTATTATAGAAAGGTGAATAAAGATGAATAGTGTAATTAAAGGCACCAGCTACGTGCTGGTACATACACCGGATATGGTATTGCACAACGGAACGACTCAGACCACGGAGAGAATTGTGAATCCAGAATCCGAATACTTGAAAGAAGTACCAAAGCATCTACGTAGTTTTGAGGATGCGGTTAATTACTATCCGAACCAGACTTATATTGGCAATCTACATCCCGATGAGCTTAGGGAGGTAGAGCTTCCTTGGTATAATAAGACCATGGACGGTGCCAAACGCTATGGTAAGTTTGGTGAGATTATGCCTCAAGAGGAGTTCTTGCTCTTAGTACAGGCTTCTGATATGTTTGAAGTTGTGCGTCTAGAGAAGGGGTTTGTTGAATCTCATAAAGAAGCCTTCATGGCCAATCCAATTATCTCTGAGGATATCAATGCCAGAATTCATGAGGGCGTAGAGCTTTCAGAAATCGAGAACTTCGTGAATAACGAAGATGCTGAAGGCTTATATCACGATGGAAAACTAGTGGGCTGCGTAAAGCGAGCTCATGATATAGATAGCAACTTATCGGCTCACGTAATGCACGAGAACCTGATGAGTAAGGCTTCCAGCGTCTTAGCGCTTCTTTATGCCGTTAAGAACGCGGGAATCCGTAAAGAAGACGTAGACTACGTAGTAGACTGCGCGGAAGAAGCATGTGGTGACATGAACCAAAGAGGTGGCGGTAACTTCGCCAAAGCGGCGGCAGAAGTAGCGGGTCTTGTAAACGCGACGGGTTCAGATTTAAGAGGTTTCTGTGCAGCACCGACCCATGCAGTCATTGAAGCAGCAGCTCTTGTTAAATCAGGTGCTTATAAAACCGTCATCGTTACCAGTGGTGGTTGTACCGCAAAGCTAGGTATGAACGGAAAAGATCATTTGAAGAAAGAGATTCCGATTCTAGAAGACTGCTTAGGCGGTTTTGCGGTAGTGATTACGGAAAACGACGGCGTAAGCCCAGAAGTAAATCTTGACCTTCTTGGACGCCACAGTGTAGGAACCGGCTCGGCTCCTCAGGCAGTTATGACTGGCCTAGTAATCTCTGGCCTCGAAAAGGGTGGGCTTAAAATCTTAGATGTGGATAAGTACTCTCCAGAGATGCAAAATCCAGATATTACCGTACCAGCAGGTGCCGGTGATGTACCCCTTGCTAACTACAAGATGATCGGTGCTCTTGCTGCTAAGCGCGGGGAGATGACTCCGAAAGACTTAAATGACTTCGTTAAAAACCACGGGATGATCGGCTGGGCCCCCACTCAGGGACATATCCCATCCGGTGTACCTTACATCGGTTTTGGAATCGAAGACATTAAAGCCGGCAAGGTAAATAAAGCGATGATTATCGGTAAAGGAAGCTTATTCCTTGGCCGGATGACCAACCTATTTGACGGCGTATCCTTTATTATGCAGCCTAATAGCGGCGAGACAGAGGGCGGCAGCTTTGATAAAGCGGAAGTGAAACAACTAATCGCCGAAGCCTTAAAGGACTTCGCGCAAAACATGCTAGACAAAGCAGAGTAGAGGAGGCGCAAAATGGCTAAGAATTTAAATGAATTAGTAGCGTCCACCTTTCTCGAGATCGCGGATGGTATCGAAAGCGGGAGCTTCGCTGCCAAACCGAAGATTGCCTTAACAGGCATGGGTAGCGAACACGGTGAAGTCAATGCGATCGCTGGAGCCCAGGCCGCAGCCAAGACGGGAATCGATGTGTATTACATCGGGACTCTAGAAGCGGAAGGCGTAACTACAATCCACGTGGCTGATGAAGAAGAAGGCCACAAGAAGATGGAAGAGCTACTGGATAAGAAGGAAGTGGACGGAGCAGTTACTATGCACTTTCCTTTCCCCATTGGGGTGTCGACGGTAGGTAGAAGCCTGACCCCGGGGATGGGAAAATCGATGTACATCGCTACCACCACGGGAACTTCTAGCGCCGACCGGATAGAGGGCATGATTAAGAACGCGATATACGGAATCATCGCCGCGAAAGCCTGTGGCAAGACGAATCCTACTGTAGGAATCTTAAATGTAGATGGTGCCCGGCAGACGGAGAAGGCCTTAAAAGAATTGCAAGCAGGTGGCTATGATATCACTTTTGCCCAGTCGAAGCGGGCCGATGGAGGCTTAGTCCTTAGAGGCAACGATGTGTTAATGGGTTCCGCAGATGTAATGGTATGTGATTCGCTTTCCGGTAACATCATGACTAAGATGCTCTCTTCGTTTAACACTGGTGGTAGCTATGAAGCGATTGGTGACGGCTATGGACCAGGCATTGGAGAAGGGTATGATAAGCTTGTCATGATTATATCTCGAGCTTCTGGCGCCCCGGTAATTGAAGGGGCGATTAAATATGCCGCCGAATTAGTCCGTGGGGATTTGAGGGCAGTTGCCGAGAAGGAATTTGCAGCCGCTAAGAAAGCCGGTTTAGACGAGATTTTAAAAGCGAGAAAAGAGGCAAGCACTGGAAAGAGTAGCGAAGCTGAAGAGGTAAAAGCACCACCGAAAGAGGTGGTAACCTCACAAATCGCCGGAATCGAGATTATGGACCTAGAAGACGGAGTACAGGCCCTCTGGAAAGTAGGCATTTATGCTGAGAGCGGCATGGGCTGTACGGGACCGATTATCCTAGTAAATGAAAGTAAGACCGAAGACGCAGTCGCCGAACTTAAAAAGGCGAGTTTCATTGGATAGGGGACACGCAGGTCGTGTCTCACAATCTAACATTGAGACATTTTACTCTTTTCCCCCGATGAGTGTAAAATGTCTCACCCTCCAAAAGATTAAAGGACATTCTCAGGCGTGAGGATGTCTTTTTTGTTTTATAGTAAAAAATAGATAAAATCCCTCTATATATTAGGAAAAAAGGGATTTATAGTGTATACTAACTCTATATGCTTTGAAGAAGGGGGTAGTATGCTAAAGGAATTAGATTACGATGTAAAAATTAGTAAACAGGATTACCAAGAAGCAATCAAACCTCTACAGGCTAAGCTGATGGAGCTACAAAGGCAGTTAAAGGAATTAGAGATTCCCGTGATGATTGCCTTTGAAGGCTTTGGTGCAGCCGGTAAGGGCGTACAGACAGCACAACTTTTAAAGGGGTTAGATCCGCGCGGATTCATCGTCTATCCAGTCAAGAACGAGACTGAAGAAGAGGCGATGCATCCGTTTTTGTGGCGCTTTTGGAACAAGATGCCGGCGAAGGGGCGGATTTCAATTTTTGACAGTAGCTGGTACCGCCGGGTGCTGATTGACTATTTTGAAAAAAGAGTGGATAAGAAGCAAGTAAAAGCAAGCTACAAATCCATTGCGGCCTTTGAAGGTCAGTTGATAGCCGAGGGAATGGTTATTATTAAGCTTTTCTTAGCGATTGATGAAAAGACTCAGAAGCAGCGCTTTGGGCGACTATTAGCAGATGAAGATACGGCTTGGCGGGTGAGCGCTGGCGATTTGCTGCGCAATAAGAAGTTCTCCAAATACGCGAAGATTAACGAAAATATGTTAAAGGCGACGGATAATCCCGAGGCGCCTTGGCACGTGATTCCGGCTACCGATAGACGGTTTACGACGCTAAGAGTGTATGAAGCTGTAACTGGAGCTATGGAAAGCGCCATTAAAGCTAAGCAAGAGGAAGAGCAAGTACAGGTGATTTATCCTCACAGCGAAGAAGAAGCGGTTCACGAAACGGTTCTTGATAAAGTAGATTTGAGCAAATCTTTGACAAGAGAAGAGTATCAGCGAAAGCTACGGAAGCTTCAGAAAAAGCTAGAAGGTTTACACGGTGAGCTTTATCGCAAACGGATTCCAGTCATCATTGGGTTTGAGGGCTGGGATGCCGGCGGCAAAGGTGGGGCGATTAAGCGTCTTACTAGTAAGCTAGATCCTAGGGGGTACGAAGTGAGCCCAACAGCAGCGGCAAACGACTGGGAAAAGCGCTTTCATTACCTGTGGCGTTTTTGGAAACACGTGCCTAAGTATGGCCATATCGGGATTTTCGACCGTACTTGGTACGGCCGGGTGATGGTAGAGCGAATTGAAGGTTTTTGTACGAAACCAGAGTGGCAAAGGGCCTATAAAGAAATCAATGATATGGAGCGAGACTGGACGAACGAAGGGTATGTGGTGCTTAAGTTCTGGATGCATATCGATAAGGATGAGCAAAAAAGACGCTTTGACGAACGGAGCAGCAATCCGTTAAAGAAGTGGAAGATTACCGATGAGGACTGGCGTAACCGGGAAAAATGGGACGCCTATGAAGAAGCGGTTAACGAGATGATTATTCGCACGGATAAGCCAGCGGCACCTTGGATTATTATCCCTGGTAACTGCAAATATTACGCTCGTATCAAAGTGCTAGAAACGGTGGTTGCCGCTATAGAAGCACGGTTGCAGGAGGATTAGCCATGACTATTCGGGAACAGTTAGAACGTAGAGAATATGAATATCTAAGCCCCTATGCGGCGAAGAGTCAGGATTCTAAGGGGCGGGGGACGGTGGAAGCAGAATGCGATATCCGTCCAGTTTTTCAAAGAGATAGGGACCGGATATTACACAGTAAGTCCTTTCGCCGGCTTAAGCAAAAGACCCAGGTGTTTTTACTACCAAAGGGGGATCATTATCGGACCCGGCTAACACATACGTTAGAAGTTTCCCAGAATGCTCGGACGGTGGCGAAAGCGCTACGCCTTAACGAAGACTTGGTGGAGGCTATTGCCCTTGGTCACGACGTGGGGCATACGCCTTTTGGACACGCTGGTGAGCGGGCGCTTAATAAGGTTACGGGTGGCAATTTTACCCATAACGAGCAAAGTGTTCGGGTTCTTGATAAGCTAGAAAAGCACGGGGCAGGGCTTAACCTTACCTGGGAGGTTTTAGACGGGATAGTTAACCATAAGACCAGTGGCACTCCTTTTACATTGGAGGGACAGATTGTCCGCCTTTCTGACAAAATCGCCTATATCAATCACGACATTGACGATGCGATTCGCGGGGGGATTATCGAAGAGGCAGATATTCCTAGTGATTTAAAAGCTGTTTTAGGTGTATCTAGTAAAGTGCGCCTTGATACCATGATTCATGACGTGATTACTAGTAGCATGGACAAGGACCGGATTACCCAGTCTGCAGAAGTAGAGGCGGCGATGATTGAACTGCGCAAATTTATGTTTGAAAACGTCTATTTAAATCCCAAAGCAAAGTCAGAAGAGGATAAGGCGGTAGCCATGATTACGAAGCTTTATGAGTATTATTTACTTCATTATGAGATACTTCCAGATGAGTATTTGCAGATGTTAGGAGAAGGAGAAAGTAAAGAGCGAGTGGTGTGTGATTATATCGCCGGCATGACCGATAATTATGCGGTTAAGAAGTTTGAAGAGTTTTTTGTGCCTCAGGCATGGCAGTAGAATGGAGTTTATACTAAATGTTTTATCCTGAAGAGATAATTGAAGAGGTGCGTAGCCGGAGCGACATTGTGGATGTGATATCCGGCTACGTAAAATTGCAAAAAAAGGGCAATACGTATTTTGGTTTGTGCCCCTTTCATAATGAAAAGACCCCCTCGTTTTCCGTTAGTAAGGAAAAGGGGATGTTTTACTGCTTCGGTTGCGGGGAGGCAGGCAACGTCATTACCTTTATCATGAAATACGAGAATTACACCTTTGTGGAAGCACTTAAATTTTTGGCGGAGCACTCAGGGGTGGAGTTACCGGAGATGGAACAGTCAGAGGCTCAGAAAAACAAAGCCAATAAGAAGTTACAGATTCTGGAGATTAATAAGATTGCGGCTAATTACTTTTTCTGGGAGTTAGGCGAACAGTCGGGAGAGATTGCCCTTACTTATCTAAAGAAGCGTGGGCTTTCCGATGAGGTGATTCGTCGCTTCGGACTGGGATTTGCCCCCAAGGATGGCCGTAAGCTCTATCGTTACTTAAAGGAGAAGGGGTATTCCGATGGTCTTTTAATGGAGTCCGGCTTATTTTCCGCGGATGAAAGAAATGGCGCGTACTGTAAGTTTTGGAACCGGGTGATGTTCCCCATTATGGATGCCAATAGCCGGGTAATCGGCTTTGGTGGCCGGGTGATGGGCGAGGGCGAGCCAAAATACTTGAATTCACCAGAGACGCTGTTGTTTGATAAGAGTCGCAACTTATACGGACTGAATTACGCAAGGAAGTCAAAAGCTGGGTACTTGATTGTCTGCGAAGGGTATATGGATGTTATCGCCTTACAAAAGGCTGGTTTTACCGGAGCGGTTGCTTCCCTAGGAACAGCCTTTACTTCAGGGCAAGCCTCCCTTCTTAGGCGGTACGTGGACCAGGTGTACTTAACCTATGATAGCGATGATGCAGGAACGCGAGCGGCGCTTAGAGCCTTACCGATTATTAAAGAGGCGGGGATTAGCGGTAAGATTATTCGGATGGACCCTTATAAGGATCCGGATGAGCTAATTAATAAAGA
This sequence comes from Ohessyouella blattaphilus, assembly GCF_024721265.1. Lineage (GTDB taxonomy): Bacteria > Bacillota > Clostridia > Lachnospirales > Lachnospiraceae > Aequitasia > Aequitasia blattaphilus_A. The sequence continues at coordinate 149,441 of NZ_JAMXOC010000003.1, read as the reverse complement.
AGGTGCGGAAGGGTTTCAGAAGCGGATTGATGAGGCCGAAAATGGCTTTATGTATAGCCTCAAGGTTTTGATGCGCGAGTACGATATGGACTCTCCAGAGGGGAAGACCAAGTACATGAACGCTGTGGCTGAACGCCTCACTACCTTCGAAGAGGAAATCGAACGCAATAATTATATTGAAGCAGTGGCTAAGGCGTATCACGTAGAGTATGAAGACTTAAAACAACTGGTCAAAAAGGCCGCGCTACGTCTAGGACAGGCAAAAGTCGTTAAAAGACCGCTACCAACCGGTGCGAAGAAAAAGGAAAGAGAAGATGGCGAGGAGCTAGCTCAGAAAATCCTTTTAACCTGGATCGCCGATGACCGGGAGGTATATGAAAGCCTTAAGGATTATTTGGATAAGGCGGATTTTACGAAAGAGATTTACCGTGAGATCTATGAGCTTCTCGTAAAGCAGTACGAAGAAGGCAGTGTTAACCAAGCGATGATTATCAATCATTTTACCGATGATGATGAGCATAAAGAGGCCGCGGGCATTTTCAATAGCAAGATTCGCGGTTTGGAAGATGTTAATGAACAGAAGAAATCTATTATCGATACTCTTCAAAAAGTGAAGGAGCGTAGCCTAAAAGAGCAGGTGAAGGCCTTAGATCCAACGGATATAAGCGGCCTGCAAGAAGTGATGAAAAAAAAGCAAGCGCTGGAGCAGATTAGAAGAATCGAAATTAAGATGATAGACTAATGTGGATGAGGAGATGTAAAAAATGGAAGAAAACATGTTGAAATTTGAAGAGAAAATGAAAGAGCTAGTCGTTCTCGGAAAAAAGAAGAAGAGCATTCTGGAAATCGGGGAGATTAACGAATTTTTCGTGGAAATGGAACTGGAGACAGAACAGATGGAAATAGTTTACGAACAGTTAGAGAAAAACGGTATTGATGTCCTCAGAATAACCTCTGATAACGATGCTGATGACGAAGTAATCGACGACGAGATCATCGCTAGAGAAGAAGAGGAAGTGGATGTTGAGAAAATCGACTTATCCGTACCTGATGGAATTAGCATTGAAGATCCTGTGCGGATGTATCTAAAAGAAATCGGTAAGGTTCAGCTTTTAACCGCGGAGGAAGAGGTAGAACTAGCTAAGCGGATGGACGATGGTGATGAAGAGGCGAAGAAACGTCTAGCCGAAGCCAACTTACGTCTGGTTGTTAGTATCGCTAAGCGCTATGTAGGCCGTGGCATGCTTTTCCTTGACCTGATTCAAGAAGGAAACTTAGGTCTTATTAAGGCTGTAGAGAAATTTGACTACCATAAGGGCTTTAAATTTAGTACATATGCAACCTGGTGGATTCGCCAAGCGATTACGAGGGCGATTGCCGATCAAGCGCGGACCATTCGTATTCCGGTACATATGGTGGAGACAATCAATAAGCTTATCCGAGTTTCCCGTCAGCTATTACAGGAGCTAGGAAGAGAACCCACGCCAGAGGAGATTGCAGAAGAGTTAGATATGCCGGTTGAAAGAGTCCGGGAGATTCTTAAAATTTCTCAGGAACCGGTGTCCTTAGAAACCCCAATCGGTGAGGAAGAGGACTCTCATCTAGGGGATTTCATCCAAGACGATAATGTGCCGGTGCCAGCGGAAGCGGCAGCTCAGACCCTTTTAAAGGAGCAACTTGATGAAGTCCTTGATACGCTGACGGAAAGAGAGCAGAAGGTTTTGCGCTTGCGCTTTGGTATGAATGACGGCAGAGCACGTACTCTAGAAGAAGTAGGGAAAGAGTTTGACGTTACGAGAGAGCGTATTCGGCAGATAGAAGCCAAGGCTCTTCGTAAGCTTCGCCACCCTAGCCGCAGCCGTAAGTTAAAGGATTATTTAGACTAAGATGAACGGGTTATCAAAACGGCTACAGATGCTAGCGGATTTCGCTCGCCCTGGAAGTGTGGTTGCCGACGTGGGAACGGATCACGGCTATCTTCCGATTTATCTGGTAGAAAATAAAATCTGTCCCCGGGCCCTAGGAATGGATATTAATGTGGGCCCTCTTGAAAAAGCTAGAGAGCACGTAGGCGAAGCCGGTCTTTCGGCGAGCATTGAACTCCGCCTTAGTGACGGTCTAGAAAAGCTAGCCCCAGGGGAAGCAGAGGGCGTGATCATTAGCGGCATGGGCGGCGCGTTAGTGTTAAGGATTCTAGAAGCCAGCAAAGAAGTGGTGGATGCTTTAGATTATTTGATTCTTCAACCTCAGTCAGAGCTTAAAAAGGTGCGAGAGCGTCTAGCGGATTTAGGGCTTATGATTAGTGATGAAGGGATGGTAGAAGAGGCTGGGAAGTTTTACACCGCCCTCTTCGTAGAAAAAGGACCAGAGAAAACGTATTCATCATGGGAGCATCAGTATGGACCTTGCTTATTACAGGAAAAAAACGAGACCCTATATACGTTTTTGCAAAAGGAAAAGCAGCTTAAGGAGCAGATAAGTAGCACTCTCACGGGGAGGGACACTCCCGAAATTCGTGCCAGACAAGGAGCGCTTAAGGCTGAATTACAAGATATAAAGGAAGCGCTTCAGTATTATTTGTAGAAGGGAGATTAGCGATGGTTTGTCAGGGAATAGTGGAAAAGATAGAAGCTAGTTACGACAAAGAGTATGCCCTTGAGTGGGATAATGTGGGACTTTTGGTAGGCCGAGACGATAAAGAAGTGAAGAAAATCTACATCGCCCTTGATGCCACCGATGAAGTGATTGCCAATGCGCTTGCGTTCGGTGCGGATATGCTAATTACTCATCATCCGCTATTATTTTCGCCGATTAAACGCATAACCAGTAGCGATTTTATCGGGCGACGGATTATCCAGTTAATTCAGAACGATATCTCTTATTATGCAGCTCACACTAACTACGACGTTCTCGGGATGTCGGATTTATCGGGAGCGGTTCTTGGTTTAGAGAATTCGGAGACCTTGGAAGTGACAGCCGTTGAGGGGGATCTAGGCATCGGCAAGGTGGCAAAACTAGAGAGTTCTGTCACCCTAGGTGAGTTTTCGAAGCAGGTGAAAGATCGTTTTCACTTAGGCAGTGTGAAGGTCTTTGGTGATCTTGATGACCAGGTGTCCGTCGTCGCCATTTCGCCTGGTTCAGGAAGCAGCATGATTCGTCCCGCTATTAATAAAGGTGCGGACGTCTTGATTACTGGAGATATCGATCACCATACGGGAATTGACGCTCTAGATCAAGGTCTTAGAGTCATCGATGCGGGACACTACGGCATCGAGCATATTTTTATTGAAGACATGAAAGAATTTATCTTACAGCAGATTCCGGAGGTTATAGTGGCTACAGAGCCGCTTAAATCACCGTTTATTATCGTTTAAAGGGGGAGACATGGGAGAAAAGTTATGTAAAATCACCATTGACGGTGTGGAAAAAGAATATTCATTAGGAACGAAGCTAGAGACCGTTGCTAGGGAGTATCAAAAGGAGTTTGCCGATGATATCGTCTTAGCTTATGTGGACGGCAAGCTCACTGAACTTACCAAATACGTGCGTGATAATACCAAGGTGCGCTTTGAAAGTTCCAGCGGCAGTGCCGGTCATAAGACGTACAAACGCAGTATGTGTCTGATGATGGTAAAAGCCGTTCACGATGTGACAAATCATACTGATATTAGCGTGCGTATTCACTACTCCATTAGTAAAGGCTATTACTGCACGGTTTTAGGTGGCGATATCGAAGTTAATCAAGAGTTTCTAGATAAAGTGGAGGCCCGAATGCACGAACTGGTGCGGGCCGATGTACCGATTGATAAACGCAGTCTCAATACGGACGATGCCATTGCTCTATTTCACAAGCACCGGATGTATGATAAAGAAGAGCTCTTTAAATACCGGATGGTATCCCGGGTTAATATTTACAGTATGAACGAATTTGAGGATTACTATTACGGCTATATGGTGCCCTCAGCCAGTTACCTTCAGTACTTCAAATTATTTCCCTATGATGAAGGCTTTGTTCTGCAGATGCCAACGGCAAAGGACACTCGCACGGTGCCGCCTTTTGCGCCCCAGCACAAGCTATTCCAAGTACAGAAAGAGTCCACTAAGTGGGGAGATATGCAAAACATCGAGACGGTAGGCGCCCTTAACCGCCAGATTTGCCATCATAATGTTAGTGAATTAGTTTTGGTTCAAGAGGCCCTACAGGAGAAAAAAATCGCGGAAATTGCCTCTGCTATTAGCGCCCAGAAGAGTGTGAAGTTTGTTCTGATTGCCGGACCGTCCTCTTCGGGAAAAACTACTTTTTCCCATCGACTCAGTATTCAGCTTAAAGCCAGTGGCTTGGTACCTCACCCGATTGCGGTGGATAATTACTTTGTTGAACGAGAAGACACGCCTAGAGAGGCTGATGGAACTTATAATTTCGAGTGCCTTGAAGCCGTCGATGTGAAATTGTTCAACGACCATATGCAGCGCCTATTAGCTGGCGAAGAAGTGGTTATACCCACGTTTGACTTTATTGAAGGTAAGAAAAAATACGGTGGACCGATTCTGAAACTTGCCGAAAATGACGTCTTAGTGATTGAAGGTATTCACTGTCTTAATCCGAAGTTGACCGAAAGCCTTAATAACGACCAAAAATTCAAGATTTATATAAGCGCCTTGACTCAGCTTAATATCGATGAACACAACCGGATTCCTACCACTGATGGACGTCTCCTTAGACGAATCGTTAGAGATGCCAGGATGCGGGGGGCGGATGCGAAGAAGACCATTAACATGTGGGATTCGGTGCGCAGAGGTGAAGAAGAGAATATCTTCCCTTATCAGGAAGAGGCCGACGTGATGTTTGACTCGGCACTTATCTATGAGTTGGCGGTTCTTAAGCCATACGTAGAGGCTCAGCTTTTTGCTATTGAGAAAAATGCTCCCGAATACGTGGAAGCGAAGCGCCTGCTTAAATTCTTAGATTACTTCTTAGTAATCAGCAGCGAAAATGTACCGGCGAACTCTCTACTGCGAGAGTTTATCGGTGGTAATATTTTAGGAACAAGTTAAGGAAAAGGGACACGCAAATTTGCGTGTCCCCTTTCCTTAATGGCTTTTTACTTCTCGCCAAAGCTCGTTATAGAGCGCATCGTTTTTGTCCCCTAAGAACTTAAAGGTTTCACAGTTTTCTAGATCCTTTGCATCGGGGAAAGCGATTTTGCTATTACGTATTGCGTCATCCTCGATTAAGTCTCTGGCCGCTTCGTTAGGCGTAGAGTAGGTGATATAGTCAAAGTTCATCTTGGCAATGTCTGGCCGACATAAGAAGTTGATGAACGCTTCGGCGTTCTCTTTGTTCTTAGCGTTTTTCGGAACCACCCAAGAATCAATCCAAACATTAGACCCTTCCTTAGGAATAACGTACTCAAGGTCAGGGTTTTCGGACTGGGTGTAGATCGCTTCACCGGAGTAGATAACTCCGAGAGCGGCTTCATTGCCAATCATTTTATCCCTTACCTGATCGATTACGTAGGCTTGTACTAAGGGCTTTTGTAGGGTTAGAAGATCGGTAGCTTCATAAAGCTCATCTCTATCGGTAGAATTCAGCGAATAGCCTAGGTACTTTAACGTGATACCAAAAGCATCTCTTACCGAGTTCTGCATCAGGATGTTATCTTGATACTTCTCATCCCAGAGAATGCTCCAACTATCGACCTCCTCATCCACCATTGTTTTGTTGTAAAGAATCCCCACGGTTCCCCAGCAGTAAGGAACGGAGTAGCGGTTCTGGGCGTCAAATTGTTTTGACTGTTCCAGATACGTATCCCCGATATTCTCGATATTAGGAATATTCTCGTAATTTAATTCTGCTAGTAAATCATTTTCAATCATGCGTTCAATCATGTAATCTGACGGGCAGACTACATCGTAGGCGATTGCCCCAGACTGAATTTTGGGATACATAATCTCATTGGTTTCGAATTCCTCATAGACTACTTGAATACCGGTCTCTTCTTCGAAGAGAGTCAGTACCTCGGGGTCCATGTATTCGCCCCAGTTATAGACGATCACTTGCTTCTTACCAGCTACATTGCTAGAAGTAGAGTAATAGACGCCGCCTACTAGCACCAGTATACCTAAAAGAGCAGGTGCCACTCGTCTCACCAGAATTCGCTTCACTGGGTGGGTTTTCTTTTTGCGCTCCGCCTCTGGTGGCGTCATGTTAACGAGAAAGAGCAAAATAAGTACCGAGAGAAAGAGCAGGGTAGAGAGAGCATACATCTCTGGCTTAATGCCTTTTCTAACCTCGCTGTAGATTTTGGTGGAAAGTGTGTCCACCCCTGGTCCCTTTGTAAAGTGAGTGATGATAAAATCATCTAGGGACATGGTAAATGCTAGGAGAAAGCCTGAGGTGATTCCTGGATAGATATCTGGTATCACCACTTTTAAAAAAGCTTGTAGTGGTGATGCACCTAGGTCTAAAGCTGCTTCATAGGTGCTTTTACTTGTCTGCTTAAGCTTTGGCATTACGCTTAAAATCACATAGGGGATATTAAAGGTAATATGTGCTAGGAGGATCGTGGTAAAGCCCAAGGAGAAGCGAATAGCGATAAAAAGTAGCATCAAGGAAATACCGGTTACGATATCCGCATTCAGCATGGGAATGTTGGTAATACCCATAATTACCGTACGTTTTCTTTTGCCCATGGCGCTAATGCCAATGGCGGCGACAGTCCCGATTAGGGTGGCGATAGCCGCGCTTAAAAGAGCAATCGCGAGAGTGGTAAAGAGGGCGTTCATAATCTCTTTGTTTTGGAAGAGAGAGACGTACCATTTACCAGTAAAGCCGCCCCATTTTGACCGGGTCTTTGAGTTGTTAAAGGATAAGACAATCAAAGTGAGAATTGGCGCGTAGAGCAGTATTAAAATAAGAACTAGGTAAAATCGTTTTAAAAATGACTTAATCAAAAGCTATTGCCCTCCCCGTCTTTGTCGTATTTGGCAATTAGCGCCATGCTTAGAATAATAAAGACCATTAACACAAGGGACAGGCCACTGCCTACGTGCCAGTTGCTGCCTTGTTTAAACTCTTGTTCGATAACATTGCCAATTAAAAGGATTTTGCTACCGCCTAGTAAGTCGGAGATAACAAAGGTAGTTAGCGCCGGTACAAAGACCATGGTAATCCCGCTGATAATGCCAGGTCTACTTAGGGGTAAGGTGACGCGCAAAAAAGTCTGTAAAGGATTGGCGCCTAAGTCTTTAGCGGCATTGATAACATCCTTATCGATTTTCGAGAGGACGTTATAAATGGGCAGCACCATAAAGGGCAGGAAGTTATAGACCATTCCCAGAATGATGGCTGCCGGTGTGTTGATGATCTCCAGGGCTGGCAAGTGCAGGAACTCAAGCACGATGTTAATCACGCCATTTTTCTCCAGAAGATTCTGCCAAGCCATGGTGCGCAGAAGAAAGTTCATCCACATAGGAAGGATGAAGATAAGCACCACAAAGCTATTTTGATTGACGTTCATTCCCGTTAAAATAATCGCTAGAGGGTAGGCTAGTAGTAAACAGATAGCGGTACTGATAAAGGATAAAAGTAGCGCTAAACCTAACGCTTTTAAGTTCTCGGGAGTGGTGATTTTGGCTACGTTTGCAAAGGTGAACGTGCCTTCAGGGGTAGTCAACCCGTAATAAAAGATCATTACCAAAGGAATGATGATAAAAGCAACTGCCCAAAAGAGATAGGGGCCACTAAGAAGCTGCTTTAAGGTTTTACTCTTCAACTTCAATCGCCTCCTCATCTTCAGAAACTGGTTTTTTCATAATTTGGATATTAAAGGGATCCACGTGAATCCCCACCATGGTTCCCACAGGAAACATTTCTGTACTGTGGACTAGCCAAGTATAGTTATGGGCTTCAACTTCCATTTCGTAGTGAACGCCCTTAAAGATCAGGTGGGTGACAATTCCATCGATAATGCCGCTACCAGGCTTTTCTAGCTCCACATCCTCAGGGCGAATAACCGCATCGACAGGTTTGTTTTTACCAAAGCCGACGTCTACACAGGGAAAATCTACGCCCAGTATCTTTACCAGTTTGTCTTCCACCATTAGGGCTGAGAAGATATTGCTTTCGCCGATAAAATCTGCTACAAAGGCGTTCTGGGGCTCGTTGTAGATATCTTCAGGAGTGCCGATTTGCTGAATGTATCCTTGATTCATAACGACGATGGTATCAGACATGGTTAAGGCCTCTTCTTGATCGTGAGTTACGTAGACAAAAGTGATTCCCAGTTCGTTTTTCATACGGATCAATTCATACTGCATATCTTGGCGAAGTTTCAAATCGAGAGCGCCTAAAGGTTCGTCGAGAAGAAGCACCTTAGGTTCGTTAACAATCGCTCTAGCGATCGCCACCCGTTGTTGCTGGCCGCCGCTTAGGGAGTCAGGCATCCGCTCCTCAAAACCCTCAAGATTAACCAGCTTTAGGGCGTAGCGAATTTTTTCCTCAATGTAGCTTTTCGTATGCTTTTTAATCTTCATCCCAAAGGCGATGTTTTCGGCAATGGTCATATGGGTGAAGAGGGCATATTTCTGGAAAACCGTATTAATTTGGCGCTTGTTAGGCGCGATATCGGTAATGTTCTTACCCTCAAAAATCACCTTCCCCTGATCAGGAGTTTCAAAGCCACCCAGCATTCGTAGCAGGGTGGTTTTACCACAGCCACTAGGGCCGAGAAGGGTTAAGAATTCATTTTCTCTAATGTAAAGAGTAAGGTCATCGATTACTAGGTTGTCACCGAAGGATTTGGAGACACCTTGAATGTCAATTAATTTTTTTGGCACCGTTTTTATTCCTCACAATCGTATATTTTTTTTAGATTTTCTAATTTACTACTACAGTTCATTAGAAGGGCATCAATCAGCGTTAGCCCCACCATCGCTTCTACCACCACGACGGCCCTAGGAACGATTACGGGATCGTGTCGCCCCTGAATGGTAATGCTGGTCTCTTCGCCGCCTAAGGTCACAGTTTTCTGAGGCATAGCGATAGAAGGCGTAGGTTTGATGGCGGCTCTTAGGACAAGCGAATCCCCATCGCTAATACCACCTAAGATTCCCCCAGCGTGATTAGTTGCTTTCCCCGTTTTGGTAAAGGGATCATTATTCTCATGGCCATTTAGGCTAGCTGCTTGAAAACCGGCGCCAAATTCCACACCCTTTACACTACCGATACTCATTACCGCTTTCGCCAGTTCACTATCAAGCTTTCCGAAGACCGGCTGTCCAAGACCGACCGGAAGTCCGGAAACGACGCATTCAATCACGCCGCCAGCGGAATCACTATGAGCAAGACACTCGTCCAAATAGGCACGGGCTTCTTCGGCGGCCTTAGCATCCGGCATGAAAAGAGGGTTGTTGTTAATTTCTGCCTCGTCAAAGCGCTCGCTAGAAATACGGATGGGACCGATACTGGTGGCGTAAGTGAGCGGAGTGATGCCAAACTCATTTAAAAGCTTCCAGGCGATGGCCCCCGCTGCCACCCGGCCAATGGTCTCTCGGCCAGAAGAGCGACCGCCCCCGCGATAATCGCGGATGCCGTACTTTTCCTGATACGTATAATCGGCGTGACCAGGGCGATACGTGTCCTTTATCTTTCCGTAATCATGGGAGCGTTCATCGGTGTTATAGACCACCATTGAGATGGGCGTTCCCGTCGTTACCCCAGCAAAGGTTCCTGAAAGAATCTCTACTTCATCGCCTTCTTTGCGAGGTGTTGTATACTTACTCGTACCGGGTTTGCGTCGATTTAGAAAAGGTTGAATATCTGAAGGGGCGAGAGTAAGCCCAGCGGGACAGCCGTCGACGACAACGCCGATGGCCTTTCCGTGGGATTCGCCCCAGGTAGTTATGGTAAAAATTGTACCTAAAATTGATCCTGCCATACGCCCTCCTTTTTAAAATAAATGTACCTAATATTATACACATTTTTTCACACAATTCTACTGTACTTTTATAGGAAGATAGAATATAATGAAAAAGTAATTGTGTCTAAAATAAACGAGGCGAGTATAGAAAATGAAAGAAACCAGTAAAAACAGCAAAGAGAAGAAAAGCTCAGAAGAGATTGCTGACGAAACCATGCAAGAGTTCTACGCAGCCATGGAGAAGAAAGATGAAGAAAAAGTTAAACAAAAAGATGAGGAAGAGTCTGGGTCCGAGCAAGATTCAGAGGACGATACTGATGAGCTTGATGTACATTTTGTTGACATTGATTCTCCGAGTTTCGATAAGCAAGAAGTAGAAGAAGAGCCAACTGAAGAGGAACTAGCAGAAAAAGCAGCAGAAAAGAAAAAGAAGCGTAAACGCCTAGGGATTGTTCTTGGGAGTATTTTTGGTGTACTTTTAGTTGCCTATTGCGGGATTTCGATTTTCTTTATGAGTCATCTTTTCTTTAATACAAAGATAAACGATATTGATTTTGCCATGAAAAAAGCTGAAGAAGTAGAAACGTATATGGCGGGTCAAGTAGATGATTATCAGCTTACACTTATGGAAGCAAACAATCAGACAGAAGTAATCGATGGCCAGACAATTGCCCTCGAATATGTGAAAGGGAATGAGGTAGAGCAGCTGATTAATGATCAGAATCCTTTCCTTTGGCCTGTGTCACTATTTAAACATCCGAATTTACAAGCTAAGATTGGTGTTAAATACGATGAAAAGGCGCTAACTAGCGCTATCGATAATCTTAAGTGCCTAGTCGAAGAAGGGCAAGTGCCCTCAGAGGATGCCAAGCCAGTTGTGGAGAATGGCACCTTTGTGATTAAGGACGAGGTATACGGCACCCAGATCAATAAAGAAGATTTTGTGAAGAAGGTAGAGGAAGCGATTAACGGTTTCCATAAGGAAATCGATATGGCAAAAGATGTCTATCTTAAGCCTAAATTCACCAAGGATTCTAGCGAAGTAATCGCTGCAACCAAAGAGATGAATTCTCGCCTTGGTGTGGATGTGACTTATGATTTTAATCCTCATCAAGAAAAAGTGGATGCCGAGAAGTTAGAGCAGTGGCTTAAGACCGATGAGAACATGGCTGTTTATCTAGACGAAGAAGCAGTTCGCGGTTTTGTAAATGAACTAGCAGCTAAGTACAATACGTACGGCCAACCGCTAACGATGGTATCAAGTGGCGGCCGTGAGGTTACCGTACCAGGTGGTAGCTTCGGTTGGGAAATCAATATTGAGGAAGAGTTGGCCACTTTATTAGCCAACATTGCGAATAAAGAAGTGGTAACAAGAGAACCGGTGTATTCACAAAGAGCCGTTAATCACGAAGGTGTAGGTGTGGGAAATACTTATGCAGAAGTAGATTTAACCGCGCAAAAGCTTTACTTTGTCCAAGATGGTCAGGTAGTCATTAATACGGAGGTGACGACTGGCAATCCGAATAAGGGTTGGGAGACACCACCAGGACTCTTTTTCCTCAACTATAAGACTACGAATACTACTCTTCGCGGAAAGAAGATGCCGGATGGTAGTTATGAATACGAAAGTCCCGTCAATTTTTGGATGCCTTTTAACGGCGGTATTGGTTTTCACGATGCTCCGTGGCAACCGCGTCTCGGTGGCGATTGGTATTTGACCAACGGTTCTCGTGGTTGTATTAATATGAACTATGATGCTGCTTCCCAGCTTTATAACTTAATTCAGTCGGGAACCCCAGTATTAGTCTACTACTAGAATAAAGGAGTTACATGTACGAAATAATAAGACGTGACGGTCTTGCAAAGCGGGGGCGACTCCACACAGTTCACGGTGTGGTGGAGACCCCTGTTTTTATGAACGTAGGTACGGCGGCCGCGATTAAAGGTGCGGTGGCAACCACGGATTTGCAGGAGATTAAGACGCAAGTGCAGCTTTCCAATACCTACCATTTGCACGTAAGACCGGGAGATGAAGTTGTAAATAAATTAGGAGGCCTTCATAAATTCATGGTCTGGGATAAGCCTATCTTAACGGATTCCGGTGGCTTCCAGGTGTTTTCTTTGGCGGGCCTTCGTAAAATTAAAGAAGAAGGGGTATATTTTAATTCCCATATCGATGGCCGTAAGATTTTTATGGGTCCGGAGGAGAGTATGCGAATTCAGTCCAATCTGGCCTCGACGATTGCCATGGCTTTTGATGAATGCCCATCTAGCGTAGCTAGTAGAGAGTATATTGAAGCCTCAGTTGAACGAACGACCAGGTGGCTCGTTCGCTGTCAGGAGGAGATGAAGCGCTTAAATTCTTTGCCAGAGACGATTAATCGCCAGCAAATGCTCTTTGGGATTAATCAAGGTGGTATTCTTGAAGATATCCGGGTTGATCACGCCAAAGAAATCAGCAAGCTGGATTTAGACGGTTACGCCGTTGGCGGTCTAGCAGTAGGTGAGTCCCACGAGGATATGTACCGCATTCTCGACGCCGTAGTCCCTCATTTGCCGGTAAATAAGCCAACGTATTTGATGGGTGTGGGAACGCCAATTAATATTCTTGAGGCCGTCGACAGAGGTGTGGATTTCTTTGACTGTGTGTATCCTAGCAGGAACGGACGTCACGGTCACGTCTATACGAACCACGGGAAGTTGAATTTATTTAATGCGAAGTTTGAATTAGATACGCGCCCCATCGAAGAAGGGTGTCAGTGCCCCGCCTGCAGGACTTACTCAAGAGCCTATATTCGCCATTTATTAAAGGCGAAAGAGATGCTTGGTATGCGCCTAGCAGTTTTACACAATCTCTATTTCTACAATAATATGATGGAAGAGATTAGAGAAGCGATTGAAAATGGCAATTACGCTGAGTATAAAGCGAAAAAAATAGCAGATATGACGGAAAAAACTTGCTAGGACCTTCCCCCCTGGTGTATGATACTACTAGTGCCGAAAGGTAGGGGAGACGTCCGCAAAGGGAATCCCGAATATAAGGAGGATTATCATGTTTACATTAGCAGAACAAGCAGCAACAATGAGCCCGATTTTTATGTTAGCCTTATGGGCATTAGTAATCGGCGGAATGTGGTTTATGTTGATCAGACCACAGCGTAAAGAGCAAAAGCGTATTCAGGCAATGGTTGCCGATATGGCAGTAGGAGATACCGTGCTGACGACGAGCGGATTTTACGGTGTGATTATTGATATTACCGATGAAGATGTTATCGTTGAATTCGGAAGCAATAAGAATTGTCGTATTCCGATGCAAAAGGCAGCAATTGCTCAGGTGGAAAAAGCCTCAAAAGAATAAGCTAGCTTGAAAAAGAACTCACACGGTGAGTTCTTTTTTTAATGATTTTGCACAAAATTAAGTACAATCAATGATTATGATAACTATTATCAAAAACGTATTGTATTCCTGTATACAAAGTGCTATATTGTTCACGAAAACAAAATAAAAATGCAATTGAAAGGGGATTACGTAGATGGAAATTAAAGACTTTGTACAATGGGAAGGCTTTAACGGTAGGTTATGGAAAGACGATGTTGATGTTAGAGACTTTATTCAAAATAACTATACACCTTACGAAGGAGATGAAAAATTTCTGGTAGCACCCACAAAGGCAACAGAGAGTCTTTGGGAGGAGCTAAAAAGGCTTCAAAGAGAAGAACGAGCGAATAATGGTGTACTGGATATGGAGACGGAAGTGGTGTCCGATATTAATGCTTATGGAGCGGCGTATATTAAAGATTCACTAAAAGATGAAGAGAAGGTGGTGGGTTTACAGACTGATAAACCACTTAAACGTGTGTTTATGCCTTACGGCGGTATTAATATGGCGGTAAAGGCGTGCGAGACGTATGGGTATACTCCTAATCCGAAGATGGTGGAAATCTTTACAAAATATCACAAAACCCATAACCAAGGCGTTTTCGATATCTATACTCCGGAAATGCGTAGAGCAAGAAAGGCGAAGATTATCACCGGTCTTCCAGATACTTATGGAAGAGGCCGAATTGTGGGCGATTATCGCCGGGTAGCGCTTTACGGCCTTGACTACTTGATTCGTCAGAAGGAAGAGGATTTTATTACCGGCGAACGCCACGGCATGAAGGGCACCGATTTTCGCTTAAGAGAAGAGATTGCCGATCAGATTAAGGCCTTAAAAGAGATGAAGGAGATGGCGAAGGCCTACGGTTTTGATATTAGTCAGCCGGCAAAGGATGCTAAGGAAGCCGTTCAGTGGTTGTACTTTGGCTATCTAGCGGCGATTAAAACCCAAAATGGGGCAGCGATGAGCGTGGGACGTATTTCCACATTTTTAGATATCTACATTGAAAGAGATCTTAAAAAAGGCGTTTTAAGTGAAAGGGAAGCTCAGGAATTAATCGATCAATTAACGATGAAGTTTCGAATGGTTAAGTTCGCAAGAATTCCTAGCTATAACGAACTGTTTTCGGGAGACCCGGTCTGGGCGACGCTAGAAGTAGGCGGCATGGGCATGGACGGACGCAGTATGGTTACCAAAAGCGATTTTCGCTTCTTACATACCTTAGAGAATATGGGACCCTCACCGGAGCCCAACTTAACGGTGCTCTACTCAGACCGATTGCCAGAGGCCTTTAAAGATTACGCTTCCTACATTTCGATTGAAACCTCCTCGATTCAGTATGAAAACGATGAGGTGATGCGACCGGTTTGGGGCGATGACTACGCTATCTGCTGCTGTGTTTCGGCAACCCAGACGGGAAAAGAAATTCAGTTTTTCGGAGCCCGTGCCAATTTGGCAAAATGCCTATTATATGCAATCAACGGTGGTGTTGACGAGAAGACGAAAGTGCAGATAGGACCAGCTTATCGGCCCATCACCAGCGAATATCTTGACTACGATGAAGTGATGGAAAGATACGACCAGATGATGGAGTGGCTGGCCAAATTGTATGTAGATACCTTAAATATGATTCACTATATGCACGACAAGTATTACTACGAAGCGGCAGAGATGGCTCTTATTGACACCGATGTCCGTCGCACGTTTGCAACGGGTATTGCCGGATTTTCTCACGTGGTTGACTCGCTTTCGGCGATTAAGTACAGCCAGGTCAAAGTAATTCGCGATGAAGATGGCATGGCGGTAGATTACCAGGTTGCTGGCGATTTCCCAAAATACGGCAATGACGATGACAGAGCCGACGATATTGCGGTTTGGCTTCTGAAAACCTTTATGAATAAGTTGCGGAAGTGCCATACGTACCGAAATTCGGAGCCCACCACCTCTATTTTGACGATTACCTCAAATGTGGTCTACGGCAAGGCGACAGGTTCCTTACCAGACGGTCGTAAAGCGGGAGAACCGCTTGCACCAGGAGCAAATCCTTCCTATGGCGCCGAACAAAACGGTCTATTGGCCTCGCTTAACTCTTTGACGAAGCTACCATATGAAGAAGCGTTAGATGGCATTTCTAACACCCAGACCATTAGTCCAGGGGCTCTTGGTCACGAGCAGACGGAGCGGGTAGGTAAGCTAGTGAATATTCTCGACGGCTATTTTTCCCAGGGGGCACATCATCTAAATGTGAATGTCTTCGGTACTGAGAAGCTGATTGATGCCATGGAGCATCCAGAAAAAGAAGAATATGCCAACTTTACGATTCGGGTATCTGGCTATGCGGTTAAGTTTATCGATTTGACAAAGGAGCAACAGCTAGACGTGATTGCGAGAACGTGTCATAATACTTTGTAAGAAATGAAAAAGGAGCGTAATAAGATGACCAAAGGGTACATACATTCTCTGGAAAGTTTTGGCTCCGTAGATGGACCGGGTGTCCGCTATGTAATCTTCGTAGCGGGTTGCCCGATGAGATGTCAGTATTGCCATAACCCTGATACTTGGAAGATGAATACCGGTAAGGAAATGACGGCGGATGAACTGATAGAAAAGGCCTTAAGATACCGCTCTTACTGGGGAAGTGAGGGCGGTATTACTGTTAGTGGCGGTGAACCACTGATGCAGCTGGATTTTCTGCTGGAGCTTTTTAAAAAAGCAAAAGAACAGGGGATTCATACCACGATTGATACCAGTGGCAATCCATTTACGAAGCGTGAACCTTTCTTTTCCAAGTTTAATGAATTGCTGAAGTATACCGACTTAATTATGTTAGACATTAAGCATATTGATAATGCCCAGCACTTAAAGCTGACAGGTCAGCCAAATACCAATATTTTAGAGATGGCCGAATATCTCTCAGAGATAGATAAGCCGGTCTGGATTCGCCACGTCCTCGTGCCTGGGCGAACCGATGACGATGAGTATCTACATAAGTTAGATGCTTTTATCAGGACCCTTACGAATGTTGAAAAGGTGGAAGTCTTACCTTATCATAATCTAGGCGAATATAAGTGGGATGAGCTGGGTTACGATTATCAGCTAAAAGGCATTGAGGCGCCGACGAAAGAGCGAATAGAAAACGCTAAGAAAATCCTTCATATTGATTAAAACATTCTAAACTATTCTTAAATCTCCTTTATTAATTCCTAAAGGGAGATGATAACCTCTATAATAAGAAGCAATCAGGTAAATAATGCAAACTAATGGAGGTAAAAGGTTATGAGTATGTTTTGTTATCAATGTCAAGAAACGGCGTTTGGAACAGGGTGCACAAAGCGAGGTGTCTGTGGAAAGACCGAGGATGTCGCTAAACTCCAAGATGTATTGATTTATTCTTTAAAAGGGATTGCCGAAGTGGTGGTGGCCGATAACATTCCGGTAAAAGACATTCCCGACGTGAACCATGAGCTCGTGAAGTCACTTTTTATGACGATTACCAACGCCAATTTTGACGGCGATAGTATCTTTGCCCAAATCGAGAAGCTACTAGCCCTTAGGGATGCCCTTAAGTCTAAGTACGGTGCTAACGTAGATAAGGATTCAGCGACCTTTACTGTTCTGACGCTTGCCGAAGCGCTAGAGAAGGCCGAAAGTGTAGGCGTTCTGGCTACGGAAAACGAGGATATCCGGTCCTTGCGCCAGTTTATTACCTACGGTCTAAAGGGGATGGCAGCATATACCGAACACGCCCTAAATATCGGCAAAGAGAACCTAGAAATATATGATTTTATGTATCATACTTTAGCCCAGATAGAAGATGATAGCCTAGGTAAGGATGAACTGATTCAGCTCGTACTTAAGACTGGGGAGACAGGCGTTAAATCCATGGCGCTTATCGATGAGGCGAATACGTCGAAATACGGACATCCGGAGATGACAGAAGTAAATATTGGTGTTCGCAGTAATCCAGCGATTCTGATTTCCGGTCATGACTTAGTGGATTTAGAGCAGCTATTAGAGCAAACTCAAGGCACAGGGGTAGATGTGTATACCCATAGTGAGATGTTGCCAGCTCATTCCTACCCGTTCTTTAAAAAGTACGACAACTTTGTAGGGAACTACGGAAACGCGTGGCACCGACAGGTGACGGAATTCGAAACCTTTAAAGGACCGATTCTCTTTACCACCAACTGTATTGTACCACCTCGTAAAGAAGAGATTAGAGAGCGAATCTTTACAACCGGCGCCACCGGTTACCCGGGATGTCCTCATATCGAAGCGGATGCTGAGGGAAAGAAGGATTTTAGCCAGATTATTGAGATGGCTAAGAAGCTTCCAGCACCGGAAGAGATCGAGACAGGCACCATTCTTGGCGGCTTTGCTCATAACCAGGTGTTCGCTCTGTCCGATCAGGTTGTCGACGCGGTTAAATCAGGGGCAATCAGAAAATTCTTCGTTATGAGTGGCTGTGATGGTCGAATGAAAGATAGAGAATATTACACGGAGTTCGCCAAAGCGTTGCCGAAAGACACGGTAATCCTGACCTCGGGCTGCGCAAAATACCGCTATAATAAGTTAGGCTTAGGTGATATTAACGGCATTCCTCGGGTACTAGACGCCGGCCAGTGTAACGATTCCTACTCCTGGGCAGTGGTGGCTTTGAAGTTAAAAGAAATATTTGCCGCGGAAGATATTAATGACCTGCCGATTCAGTTTAACATCGCTTGGTACGAGCAAAAGGCAGTGATTGTCTTAATGGCGTTATTATCAATGGGCTTTAAGAATATCCATATCGGTCCGACGCTTCCAGGGTTCTTATCAGATAATGTGCGCCAAGTGGTAATTGATACCTTTGGACTAGCAAAGAGCGATACAGTAGAAAACGATTTGGCCGCTTTTCTTGGCTAAAGGATAGGCAAAATAAAGGGCCAGTATCTTGAGTGTTTAGATACTGGCCTGTTTTATTTACTTATCTCGAGGATAATCATAAACGGCAACTTCTTTGTCTCTTTACGAAAAGCCTGGAAGTCTTGATACGTGCCGGATGGATTGGTGGTCTTTAGGGGTTCACCAGGTTTGAAGGTTGCCGCCTGAAAGTGACCGCCGAATCGCTTTCGGCGAAGATAGTAGGAGCTAATGAGAAAGACCGTGTTTTCACTAGGAGCGATTTTGCCCCAGCGAAAGCGCCACTTTACGCGGTAGCCTCGGCGCTTGAAAAACCACCAGAGAGTCAAGGGATGAATCCCCCGCGCACCGAGAAAACCGGTACGCCACAAGGGCTTACGGTTGATGTATTCCTGATAGCGCTCAAGTGGCATGGCGTCGCCGTTAAGCAGTAGCTCGGCGTTATATAAGCCGACGATGCCACAGCCGTGATCTGCTAAGGTTCCGAAAAGACCGACCTTGCCCTCTAGCTCTTTTTGATTATTGATTAGCTTTTTAGTTCCCATTTTAGATACTCTCTTTCGTTTTTAAGTCTCTATGCTCTCCACTTCTGGATGGGCACTGATGACGTCGATAGGATTTTGGTTGCTATAGCTTTCAGGAAAAGAAGCGGATAGCTTGATTTGGAGATTGCCATCTTCCAGTCGCTTAATGGTTAAATTAGTGACTTTGCTAGCTTCCTTGCCGAAAATACGGGCTAGTATCTGGTTGATATCGCAGCCTTCAGAGACTCTAAGGGTTACTTGCCAAGCCGTTGTGCTTAGGACAGTGAGAGGTCTAACATGAAAGAGAAACTGGAGTAATAGGATGAAGATAGTGCTGGCAATGCTTAAAAAGTACATTCCCGTTCCAAAGCCCATCCCGATTCCAACAGTGGCCCAGATACCAGCGGCTGTCGTCAGACCGGTTACGCTTTTATTACGGACGAAGATAACACCTGCTCCTAAGAAACCGACAGCGGTAACGACACTAGAAGCCACTCGCGAAGGGTCTAGCGAAACTTCTGCTAGACGGAGCACATCGCTAAAGCCGTACTTTGAGAGCACCATCATTAAAGCGGCGGCCATCGCCACGATGGCGTGGGTTCTAATCCCGGCCATTTTCATTTTATTTTCTCGTTCGTAACCGATAATTGCGCCGCAAAGGGCAGCACCGAGAATTCGTAAGAATAATTCCATTTCGTATAATAATTGAGCTTGCATGTATATACCCCCCCTTTATGCTTTTGAATAGTCATTACTCTGGACAGACCACAGACACGTCTACTTCGATTATAACGAAAAGGACACAAAAAAACTATAGTTTAATGCCATTTGAAGTGGTATCCTATTTACAGAATGATTAAAGGAGGCTTGATATGATTAATTACTCAGAAGAAAAAGACCGTCAATATCACCTGCAAGTTGCGGAAGGTGAAGTGGGACGTTACGTTATTATGCCAGGTGATCCAAAGCGCTGCGGGAAGATTGCGAAGCATTTTGATAACCCTAAGTTAATTGCCGATAACCGGGAATATGTTACGTATACAGGTAGCCTTGACGGCGTACCAGTATCGGTTACTAGTACCGGCATTGGTGGACCGTCAGCGTCCATTGCCATGGAAGAGTTGATTAAAGTAGGGGCGGATACGTTTATCCGCGTAGGCACCTGTGGGGGGATGCAAGAAAACATTGAAAGTGGCGATATCATTATCGCTAACAGTGCCGTACGAATGGAAGGGACGTCTAAAGAATACGCGCCTATCGAATATCCGGCAGTAGCGGACTTTGAAGTGACGAATGCCTTAGTGGCAGCGGCTAAAAAAGGGGATAAGCGTTACCATGTAGGGGTAGCCCAGTGTAAGGACGCCTTTTTTGGCCAGCATGAACCGGAAAAGATGCCTGTGGGTTACGAACTTCAGCAGAAATGGGAGGCATTTAAAGCCTTAGGCTGTATGGCTTCGGAGATGGAGAGCGCCGCGATGTTTATCGTTGGCAGTGCCAGAAGCGTCCGAGTTGGCAGCGTCTTTTTGGTGATGGCGAATCAGGAACGGGCGAAAAAAGGGTTACCAAATCCTGTGGTTCACGAAACGGAAGTCGCCATTGAAACGGCAGTAGAAGCTTTGCGCCTATTAATAAAGAGCGACAAGGAATAGGAGGAGATATAAGATGGGAACACCACATAATGGAGCAGAAAAAGGTGAAATTGCGAAGAAAGTCTTGATGCCAGGAGATCCTCTGCGAGCGAAGTTTATCGCAGAGACGTATTTAGATGAGGTAAAGCAGTTTAATACCGTTAGAAATATGTTTGGTTATACAGGAAAATATAAAAGGCAAGAAGTAAGCGTTATGGGAAGCGGCATGGGAATGCCGTCTATAGGCATCTATTCCTACGAGCTTTATCATTTTTACGAGGTAGAGGCGATTATACGCATTGGCTCAGCTGGTGGTTTTCACGATGACCTTGAGCTAATGGATTTGGTTATCGCCCAGGGAGCCTGCACAGACTCACGGTATGCCTATCAGTTTGATCTACCGGGAACCTTTGCACCAATCGGTGACTACGAGCTACTTAGTAAAGCCGTTTCCTTAGCCGAAGCCAAAGGAACGAAGTATAAGGTAGGCAATGTGGTTTCGGCAGATGTTTTTTATAACAACGATGACCGGGTGAACGACCGTTGGAAGAGTATGGGTGTGCTGGCAGTGGAGATGGAAGCTGCTGCACTTTATATGAATGCCGCGAAAGCGGGCAAGAAAGCTCTCGCTATGCTCACCATTAGCGATCATTTATTTAAAAAGACAGCACTCAGTGCTAAAGATAGGGAAACCAGCTTTAACGAGATGATGGAAATTGCCCTGGATTTATAAGAGAGGAAGAAGTCAAAAATGGATATTAAAGAGATATTAAGACACGTAGACCACACGGTTCTCAAACCGACAGCGACCAAGGAGGAGATCCGCACTTTAATCGATGAAGGCATTGCGTATCAGGTAGCATCTGTCTGCATTCCCCCAAGCTTTGTAAAAGAGGCGACAGCTTATGCAGCAGGGCGTTTGCCGATTTGTACGGTTATCGGTTTCCCAAACGGTTACAATACCTGTGCTTCGAAAGTAAGTGAAACAAAAGACGCTGTCCTAAACGGGGCAGATGAAGTGGATATGGTTATTAATTTGGGCGACGTTAAAAGCGGGGACTTTGAAAAGGTGCTAGCGGAGATAAAGGCAGTAAAGGCGGGCGCTGGCGGTAAGCTTTTAAAAGTGATTATCGAATGCTCGGAACTAACGGAAGCAGAAAAAATTAAACTATGTGAAGTGGTAAGTGCTTCCGGCGCCGATTTTATCAAGACCTCGACGGGGTTTGCTAGCGGCGGCGCCACCTTTGCCGATGTGGAGTTGATGGTGAAAAACGTCAGCCAGGACGTGCGGGTAAAAGCCGCAGGCGGTATTAAAAGTATTGCGGATGCCGAGCGCTTCTTGTCACTAGGAGCGGAGCGCTTAGGGAGCAGTAGTGTAATTAAACTAGCGAAAGAGGAAGGGCTTTTGTAATGGAAGAATCAAGACGGAATGAGCTACTAGAAGTGGCCCAAAAAGCCGTTAAAAAAGCGTATGCGCCGTATTCGTTCTTTAAGGTAGGGGCCGCCCTTTTGACAGAGGATGGTTCCGTTTATAGTGGCTGTAATATTGAGAATGCCGCGTATTCCCCTACCATATGTGCGGAGCGAACGGCCCTTGCCAAAGCGGTAAGTGAAGGCCACCTGGCCTTTACGGGCATCTTAATCGTCAGTGAAGACGGGAAGGGCAATACTGCCTTTACCTCCCCTTGTGGAGTATGTCGGCAGACACTGCGAGAATTTTGCTCGGATGATTTTGAAGTGATTTTAAGCGACGGTAGAGAATTCAGAAGCTATACACTAGGCGAATTGCTACCCCTTAGTTTTTCCAAAGAGGATGTTTTAAATGATTAGAAAAGCAAGAGAAACGGATATAGAGAGGATGGAAGAGATTTTTGCCATCGCGCGAGAATATATGAAAGCTAGCGGCAATTTAAGCCAGTGGCAAGAGGGGTATCCTGGCCGCGACTTGCTTAAAGAGGATATTTCGGCAGGGAAGTCTTACGTGATTACCGGTGATGATGACGAGGTTGTGGGAACGTTTTACTTTTCCCGAGAAGAGGATCCCACGTACCGAGAGATTGACGGCGCTTGGTTAAATACGGAGCCTTATGGAGTGATTCACCGGATTGCCAGTGATGGCAAGCGTAAAGGCATCGTTAAAGAGGCTCTGGAATATTGCCTTCAACAGACGGACAACCTTCGCATTGATACCCATGAAGATAATCAGACCATGCAGCAGGTCTTGGAGAAACTAGGATTTAAGCGCTGCGGCGTGATTCGTCTTGCCAATGGGGAGCCCCGAGTAGCTTTTCAGTATTCCCAGATAGAGCCGTCTAGAAGTCAGCGGGCCTTTCTGATTGTTATCGACTCGGTAGGAGCTGGCGCCGCTTCTGATGCGGCCGCTTACGGTGATGAGGGCGCAGATACCCTAGGGCATACCGCCCAGGCGGTGGGGGGCTTGCATTTGCCGAATCTGGAGAAGCTAGGACTAGGAAACATTCATAAGCTAGAAGGGGTTAAGCCGGTTACAGGTCCCCTTGCCCAAGTTACTAAGCTTAACGAAAAGAGTGTGGGGAAAGACACGATGACGGGACACTGGGAAATGATGGGTGTCTATACGACAGAACCGTTTATTACCTTTACAGACACAGGGTTTCCAGCGGCCTTGATAAAAGAATTAGAAGAAAAGACCGGTCATCCGGTTATCGGTAACGTGGCTGCTAGCGGCACCGAGATTATGAATGAGCTAGGAGAAGAACATCTAAAGACGGAAGCGATGATTGTCTACACTTCAGCGGACTCCGTTTTACAGATATTAGCGAATGAAGAAACCTTTGGTCTTGAGGAATTATATCGCTGCTGCGAAATTGCCAGAGAGATTACGATGAAGCCTGAGTGGCGAGTAGGGCGGGTGATTGCTAGACCCTTTATTGGGAAGAAGAAAGGGGAATTTGTCCGGACGGCAAACCGACATGACTATGCCCTTAGACCGCCCCGTAATGTGTTAGATGAGTTAAAAGATCACGGGCTGGATGTAATTGCTATTGGCAAGATTAACGATATTTTTGACGGTCAAGGCATTACGAGAGCGGTTCATTCGGCTTCTTCCGTTCAGGGAATGGAGCAGACGATTGTGGTGGCAGGAGAAGCGTTTAACGGATTATGTTTCGTTAACCTGGTGGATTTTGATGCCAAGTGGGGCCATCGCCGGAATCCCGTTGGGTATGCAAAGGAACTAGAAGCCTTTGATCAGAAGTTAGGCGAGTTAATGCCTCTGATAAAGCCTGGTGATGTTTTAATGATTACGGCTGACCACGGCAATGATCCTACCTTTGAAGGCACAGATCACACGAGAGAAAAAGTTCCTTTTCTTAAGTATCTTCCCGGGGAGGAAGGAGGAGTCGTGCCAGAAGGAAGTGGTTTTTCAGTTATTGGTGAGTATTTAAGGAGGTTATTCATTGAAGAATAAGGCGATTATTATCAGTTTGTCAGGGATTGCCCTGAATATAGTAGTTTGGTGTATCTATCTGTTTGTAAATAGTGGGGAGATGAATATGATGGTCCTGCTGCTAACCGTTCCCTTTGGAATTGTCGGAGCCATCAGCGGGGGCTTTGTAGAAAGGGCTTTTCCCAAGATTATGCTGATGCTAGTTAATATTCTCTTTACCCTAAGTATTGTGTATCCCTTTATTATGTGGGCGCTTATGGGTCCATCAATATTACAGAATGCCATGTAGGAGGTAGCTTTTTATGAAAGTAGTTAGAAAAGATGACGAAGGTAGAATTACCGTAGAATCCGACGGTGGTCGCGTGCTTGGCGAGTTAAGCTACGAGATTAATGACGGTACGCTTAAAGTGACAAAATACGAAGTGGAAGATGAGTTTGGTGGTCTCGATGGCTACGCTGCCTACCTTTTAGAGGATGCGGTAGGGGAAGTGGTAGCAGAAAAAGAGCTACAAGTGCTGGAAGCGTAGTTTTCCGATTTAATGTGTTAAAGTCTTGAAACATCCCAGGAAATATTGTATTATTATACGATAAACGTTTTAAGGAAGGGATGATTTTTATGGAGGCAACAATCGGGATAATCAGAGGTGACGGAATAGGGCCGGAAATCGTAACAGAAGCTGTAAAGGTTCTGAATAAGATTCAGGTCGTATTCGGTCACTCTTTTTCATTTAAAGAATTACTTCTAGGAGGAGCATCAATCGATGCCACGGGAGAGCCGCTGACAGAGGCGACGATTAAAGAAGCGAAGACGTGTGAGGCGGTACTTATGGGCTCCATCGGTGGCGATCCGAATACCAGTCCTTGGTATCAATTACCAGCGAATTTACGGCCAGAAGCAGGGCTTCTTAAAATCCGGAAGGAACTTAATCTATTCGCCAATCTGCGCCCAGCAGTCCTATATGACTCGCTGAAGGCTGCTTGTCCACTGAAGGAAGAGTTGATAAGCGGGGGCTTTGATATGATGATTATGCGGGAGCTAACCGGTGGCCTCTACTTTGGCGAGCGGAGCCTTGAAGAAAAGGATGGCGTGCGGATAGCCAAAGACTCCTTGACGTATACCGATGTGGAGATTCGGCGTATTGCTATTCGCGCCTTTGAGATTGCCAGAAAACGTCGGGGGAAGGTGACCAGCGTTGATAAGGCCAATGTGCTCGATTCGTCCAGACTTTGGCGACAAGTGGTAAACGAAGTGGCAAAGGATTATGAGGACGTGGAACTAGAGCATATGCTTGTGGATAATTGTGCCATGCAGCTTGTCAAGAACCCTCAGCAGTTTGATGTGATCTTAACGGAAAATATGTTTGGCGATATTCTCTCCGATGAGGCTAGTATGGTGACTGGGTCCATAGGAATGTTAGCTAGCGCTAGTTTAAACGACACCGCTTTTGGGCTCTACGAGCCAAGTGGTGGTTCGGCACCAGATATCGCCGGTAAAGGCGTGGCGAATCCGATTGCCACCATTTTGTCAGCGGCGATGCTCTTAAAATACAGCCTCGGACTGGATGAAGAGGCTGCGTGTATTGAAGAGGCGGTGGGCAAAGTGTTAGAGCTGAATCAGCGGACGCTGGATATTGCCGGTGAGGACAGTGTGATTATCGGCACGGAAGAGATGGGTAATTTGATTTGTGCAGAAATAAAAAAAGGGGGACATGGAAATGCGTAGTGATGCAGTAAAACAAGGAAATGTACAGGCGCCAGGTCGGTCGCTATTACGAGCCGATGGCTTTACCGATGAAGAGATAAACCGCCCGCTTGTGGGAATCGTTAGCTCCTATAACGAGATTGTTCCTGGGCATATCAACTTGGATAAGATTGTGGAAGCGGTTAAAATTGGCGTTGCTATGAATGGCGGAACTCCGATTGTCTTTCCGGCGATTGCCGTTTGTGATGGTATCGCCATGGGGCATGTGGGTATGAAATATTCTCTCGTTACCCGTGACTTAATTGCTGATTCCACCGAGTGTATGGCTATGGCGCACCAGTTTGACGCTCTCGTAATGGTGCCAAACTGTGATAAAAACGTCCCAGGGTTATTGATGGCGGCAGCCAGAGTTAACGTACCGACGATATTCGTAAGCGGTGGTCCTATGCTCGCTGGCCGGGTAGATGGAAAGAAGACTTCCCTGTCCAGCATGTTTGAAGCCGTAGGCGCACATGCTGTGGGTAAAATGAGTGATGAGAAACTAGCAGAGTTTGAAAATAAAGCCTGCCCAACTTGTGGGTCTTGCTCGGGTATGTATACCGCCAATTCCATGAACTGTTTAACAGAGGTTCTCGGTATGGGTCTATCTGGAAATGGCACTATTCCTGCCGTGTATTCGGAGCGAATTCGCCTAGCGAAGAAGGCTGGAATGCAGGTAATGGAACTTCTAAAAAAAGATATCAGACCGCGAGATATTATCACGAAAGACGCGATCTTAAATGCCCTAACCATGGATATGGCGCTTGGATGTTCTACCAATAGTATGCTTCATTTACCAGCGATTGCTCACGAAATCGGTATGGATTTTGAAATCGATTTTGCCAATCCCATTAGTGAAAAAACGCCGAATTTATGTCACTTAGCACCGGCAGGACCGACGTTTATGGAAGATTTAAACGAGGCTGGCGGCGTCTATGCAGTAATGAAGGAAATTGATAAATTAGGACTGTTAAAGACCGACTGTATGACCGTTACCGGTAAAACAGTGGGAGAAAATATAAAAGATGCGAAAAATCTGGACGAAGAGGTGATTCGCCCAGCTGAAAATCCCTACACCAAGACCGGCGGTATCGCCGTTCTAAAAGGCAATCTTGCTCCCGATGGCAGCGTGGTAAAGCGCTCAGCGGTAGCACCAGAAATGCTGGTTCATGAAGGCCCAGCCCGGGTATTTGACTGTGAAGAAGATGCTATTCAGGCGATTAAAGGGGAGCGGATTAAACCAGGAGACGTGGTGGTAATTCGCTACGTGGGTCCAAAAGGCGGTCCCGGTATGCCGGAAATGCTTAACCCGACTTCAGCCATTACCGGTATGGGACTTGGCGAAAGCGTGGCGCTGATTACAGATGGTCGTTTTAGCGGGGCTTCAAGAGGCGCTGCCATCGGTCATATTTCACCGGAAGCCGCTGCCGGCGGCCCCATCGCGCTAATCGAAGAAGGAGATTTGATTAAAATCAATATTCCTGAGTATAAATTAGAGGTGGCGCTTTCCGAGGAGGAGTTACAAAGACGGCGAGACGCGTGGACACCGAGAGAGCCAGAGCTAAATACCGGTTACGTGAAGCGCTACATGAGTATGGTTAGCGCTAGTAATAGGGGAGCGATCCTGGAAGTTCCTAAGTGTGAAAGCTAGTTAGAAAGGAAGAGCAGTATGCAGTTAACAGGTGCGCAGATAGTTATAGAGTGTTTGAAAGAGCAAGGCGTAGATACGGTGTTTGGTTATCCAGGCGGCGCGATTTTAAACCTTTACGATGAATTGTATAAAAATCAAGATAGTATCAAGCACTATCTTACCTCCCACGAACAAGGAGCTGCCCATGCCGCTGACGGCTATGCCAGAGCGACGGGAAAGACCGGCGTGGTCTTTGCCACTAGTGGACCAGGAGCGACGAATTTGGTAACGGGTATCGCTACCGCCTATATGGATTCGATTCCCTTGGTGGCCATCACCTGTAATGTAGGCGTGGGATTACTGGGAAAGGATAGTTTTCAGGAGATTGATATCACCGGAATTACCCTACCGATTACGAAACACAATTATATTGTGAAGGACGTGAAAGACTTAGCTTCGGCTATTCGTAAAGCCTTTGCCATTGCCAGGAAAGGTCGACCAGGCCCTGTGCTTGTGGATATTCCCAAAGATGTAACCGCCGAAAAGACGGAATTTACCGCTAGTGAAAATAAAATGGTATCGGAGCCGGGTACGGTCTGTGATAGTCAGATAGCCACAGCGATTAAAATGATTCATAAGGCGAAAAGGCCGATGATCTTTGTTGGCGGTGGCGCGGTGCTGGCAAACGCCGGGGCAGAGGTTCAAGCGTTTGTAGATAAAGTTCAGGCGCCGGTTTGTGATACTTTAATGGGAAAAGGGGCTTTTAACGGGGCGGATCCTCTTTATACGGGAATGCTGGGAATGCACGGAACGAAGACCGCGAATTACGGGGTTAGCGAATGTGACTTGCTAGTGGTTATCGGGGCTCGTTTTTCTGACCGAGTTACGGGAAATGCCAAGAAATTTGCTAAAAACGCTAAGATATTACAGATTGATGTGGATGAGGTCGAGATTAATAAAAACGTCCTAGTGACGGGGCAGGTAATCGGTGACGTGAAAGCGGTGTTACAACGCTTAAACGAGAAGCTAGAACCAGCTAATCACGATGAGTGGATTGCCCATATCATGGAGTATAAAGAAAAGTATCCACTTACCTACAATGAAGAAGTCTTGACTGGTCCTTTCATTATTGAAGAGATTTACCGGCAGACAGAAGGAGAGGCCGTTATTACCACCGAGGTTGGTCAGAACCAAATGTGGGCGGCCCAGTTTTACAAATACAAAGAACCAAGAACTTTCTTGACATCCGGGGGCCTCGGGACCATGGGGTATGGTCTGGGAGCGTCTCTAGGAGCCAAGCTTGGACGTCCTGATAAAATCGTTATCAACATTGCCGGTGACGGGTGCTTCCGCATGAATATGAATGAACTGGCAACCGCTGGTAGATACAACATTCCGATTATTCAGGTGGTAATTAATAATCATGTTCTAGGGATGGTAAGACAGTGGCAGACCCTATTTTACGATAAGCGTTACTCAGCGACGGTGTTAGAAGACAATGTGAACTTTGCCAAGTTAGCAGAGGCGCTGGGAGTAAAAGGGGTTACGATAACCAGCAAGGAAGAGTTTAAAACGGCTTTTGCCGAGGCGTTAACCTTAGGGAAACCAGTCCTATTAGACTGTCAAATCGATGCGGATGAGAAGGTGTGGCCGATGGTTGCGCCTGGAGCTGCTATCGATGAAGCTTTTGATGAAGGCGATTTAAACGCACAGAAATAAGGAGATAGAATAAATGAGTAGAGTGTACAATTTTTCGGCGGGACCAGCGGTTCTGCCTGAGGATGTCTTGAGAGAAGCAGCGAAAGAAATGTTAGATTATCAGGGAAGTGGCATGTCGGTGATGGAGATGAGTCACCGCTCGTCTGAATTTGAGGGGATTATTCAGACGGCTGAGGCCGATTTACGGGAGCTTCTGCAGATACCGGATAACTACAAGGTGGTCTTTTTACAAGGTGGTGCCTCTACCCAGTTTGCCATGATTCCGCTTAATTTTATGAAGAATAAGGTGGCAGACTATATCGTGACCGGGCAGTGGGCCAAAAAAGCTTGCGAGGAAGCAGCGATTTACGGAAAGGCAAATGTGATCGCCTCTTCCGCTGATGAGACCTTTAGCTATATTCCTGATTTGAATGATTTAGCGATATCAGAGGACGCGGATTACGTCTATATTTGTGAAAACAATACGATCTACGGCACGAAGTTTAAAGCCCTTCCCGATACGAAAGGGAAACCCCTGATTTCGGATGTGTCATCTTGCTTCCTATCAGAACCGATGGATGTAAGTAAGTACGGCATGATTTTTGGTGGGGCTCAGAAGAACATTGGACCTTCTGGAGTTTCCATTGCGATTATCCGCGAAGATTTATTAGAAAATGAACCACTAGAGATTGCGCCGACGATGCTAAAATACAACACTCATGTAAAGGCTGAGTCTCTATATAATACACCTCCTTGCTACGCGATTTATATCTGTGGGCTAGTTTTTAAATGGCTTAAGAAGCAAGGTGGCTTAGCTGAAATGAAAAAGATTAACGAAGAAAAGGCAAGTCTTCTCTATCAATTCCTCGATGAGAGCAAATTGTTTAAGGGAACGGTAAGAGAGGCCGATCGCTCGCTAATGAACGTTCCTTTCGTAACGGGATCAGATGAGTTAGATGCCAAGTTTGTGAAAGAGTCAAAAGCCGCAGGACTGATGAACTTAAAAGGCCACCGCAGTGTAGGCGGAATGCGCGCTAGTATTTATAACGCTATGCCTAGAGAGGGTGTTCTGGCACTGATTGATTTTATGAAGAAGTTTGAAGAGGAGAATAGATAGATGTTTACTTACCATTGTTTGAACCCGATAGCAGAAGTGGGACTTAGTCGTTTTTCTAGTGACTACGCTCACATCGATGAACCGGAGAAGGCAGAGGCGATTTTAGTTCGCAGCGCTTCTTTGCACGGAAAGGAATTTGGCGAGCATTTGCTGTCGATTGCCAGAGCGGGTGCCGGTGTTAATAACATTCCTTTAGACGAATGTGCGTCTAAGGGTATTGTTGTGTTTAACACCCCTGGAGCCAATGCTAACGGAGTTAAGGAGCTTGTGATTGCAGGAATGCTGTTGGCTTCCCGAGATATTATCGGTGGTGTTGACTGGGTTCACGATCACGAAGAGGATGGAAATATTGCTGGGGCGGCGGAAAAAGCCAAGGCAGCTTTTGCTGGCCGGGAAATCGAGGGTAAAAAATTAGGGGTAATTGGTCTAGGAGCCATCGGTGTTCTCGTTGCCAATGCGGCTACCCATTTAGGTATGGACGTCTATGGGTATGACCCTTACGTTAGCGTGGATTCGGCGTGGCGCCTATCAAGAAGCATACATCACGCCACTACTCTCGATGAATTGTATAAAGAGTGTGATTATATTTCTGTTCACGTACCGGCACTAGAAAGCACCATCGGCATGATTGATAAGAATGCCATTAGTTTGATGAAGAAGGACGTGGTAGTCTTAAACTTCTCTAGAGATACTCTGGTAAACGGTGAGGACATGGTGGATGCGCTGGTTGCTGGAAAGGTAAAGCACTACGTGACCGACTTCCCGATTCCCGGCATTGCCGGAGTAAAGGGAGCCATTGTCATCCCTCATTTGGGGGCTTCTACAGAAGAGTCAGAGGACAATTGTGCTAAGATGGCAGTTAAGCAAACGATAGACTATCTGGAAAACGGAAATATCAAAAATTCCGTAAATTATCCTGACTGTGATATGGGACGGCGAGGCGAACACGTAAGAATTGCCTTGTTGCATGAAAATATTCCAAACATGCTGGGACGCTTTACCAAGATTCTCGGCGATCACTGCATCAACATTGCCGATTTGGCCAATAAGAGCAAAGGTGGCTACGCCTATACCTTGATGGATGTTGATAGCGACATTAGCGAAGAGGTAATCGACCAGCTGCGAAGCGTTGAGTGTGTGAAAAAAATAAGAGTTTTAAGATAAGAAAAACTAATAAACCCGGTGCCTATTAATAGGTTACCGGGTTTTAAAGTGTTATCGGTTATATTTTTCCAAAAGGGTTTGAATCTTCTGGGTCGGATTTAAGACGTTACTCATGGTTACATCGTGGTTAGCCGAATCGATAATCAGGGCTAAGAACTTACTTAAGTCAGCAATAATAAAGTAAGGACGCTCTTTAACTGCTGGCGGTAGGTACGTTAGGTTGGTGGTGATTACTCGGTCGATGTATCCCTTTTCGTGATAGTCGTCAAAGGCTTCAAAGCCATCTGTAAAAAGCCCGAAGGTGCTACAGATAAAGACTTTCTTAGCACCCCGTTCTTTGACCTTCTTGGCAACTTCAAGCATACTACCCCCAGAGGAAATCATATCGTCAATAACGATGACATCCTTACCCTTTAAGTCAGCGCCTAAGAACTCGTGAGAGACGATGGGATTCTTGCCATCAATGATTGTGGAGAAGTCCCGCCGCTTATAGAACATTCCCATTTCTACCCCTAGTACGTTAGAGAAGTAGATGGCGCGGTGCATCGCCCCTTCGTCAGGGCTGATAATCATTAAGTGATCCTTATCCACATGAAGATCCTTTTCTTCCCGAAGTAGGGCCTTCATAAACTGGTAAGGGGGATTAAAGCTATCGAAGCCACTTAAGGGAATGGAATTAACCACTCGTGGGTCGTGAGCATCAAAGGTAATGATGTTGTTAACGCCCATGGAAACCAGTTCTTCTAAGGCGAGAGCCGCATCTAAGGATTCTCGCTTGGTTCGCTTATGTTGCCGTCCTTCATAAAGGAAGGGCATGATTACGCTGATCCGATGAGCTTTCCCAGTGGCGGCGGAGATAATTCGCTTTAAATCTTGGTAATGGTCATCAGGGGACATGTGATTTAAGCGGCCGTTAACGGTGTAGGTAAGGCTATAGTTACAGACATCCGTCATGACAAACAAGTCTTTTCCCCGGATGGTTTCGCCAATCACACCCTTAGCTTCCCCCGAGCCAAAGCGCGGTACGGAACATTCAATTAGATAATTCTCTCGTAGATAATCACAGAAGAAAGGGGATGAAGGGTCCACACAGTCTACAGACTTTCTAAAACTAACGATATGATTGTTGATTTTCTCACCCATTTCCCGAAAGCTTTCTAGCGCCGCAATTCGTAGCGGGGCAACAGGTAGAGATTTTTCGATTAACTCAATATTTGGCATTTGACTTTCTCCTTTTTCGATACTTAATGTTATCATTTCCCAGGGCTTTTGGCAATAAAACCATGACAAAAACCTTGTTCTGAGCTATAATGTTAGAGTTAAGACAGTATATGCAAAAAGCGAGGAGATATAAGATGAGTAAACCGGTGGTAGCAATCGTTGGGAGACCAAACGTGGGAAAATCTACCCTTTTTAATTTATTAGCGGGAGAAATGATTTCGATCGTTAAAGACACACCTGGCGTCACTAGAGACCGTATTTATGCGGAGGTGAACTGGCTAGATCGGGATTTTACCTTAATAGATACTGGCGGGATTGAGCCAGATAGCAACGATATCATTCTTTCACAGATGCGCGAACAAGCCCAGATCGCCATTGACACAGCGGACGTTATTCTTTTTATCGCCGATGTAAGACAAGGGCTTGTAGATTCGGATGCGAAAGTAGCCGACATGCTGAGACGCTCTAAAAAGCCCGTACTTTTGGTAGTGAACAAGGTGGATAGTTTTTCGAAGTTTATGCCTGATGTCTACGAATTTTATAATTTGGGTATTGGCGATCCTTTGCCGATTTCCGCTGCTTCCAGGCTAGGTATCGGGGATATGCTAGATGCGGTTATCGCCCATTTCCCAGCCAATGAGACGGAAGAGGAAGACGATGACAGGCCAAGAGTAGCCATTGTGGGAAAACCCAATGTTGGGAAATCATCAATTATCAATAAGCTTTTAGGTGAAGAGCGGGTCATCGTTTCCGATATTGCCGGAACGACCCGGGATGCCATTGATACGACGATTAAGCATGACGGCAAAGAGTA
Source organism: Ohessyouella blattaphilus (assembly GCF_024721265.1). Classification (GTDB taxonomy): domain Bacteria; phylum Bacillota; class Clostridia; order Lachnospirales; family Lachnospiraceae; genus Aequitasia; species Aequitasia blattaphilus_A. The sequence continues at coordinate 116,275 of NZ_JAMXOC010000003.1, read as the reverse complement.
CGTCTTTATCGACACCGCTGGGCTTCGCCGGAAGAGTAAGATTAAAGAAGAGCTAGAGCGCTACAGCATTATTCGAACCGTTACCGCTGTCGAACGGGCAGATGTGGTTCTAGTGGTGATTGATGCTGTAGAAGGCATTACGGAACAGGATGCGAAAATCGCTGGGATTGCCCACGAGCGCGGTAAGGGTGTGATTATCGTGGTCAATAAGTGGGATGCAATTGAAAAGAACAATAAGACCGTGAAGGAATACGAGCACGAAGTGCGCCGGGTCTTATCGTTTATGCCCTACGCCGAGATTATGTTCGTGTCAGCTAGCACTGGCCAACGACTGATTAAGCTCTACGATATGATCGATATCGTTATTGCTAACCAAAATATGCGAATCGCCACGGGAGTTCTCAATGAGATTATGGCGGAAGCGGTAGCCATGCAACAGCCGCCTTCTGATAAGGGCAAGCGCTTAAAGCTATATTACATTACCCAAGTAGCCGTCAAGCCCCCGACCTTTGTTATCTTTGTCAATGACAAGGAGTTAATGCATTTTTCATATACTCGTTATCTGGAAAATAAGATTCGGGAAGCCTTTGGCTTTAAGGGAACCTCTCTTAAGTTCTTTATCAGAGAAAGAAAGGAAAAGTAAGTTAGAGTTATGGAAAGAGTACTTTGTTTATTAATCGGCTATGTGTTTGGTCTTTTTCAGACCAGTTATCTCTATGGGAAGATGCATGGTATCGACATTCGAGAAACGGGAAGTGGCAACGCGGGTACTACCAACGCCCTTAGAACTCTGGGAAAAAGGGCAGGCATCATTACCCTTTTGGGAGATGCTTTTAAGTGTGTGTTGGCGGTGGTCGTAGTTCATTTGCTATATCGCAGTTCTCGGCCAGAGATGTTACCTTTGCTTTCAATGTACGCAGGCTTCGGCGCCGTTCTCGGTCACAATTACCCCATCCAATTAGGGTTTAAAGGCGGCAAAGGTATTGCAGCTACGGCTGGTATTATTCTCTCGACGACTAATGTGTGGGTGGTTCTTATCTGTCTAGCTGCGTTTATTGCGATTGTAGCCACTACTCGTTACGTATCGGTGGGTTCGTTAGTCATCGTGACTATTTATCTGATTAGCGTGATTGTCCGTATATACACGGGATCCTATAACACCAGTCCTAAGTACTACTGGGAGATGATCTTGATTGCGACGCTTTTTCTTATTTCCGCAGTGCTAAAGCACCGAGAGAACATCAAGCGTCTTTTAAATGGAACAGAAAATAAAATTAGTTTTAGCTCAAAGAAAAAGGAGGTTTAATCATGGCAAACGTAGGTATGGTAGGTGCTGGTAGTTGGGGAACAGCCTTAGCGATTTTACTTAGTAACAACGGACACGACGTAGAAGTTTGGTCCATTGACGAGAAGGAAGTGGCGGATTTAAACCGGGATCATGAGCATAAGGCGAAGTTGCCAGGGGTGAAGATTCCTGAGGATATTACTTTTACTACGGATTTAGAACACGCCGTTACGGGAAAAGAATTTATTGTGATGGCGGTGCCTTCTGTCTTTACAAGAGGGACAGCAGCTAAGATGAAGCCCTATATTAAAGAGGGACAGATTATCGTCAATGTTGCCAAGGGCATCGAAGACGATACGCTGATGACGCTTTCCGAGCAAATCGAGGAAGAACTCCCAATGGCCGACGTGGCGGTGCTTTCCGGACCGAGTCATGCCGAAGAAGTTAGCCGCGGTCTGCCGACAACAATCGTTGTTGGTGCCAAATCCAAGGAAACGGCAGAACTTTTACAGAAAGCCTTTATCAACAAGGTGTTTAGAGTATACATTAGCTCAGATATCGAAGGCATTGAACTAGGTGGTTCTCTTAAGAACGTAATCGCTCTGGCTGCTGGTATTGCCGATGGCATGGGCTATGGGGACAATACGAAGGCCGCCCTGATTACCAGGGGCATTACCGAGATTTCTCGCCTAGGAATTGCTATGGGTGGCAAAGCGGAGACGTTTTCCGGGCTAACGGGTATTGGCGATTTGATCGTTACCTGTGCCAGCGTTCACAGCCGTAACCGTAAGGCTGGTTTCCTAATGGGACAAGGGAAAACCATGGAAGAAGCGATGGCTGAGGTTAACATGGTGGTAGAAGGTGTGTATTCGACTAAGGCCGCCGTTAAGTTAGGCAAAAAATATAACGTGAGCTTACCGATTATCGAAGAGGTTAATAAGGTGCTTTTTGATGGTAAGAATCCTCAGGATGCCGTTAATGAACTAATGCTTCGCAGTAGTTCATCGGAGCACGGATCCATGGAGTGGAGCAAATAAAAATGAAGGTTTTAAAACAAATTGGAATTATCTTCCTGGTCTGCCTACTGTCGGAGGGGATAAAGATGTTACTCCCTTTTTCCTTTCCCAGTAGCGTGATTGCCATTCTGCTTTTAACGGCATTCTTAGGGCTGCGAATTATTAAAGAAAAGCAGATAAAGGAGACAGGTGATTTCCTTCTAGAAAACATGGGCATTGTCTTTGTGCCTTTAAATGTCACAATTGTTGAACAACTAAAGCTTTTAGAGGGCCAGCTGGTACAGTTTTTTATCGTGGCGATAGCCTCCCTTTTCCTTTCTTTTTTTGTCACGTATTTTACCGTACGTTTTGTACAAATACTGATGGGAAAAATGGATGCTAGAAGGGAGCGGTCATGAAAGAGTTGTGGGCAAATCCCTTATTTGGCGCCTGCCTTACCATTGTCACGTTTGCACTGGCGCGCATGCTTAACGAACGTCTAAAAACACCCCTAGCCAATCCGATTTTAATCGCGTCTTTACTTTGTATTGGGTTTCTAGGTATTCTAGGGATTCCCGTTGAGGATTATCAGGTAGGCGGGGCTTTTATTGAAATGTTTTTGCTACCGGTAACGGCCATCCTTGGTTTGGCTGTTTATAGGCAGCGAGAGATTCTTAAAAGAGATTTTTTCCCAGTGGTAATCGGCTGCTTTGTGGGTAGTCTCACCTCCATTGTCAGCACGATGGCTCTAGGGAAGCTTTTCAGGCTAGATGAGGTTCTTACAGCTTCTTTGATACCAAAGTCAGTAACGACGGCCATTGCCATTGATCTGTCTGAACAATTAGGCGGGTTAAAGGGAATTACCATTATGTCGGTTATTATCTGCGGGGTCTGTGGAGCAGCCTTTCATCCGTTACTTATTAAGCTTTTTAAGCTGGATAACAAGGTGGCAAGAGGAGTGGCCATCGGCACAACTTCTCATTCGGCGGGGACCACATCCGCCCTTCAGTTAGGAGAAATCGAAGGAGCGATTAGCGGTGTTTCTATGGGAATAGCGGGAATTTCCGCCGTTATTATTGCATTATTTCTATAATTAGTTTAAAATTTAAGTCAGTAAATCATAAATACGGAGGTCCTTAAAATGAGGGTTGCTATTATTACAGCTAGTACGGAAGTATATAGAGAAAAGGAAATAGACAGAAGTGGAGAACTATTGAAAAGCTATCTGCAAGAAGAGAGCGACTGTGAAGTGGTTTTCATGAAAGCGTTACCTAATGACCGGGAGGTGATAGGTACAGTACTTCAGCGTATGGCAGATGGAGCTTTGGCGGATTTGGTTCTAACGACTGGTGGTGCCGGCTGTAATCCCGAGGATTATACCCCTGAGGCAACGATGGATATTTGTGACCGTTTAGTACCAGGAATTCCAGAAGGCATGCGAGCGTATACCATGACGAAGACTAAAAGAGCCATGCTTAACCGTGGGGTTGCCGGTATTCGTAAGCAGACATTAATCGTCAATCTCCCAGGTAAAGCCAAAGCGGCACTTTCTTGCCTAAAGTATCTCTTACCGGAGCTTGATCACGCTTGCGCTGTTATCGGTAGTGAGGGCGAATAATTTTGATGAAGGTAACGTATATTTATCATTCGGCTTTCCTAGTAGAGACTGATCATCACGTTCTGATTTTCGACTACTATAAAGGGAAGCTACCGGAGTTTGACCAGACAAAGCCAGTCTACGCTTTTGCCAGTCACGCTCATTTTGATCACTACAATAAAGAGATTCTTACTTGGGGAGCGACCTGTATCCTTGCTGATGATATCGTCGCTGATAAGAGTGAAAACATTCACTTTATCGGTCCTGATATGAGTATGACTCTCGGTGATATTAAGATTCAGACGCTGCGCTCTACCGATGAGGGCGTAGCGTTTTTAGTGGCGTGCGAAGGTAAAAAGCTCTACTTTGCCGGCGATCTTAATTGGTGGCACTGGCGGGAAGAAAGCGATGCCTACAATCAGGAGATGGCCAGGAACTACCAAAGGGAAATAGACAAGTTAAAGGGTGAGCACATCGATCTTGCCTTTATTCCCCTAGATCCGCGCCTAGAAGATGCTTACTATCTGGGTCTTGATTACTTTATGAAGCAGACGGATACGGACGTAGTTATCCCGATGCACATGTGGGGAAAGTATCAGATTCAAGAGCGATTACATCACGATCAGAGAGCGGCTTCGTATCAGAGTAAGGTAAAAGAAATCGTCAGTAAAGGAGATAGTTTTCTACTATGAAAGTAAAGATCTATACAGATGGTTCGGCTAGAGGGAATCCTGATGGTCCTGGGGGCTATGGGGTAGTTATCGAGTACGTGGATGGCAAAGGCGAGCTCCATGTAAAGGAACTCTCGGAAGGGTTTGTCAAAACCACGAATAACCGGATGGAATTATTAGGCGTAATTAAAGGGCTAGAGGCTCTTAATCGCCCTTGCGAAGTAGAGGTGTATTCGGATTCTCAGTACGTAATCAAGGCCTTTAATGAAGGGTGGTTAGCGAACTGGCTTAAGACCGATTGGAAGAAAGGAAAGGTCAAGAATATCGACCTTTGGAAACGATTATTAGCTGCTACAGGAAAGCATCAGATTACTTGGAACTGGGTAAAGGGCCACGACGGTCACCCCCAGAATGAGCGCTGTGATGAGTTGGCGACAACAGCAGCTGACGGCGACAATCTCTTGGTGGATGAAGGAGTTAGTAATTAACAAAGAATAGGTGACTGGGAAAAGGTCAGAGAAGTTCTGGCAGTTTCCCAGTCATCTATGGATGACTTTTAGTAAACCAGCTGATCGCGGCTGCAAGTGCCGAAAGGCCGCAGGCGAGGAAAGTCCGGGCTTCATAGGGCAGGATGCCGGATAACGTCCGGTGGAGGCGACTCCCAGGCTAGTGCAACAGAAATATACCGCCACAATACGTGGTAAGGTTGGAAGGGCAGTGTAAGAGACTACCGCCTCTTTGGTAACAAAGAGGGCATATGTAAACCCCATTCGAAGCAAGACCGAATAAAGACAATGCGGCGGCCCGTCGCGTCTTAGGTAGGTCGCTCGAGCCTATCGGTAACGGTAGGCCTAGATAGATGATCGGCAGATACAGAACCCGGCTTACGGTTTGCTAAAAAAGGAGACGCGCGTCATTTCGACGTGCGTCTCTTTAAATGCAATTCTATTCAAATTTTTCTTCGCAGTACTTACAGCGATACGTTTTTGTCTCCTTATCCGTTAGGCAGAAGATTTGTTCAAGCTCTTGTTCAATGGAAGTGATACACCGCGGGTTGCGGCACTTAATCACATTTTTAATCTCCTTTGGCAGATGCAAAGTCATTTTCTCGACGATTTCTTCGTCTTTAATAATATTCACGGTGATTTCATGATCGATAAATCCTAGAATATCCATATCGATAATATCGATGGGACATTCGATTTTCATAATGTCCTTTTTCCCCATCTTATTGGAGCTAGCATTTTTAATAATTGCGACTACGCAGTCTAGTTTTCCTAGATCAAGATACTTATAGATATCCATACTCCGTCCGGCCTGTATATGATCGAGAACAAAGCCTTCGGAGATTCTTCCAACATTTAATTGATTTTTAATAGCCATATTCTTTTCCCCCTCTTTTAGACCGTAATGTTAAGCAGATTCAAGATTAACGCCATCCGGATATAGACACCGTACTGGGCTTGTTTAAAGTAGGCGGCTCGCGGATCGTTATCTACTTCAATCGAGATTTCATTCACTCGGGGAAGGGGATGTAAGACGTACATTTCCTCAGGCGCTTTTGCCATCTTTTCGGCATCTAAGATATAGAAATCCTTCATGCGAATATAGTCGTCCTCGTTAAAGAAACGTTCCTTTTGAACCCTGGTCATATAGAGGAAATCAAGTTCAGGTAAAGCTTCTTCAATACGAATCACTTCTTTGTACTTAATGTTCTTTTTATCTAATACGTCCTCTTTAATATAGTCAGGAAGGCGTAGCTCTTTTGGTGAAATTAAGTAAAACTCTATTCCCTCATACCGAGAGAGGGCGTAGATAAGTGAGTGAACCGTGCGGCCGAACTTAAGATCGCCGCATAGCCCGATGGTCAAGTTATTGATGCGACCCTTTAATGAGCGGATAGTAAGCAAATCGGTTAAGGTTTGGGTAGGGTGTTGATGCCCACCATCACCGGCGTTAATTACAGGAATGGATGAATACTTGCTGGCCACTAGCGGCGCACCCTCTTTGGGATGACGCATAGCGGCGATATCTGCATAACAAGATACCGTACGGATGGTATCGGCTACGCTTTCGCCTTTGGCAGCGGAAGAGGAGTCAGCGGAAGAAAATCCCAATACGCTTCCGCCGAGATTAAGCATCGCGGCCTCATGGCTTAAGCGAGTTCTGGTGCTAGCCTCGTAAAAGAGGGTGGCTAATTTTTTACCCTCGCAAGCATGGGCGTATTTATCTGGATTATTCTCTATATCATTGGCAACGTTCATTAATGTATCTAATTCCTCGACAGAAAAGTCTAGAGGACTGATCAGATGTCTCATGGTAACCTCCTATGTTTTAAATAAATGTTAACAGTTCGTCCGCAGTTTTTCGCTTAGGTGCCTGAGGTGATTCATCAGGATAACCGATAGCGATAAGAGCGGCAATTTCCCGGTCCTCGGGGAGGTTAATCAGCTCTGCCACCTTATCTTCGTCATATATCCCCATAATGACGGTTCCTAGTCCAGCGTCTTTAGCAGCTAAGCAAAACGTGGCGGCGGCAATTCCCGCATCAAAATTCTCCCACTTATTCTCCCGAGTGGTAGAGTAAGAACCGTCTCTTTCGTAGCCGCTGCGACCTTTGATAAAGGTTAAGGCAACTAGCGTGCTGGCGGTTTCGACGATTCGCGCATTGAAGCTAGGAAGGGCTGTTTCCTTTATTTTGGACAAAATATAAGAATCCTCAATTGCTAGATAACGTACAATCTGAGAATTCTTCCAGGATGGTGCAAAAGCAGCCACTTGAATAATGGAGGAAAGGGTATCGTGATCAATCGCTTGATCTTTAAACTGTCTGACACTTCTTCTTTCTTTAATACAAACATTAGTCTCCATAAAAGTACTCCTTTATAAATTTTCTTACAGATAATCATATAATAATCGGTCTTTAGTTTCAAGTTATACTTATTTAATTTTAAAAAATCAAAATTTACTATTGCAAAACATGAGTAAGTGTACTATGATGTTATCAAGAGTTAACCAAAAGATTACCAAAGGATTGCAAAAGGTAAGGAAAGTGAGGAATTATGGCTACGAATGATGTAAAAAGATTGAGACCGTTTATTAATGGAGAGTTTATTGAATCAAAAACAGAAGTATATAACGATGCTTTTGATCCTAGTACAGGCGAGGTGATTGCCAAGGTGCCATGTTGTACAGCAGCAGAAGTAGAGCAAGCGATTGCCAGTGCTAAAGAAGCGTATAAAGGCTGGTCAGCGACCCCGGTTATTAAAAGAGTTCAAGTGCTTTATAAGATGCGGGATTTAATCGAACAAAATATCGATGAGTTGACAGAGTTATTAGCTAGAGAAAATGGAAAAGCTTGGGCAGAGGCTAAAGGCGATGTTCTGAAGGCAAAAGAAGGTACCGAGCAAGCGATTGCCGCTCCGTCACTAATGATGGGTGAAAGCTTGATGGATGCTTCATCGGGTTTTGATACTGTTTTATATAACGAACCGTTAGGCGTTTTTGCCGGTATCGTTCCTTATAATTTCCCAGCGATGATTCCTATGGGATGGATGGCACCGATGTGTATCGCCTGTGGTAATACGATTGTTATTAAAGCAGCAACCTTTGTACCTCAAAGCGCGCTAAGATTTGCTGAGCTATATAAGGAAGCGGGCTTGCCAGACGGCGTCTTAAATATTGTAACCTGCTCCAGAAACGAAGCGGAAATATTCTTGAATCACCCAGATGTAAAAGGTGTTTCCTTTGTGGGATCAACCTCTGTTGGTAAGCATATCTATAAAACTGCAGCTGGAAACGGCAAGCGTGTTCAGGCTTTATGTGAAGCTAAGAATCACGCCCTAGTACTTGAGGATGCACCGATTGAGCGAACCGCTGCCGGAATTATTAATTCTGCTTTTGGTTGTGGTGGACAGCGCTGTATGGCTTTGCCAGCTATCGTTGTGCAAGAAAGTATTGCGGATGCTTTAGTGGCTAAGATTAAAGAGTTAGCCCAGAAGTTAGTGGTTGGCCCAGCATATGATAAGGCCTCACAGTTAGGGCCGGTTATTAATGCCAATCACCAAAAATCTGTAAATGATTGGATTCAAAAAGGTATCGATGAAGGTGCCAAGGTAGTTCTTGACGGACGCCAAACGGTGGTTGAAGGTTATGAGAACGGCTTTTATATCGGCCCCACAATTTTAGATGAAGTGACGCCAGAAATGTCCGTAGGACAAAAGGAGATCTTTGGTCCAGTTCTTTGTGTTAAGAGGGTGAAAACCTTTGAAGAAGGACTAAAACTGATGAATGACAATGAGTTTGCGAACGGTTCGGTTATTTATACCCAAAACGGTTACTATTCAAGAGAGTTTGCAAGACATACCGATGGCGGTATGGTTGGTATTAACGTGGGTATCCCTGTACCAGTGGGCATGTTCCCCTTCTCTGGACATAAGAATTCATTCTTTGGTGATTTACACTGTCTAGGTAAAGACGGTTACCGTTTCTATACAGAGACAAAAGTAGTGACCACCCGTTGGTTTGATGAAGAGGAAGCGAAGAAAGAAGAGACCTCAACCTGGGATGGCACAATCTAAGAAGTCCCAAGGACTTTCCTGTTTCTAATAAAAAAGGAAGCTCAACCAAAAGGTTGAGCTTCCGCCTATAAGGAGACAAATTATGGCTTTAGTAAAGATGAAAGAACTTTTAGAGGGAGCGAAAAAAGAAGGACGTGGAATAGGGGCTTTTAGCGTAGGTAACCTGGAAATGGTAATGGGGGCTGTCAAAGCTGCAGAAGAGCTGGCGACCCCGATTATTTTGCAGATAGCAGAGGTTAGGCTACCCCATGCGCCGTTAGCGCTTATCGGTCCGCTGATGGTGGCGGCCGCCAAGGAAGCGAAAGTACCGATGGCGGTACACCTAGATCACGGACTAGAGTATAGTACGATTAAAGAAGCCTTGGATATAGGCTTTACTTCGGTAATGCTGGATGCTTCGCGAGATAGCTTCGAGGAAAATATCCGTAAAACCCAGGAAGTGGTAAAGTTAGCTGGGCAATACGGGGCTACAGTGGAGGCAGAGCTAGGTCTAGTAGGCGGTAGTGAGGATGGTAGTACCGATCACGGCGTAAAGTGCACCAATCCCCAGGACGCCTTAACTTTTTGTCGGGAGACGGGTGTGGACGCTTTGGCAGTTGCCATCGGCAATGCTCATGGTGATTACCCGGTAGCTCCAACGTTAAGATTTGACGTGTTACAAGAAATAAAAGACTTGGTATCTTGTCCATTGGTATTACACGGCGGTAGCGGTATTACCGACCGGGATTTTCAAAAGGCAATCGCTTGTGGTATTACGAAGGTAAATATCGCCACGGCGAGCTTTAACGCGGTGACAAAAAGTGCTGAAGAGTATTTGCAAAGCGCTGGCAAGCATAACTATTTTGCGCTAAACGAGGCGATGGTAAAAGGGACCTACGAGAATGTTAAGCGACATATTGAAATCTTTAACACTTTAGAAGTGTAGGATAATCTGCTATGATATTTATTATCATAGCAGATTTTTAATAGAGAGAATTCTATCGTAGAGAGTTGGGGAACGAGAATGAGAAAAAGAATGATTATGTCAGCGTTAGTAGTGCTGATGGTGTTACTGATTTGGGGATGCAGTAACCGTGATGAGTCGAAACAAGAGGCGGCAGAAGAGTATGTTATCGGGGTGGTAGCCAAGTCGGGGACGAGTGAATACTGGATGTCGGTTCGCTCAGGTATGGAAGCAGCTGCCAAAAAGTATGGGGCTCGGGTGATGTTTTTTGCACCGGAAGCGGAAGATAATTTAGAGGCACAGGAGAAGTATATCGACGAGTTACTTAAGCGAAAGGTTGATGTGTTGGCAATTTCGCCGATTGATGCCTTTGGCGAGCCGACGTACGTTAAGCTGGCTAAAGATAAGGGCGTGCCGATTGTCGCCTTTGATTCTGCGTACGCAGATTTAGATATCCCTTATATTGGCATCGATAATGAGCAAGCAGGCTACGAGATGGCCAAGTACTTGGCGAAGAAATTAGATTATTCCGGTGAAATCGGTATTGTCTCGGGAGAGCTTAACCAGATGTGTCATAAGGAACGAGTGGCAGGGGCCAGAAGATATATTGATTCTCAACCAGATATGCAGATTGCTTATGTGGAAAGCGGATATTCCGGAGCGAAGATGTCTGGGGAAATCATTGCCGCCCAGCGCCAAAAGTATCCCGGGGTTAAAGGTCTTGTGGTCACCAGTGCGGTGACCGCTTTAGGAATTATCGAGAGCTCAGAAGCAGGGACGATGAAAATCGTCTCAATCGACGTTCAAAAAGATGCAATCTTAGCGCTAAAAAACAAGCGGATTAGCGGTCTGGTTGCTCAGTCGGGATACGATATCGGTTATGAGACCGTTCGCTACGTGGACGCTTTACGCAAAGGAGAGGCGAAAGAGAACCAAGTGGTTCTCGACGCAGATTTTTTGACGCCAGAAAATGTGGAGGGTTACCTTGAAGAGTATACGTATTAAAATTTTGGTTTCGATTTTCTTTATTACGGTTATCACCACCCTGGCAATTACGGTTGTTTTTTATCAAAAGGCAGCGGATACGATTGAAGATAATTATATCTTATCTAACCAACAGCGAAATCGTCAGTTGATTGAAAGCCTTGACCAATCGATGCAAGAGGTTCTTCATATTTCGGTAGAAGCCTCTTGTGATCCGGAATTAAAGAGGAAAACTCACGAATACACAGTTAATCAAAAGGATCAGACGTTAGAGGAAATTGCAGAGATCTTGAAGATGTACTATAAGCAGAATGCGGCCATTTCCTCCTACCATTTAATCATTCCTAGCCAGCAAGTCTTAGTCACGTCAGAGGCGTATCCGATTTTTCGCAAGGTAATCGAAAAGCGAAATATTGAGGCTATCATCAGAGAATCCCAAGAGAAGGCGGGTCCCTTTTTATTGAAAAGCTTAATTAGCGGGAAGCCTTCCCAGCTTGCCTTTGTGGAAGAGGTGGCGGTGAATGGAGAAGTCCTAGGGTATCTGTGTGCGAATATAGAAGAACGGTCTTTATACTATAATTATCTCTCGGAGATGAAGACGGAAGCGGTGGAAGAGGTGATGCTTCTCGACGTAGAAGATAAAATTATTTCTTCCGATAACGCGGAGCAAGTCGGTACGGCATCTCACCTTCAGGTGGAAAGAGGGGCCGCCGATAAGCGAACGGAGTTAGTTAGTCTTGATGAGGATAATATCTATTTCTATTCAAGAGCCTATTTCTCGGGCTGTGCCCTCTATATCTCGGCAGATAGGGAGAGTGTACTCGGGGACTTGACTCAGCTACGTCTTTACTATACGGGGATATTTCTTACTTTTTTACTGATAGCGGCAATTTTGGCATTTTATCTAGCACAAATGATCTACCGACCCATTAAGCAGTTGACGACTACGGTAAAGCAGGTTTCAGAAGGAAACCTTGAAACGAGAGCTGACATTACCTCAAAGGATGAAATCGGGACGTTGTCAGAAGAATTCAACCAGATGTTAGATCATATCGAGGAGCTGATCGAGCAGGTGATTGAAAAGGAGAAGCTAAAAAAGGATGCTGAATTAGAGGCTCTGCAGTATCAAGTGACGCCTCATTTTATGTACAATACTCTAAACGCTATTAAATACTCGGCAAAGATTAAAGGGGAACAGGAACTAGCGGGGTTAATCGAGAACTTTGTGGAGCTATTGCAAGCCAGTATCAGCAAAAAAGGGGCTTTTTTAACGGTGACGGAAGAGCTGTATATTCTTGAGAACTATATCCGTTTGCAGGAATTTAGGAGCCACGCGACTATTCAGATGCGCTGTGAAATCTCTGAGGAAGCCCAGAGCTGCTTAATCCCTCGTTTGCTATTGCAGCCACTGGTGGAGAATTCCTTGTTGCACGGTATTGACTTAAAGGAAAATAACGGGGTCATCAAGATAACGGCGAAGGTAGAAGAAGAGGTTTTGTATCTGGAGGTTAGCGACAACGGTCGCGGAATCAGCCAAGAGAAAATTACTCAGCTTTTATATAAGAAAACGAAGAAGACAAAAGGTTTTACGGCTATTGGTATTCCCAATATTTTGGAGCGCCTCAAATTGTATTACGGGGAACGAGCCGGTATGGATTACCGAAGTGATGTGCCGGGAACAACGGTAATTATCCATTTGCCAAAAGAGGTATACGATGATCAAGAGGAGTAAGAGATGTTAAAGACGATGTTGGTTGATGATGATTATTTAGTAAGAAGCTATTTGAAAACGTTGCCGGCTTGGCAGAATGCCGGTTTTGAAATATCCTCTGATGTGCGAGACGGGGAAGAGGCTTTAAATGTCTTACAGACCCATCCAGTGGATCTAATCGTTACCGATATCTCAATGCCGCTAATGGACGGAATTGAGCTAATTCGCAAGGTGCGTGAGCAGGATTCTCAGGTGTATATTATCGTTCTCAGCTGCCACGATGACTTTGAATTTGTGAAAGAGGCGATGAAGCTAGGGGCTGATGAGTACGTTTTGAAAAATACTCTTGAAGACGAAAATCTCCAGCCGTTACTGGCTCAGGCGAAAAAGAAAATATCTGAACGAAAGCAACAGAAAACCGGGAAAAGTGAGGCGAGCGAACCTTTAGCCAAGGAACATGAGGAAGCGTCCTTTTTGTTTTTTAATAAGATTCTCTCAGGGGTATCCGCTGAAGAAGTAGAGAAAATGCGAAAAAGTGTGGGTATTTCCTATCCCTTCCACAATTGTGCCGTAATCAGCATGAGCATTGATCAGGAGAATCCTGAGCAGTGGTTTGAACTGGAAATGGAAAAATATTTCCGCGAGTTTTATCAGCGCTTTTGCGACGGGTTTACCAAGGTCAAGGAAGAAGAGGATTTGCACTGCGAGGTGGTTTACCTTGGGGCAGGGGTGTTCTGCTGCTTTTTAGACTTATCGGAAGAGAGACGGAGCAGTGTCATGAGCCAGCGTCTTATTCAAGCGGCAACGGCCTGTTACCGTATCTGTAAGGACGAACCGTATGTTTTTCGGATCGGTGCCAGTAGTATTTGCATGGGTGGCCAAGCGGTTAGACAGGCTTATCAGCAATCCCGAGAAGCGCTCAAAATGGGCTTCTATGAAGAAAAGCAGATTTTATATTACGTGAACGATCGCCGCATGAGCAAGGTCCTTCCGAAAAAAGCGGAAGAGTTTCTGAAGGAAGCAAACACCCTGTTTTACAAAAAAGGCCAAGACGAATTTTGGGCTCGGAGCTTGAAAGTAGGGCGGGCCTTTGAAGAGGAGCAAACCCAGAGTCGTACGGTTGTTCAGTGGTTGCGAACCTTACAGGAAATTGTTGACGTGAAAGTAGAGGCACCAGAAGCGATTCGCAGCATGAAACAGGTTTACGACGTCTTAAGGAACATGGCCGAAAAGGCGAATACCAAGGATTGTACAGCGATTCCATCAGAGGTCAAAGGCACCGTCAGAGCCGCGGCAGAATACGTATTGGAGCACTACAAAGAACCGATTGGCCTGACGGAAGTAGCAGAAGTGGTGGGGGTTAATTCTTCTTATTTGAGCTATATCTTTTCCCAAGAAATGGCCATGGGCTTCTCGGCCTTTCTATTAAAGCAGCGAATGAAATGTGCCAAAAGGATGCTGCGCGAAACCAACTACAAAATTAGAGAGGTGGCGGAGCAGTCGGGATTTAACGACTATCACCATTTTGCCAAAACCTTTAAAAAAACCACCGGCGTAAGCCCGGCCGAATATCGAAAAGGGAATTAAAATGTTAAGCACCAGGTATCACTAGTAAATAGTGGTACCTGATTTTTTTACACAAAAAAATGACACAAAAAAATCAGGGAATTCGGCAAAGCTAAATTATTTACCACCAATCCAAAAAAACAACCGCTAATCATCGCGATTGTTGGTGGCTATACTTAAGGAGCATAAAGGAAAAGAACTAAAAAGGAGGAAGGATGAAAGAAGTTCGTATTGGTTTAATTGGATTAGGACGCCTTGGGTATGAGCATGCCGAAAATATTGCCAAGCGCGTACCAAAGGCCAAGCTTCAGGCAATCTGCGATGTTGATCAGCAAAGACTTGAAGAAACGGCCCAGGAGCTAGGAGTAGAGTACACCTTTAGCGACTATGAAGAAATGTGTCGGTGCTCGGAGCTGGATGCTATTTGTATTGTTTCACCATCGGCGCTACATACAGAGCACATTCGTATCGCTATGGAAAACGGCAAGCACGTATTTTGCGAAAAGCCGCTGGATACCACTGTGGCAAAATGCAAGGAGGCGGAAGCGGTAGTTGCTGCCTACCCAGAGAGAATTTTCATGCTGGGATTCATGCGACGCTATGACAGATCGTATCGCTTAGCGAAAGAAAAAATTGACCGCGGTGATATCGGTAGAATCGTAATGATTCGGGCGTATACTCAAGACCCGATTTCCACGATTGAGAGTACATTAAAGTTTGCCCCTCATAGCGGTGGTCAGTTTCTCGATATGTGTGTGCACGATATTGATTTGTGCAACTGGTTTACCGGTGGACAAAAGCCGAAGAATCTATGGGCGATTGGTGGTTGCTTTGCGTATCCTGAGTACCGGGAGTGGAACGACGGCGACAATGTTAGTTGCCTACTTCAATATGAAGATGAAACCATGGCCTTTTTATTTGCCGGACGTGCCGCTGCTCACGGGTGTAATGTGGAGACAGAGATCATCGGGACGAAAGGAACCTTGAGAATCGGTGCCGTTGGTACCGACAGTATGTTAGAGGTATTAAGCGATCACGGCGTATGCCGGGAGTGTTATCCGGATTTCATGTACCGGTGGCACGAAGCGTATATCGCTGAAATGGAAGAATTTGTTAACTGTATTCTTGATAACCGTCAACCAGAAGTCACCGTCTTTGACGGTACCATGGCCTCAGAGACGGCTTATCGGTGTAAAGAGTCATTTGAAACGAAGAAGATGTTACCATTTAGAGATTAACTAAACGAGGAGAAGAGAGATGAAAAAAAGAGTATTGGCAATTTTATTAGTTGTAGCAATGGGACTTTCATTAGTGGCTTGTGGAAAGGGCGATGATAAAAAAGCCGAAGCAAGCGAAGGCGAGGCTTCAAACGGTGAGGGCTTAAGCGTAAATGTTATTTTGAAGACGACGGCTTCCGAGTACTGGGGTTATGTAATGGCAGGCTGCCAGGCCTACGGAAAAGATCATCCAGAAGTTAAAGTTGATGTTCAGGGGGCTTCTTCGGAGACCGCCTATGATGAACAGCTTAATATTATTGAAACCAATCTGGCTTCTAGCCAATACGATGGTTTCGTTATTGCTCCTTTGCAGGCGGATATGGTGGTAAAGCAAATTGCCGGCACAAAGTATCCCATCGTCGCTGTTGATACGGCTATCGAAGCGCCAGAGGTATTATCATTCGTCGGTACAGGAAATGAAACAGCAGCCTACGAGGGCGGAAAATACGCAGTTGAAATGGCAAAAGCCGCTGGTTGGAAAGAGTTAGAAGCGATTTCTATCTCAGGCGTGGAAGGGGATTCAACCGCTACAGCTAGATTAGAGGGCTATAAAAAAGGCGTTAATGAAGCTGGCGGCAAATTCTTAGATGCAGAGATTCAGTATGCAGACGCCGTTGCTGATAAAGCGTATTCCAGCATGGAAGCGATTATTCAAAATCACCCGAAAGGGGTAGCAATGGTTCTTTGTAACAACGATGATATGGCGATTGCCGCAGCTAGAGCAGCAGCGGGAAACAGTGCCTACGAAAATACGATCTTCGTTGGCTTTGATGGTATCCAATCGGCCTGTGAAGCGATTCTAGCGAAAGAAGAGACGATGTCGGTAGCGCAAAGCGCTTATGACATGGGCTACAAATCAGTAGAGGCATGCGTTAAGGCGATTAAAGGTGAAGAAATCGAAGCGTTTATCGATTCTGGAAGTGCCATCATTACCATCGACAATGCACAAGAGCAACTGGATACATTAAAGTCTTATCTGAAATAATTTAAGGCTCCATTCAAGGAGGAAAGTTATGAGTGAATATGTGGTGGAGCTCAAAGGGATTACCAAGCGTTTTCCCGGTGTTGTCGCTCTAAAGAATATGAATCTATCGGTAAAGCCTGGCGAGATTCTCGGACTAATCGGTGAAAACGGTGCTGGAAAATCTACTTTAATTAAAGTTCTAACCGGTGTTTATCAGGCAGAAGAGGGCGAGATTTACGTCAATGGTCAGAAGCAGAAGTTCCGTGACCCTAACGACTCGGCAGCGGCAGGGATTGCCTGTGTATATCAAGAACTTAACATTGAGAAGCTACTGAGCGTTACTGACAATATTTTTATTAACAAGTGGATTAGAGGAAAAGGCGGTTTACTAGACTACCCAGCGATGAATGAAAAGGCGCGAGAAGTTATGGCCTCTTTAGGAATTGATATTGATCCCTCTAAGCTAGCTGGCACCTTTGGTATGGGTGTTCAGCAGATGATCGAGATTGCCAAGGCGATTTTGATCGATGCCAAGATGATTATTATGGATGAACCCACCTCTTCATTAGGAGAGAAGGAAGTGGAGCTTTTAATGACTATCTGCCGCAAGCTTAAGGCAAAGGGGATTAGTATTATCTTTATCTCCCATAAGCTAGAAGAACTATTTGAGCTTTGTGACCGGGTAACGGTAATGAGAGATGGAGAGCATATCTGGACGAAGCAAACAGAAGATACAGACAGTGATGACTTAGTGAAAGCCATGGTAGGACGCTGCGTCGACCAATTGTTTGTAAAAATAGACACACAGCAGGGCGATTGCGCCCTGCGTGTGGAAAATATTAACTCCGCCGGCGTTCTTCACGATGTAAGTTTTGAAGCGTATAAAGGACAAATTCTTGGCTTTTCCGGACTTGTAGGCGCCGGACGGACAGAACTGATGCGGGCGGTCTTTGGGGCAGACCCAATTGATAGCGGTAAGATATTTCTACACGGAAAAGACGTAAAGATCAAAAGCCCTAAGCAGGCGATTCGCCATAAGATAGCCTTTTTAACCGAGGACCGTAAAGGTCAAGGGCTTATCCTAGGGCAAAGCGTGCAAATGAATTTGATTCTGGCGAATATGGCTGGTTTTTGCAAAGGCCCCTTTATCGATGATAAAAAAGTATGTCAGACCGGCGATCATAACTGCTCGTCCTTACGGATAAAAACACCTTCTCAGTACGAAGTCGTTCGGCAACTATCAGGGGGAAATCAGCAAAAAGTTGTTATCGGTAAGTGGATTAACTGCGATGCAGATATTTACATTTTTGACGAGCCGACAAGAGGAATCGATGTGGGGGCGAAAGTCGAAGTGTACAACGTGATGAATGAACTGATAAAAGAGGGCAAGTGTGTCATTATGATTTCCTCGGAGATGCCAGAGATTTTGGGGATGTCCGACCGGGTAATCGTTATGCGCGAAGGTCGAATTATGGCAACCGTTGATCGTGAAAGTGAATATTTTAATCAGGAGGCAATCATGAAGGCCGCCTGGGGAGGAAAGATAGATGAGTAAAGGCAAAGGTAAATTTAAGCTTAACAGCAACGTCGCAAATAGATTAGGTTCATTAGGTGCTTTATTAGTACTTGGTGTCGTGCTTTCGTTTGCGACAGATAGCTTCTTAACACAATCCAATATTATGAATATATTTAAGCAAACATCGGTAAATGCGTTAATCTCGACCGGTATGCTGGTATGTCTGATTACCGCGGGAATCGATTTATCAGTCGGTGCCAATGCGATTTTTTGTACCTGTATGATGGGAATGCTTTTACAAAAAGGTGTAACCAATCCCTTGATTATGATTGCCGTCGGCGTGTTTTCGGGACTGTTCATCGGCTTTATCAACGGAACGTTATTAACCCGGCTACACCTGCCACATCCTTTCGTCTCCACCTTGGGAATGAAAAACGTATTATGGGGTTTAGCTCTTTTGGTGGTAAATTCACAGATTGTCTCAGGGTTCCCAGCCCAGGTCACCTGGCTAGGCTCAGCGACAATCCCCAGTAGCGTCCCCCTTCTAGGCGGTTTTCCCATTAGCTTTATCTTAGTAATAGCCATCTTTTTGGTTATGGGTGTATTTTTATCAAAGACCGCTCTTGGTCGTTCCATCTACTGTGTGGGTGGTAGCCCCGAGGCGGCAAGACTATCAGGAATTCAATCGGCAAACGTGCTTACGTTTTGTTATACGCTATCAGGCTTTATGTCAGCCTTAGCCGCTATCGTTCTCATCGGTCGTGGTGGTATCGCCAACGGAGCCAATGCGATTCAGCCTTATGATACGGATGCAATTGCTGCTTGTATCATCGGTGGTGCTTCTTTTAGCGGTGGAAAAGGAACGATGAGTGGAACTTTGATCGGTGCTCTAATTATTACCGTTATTAGAAATGGTCTGCAGCTACTAAGCGTATCCACAGCTGTGCAAAATATCGTTATCGGCCTGGTAATTATCTTGGCAGTACTGTTAGACGTAACCAGAGAGAGAGTAGAAGCCAATGCTAGAAGACTAGCCGCGGTGTAATTCATTAAAGAAAGAAGGATAAAGTTATGTTGAAAATAGGTGTGATTGGTTGTGGAGCGATTGGCAAAGAGCATATCAAACGTTTGATGTATCTAGTTCCCGGTGCCCAAGTGGTTGCTTGTGCTGATTTCTACCCAGAAGCAGCGCAGAAAACGGCAGCGATGTTTCAAGTGCCGACGGTTTACCAAACGGGAGAGGAGCTGATAGGGGCTTCAGAGGTGGAGGCGGTGGTTATCACTTCCGCGGATGATTCACACTTTGCTTATACTCTGGCAGCGGTAAAACTAGGAAAACAAGTGTTTTGCGAGAAGCCATTAGCGCTAACGGCCTCAGAATGTGAGGAGATTATTGCTGAAGAAGTAAAGCAAGGACGGCGCTTGGTTCAGGTTGGCTTTATGCGGCGTTACGATCCCGGATATGCCAAGATGAAGGAAATTATTGATTCTGGGGAGCTAGGAGCACCGCTGATGATTCATGCTTGTCACCGTAATGTCTTTCAATCAGAAGGCTTTCAAACGGAGATGGGAATCACTAATGTAGCTATTCACGAGTTGGATATTTGTCGCTGGCTATTAGGAGATGAATACAAAAAAGCTCAAGTGCTGAAGGTTAAGCAGTCTGGGCGCTCAACAAAGGGATACGACAATCCCCAAATCGTTCTCTTGGAAACAGAAGATGGCTCCCGAATCGATGTAGAGCTACAGGTGTGTGATGCCTATGGTTACGATATTCAGTGTCAGGTGGTTTGTGAAAAAGGAACGATTAACCTACCAGATCCAGCTTCAGTAATTATGCGGGCTGAGGCTAGGTGTTCCACAGAGCTTTTGACTGATTGGGCGAAGCGTTTTATAGAGGCGTATGACATCGAGTTAGCGGACTGGGTTAACGCTGTGGAAAAAGGAGAGCTTACAGGTCCTTCTTCCTGGGATGGCTATGCAGCCTGTGTAGCAGCAGACGCTCTAAATCGCTCCCGAGGCACAGAAACCTTTTTACCGATTGAAATGATCGAAAAACCAGGTTTGTATCAATAGAAATCGCATAACAGGAGATAAAAGATGCTTAATAAAGATAAAATCAAATTGGGAATCGCGCCGATCGGCTGGACGAATGACGATTTGCCGGAGCTAGGTAAAGAAAATACCTTCGAACAGTGTGTTAGCGAAATGGCCTTAGCAGGCTTTACCGGAACCGAGATTGGCAACAAATACCCTAAGGAGCCGGAGGTGCTAAAGCAGGCGCTAGAGCTTAGAAATATGCAAATATGCAATTGCTGGTTTTCTACCTTTTTTACTACCGGTGAGGAAGCCGAGACAATCGCCGCCTTTACAAAACAACTGGATTTTTTGCAGGCGATGGGGGCTAAGGTAATCGGCTGTTCCGAACAAGGAAGAGGAATTCAAGGAAAGCCTTATCCGATCTTTGGTGACCAAAAACCGGTTTTTACAAAGGAAGAGTGGCAGCGTTTATTTACCGGGATGAATAAGCTAGGAGAGCTAGCGGCGGCAAGAGGGATGAAGTGTAGCCTTCATCACCATATGGGCACCGGTATACAGACTCCAGAAGAAATCGATATCTTTATGGAGGGAACCAATGAAAATGTCTATTTACTCTTTGATTCCGGCCATATCTATTTTTCGGAAGGGACACAAGAGGCGGTAGATAATCTAGTGGAAAAATATATTGACCGAATTGCCCACGTGCATTTAAAGGACGTGCGTAAAGAAAAAAGAATCAAGACCATCGAAGAAAAGATGTCTTTTCTAGAGGCGGTTAAAAACGGAACGTTTACCGTTCCTGGGGATGGTGATATTGTCTTTGACAAGATTTTCGCCACCTTAGAGAAGCATAATTATGAAGGATGGATGCTAGTGGAGGCAGAGCAGGATCCTGCCAAAGCCAATCCTTTAGAGTATGCCCTTAAAGCCCGAGACTTTATTAGGGAGAAGACAGGACTATAATAAGGCAAAAGAGTCGAGTAATGAATCACCTTCATTGCTCGGTTTTTTGTGTGCAGTATAATAATAAAATCGTCATTGCGTGCTTTTTGCGTGTGTGATATAATTGCACTATTAAATAGTTGAGGTGAGTAAGATGGCAGGTACAATCCAAGATATTGCAGAACTGGCCGGTGTGTCCCGGGGGACGGTAGATAGGGCCTTAAATAAGCGGGGCCGCATTAATAAAGAGGTGGAGGAAAAGATTCTCCAAATCGCAGAAGAGATCGGCTACGTTCCTAGGAAGCGGCGAAGCGATGGCGACAAACGTATGAAAGTAGGCGTTGTAACCCAGCTTTCTGGGGCTCCCTTTATGGAGCAGATTCGGCGCGGGATACAAGCGGCGATAAAGGAGACGGCACCGAAGAATACAGAGCTTTTTCTCGAAGAAAGCGACAGCGTTAGCGAAGAAAATCAGCTAGATGCGCTCTCGCGGCTAGAGAAAGAGGGGGTGCAAGGTATTGCCATCATGCCTGTTGAAAGCGAATTGGTCCGAAGCAAGATCAACGAGCTAACACTAAAAGGGATTAAGGTGGTTACCTTTAACACGGATATTAAGGGGACGAATCGGAGCTGCTTTGTGGGTATGGATAATATTAGGAGCGGGCGTACCGCAGCCGGGTTAATCGCCCTCTTAACGCGGAAAACGGGAGACGTCTTGGCGATTACGGGGCACTTTGGCAACAGTGTTAACAATATGCGGGTGGAAGGATTTACCGATGAACTAAAAGAAAGCTTTCCGGGGCTTAACCTAGTGGGCGTCCAGAGTGGATTTGACGAAAGCGAAGAGGTAAAAAGAATCGTGATGAACAGCCTAAAGACCTTTCCGGATTTGCAGGGAATCGTGGTCTTTTCCGCTGGTCAGGAAGGGGTAACGAAAGCCCTTGAGGAGCTTCAAGTAACCCAGCGACCGTTTGTAATTGTTTACGACACCACCACCCCGAATGAAAAGGGACTTAAAAAGGACGAATTTGACTTTGTGATTGACCAAAATGGGTATATGCAAGGGTATCGCTCGCTTTGCCTGCTACTTGATGTGATTCAAGGGGATGGAAAGCCAGCTAAGGAGTACTATTACACCGATATTGTAATTAAAACGAAATATAATATATAACTGGTCATTCTGACTTATTTTCATCTGTATCTTTGTGCAAAATGCAGAAAAAGTATGCGTGCAATAAAATCTATTGCACGCATTTGTTGCGTGTGATATTATAAGATAGAAAAGAAACACACATAGCACACGGGATAATGAGGTGAAAGGTATGAAGTATTTAGAATTTGCAGAAGACAGAAAATTTGATTTGATTTTACTAGGACGTGTAGCGATTGATCTTAATCCTGCCTACAACGAAAAGGTGAAGGAAGAGTTTAAGCCGCTGAAGGAAGTCAATATGTTTGAGAAGTACGTGGGTGGCTCACCGGCAAATATCGCCATTGGCGTTTCTAGACACGGGATGAAGGTCGGCTTCTTAGGTAAGGTATCCGATGATCAGTTCGGTGAATACGTAGTTGACTACTTTGATAACGAGGGTATCGACACGTCTCACATTACGAAGTGCACTAACGGTGAGAGTCTGTGTTTAACTTTTACGGAAATGCTTTCCTCTAGTGAGAGTAATATTTTGATGTATCGCAACACGCCAGCTGATTTACAGTTGTCCGTAGACGATATCGATGAAGAATATATTCGCTCAGCCAAGGCGATTTTGATTTCCGGAACGGCTCTGGCGGCTAGCCCTTCACGGGAAGCGGCGATTAAAGCCGTTATGCTCGCAAGACGTACGAATACGAAAATAATTTTCGACATTGATTACCGGTCTTATAGCTGGAAAAACGATGACGAGATTTCTATTTACTATTCGCTGATTGCCAAAGAGGCCGATATCATTATGGGGTCTCGTGAGGAGTTTGATCTGACCGAGAAGCTTATCAAACCAGGAATGTCAGACAAAGAGACCGCTAAGTACTGGCAAGGGTATCACGCAAAGATTGTAGTTATTAAGCACGGTATGAAAGGCTCAACGGCGTATACCTTAGATGGTCAGCAGTTCTCCATTAAGCCTTTCCCAGTAGAAGCGAGAAAAGGCTTTGGCGGCGGCGACGGCTACGCTTCAGGCTTTCTCTATGGCCTATATCAAGGTTGGGAGATCATTGATTGCCTAGAATTTGGCTCGGCGGAAGCCTCGATGATGGTTAAGAGCAATACCTCGTCCCATACGCTTCCCGGACCTGAAGGTGTATTTGCGTTTATAAAAGAGGAAAAGGAATTATACGGCGAGATGGTTGCTCGCGTATAGCAGGAGGAGAAGGATGAACAAGACCACAAAGATGACGACTGCGCAAGCGATTGTCAGATATTTAGATAACCAATATGTAATGATGGATGGGAAAGAGACGAAATTTGTCGAAGGTTTCTTTACGATCTTTGGCCACGGTATTGCTGTTGGCTTAGGGGAAGCTTTGGATACCAATCCAGGCAGTATAAAGGTAATGCAAGGCAGAAACGAACAAGGGATGTGCCATACGGCCATTGCCTATGCGAAGCAAAATAATCGGCGTAAGATTATTCCCTGTGCCTCTTCCGTTGGCCCTGGAGCAGCGAATATGGTAACCGCATGTGCAACGGCCACGGTGAATAATATCCCTTTATTGGTATTTCCTGCGGATACGTTTGCCTCAAGACAGCCAGATCCAGTACTTCAGCAATTAGAGCAGAGCAGTTCTTTGGCCATCACCACCAATGATGCTTTTAAGCCGGTATGTAAGTATTGGGATAGAATTACTCGTCCGGAAATGGTCATGACGGCTCTTAACAATGCGATGCGCGTGTTAACGGATCCGGCGGAGACAGGGGCTTGTTGCATCGGTCTTTGTCAGGATGTAGAAGGAGAGTCTTTTGATTTCCCTGAGTACTTTTTTGCGAAGAGAGTGCACCGGATTACGAGACCGGCGGCCGTTGATGAAGAAGTGGAAGATATCGCCGCCGTAATTAAGGCGGCTAAGAAGCCTTTGGTAGTTGTAGGCGGTGGCGTGCGCTATTCAGAGGCCGGCAAAGCCGTGGAAGACTTCTGTACGGAATTTGGTATTCCTTTTGGGGAAAGCCAAGGAGGCAAGAGTGCATGTATCTCTAGCCATCCTTATTGCCTCGGCGGGATTGGCGTTACCGGCACCTACGCTTCCAATATTATTGCGAAAGATGCGGATGTAGTCATCGCTATCGGCACCAGGCTGTCTGACTTTACAACCGGCTCTAAGCGGCTATTTAAAAATGAAAATGTTCGGTTTGTCACCATCAATTACTCTCGCTACCACGCGTATAAAATGGACGCGGTCAAGGCTGTAGGAGATGCGTTAGCCACGGTTAACGCCTTAGCGGAAAAACTACGTGCAGCGAATTATAAAGCCGGGTATACTAGCGAAATCACAGAGGCAAAAAAAGCGTGGGCGGAGGAGATGGAGCGTTTGGCGAACATCCGTTATACCGGTGATGATTTTGAGCCGATTATTAAGGCGCGAGATCCCCGGACCGTTCCCGAATTTGTTAAGCTAACCAGTGGCAAGATTCCTCAATCAGCAGCGCTTGCGGCTATTCGCCGAGTGATTGATCCAGAGGCGACGATTATTACCGCCGGCGGTTCGCTGCCTAGCTGTATGCAGCGGATGTGGACTACCGACAAAAGAGGTGGCTATCACGCCGAGTACGGTTACTCTTGTATGGGATATGAAGTAGCAGCAACTCTTGGCGTTAAGTTTGCCGAGCCGGATACTGAGGTATATGCAGTAGTAGGTGATTCTAGCTTCCAAATGCTCCACAGTGAAATCGGCACCATTATGCAAGAGCGCCAGAAAGTGAATATTCTCGTTTTTGATAATTGTGGATTTGGTTGTATCAATAACCTGGAGATGAATCATGGAATTGGCAGTCTAGCGACAGAGTTCCGCTACAGCGATGGGCAGAAACCAACAGGGGACCTAATTCCTGTTGACTATGCAAAAGTAGCAGAAGGGTATGGACTTAAATCGTATACCTGTAAGACGATCGAAGAGTTAGAGGCGGCTCTGGAGGATGCGAAACAACAAGAGGTTGCTTGTCTATTTGACTTAAAAATTATTCCTAAAACGATGACCGATGGATACGAGTCGTGGTGGAATGTAGGGATTGCCACCACCTCGGTAAAAGAAAGTGTAAGAGAGGCGTGTGACGAGGTTATGGAAGGCCGAAAAGAAGCGCGGGACTACTAGAAAGCGAAGGTGTAGAATTGGAAAAGAAGGTTTTTGGTTACCCAGAATTTAACAAAAATGGCGAAAAAGTATTAACTACGTATGACAATGAGTATAGTGAAATGCTAATGGATATACGAGTTTATAATATGCTGCCGGATCAGGAATTGGTTTTTGAAAAAGAGGGTGAAGAAACGGCGATTTTACTTCTGCGCGGCGAGATCGAATGCCAAACAGCGATGAGTAAGTATCACGGAAAACGAAGAGACGTCTTTACCGAGGGTCCTTATTGCCTTCACGTGTGTACCGGAGTGAAGGTTACCGTTAAGGCAAAGGTCGCTTCGCAAATTCTCGTACAATCGACAAAGAATAAAAAAAACTTTACGGAGAAATTCTATGTACCTGAGGATGCCCCGTGGAAATACTCTGCTCTTGGTAAGTATGGCAATGTGGCCAAACGCCAAGTGAATACCATTTTCGATCTAGATATCGCACCGTATTCTAACATGGTCTTAGGAGAAGTGTTAAATGATAAAGGGAATTGGTCAGGTTACTTGCCACATCAGCACCCTCAACCGGAAGTGTATTATTTTATGTTTGACCGCCCAGAAGGGTTTGGCGCAAGCTTTGTCGGTGACGATGTATACAAAAGCGTGGATGGAAGTTTTTCTGCCATACCAGGTGGCGCCTTGCATCCACAGGCGGTAGCACCAGGCTTTCAAATGTATACCTGTTGGATGATTCGCCACTTACCAGGACAGCCTTGGCACCAAACGGATCGCAACGAAGATGAGCGCTATCTATGGCTTAACGATGTTGAAGAATAGAAAATTAATAAACCCCAGCCGCTTACAGGCTGGGGTTTGCTAAATGAAACTGGATATTGTTATGTTCAAAAGCTTCCAGATACTCAGCCGTTGGCTCGGCATCAGAGATGATTTGGTCTAGGTCGGATAGTTTGGCAAAAGTCATTAGGGTAAATTTATCAAATTTGGTATGGTCAGCTAGTAAAAACCGAGTTTGGCTACTTTCAACTACCGCTTTTTTGACGATATATTCTTCGTTAGTAGCATTCGTGGCTCCGTTCTGGATAGAAAGTCCCGTACAACACATAAATGCTTTATTGATATTGTAGCGGGAAAGATAGGACTCGGCTTCGCTACCGTTAAAAGACAAGGTATCTCGGCGTAGCTTTCCCGGCAGTGAAAAGACGTTAAGGCTAGGATAGGGAACGGCGGCAAGGGCTACCTGTAAGCTATTCGTAATAATGGTGCACGTTTTATCTTTGATAAAGTTCACCAGATTCAGACTGGTAGTGCCGGTATCGATATAGAGAACGTCACCATCTTCCACAAAAGAGGCAGCTACTTGGCAGATTTGTCTTTTCTCCTCTTGAAGCTGTGCATGTCTTTTCGTAAAAGGGGTAATGGTTTCAAAATGCGGAGTGTGATCTAAAGCGGTGACGCCTCCATAGACTTTTTCCACGGTACCGCGCTTAACCAAGGTATTGATATCTCGGCGGATCGTATTCATCGAGACGTTAAACTCCTTGCAAAGTTCATCGAGAGTGACGTTCTTAGACCTTAGTATATATTCTTCAATTAAATCAATGCGTTCAATTCTCATAGGTAAAGATTCCTCCTGAGGTTGGTATTTTATACAACTAATCGCTATTAATTTTATCATATCACAAGAAAATTGTAAACTTTTGGTAAGGTTTATTGCAAAAAGTGAGTAAGTGTATTACTATACTGGGGAATGATAGATGTATATGGATAAAAAGGAGACGGTAAGATGACGGTGACATCACAGCAGATTGCTGATGCAGCAGGCGTTTCAAGAGCAACGGTAGATCGGGCGTTAAAAAATCGCGGAAGAGTAAAACCAGAGGTGGCTGAGCGTATAAAACAAATTGCGAAGGAAATGGGGTACCATCCTAATCAAGCGGCGAGAAGCTTAGCTCTGTCTAAAAATCCTATCCGTGTGGGAGTGATTTTGTCATCTATGCAAACGCCATTTATGGACGTAGTCTTAAAGGGCGTTAGAGACGCCCAGAAGGAAGTAGAGAAAAGAGGCGTGAGTGTAGAAATACATTCAATTCCTGGAAAAGATGTGGATAGAACCATAGAACTTATGGATGAGCTAAAGGAGAAGAAGGTTGGCGGCATCGCTCTCGTGCCGACAGATGATGAAAGGGTAAGAGAGAAAATCGATCAGTTGGCAGAAGAGGATGGAATACCCGTGGTAACTTTAAATGCCGATGTCTCAAAAAGCAAACGAATATGCTTTGTTGGCCAGAATAATGAAAGAGCCGGCGAGACAGCCGCTGGTTTGATGGCTGAATGTCTGCCTAGTAATGGACGAATATGCGTAATTGGTGGTAGAGAACTTAACCCAGCTATCTCTAGTCGAACTGACGGCTTCATTAACCAACTCGAGAAAATTCGTCCAGACATTGAACTGCTTAAGACTTTTTATGTGGAGAATGAAAACGATAATGAAGAGTCGGAAAAGATTGCTCTGCAAATGTTAGCTGAATACCTTAAGTTAGACGGTGTATATGTGAGCTCGCCTGCCATCCTCGGAGTGTGTAAAGCCTTTCAGAAGAAAGGGGTAGAGCAAAGGATTAAGCTTATATCCCATGACCTTTTAAAGGAGAATTTGCAGTATTTAGAAGATGGAACTCTTAATTTCCTCATTGGACAAGAAGGTTATATGCAGGGGTATGAGCCAGTTATGGTCCTTTATAAATTACTTGTAGAAGAAATAGAACCTGAAAACACGTATGAATATACAAGTATTATTATTAAAAATAAATTCAACATATAACCAAGAGATAACAATGAGATTACCAAAATTATACAAAGTTACCAATTTGAAGTGTGTATATAGTAGAAAAACTTTTTGATTTTCTGCAATATGCACATTTTTTTTGTGTTCAAATTAACAATTTGTCAGAATATACAAAATCCTTAAAAAAACATTAGTGAAAAGGCACATTGCGTACACGTGACCGCAGTGATATTATTAGGCAAACCTTACAAAGGCTATATGACAAAAAAGACAGGAGGATAAAGGAGATGTTGAAAGTAGGAGTAATCGGTTGCGGAGGTATGGGAAGAGACCATATTGATCGTCTAACCAATAAAATTCAAGGAGTTGAGGTGGTAGCGGTATCAGATCCGGTAGCCGAGAATGCCAAGCTAGGGGCAGCTATCTGTAATGGGAAAATATATGAGAATGCTATCGAACTGATTGAAGCTACAGAGGTGGAGGCGATTTTTGTCGTTTCTCCAGGATTTGCTCATAAAGAACCCCTACTTAAAGCGATTGAGCTAGGTAAGCGAGTGTTCTGTGAAAAGCCATTAGCAACAACCGCAGATGATTGTTTAGAAATTGTAAAGGCAGAGGTAGCATCTGGCAAACATCTGATTCAAACTGGCTTTATGAGAAGGTACGACAGAGGGTATCGTCAAGTGAAAGCAGCTCTTGAATCGGGAGAATACGGAGAGCCCTTAATGCTACATTGTACCCATCGCAATCCTGAAGTAGGTGAGAACTATACAACACCAATGGCGGTCCATGATACAGCCATTCACGAAATAGATGTTCTCCACTGGTTAACGGATGACGATTATGAATCCGTTCAGGTGCTTATGCCAAGAGTAACGAAGTATTCACACGCGCAGCTTAACGACCCCCAGATTATGCTTTTGCGAACGAAAAAAGGGGTATGTATCGATGTGGAAGTGTTTGTAAATTGTAAATTCGGATACGATATTCAGTGTGAAGTGGTATGCGAAGATGGTTCCATCAAAATGGCCGAGCCGGCCTATCCAGATGTACGAAAAGACGCAAAGCTTGCTACAACCATTGATACAGATTGTTTTGTGAGATTTAAGGATGCTTACGATGTGGAAGTGCAAGACTGGGTAGATCAAGCGGGAAATGGTGTGATTGCAGGACCGAACGCTTGGGATGGTTACCTAGCGGCGGTTACGGCAGATGCTCTCGTTAAAGCACAAGAAACAGGCAATATCGAACCAGTTGTTACGGCAGTAGAAATGCCAGAGTTCTATAAATAGGAGTAAAAGGAGATTAAGAGATGAAGATAGGGTTTAATGAAGCAACAGCACTAGAGTGCCAGGGTCAGTCTTTAATGGCTGATCTAGAGGCCTGCGAGAAGAATGGATTTGATTATATCGAGATTCGTTTTGATTGTATCAAGGAGTATTTAGAGGAGCATACTCTTCAAGAACTGGCAGATTGGTTTAAGAACCATCACTTAAAGCCCTGGGCATACAATACCTTGATTTATTTCAATCAAAGGGATGAGGCCGGGGAGAAAGAGATTGACGAAGAAGTGGATTTTATTATCAAAGTGTCAAAGGCCATCGGCATGGAAATGTTAATTACCGTTCCTTCTTTTGATGTTAAGGATAAAACGGTTACGGAAATCAAAGAAGAGGCTGTCCAAAGACTGCAGTATTTGGCGGATAAAGTTGGACCAGAGATGAGAATTTCCCTAGAGTTTTGCGGGGCTCCTAATTGTTCAATCAATCAATTTGGTACAGCTTACGATGTCGTTAAGGAAGTGGACCGTGAGAATGTGGGTATCACAGTAGATACGTTCCACTTTCACGAAATGTGTTCCCAGCTAGATGATTTAGAGAATGCAGATGGTCGAAAGATTTTCGCTTATCACCTAAATGATTGTGAGGATCTACCACTTGGTTCGTGTGGCGATGACAAACGTTTATGGCCAGAAGAAGGGGTAATCGACCATGAAGGGATAGCGAACACACTTAAGAAAATCGGGTTTGACGGAGTGTGCACGATCGAGGAGTTCCGCCCAGAGTATTATGAACTTTCTCATGCCGATAATGTGAAAAAGGCGGCAGAAGTAACGAAAGCGTTTGTTAGTAAGTATTTCAATTAGTGAAGAGGAGGAGCCACAGATGCTCGATAAAAACAAAGTTAGCTTAGGAATCGCCCAGATAGCTTGGACGAATGATGATATGCCTGACTTGGGAAAAGAAAATACCTTCGAACAGTGTGTAAGTGAAATTGCCTTAGCGGGATTTGCAGCCTCGGAGGTGGGGGCGAAGTATCCGACAGATCCAGTTGTTCTAAAGAAAGCCATGGACCTTCGCGGTTTAACGATTTGCAATAGTTGGTTTTCGTCGTTCCTAATCACTAAGCCGTATGCAGAAACGGAGCAAGCGTTTATCAAGAGTTTGGACTTTTTACAAGCAGTTGGTGCAAAGGTCATCGGCGTATCCGAACAAAGCTATAGCATCCAAGGGAAGCTTGAACAACCAATATGGGAAGGCAAGTATGAGATGAACGACGAGGAATGGGAGCTGCTTACAGAGGGGCTTAATAAACTGGGAAAGATTGCCAAAGATAGAGGAATGACGTTAACCTTCCATCATCATATGGGAACCGTTGTACAGACGGAAGCGGAAATCGATAAATTTATGGACATGGTAGATAAAGAGCTGGTATATCTGCTATTTGATAGCGGTCATCTTTCCTTTGCGGGAATCGATCCCGAAAAAGTACTAAAAAAATATGTAAACCGCGTGAGACACGTTCATTTAAAGGATATTCGTGGCGAAATGGTTAAGCGTTCGCAAACGGAGAGGTGGAGTTTTCTTAAAGGTGTTCGCGAAGGCGTGTTTACTGTTCCAGGAGACGGTGATGTAGACTTTGCTCCCCTGTTTAAGATTTTGGAGGAAGCGGAGTATAAAGGCTGGATGGTGGTGGAAGCAGAACAAGATCCAGCCAAAGCAAATCCTTTGGAATACGCGCTTAAGGCAAGGAAGTATATCGCAGATAAAACAGGATTATAAGGAGGTGCGTAGGTGTGAAGATAGCATTTGATGTAGATGTATTAGCGAAGCAGATGGATATTAACCGGATGGTTCATCAGGTGGCCGATTGGGGCTATAAGTATATAGAGCAATCACCCCATCCACGAATCAATCCCTTTTATAAGCATCCCCTCTTTTCTAAAGAGTGTGAGGCGGAGTATCGCAAAGCGCTTAAAGAGACGGGAGTTGAATTGTCATCCCTGATATGTGTATATCGCTGGTCGGGACCGACGGAAGAGCAAAGGCGGTTTGCGGTTGAAAACTGGAAGAGATTAATTGAAATTGCCGTTAATCTAGGCGTTCAAGTTATTAATACGGAATTGTCAGGTGATCCGAACCAGCAAGAAATCTGTAATGGAATGTGGTTTAAGTCTGTTGAAGAGCTACTACCGATTTTTGAGCGTGAGGGCATTCGGGTAGAAATTCAATCTCATCCCTATGATTTTTGTGAGCTAAATAATGAATGCTGCGATCTTGTTAAGTCTTTTCGCTCAGACTATATCAAGTATGTGTATGCGACGGCCCACGGTTTTTTCTACGATCAAGGAAAAGGCGATGTGAAAAGTATGCTTGAATACGCGGGTGATGATCTGTCCCATGTTCTCTTTGGGGATACTTATAATCAGGAATTGGATTGTCGCTATATCGTTAACCCACCCTGGTTAAATGCCAGAGGTAAGGCCGATGTCACCGTACATCAGCATCTAGCGATGGGTGAAGGGGATGTGGATTTTGAGCAGATATTTGAAACATTAAGGCAGACAGGTTTTGCCAAGCGTAAGTTTAAAGTAGGTGGCGAACCAATTGCTGCGGTATCGTATTTTGGTTTTCCCGAGAAAATGGATAAGCAAGCCCCAGAAGCTCGTGAACGGATTGAAAAGGAATTACTTTTCAAATAAATCTAGCGATAAAGAGGAGGAAAGAAGGATGAAGAA
Organism: Ohessyouella blattaphilus; assembly: GCF_024721265.1. Taxonomy (GTDB): domain Bacteria; phylum Bacillota; class Clostridia; order Lachnospirales; family Lachnospiraceae; genus Aequitasia; species Aequitasia blattaphilus_A. The sequence goes on along the minus strand of NZ_JAMXOC010000003.1, from coordinate 84,112 downwards.
AAAGTTTTTTGGAAGAGTGCTATCGGTATTGATTTTGACAACGATGGTGGTAAGTATGTTGACGGCCTGTGGTGGGAAAAGTGACGGTGGGTCTGAGGATGCATCATCAAGTGATTCTCAAACGCTGACGCTGATTATGTCGCAACGAGATGAATGGTTAAGCGAAATGGAAGAGGCAGCAATTAAGGAGGCAAAAGACCTAGGAATTAAGCTCACGACTGTTGATGCACAACTTGATACGAGCAAAATGCTTCAATTTATTGAAACTGCCAGAAATGATGGTCAAAAAGCGATTATCATCAATATGGTAGATCCGGAAACGGCGGTTCAATGCGTTGAGGCAGCCGGTGATATGTTCGTTGTTTTTGTCAATAGATATCCCGCTGATGATTCGGTTTTAAACGAAAAGGTGGTGTACGTAGGCTCAGATGAAAATACCTCTGGGAAATTCCAAGGAGAGTGGTTGGCAGAACATTTTAAAGAAGAGGGAAAAACGGAAATTAAATACATTCTTCTAAACGGTATTCTTGGACAGACATCTACAACTTTAAGAACCGCATCAGTGCTTAAAGCATTAGAAGATAGTGGCATAAAAGCATCCGAAGCAACTGCGCCACTAGCGTGTGAATATGCGAGAGAAATGGCTCAAGATACCATTGCACCACTTCTTAAGACAACAAAATATGATTGCGTTATTTCTAATAACGACGGGATGGCATTAGGTGCAATCGAGGCAATGACAGCTGAGGGAATCGATGCAACCACAATACCGATTGTCGGAATTGATGCAACAACAGATGGTCGACAAGCTGTAAAAGATGGAACGCTATCAATGACGGTTTTCCAGAATGCAAAAGGACAAGGAAGAGGAGCTTTGATCGCAGCACAAAATCTCATTGCTGGAAAAGCAATCAATGATGGCTCGGACTATGAAGTTGATGAGAGTGGTAATATTCTGTGGATTCCTTTTGAACCGGTAACCAAAGAAAATGTTGCTGAATATGACAATAGATAAATCGGAAGATTGAGGTGGATATATTGGATGATAAATATATTCTGGAAATGCAGGATATTGTCAAAGAATTCCCCGGGGTAAAAGCGCTAAATGGCGTGCAATTAAAGGTCCGCCCAGGCACTGTTCACACACTGATGGGAGAGAATGGTGCGGGGAAGTCTACCCTGGTAAAATGTTTGATTGGCATGCAACCTGTCACATCCGGAAAAATTAGGTTTAAGGGAAACGAAGTGTCATATAAGACAACACAGGAAGCTTTAGATGCTGGGATTTCCATGATTCATCAAGAACTGTCGCCAGTTTTAGAACGTACAGTATGTGAAAATATTTTTCTCGGCAGAGAGCCAAAAAAAGGAATCTTCATTGACTACAAGAAGATGCATAAAGATTGTATAGAATTATTTGAAAAGATTGGCTTGATGATAGATCCGCGAGAGAAGATGAAGAATTTGACGGTAGCCAAAATGCAGATGGTTGAGATTGTAAAGGCGATTTCTTACGATGCATCCATAGTTATTATGGACGAACCAACATCTGCCCTAACGGATACAGAGGTAGAAGACTTATTTAAAATCATAGCCGAGCTGAAAGCAAAAGGCGTAGCGATTATTTATATCTCTCATAAAATGGAAGAAATTTTTCGAATTAGCGATGATATTTCAGTTTATCGAGATGGGGAATATATCACTACGGATGTTGCTAAGAATCTAACGCAAGACAAGGTTATTGAGTTGATGGTGGGACGAGAAATTACGGACATGTTTCCTAAAAAACACTGTGAAATCGGCGAGGTTGTTCTTGAAGTTAAAGAGCTGTGTTCGGGAAAAGCCGTTCGGAATGTGTCGTTTAATCTGCGAAGAGGTGAAATATTAGGCTTTGCTGGCCTTGTGGGTGCAGGCAGAACAGAAACGATGGAAACTATATTCGGAATGCGTAAGCGAACCGGTGGGAAGGTTTATAAAGACGGACAGGAAATAAATATAAAAAGTCCAGAAGACGCCATTAAAAACCGCATCGGTATGCTGACGGAAGACCGCCGAGGAAACGGGATTGTTGGAATCCTAAGTATTAAGATGAATACGGTTTTAGCTCATTTAAAGAGCTATGGTTTTCCTGTGAATGCCAAAAAAATGGCGGAAGATACCAAGGCCTATGTGGAGCGTTTAGGCACAAAGACACCGACTATTGAAACGCCTATTGGCAATCTGTCGGGTGGCAATCAGCAAAAGGTTCTGTTAGCGAGATGGCTATTGACGGATCCGGATATATTGATAGTAGATGAGCCAACAAGAGGTATTGATGTCGGGGCAAAGGCGGAGATTCACACGATTCTTTCAGAATTGGCCGGAATGGGAAAAGCAATCATTGTTGTTTCCTCTGAATTACCCGAAGTGTTGGGTGTTGCTGATCGTGTAGTGGTAATGCGAGAGGGTGTAGTTACTGGGTGCTTGAACCGTGAAGAAGTATCTCAGGAACTTGTTATGAAGTACGCCACTCTAGATAAGAGCATGCAGAAAGCAATACAATAGGAGGATTGAGCATTGAATGCAAAAAGGAAAAAAGTAATCTCGGATAATATTATATGGTTGATTTTAATCGCATTAGTTATATTAATGTCTATAGCCAACCGGAACTTTGCTACGATGGCAAACTTAAAAACACTGTTAACAGGAGAAGCAATTAAAGGAATTATGGCCTTTGGAGTAGCTTTTGCTATGTTGACAAAAGGTATTGACCTTTCAATAGGTGCTGTTGCAGCACTTGTTGGCGCCGTTACTGGTGGTTTGGTTCAGCCTGTAGATTTAGCGACTAGGGCTTTTCCGGGCGGGGCACATTTGGCGGTACCGTTATCTATTTTATTAGGAATCTTAATTGGAGCAGCAATTGGGGCGTGTATAGGTGCACTTGTGGCATATACCCATATTCCTGCATTTATTGCGACCTTAGGTGCACAACTGATATGTCGTGCAGGTGCAAAAATGGTATCCAACAGACCTGTATCGAATTTACCAGATGCTTATCGTTTTATGGGGAGTAAACAGTTTTTTGGAATTCCCATGATTGTAATCGTCTTTATCGTTATAGCGATTCTCGCTTGGTTTATTTTAAAACATACAAGATTTGGAATGAGTTTGTATGCTCTTGGAGGAAATGCTCAAGCAGCCACTGTTGCCGGAATCAACGTAGAAAAAACACTAGTAAAAGTATATATTTGGTGTTCTGTGATGGCGGCTCTAGGAGGTATATTGCTAGCTGGAAGATCGGGATCATCGGATCCTTCAACTTCGGGAATAGGTTATGAATTGGACGCAATTGCAGCGGCAACTGTCGGCGGAACATCTCATTCAGGTGGAGTTTGTACTATCTCAGGGGTAATTGCGGGAATTTTGATTATGGGTGTAATCAACAATGGCCTTGTGCTCATGGGCGTTGACGACAATATGACCAATATTTGTAAAGGTATTATCATCATTGGATCTGTAATTGTAGATATGAGAAAGAATATTCAGAAAATCTAAATATGTTTAATCGCAACTAAATATATAGCTTTAAAAAGGAGATTGTGCTACACGCAATCTCCTTTTTAAATTGTTCAAAATGTCGATTGATTTAACATTTTGACTCATAAAGACAACAAAAATGTATAACATATTATAAAGAAAAACGATAAAATGAATATATAAAAACATTAGTGCACAAATGTTTGGATTTAGAAGCAGATAATTATAACTTTTTATACAAAAAGGAGAAGGCGTATGAAAAAGAGAATTATATCAATGGTTTTAGTTTTAACATTATTGCTAGTAACGACCTTTGGTTGCTCAAGTTCCCAGGATGAAAAGAAGGATAGTTCAGCAAGCAAGAAGGATAGTCTGACCCTTGCTATTTGGGATAAAGTTCAGGAGCCAGGATTACGAAAAATATGTGATGAATTTACAGAGAAAACAGGAATTAAAGTGGATATCCAAATTACCCCTTGGGATCAGTACTGGACGATGTTAGAGGCAGGTGCAACAGGTGGTTCACTGCCGGATGTTTTCTGGATGCACGTACGCGAAATCGAGAAGTATGCACGGGCAGACATGCTTTTAGACTTATCTTCGAAAATTGAAGAAAGTAGTGAGATATCAATGGATAACTATTTTGAGGATGTGGCCCAGGTATATCAGTATGAAGGCAAACAATATGCGATTCCTAAGGATATCGATACAATTGCACTTTGGTATAACAAAACTCATTTTGATGAAGCCGGTATGGCATATCCTGATGATACATGGACCTGGGACGATTTAAAGGTAGCTGCTAAAGCTTTATCGAATGATGACCACAAAGGCTTTGGTTCAAGAATTAAGAATTACCAAGAAGTCTGGTATAACCTTGTTTACGGAAACGGCGGTTATATTATAAACGAAGACCAAACAAAATCAGGTTATGATGATCCGAAAACAATTGAAGCAATCGATTATTTTGTTGATTTAGTCAAGGATGGCTCATCACCAGATAATACAGTTACGGCAGAGACGGATTTGATCGCCTTATTTGAGTCAGGAGCAATCTCGATGTCACTGATGGGCTCTTGGACAATCGGAGAGTTAACAGGTAATGACTACGTGAAAGAAAACGGAGCGGTAGCGGAGATTCCGATGACAGAAGATGGTACGAGAGTATCGATTTACAATGGATTAGGCTATGCAGCTGCAGCCAACACAGACAACGAAGATGGTGCATGGGCGCTTATCGAATATTTAGGTTCGAAAGAAGCTCAAGAAAAGCAAGCAGAATATGGAGTAACCCTTTCAGCGTATAAAGATGCTTCTGATAAATGGGCAACTCACGCGGAGGGCTTTGACCTATCACCGTACATTAACGTGATGGATGATACCTTGGTATTTTACCCTCACTCGACAAATACTACCGTTTGGGAGGACATGTCTTTAGAGTCACTTGTAGATGCTTGGAATGGAACGAAGAGTACGAAGGATGCCTGTACAGAAATTGCTGAAAAGATGAATCAATTTTTAGAGGAAGAATAGATGAAGAAAGCAAATCGGAATGAATTTATATGGGGCTGGCTGTTCATATTGCCAACGATGATTGGGCTTATGGTGCTTAATATTATCCCTATTTTTCAGACTATCTACCAAAGCTTTTTCAAAACAGGTGATTTTGGAAAAGGGAACGTCTTCGTCGGGTTAGACAATTATATTCGTCTAATACACGATGAGGCAGTCTGGCAATCGCTAATTAACACTATTAAATACGCGGTTATCGAAGTACCTTTTTCCGTAATTATCGGCCTGCTTGCAGCGGTACTATTAAATCGTAAAATGAAGGGACGTACGATCTTTAGGACGATATTTTTTCTTCCGATGGTTATGGCACCAGCAGCAGTTGCCATGGTGTGGAGATGGATGTATAACTCAAAGTTCGGTTTGCTCAATTTCCTGTTGAGCAAACTCGGGCTTGGCCCGGTTAACTGGATTTCCGATCCCAAAATCGCCATTGTCTCGATTGCAGTAGTGGGTATCTGGTCAGTGATTGGCTACAATATGATTTTATTTTTGGCAGGGCTACAAGAAATCCCAGCAGATTATTACGAGGCAGCTAGAATTGACGGTGCAAGCTCAGTAAGACAATTTTTTCAAATTACCGTGCCTCTTATTTCACCAACGATGTTTTTCGTGTGCATTACGAGAATTATTGCCGCATTTCAGATTTTCGATCTAGTTTTTATGATGATGGACAATACCAACACGGCGCTACCAAAGACCCAGACTCTTTCGTATCTCTTCTATAAATATTCTTTTATGCAGAATAATAAAGGGTATGGTTCCGCGATAGTTATTCTATTACTGGCGGTTATACTGGTGATTACCTTTGTGCAGATGAAGATTGAAAAGCATATAAACTATGATTAGAAAAAGGTGAGAAAAATGAAGGATTCGAATAAAAGGACAAATATACTGATCTACATAATTATGGGTATCGGTGCACTGATAATGATTATTCCTTTCGCCTGGATGATACTTACCGCGTTTAAAAGCCCAACGGAAGCGACAAGTTTAAATCCTTTTGTAGTATTTCCGAAAAAGTGGCGGACAGAGGCGTTTGTGGATGCCTGGTCGAAGATGGATTTCGTAAAATTGTACATAAATACCATTTTGATGATTATCGGTAGGGTGATCTGTGCAGTAGTGACGGCGACAATGGCAGGATATGCCTTCGGTAGGTTAAATTTCAAAGGGAAAAACTTCGCCTTTTCCTTGGTGTTGTTTCAAATGATGGTTCCACCGCAGATTTTTATTATCCCGCAATACCTTATTGTGAATAAGCTGGGATTGTTAAACACGACCTTTTCCCTGATTTTTCCTGGACTAGTGTCTGCTTTTGGAACATTCCTACTACGACAATCTTTTAAGAGTCTGCCTAAAGATTTAGAAGAGGCAGCGAGACTAGACGGATGTAATATAGGACAGACGTTTTTGCATATTATGATGCCACTGGCACGTTCAAATATGGTTGCCCTATGTATCTTTACGGCGATTTTTGCCTATAAAGATTTGATGTGGCCCTTGGTTGCGAACACAGAACAATCATCTATGCCGCTATCAAGTGCTTTGGCTAAGCTGCAAGGACAGTTTCAAGCTAACTATCCGCAATTAATGGCGTCAGCAGCAATCTCTTGTGTTCTAATTGTTGTGATTTACTTGGTTTTTCAACGACAATTTATTGAAGGTATTGCAACGTCAGGTGGAAAACTATAAACACTAATTGGAGGTAAGGAACACAATGATTAAAATTACTTTTATCGGTGCAGGCAGTACAGTATTCGCTAGAAATGTGTTAGGTGACTGCATGTGTACGCCAGCATTAAGAGAGTGTGAGATCGCACTCTACGATATTGATAAAAATAGACTGGAAGATTCAGAGATTATACTAAAAGCTATCAACAAAAATATTAATGAAAGTCGCGCAGAAATAAAGACGTATTTAGGGGTTGAAAATCGTAAAGGTGCACTTGAAAATGCTGATTTCGTTGTAAACGCCATTCAAGTAGGTGGCTATTCACCGAGCACGATAATCGATTTTGAAATTCCAAAAAAATACGGACTAAACCAAACGATTGCCGATACTTTGGGAATAGGCGGAATTATGAGGGCACTGCGAACGATTCCGGTATTGCGAGATATTGCTAGAGAGATGGAGGAGGTGTGTCCCGATGCTCTGTTCTTAAACTACACCAATCCCATGTCAATCCTTACAGGCTACATGCAGCGCTATACAAAGGTACGAACAGTCGGCTTATGTCACAGCGTCCAGAAGTGTACCGAGGAGCTCTTTACAAATCTAGGAATTGAGGAACAGTTAGAAGGACATACCGAGTATATTGCCGGAATCAACCATATGGCATGGCTCCTTGAAATCAAGGATAAGACTGGCAAAGACCTATATCCGATGATTCGGGAAATGGCTAAGAACAAGAATGCTAAAGAAAAGCATAACGATATGGTTCGTTTTGAATACATTAATAATTTTGGATACTATTGCACAGAGTCAAGCGAGCATAATGCAGAATACAATAATTTCTTTATCAAAAATCGGTATCCAGAACTAATAGATAAGTTTAACATTCCGCTAGATGAATATCCAAGACGATGTGAAAAGCAGATTGCTGAATGGGAAGAGGAAAAAGCAGGAATTCTTAAAAATGGCGAGATTACCCATGAAAGATCTCTTGAGTACGCTTCGTATATTATGGAAGCAATTGTAACGAATAAGCCATATAAAATTGGTGGAAACGTTATGAATACAGGTCTTATCACTAACTTAGTCGAGGATGCTTGCGTGGAGGTGCCGTGTTTGGTTGATGGCAGTGGCATAAATCCCTGTTACGTAGGGGCGCTACCAACACAGCTTGCGGCAATGAATATGACGAATATCAATGTTCAGCTGCTGACAATTGAAGCGGCTGTAAAGAAAGACCGAAATTATATTTATCAAGCAGCTATGTTAGACCCTCACACTTCTTCGGAGCTTAGCGTTGCGGATATTAAGAAAATGTGTGATGAGCTGATAGAAGCTCATGGAGAGTATATGGCAGATTATCAATAATCAGAAAGAGGAAGCGAAACGGCTTCCTCTTTTAATGATTTTCTTTATGAGACTCAAGTTGCTTTTTATTATTAGACCATATTTCCTTCCGATAATCCCGTGGTGACATGCCGATTTTTTGTTTAAAGGCTTTAGAAAAAACCAAAGGATTTTTATATCCGCAAGATGAGGCAATGCTTTCGATGGATAGATCAGACATACTTAGCATATCCCTTCCCCGGTCAATGCGAAAATCCGAAAGGTACTTCTGCGGTGAGATACCCAATTCGTTTTTAAACAAGGTGCAAAGATAACTGCGATTGATACAAACAAAGTCGGCGACATTCTGAACGGTGATTTCATGAACATAATTATTGCCGATATATTCGATTGCTTTCTTGATATAAAAGGTTTGTTTTTCGTTTGGCTTATAGGGTAGTTCAACGGTCAGTTCCTTTGCCAAGTAGCCAAGAAAGTGAAAAAAGTATCCTTGTAAAAAGTAATCATGGTATTCGCCGATTTTACTGTGGCTAAGCATTTCTGTAATGAGATTTTTAAGCTCGGGTCCGTAGCTGGTTTTAAAGATGGGATGACTCATGCTTATACCAAGCTTTTTTATGTAATCTTGGCATTTAGTCCCGTCGAAGCCAATCCAGATATACGTCCAGGGGTTATCAGTTGAAGCTTCATAATAGGTCCGCACATCGGGTTCGATTAGGAAACCTTGGCCTTGTTGCAAATGATAAGTTTTTTTATCGACGTAAAAGTTTCCTTCCCCTTCCAAAATAACGTGAAGTACGTAGCCCTTACGAGCGGCAGGGCCAAAGCTGTGCCCAGGTGCGCACTCGCCGTATCCGCAAAAACAAAGATATAACTCCGGATGCTGATTTTCACTTTCGTTTAATTGAAGGACATATGCATTCTCCATAGGAATCCTCCCTTCTCGATTGTATGAATTATATCATATTTTCCTTAATGTCGGGTCTTTTTGTGATATAATTCCTTTATTGGTGACAAGTTAAAAAGGATATGAGGAGCAAGTTAAATGAAAGATTTACAAGAACTACGAGCACGCCTAGATGTAATTGATGCCCAGATAGTCGACCTTTATAAAGAGCGAATGGATATTGCGAGAGAAGTGGGCGCTGATAAGGTAAAGACTGGCAAAAAGGTGTTTGATCCTATTAGAGAGCAAGCCAAGCTAGACCAGGTTACGGAGCTTTTAGAGGATGGTTTTTACCAAAAAGGAATTGGTGAACTGTATGCGCAGTTAATGAGCCAAAGTAGAAAGATACAATATCAGATTTTAATTGAAGAAGGGAAAGAGAACAAGTCAGTATTCACCCCTGTAGCCGAGTTGCCAGTATCTTCGAAAGAAATTGTCTATCAAGGCGTTCCCGGTTCTTATTCTCAACTAGCCACGAAGAAATACTTCGGCGAGGATGCGAAGCTTAAGAATGTCAGATCTTTTCGGGAGGCCGTTGCTGCGGTGGTTGATCAGGAAGCGGACTACTCAGTTTTGCCGATAGAGAATTCTTCGGCGGGAATGGTTAGTGATGTGTACGACTTATTAGTACAGTATGAGGCGACCATTGTGGGCGAAGTTATCCTGCCAATTTCCCACGCGCTCGTAGGTGTGAAAGGCGCGACCCTGAATTCGATTAAAGAAGTATACTCCCATCCCCAAGCGCTTTCTCAGAGTAGTGAGTATTTAGAGGAGCACCCTGACTGGAAGCAGCTAGCCATTGGCAATACGGCAGTGGCAGCCAAGCAGATAAAAGCCGCGGGAGATATTACGAAAGCCGCTATTTGCTCCGAAGAAGCTGCATCTCTTTACGAGCTAGAGATTATTGATCAGGGCATTAACCGAAATGAAAATAATTCCACCCGCTTTATCGTCTTGGCAGGGAAGAAAATCTATAAAAAAGATGCTAAGAAGGTTAGCATCTGTTTTGAACTCCCTCACGTTTCGGGATCGCTATACCGAATTCTTTCTCACGTGATCTTTAACGATTTAAATATGACCAAAATTGAGTCCAGACCGATTAAAGACCGGACTTGGGAGTACCGCTTTTACGTGGATTTTGAAGGTAATCTTCAGGATGCCGGTGTCCAGAACGCTCTGTTAGGCATAGCTGAGGAGAGTAAGAATTTATTGATTCTAGGAAATTATTAGAGGGTGGTTATATGAATACGTGGGAATTAGTAGTTTATGAAAAAGTGAAGAATGATGAGTTAGTGGGAATCCTAATGGAGCCCTTTAACAACGAAGATTTAACGGAGATTCGCGAGGAGCTGCACTTGGTTACCCGCAAGCTCTTAGAGTTTGCTAGCTGCTACGGCTTTTCGGGAAATATTTGGCAGGATTATCTGACCTTCCTTTTGGTTACCGATGAGAATGGGTATTCCTTAAGTGCGGAGAAGGTGGGAGAGATTCACGGAAGCCTTAATGAGTATGCTCTTGACGACCTTTGCCTAATTAGAGAGCTTTATAGCCTAGACTTACAGGGGCTGGCGGATGTCTCACAAGTGAGTGGTTTGGGGAATTTAATGAACTATGAGGCAGCGAAGGAAGGAACGGTTTTTAATAAGCGCATTAGAGGCCATATTGAGCTCCTTGCCAGGGACTTAGCGTTTGCAGAGAGTGGTCTGGAGTTTAAAGAGGTTCTAACCGCTTTTTACAAGCAGTTTGGCGTAGGCAAATTCGGTCTTCATAAAGCCTTTCGTCTTTCCGATACAAACCCAGGAGAGATTTTGCCGATACGCAAAATCGCTCACGTACACCTAGATGATTTGGTGGGTTATGAGCTTGCTAAAAAGAAGTTAATTGATAATACCGAGGCGTTCGTCGCTGGTAGGAGAGCGAATAACTGCCTGTTATTTGGTGATGCGGGGACTGGTAAGTCGTCATCGATTAAGGCTATTCTTAACCAGTATTACGATGAGGGTCTACGGATAGTAGAGGTCTACAAGCACCAATTTAAAGAGCTAAATACCGTGATTGATCAGCTAAAATACCGAAACTATAAGTTTATCATCTATATGGATGACTTATCTTTCGAAGACTTTGAAATAGAGTATAAGTACCTAAAGGCTGTAATTGAAGGGGGGCTAGCGAGAAAGCCAGAGAATATTTTAATCTATGCAACTTCCAATCGTCGCCATTTGATTAAAGAGACCTTTAAGGACAAAGAGACCTACGGTGATGAGCTTCACGGAAGCGATACGGTGCAAGAAAAGCTTTCCTTAGTAGATCGCTTTGGCATCACGATTTATTTTGAAAAACCAGAGCGCCGGGATTACGAGCAGATTGTCCTAAGCTTAGGTCGAAAAAATGGTATCGATATGCCGGCAGAAGAGTTAATTGCGAAGGCGAATCAGTGGGAGATGTACCACGGTGGCAGGTCAGGTCGGACCGCCCAACAATTTATTGATTATTTACTTGGAAAAGAGGACGCCTAGGCGTCCTCTAATCGTTTGATTTGACTGATATCGGAGTCGATAATCAGTGAATAGTTAGTATGGTAAATCACAAAGCCAGGCTTACCGCCAGCGGGTTTCTTGATGTTTTTCTTAAGTGAGTAGTCGATTTCCACCTTATCGGCTCCCCGCTTAGAAGAGTAATAAGCGGCTAAGCGACCGGCTTCTTCAAAGGTGGCATCAGGCATCTCTTCCCCGTTTGCCTTCACAATTACGTGGCTACCGGGAGCTTCTTTCGCGTGGAACCACCAGTCACCGCCAGTGGCGAAGGAGAAGGTTAGGTAATCGTTTTGCAAGTTGTTTTTACCGACGTAGATGTGATAGCCGTCACTTGAAAGGTAGTGGAGAGGTTCGTTCTTGTACTTCTCTTTTTTCTTACCTTGACGCTTCTTAATATAGCCGCCGTTTTGCAATTCTTCCTTTAGCTGCAGCAAATCTTCTTCGCCAGTGGCGATATCAAGCGCTGTGCTTAGGGACTGCAGATAATCGACTTCGCTTTTCGTTTCTTTAATTAAGGCCTCTAGGGCTTCAAAGGTTCTCTTTTTCTTGTTGTATTTGGCAAAGTACTTCTGGGCATTTTCGCTAGCGCTTAGGGTCTCGTCTAGCTTAATGGTTACTTCTTCGCCGGTATAATAATTAAGAGCAGTTAAGGATTTATCCCCTTCCTTTAGTTCATACCCGTAGGCGTTAATCAGTTCGCCGTACTGCTTATATTTGTCTCGGTCCTTCGTATCTTCTAGCTGACGCAGCTGTAGCTTATACTTCTTCACGTTACGCTCAAGATTCGTATTGATCACATGGCGAAGATCCACGGATTTTTGTTTAATTCTAGTCCGCGCATTCTTCTTCTGGTAGTAATCAAAGAGAAGGGTAAAGATACTCTCATAAGGAACGAACGTCATCGATTGTAGGTGCTTAAGTTCTAAAGCAGCAAAATCAAAAGGCGCATCCTCTTCATAATAAATGCGGGGGCTAAAGTTATGGTTTTTCACGTCCTCTAAAAAGAGCGTAAACTGATTAAAGACGTGAAAGAGCTGGTCAGCGTCTAAGTCACCAATGCTAATCCGGGAGTCAAAGCCTGATAAAAAGCAAAGTTCTTCGGCGACCACCGGGCTAATGCCCATAAAGTTTTTGAAAAGCGCTGTCTTTAAGTCCAGTCCCTTCTGGGTTAGGGCAGCCTGAAAACTAGGGAAATCCATGGTTAGCGGATCGACTACGCCGCCTAACTGAGGGATAAAATAGGTCCGTCCCGGAAGCACCTCTCTAACGGAACTGACATTTCCGGAGACGTGGCGAATGCTATCGAGAATCATATCGTTCTCATCGATAAAGATGATATTGCTATGCTTACCCATCAACTCAACTACCAAGCGTTTTTCCTTTAAGTCGCCTAAGTCATCGTAGTGCTCGATATGAAAGTAGATAACCCGTTCAAGTCCAGGCTGGGTCACCTTAAGAAGGCGACCGCTACCGATGTGCTTTCTAAGCAGCATACAAAAGCCTGGGGCCGTCATGGGGCTTTTTTTATTTTCCACCTCGGTAAAGATTAGAGGAAGACTTGGACTTGCCGAAATCAGTAAGCGATTGGCGCCGGTCTTTGTTTTGATATTAATTAGTAGCTCATCCTTTTCCGGTTGAGCAATTTTATTTATTCTGCCACCTTCTAAGGCCGCGTTTAATTCGGCCACCATTGCAGCGACAGCGATTCCATCTAATGCCATTTTTAATTCTCCTTTTTCACCTGATTATCTTATCATAATACCTTGAAAAAAGGTAGGGTATCGACTATAATTAGTTAGATTGCGAGGTATTAATATGATTAAAAGTATGACCGGTTTTGGTAGAAGTGAATACTCTAAAGGCGATAAGAAATATACCATAGAAATGAAGAGTGTCAATCACCGCTATTTAGATATGAATGTCCGGATGCCCAAAAAGCTTAATTTCTTCGATTCGGCAATTAGAGGCCTGATTAAGAAAAACGTATCTCGGGGCAAGGTGGATGTTTTTATTACGTATGAAGATTTGTCAGAGGGACAGGTTTCCCTTAAGTACAACGAAAGCCTGGCAGAAGAATACATGACGAGATTTAAGGAAATGGAAACCCGCTTCTCCTTAGAAAATGATATTCGCGTATCAACCCTAAGCCGTTGCCCAGAAGTGCTGACGATGGAAGAGCAGGTAGAGGACGAAGAAGAGCTATGGCAAGGATTAGAGACGGCTCTTAAAGGCGCCTTAAAGCAGTTTGGTGAAACGAGAGCGTTAGAGGGTGAGAATCTCCGCGCAGACTTGCTAATTAAACTAGATGCGATGCTAGTGACTTTAGAAGAAGTGAAGCAGCGTTCACCGGAGATTGTCACAGCATACCGAGAAAAGATTGAAGATAAAGTAAAAGAACTTTTAGGAGATGTTCAGATTGACGAGAATCGAATTGCCCAAGAGGTGGTGATTTTTGCGGAGAAGATCTGTACGGATGAAGAGGCGGTACGTCTTGGCAGTCATATTGAGCATATGAAGGCGACGCTTACGGGCACAGAGGCAGGAATCGGCAGAAAGCTTGATTTTATCGCTCAGGAGATGAACCGGGAAGCGAATACCATCCTTTCTAAGGCCAATGATTTGGAAATATCAAATTACGCCATTGAGTTAAAGACAGAAATTGAAAAAGTAAGAGAACAGATACAAAATGTGGAATAGAAGAGGTAAGTCATGAAGAAAAAAGGTATATTAGTCGTTGTCTCGGGTTTTTCCGGAGCTGGTAAGGGAACGCTGATGAAGGCGCTTTTAGAGCGTCATGACAATTATGCGTTGTCCATATCAGCAACCACGAGAAGCCCTAGAAAGGGCGAGGTTCACGGCCGTGAATACTTCTTTAAAACGGAAGCCGAGTTTGAGAAAATGATTGCCAACGAGGAGCTGATAGAGTATGCTAACTATGTAGGCAATTATTACGGAACCCCTCATGACTATGTGGAATCCATGCTAATGCAAGGAAAAGATGTAATCTTAGAGATTGAAATGATAGGGGCCTTAAAAGTAAAAGAAAAGTATCCAGACACCTTGCTTCTTTTTGTCACACCGCCGACGATTGCCGAGCTTAGAAGACGACTTGTGGGACGGGGGACCGAAACAGAAGAGGTGATTAAGGGCCGGATTGATAGAGCCAAAGAAGAAGCAGAGGTCATTGATAAATACGATTACTTAGTAGTAAATGACAACCTGAATCAAGCGATACAGCGAGTGCATGAGATTATTACGTGTGAACACGATCGCAGCTTTAGAAACAAAGAGTTTATTGAAGATATAAAGCAGGAGTTGAAAGGAGAATAACTATGTTACATCCATCTTACAGCGATTTGATGAAAGTCGTAAATAAAGACGTCGAGGAAGGCCATACAAAAGTTGTAAACAGTCGTTACTCGATTGTTATGGCAACGGCAAAGAGAGCCCGTGAGATTATTGACGGGGCCATGCCGATGGTAAAGTCGAATGAAGGAGACAAACCTCTTTCAATTGCAGTTGAAGAGTTGAATGAGGGCAAGATTACCATTCACGCTGAAGAAGAATAAGAAGAACTTTAAAGGCAGATGCGAAAGTATCTGCCTTTCAGTTCTATAACAGGAAAGGTGACACAATCACATATGAAAGTATATTTTATATCGCTTGGCTGCGATAAAAACCTAGTGGATACGGAAGTGATGCTAGGTCTGCTTGGGGAACGAGGCTACAGCATGACCGATTTTGCTGAAGAAGCGGAGGTATTGGTAGTAAATACGTGTTGCTTTATCCACGATGCCAAAGAAGAAAGCGTAGCCGCGATTTTGGAAATGGAAGATCTAAAAAAAGAAACGGGTGCCAAAGCCTTGATTGTTACAGGATGTATGGCTCAGCGGTATCAGCAGGAAATCCGCGAGGAGATTCCCGAGGTTGATGGGGTGCTAGGCACGAACGCCTATGACCAGATTATCGAAGCTATCGATGAAGCCGTAGGTGGCAAGCCCAGTCTTATGATGAAGGAACTACAAGGGATTCCCCAGGTGGCAAGCGAGCGCATGCTGACGACAGGTGGACACTACGCCTATCTAAAGATTGCCGAAGGGTGCGATAAGCACTGTACGTATTGTATTATCCCGACGCTGCGGGGCAGATATCGCAGCGTTCCCCTAGAAACCCTAGTTAAGGAAGCGAAGTCGTTAGTGGAAAAAGGCGTCAAAGAGTTGATTCTTGTGGCTCAGGAGACGACGGTTTACGGTAAGGACATCTACGGAGAAAAATCACTGGCAAAGCTTCTAAGTGAGCTAGCCAAAATCGAAGACCTACACTGGATTCGCATTCTCTATTGCTATCCAGAAGAGATAGATAATGAATTAATCACTGCGATAAAAACAGAAAAGAAAGTCTGTCACTACTTGGACTTACCAATTCAGCATATTAGCGACAATATTTTAAAAGCGATGGGACGACGCACCACCAAGAAGCAGCTACTTGAGACAATTGCCAAACTACGGCAAGAGGTTCCGGATATCTGTTTGCGGACAAGTCTGATAACAGGGTTTCCTGGTGAGACGAAAGAAGAGCACCAAGAACTCCTTGAGTTCGTTAGGGAGATTCGTTTTGACCGCTTAGGTGTCTTTACCTATTCTCAGGAAGAAGGTACTCCGGCCGCGGAGCTAGAAAATCAAGTTCCCGAAGAGGTTAAAGAAGCCAGAAGAGACGAGCTTATGAGTGCGCAACAAGAAGTGGCTTTTGCAAAAGCCCAGGAGAAGATCAATCAGACCTTAGAAGTCTTTATAGAGGGAAAAATTGCTGATGAGGATGTCTATGTGGGACGCAGCTATATGGACGCTCCAAATGTAGATGGCTTTGTCTTTGCATCTTCAGAATACCCAGCTGAATCTGGAGACTTTATAAGGGTGAAGGTTACAGAAGCAAAAGAATATGACTTGATAGGAGATAGAATAGATGAATTTACCGAATAAACTTACCGTGATTAGAATGTGCATGGTTCCAGTATTTGTATTATTTATGTTAACAGATATCGGTGGCGACGCCAATAAATGGATTGCCCTAGTACTGTTCTGTGTAGCTAGCTTTACCGATTTTCTCGACGGCAAGATTGCCAGAAGTAGAAATCTCGTTACCAACTTTGGCAAATTTATGGATCCTCTAGCGGATAAGCTCCTTGTGTGTGCCGCAATGATCTGTCTGATTCCTCAAGGAAAGTTAGCAGCTTGGATTGTGATTGTCATTATCTCAAGAGAATTTATAATCAGCGGTTTTCGTCTGGTGGCATCCGATGCAGGGATCGTTATTGCCGCTAGCTACTGGGGCAAATTTAAGACCGTCTTCCAGATGATGATGATTATCGTCTTAATCGCCGACTTCGGTGGAGTTTTTGATCTGATTGGTCAGATTTTAATCTGGATTGCCTTAATCCTAACGGTGATTTCTTTAATTGATTACATCTGGAAAAATCATCAAGTCTTAACTGAAGGAGGAATGTAATGGTAGCCGAGTTACTTAGCGTAGGAACCGAATTATTATTAGGCAACATTGTGAACACCAACGCCAACTATCTTGCGAAGGAATGTGCAAGCCTTGGCCTATCTTGTTATCACCAAGTGGTGGTGGGGGATAATCCGGAGCGTTTAAAAGAAACGTTAATAACGGCCTTAGAGCGCTCGGACGTGGTGATTATGACCGGGGGCTTAGGTCCAACAGATGACGATCTTTCAAAGGAAACGGCCGCCGGGGTCTGTGGCCTTCCGTTAATCTTAGATGAGCATTCTAAGGAGATGATTGCCGATTACTTTGAGCGGGTTCATGCCGGTAGTATTACCAATAACAACTGGAAGCAAGCGATGATTCCGGAAGGAGCAATTGTCCTCGATAATCATAACGGGACAGCACCGGGAGTGATTATTGAGACCGATAATAAGGCTATTATTCTTTTACCTGGACCACCGGGAGAGTTAAAGCCTATGTTTGCCGAACATGTGGCTCCGTATTTGGCTGCGAAGCAACCAGAGCAATTTTATTCGAAGATGGTGAAGCTTTGCGGAATTGGCGAAAGTAGTGCCGAGACCAAGGTGAAGGATTTAATCGATGAGCAGACCAATCCCACCCTTGCGCCCTATGCAAAGATTGGCGAGGTGCACTTCCGAGTGACCGCAAAGGCAAAGGACGCAGCTCAGGCAGATGCGCTAATGGAGCCCCTAATAAAAGAGCTTTATCATCGCTTTGGCAAGCTGATTTTTACCACCGACCCAGATGAAACCCTAGAAGAAGTAGTGGTGAAGCTTCTAAAGGCAAAGGGGTATACTTTAGCGACGGCAGAATCCTGTACTGGTGGGCTCTTAAGCGGACGCCTGATTAACGTAGCAGGAATCTCGGAAGTCTTTAAGGAAGGCTTTGTAACGTACGCCAATGAGGCAAAGATGAGAAGCTTAGGGGTGAAAGAAGAGACGCTAGCTCAGTATGGTGCGGTTAGCAAAGAGACAGCAAGAGAAATGAGCGAAGGTGTCTGCCAAGTCACCGGCGCTGATGTGGGTATCTCGGTTACCGGTATCGCTGGCCCAGATGGCGGGACCAAGGAGAAGCCAGTTGGCCTCGTCTATATCGGTTGTACCGTGAAAGGCAAGACCCGGGTAGAAGAGTTCTTTTTTACCGGTAATCGCAAGAAAAATCGGGATTACGCCGTAGTTAGAGCGTTAACACTCTTACGAGAGGAGATTTTGTAGATGAATATAAGAATGCTTAGAAGAGATGAAGTGCTTGAAGGCCTTCGTCTGGCTTGGGAGGTATTCTCTAAGACAACGATGTCAGGATACACTCCGGAAGCCATAGAAAGCTTTCGGGAATTGATAAAATACGAAGTGGTGATTCAAAAGTTCGATAGTAAAGAAATGCTCTTATTCGGTGCTTTCGCTGACGACGGTCTAAAAGGCGTGGCAGCGCTAACGAGGGATAATCATATTTCTTTCCTTTTCGTCAAACCAGAAGAGCAGATGAAAGGCTTAGAAAAGCTACTTTTTGATCAGCTCTGCTATTACGTGGGAACAACGGGAAATGGGAAGCGCATCACCGTGTTTGCCACACCATCTCAGGCCGCGATTTATCAGCAGCTGGGTATGAACTCTTCAGGAGTACCGTTTACGGACAAAGGCGTAGAGTATCTACCCTTTGAAAAGGTTCTTCCAGGACCAGAAAAGAAGAAATCCAAGACTGGCATGATTGTTGCAATTATTATCGCCGTGTTTGTCCTAATTATGATTCTCTTTGGTGTCTTGGTATCTTTCTTTGTAAAGAACGTCCGGACAGCTATTGAAAATCAAGCGCCTTCCCAGGAAGAATTCTTTTCGGTGCCAGAAGATGAAGAGTACTATCCAGAAGGTGACTACGATTTCTACGAGGAAGACGAGTCGGTTCTCATGGGTATAGAGGAAGAAATTAAAAAGGACTTGTCCTATGAATGGAAGGACAGCTACTATACGAAAGAAGAGAGCGTTTCTCAAACAAGCTACATCGACTTTGACGTAGCGTACCCAGAAATAACGGGTCTGAAAGATGAAAAGGTACAGACGAAAATCAATGACGCCATTAGGGAGACGGCCATGCAGACCGTTAATGATTATCATCTAAAGCCTAGTCAAGAGATGAAGGAGAAGCTTCTGACAGCTGAGAATGGCTTCATTGTAAGCTATGTCAGCTACAAAGTGACGTACGCCAGTGATGATTTGATTTCGGTGATCTTTGACGAGCAAGCCTTCACCCCGGAAAGCGAAAGTGGCAAGGTACATCTGCGAACGGTAAACATTGGTCTTAAGGACGGTAAAGTGTACGAGGCGAAGGATATCTTCAAACTGAACGATAAATTCTTAGAGGCCTTCCGGACCACTATGCAAGAAGAGGCGTCCGATGAAGATTTCTTAGGAGACTATAAAGATGATGAGCTAAAAGCCGCTCTTGAAGACGAGAATGAGATCCTTAATCCAGAATTCTTTATTTATAAAAAGGGAATTGAGGTAGGATACGATATCAACCCGACCGCTGAAAGCGATGAGAGCGAAGACTTTGACTATGCCTGGGTAACGGCACCTTTTAGTTTTACCCAAGCGGGGACTTATCAAAGCGATAGTGAATTTTGGGATTTATTAAACGAATAAACTAGCAGAATACACGAAAAAGAGGCTGTGCTTGGCCTCTTTTTTTCATGATTACTCCGTTGACGATGATTGATAAATATGCGACAATAAAAAAGCATGTAAATGCACAAATTGATTTATCTATCGAAAGGAGTCGAAACATGATTTATTCACATGAAGTAGAGATGATGTGTCCTGTAGCACAAGGGGCAAATCACGGACCGGCACCAATCCCTGAAGAGGCGAAATGGGTGCAAGCAAAAGAAGTAAAAGACATTTCCGGATTAACTCACGGTGTGGGCTGGTGTGCGCCACAACAAGGTGCCTGTAAGTTGACGCTTAACGTTAAAGAAGGGATTATCCAGGAAGCTCTTATTGAGACTATTGGCTGTTCAGGAATGACTCATTCAGCAGCGATGTGTTCAGAAATTCTTCCAGGAAAGACCATCCTTGAAGCGCTTAACACAGACCTTGTCTGTGATGCGATCAACACAGCAATGAGAGAACTTTTCTTACAAATCGTCTACGGAAGAACGCAAAGTGCTTTCTCAGAAGATGGTTTGCCAGTAGGTGCTGGATTAGAAGATCTTGGTAAAGGCCTTCGTTCTCAAGTAGGTACTATGTACGGAACTCTAGCAAAAGGTCCTCGCTATCTCGAAATGGCTGAAGGATACGTTACCGGAATCGCTCTTGATGCTAACGATGAAATTATCGGTTACCAATTCGTAAGCCTAGGTAAGATGACAGACTTCATCGCTAAGGGAGACGATCCGAATACAGCGTATGAAAAAGCGAAAGGTCAATACGGTCGCGTAGATGAAGCAGCGAAGATTATTGACCCGAGAAAGGAATAGGAGGTAGCGAATAATGGCATTATTTGAATCATATGAAAGAAGAATAGATAAGATCAATTCTGTGCTTAATAGCTACGGAATCGCTTCTATTGAAGAAGCTGAAAAAATTACAAAGGACGCAGGTCTGGATGTATACGATCAAGTAAAAGGCATTCAGCCAATCTGCTTCGAAAACGCTGCTTGGGCATACGTAGTGGGCGCAGCAATCGCTATTAAAAAGGATTGTCGTCGGGCTGCTGATGCTGCCGCAGCTATCGGTGAAGGTCTTCAATCATTTTGTATCCCAGGATCTGTTGCTGACCAACGTAAAGTAGGTCTTGGCCACGGTAACCTTGGCAAAATGCTTCTTGAAGAAGAAACCGAATGTTTCGCTTTCTTAGCTGGTCACGAATCTTTTGCAGCTGCTGAAGGTGCAATCGGAATCGCTGAAAAAGCAAATAAAGTTCGTAAAAACCCCTTACGTGTAATCTTAAACGGCCTTGGAAAAGACGCTGCTAAGATTATCTCTCGTATCAACGGTTTCACCTATGTAGAGACCCAGTACGACTACTACACAGGCGAGTTAAAAGAAGTTTCTAGAACAGCATACTCAGAAGGTCTTCGCGCAAAGGTTAACTGCTATGGTGCTAACGACGTTCGTGAAGGTGTTGCGATTATGTTTAAGGAGGGCGTTGACGTATCTATTACAGGTAACTCAACCAATCCAACCAGATTCCAACATCCAGTTGCTGGTACATACAAAAAAGAATGTAACGAACAAGGCAAGAAATACTTCTCAGTTGCTTCAGGTGGTGGTACAGGTCGTACTCTTCACCCAGATAACATGGCTGCTGGTCCAGCTTCTTACGGCATGACAGATACTATGGGAAGAATGCACTCTGACGCTCAGTTTGCCGGATCTTCTTCAGTACCAGCCCACGTAGAGATGATGGGACTTATCGGCGCTGGTAACAACCCAATGGTTGGTATGACAGTAGCTGTAGCGGTTTCTTTAGAGGAAGCGGCAAAGGCTGGTAAATTCTAAGGAAGCAGCTTATATAGGGTTAATAATGACTGCACTGATCGTTTTGATTAGTGCAGTTTTTTGTATTGGAAATATCACTTAGTAAAAATGTCGGTATTAATTCGTAATGAGAATTGGTATCGACATTTTTTTGTTCAATATGGATATGGCATAAGTATTTAAAAGTGTTATAATTTCAAATATGAGTATTTTTTAACAATATACTTGAGAAATATCATTTTAGTCATGAGAGGAGACTTAAGAAAAATGAGTGAAAGTAAGAAGAAACTAGTTCAGAAGATGGACTGGTACACACTAGCGTTGATGGCCTTTTCCGGCGTTTGGGGTTTTGGAAATGTCATTAATGGCTTCTATTGGTATGATGGACTGAAAGCGATTATCCCCTGGATCCTGATGTTTTCATTGTACTTTGTACCCTATTCTTTAATGGTTGGTGAGCTTGGTTCCGCTTTTAAGAACGAAAGTGGTGGTGTAAGTTCATGGATTTTGAAGACGATAGGACCAAGGATGGCTTTTTATGCAGGTTGGACGTATTGGGTGGTTCATATGCCCTATATTTCTCAAAAGCCGAATGCAGTCCTAATTGCCAGCAGCTGGGCAATTTTTAGAGATAACCGGATTAGCCAGATGAACACGACGTTGATGGCCCTTGTTTGTCTAGTTATTTTTTTGGTAGCGATGTTGCTTGCTAGACGCGGCATTAGTATTATCAAGAAATTGGGAGCCATTGCTGGTAGTTCCATGTTTATCATGTCCATTCTCTACATTATTCTGATGATGGCAGCCCCAGCTATTAGCGGTGGACAAACTTTGAGTATTGATTGGAGCGTAAGTACGTTTACCCCTAATTTTGATCTTAAATTCTTTACTAGTTTCTCGATTTTGGTTTTTGCGGTAGGTGGTTGCGAAAAGTTCTCACCTTATGTAAACAAAATGAAAGATCCGGCAAAAGGATTTTCTAAAGGTATGATTGCCATGGCAGTAATGGTATGTATCTGTGCAATTCTCGGAACCATTGCTATGGGTATGATGTTTGACTCTAATAACATTCCTGAAGATTTAATGACTAATGGTGCCTACTATGCGTTTGCTAAGCTTGGTGGCTATTATCACGTTGGTGACCTCTTTGTCGTCTTGTATGCGATTACCAATTTAATCGGTCAGTTCTCGGTAATGATTATTTCCATTGACGCACCTCTTTTAATGCTACTTGGAAGTGCGGATAAGGACTTTATTCCCGAGAGTATGTTTAAGCAAAACAAATTTGGCGCTTACACCAACGGACATAAGCTAGTGTTTATCATTGTGGGACTACTGATCGTCATTCCGGCCTTTGGTATTAAGAGCGTAGATACCTTGGTTCAATGGCTTGTAAAGGTCAATTCTGTATGTATGCCTCTTCGTTATCTCTGGGTATTTGTAGCGTACGTTGCCCTTAAGAAGGTGGCAGAAAAGTTCCCGGCTGAGTATCATTTTACTACTAAGAAGGGGCTAGGAATCTTCTTTGGTATCTGGTGCTTTATTGTAACAGCCTTGGCTTGTATTAGTGGTATTTACTCAGAAGATAAATTCCAAATGACGCTTAATATCTTAACACCACTTGTGCTCTTGGCATTAGGACTAATTATGCCTATGATGGCAAGACGCAATAAGAACAAGACAGCAGCGTAGTAAGGAGGCTATATGAGCAAGAAATTGGAGGAACTACTTACTTTTTTAAGGAAAAGTCCAACAGCTTTTCACGGAATCCATAACATTGAAGAAAAGTTATTGGCTGCAGGCTATCAAAAATTTACGGAAACGAAAGTCTGGGAGTTAAAGCCAGGTGATAAAGGGTTTGTTACGAGAAACGACTCTTCAATAATTGCTTTTAAAATTCCCCAAAAGGCCTTTCCAGGTTTTCAAATCGTGGCTAGCCATAGCGACTCCCCAGCTTTTAAGATTAAAGAAATACCAGAAATAACGGTCGAGGATAAATATACAAAACTGAATGTAGAGGCTTATGGCGGAATGCTTTTGGCGCCTTGGTTTGATCGTCCCCTTTCAGTAGCTGGACGAGTGCTATATAGAGACGGGAATAAGGTGCGGACAGCGCTTGTAGATGCTGCTGAGGATCTACTTTTAATCCCTAATCTAGCAATCCATATGAACCGCGGGGTAAACGATGGCTACGCTTATAATGTGCAGAAGGATATGCTGCCTCTTATCGGTGATGGTAGTGCAAAAGGCGAGCTGATGAAGCGTGTAGCCATAGCAGCGGGCGTAGAGGAAAAGGATATTATCGGTAAAGATTTATTCTTATATCTGCGTCAAGATGGCAGTAACTGGGGCACAAACAAAGAGTATTTTAGCGCGCCGCGAATTGATAATCTGGAATGCGCTTTTCTTACCTTAGAAGCCTTTCTAGGAGCGAAGGAGAGTGGCAACGCGGCGGTCTACTGTGTCTTTGATAATGAAGAAGTGGGTTCCCAGACTAAGCAAGGGGCAGCTTCCACATTCTTAAAAGAAACCTTGATGCGTATTTGTTTAGAGCTTGGAGAGAACCGGGAAGATTATTTCCGTAAGATAGCTGGAAGTTTTATGGTATCGGCGGATAACGCTCATGCTGTTCACCCTAATAATACGGAGAAAACCGACGCCGTTAACAAAGTCTTTATGAATGAAGGCATTGTCTTTAAGCACAGCGCTAATCAGAAATATACTACGGATGCCGTATCTGGCGGGATATTAAAGACAATCTTTAATACGGCGAAAGTGCCGTATCAAGAGTTTGTTAACCGGTCTGATGTCTTAGGCGGCTCGACCCTTGGCAGTATTGCCAATACTCAGGTATCGCTTAACACGGTAGATATTGGCCTGGCACAACTGGCGATGCACTCGCCTTATGAGACGGCAGGAGCAAAAGATTTAGAGTATATGATAAAGGGAATTACAGAGTTTTATCAATCGCAAATCTTGGTGATGGGTAGTTCGGAATTTGAAATTGTGTAATTTGTTAAAAAAGTGTCTAAAAAAGGAAAACAAGCATCGCTTGTTTTCTTTTTTTTTGCTATAATAAGCTTGTCGTAGTGCATTTTACGACAGGGAATGAGCTTTTTATGACGAATAGCAACTTGTGCTTAAGTTGCTTGATATACTATAAAATAACTAAAGGGGTAAGATTGTGATTCGAATTGGGATTTGTGATAATAACAAAGAGCATTTCAAAAAATTAACAGACTTCTTGAATAAAATTTCTGAGGAAGAAGGTTATCAGCTTAGTATTAAAGAATATAAAAGCGGTGATGCTCTATTGTTTGCCTGGGAAGACGCTTATGCTAGAGAGGAACTACTTTGTTTGGATACCGAGCTGGCTAATCCGGATGGCATTGAAATTGCGAAGAAGATTAGGGAGATGGGAGCAGAACAAGAGATTATCTTCTTTTCTGCAGATAAAGATAGAGCCATCGAGGCTTTTGATGTGGATGCGTTTCACTATATCATTAAGTTTACCACTCCAGAATCAAGGGTGCAGGATATCTTTACCAAGGCTTTTGCAAAGATAGAGAGTCTCACGAGTGAGGTGCTTACGGTAAGCTGTGCCGGTGATAGTCGGAATATTCCCATTGATCAGATCAAATATTTCCAGGTGGATTTACGAATCATTACTGTTTATTACGGAGATAGCGAGCAGTTCGAGTTTTACTCAACGATTGGAAAGATAGAGAACGCCCTTAATAGCCGAGGCTTTATTCGGATTCATCGCGGAATCCTAGTAAATAAGTATCAGATTAAAAGGGCTGTGACGGGAGAGATAACCTTGCTGGATGGAACTGTTTTGCCGGTGGGGAGAAACTATCAAAAGCAAGTTAAAGAAGAGCTTGAAGGTGAGCAAAAATGGACGCGAGGAAAATCATAAGGAAGAGAATAATCGGTTTTATCTTAGTCGTACTCATGTGTATGAGTGCGCTCCTTTGCGTACAGGCGACCACCACGGCAGGAGAAAGGGTACCGATTCAGATATCGAAGGAATCTATCGGCTGTGCGGATGCTTATAAGCTTGCGTGGGATGAAGTGATAGACACGCAGTTGTACTATTACGTGGCTTGCTATAACCAGAATGAAGGGGTTCATCATTTTGCGGTAAATGATATTGTGGTTTCCGCGGAAACGGTGGCCGATTGGTTAACGGATGATGCGACATCTCTAGCATATAATGTTGCAAGTGCTCAAAACCCGCGAATTCACGCACCAAGAGTTGATGAAAAGATAAAGGCAGAGTATAGGCTGACGATAGATACCACTCAGTTAGCTAGTTCGGAGAACCTTGAGGGGTATGAAATAGGCTATACGTTATATACAAATGAGGTTTATGGTGATTATGAAGTAGTGCTTGAGAATGCGGCGAGGGTTTATGTCTATGGCACAGTGACGCCAGAGCCAGAACCACCGGAGCCGGAACCGCCAAAACCGGAACCGCCAAAACCAGAACCACCAAAACCAGAACCACCAAAGCCAGAACCACCAAAGCCAGAATCGCCAATAGAACCTACGCCAACCAAGCCGGAAACGCTTATCTTACCAGCGCCAGCAGCTCCTAGAAGTGAAGCGCAGGTTCCGATGACGCCGAATACGCAATCAGTGCCAGAGACGCCTACACAGGCAGTAGAAGAAACGCCTGAGGTAGAAGAGGCGGCACTTATTACCGAACCCCTTGCAAGTACTATGTTAGCAGTAACGGCAGCAAATTCGATTATTGCAAGCAGTCAGAACGCTGTAGGAGCGGTTACGGGAGCTGTGCAAGGAACGACGGTGAGAGAGATTTTATTGGAACACAGTTTTGTCCAGACCTTTACTACCGGCGGCGCTATTGCCGTAATATTAGGAATTAGTATTACCAGAGATATGGCAGCGATTACTTGGTTTAAGGGACGCAAGCTCCTAAACAGACGAAAGGGGAGAGGCGCATGATTTTTGAACGATTAGATATGATAGGCTTTATCTTTATGACACTGGTGTTAGTGGGCGGTGTGGGGATTAAGTTCTATCTTAAGAAAAAACTTAAAGACATGGATGGTTTGGGCGATATCAGTAAAAAAAGTGATCAAAAAAAAGGAATCCGAATTTGACAAAATTCGGATTTCTCTGTATTATTAGGCATTATTACTAAGAAAGAGGGAGGAAGTATTTTGAAAAACAAAAAAAGATTGTTAAGTGCGGCTTTAGTTGCCGTAATGTTAGTAGCTGTGGTTGCCGGATGTGGCAAGAAGGATAGTGGTGACTCTTCATCAAGCGAAGGTAGTGAGACCTTTAAAATTGGTGGTATAGGACCACTTACTGGACCAGCAGCGGTATACGGTATTGCCGTCCAAAATGGTGCTGATCT
The DNA here is from genome assembly GCF_024721265.1 of Ohessyouella blattaphilus. Classification (GTDB taxonomy): domain Bacteria; phylum Bacillota; class Clostridia; order Lachnospirales; family Lachnospiraceae; genus Aequitasia; species Aequitasia blattaphilus_A. The sequence goes on along the minus strand of NZ_JAMXOC010000003.1, from coordinate 57,138 downwards.
AGCGGTAAAAGAAATCAATGAAGCCGGTGGAATCAACGGTAAGCAGGTTGAATTCAAGATGGAAGATGATACTCACGATGCAGAAAAGGCTGTAAACGCCTATAATACGTTAAAGGACTGGGGTATGCAGATGCTGATGGGTACCGTAACCTCTGATCCTTGTATTGCTGTTGAAGCGGAAGCGGAAGCAGATAACATGTTTTTGATTACTCCTTCAGGAACGGCAGTAGACTGTATTAAGGGGGGCAACGCTTTCCGTCTATGCTTTTCTGATCCAACCCAAGGTATTAAAGCGGCTGAGTATATCGGCGAGCATGGCGTTGGTAAGAAAATCGGTGTTATCTACGATAGCTCTAGTTCTTATTCAAAAGGAATCTATGAGAACTTTGCGAAAGAAGCGGATAATCACGATTTAGAAGTGGTAGCAGCAGAGGCTTTTACCGCAGATAGTAACAAAGACTTTACCGTACAGCTTAAGAAGATTAAGGACGCTGGTGCCGATGTGGTTTTCTTACCGATTTATTACGATGAGACAGCGCTGATTCTAAAGCAAGCGAAAGATATGGAATTTGACACAACGTTCTTTGGTTGTGACGGACTAGATGGACTTCTTAGTGTAGAAGGCTTTGACACTTCTCTTGCCGAAGGGGTTATGCTTCTAACCCCGTTTGCTGCCAATGCCGAAGATGAACTAACAAAGAAATTCGTGGCTGATTTTGATGCGGCTTATAGCCAGACGCCAATTCAGTTTGCAGCAGATGGCTATGACGCAATCTACGCCATCAAAGCGGCAGCCGAAGAAGGCGGGATTACCCCAGATATGTCTGCCAGTGATATCTGCGACGCTTTAGTAACGTCGATGACTAAGATTGAGTTAAAAGGCTTAACGGGAACCATCAGCTGGGCTGATGACGGTGAGCCAGACAAAGAGCCAAAAGCAGCCATTATCGAAGGCGGCGAATACGTAATGAAATAGTGATATTTATCAGAAATTTTGCAAGGATGCAGCTTTTTAAGCTGCATCCTTTTATCATGAGTTTTCGTTGTCCCGTGCGGAGGAATATGATATAATTTAATCTTGTAAAGTGCAAAAGAGGAGGACGTGATGGGTTTTTTATCATATTTAATCAATGGAATTAGTTTGGGCAGTGTCTATGCGATTATTGCCTTGGGCTATACAATGGTATACGGCATTGCCAAGATGCTTAATTTCGCCCACGGAGACGTGATTATGATTGGGGCTTATGTGGTGTTAACAGCGATTACTGGGGGGATCAATCCCTTGGTGGCGGTTCTTATTTCGATGGTGGTCTGTACCGTTCTCGGAATGACGATTGAGAAGGTGGCTTATAAGCCTTTAAGAAATGCGGCCTCACCACTGGCCGTCTTAATAACGGCAATCGGTATCAGTTATCTGTTACAGAATATTGCCTTAATTGTTTTTGGTGCGGCACCGAAGAGTTTTCCTGATTTCATCAAAGTACCAGCTCTAAAGTTAGCTGGTGGCGAACTGGTAATCTCAGGCGTAGCGATGGTTACGATAGGTGCTTGTGTTGTGATTGTTGTGGCGCTGACTTTCTTTGTCAACCGGACGAAGCAGGGAAGAGCGATGAAGGCTGTTTCCGAAGATAAGGGCGCAGCTCAGTTGATGGGCATCAATGTGAATGCGACGATTTCTTTAACCTTTGCTATTGGCTCGGCGCTGGCGGCAATCGCCGGGGTTTTACTTTGTGCAGCTTATCCTTCCGTTACCCCTTATACAGGGGCGATGCCGGGTATTAAGGCGTTTACTGCAGCGGTGTTTGGCGGTATTGGCTCCATTCCGGGAGCGATGATCGGAGGAATTCTTTTAGGGGTCATTGAAATCTTTGGTAAAGCTTATATCTCTTCTCAGGTAGCGGATGCCATCGTCTTTTCGGTACTGATTATCGTGTTACTGGTCAAACCAACCGGATTATTCGGTAAAAATATTCAGGAAAAAGTATAGGAGAGACGCGGATGAAAAAGAAAATATTTAAAAACAATATGATTACCTACGCCCTCATCATCGCCTTCTATATCGTTATGCAGGTGATGATTACCACGGGTTCGATTAGCAGTTTGCTGCAGGGGCTTTTAGTACCTCTTTGTATGTATGCGATTGCGGCCGTTTCTCTGAATCTGGTGGTTGGCTTTTCCGGTGAGTTAAGCCTAGGTCACGCCGGTTTTATGTGTATTGGCGCCTACGCTTCAGCTATTTTTTCTAGAGTGACAGAAGATAGCCTTCCAGATTTGCCAAGATTTTTAATCGCTATTTTAATCGGTGCCTTAGTGGCTGGCGTTTTCGGTTTCCTAATCGGGATTCCCGTGCTGCGTCTGCGGGGTGATTATCTGGCCATCGTTACTTTGGCCTTTGGCGAGATTATTAAGAACCTTTTTAACGTTCTAAGTCTTGGTAAAGATAACGAAGGACTCCATGTATCCTTTAACGATGCGGCCGTTATGGAGCTAGGTGAAGGCGGCGAGAAGATTGTGGACGGTGCCCTAGGGATTACTGGGACGCCCCGGGATTCAAGCTTTACTATCGGAATTATTCTGTTACTTTTAACCGTCTTTATCGTGGTGAATCTTGTGAATTCCCGGACTGGCCGGGCAATTACGGCGATTCGCGACAACCGGATTGCGGCAGAATCGATTGGTTTAAATGTAACGAAATATAAGCTGATGGCATTTACCATCTCTACCACCTTAGCTGGGGTGGCGGGAGTACTATATGCGCATAACCTGTCTTCTTTGACGGTGAAGCTTTTTAACTACAACACTTCAATCTTGATTCTCGTGTTCGTGGTTCTTGGTGGCATCGGCAATGTGAGAGGTTCGATTATTGCGGCCATTGTTTTGACCGCCTTACCAGAGCTACTTAGAGGTATGGCTAACTACCGGATGCTTATCTACGCATTGCTCTTAATCGTGATGATGCTCTTTAACTGGGCGCCGGCAGCGATTCACTTCCGGGAGCGAATCAAGAGTAAGTTTAGCAAGAAGCAGGAGGTGGTCTAAGATGAAGATGTTAGAGGTAAAGAATTTATGCATCTCCTTTGGTGGTCTCCATGCGGTAGATCGTTTCGATCTAAGTATCGATAAAGGGCAGCTTTACGGCCTCATCGGTCCCAACGGTGCCGGTAAGACCACGGTTTTCAACCTTTTAACAGGTGTATATAAGCCAGATGAAGGGATTGTGAAGTTAGAAGGCAAAGACATTACTGGGCTAAAGACCACCGAGATTAATAAGGCTGGGGTTGCCAGAACCTTTCAAAATATCCGTCTCTTTAAAGAGATGACGGTACTGGATAATGTAAAGGCAGCACTTCATAGAAGCTATCGCTACCAGACTCTAACGGGGATATTGCGTTTGCCCGCGTATTACAAGCAGGAAAAGGCCATGGATGAGAAGGCGTTAGAACTACTCGAAGTATTTGATCTAGCCGGTGAGAGCGAAGTCCTTGCCGGAAATATGCCTTACGGTAAGCAGAGAAAGCTAGAGATTGTTAGGGCTTTAGCCACCAATCCGAAGCTTCTCCTTTTAGATGAGCCGGCTGCGGGAATGAATCCCCAAGAGACTGGAGAGTTGATGGAGACAATTCGCTTTGTCAGAGATAATTTTGAGGTGACTATCCTACTGATTGAGCACGATATGAAGTTGGTTAGTGGAATCTGTGAAGAACTGACAGTGCTTAACTTCGGGGAAGAGCTGACCCACGGTAAGACCACAGAGGTGCTTAATAATCCTGAAGTAATAAAGGCCTATTTGGGCGAGTAGGAGGACGGTTGATGGCAATGCTAGAAGTAAAAGATTTGGATGTATACTACGGCGTAATTCAGGCCCTTAAAGGTGCGACTTTTGAGGTGGATAAAGGCGAGATTGTCGCCCTTATCGGTGCTAACGGCGCCGGCAAAACCACAATTTTACACACGGTGACAGGACTAATCCCGCCAAAGCGGGGAGAGATTATCTTCGAAGGAAAAGATATTACGAAGATACCTGCCCACAGAATCGTGGAAAGAGGAATTGCTCACGTTCCCGAAGGCAGACGGGTTTTTGCCGACTTAAATGTCTATGAGAACTTAAAGATGGGAGCGTATACTAGGAAAGATAAACATGAAATCGCGGAAAGCTTGGAAAGCGTCTATGAGCGCTTCCCTAGGCTTAAGGAGCGCTTGACTCAGCGAGCTGGTACCCTTTCAGGGGGCGAACAGCAGATGCTGGCCATGGGCCGGGCGCTGATGAGCAAGCCGAAGATGATTGTGATGGATGAGCCCTCGATGGGGCTTAGTCCGATTTTTGTCAATGAAATATTTAAGATTATTGAAGATGTAAAGGCGGCAGGAACCACTGTGCTTCTCGTCGAACAAAATGCGAAGAAAGCCTTATCGATAGCTGACCGCGCCTACGTACTGGAGACGGGGAGTGTGGTTATGTCCGGAAAAGCGGACCAGCTGCTGAATGACGATGGCATTAAGAAAGCGTATCTGGGAGAATAGGAGAGGATTTCTAATGGAAAAAAATATCGTTTTTACAATTGCAAGAGAATATGGAAGCGGCGGCCGTACCATTGGTAAGATGTTGGCAGAGCGCTTAGATATCCCTTTTTACGACCGGGAGATTTTGAGGCTAGCTTCTGATGAAAGCGGCATTAGTGAGCTTTTATTTGCGGAAGCAGACGAGAAGCTTAAAGGGAATCTACTTTTCAACATTTCGCGTAGCGTCTACGACGGCAGTGTCCTTGGACCAGATTCCGATGATTACGCGTCCACTAAGAATCTCTTTAACTTTCAGGCAAAAGTGATTAAGGAACTGGCGAAGACTCAGTCCTGTGTGATTGTTGGTCGCTGCGCAGATTTTATCTTAAAGGATTATGACAATGTCATTCGTATCTTTATCTATGCCGATGAAGAGTTTAACTTTAACCGGGCCATGGAGCGTAACTCCATGACAGAGGGCGAGATGCGTAAGTATATCGCTAAGCGAAATAAATACCGGGGCGATTACTACAAGCACTACACCGGCAGAGACTGGCACGATGCTAGACAGTACGATCTATGTCTGAATAGTGGAAAGCTAGGATTTGAAAAGACCCTACAGAGCATTCAGTCCTACCAGGAGATACGCTTTGGAGACTAGGTGAACAACGAAGGAGGGCGTTTGATGGTTATTGTGCAGACCCAGGCAGAATTTAAGAAGACGCTGGATCCCCTGCCTCATCATATTCGGATCAAAAGCGCGATAGAAAACACAGGTAACTGTAAGCTGGAGCTTCTAAAGGAGGCGGTTGTTGGTAGCTTTCTAATTCCTGATAAAAAGAATTTGATGCATTATTGCCATGAGTTAGCTTTCTATGTGACAACTCAGGACATTTATCTGATTGGCGACAAGAAAGAAGTTGGTAAAATTTTAAGCGATGTAGCGAAGATAATGAATATCGAGTCGCTGCCACCGCTGTATTTGCTTTTTGAAATTATGGAGATATTTATTAAGGATGACTCGGCTTTTCTACAAAGATATGAAGAAAAGCTAGAGAATGAAGAAGCGAAATTCGTTGACCCGAAAAATAGTTACTACAACGAGATGTTTTTAAAGGTGCGAAAAGAACTGATGCGCTTGCAGAGCTATTATCAGCAGCTGATTGATATGTCGGAGACGCTAATAGAAAACGATAACCAGATGGTGGATGAGGCACTAGAGAAGCTTCTTAATACGTTTTCTAAAAGAGTGGATCGGTTATTTGACCACACCCATCGCATCAAGGAGTACATGATTCAGATAAGCGAACTTCATCAAAATCAGCTAGATATTCGTCAAAATGCCATTATGAAGGTCTTGACGGTGGTGACCACCATCTTTATGCCTCTGACTTTGATTACCGGTTGGTACGGCATGAATTTTCATAATATGCCAGAATTACAAAGCGATTACGGTTACTTAGTCATTATTCTCGTAAGTATCGTCGTAATCGCCTTGGAAATATGGATTTTTAAGATAAAAGACTGGTTCTAATCGGGATAGACCAGGCGCTCAGGGGTAATATTCGCCAGCACGCTTACGTATTTCCTAGCTAGATATTTGGCCATAGGTAGGTTCATATCTAGGTAGTTGCCGCAGTCCTTGGCGCTAGCGCCGGGGATCTCACCTTCAAAGTCTTTCATAAAGGTGAAGAGCTCGGTTATTAAAGGGAGAATCTCTTCTGAGCGATAATCTCCGATTAACAGTAGGTAAAACCCGGTGCGACAGCCCATGGGACCGAAATAGAGGATTTTATCTTGATAATCCTTATGATTACGCAGAAAGGTAGCCGCCAGGTGCTCAATTGCATGCATTTCGGCGGTGTTCATGACCGGTTCATCATTTGGACCGGTCATGCGAATGTCAAAAGTGGTGACGAGCGTATCCCCTACCGGATCTTTTCTAGAAACGTAGAGACCGGGCTGCAGTTTTAAATGATCAATAGTGAAACTTGTGATTTTTTCCATAATAGAAGCGTCCTTTCCTTGAGATGTTCTGTTATGGATTGTACCACTTTTTGGAGAGTTATGGTATACTAGAGCAGGAAAAAAGTAAGGAAGTAATTGAGGTATTAGCAATGAATTTGTACATTGTCCGTCACGGTGAGACGGATTGGAATAAAGAGAAAAAGGTTCAGGGAAGGATGGATATTCCCCTAAATGAGGCGGGAATTCAGCTGGCGAAAGAAACGAGAGAAGCTCTTAAAGATATTAATTTCGACTACGTATTTACTAGCCCCCTAAAGCGAGCCCGGCAGACGGCTGAGATTATCGCCTTTCCCTACACAGAGCAAGTAAAGACCGATGACCGGCTAATCGAGATGGATTTTGGCGAATATGAAGGCTGGAGTGTAACCGAGCGAGAAGAAAACGCCGAGTTTATGAAGTTCTTTACCGATCCAGTAGGGTTCGTACCCAGTGCGGGCGGGGAAAGCTTTCAAGATATCTTGGAGCGAATTCGCAATTTTACCGAAGAAATCTTTAAGGAGCCGGTACTACAGGATAAAGATGTGCTTATCGTTTCTCACGGGGCCGCGATTAATGCCCTGCTAACCGTTATCAAGGAGAACCCCTTAGAGAAGTTCTGGGGCGAAGGCGTGGGTGGAAATTGTTCGGTGACGAAGGTAAGTGTCTGGAAGGGCAAGCCAGAGATAATATACGAAAAAAGAGCGTTAGGGAAGGAAAGGTAATTATGCTAGGAGATAAGAAAGTATTATTTAGTGGAATGCAAGCCACAGGAAATTTGACGTTAGGAAACTATCTAGGGGCTCTTAAGAACTGGGTGAATCTAAGCGATGAATACGAATGCTTCTATAGTGTCGTGGATATGCACTCCATTACGGTGCGCCAAGACCCAGCGGAGCTTAGAAGAAGAGCACGGGCTCTTTTGACATTGTATATTGCTGCTGGTCTTGATCCAGAGAAGAACTGTCTCTATTATCAGTCTCATGTAAGTGGACATGCGGAGCTTGCTTGGATATTAAACTGCTATACGTATATGGGTGAATTAAATAGAATGACTCAGTTTAAGGATAAGGCGGCTAAGAATGAGGACAACATTAATGCTGGTCTATTTACGTACCCAGTTCTAATGGCAGCGGATATTCTTCTTTATCAGGCGGATGTGGTGCCAGTAGGCGTTGATCAGATGCAGCACCTAGAGCTGACCCGGGATATTGCAGAACGCTTTAACAATATCTACGGCGACGTGTTTACCGTACCGGATGCTTATATAGGGAAAGTGGGGGCGAAAATCATGTCCTTACAAAGTCCTGACAAGAAGATGTCCAAATCAGATGAGAATCCCAATGCTAGTATCTACTTATTAGATGATCCGGATACGATTATCCGTAAGTTTAAACGGGCGGTTACAGACTCCGAGGCCAATATCTGTTACCGAGACGAACAACCAGGGATTAAGAATTTAATCGATATCTATAGCGTCTGCACCGGCCAGACCCCCGCTCAGGTAGAAAAGGAATTCGCCGGTAAAGGTTACGGCGACTTTAAACTAGCGGTAGGCGAAGCGGTGGTATCCGTCCTCAGTCCTCTGCAAGCGGAAGTGAAGCGCTTAGAAAAGGATAAGGCATACATCGATAATGCGATAAAAAATAACGCTGAAAAGGCCGATTACTTTGCCAATAAGACGCTTAGAAAAGTGAAAAAGAAAGTGGGATACCCACAATAAGGAAAGGGGACACGCAAAGCGTGTCCCTTCTTCTTAATCTTCTTCGGTATTAACGGTGTATTTTTGGCGTTTTCTAGCCATTTCGTCGTTTTCCAAATACTCATCATAAGTAGTAATCTTATCGATTAGCTTACCGCCAGGAACGATTTCCATAATTCGATTAGCGGTAGTCTCTACGATTTGGTGGTCGTGAGAGGTAAACATAATTACTCCCTTAAAGTTAATCAGACCCTTATTAAGAGCGGTGATGGACTCCATGTCTAAGTGGTTAGTGGGCTCATCGAGAAGCAACACATTGGCTTCTGAAATCATCATCTTTGATAGGAGACAGCGAACCTTTTCGCCTCCAGAGAGAATCTTAACCTTCTTAACGCCGTCATCGCCGGCAAAAAGCATCCGTCCTAAGAAACCACGAACGTAAGTCACGTCTTTATTCTCCGAATACTGAGTTAGCCATTCGACAATGGTGTAGTCGTTGTCAAACTCTTTCCCGCTATCGAGAGGGAAGTAAGCTTGAGTGGTGGTTACGCCCCATTTATATGTGCCTTCATCGGGCTCCATTTCACCCATTAAAATCTTGAATAAGGTGGTCTTTGCTAGCTCGTTACCACCGATTAAAGCGACTTTGTCTTCACGACCAAGGGTAAAGGTAAGGTTATCTAAGACTTTTTCACCGTCAATTGTCTTGCTTAGGTTTTCTACAGTGAGCACTTCGTTGCCGATTTCTCTAGCAGGACGGAAGTCGATGTAGGGATACTTTCGGCTTGAAGGCTGGATATCGTCTAATTCGATTTTCTCTAAGGCACGTTTTCTTGATGTGGCTTGCTTTGATTTAGAAGCGTTAGCGCTAAAGCGAGAGATAAATTCTTGAAGTTCTTTGATTTTATCTTCCTTCTTTTTATTGGCTTCCTTCATTTGCTTCATTAATAACTGGCTAGATTCATACCAGAAGTCATAGTTACCAGCGTAAAGCTTAATCTTGCCATAGTCGATATCGGCAATCTGGGTACAAACCTTATTAAGGAAATAACGGTCGTGAGAGACCACGATTACGGTATTATCAAAGTTAATTAGGAACTCTTCTAGCCAAGCGATAGCGTCTAAGTCCAAATGGTTGGTAGGCTCATCTAGCAACAGGATATCAGGATTGCCGAAAAGGGCTTGAGCCAATAAGACCTTTACCTTTTCTGGTCCGGCAAGGTTTGCCATTAACTCGTAGTGAAGGTCGGTGGCGATACCGAGACCGTTCAGCAAAGTAGCAGCATCAGATTCCGCTTCCCAGCCGTTCATATTGGCAAATTCACCTTCTAGCTCACTGGCTTTTAGTCCGTCTTCTTCGGTAAAATCCTCTTTCGCGTAGATGGCATCTTTTTCTTTCATAATTTCATAAAGACGCTTATTGCCCATCATAACCGTATCTAGTACGGGAAATTCGTCGTATTTAAAGTGATCCTGTTGGAGGAAAGAGAGACGCTCGCCAGGGGTGATAATAACCTCGCCTTTGGTGGGTTCTAATTTTCCCGAGAGAATTCGGAGAAAAGTCGATTTACCCGCACCGTTGGCACCGATTAAACCGTAGCAGTTCCCTTCCGTAAATTTTATATTGACATCCTCAAAAAGGGCTTTCTTACCCACTCTTAAGGTGATATTACTGGTACTAATCATCATATACTCCTTTTCGAAATAATAATCTACACATACACTCGATATATTATCAAAAAACGTGGAAAATATCAAGGTTTGGGAGTATAATAAAGGAGATTTTTAGGAGGTTGATAACAAATATGGAAAAAGGAACGATTATCTTAGAAGGTGGCGCCAATCGCGGTCTATTTACGGCTGGTGTCCTAGATTATTTAATGGACCAGGAATTTTACTTTACCCACGTCGTCGGGGTGTCTATGGGGGCTTGTAATGCAATTGATTATGTCTCCCGGCAACCAGAGCGGACCAAGAAGTGCATCATTACGGATACGGAAGAAACGAATTATTATTACGGACCTACAGAAATATTAAAAGAAAAAAGCATTATGAACATGGATTTGATCTTTGATAAGTTGCCGAATGAGCTCTTACCCTTTGATTACGAGACGTATTTTAAATCAGCTATGAAGTGTGAACAGGTTGTCACTAACTGTGTGACAGGTAAGGCGGAATACTTAGACGAGAGAGAAGATAAGCAGCGTCTACTAGATATCACCAGGGCGTCGTGTAGCATGCCTTTGGTTACGCCGATGGCTTTTGTTGACGGAGTTCCTTACCTAGATGGCGGCTTAGCAGACTCGATTCCCATCAAGCGAGCCATGACCTACGGCAATAAGAAAATCGTCCTTATTCTGACCAGAAATAGCGGCTACCGCAAGAAACCTACAGGGAAAGTGGTGAAGGGATTGTATGAAGGAATGTATAAGCGTTATCCGGCCCTAGTAAAGACCTTGATTAATCGCAATGCCCAGTATAACCGGACGCTAGAAAAGATTGAAGAATGGGAAAAGAAGGGCTATATCTACGTGATTAGACCAGAAATGCCTACCATCTCCCGGCTGGAGAAGGATTCTAGCAAGCAGGAAGCCTTCTATCAGCACGGAGTAGAGCAAATGACCCGTCAGTTTGACGAAGTTAAGAAGTTCTTGAAAGGCTAATACGTAATCTCTTGTAAGAAGAGACCTTTGGGATCGCAGGGAGCGCTGGCTTCTAGCGATCCTTTAAAGATTTCGGGAATATCGCTTATGGGTCGATTACCTACCCCGATATCTAAGAGGGTACCGACGATAATACGGACCATATTGTGAAGAAACTCATCGGCGTGAATCAGGATATATAGCTCATCATCGTCGCCGTAGACTTCGATTTCATAAACTTCAACGAGGTCAGAACGATGGGATTTGCCAGAGGAGAAATTGTGAAAATCATGCTTGCCCACAATCTTCATCGCTGCACTTCTAATGAGTTCCTTATCTGGTTCTTTAAAGCTAAAAGCAGTATGCTTACGGTCAAAGACTCCAGGCTCATCGCCATAGGTTAAGTGGTAAAGATACGTCTTCGAAGTGGCATTTAGCTTCGCGTGAAAGCGTTCAGGCACTTCTTTGGCGCTAGTAATGGCGATATCCATAGGCAAATACTTATTCATGTAGTGTTTCATATCCTCTAGGGGAAGGTTAGAAACGGTTTTAAAATTAGCAACTTGAGCATAAGCGTGGACCCCTACACCGGTACGAACGCCAGAGTGCAATTCCACGTCGTCTCTACCTACCATCTTTTTAATGACCTCTAAAATCTTGCCTGAGACCGTATTAAAAGCACCCTCGTTCCCATGTCTTGACCAACCTTGATACTTCGTACCGTCGTATTCGATTGTTAGCATTATATTACGCATATAAACATCTCCTTTTTTCAGTGGTTTAAGTATAACAAAAGATATGCTAGAATTAAAGGGATTACTTGTGAATAAAACGTGAAGGGGAACTGGTAATAATGACTTTAAAAGCAAGAAAAGTAAATGAATCAATCGTGGAGAATATTCGGATTGTAAGACCTAATCATCTAAATGGCAGTGGCCGTCTCTTTGGTGGGGCACTGATGCAGTGGATTGATGAGGTGGCTGGTATCGTGGCGATGAAGCATACTCGGGGGAATGTGATAACGGCTTCTGTGGATCACTTGGACTTCTTGAATCCGGCTCATGAGAATGACGTAATCGTGATGATTGGCAAAGGGACTTATACTGGGAATACCTCTATGGAAGTGAAGGTAGACTCCTTTGTGGAAGCCAGAAGTGGTGAGCGTACCCTGATTAATAGAGCCTACTTTACCATGGTAGCTCTTGGCGAGAATGATAAACCAACGTGCGTACCAAAGCTTATCTTTGAAACGGAAGAAGAGCTTACAGAAGAAGAAAACGCCAGAAAGCGCAGAGTGGTAAGAATGATGAGGAAAGAGAGTGGTTTTTAGAAATACCACCCAATAGAAACGCCGTAAATCTAAGATTTATCACAAAAAGATGAGCGAAAATCCAAATAGGACTTTCGCTCATCTTTTTGCGTGCTTTCATTAAAAGAAATCATATAATTTCCTTATATTCGGTGTCTAAAAAGACACTAGAATGCTTCTTTTTCTTTTCGTAACCAGCAAGGATACGATTTTTTACAATCTCCACACCGCTCTCGCTAGGAGCGTTAATAATTAAAGAATACTGGCAAATGCTAGATTTCGTATAGACGTCATTGTTACGGAGCTTTTTCTTCATAACCTGGTGAAGAATTTCCATCTCATCTTTCAAAGTTTCGGTAATAAGTGAGTCCTGACTCTCGTCCTCTAGGGTTAGTAGTACTAAATAGAACCTACTCTTTGCGCGGCGAGCGGAACGTAAATTTACTTGGTAGATATTTTGGAAAATATCAAAGTTACAATAGAAGCTGCCAGATTTTACATCTTTATCCCGTAAGGATTTATCTAAAGTATTAAGGGTTTGGAATTTATTTGGCAAGTGATTTAAGATCGCCTCATAGACATCAGTCATAGATTCAGTAATATCCAAACCGTGGGCGGTATTAAACATGGCCAAAATAGAGTAGTAGTAATCTAGTGCTACTTGTGTCTTGCCGATATTAAGCAAAGTGAATATCTTTTGCTTATGCAGCGTCTCGTCAGTGGCGGGAGAGAGCTTTAAAGCTTGATCACAAAGGTTTAATACCTCTTCAAAACGCTCTTCTTTATTTAGCAGATAACACATGGTATTGACGCACTTTACGTATAAGTTGCCATAGTAGTTATTCCGGAACATGACCCAGGAATGATGAGAGAAGATATTTAGAAATTCGCCTTTATACAGCTTAAAAGCTTTTTCCAGTAGTTCATACTGCTCCTCAGGATCATCTTCACGGAAAGCCTGATGGACGGACTTTTCGAAGTTATAGATATCGATGTTTAAAAAAACATCGCGGTTCCAAGAGTAGGTGTTGTTGTTCTTGGAGATAAACTCAATGTTCTCGCCGGGATAAAAGGGCTCTAGTAATTTTTTGGTGCGGTGCATCAGCGTCCGTAAAGCACCAGCGGGGTTATTGCTTTCACCGTCAGGCCAGAGGACATCGATTAACATTTCAGATGTAATATCATTCCCTTGATTGGACAGGAGATACCCCAAAAGTAAGAAACTAGAAAGCCCGGATTTGCCCGTTGCAAGAAGGGAGTGGTTTTTATTAGAAACACTAAAAGCGCCAAACATGTCCACTGATATGGGTGCGGCTAAAACAATTGATTTATTCATACGGGTATCCTTTCTCAAAATCATGCTTATTTGAGTCGATTCTAACCCAATTAGAGATGTTTGTAAATATTAAAAGTATATAAAGTGAAGTGTTTGAGTTATTTTTGTAACGCTTATGTAACGCTTTCTAGATAAGGTGAATTAAGTTATTTATGAAAATTATAGTAGTTTGTTACGTTAAAAATGCAGTTTAAGACATTTGTTAAGCGCTTGAATAAGGCTAGTATATAATGACTAAGTAGGATTGTGTCATTCTGTGACCTAAAAATCCTAATATTACTTTTTGTAACGCAAGTTAACATAGATGGATTAAGAGTTTGTGAGAAATTGAAAATATGAGGAGGTAAAGTATGAAGAAAGCAAAGAGAGTAGTTGCACTGTTATTGGCGGTGCTAGTATTCTGCACCTCGGACAGCTACCTATATCAGGTACTGGCAGAGGAGGCGCCGATTGAGGAAACGACGCCGACAGACACAGAAGGAAACGGCGGTACGACCGATGGTTCCACTAATCAAACGGGGGACACCCAAGGTGGGAATGAAGATGGTGGTTCTGAAAATAATGCCGGCAGTGAGGCTGCCGGTGGCGGCGAATCGCTAGATGGGAGTTCGAATACTACCGTTCCAGAAGGGACAGAGTCTAACACAAGCGATCAACTAGGGACAGCGGCCATTCAAACACTAGAGGGTGGCGTGAGTCAGAATGCAAACGCCTTTGCTACATTAGAAGGCAAGCTAAACAAGACACAAGATGAGATCACAATTCAATCTGGAGACTCCTTTGATTATGATCTTAAATATGTTTTGAATGCGCAGGGATCAGATGATACAAATCTGTACAATGCATTGTCACTTACTGTAGTGCTTCCAAAAGGCTTCGAGGTGGCGAAGGATGAAAACGGCAATTTCATTCTTTCGGGTGCAGGAATTACTGGTAGCAATCTAATATATAATACTTCGCTTAAGAAATACACCTTAGTTATAAATTTCGAAAGAGGGATTGAAACAGGTGCAGAAAAGTCATTAACGGTCAAGTTAAAGACAAAAAACTTTGAAATAGCACATTTATCTGAATTTGAAATGGATGCTTACTTTGATGTAACGCTTGGTTCGGATAATCATTTAAAAGTAGATGTTGACAAAAAAGCCAAAGTGACTGTTGAAGCAGATGATGGTTGGGAAATTGATAAAAGACATGATGGCGGTGAAAATGTTCAAAATACTGACGCGTATAGAAAAATAGATACTGATACCGACGAATATGTATATACCTATTATATTGACTTGACTTCTACAAAACCAGACGGTGATGCAGACGCTTACGGTCGTATGAATTTTAAAAAGGAAAATGGTGAAGATCTTTTTAAGATTATAGACACATTGCCCGTAGCAGGAATAAAAGCAGGTGCAGGTGCTAAGTCGGTTAAAATTACTATCGGAAATGGGGAAATTGATTTAGTAGAGGGAAAAGACTATAAGGTTGCAAAAGATGCGCACGGTGATATTACGAGTTTTGAAATCACTAGAGTGAATAAAGCAAGTGCTGATGGCGAATATATACCTAAAGGTGCTGCGTTACCAACTAAGTACACAGTAGAGGTTAGATATCCACATGCACCTTATAAGTTTGAATATGGGACGCAAGAGCCGTGGACGATTGTAAATAATGCAACTCTAGATTACACATTGATTGACGGTGAGAGAAAAGAAAAAGATGACCATGCGGAATTTCTCATTGGAGAACCCAAAAACAAATTGGATGCAATCCAGATTCCTATTGTAAAATATTTGTCTTTAGGAAAAGGAGAAAATGGTAGCGAGGAGATAGTCCTCGATAAGACTACTAGAGGAAAATACGGAATTGGTTCCATTAAGTTTAAAATCACTGATACACAAGGTAATCCGATTAGAAATAATGAAGGTTCGCTACTCGATGGTAATAGTGCCATATTTACAGTAGGAGACAATGGTAACTTATCAATTCCTAAAATTAAAGACGAATCTGCGGATTATTTACTTACTGAAATCGTAGAAGATGGTGAAACGGGGATTGTCAAACCGCCTACTTCTGGTTTTGTGGTTAGGTACGACGCTACTACAAAGAAGTTTTCAATTGTTAACGCGAATAACTATAAGGTTTCCCTTGTAGAAGTAGATACGAAAATCAAGGTTGTAAATACGTTAGCTAAAAATGGTGCCGTTGAATTTTATAAATACGGTAAGGACTTAAGTGGGAATTATAATCCATTAGATAATGTTAGCTTCTTATTTGTTCTTAAGGATTCCGAAGATGGGGGCGTGACGGTCAATCCTGGATCCGACGGAAAGGTTCGCTTAGATGGGCTTGCATCTGGTGAGTATTATATATATGAAACTAGCAGTGGATATTATCAATATGATGCACCTAATCCACTTCTACCTATTGGATCTGTAGAAGTAGTGGACGGTAAACTTTGTGCACCGATATTTTCACCAGCTCAAGATGCACCACCTGCAGGTATAAACTATAAATCGCCTTTTTATATTAACTATACTAATCAAGGTAGTTTCAAAATCAAAAAAGTTGTTCAGAATTATAAAGATGGTAAAGTGGATGGTAAAACGCTCCTTGAGGATCCAGCGACTTTCGAGGTGTATGGAACAACAAATAAAGCGCCGTTTAGTGAAGCGCCGACAGTTGCCGGTCTTGATGGACCTGCCGATGGATGGGTGCGTATTGAAACACTAGTGACTGAAGGTGGAGAGGCCACTTCAAGCGCATTAAAAGAAGGATATTATGTAATCTTAGAGACCGAGTCACCTAAAAATTACAATATCGTTGGCAATGGTATGACGGTAGTGCAGGTAGAAAAGAGCAAAGCCGCTAAAGAATATGAGATAATAAACTACTCGAATCAAAGATTCGATATTATAAAATACGGTACATACAATGGAAATACTATAAAAGATGGCAATATTCTCAAAGGAGCAACCTTTGACATTTATCGTGATGCAATTTATTCGGATAATCCAGATGATATTGATATTATCGATGGAAAAGTTAAGGTGATATCAGATCTTATAACAGAGGCAGATGGAAGCAACTTGGCAATTACTGAGCAAAAGGAGCTTGCTCCAGGTACGTATTATTATAAGGAAACAAAAGCGCCGGATGGCTTTAAGGCAAAAGATGATTCATATAAAGAGTTTGTTGTTGAACCTGGAAAGAATGCTCGTGTTGTAGTCTATAATGTTGCCGAGAGTAATTTTGGTCGAATTATTATTAAGAAGAAAAGCGCTCATGATGAGCAACCTATGGATGATGTTAGCTTTGAAATCTACAGTGATAAGGAATGTACACAACTAAAAGATACGCTGATTTCGGGAACTGCTCTTAATGGCGCTAATGAAATAATTCCAGGAAAAGCGCAGAGCAAGCTTCTTCCTTATGAAACCTACTACATTAAGGAAGTTAAAGGTGAGAAAAACGCTGATTATATCGTGTCTTCAGAACCTATAGCAGTAACGCTTGATGCTGAAAATAAGGAAGTAACAAGAGAGTGGCTTAACGTACGCGGAATTGAGTTACAAATTGAAAAGGTTGACTCAAAAAACGCAAATATTAAATTAAGTAATGCGAAGTTTAATTTGTATTTATCAAAAGATGATGGAACGGAAGAGTTAGCATACGAAAACATTTCTGACGAGGAAGGTATTTATAGTTTCGGTGGCCTTATTCCTGGTGCGGAGTATAAGCTATATGAAGCGAGTGCGCCGGAGGGATACAAGCCGGTCAAGGAGTATTCTAACTACGTCGAAGGTAAAGGGCTCCTTGTGGGGACGTACACAATCCCAGCGCTTGGTGGAGAGAATTATCAAGGTGGATTTGTATACAAACCAGAGGCTGCTATAACCAATGATCGACTGGCTGATTTAGTGGTGCTTAAAAAGACGAATAGTCCTGAAATTAATGGTGGTTCTGTCGCATTACAAGGTGTTGAATTTAAGCTTTATGAAGATGAAACCTTGTCAAAAGAAGTGGCAACGACTAATGGAACAACGAATGCCGAAGGTAAAGCTACATGGGAAAATCTAATTCCTGGTAAGACTTATTACTTAAAAGAAACGCAGACCGTTGACGGGCATGAGCTAGACAGCAGGGTTCACACGATAGTTCTGAATCCTGGCGATAATAAAACGGGTTACGCTACGAAACTTACAGAAATCTTTAACAATGCTGATAAGGGTATCCTTGGAATATCCAAAGTTAGTGAAGCGTTAAACGGAGAAAAATCCCCATTGGATAACATTCAATTCAAGATTATTGACACGGATGCTAATCCAAATAAATATGTGACGGACAGCAATGGCAATGCACTTACGATAAAAAATGGCCAGAAACTGTTTTTAAAAGCAGGTAACTACAAACTAGAAGAAGTACAAAATGATGCTAGTGCGGGTTATACATTAAAAGAGGGCACAGACTTAACGTTTGAAATTGAAACGGGAAAAATTTGTAATAAATTTACAGAGAAACCGATTGTAAATATTGCAAAAGGACAATTATTCGTTGATAAGAAAGGTGTATTTACTGATACAAAAGGAGAAGAAGTTCTTATCCCGATTTCGGGTGCAACCATCGAAATATATAACGCTACAGAAGGATTCCAGAAGCAGGAGGAAGATCTAAAAAAAGCACCGTTAAAGGTAACGCCAGACGGTAAGAGTACAGTTACAATGTCAAGCTCTTCATGGGAATCCATATTGTTACCAGAAGGTGAATATTGGGTTAAGGAAGTTTATGCACCAGAAGGTTATGAGGTAGGTGCGAATGCTATTTACAAAATTCGTGTTACAAGAGGTCAGGTTGAAAGTCAAGATGCATCAGAGAACGGTTCAACAAATAAAATCGTTATAAAGAATACGCCGAAAGACTATACGACGATTAGACTCAAAAAACTTGGACCAGACGGTGAAGCAATAACAAATGTTGAGGCTGGAGCTAAGTTTAAAGGTTATTTAGAAGTTAAAAAAGACTCTGATGAATATAAAGCTGCTACTGAGGCTGGAACAGTAGAGGAGTATACCGATGCAGATGGTACTCATTACCTTGTACCTTGTGCAATTGCAACATCAGGAGATGCAAATGGTCTATTACAAACTTCAACAGAGGATGGCACTGTCTTGACTATTCCTTTAGAGGTAAATAAGGATGGAAAGCTTATCTATTGGTTTAAGGAAATAGAACCACCAAGGCCAGGTAATTACATCATTTCAAATGAATGGTCAAAAGTTGAAATCACGGCTGATGATATTGGGAAAATTGTAGATAAGTCTATAACAAATGATAAAAAAAATACAGTTGGCGGTGAAAAGACTGCAAGTAATTCAAAAGGACAGTCAGGAGTATATCTAGCATTATTTGAAGATCCTATTGAGGCTAAAGCGGTTAAAGGCTATTTGAAAACGGGTGGATTCCAAAATACCAATGATTTTGAGGATAGGCGTAAGGCTTTAAAGAGTGCACTTGGTTCTGCACTTGAAGGTTCGACAGATAACTCTATTAAAAATCCGTTCGAAAACAAGGCGTATAACGGAATTCAGCTTGATCTGGCTGATGAAGGATTTAATAAAATTAAGCAGATTGCGATTACAGATGTTAATGGTAAGTATACATTTTCAAATTTAGAAGCAGGCAAAACATACTATATTGTAGAGTTGCTACCAGCAGAAGGTTTTGCTTATAAATTTGATAATGACGGTGTAGATTCTACTTGGACAGTAAAATATGAGAATGGTGAGTATTCGACAGCGGCAGAGTCAATATATAACTATGTATTAGAAGAACTTCAAGTTAAAAAGACGACAAAAGTCGGGGATTATGAAATACCAGTTGAAGGCGTGCTGTTCTTTGTATATCCTGCAAAAGAGGAGCCGAAGGACTCAGGTAAATATGTTCAAGCTTCAAATGATAAGGTGGCGTATGGGTTTACCAAAGCAGATGGTGTATATACATCGATTCCGCTTGAAATAGGGCATTATATAGTAGTTGAGGCAGATGCAGAAGACTATGGAAGTGATTATGCGGCCGAAAATAGTCCTTATCTCAAACCGCCAGCGTCTATAGAAATAGGGAATAAAGACGGAAGCAAGCAGGTGCCTGTAGAAGTAGATGGAGAAGGAGAAATTAATTCGCTAGATGGTGCTACAATTCAAAACACTGCAAAGTACGGATATTTTGCATTACAAAAACGAATTAATGGAAGCAGTTCGAAAGAGCAAAATGTCACTTTTAAACTAGTAAAAAAAGGTGAACCGGGAAACAGTGATAGTGTTATTGAGATACCTGCGCTCAAGATAAATGCAAATACAAGCGAAAGCGAAATTTGGATTTCTCAATTGCTTCCAACGGGGACATATACCATTACAGAAGAGTCTATGGCTGGATATACAATTAAAGACTCAAATGGAGAGAAAAAATCCATAACGTTTGAAATTAAAGCAGGTTGTATAACGGGATATGATGCAGAGAAAGGTGGTTTCATATTCTATGGTGATGGCATTATTTATAATAACAAAAAAGAAGAAATCGGTGAATTTGAGCCGGAGGATGCCAAGATACCATTAACCTTTGAGAATGACAAGCAAGGTAGTCTAGAGCTTACCAAAAAAGGTATTCGGGTAGCAGATGATGGTACTGTGACGGAAGAAAAGCCACTAGAGGACGTTGAATTCGGTTTATACAAACGCACAGGCGAAAATTCAAAAACAGATATCGATGGAAAAGACCCATCATACACAGGTAAAACGAGTAGTACAGGTGTACTGACAATTAATGATATCGATGCTGGCGATTACTGGCTTGTAGAGCTTAATTACGGTAGTGATTCTGATAAAGCCGAATATGAGATGATGAATCCTATTGAAATTAGAATCGAGATAGGACAGAAGTTAACTCAAGTAAAAGGTTCAAATGTTTTAGTTAATGAATCAACTTATGGTCGCTTCAAATTTAAGAAGATTGATCAGAATAGTGGTACAGGACTCAAAGATGTTGGTTTTGGAATTTATACAAAGAGTGGCGAGACCTATACGGAAGTAACACCGAACAAACTCTATACTTCTGGTAGTGATGGTACTGTTATTTCTGAGCCGTTGCCTGCAGGAACGTATTATGTAAAGGAAGTAAGTGCAAAACAGGATTATTTGGGAAATAAAAATACTTATTTTAAATTTGAAGTTATGGCAAAAACATTAACGGATTACTCTTCTGTGGTAGATAAGCAAATCAAGAATGAACGGGTTTTCGCCTTGAAATTTAAAAAGGGCGATTCCCAAGATAAGGCTCTTGATGGTGCGAAGTTTGTAATGTCTACAGATAAAAGCGAGGTTGATAAAGCAGACAAAGACAGCGTGGCCAGCGATAAGTTAATGATTGCAGAAAGTAAGGATGGTGGCCAAGTTACTTTTAGCGGCTTGACAATTGGTGGCACTAATACTTCTGCGACTAAAACCTTTTATGTGAAAGAAGTCGTTGCACCAAAAACAAGTAAAGATGGAAAAGTTACTGAGGAGTACATTTTATCTAATAAAGTTCATACGATTACCGTGGGTTACAAAGATATAGCCAGTACGGGTGTCTATGTATACGAACCGAAGATAAATGAAAAAACAATAACTGTACGTAATGATCGAAAAGGTAAGTTTACATTTAAAAAGGTAGGCAGCTGGTTAGAAGAGGGAGTGTCTGGTGTGAAGCCGCTAGAAGATGCCGAGTTTAGCTTCTATAAGGTTGATGCTATTGGTGATGCCATTAAGGAAGATGCAAAGTCCGTCGATACAGTCAAGACAAACAAGAAAGGTGTTGGAACGACGATTCCACTAGAGGCGGGCGTCTATGCTTTTAAGGAAACGAAGGCGCCAGAAGGCTTTGAATTATTAGAAACCACCTTCTGGGTAGTAATTGATAACAACGAAGTGAAAAATGACTACTATACATCCAAGGATTCAAAAACTACCGACAATATCAATAATGACGCGCAAGACGGCGACTTCTTCTTAATGAAATACGATGGTAAGAAGGGTGATGAAATTAGTTCCCTACATCCACTTGACGATTCTGTCTTTAGGCTAGAGAAGTATATTGGTGAACTTGCAAGTGGCGAAGAGCCAGAAGCAGATGATGCGAAATGGGAACCGGTTAATAAGGTTAATCCTTATATTAGACCTACTGCGAAGTCAGGGTATCCTTCGGGATATTTGACGCCAGGGTGGTATCGTGTAATTGAAGATGAAGTAGCATCAAAGCCTAAATACACGGATGATAATGGAGTTGATTCTCCGGTTACCTTTAGCATAGATACGACACCGATACAATTCCAGATTTTTGCCGGTCAAACAACGAATGTATATGCTTATAATAGCCCGAAGGTTACTGTTCAATTAACTAAGTATGGTGATACAAACAACAACGGCGAGATAGATAAAGATATTGACGTTAAGCTTTCAGGAGGCAAGTTTAAACTGACTTATGATGTGGAAGGCAATCATACAGTTAAAGGTGCTTCTAAAGACTTGGCAATTGCAAACGGTGGTGTTGTAACTTGGAATGCAATTGATGCATTTGCAGATAATGAGCATGCAGAATGGGTAAATCCAGATAATAAATATGATGGATTAAAGGTATACGTTCACGAAGTGAGTGTAGGAACGAACAATCAGAATTACGATATTAATGAAAAGCCAACAGCAATAATTATCGTACCAGGGAAAAAGGTTACAGATAATCTAATCTTTACCGGAGAGATGTTAGACGCTTCTAATAAAGGTGTTATAAATATTGTTAAAACAGACGGTGAAGGTAATTACCTTGCAGGGGCTAAGTTCACGATTTCTGAGAAACTAGCTGATAACACATATAAGCAACGGGATGAAGTTGTATCTACAGGTGATTCTGCGGGTGTCACATCTAAGGCATTACCTGCAGCAAAAGAAGGTACTACATATAAAATTACAGAAGTAGAGGCTCCTAAATCTTATATGTTAGATGCTAACTACACGGTGCTGGAACAAGAAGTAACCTTGTACCCGAATCAAGCAGTACCAGTAAGTGTTGAATTCACTAATAAAAAGGTACCTGAGAATAAAGCTGATAATTTTGCAGGAACAAAAGGAATAAAACTACCAGAAAGCAGTAACTATTCTGAAAGAGTGGTTTTAGGAGAGAGTTTAATAACTAAGGCAGATGGCCAAAACCTTGGCTTTAAGATTAGTGGATTTGCAAAGGGTGATAATGTCTATCCGGCAGAAACTTTAGCGGTTGAAGATAAGGGAATTAAGTTATATAGCGCTAAAGATGGTGGTAACCGAGATAAAGAAATTTCTCTCACAAGAGCGGAAGATGTAACATCAGTGAAAGATTATAAGATTAATAGCATCACTGTTCATGCGGCTACGAATAGCGCTGAAGCGAATCCGCTTGCAAAGAATTTAACGGTTAGTGCGAAATTGTATATTATGGATTCATTTGACAACCTGGATCATGGAACTTACGTCGAGGTCAAAGACGAAGCTATTGTGTCGCAATTAGCAGATTTGAGTAATGATCAAATTATCGATTTTAATGCTGCCGGTCTTAATGTCTACGGATTCAAGGTAGTATATGAGAATGTATTAAAGTCATTTAAGACAGATGGCATTGAGTTTAATGCTACATTTGCTAATCGCTCCAATTGGCCTTTGCTCGGAGACAATAAACCATTACCTGAAGTACGCTTTATCTATAACCAAGCTTCTATTATCTGGAGAGAATGCATTAAAGGGTCTGATGGTAAGAACATTATCAAAGAGGATACTACAAAAAATACTAACCAGGTTTGGGCAGAAGTGCCGACATACCAGAAGGATTTCCCAAAAGTAACATTGACAAATGAGATTAGAAATCCAAAAACCACAGGATATGCACCTGGTGAAGATGTTACCTATCTTCTGACAGCGACTAATGTTGAAAAGGAAAACGGTCCTAACTTTACGAGTCCGATTATTAGTTTCCGGATGCCTGGAGATACCACTTTAAGAGAAGAATATAGTGATGGACAACCATACATTATTCTCTTAACAAGAAACGGACAAGATCCAGAGCCAGTTACGGCTTTTGAGGTGAGCTATGTTACAGAATATAATGGAGATAAGATATATCCATTTATAAGTAGAGGAATGGACGGACTCAATGAGGATACAACTCGTTCAACCACGCAATATTCATTAACGTTTGAAGGGTTAGTGTTAGAGCCAGGAGATCAGTTATCTATTCAATTTGTTGGCGAAATATCTGAGGATAAGAAAACAGGTGTAACAGGAAAAACTGATTTAGTGAAGTTATTTGAGCCAGCGTACCTATCAAGTGCATATAAGGTAGAGAAAACGGCCGAAAATCCGAATGGAATGAGTTTCAAAAAAGGATACGATCACGATGTTCTGATTACAAGTGGAAAGGAACGCGATATTGTTGATGCGGCTTCAAATCAGAGCGGAATGGAGTATATTCGCGCGATAGTCGAGACCTCATTACTTGATCATAGTGATGTTCGTATTCATAAAGAAATTTCAACGGATAATAGTAATTGGCTGGGTCGAGGAATCACTGCAGAAGTAAACAGCGGTGGAAGTATTTATTACAGATTAACAGTTATGAATTACTCTAGTAATGTTCAGAAAACCGCAAGAATACTTGATGTATTACCATTTGCTGGTGATACGATGGGGGTTTCTGGTAAACCACGAGATACAGATATTCCAGTACCTACAGCAGATAGAGATAACCTTACAGTTGTAAAGGTTCATGATGAAGGCCAAAAAGCAAAAGAATACTATTATGTTGAGGAGAATTTGGGCGATAACTCCTTTGTCGGAAATACAAAAGATGTAAACCCAGATTTATATGCTCCATTACTTGTAGTGGATACGATGACGGCATGGTCTAACTGGAAACCTACATTACCTACAGGAGATGAACTACGAAAAGTTTCAGCAGTTGGCCTAGATATTGATTTTGGAGAAGCAGGGCTTAAGCCAGGAGAATCGTATTCTGTAGTTCTAGAAATGAAAGCTCCAAGCTTTTCAACGGCTCAGTCAGAAGAATTTGTTGGCAAATACATGAATAATGCTGTAATGGCTAACAAGCTGATGGCTGGTGATGAAAGCTTTAGTTCAAAAGCTGTTTTGGAAAGAAATCCTGTTAAGGCAAGAATGGTTCTACCAAAAGGCGAGTTAGGTGATCGCGTATGGTACGATAGCAATAACGATGGAATTCAAGATGCTGATGAAAAAGGAATTATTGGAGCCACAGTCGATCTTTATAAGACAACATATTATAAGTTAGAGGGCAGCGATAAAGTATTGTCCATGACTTCGAAAGTTGACAGTATGAAGACAGATGATGAAGGTAAGTATTTGTTTAAGGAATTAGACTGTAATTACCTCAAAGCTTCGGGCGATTCGGTGGATACTGAAGATCCATATAATTATGTGGGTAATAAGTACTATGAATACCATATTCAAGTTACGTTACCAGAAAATGATTTACGGGTTCCAACACTTAAGAATATTGGTGACGATACCAAAGACTCCGATATCGAAAGAATCGATCCAGATACAAAAAGAGATATTAGTGATCGTGTTCGCTTGGAAATCAAAAACGAAAATGGAGAATTAGTTCCTGAGAAAAATTATGATCTTGATGCTGGTTACATTGATTCTTATACAATAGGTAACTATGTATGGGAAGATGGTAACTACGACGGTTATCAAAATGAAAATGAAAAAGGAGTATCAGGTGTCTCTGTTAAACTTTACCAAGTAGATGGTAAAGATGGTAAGATTGCTGATAACCAAATGCCTATTAAAACAACTGTAACCTCAACAGACGGTAAGTACCAATTTGAGGGACTTAATAAAGGGTACTATGTTGTTGAGTTTGATGTCTCAGCTCTAACTTATAAAGATGAAGAGGGCAATAGGTGGCATAGTTATACGTTTACAGATTCTCCGGCTGAACAAGAATGGCCTCATGAATATGACAATGATGCGATAAATGAGTTAAGCGGTTCCAATGGTAAGGTAAGTCGCACAAATGTTATTGAAATATCTAATGAAGCGTTAGAGGAAGCCAAGATAGACGACCGTAGGGATATGCGTTGGGATGCTGGTCTAGTGAAATATAGTGCTTTAGGAGGATTAGCATTTGAGGATTTAGATTATGATCATCTACACATAGATGACTACCTAGCCTTAGAAGGAATTGATGTTTATCTTTACGATGTAACGAGTGAAGCAGGAGAAGGCAAGTTAGTTGACCAGACCAAGACGAATAGTGAAGGTCGATACTTATTCGAGAACCTTAAAATTAAAGCTGACGAATACCGTGATTACAAGATTAAATTTGTATTCCCAGATGATTTATCTATTGTTGAAGGAAATCAAGACGCAAGCGAGGTTGTAAATTCAGGTTCAACATCTTATGCAGTTGATGCGAAACTTGATACGGATTCAAAGGTAGACTCAGATGTGAACACCTATATGCCGAAAGATGGTAGTGATAATGGATTAAATCAAGTTGGTTATATTAATCGAGTAAGATTATACCAAGGAATGCGTTCGATAACTTGGGATGCGGGAGCGAATAAGCGTAGCGCGATTGGCGATAGAGTATGGCTAGATGATAATCGTGATGGTCTACAAGGTCCTACAGAGAAAGGATTACAAGGAATTCGGGTCGAGCTTCAATACAAGGATAAACCTTCAGAAACATGGGAATTCAAAGCAAGGACATACACTGATGCAAATGGTAAGTATCTGTTTAAGAATCTAGAAAGTAGCGATGCTATTGAAAGAGTTTACCGAGTGGTGTTTGTGTTAGATGAAAGTGATCGTCAAGTTACCCTTTGCAACGTAAGAGACTCGCTGACAGAAATCGATAGTGATGGAAATGAAGTTGTAATTGTTGAGGCGAATGCTGAAACAGATTCAGATGCATTATTATTCTATCACGCAGATATTGTAAATCCGGACTTGAGTGATCCAACGTACCCGAATTGCACAGGTGGATATGTGACAAGCGCAATTAAACCTGGGTATGGTGAGACAGATCTAACGTGGGATGCAGGTGTGATTCCTGTACTAGCTTCGCTAGGCGACTACATGTGGCACGATATAGATTACGATGGAATTCAAGATTCGGATGAGGAACCAGTTGCAGGTGCTCGGATTGCACTTGAAAGAAATGATTTGAATGCCCGGACAGTGAGCGGATGGAAAGAAGTAGCATCAACGTATACGGATGATACAGGTTATTATGCGTTCCATCTAATAAATCCTGGAAACTATAGAGTGCGTTTCTATATTCCTGATGGATACACAGCAACGAAGTACAACAGAGGAGAAGGAGATAACGATTCTCACGCTTCTCGTAGGGCAGATGGTAACTCTTATTACAGTAGACAAGTTTATCTGAAAGAGGCAACATTTGATCAGACATTAGATGCAGGTATTTATAATCCGAAAGAACGTGTAGTTAGAAGAACTGTTCGAAATTATCGACGTAGAGTACGTTCGGGAGATAATAGTAGTTTGATGCTTTGGTCGTTGCTGCTAATGGGATCTATTGGAGTCATATCAATAGGCGGAATTAGCAAAAAAAGAAAGAAAAAGATCAAAAAAGCGAAAATGACCTCTTAATCGTCCAATAATCTTCGGGACTGTAACAAGAATGTAACAGTCCCGAGGTAAAATTGGTATATAAGTAATGGATAACTTCAAAATTTTAGAGGAAAGATATTAGGAGGAGATAAGATTATGAAAAAGAGAGGTCTGTCATTAATAATGGCAATTATGTTGATAGCGGGTTTAATACTCCCTACAACAACAGTGAAGTCAGCGCCTGAGTCAGCCCAATATGCAAATTGGCAAATTGATAATCAGTTGCAGTGGTTTGATATGGGAAGCAATGACGGCGAGACTTACACTTATGAAGTTTACAATGAAAGTAGCAAAACTGTTATTGAGAGTGGTACATTCCAAGGAAGTATGTCTACCCAAAAAGTAAGTGCAGATTTACATCTTACAGTACAATATTATCTGAATGTAGACGGTGAAAAGGTATTGGTTTATTCTCGTCAGTCACCAGAAGTGCATACTTATGAAGTACAGTACTTCTATAAAGATGCAAATGGTGGAGAAACGTTTCTATGTACAGAAGAGGATGGAGAACTTAACTATGGTGATAGATATATCCATACTCCTTCGTCATATATCGTCGTTGGCAATAGAGAGTATCAACCAGTAGATGGACAGGGAAGTATTGCAGTTGTTTACGGTCAAAAGATTTACAAGGTGTATTATACGGATTATGTTCCAGAGCCGACTTACGCTATCGCTAACCTAAGAGATGAATACAACAATATTTTAAAGACTCTTAAAGTGACAATACCTTATGGTAATGGTGGAGATGGATCAGTTACACTTGATATTCCGGCAACGGTTGATAGCAGAAGCAGACATTACTTATATGATGAAGATGCTAATAATGAATTAGCAATTGGTAAATCAGCACCTATTCCTTACTGTGATGAAAATGTAGTGTTTGATATCTTCTACAAGGTTCAAGAAGAGGAAGTTCAAGGCGTATATCCTGTTACCGTAAACTATATGGCCTATGAAGGAAATACTTTCGTTAAGCAAATTGGTGCAAGCGGTTTTACAGGAGATACCACAAAAGAGGGCGATGTTGTATTTACAGGAGCTCCTTTAGAACTAAGAGTAAGAAATAATGTGACAGGAGTAGATGAGTATTATACTCGTGTAGGTGACGGTAAGATAACGCATAAGCACGGCGAAAAGCAAAGAGCTTATGAGGTTCGTTACGAGTTAGCAGATGCTCAAGCAGGTTACGACTGGATTGTAAAAGCGTATGATTCTGAGAACAACTTCTTAAAGTCTTATACATATCGAGTGGAAGTTGACGATACAAAAACACATACAGTAGAGCCTTCTATTAAAAAGGACGGAAAAACTTATATTGTAGGTGAAGGTGTACCTATGGAGTTAGTTCATCAGTTTGGTGGAACAAGAGTTGTAAATGTTGTGTATCAAGAAGTAGGAACGACACTAGTGCCTAGTTATACCTTGAAAGTTCGTTATTTGAGCGTGTCTGATGAAAAAATCTTAAAGGAAGAAGATATCGAAGTTAAAGCCGAAGAAGGTGGCGTAGATATTACTACAGATGCTGAGTTTAAATTTGAAGGTAACGAGTATGTACGTCTTGGTGGTCAGTTAGATAAAATCAGACATAATTATTTCTCGAAGCAAAGAACTCAGGTGGTTTACTTCAGAGATATCAACGACGATGCTAATGCAGATACAATAGTTACGGTAACGGATGTGATTAATGTAGATGATCCAGAGAGTACAGCCGCTGCTGGTGGAGCAACTGAAGGTGATACCGTTACAGTATTGTCAAATGAGACGACAGGTGAAACAGAAGTTTTAGATGAACAGGGAGTACCGTTGGCAGAAAGCATTGCGAACAAGAATGTTCCTAAAGCAAAGAAGGTTGAGAAAGAAGCAGCTGCCAGCGCACAACCTAACTGGCCTGTGATTATCTCTTTATTAGCTTTAGCCTTAGCATTAATTATCGGAGCAGCATTCTTTGTTGCCAAGAAAAAGAAAAAAGTAAATGATGTAGAAGGAAATGACCAAAACTAGTCATAACTACATTTAATAAGAAGAAACCGGAACGATGTTCCGGTTTCTTTTTTTGTCATTTAATGTTAAGATAATAAGCATTAGGATAAAAACACAAGTATAAGAAAGAGGTGGTGCGTTTGAAGAAACAGCTGAAAGAAAAGGTGATGGAGTCCGTAACTTCGGTATTGCCGATTACCTTTATCGTCTTTCTGCTCAGTATAACGGTGGTGCCCATGGAGACGGGAGTTATGGTATTGTTCCTCTTTGGAGCGATGCTACTCATTGTTGGCATGGGACTTTTTACATTTGGCGTTGATTTATCGATGATTTTAATGGGAGAAGGCATGGGTGTATCGATGTCAAAAGCGAAGAATATGCTGATTCCCATTTTGATTACCTTCTTTCTGGGGGCGATCATTACGATTGCCGAGCCGGATCTGCAGGTATTAGCGAATCAAATTCCTTCCGTTCCCAACCTAACCCTAATCTTAGCGGTGTCGGTGGGCGTAGGTGTCTTTTTAGTAATTGCGCTTTTGCGTATCTTATTTAAAATTCGTTTATCTATTTTATTAGTAATCTTTTACGGAATCGTCTTTTTGTTGGCGGCCCTTGCACCGAGCGATTTTGTGCCAGCAGCCTTTGACTCGGGCGGTGTGACTACGGGACCGATTACCGTGCCTTTTATTATGGCTTTCGGAGTGGGTCTTTCCACCCTGCGATCAGATAAGGCGTCCTCGGAGGATAGCTTTGGTCTCGTTGCCCTTTGTAGTATTGGACCGATTTTGGCGGTGCTGTTACTAGGTATATTTTATCAGCCAGAAGCCGTAACCCATGAGAATACGATGGTTTCTGTTAATACGACGGTGGAGGCCATGCACGCCTTTAGGGTAGAACTACCCCTTTATATTAAGGAGATATCCTTAGCGTTATTTCCCATTATCTTTGCCTTTGCCTTGTACCAGATAATCTTTAAGCGGTTTGGTAAGCGCAAGCTAGTGCGGGCCCTGTTTGGCTTTGGGCTTACGTATATCGGTTTGATTATGTTTTTAACCGGTGTAAATGTAGGCTTTATGCCGGTAGGTCAGTTGATTGGCTCAGAGATAGGCGGGAGTCCATACAAGTATCTTCTGATTCCTATCGGTATGGTGGTAGGCTACTTTATCGTTACCGCCGAGCCGGCAGTACACGTGTTAAAGACCCAGGTAGAAGAGATTTCCAATGGTTTAATCACTCAGAATATGATTGGCAATAGTTTGTCGATTGGTGTGGCGGTGTCGGTAGGTTTATCGATGACGCGAATCATCTTTGGGATTAATATCTTCTGGATTTTGATTCCGGGCTATTTGATTGCCTTAGTCCTTAGTTTTTTCGTACCGCCGATTTACACCGGTATCGCTTTTGACTCCGGTGGGGTGGCCAGTGGTCCCATGACGGCGACTTTTTTGCTACCGCTAGCGATGGGCGCCTGCGAGGCCCTTGGCGGCAATATGATGACCGATGCTTTCGGTATTGTTGCTTTAGTGGCGATGACGCCACTGATTACCATTCAGGTATTAGGCTTTAAGACCGAGATGCAGAGACGGTTTACGAAGAGGCGTTTTCAGAAGCGAGTGGAGCAGATGGACGATGTTATCACGTATTACGATTAAGGAGGTGTTAGGATAAAATGACGGAAAAGAAAGAAGCACCGGTGTCCATACTATTTACGATTGTGGACCGGGGACGAGGCAATAAAGTAACGAAGTTATATTCTACGCGCCAACTAATCAGCCATACCCACTGTGTGGGCGAAGGGACAGCTAGCTCCAAGATGATGGATATGCTAGGGCTTGACGTGGTAGAGAAGGATATGATTATCAGTATGGGGAAGACCGAGCTGATTAACTGTGTGATGTCGGAAATCCATAATACGAATTTAAGCGAGAGCATCAAAAGCAGTGGTATTCTATTTTCCATTGGCTTGTCAGCGATTAACAATATTGTGGCTTCCGTACTGATGGATACCGTTAATGAAGAAGAAATATGTGGGGTAACGTATATGGAACAAGAAGGTAAAAATAGTTTGATTATAGTTGCGATTAATCAAGGGTATACTGACGAGATGATGCAGACAGCTAGGAAAGCCGGGGCAATCGGCGGCACCATTGTGAAAGCCCGTTGGTCAGATGGAGATAAGCTGGAGCAGTTTCACGGAATTACTTTACAGGAGGAGCGGGAGCTAGTCTTTATTCTGGCCTCCTCAAAGACGCGCAATGGGATTATGGATGCGATAAACGAAAAACACGGTCTGACTTCAGAAGCCCACGGCTTAATTTTTAGCGTGCCGGTAGACCGGGCGGTAAAATTGTCGTAGGAAATACACATTAAAATGGAATTCGGCTCTGTCAAGAGAAATTGCTTGACAGAGCTCTTTTGTTATTGTAAGATTACCTAGGTAAGAAAAACTAGGTGATAAACATGGAAAAAATTGTTGAGCTAGGGCTTCTATATGATTTTTATGGAGAGCTTCTAACAGCTAGACAGAAAGAAATATTAGAAAGTTTTATTCTCGACGATCTTTCTCTCTCAGAGATAGGAGAGCTTTATAGCGTAAGTAGGCAGGGGGTGCATGACATGATTAGACGGAGCACCGTGACCTTAAGGGGCTATGAAGAGAAGCTAAAGTTAGTTGAGAAGTTTATGAGCATTAAAGAGAAGGCAGCCCAGATTGATTCTTTGCTGAGAAATCGGCAAGGAGAGGATATCGATAAAGTAAAAG
Source organism: Ohessyouella blattaphilus (assembly GCF_024721265.1). Lineage (GTDB taxonomy): Bacteria > Bacillota > Clostridia > Lachnospirales > Lachnospiraceae > Aequitasia > Aequitasia blattaphilus_A. The sequence continues at coordinate 25,168 of NZ_JAMXOC010000003.1, read as the reverse complement.
AGATTTCGAGAGAGATCCTTCAGGAGTTATAGTATATGGCATTTGAAAGTTTAAGCGAGAAGCTTCAGAATGTATTTAAGAACTTGAAACGTAAAGGACGTCTGACAGAAGCAGATGTGAAAGAAGCGCTCAAAGAGATTAAGCGGGCACTCTTAGCAGCAGACGTTAGTTTTAAAGTGGTTAGGAATTTTATCAAGACCGTGGAAGAGCGTTCTGTTGGTGCGGATGTGATGAACGGGTTAAACCCGGGTCAGATGGTGGTTAAGATTGTGAATGAAGAGCTAGTTAATTTAATGGGCTCGGAGACCACCGAGATCCAGTTCCAGCCGGGAAAAGCTATTACAGTTATTATGATGGCAGGTCTTCAAGGTGCTGGTAAGACTACCACGGCAGCGAAGCTAGCAGGAATATTCACCAAGAAGGGGAAGAAGCCGTTATTGGTTGCGGGAGATATCTATCGTCCTGCCGCTATTAAGCAGTTGGAAGTTAACGCCGAGAAGCAGGGCGTGGAAGTCTTTTCTATGGGGGATCAAGTAAAGCCACCAGAGATAGCAAAAGCGGCCCTAGAGTATGCTAATAAGAATAATAACGATGTAGTGATTCTCGATACCGCTGGTCGTCTACATATTGATGAAGACATGATGAGCGAGCTGCAAGAGATTAAGGATACTATTACGGTCCATCAGACGATTTTAGTAATCGATGCGATGACGGGTCAAGACGCTGTGAATGTTGCCGCAGAGTTTAATGAGAAAATCGGTCTTGACGGGGTAATCGTGACCAAATTAGATGGTGATACCAGAGGTGGTGCCGCCCTTTCTGTTAAGGCGGTGACGGGTAAGCCGATTCTCTACGTAGGTATGGGCGAGAAGCTGACGGATTTGGAGCAGTTTTACCCAGAGCGAATGGCATCGCGGATTCTGGGAATGGGAGATGTCCTTTCCTTAATCGAAAAGGCGGAAGCCGATATAGATGAAGAAAAAGCCAAAGAAATGAGCAAGAAGCTTAAGAAGGCTCAGTTTGACTTTGATGATTTTCTTGAGAGTACCAAACAGATGAAGAACATGGGTGGACTCGGTAGTATAATGGGGATGCTCCCTGGCCTTGGTGGTGGCATGGCAAAAGGCATGAAGAACTTGTCGGAAGATGAAACTGATCAGGCCGAGAAGAATATGGGGAGAATGGAAGCGATGATTTATTCCATGACGCCAGAAGAACGGCGAAACCCTGACCTGCTTAACCCTTCGAGAAAGCATCGTATTGCAAAAGGTGCCGGTGTCGATATCGCCGAAGTGAATCGAATGGTAAAGCAGTTTAACGAAATGAAGAAGATGATGAAGACCATGACTAAAGGTGGTAAAAGAGGCGGTTTCAAACTTCCCTTTTAACATAGAAAAAACAAATTTTTTACGGAGGTGAAAACTAATGGCAGTAAAGATCAGATTAAAAAGAATGGGACAAAAGAAGGCTCCTTTCTATAGAATCGTAGTAGCTGATTCTCGTTCTCCACGAGATGGAAAGTTTATCGAAGAGATCGGTACTTATGATCCTACTAAGGATCCTAGCGTTTACAATGTAAACGAAGAAGCAGCTAAAAAGTGGTTGCAGACAGGTGCACAACCAACGGAGACTGTTAGCAAGTTATTTAAGATTGCCGGCATCGAAAAATAAATCCGGGAGGTTTGACAGATGCAAGATTTAATCTTAGTTATTACGAAAGCTCTTGTGGACAAACCAGACGAGGTTAAGATCACAGAGAAGGAAGAAAATGGGGCTACTGTTTACGAAATTAAGGTTGCTGATTCCGATATGGGTAAAGTAATCGGTAAACAGGGCCGTATTGCGAAAGCAATCAGAGCTGTGGTTAAGGCCGCAGCCGCGAAAGAAGACAAGAAAGTAATTGTCGATATTATGGATTAAGAAAAAGGGGCTTTATAGCCCCTTTCGCTTAGCCTTTTATCGAAAGATAACAGGAGAAATCATGGAAGATTTATTACGGGTGGGGGTAATATCCTCGACACACGGAATTCGCGGGGAAGTGAAAGTATACCCGACGACAGATGAAAAGGAACGTTTTTTAGAGCTTAAGGAAGTAATTTTAGATACGGGTAAGGAAAAGCGCGTATTAACCATTGCCGGTGTTAAGTTCTTTAAAAACATGGTGATTCTTAAGTTTAAAGGAATCGACAACATTAACGATATTGAAAAGTACAGACAGTGTGAGCTTTTTGTTACCAGAGAAGATGCCACGCCTCTAGAAGAGGACGAGTATTACTTTGGGGACTTAATCGGGCTTGCGGTGTTTGATGAAGAACATAAAGAAATCGGTCGCTTAACGGATATCCTTGAGACTGGTGCCAACGACGTCTACGTGGTAAAAACGGTAGAAGGAAAAGAGCTACTATTACCAGCGATTAGGGACTGCATTAAAGAGATTGATATCGAAGGACAAGAGATGACGGTCCACATTATGGAAGGGTTGTTGTAAGGGAAATGAAATTTCATGTAATGACGCTTTTTCCAGAGATGATTGAAAATATTGCCAATACGAGCATTCTGGGAAGAGCAAAAGCCAATAATTTAATTGAAGTAAACGCCGTAAATATCCGCGACTTTGCCTTTAATAAACACAAAAGCGTCGATGACTATCCTTACGGCGGCGGCGCTGGCATGCTGATGCAAGCCGAACCCGTATATCAAGCCTATTCTCATATCGTAGACTCCGTCCCCAGGCCGCGGTGCATCTTTCTATCACCTATTGGTAAGCCCTTTACCCAGGAGCTGGCAGAGGAGTTTGCCCAGGAGGAAGAGCTAATCCTTCTTTGTGGTCATTACGAGGGGATTGATGAGCGGGTATTAGAAGAAATCGTTACGGATTACGTCTCGATTGGGGATTTTGTAGTAACCGGTGGTGAATTGCCGGCGATGCTTTTAGTGGATGCTATCTCTAGACTTAAGAAGGGTGTGCTTCATAACGATAGCAGTGCTGAATTTGAGAGCTTTCAGGATAATCTTTTAGAGTATCCTCACTATTCAAGACCGGAGGTGTGGCACGATAAGGCGGTACCGGAGGTGCTTTTATCTGGGCACCATGCCAATGTGGAGAAGTGGCGTCATGAGCAGTCTCTTATCCGGACGAAGAAGCACCGGCCCGATCTTTTGGAAAAGGGCTCCCTTGATAAGAAGGACCGAGAATTCCTTTCACAAGAGGAAGAAAAGTCTTGAAACCCGCGGGGAAATATGATATAGTAGCTTAGTTGCAAGTATGAGATGGTCCTCTGGTACAGAAGGTATTAAGAACGTCCAATTTATTTAGGAGGCACAGATGAACGATATTATTAGAAGTATTGAAAAAGATCAATACAACGAGAATGTCAGCGAATTTAGCGTTGGCGATACTGTAAAAGTATACGGTAAGATTAAAGAGGGTGCTCGTGAGAGAATCCAGGTTTTTGAAGGAACTGTTCTTAAGAGACAAGGCACAGGCCCTCGTGAAACCTTTACGGTTAGAAAGAAATCTAACGGTGTTAACGTAGAGAAGACTTGGCCAGTACACTCACCTAACGTGGAGAGAGTGGAAGTTATCAGACGTGGTAAAGTAAGAAGAGCAAAGCTTAACTACTTAAGAGATCGCGTTGGTAAGAGAGCGAAGGTTAAAGAATTAGTTAAATAGACACGCAATCAAAAAAGGACAGTAGGTGCTGTCCTTTTTTGCTATAATAGGGTTATGAGTATGATAAAGAAGATAAAAAATGCCTTTAAAATAATTCGTAAGCACGGAAAAGAGATCTTAAGCTGGGTATTTAAGATAGGGGTTACCTTACTTTTTGCCTTTGTTTTTGTATTTTATTTTGGTAGACAGATCAGTGTGGCAGGGAATTCGATGAAGCCGGTAGCCGATAATGGGGATACGGTTTTGATTAATAAAATCGTGTACAATGCCTTTCGTCCGAAAAGGGGAGATGTGATTGCTTTTCGCCCGAAGGGGAATGATAACAGCCATTATTATGTACGTCGCGTGATTGGTTTGCCTGGAGAGACGATTGAGCTTATAGAGGGCGAGATATACATTAATGAGGTTAAGCTTGAGGAGAGCTACCAGACAAAGGACATTGCCGAGGTCGGTCGGCTTAAGGAACCGCTTACTTTAGCGGATGATGAATACTTCGTGCTGGGTGATAATCGGGAGAATAACGACGATAGCCGCTCGGCCAATGTAGGAAACGTAAAACGAGGATATATGTATGGGAAGGCGTGGCTTTGTATTGATACGAATAAGCGCTTCCATTTGATAAGGAGAGATTAGATGCATTTTCAGTGGTACCCTGGTCATATGACCAAAGCAAAAAGAATGATGCAAGAAAATATCAAGCTGATTGATATTGTGATAGAGCTAGTGGATGCGCGCATTCCCCTTAGCTCACGGAATCCTGACATTGATGTACTGGGAGCCAATAAGAGTCGCTTGATTGTTCTTAATAAGGCGGACCTCGCGGAAGCCAAGAGAAATGCGGAGTGGGCTGAGTACTTTCGGGAGAAGGGTTTCTTTGTTATAGAGTGTAATTCTAAGCGAGGAACTGGTATTAAGGCCGTTCAGAACGTAGTGAAAGAAGCGTGTCAGGCTAAGATAGAAAGAGACCGTAAAAGAGGAATCTTAAATCGTCCAGTCCGGGCAATGGTGGTAGGGATACCTAATGTAGGCAAGTCCACCTTTATTAATTCTCTAGCGGGAAAAGCGGTTACTAAGACTGGCAATAAGCCAGGTGTTACAAAAGGTAAGCAGTGGATTAGACTGAATAAACAGGTAGAACTTCTTGATACCCCTGGTATCCTGTGGCCCAAATTTGAGGATCAAGAGGTAGGCAGACGCCTAGCGTTTATCGGGTCCATTAAAGATGAGATTTTAAATACCGAGGAGCTGGCTACAGATTTGCTTCATTTTATTCGAGAGTACTATCCAGGGACCTTGTCCCAGAAGTATGAAATCGAGGAGACTGGCGAGGATTATGAGTGTTTAATGGAGATTGCCAGGGTGCGTAAGTGTATCGCCTCGGGAAACGAGCTGGACCTTCTAAAAGCAGCCAATCTTTTTTTGGATGATTATCGCAGCGGTCGTCTGGGACGAATTACCCTAGAATACCCATCGGATATGTGATAGAATATTTGGTGACTAACGAAAGGGGACTGGCATGGCAAAGAATAAGAAAACATCACCGGCAAGAGAACTGCTAGGGTGGATTGTATATATCGGCATCATTGTGGTGCTTACTTGGTTTATCATTACTTTTATTGGGATGCGCACCCGGGTGGTAGGAAGTTCTATGGAGACCACTTTGAGCGACGGCGATAATCTGATTGTGGATAAGCTTAGCTATCGGTTTAAGGATCCGGAGCGCTTTGATATTGTGGTCTTCCCTCATGTGGAAGATAGCGGGGAGAAGACTCATTACATCAAACGGATTATCGGTCTTCCCGGGGAGACGGTGCAGATCATTAATGGTCAAGTCTATATTAATGGTCAGGTTTTAGATAGCGACGGCTATGGGCTAGAGGCGATGCGCGATTTAGTAAGCGGGGAGCTAGGGTTTACGCCACTTACTTTAGGCGAAGACGAATATTTTGTCCTTGGTGACAATAGGAATAATAGTTCCGATAGTCGCAATCCCAAAGTGGGAGTGCTAACTAGGAAAGAGCTTACTGGGAAGGCGCTAATACGTATTTATCCCTTTAATAAATTTGGAGTGATTAAGCATGAGTAAAGCCAGTGAAGAGCGGGAGCGTAAGCGCGCGCTAAAGCTTGAACAAGAATTGCATAGACTAACAGCAATGTCCGTATTTGAAAAAGAATATGGACATTGTTCCTATATATGCGGAATCGATGAGGTTGGTAGAGGTCCTCTCGCTGGACCAGTGGTGGCGGCAGCGGTGGTGTTACCAAAGGATTGTCAGATTCTGTATCTTAACGATTCCAAAAAAGTCTCCCCTAAGCGCCGGGACGCGCTTTTTGAGGAGATTCAGGAGAAAGCGATTGCCATCGGCATTGGTATGAGTTCGCCGGCTCGTATCGATGAGATCAATATCTTGCAAGCCACCTATGAGGCGATGCGCCAAGCAATTAGCGGGCTTTCTGTTGTGCCAGAAGTGCTTTTAAACGATGCGGTGACCATTCCAGGAGTGGATATTTTGCAGGTGCCGATTATTAAAGGCGACGCCAAAAGCGTTAGCATTGCGGCTGCCAGCATTATAGCGAAGGTTACGAGAGATAGGCTGATGGAGGAGTACGATAAAGTTCTACCCGGATATGATTTTGCGTCAAATAAAGGGTATGGCACGAAGGCTCATATCGAAGGGCTAAAGACTCTGGGAAAAACGCCGATTCACCGGGAAAGCTTTATAGGTAATTTTATATGATAGAGAATAATAAGAGACAAACAGGCTTTCAATATGAAAAGGCGGCAGGGGCGTACCTTCAGGCGAAGGGCTATACCATTCTCCAGTACAACTATACGTGTCCGGCGGGCGAGATAGATATAATCGCTAAAGACGAGTCTTGTCTAGTATTTGTGGAAGTAAAGTATCGACGCCGGGAGAGTAGTGGTCAAGGCGCCGAAGCCGTGGATGTGCGTAAGCAGCAGAAGCTTTCTAAATGCGCGTTATTTTATATGACGGAAAATCGTCTTCCGGAGACCGATTGTCGCTTCGACGTGGTGGAGATTCAGGGGAAAGATATTGTTGTATATGAAGATGCCTTCTCTTATTGGGGAAATTAGGAGGAAATATAATTGGAATTAGATTTAAACTATCAAGGGGATGAGATACCGATTTTAAAGGTAAAGGAACAGGTCCCGCTTTTAGAATATACGAACCTCGAAGAGACAGGGCTTGTTACCCACGCTTTTACCACCCGTCTTGGGGGTGTTAGTAAAGGGTACTGTCAGTCGATGAATTTAAGTACCACTAGAGGGGATGAGGCGGTAGCGATTGCAGAGAATACCAGGCGCTTAAGCGCTGCCCTTACAGTTGATGGAAGTCGCTTTGTCTATACGAACCAGACCCATACCACCAATGTAGCCCAGGTGTTACCAGGTGACGAAGGCAAGGTGTTTGCTGAGACTGATGGGCTGATTACCAATGTGCCGGGATTTACTTTGGTGACCTTTTATGCCGACTGTGTCCCGTTATTTTTCCTAGATCCGCGGAACAAAGCCATTGGCCTATCCCATTCGGGGTGGCGGGGTACGGTAGGTAAGATGGGAAAGGTAACCATTACCAAGATGACAGAGGCCTTTGGTAGCCGGCCAGAGGACTTGATCTGTGCCATTGGACCATCGATTTGCCAGACGTGTTATGAGGTTAGCGAAGACGTAATTGTAAAGGTACAAGAAGCCTTTCCGAATTACCGGGAACGGGATTTATATTACCGGAAGGAGAATGGTAAGTATCAGCTTAATCTATGGCGAGCAAATGAACTGGTGCTTCTAGAGGCTGGAGTCAAAAAGGAGAAGATTGCCACCACCACTCTTTGTACCAGTTGTAACGATACGTATCTTTTTTCACACCGGAAGATGGGGACTAACAGGGGGAATTTAAGCGCCCTGATGACTTTACGATAAGGAGGTAGCCTATGACTACGACAGATGTAGATGTAGCTGAAGAATTAAAAGAGACGACGGAACAAGCTACCGAAAAAGCCAATGCCATTGTGAATTATATTCAGGAGCACATCCCGGATATCATCGCCTTTAGCATTAAGGTGGTTCTTTGTATCTTGGTCTTTCTCATTGGTCGTCTGGTAATTCGCTTAATCGGTAAGCTTCTTGCTAGGACCCTAGAAAGGGCCCAGGTTGACGTGGGTGTTAAGCAATTCGCTTGTTCTTTTACAAAATACGGCTTGTATGCTCTCTTGATTTTTGGGATTGCCAGTAGCTTAGGGGTAGATACGGTTTCGGTCGCTGCGCTTTTTGCTTCTGCTGGTTTAGGAATTGGTCTAGCCCTTCAAGGAAGTCTATCAAACTTTGCTGGTGGTCTTTTGATCTTGCTGCTAAAGCCCTTTAAGGTAGGGGATTATATTATTGAGGACAGCAATCACAACGAAGGTACAGTAAAAGAGATTCAGCTTTTCTATACCAAGCTTCATTCAGTAGATAATCGGACGATTGTCTTGCCGAACGGGATGCTGACGAATAATAGTATTATCAATACCTCGGCGACCAATGAACGACAGCTAGACTTACGAATAAATGTTGGTTATCAGGAGAAGATAAAAGACGTGAAGGCCCTTTTACAGGAAATCGTAGAGGCGGAGCCATTGATTCACGGGGAGCGACCGGTCAATATCTTTGTAGATGATCTGGGGGATAGTAGCGTGGTCTTCGGGATTCGCGCGTGGACGGATAATAGCGACTACCTACCGGCTAAGTGGAGAGTGCTAGAAGAAGTTAAGCAGCGCTTTGATGAAAAGGGTATCACTCTCGCTTATCCTCAGTTAGATGTGCATATTTCTGAATAAAATACTTGCAATTTCAGCCATTTTGGATATAATAGTACTTGTGCTGAAATAGCTCAGTTGGTAGAGCACTTCACTCGTAATGAAGGGGTCGGCGGTTCAAGTCCGCTTTTCAGCTTAGTATATAAAGTGGCGTAAATCCAGTGTTTAAAAGGGTTTGCGCTATTTCTTTATCAAAAATTAGCTTGGATATAAGCACGAATAATCGCAAGAAATGACCATTAATTCCGAGAAGTTTTAGTCGGGAATTTAGTCAAAAAAATACTCCTTAGCCCAGGGTAGGAGAGGGCTAGGAGTATTTGTACTATTTAATTTTCTCTATAAGAGCTTCTTGTAGTACTTGAGAAAAATTAACACCGATGGCCATTGCTGATTCATTGAGCCATTCAGGAATAGAGAGAGTCTTTTTGACTGCCTTATTGTTGTACATTTTGCGATATTCTAGAGTGTCACAAAATACATAGTTTGCAAATTCATCGTTATTAAGTTTTAATGATTTGATTTTGGATGGTGTTGGAATATCTTCACCTCTGGTTTCGTATCCGTATAAAACCAAAGCCAACACATCCTCGGCCATTTCTAAACCATCCTCCAAGCTGTCACCACAAGTGTAACATCCCTTTAAATCTGGGAAGTTGATAGAGTAACTACCATCCTCTTCAGGTGTAAAGATTGCTGGATAAGCGTATTTTGCCATAATTTCAATTCTCCTTTCGAGTGTGTGGAAGATTAGGTCTAATCAATTCCGGCATCTTCCAGTATGCTTTTTAGTGTTCCTTTTGGGATTTCGCCTTTATGTCTAGGTATGGGGAATTCGTTTTCAGTAATAGGACTATACCATATATCATGTTTTTTTCCGTGTCTGTGTAGGCTACAGTTGTTTTGCTTAAGCTTTTTCAACAATTCTGAAGTCTTCATAGATTCTCCCTTCGTTATTTATAGACATAGTATAACACGTAATAATACGTAGGTAAATATTAAACACGTATTTTTACGTGTCGAAATGTGTGTTTTGTGATAATTGACAATTATATCTAGATTTAATATACTTTGAGAGACAAAGTAAAACGGAGGTAAAGGGATGAGCGAGTATGTAATTACAACCGATTCGAATTCGGATATACCTAGAGAATACAAGGAAAAGCACGGAATAACGATTATACCGCAGTATTATGGGTTTGGTGATACTGTCTACGGAGACGAGAAGAACTTAAGTCCGGCAGAGTTTTATCAGATGATGGCAGAAGGCGAGTTGCCTACCTCGATGGCGAATAATCCGGCGGTAATTAGAGAAAAGTTTGAAGTTCTTTTAAAAGAAGAGAAAGACATCTTGCATATTGCCTTTTCTTCAGCACTTAGCGGTAGCTATAACAATGTGGTGATGGTTGCCGAGGAGTTACTTGAAGAGTACCCTAAGCGTCAGATCATCGTGATTGACTCCCTTACCGTATCTTTAGGAGAGACCTTATTGCTCCTAGGGGCATTAGAAAAGCAGGCAGAGGGTGCTAGCCTCCAAGAGGTAGCCGATTGGCTTACAGCTCAGAAGAGCAATATTCACATTCAGTTTACCGTAGATGATGTGAATCATTTATACCGGGGCGGTCGTATTAGTAAGACGGCATCGGTGGTACTAGGGATTGTCAATATTAAGCCGCTACTTAAGATTACTGAAGAGGGAACATTAGCTGCCCTTGGTACGATTCGCGGAAGAAAGCGTTCTTTAAGTACGTTGGTTAATAATATGAAAAGTGAAATAAAGGAAAAGGGCAAGAGCAAGCGAGTTGGGATTATTCATGCGAATTGCCAAGAGGATGCGGACTACGTAGCTAGGCTGGCAAAAGAAGTGCTACCGGAGGCCGAGATTATTATTAACGACATCAGCCCCAGCATTGGGACCCATGCCGGTCCAGGTGCTTTAGGCATTTGTTACTTTATTGAGAGGTAGAGATGAATTATCAAAAAGCATTAGATGAGGTCATTAATCAGGTGAGCAGAGAAGGACGGGTTCCTTCTCTGTTAGTTCATAGTTGTTGCGCTCCTTGTAGCAGTTATGTGCTGGAATACGTCAGTCAGTACTTTGAGGTGACGATTTTTTATTATAATCCGAATATTTTTCCGGAGAGTGAGTATACCAAACGGATTATCGAACAGCAGGACTTAATCAATAAGATGAAGTTTAAGAATCCTGTTCATTTTGTTGCTGGTCCTTATGAACACCATAAGTTTCTGGCAATTGCCGAAGGCTTGGAGTCAGAAAAAGAAGGGGGGCGTCGCTGCGAGAAATGCTACCATCAGCGGCTTCATGAGACGGCAGTGATGGCGAAGACAGGTGGGTATGATTACTTTACCACCACCTTGACCATTAGCCCGCTAAAGAGTGCAGTTAAGCTCAATACCATCGGCAAAGAATTAGGAGAGGTTCATGAAGTGAGCTTCTTGCCGGCGGATTTTAAGAAGAAAAATGGTTATAAGCGTTCTCTTGAATTATCGAAGGAATACAACCTATATCGCCAAGACTTCTGTGGGTGTGAGTTTTCGCGGCGTGAGCGAGGGTAATCGTTTGGAATTTAACACTTCAATTTAGCACTTCAATGTGATAAAATGATAAACAGTCACAAAATAGAAAGATGAGGAAAAGATATGGCACAGTTATGGGGTGGCCGCTTCACGAAGGAGACAGAGGCCCAGGTGTATGATTTTAACGCTTCCATTTCCTTTGATAAGCGTCTATATAAGCAAGACATTACCGGCAGCATCGCTCATGTAGAGATGCTGGCTAAGCAAGAAATCTTGACGACAGCTGAGAAGGATGAACTGATTACAGCTCTTAAAGAGATTTTAGTGGAAATAGAAAGTGGTAATCTAGAGATTAGTCATAAATACGAGGATATTCATAGTTTTGTGGAGGCGACTTTAATCCAGCGCATCGGCGATACGGGAAAGAAACTTCATACGGGACGCAGTCGTAACGACCAGGTAGCACTGGATATGAAGCTTTATATTCGTGAAGAGATTTCGAATGTTGATAGCCAGGTGCAAGAACTGCTAAAGGTTCTATTAGCGGTAATGAAAAATAACTTAGAGACGTATATGCCTGGCTTTACCCATTTGCAAAAGGCTCAGCCAGTAACGCTAGCTCATCATCTCGGTGCGTACTTTGAAATGTTTAAGCGAGATCACGAACGACTCTTAAGCATCCAGGAGCGAATGAATACGTGTCCGCTAGGAAGCGGGGCGCTAGCTGGGACCACCTATCCCCTTGACAGGGAATATTCGGCCGAGCTTCTAGGATTTGCGGGCCCCACCCTTAATAGTATGGACGGGGTCTCAGATAGGGATTATCTGATTGAACTATTAAGCGCTCTATCGACCATTATGATGCATCTTAGTCGGTTTAGCGAAGAGGTGATTATCTGGAATAGCGATGAGTATCGCTTTGTGGAAATCGATGATGCGTATAGCACTGGTAGTAGTATTATGCCTCAGAAGAAGAACCCTGATATTGCCGAGTTAGTGCGCGGGAAGACAGGCCGAGTGTACGGCGCGTTAATGGGTTTTTTAACCACCATGAAGAGTATTCCACTGGCCTATAATAAAGATATGCAAGAGGATAAAGAGATGGTATTTGACGCCCTTGATACGGTGGAAATATGCCTACCTTTATTTACCGATATGATTCGGACTATGAAATTTAGAGAAGACCGGATGGAAAGAAGTGCGGCGTCAGGGTTTACCAACGCTACCGATGTGGCGGATTACTTGGTGGGTAAGGGTGTTCCTTTTAGAGATGCCCATAGCATCGTTGGTCAGTTAGTGCTTCTTTGTATCGATCAAGGGATTTCCCTTGATGAATTGCCGCTTACGGAATATCAGAAGTTAAGCGATAAATTCAGTAAAGATCTCTACGAGGCCATTAAGATGGAAACTTGTGTCAATAAGCGCAATACAATCGGCGCCCCGGGAAAGGCGGCAATGAGTGCTGTTATCCAGGTTTATGAGCAGTATTTAAAGAGTGTATAAAGAGTTAGGAGACGAAAAACATGAATGAGAAATTAAAAGTTGGTATTTTAGGGGCAACGGGAATGGTAGGGCAAAGATTTATCGCCCTTTTAGATAAGCATCCTTGGTATGAGGTGGTGACGCTAGCAGCCAGCCCTCGTTCCGCTGGCAAGACGTATGCGGAGGCCGTAGGGAACCGCTGGAAGCTAGACGTGCCCATGCCAGAGGCCGTAAAGGACTTAGTGGTTCTTAATGTAAACGAAGTGGAAAAAGTAGCCGCTAGCGTGGACTTTGTCTTCTCGGCTGTAGATATGACAAAAGACGAGATAAAGGCCATTGAAGAAGCGTATGCCAAGACCGAGACGCCAGTTGTCTCTAATAATAGTGCTCACCGCTGGACCGCGGATGTGCCGATGGTAGTGCCAGAGATTAACGATGATCACTTTGCGATTATCGAAGCTCAGAAAGAGCGCCTAGGCACTACGAAAGGATTTATCGCCGTTAAACCTAACTGCTCGATTCAGAGCTATACCCCAGCACTAGCTGCTTGGGCAGAGTTTGGACCAAAAGAGGTGGTGGCTACCACTTATCAGGCGATTTCAGGAGCGGGCAAGAACTTTACCGATTGGCCAGAGATGGTTGGTAATATCATTCCTTTCATCGGTGGGGAGGAAGAAAAGAGCGAGAAAGAGCCGTTAAGAGTGTTAGGACAGGTAAAAGACGGAACGATTGAGCTGGCGACTTCACCAGTTATCACCACTCAGTGTGTGCGCGTACCGGTGCTTAACGGACATACCGCCGCCGTCTTTATCAATTTTGAAAAGTCAGTTACGAAAGAAGAGTTAATCGCTAAGCTGCGTGAATTCAAAGGCTATCCTCAGGTAGAGGAATTGCCAAGCGCGCCGAAGCAGTTTATTCAGTATTTAGAAGACGATAACCGTCCTCAGGTTTCCTTAGACGTAGACTATGAACGAGGCATGGGCGTGTCAATTGGCCGCTTAAGAGAGGATCACGTCTACGACTTTAAGTTCATCGGTCTTTCTCATAACACGATTAGAGGGGCTGCTGGTGGGGCTGTCCTTTGTGCAGAGACACTGACGAAAAAAGGTTTTATTAAGAAAAAGTAAAAACTAGATTAAACATTTGCAAGGAGCTCGTTCGAGCTCCTTGTTTTCGTTGAAGATGAACGGAGAAAATGGTAAAATAGAACGTGAGAAAAAAGTAAAGGAGCGAAGCAGATATGGAAAAATATGGATTACCTTATACCCAAAATCGAGAGCTTTCTTGGCTTCGCTTTAACGAGCGGGTGTTGCAAGAGGGGGAGGATGAAAAAGTCCCTTTGCTTGAGCGGATGAAGTTCGTGGCTATCTTTACCAGTAATTTAGACGAGTTCTTTATGATTCGGGTGGGCAGTCTTTTTGACATGGCTCATACCGACGAGACAGAAGTGGATAAGCGCTCAGGCATGACGGTGAATGAACAGCTAGGGGCAATCTATGAGGCGGTGGCACCTCTCTATAAGGAACGGGACCAGACCTACAGTAAGATTAAGAAATTGCTTCATCCTTACGGTATTCTCGGCCTTGATTACAATGAATTGTCGGGGAGTCAGAAGAAATACGTGAAAAAGGACTTTGTGGAAAATATTCTGCCGATTCTCTCACCTCAGATTGTGGATGCTAATCATCCCTTTCCCCATTTGCTGAATAAGGAAATCTATGTAACGGCCAGCCTGACAAGAGGAAATAAGCAGCGGATGGGCATTGTGCCGGTACCCAGCTACGTTTCCGACATTCTTTTTTTGCCAGGCGAGGATTTAAGCTATATTCGGATGGAAAAGGTGATTTTGGAAAACCTGGATTTGGTCTTTGAAAATTACGAGGTAAGTGAGAGAAATTATATCTGCGTCACCAGAAATGCGGATATTACTCCCGATGATGAGTCCCTTGATATTACCGATGACTTTCGTAAATTAATGAAAAAGACCCTGGGAAAAAGGCAGCGGATGGCAGTGGTACGTCTGGAGATTGCGGAAAAGCTAAGTAGTGAAATGGAAGGATTTTTCTGTAAGCAATTTGGTATTACGCCGAAGCAGATTTTTCGTACAAAGATGCCGATGAAGTTGGAGTATATTTTTGGCATGGCGGATAAGCTTCCGGAGAAAGCGAAGAGGAAGTTGGTTTATACTCCTTTTGCGCCCCAAAATGTTACCGGTCTGACGGAAGGAACCATGCGGGCTCAGATTAAGAAGCAGGATTTGCTTTTGCATTTTCCTTATGAGAGCATGAATCCGTTTTTAACCCTGATTAAGGAAGCCAGTACCGATCCCGATGTCTTGACTATTAAGATTACGATCTACCGCTTAGCGAAGCAGGCTAGACTTGTTGAATACCTTTCCGCAGCGGCGGAAAACGGTAAGGAAGTCACCGTCCTCATTGAACTAAGAGCACGTTTTGACGAGCAGAATAATATCGATTGGTCGGAGCGCTTAGAAGAAGCGGGGTGCCGGGTGCTTTACGGCTTTGAAGGCTATAAGGTGCACTCGAAGGTCTGTCTAATTACGTATCGCAACCGCAACCGAATTGAGTATATTACCCAGGTGGGAACCGGCAACTATAACGAAAAGACGGCTACCATGTATACCGACCTGTCTTTAATTACTGCCCATGAGGGGATCGGTGAGGATGCCAATAACTTTTTCAAAAACATGGGTATCGGTAACCTAAATGGCGCCTATGATCATTTTATCGTCTCCCCCAGTAGCTTAAAGCAGCACGTCTTATTTTTAATCGATGAGGAGATTAAGAAGGGGAGCGCTGGTCGAGTGATTATGAAGATGAATTCTTTAACGGATTTAGATTTTATCGAGAAAGTAGTCGAAGCTTCAAATGCCGGGGTTAAAATCGATTTGCAGGTGCGGGGAATCTGCTGTCTGCGACCAGGAGTAGCCGGTTATACAGATAATATTAGGGTAACTAGTATTGTAGGTCGTTACCTTGAGCATCCCCGGATATTTAGCTTTGGCACCGGTAGAGACCAGAAACTTTATCTAGGCTCAGCGGATATGATGACGAGAAATACGGAGAAGCGGGTAGAAGTGGCTTGTCCGGTGCTTGATGAGGGCGTGAAAGCAAAAATCAACCATTACTTGGCGGTGATGCTTGCTGATAATGTAAAAATCCGGGAGATGAAGGCTGACGGTACGTATCAGAAAGTGGCTCAGACGGAGCCAAAGGTAAGCGCCCAGTCCACGTTTATGAAAGAAACTTTGCATACGGCAAAGAATACCATAGAAGTAAAACCAAAAAGCAGAAAGGGTGTGTTTAGAATTTTGGAACGCTTTTTTAGAGGGAAGGATAATTAATGGGGAAATCACTATATATTGCAGAGAAACCCAGTGTGGCTCAGGAATTTGCTAAAGCTCTCGGTCTACGTACCAGACGGGGGGATGGCTTTCTCGAGTCAGAGGAGGCGGTTATCACTTGGTGTGTGGGTCACTTGGTGACGATGAGCTATCCAGATAAGTATGACGGCTCGTGGAAACGCTGGAACTTAGAGGCTTTGCCCTTTCTACCAGAGACATTTAAATACGAAGTAATCGATAATGTAAAGAAACAGTTTGGCATTGTTGCCGGACTCCTTAACCGGGAGGACGTAGAGACGATTTACGTCTGTACTGACTCGGGACGAGAAGGAGAGTATATCTACCGCTTGGTGGAGCAAGAGGCTCTGAAATCACCGAAAAAGCGTAAGCGTGTCTGGATTGATTCTCAGACGGAAGAGGAGATCCTTCGAGGAATTAAGGAGGCGAAGCCTTTAGAGTCCTACGATAACCTAGGAGCGTCGGCTTATCTGCGGGCGAAAGAAGACTATTTGATGGGAATTAACTTCTCCCGCTTAATGACCCTTAAGTACGGTAATGGGATTGCCCGTTTTCTAAAGAAGGACCGCTGCGTGATCGCCGTTGGTCGGGTAATGACCTGTGTGCTGGGGATGGTGGTGCGCCGGGAGCGTGAGATTCGGGAGTTTGAAGTGACGAATTTCTACAGAGTAATCGCCACTTTCGGCGAGGAGAAAAGTTACGAAGGAGAATGGCGGGCGGTAGCTGGTTCTACCTATTTTGAAAGTCCCTTGCTTTATAATGATAATGGCTTTTTAAAAGAAGAAGAGGCTCAGGCGTTTATTAGACAGATGAAGGACTTAGGTCAAGACGGGGAGATCGCCGAGATCAAGAAGACGAAAGAACGTAAAAAGGCACCTCTGCTTTTTAACTTAGCAGAGCTGCAAAATGAGTGCTCCAAGCGCTTTAAGATTAGTCCCGATGAGACCTTAAGGCTGACCCAAGAGCTCTATGAGAAGAAACTTCTGACGTATCCGCGAACGGATGCCCGGGTGCTCTCTACCGCCGTGGCTAAAGAGATAAGTAAAAACTTAAATGGTCTGATGAACTATGAACCGGCAGTGCCGTTTTTAAACGATATTAAGGAATCGAAGAGTCATCAAGGATTGGCGAAGACGAAGTATGTGGACGATAAGAAGATTACCGATCACTATGCGATTATTCCCACCGGTCAAGGGCTGGGGGCGCTAAAGAGCGTTAGCGACTTAGGAAGACGTTTGTACGATATGGTGGTTCGCCGCTTTTTATCCATCTTTTATCCGGATGCTGTCTATACGAAGGTAGCCATTACCACTAAGCTAGGCGAGGAATCCTTCTTTGCTAACTTTAAGGTGTTAAGCGCAGAGGGGTACTTAAAGGTGGTAGGCGTACCAGGTAATAAGGAAGAAGAGGAGATAAGTGACAACCTGGAGTTCTTCAATTACGTGCAGACTTTAAAGAAGGGGATGCGTTTGTCCTTAAAGAGCATGGTTACGAAAGAAGGAAAGACCAGTCCGCCGAAGCGGTATAATTCAGGTTCCTTGATTCTTGCGATGGAAAATGCCGGAAAGCTAATTGAGGATGAGGAGCTGCGGGCCCAGATCCATGGCAGTGGCATTGGCACTTCGGCAACAAGAGGCGAGATTTTAAAAAAGCTCTTCAGTATCGACTACCTAAAGCTAAATAAGAAAACCCAGATTGTAACGCCTACAATGATGGGCGAGATGATCTTTGACGCCATGGATAAGTCACTGCCATCGATGCTTAATCCCGAGCTGACTGCTAGCTGGGAGAAAGGCTTAACCCAGGTGGCCGAAGGCGAGATTACGGAAGAAGTCTATATGGAGAAGCTTAATGGCTATATCAGTCGGCGGACGAATAGTGTGCGGACGTTAAATAATCAGGGTGTGCTGCTTGAGCGGTATCGGCAGATTGCCACCATCTATCACAAAGGAGAAAAATAGTATGCAGGAATTAGAAGTAGGAGCACTTTATCATTTAGAGGAAAGCATCGCAGGTGATTTTCTAAAGGGATTTACGTATCCCTGGGAAGCTTTACCGAAGATTAGCGAGTTTATCTTAGAGCTAGGAAAGACCCTTGATAAAGAGCGTTTTACCCAGATGGGCGAGGATATCTGGGTGGCCAAGTCGGCGACAGTTGCCGCTAGCGCCTATTTGCACGGGCCGCTAATTATCGATGAGGAAGCGGAGGTGCGCCACTGTGCTTTTATTAGAGGCAATGCCATTGTGGGAAAAGGCGCGGTGGTGGGGAACTCCACAGAGCTTAAGAACGTGATTCTTTTTAATAAGGTGCAGGTACCTCATTATAACTACGTGGGCGATTCTATCCTCGGGTATAAAGCCCATATGGGAGCCGGTTCCATTACCTCTAATGTAAAGTCGGATAAGCAGCTAGTGGTGGTTCGCGGGCTTACAGGAGAGTTAGAGACGGGCCTTAAGAAGTTCGGTGCCATGCTTGGTGACGAGGTGGAAGTCGGCTGTGGCTCAGTCTTAAATCCGGGAACCGTAGTAGGCAAAAACAGTAATATATATCCTCTTAGTAGCGTCCGGGGCTACGTAGGCGAGGGTTGTATTTATAAGCGAGCAGGCGAGGTCGCCAAAAAAAGATAGGCGACAAAGCAGAAAGGGGTAAAGAGTGAAAGAAATAGCATTTATCGGCGTGGGAATCATGGGTAAATCCATGGTGCGCAATTTAATGAAGGCTGGCTTTGACTTACATATCTATGCGAGAAATGTAGACAAGGTCCGGGATGTGATTGCTGAAGGCGCCAAGTATTACGACAGTATTAAAGAATGTGTATCGGGAAAAGAGGCGGTGATTACCATCGTTGGCTTTCCGAAGGACGTAGAAGAGGTTTATTTTGGCGAAGAGGGAATTATTGCCAGCAGTGACCAGGGGACCTATCTTATCGATATGACAACAACGAGCCCCAGCCTTTCGGAGAAGATTTATAAAGAAGGTAAGAAAAAAGGGCTGCGCGTCTTAGACGCTCCCGTTACCGGTGGAGAAATTGGAGCGAGAGACGGAATCCTCTCGATTCTGGTGGGCGGTGATAAGGAGGATTACCAAGCCTTAATGCCGGTCTTTGAAGCTATGGGTACCAACATTAACTACCAGGGAGGCGCCGGCTGTGGCCAGCATGCTAAGATGGCTAACCAAATTATGATTGCGGGAACCCTTTCGGGAGTCTGTGAGGCCCTTGCCTACGGAAAGGCTAAGGGCTTAAATCTAGATACGCTGATTAACAGTGTGAAGACTGGGGCCGCTGGTAGTAAGCAGTTAGATACGTTCGGTCCGAAGATTGTGGCTGATGATATGAATCCAGGCTTTTACTTAAAGCATTTTGTTAAAGATATGGGAATTGCTGAAGAAGAGGCCGAAGAGTCGGGCTTACATCTGGAGATTCTCAAGAAAGTGTTAGCGAACTACAAGAAACTAGAAAAAGAAGGCTTAGGTGACTTAGGAAACCAAGCCCTAATTAAATACTACGAATAGGAGACACAAATATGGTAACAGATAACTTTATTTCATTTGAAATTGGCAAACAAAAGCGCATCGCCCTCATTGCTCATGATGGCAAGAAAGAGGAAATCGTGGCTTGGTGTGATCGGAACAAGGACATCTTAAAGGGACATTTTCTCTGTGGGACCGGTACAACGGCGCGCTTGATCGCGGAGAAGACCGGCTTACCAGTAAAAGGATACAATAGCGGCCCATTAGGTGGTGATCAGCAAATCGGTGCAAAAATCGTGGAAGGTCAGATTGACTTTATGGTCTTCTTGTGGGACCCACTAGAAGCCCAGCCTCATGACCCAGACGTGAAGGCCTTATCACGAATTGCCGTGGTTTACGATATTCCTATCGCTAATAACCTAGCGACTGCGGACTTCTTGCTTAATTCTTACTATATGAATGAAGCTTATGATCGCAAGGTGGAGAATTATAATAAAATCATTAGCGAACGGGTAGAAAAAATGAAATAAAATGATTACAAACGAAATCCCTCTTGGCTCTTGACGAGAGGGATTTATTATGGTAATCTTATCAAAGTTATACTTTAACGCGTTAAAGCGTTACGGACTAAAGTGGAAAGACCTATGAGGAGACAGTTTTATGATTATCAAATTAGCAATGCTTATTGTGTTCTTTATAGCCATGATTATCGTTGGTATCTACGCTAGAAAGCATACTACCAGTGTGGATGGGTTTGTACTAGGAGGCCACAGTGCAGGGCCGTGGTTGACGGCTTTTGCCTACGGGACCTCTTATTTTTCGGCCGTGGTGTTTATCGGCTATGCCGGGCAATTCGGTTGGAAGTACGGAATGAGTGCCACTTGGATTGGCATTGGTAACGCGTTAATCGGCAGTCTACTGGCGTGGATAGTACTAGGGAGACGGACCAAGGTAATGACCAGACACCTTCAGGCCCGGACTATGCCAGAATTCTTTGAGAAGCGGTACTTTAGCAAGGGGCTTAAGATTGCGGCCTCGGCTATTTGCTTTATCTTTTTAGTGCCTTATACGGCGTCTATTTATAACGGGCTCTCCCGTTTGTTTGAAATGGCATTCCATATTCCCTATCAATACTGTGTAATTGGAATGGCGATTTTTACCGGTTTATACGTTATTCTGGGGGGCTATATGGCGACGGCAATCAATGATTTTATTCAAGGGATCATTATGCTAGTGGGCATCTGTGTGACCATTGCCGCCGTTCTCAATATCAATGGTGGGTTTATGAATTCGGTCTTCGAAATGGCGAAGATTCCTAGCGATAATCCAGTTACCCTGGGGCAACAGGGGGCTTTTACCTCTTTCTTTGGTCCGGACCCGGTGAATTTATTAGGGGTGGTTATTCTCACCTCTCTTGGCACCTGGGGATTGCCCCAGATGATTGGCAAGTTTTATGCCATTAAGGATGAAAAATCGATAAATACAGGGACGGTAATCTCGACGATTTTTGCCTTTGTCGTCGCCGGTGGCTCTTATTTTCTCGGGGGCTTTGGTCGTCTCTTTGACGGTCCAGGGATTCGCGACGCCGGCGGTAATGTTATCTTTGACCGGATCGTTCCGGAGATGCTAGTAGATTTACCGGACGTTATCGTAGCGGTAGTGGTGGTACTGGTGCTTTCCGCGTCGATGTCTACTTTAGCGTCTCTTGTGCTTACCTCTAGCTCGACCCTTACTCTTGATTGCCTGAAAGGGTTTGTCTTTAAGAAGATGAGCGAGAAGCAGCAGATTATTACAATGCAAGTGTTAATCGTGGTGTTCATTTTGATTTCAGTGCTCCTAGCTCTGAATCCCTCCACCTTTATCGCCCAGCTGATGGGGATTTCTTGGGGGGCGTTAGCCGGTTCGTTTTTAGCGCCCTTTTTATACGGTCTTTACTTAAAGAGGATTTCGCCAGCAGCGGTCTGGACTAGCTTTGTTCTGGGAGTAGGGATTACCACCGCGAATATGATTTTTAAGTTTATCGCTTCCCCGATTAATGCTGGGGCCTTTACGATGGTGGCTGGACTGGTGGTGGTGCCCCTTGTTAGCCTGGTGACAAAGAAGCCGGAGAGGGCAGCGGTGGACGAAATTTTCGCCGCCTACGATGAAAAAGTCGAAAAAAGCAAAAAACATACGTTAGAGTAGATTGCTAGAAGTGAATAAGTGTGGTAAGTTAAAGGTGTCGGAAGTTCTTTTCGGCACCTTTTGTCATCTTCGCAAAAGGTCAAATTCAAAGTACGGATTATGGGACAATACAGTTGTTAAGATTTATTTATTGACAATTTTATTTTTATGTAATAAGATGAAAGCACAGAACGAACAAATGTTCTAAAAGGAGAAAAGAAAATGGCAAATGATAATAAACAAAAGGCAATTGATGCAGCGATTGCTAAATTAGAGAAGGATTTTGGTAAAGGGGCGGTAATGAAGCTAGGTGATCCGGCGGCGAGAACGGCAGTGGAGACCGTACCTACCGGTTCCTTAAGCTTAGACTTAGCTCTTGGTCTTGGCGGTGTTCCTAGAGGCCGGGTAATTGAGATTTACGGTCCTGAATCCAGTGGTAAGACGACAGTCGCGCTTCATATGATTAGCGAGGTGCAGAAGCGTGGCGGCATCGCTGGCTTTGTGGATGCAGAGCACGCTCTTGACCCCACGTATGCTAAGAATATCGGCGTTGATATTAATGAATTATATATTTCTCAGCCAGACAGTGGTGATCAGGCGCTAGAGATTACTGAGACTATGGTACGCTCAGGGGCGATTGACATTATCGTCGTGGATTCGGTGGCGGCTTTAGTACCTCGTCAGGAGATTGATGGGGATATGGGAGATTCTCACGTAGGCCTTCAGGCACGACTGATGTCCCAAGCGCTTAGGAAGCTGACGCCAGTTATTTCTAAGTCTAACTGTATCGTTATTTTTATCAACCAGCTGAGAGAGAAGGTTGGCGTGATGTTTGGTAACCCTGAGACTACCTCTGGCGGCCGGGCCCTTAAGTTCTACGCTTCCGTTAGACTGGATGTTCGCCGGATTGAGACTCTTAAGCAAAGCGGCGAGATGGTAGGTAACCGGACGCGAGTAAAAGTCGTTAAGAATAAAGTGGCACCACCTTTTAAAGAAGCAGAATTTGATATTATGTTTGGCAAAGGTATCTCAAAGGCCGGTGATATTCTCGATTTAGCTGTCAGTATCGACCTGGTGCAAAAGAGCGGTGCTTGGTTTGCCTATAAAGGCGATAAGATTGGCCAAGGCCGAGAGAACTCTAAGCTTTACTTAGAGGAGCATCCAGAAGTTATGAGTGAGTTAGATGCTCAGATTCGCCAGCACTACGGGTTCGCCGAAGGGGCAGATGGTAAGGAGAAGAAGGAAAAAGGGAACGAGGTAGAAAGTTCCGAGGAGTAAGGATGCAGATAACGAAAGTTACTGAGGAAAAGAGAGCTAAGAAAAGTGTTTACAAGGTTTATATAGACGAAGAGTTTGCCTTTACGTTAAGTAATGGCGAACTCTTTCGCTATCATTTGAAGGTTGGGCAGGAGATTACCGAGGCGCAAAAGGAGCAGATTGACGAGGCGATCCTAAAGAAGGCGAAGCTTTACGTTATGCATCTTTTAAAGGATATGGATCGGACGAAGAAGGCCTTGCGGGATAAGCTTAAAGAAAAGGGGTACCGGGAGGATATTGCCGTAGCAGCTCTTATCTATGTAGAAGGCTTTGGCTACTTAAATGATAAGGAATACGCTAAGCGCTTCGTACACTACCGGAAGGACAAGAAGAGTCGCCGGGAGATTGAAGCGCTGATGTATAGCAAGGGTTTCTCTAAAGACGATATTAGTGAGGCCTTAGAAGAATGTTACGAAGACGGGGGCGATAGTGAGCTTTTAGCCATCGCTGAGCACCTCCGCCGGCGTCGGTATTTTGAACAAGAAGACGACAAAAAGAGTAGAGAGCGAACGCTTATGTATCTGCAGCGCAAAGGATTTTCCTATGACAAAATAAAAAAGGCGATTGAAAGTGCACGCTAACTTGACATATTGCATAAGAAACGATAAAATATCTATGTTGTCTTTGTACAATGAAAACTAAATAAGGAGGTGCTCCTGTGCCTACAGCAGCTATTATTATCATCGCTGTGGTCGCGCTTATCTTAGTGGCATTTTTAACGAGAGCTCTAACGATTAGCAGTCTTAAGAACAATGCAGAGAATAAGATTGGTAATGCTGAGACTCGTGCACGTGAAATTATCGACGATGCGGTTAAAACAGCGGAAGCTAAGAAAAAAGAGGGTCTTTTAGAGGTGAAGGAAGAGTCGATTAAGACTAAGAATGAACTGGAGAAAGAGTCGAAAGAGCGAAGAGCAGAGCTTCAGCGCTATGAAAAGCGAGTTCTTACCAAGGAAGAATCTGTGGAAAAAAGAGCAGATATGGTAGAACGCAGAGAACAAAGCTTACAAGCGAAAGAAGAGAATCTGAAGACCAAGGAAGCGAAAGTTGAAGAATTAAGCAATCAAAGAGTGCAGGAACTAGAACGAATCTCCGGACTTACCTCCGAACAAGCAAAAGAACATTTGTTAAAAACTGTTGAAGAAGAAGTTAAACACGACGCTGCAAAGTTAGTTAAAGAATTGGAATCACAAGCAAAGGAAGAGGCGGATAAAAAGGCTCGTGAGTACGTAGTAACATCGATTCAAAGATGTGCCGCGGATCACGTAGCAGAGACCACAATCTCGGTGGTGCAGCTTCCTAGTGACGAAATGAAAGGTCGCATCATCGGTCGTGAAGGGCGTAATATTAGAGCTCTTGAGACGCTGACTGGTGTAGAACTTATAATCGATGATACTCCGGAAGCCGTAGTGCTTTCAGGCTTTGATCCGATTAGAAGAGAAGTGGCAAAGATTGCCCTTGAGAAACTGATTGTCGATGGTCGAATTCATCCGGCCAGAATCGAGGAGATGGTTGAAAAGGCTAGGAAAGAAGTAGAAGTAATGATTCGCGAAGAAGGTGAAAACGCTGCCTTTGAGGTAGGTGTTCACGGTATTCATCCAGAGCTTATTAAGCTCTTAGGAAGAATGCGTTTTCGCACAAGTTATGGTCAAAATGCTTTAAAGCACTCGATGGAAGTGGCGCAATTGGCCGGTTTGTTAGCCGGTGAAGTGGGTCTTGACGTCAAGATGGCAAAAAGAGCAGGACTGTTACACGATATTGGAAAATCAATAGATCATGACGTCGAAGGGACACATGTTCAAATCGGCGCTGATTTGGCGAGAAAATACAAGGAATCAGATGTGGTCATCAATTCTATCGAATCCCATCACGGCGATGTTGAGCCGAAGTCACTTATTGCAGTTCTTGTTCAAGCAGCTGACACAATTTCTGCAGCTCGCCCAGGCGCTCGTCGAGAGACCCTAGAGGCGTATACTAACAGATTGAAACAACTTGAAGATATCACCAATCAATTTAAAGGTGTTGATAAATCTTTTGCTATTCAAGCAGGTAGAGAGGTTCGTATTATGGTAGTTCCCGATCAGGTATCTGATGCAGACATGGTTCTTTTGGCACGCGACATAGCCAAGCAGATTGAGTTTGAATTAGAGTACCCAGGTCAGATTAAAGTAAATGTTATCCGAGAATCTCGGGTGAGCGATTACGCAAAATAATAAAATAACGAATGTAAAGATGTCTTTTCTATCAGAAATGGTAGGAAAGGCATTTTTTTGTAGTGCGCCTGGCGGCGCACGTTTCTAACCGGTGTAAGTCCGCAATCCGCCCGGTAG
>NZ_JAMXOC010000029.1 GCF_024721265.1 Ohessyouella blattaphilus | reverse complement strand
AAAAAAGGAATCTACAAGCCTTGTAAACAGAGGGCTAGAGATTCCGAGAGACTATTTATTATACTAGGAGGAGAAGAAATGGCATTAGTTACGACTACAGAAATGTTTAAAAAGGCCTATGAAGGCGGTTATGCAATCGGCGCTTTCAATGTTAATAATATGGAGATTATTCAAGGGATTACGGAAGCGGCTGGTGAAATGAAGTCTCCAGTAATTCTACAGGTGTCCGCCGGCGCAAGAAAGTATGCAAACCATGCATATTTAATCAAGCTTGTGGAAGCGGCTCTTGAAGTAAACGATATTCCTATGGCTCTCCATTTAGACCATGGAGCAGACTTTGAAGTGTGTAAGTCTTGTATTGATGGTGGTTTCTCTTCGGTTATGATCGATGGTTCACATCACAATTTTGCTGACAATATGGAACTCACAAAGAAAGTAGTTGACTATGCTCACGAAAGAGGCGTAGTCGTGGAAGGCGAGCTAGGACAACTTGCCGGTGTGGAAGACGACGTGAATGTGGCAGCGGAAGATGCCTCTTACACAAACCCAGATCAAGTGGAAGAGTTCGTGGCTAAAACAGGAGTAGATTCACTAGCAATTGCCATCGGTACCAGTCACGGGGCGTTTAAGTTTAAACCCGGACAAAAACCCCAATTGCGTTTTGATATTTTAGAAGAAATCGAAAGACGGCTTCCTCAGTTCCCCATTGTTCTTCATGGAGCCTCGAGTGTATCTCAGGAGTACGTTAAGATTATTAAAGAAAACGGTGGTAAACTTGAAGATGCCATTGGCATTCCTGAAGATATGCTAAGACAAGCGGCCAAGTCCTCTGTTTGCAAGATTAATATTGATTCTGATTTACGCCTTGCTTTTACTGCTGGTGTAAGACAGGCTTTAGTAGCAGATCCGACTGCTTTTGATCCAAGAGCGTATCTTAAAGTGGCTAGAAGTAATATTAAGGAATTAGTGTCTCATAAAATTAAAAATGTGTTAGGTAGTGATAATACTTTATAATTGTCGAGAGGAGGTCTCGAGATGAAAGTGGTAGCAATTAATGGTTCGCCAAGAAAAAATGGGAATTGTGAGTTGAGCTTACAGGTATTAGGAAAAGTTTTGGAAAAAGAAGGTATTGAATTTGAAGTGATTCAACCTGGTCCAAATGTCAAGCCGTGTTTAGCTTGTTATCAATGCATTGATAAGGGGCAAACGCGATGTGTTCAGGATAAAGATGGAGTTAATGAAATCATTGAAGCTTGTAGTGAAGCTGATGCAATTGTGCTAGCTTCACCGGTTTATCATGGTGGTATTTCTGGTAACATGAAATGCGTCCTAGATCGCTTATTTTTAGCTGGTGGTTGTGTTGACAATCAATTTCACCATAAGGTTGGCGCCGCCTTGGTGACGCTTAGACGTTCAGGAGGTCTAGAAACCTATCAACAACTTCTAGGAACCATGAATGCGATGGAAATGGTGCTAGTTACCTCTGATTATTGGAATGCAATTCACGGGGCTAATCCAGGTGAAGTATACGATGATGTAGAGGGAATGGAAGTGGTTCAAAAGCTCGGTCGCAATATTGCTTGGATGGTAAAAGTGATAAATGAGAGTAAGGTGCCAAAGCCAGAGACTAACCCACGAACAATGATGAATTTTATACGGTAAAAGAGGAAGAAATGAAAAAATATTATCACCATCAATTTTGGCAGCGGATTTCGGTTACCTGAAAGAGGAAATTGAAAAAACTAGCGCTGCCGGTGCCGCCTACCTTCACTTTGATGTGATGGACGGCTTATTTGTACCAAGTATTTCCTTTGGAATGCCTGTGTTACAGTCAATCAAAAAGTATACCGATCAAGTGATGGATGTACATCTAATGATTCAGGAGCCAATTCGCTACGTAGAAGATTTTGCTAGTGCTGGCGCGGACATTATTACGGTTCACTATGAGGCCTGCGAGAATCTTAAGGAAACCATTGCTAAAATCAGAGCAGTCGGTAAGAAAGTAGGCGTATCTATTAAACCAGGGACGCCAGTTACGGTCATTGAAGAGTTCTTATCTGATATCGATATGCTTCTGATAATGACAGTTGAGCCCGGCTTTGGCGGCCAGTCCTTTATTCCAGAAAGTTTGGAGCGGATTAAAGAAGCGCGAGAAATTATGGAAAAGAATGCACGCCAGATTGATATTGAAGTGGATGGCGGCATCTATCTTCACAACATTGAAGAAGTCCTAGCCGCAGGTGCTAATGTAATTGTGGCAGGCTCGGCGGTCTTTAAGGGCGATGCTACGAAAAATGTAAAGGATTTTATGGAAATCTTAGGAGGAGATTGACGTACAGAAAACCGTACGTTATAATATGAATATAACTACTGGTATGTGATAGGAGGGATATTAATGTTAGCTATCAACTACACGACTCTTAGAGATAATATGAAGACATATATGGACAAGGTGACAGATGAATATGAAACCATGGTGATTACGAGAAAAGACAATAAAAATGTAGTTATGTTGTCAGAAGAGTCCTACAATAATTTAGTAGAAAATATTCATGTGATGGGCAATAAAGCAAACTTTGACTGGCTTATGGAATCCAAAAAGCAATTGGATAGTGGGAAAATTTCCATACATGAACTAGAAGAGGTTGATTTTAGTGAATAAGGTATTTACAGATAATGGATGGAAAGATTACATATACTGGCAGACAGAGGATAAGAAAACACTAAAGAAAATTAATCAGTTAATTATTGATATTTGCCGGAATGGAAATGTCGGTATGGGAAAGCCAGAGGCCCTGAGCGGGAATTTGGCAGGTTTTTGGAGCCGTAGAATTAATGATAAGGATAGGCTGATTTATCGAATCGACCAAAGCAACGTGTATATTTTAGCTTGCCGATACCATTATGACGATAAATAGAAATATAAAAGACAATCGGACTTAACCGGTTGTCTTTTTAATCGAGAGAAGGTCTAGCAACCTATCAACAACTTCCTTTACGAGTTGTGTCTACTATCGTCTAATCCTGATGTTAAGTTAGTCTTTATCAATATTCTCTTCAGGTAGTTTTCCTGCTTTCTTGTTTGTACCGCAAAATAACTTTGCGCAAAAGCAATTTCTTCTTTTTTAGGATCTCCATTTTGAGCAATCAAGTAGTAAGCGTAACGAGTAAGCATATATTCTATAACATTTCTTTTTGCTCCACTACCTAGTTAGACCATTTTCGTGATATCACGAAAATGGTCTAATACATTTATGCCGGAAGTATCACACGAGGCCATCGCACGACAGATTGCATTATAAAAATCTTAGACAACCGGACTTAACAGGTTGTCCTTTTTGTCGATAATCATAAGGATAGCTATATTGTTTTGAGGGGGAAAATATGAATATTAGTAAACGTATTTTAATGCCGACGATCGCCGTAGTGATTGGGGCGATTGTCATTGTGTTAGCGGTTGTGATCGGAGTTTTTGCGAACTTTTCCAATAGTTCGCTCTCGGGGGATGTAAAGACATACTCGGCAGTACTGGAAAATCAGTTCGCCAGCCTATGGGAGGAGTCCGAGGTTAGTGCTGCAATGATCGCTGGAGACGATGCGGTGAATGAAGCACTGGTTACCGGAGATACGCAGGCGCTTAGCGCCCGGGTAGCAGCGCTAGATGAAGACGCAGAAGTGGATTTTGTGACGGTAACAGATCGAGACGGCAAGGTAGTACTTAGAACCCATAATCCAGATAAAAAAGGGGACAGCATTGTGGGGCAGGAGAATATCAAGCGTGCGTTAGCTGGGGAGACTTATACTACCGCTGAGCAAGGTACAGAAATTGCCTTATCGGTGCGAACAGGGACGCCGATTTGGGGCAATAGTGGTGAAGTGATCGGTGTGATTTCGGCAGGATTTCGCTTGGACACCTTTGACTTTGTGGATTCTCTTAAAGAGATGATTGATGCAGAATTCACCGTATTTAGCGGTGATGAACGCTTATCGACCACCGTACTAGATGATAAAGGTGAGCGGGCAGTAGGTACGAAGGCAACAGAAAAGGTGAGCGCGCAAGTCCTTGCTGGAGAAGAGTATGAGGGCCAAGCAGAAGTGGTAGGAAAGAATGCTTTCGTCAAATACCTACCCCTAAAGGATGCCGAGGAACAAGTAATAGGAATGCTTTTTGTGGGAGAGTACACGGCAGAAAGCACAGCGGTAATCTTTAAAATGATCTGGGAGACGGGGCTGGTGGCCTTGATTCTTGTTGGCTTAGCCTTTTTCCTAATCCGTATGACTTCCAAGAAAATATCAAAGCCGATAGAGTATATGGTGGACGCTGCCGAAGAATTGTCAGCTGGTGCCGTAGATGTAAGTGTGGAGCCGAAGACAAATCTTCGGGAGATTACTGAATTATCAAGAGCCTTTAATGAAATGATTGTAGCGTTTAAAAACCAGGCAGTCGCTTTGCAAGAGATTTCTGAGGGGAACTATTCCATTGATATGGAGTTGGCTTCTGAAAACGACGTGGTCGGCAAAGCCATTGTGCAGATACTAGACAGCAACAACGTGTTGATACGAGATATTAAGCGTTCAGCAGATGGCGTATCTCAGGGAGCCAAGCAGGTGGCAGGCGGGGCCCAGGAGTTGGCTAGTGGTTCAACCGAACAAGCGGCAGCGGTGCAGCAGATATCAGCTTCCATTCAGCAAGTCTTAGCTCAGGCAGAGACCAGTTCTGAAAGGGCTGAACAAGCGTATGAAGAAATGCAAAAAGCAGTCGAGTATGTCGGTGCTAGTATTGAGTCGATGACAGAGATGACAAGAGCGATGGATGAGATTAGTGAAAGCTCTGCCAACATCGAAAAGGTCATTAAGGTCATCGATGATATTGCTTTCCAGACCAATATCTTAGCGCTAAATGCAGCCGTCGAAGCGGCGAGAGCTGGCAATGCCGGAAAGGGATTTGCGGTAGTGGCGGAAGAAGTGCGTAATTTGGCTAGTAAAAGCGCCGAAGCAGCGAAAGAAACTTCTGGCCTTATTCAGGCAAGTATCGAAAAGGTAGTAGAAGGAACAACGATTACCACCAAGACCAGTGAGAGTCTGCAACAAGTAGCGGAGATTTCTAATCATAGTGCCAGTTCCATTCATCAGGTGGATGAGATGTCTAGAGTTCAAAAAGACGCGATTAGAGAGATTAACAGTAGCGTGGAGCAGATTGCCGCTGTTACTCAGTCTAATTCAGCAACCTCTGAAGAATCAGCGGCTTCGGCTGAGCAGATGGCCTCTCAGGCACAGACACTTAACCAAATTGTTGGAAAATTTAAGCTAAGAAATGAGAGTCCAAAAGGTAAATTTGAAGTGCTTAAAAGGAAGATTGATTAATGTTGACAATACAACAAATAGGTTGTATTATATAAATGTAGAACAACATATTTGTTGTTGAAGAGGAATGTAAATGAGAGTTGTACCTTATTGCTCGACTAGTGGGAAAAATCTGATAACAAAGTATATCGATAGCCTTACAATAGATGAGCAAGTAGATGGTTTTTCTGTTTTAAAATCTTTAGCAGATGGTAAATATAGTGAGTTGAAAATAAAAACATGGGAAGGGAAAATCAAGGAAGTATACTTCTATAAACACAACAGGATTTTCTATATCATTGAAAATGGTGATACGATATATCTATTACATGCATGCCGAAAACAAAAAAATCAAACTGAAAAGAAAGATGCTAAAGTAATAAGACGTCGAGCGAAAGAAATTGCTCAGGCGTGTAAGTTTAGACTCTAAAAAGAAAGGGAAGATGATGAAAGATACAAACCGTTTTATGACCATGGATGTTGATGTAGAAATTGAAAAGAGACGAAATCAATCTAAAGAATTTAGAGATGCATGGGATAGCTCAAGAGAAGAGTATCGATTAATTGGTGAGATGGTAAAACTAAGAAAAACTGAGTCGATAACACAGAAAGAACTTGCGGAAAGGACCGGAAACAAACAACAATCGCTATCTCGAATTGAAAAACGATTAGTTTCGCCATCACTTCGGACATTTACAAATATCCTGGATGCATTGGGATATAGAATATCTATTGAAAAGAAGAAATAGTAATAAAAAAGAATTCGTTCTGAAAATATCAGAACGAATTCTTTTTACGCGATTAAAGGATATTTTTTACTAATAATCACCGGGATCGCTCCACTCATCGTCAGAATCTCCTGCATCACTCCAGGGATCGTAATCATCGTAATAATCACCGTCATAGTCATACCAGGTATCGCCAGGATCGCTCTGGGCGGCAGCAGCAGCGGCAGCCGCAGCAGCTTGAGCATCAGCAGCGGCCTTGGCATCGGCAGCAGCCTTGGCATCGGCTTCGGCCTTGGCTTTTTCGGCAGCCTTAGCTTCGGCAACGGCTACTCCATCACTGGTTTTCCAGTCGGAAGAAATGGAAGCGTTATCGAGGATGATGGAAGCAATCTTAGAGTAGTTCTCAATGCCTTCTTCGTCACTGAGAGAAAGGGCTACCAGAAGAGGACTGCCAGGTCCATAGTATCTACATTCTAAAACACCGCGTACAGGCGTAGAAATTGAGCTATCAATAGCTTCCCCGCTCATCCATACATTTGCTTGGATAGCATAATATGCTCCATCATCGGTAAAAGAGTCGTCAATGCGATTTATAAACATATCGTCAGCGGTCATGGTTTTGCAAAGGCTTTCCGTTAATGATACAAGCGTTTTTTTAGCGCTTTCAGCGGTAGAATTGAGACCATCGTGCTGGGCGGCTTCTAACGTGTGAGAACGGATAATCACCGCGTTAGGCGTCGTGTCGTTAACAGCTTCGAGATGAATCTGCTTTTCTACGGCAGGGACATCTTTTTCTCTCATGGTAACTGGATAAAGAACGGTTAAGTTGTCGGCCTCTGACAAAGCAACTTCGTTACTCAGCTTATCATCAGGTGAAGGAGCAGTTAGAATCGCTTCAACTGTGATGGTATCTCCCTTGTTATCAGTTATAACCGCTACATACGTCTTTTTATCGTATGTTAGCGCCACCTCTTTGCTGTCCTTTAAATCTAGCTTAGGAAAGCGGTAGGTGGTATTCTCCGCGTCGACAGCGTATAAATCCACAGGTTCGGCTAATAAATTTTTCTCTAGGCTTAGCGAAAAGGTGTCGCCTTCTTTAATAGATTTGCCTTTTAAGAGATTGTCGCCTAAGTCTTCATCTCCGCTTTTAGTAGCGTATAACTTAGCAAGCTCGGAATCCAGACTGTTTAGAACAGATATTTTGGAACCTGTTCCGCAAGAAGAAAGTAGTAGCGTAAAGAATGTGAATGCAAGAATCAGTGATAATTTTTTTTTCATAGTCCCCTCCTATGTGTGATTTCTCATCTCATTAACTATTTATACATAAAAATGTATATTTACATAATACTATATTTGTAATGCTTTGAGGGGATTTTTTTATGTATATAGAAAAGTTCTTTGAACCTTCCTATATACATAAAAATAGAATTTGCGGGACGCAAATTCTATTTTTTGAGGGTGGTCTAACCCCAAATTTCCTCATCGGTAGGAATTTTCGCATCCTTATTGAAGAGACCGATTTGGGAAATGTTAATTAAATGGGTATAGTTTAGGTTTTCGGAGATACTGTTATTTCCCCAAGAGCCACAGCCAAGAGTAGTGGTCGGTGAGAAACCGTTATAAAGGCTTCCGCCAGCACCAGTTGAAGAGGTTTGGTTAACCACGAGACGACTGATGGATAGGTGCTCACCTGCGTATTTAATGTGGTCCATGTTATCGCTATGAAGGGCGGCTGAGTGACCGATTCCTTCCCATTCAAGGTTCTTCTGCGCGTAATCTACGGCTTCTTCGAAGGTGTCATAGGGAGCCGCGATCATTACAGGACACATTTTTTCTTTACAAAGTGGTTCGCTATGGTCTAAGCTTCTGGCTTTTAGGAGAATCATCTTAGTATCTTCAGGAACGCTAACGCCAGCCACTTTCGCTACCGTTTGTACGCTTTGACCGATTACTTCACGGTTCATAGCGCCGCCGTCAGGGAAGATAGCTTCTGCGAATTTACCTACTTCCTCAGCGGAATCAGCGTAGTAAACCTGATTTTTCTTAAAGATATCGATGACTTCATCGTAGTTTTCTCTAGGGATAAAGATGCTTTGTTCGCCGGAGCAGATAATGCCGTTATCAAAGATACGACCAGCGATAATTTTGGGAACTGCTTCTTCGTAGTTAATGTCCCTATCGACGATGGTCTGCACATTACCAGGGCCTACACCGTAAGCCGGCTTACCGCTTGAGTAGGCGGCCTTAACCATGGAAGAACCACCAGTAGCGACTACAACATCAGCACTTTTAAGAAGAGCACTGGTCGCTTCTCTCGTTGGTTCGATGATTTGGAAGAGGTCTTCTGGGGCACCGTGATCTTTTAAGACTTTGCGGAAGACTTCAACTAAGTAAGCTGTTAACTTGGCAACTCGGCGTGAAGGGGAAAGCACGATGGCATTTTGTCCCTTTAAGGCGAACATACCGTTACACATAGGGGTTACGACCGGGTTTGTAGCAGGGATAATCGCGGCAACAACACCTTTGGCTTTAGCCACTTTAAGGATGCCGGTTTCTTTGTTTTCTTCGATTACCCCGATGGATTTCTTGCCTTTTAAGCTATTCCAGATAATTCTGGATTTTCCTTGGTTTTTAGCAACCTTATCAGCGTAGACGCCCATGCCGCTTTCCTCGACCGCTCTTTTGGCGAGTTCTTCAGCGTTGTCGTAGACCACTTTACCGATAGCCCGAACGACTTCGTCGACTTTTTCTTGAGAGAAATTAGTCTCAAATTCTTTTTGCGCTACTTTTGCTTTCTCAATGATTGTTTCAATTGTCTTGTTTACATCTTGTTCCATTCTATCTTTCCTCCTACTATCTTTCGATTATTTAGATTTGTTAAAGGCCACAGCCGCTTTTAAATTGACTGGTTTGTGCTTATTACAGCAGCTATCACAAGCTTCGTCAAGGTACGCATAGAGCGCTGGACGAAAATCAGGGTGAGCACAGTTTTCGATAATGGTCTTGGCCCGGTCGCAGGGATCTAGCCCGCGAAGATCAGCAGCACCTTGCTCGGTGATAATTACATGGGTTTCGTGAATCGTATGATCCACATGGCTTACAAGGGGTACGATGGAAGAAAGAGTACCATTCTTAGCCGTTGATTTCGTAATAAAGATGGATAGTCCAGCGTTCTGGCAGTAGTCACCAGATCCGCCCACTCCGTTCATCAAGCGGTGTCCGTCTACGTAAGTGGAGTTGGTGTTTCCGTAGATGTCAGCCTCGATTACCGTATTGATGGCGATGATACCAAGGCGCCGGATTACTTCTGGAGAGTTGCTAATCTCCTGAGGACGGAGCATAATCTTATCTTTATATTTGTCAAAGTTCTCAAAGAACTTATCTCTAACGTCAGCAGATAAAGTCAGAGACGTGGCACAGGCAAAATCGATTTTGCCGCTATCCATTAATTCGAAGATTGAATTTTGTAGAACCTCCGAATACACGGTCATATGTTCAAACCCCGATTCTTGTAGTCCGTCGAGAACGGCGTTGGTTACGCTACCGATACCTGCTTGTAGTGGCGGGAGTGGCGTGCACATCCGACCAGCAGCCACTTCGTTTTCAATAAAACCGATTAGGTTTTTCGCCATCTGGCGGAATTCGTCATCAGGAGCGGCGACGGCTCTACCGTTATCAGGAATATCGCTTTCGATAATCGCCACGATCTTTGAAGGGTCGCACTTAATATAGGTAGTACCGATGCGGTCACTAGGTTTCGTAATCATAATCGGTTCGGTATGGGGAACCTTCGCTGGTGAGAAGACGTCATGAATACCCTCGATCTCTTCAGGAACGTAAGTGTTTAGCTCGATAATTACTTTATCGGCATATTCTACGTAGGTATTTGAGACCCCGATAGAAGTAGTGGGAATGATATTGCCCTGCTCATCAATAGCCGCAGCTTCAACCACAGCCACATCGATGGGATTTAAAATCCCGTTTTTAACCCATAAAGGAAGCTCGCTAAGAGCCATGTCAAAATAGCCCACTTCCCCAGCGTTGATAGCATTTCTTAAATCGGTGTTCGTTTGATAAGGAATCCGTTTTTTGAAAGCTCCTTTACGAGCCAGCAGACCGTCGAACTCATCTCCGAGAGACGCTCCGGAATAGACGGTAAGATCCAGCTTTTCACCAGCATCCGCTCTTTTGCCTAAGGCTTCTCCTATTTTTTTGGGGTAGCCAGCAATGGTAAAACCACTCACACCTAAGGTCATCCCTGGAGTGATAAAAGCAGCAGCTTCATCGGCCGACATCACTTTGTCTAGTAAGTCGCTGTTGCGAATTCTTTTCTTCAAGTTCTCATTCATGATTAATCCTCCCTATATCGTTAAAGTTATAACGATGAAACGATAAAAAGTTTTTCTTCTCTAGATGTGAGTATATAACAAGGTTTAATATATGTAAAAAGTATTTATAATATATTCAATATATCGATTATGTATGATAAGATAAGGAAAGGGTACACGCAGAGCATGTCCTGCAATTAAAAAGGAGAATGAAGAATGGAAATTACATATGATTATTATCGAATATTTTATTTTGTGGCAAAATATCAAAGCTTTACTCAGGCTGCGAAGGTGCTAGGGAGCAACCAGCCCAATCTGACCAAATACATTAACAACTTAGAGCACCAGTTAAGTTGCAAGCTTTTTATCAGAACAAATCGGGGAGTGAGCTTGACGCCGGAAGGGGAGAAGCTTTACCGTCACGTAGCCGTAGCCTTTGAACAGTTTAAGGCCGCGGAGATGGAACTGGCTAATGATAAGAATCTAGAAAGTGGGGTGGTTACTATCGGTGTAAGCAATACTGCCCTTCACGGGATGCTGTTACCAGTGCTCGGCCAGTTTCGCAAGTCTTATCCGGGAATCCATTTAAAGCTTTCCAACCAGACCACACCTCAGTCATTGCAAGCGCTAAAGAGTGGGACCGTTGATTTTTCGCTCGTTACCACCCCTCTTCATATTCAGAAGCCCTTTGTGGCAACGGCCTTAAAGAGCTTTCAGGAAATTTTAATCGGTAGCCCTCAGTATCAAGAGCTGGCCCAGCAGACGATGGATATTACGGAGACCGTTAAGTATCCCTTAATCTTTCTGGGGGTTAATACCACGACTCGGGAATTCTACAATACCTTCTATTCTCAGTACGGACTGGTGCTAACACCGGATATCGAAACGGCGACCACAGACCAACTCTTACCTTTAGTAAAGAATAACTTAGGTCTAGCGTTTATACCGGAAGAATTTGCCACCACCGCCATTGAAGATGAAGAGGTAATTACCATTTTGCTGGCCCAAGAAGTACCAGCTAGACAGATCTGTATTGTGGAAGATAGTAGTCGCCATCTTAATATTGCGGCTAGTAAACTGAAACAGATGATCGTAGAAGCCGGGGCAGCGAAAAAGTAGATATGTAAATATAACATATTAAACATATATTAAATGCATTTTACATATAACTGTTGATGAATTATACTATTTTTAGTATTGTAAAAGGATTTCTAGATGATATAATAGTTAAATAATTAACGAGTATGAAAAGGAGGAAGGAATTTTATGGAATTTTCAATTAAGCCAGCGATTGCGCTCTACGATTCTTTGAAGGGTTTTGTAGAAGCAAAAGCTCTTGGCGAAGGTGATTTAATCGTAACCAACGAGTACGTGCTTTCCCCTCAATTAGGAGGAGAGGCAGCACCTTGTGACGTTTTGTATCAGGAAAAATACGGTCAGGGTGAACCGTCGGATGAAATGGTGGATGCCATTTTAGGAGATATTAAAGGAAAGCAGTACAAGCGCATCGTCGCTATTGGTGGCGGGACGATTATCGATGTGTCCAAGCTCCTTCTTTTCAGTGATGAGTATAATGTAGAAGCTCTTTATGAGCAAGGAAGCGCTCTTAAGAGAGAGCGGGAACTGATTGTCATTCCTACCACGTGCGGAACGGGAAGTGAAGTTACTAATATCTCTATCTTAGAGTTTAAACAGAAGAAGACGAAGATGGGTCTGGCGATTCCTCAGCTTTACGCAGATGAAGCAGCGCTTATTCCGGATATGCTAAATACGCTGCCTTACGGAGTCTTTGCTACCAGCTCAATCGATGCTTTGGTGCATGCCATGGAATCCTACGTATCACCAAAAGCCACTCCGTTTTCCCGGATGTTCGGTAAAGGGGCAATGGAGAAGATTCTGAAAGGGTATCAAAAGATGCAGGACGCAGGTGAAGCCAAGTTACCAGATGATATGGAAGACTTCTTAATCGCCAGTACCATGGCTGGAGTAGCCTTCGGCAATGCAGGCTGTGCCGCCGTTCACGCCCTTGCTTATCCAATCGGGGCGATGTACCACGTGCCTCACGGAAAAGCCAATCACATGGTCTTTGAAGCTACCTTCAATATGTATAAAGAATTAGGAGCGGATTTAAGTCCAGCGGAAGAAGTATTAGCAGAGATTTTTGCTTGCCAGCCAGAAGAAACTTGGGAGAAGATGTTTGCCTTACTAGATTTTGTCCTTCAAAGAGAAAGCCTAGGCAGCATTGGTGTAGATAGTGACGTGGCGGGAGAAATGGCCGCTTCCGTTATTCAGAATCAACAAAGGCTTTTAGCCAATAACCCGCTAGAGTTAACCCAGGAACAGATAAAAATAATTTATGAAAGATGCATATAAAAAAGGAGACAGGTATGAAAACAAG
Organism: Ohessyouella blattaphilus; assembly: GCF_024721265.1. Taxonomy (GTDB): domain Bacteria; phylum Bacillota; class Clostridia; order Lachnospirales; family Lachnospiraceae; genus Aequitasia; species Aequitasia blattaphilus_A. The sequence continues at coordinate 18,746 of NZ_JAMXOC010000029.1, read as the reverse complement.
AGAAGAGTATATCGAAAGTCTAAAAAAGCTTAACTTAGAAGTGTATTTGATGGGTGAAAAAGTGGAATGTCCAACGGAACATCCGATTATTAAGCCATCTATGAATTCAGTGGCGATGACTTATGAGTTAGCTACGAAACCAGAGTATGAGGACTTGATGACAGCCACGTCTAGCCTTACGGGAGAAAAGATTAACCGTTTTACTCACCTTCATCAAAGCACGGAGGACTTAGTAAAGAAAGTAAAAATGCAAAGACTGCTAGGTCAAAAGACTGCGTCTTGCTTCCAAAGATGTGTGGGTCTTGATGCGGCAAACGCGGTATTCTCAACCACCTACGAGTGTGATGAAGCCCATGGCACGAACTATCACGAGAACTTTAAGAAATACTGGGAAAGAATTCAAAGAGAAGACTTAGTAGTTGATGGCGCCATGACTGACCCAAAAGGCGATCGTTCACTCTCACCGTCTCAGCAAAAAGATCCTGATATGTACCTACGGGTGGTAGAAAGAAGAGAAGACGGTATCGTTGTGCGGGGTTCTAAAGCCCATCAGACCGGCATCGTTAACTCTCACGAAGTTATCGTTATGCCGACGATTGCGATGAGACCAGAAGATAAAGACTACGCAGTAGCTTTTGCCCTTCCAGCGGATGCTGAAGGTATCTTTATGATCTACGGCAGACAAAGCTGTGATACGAGAAAACTAGAGCCAAATGCGGATATCGATGTAGGAAATAAAAACTTCGGTGGTCATGAAGCCTTAATGATCTTTGAAGATGTCTTCGTACCTAACGACCGGATCTTTATGAACGGCGAGACGGACTTTGCCGGCATGATGGTAGAAAGATTTGCTTCTTATCACCGTCAAAGCTACGGCGGCTGTAAAGTCGGCGTTGGCGATGTGCTAATCGGGGCAACCGCTTTAGCAGCTGACTATAACGGGGTACCAAAAGCAAGTCACATCAAAGACAAGATTATCGAGATGAATCACTTAAATGAAACTCTATACTCATGTGGTATCGCTTGTTCCTGCGAAGGTTGTGAGATGAAAGCGGGCAATTATTACGTAGATACGCTACTTGCGAATGTCTGCAAGCAGAACATTACCAGAATGCCTTATGAAATCACTCGTCTAGCAGAAGACATTGCCGGCGGCCTGATGGTAACCATGCCTAGCCAGCAAGATTATGATAATGAAAAGCTAAGACCGTATATCGATAAGTACCTTCAAGGAAATGCTGATGTACCCACAGAAGACCGGATGAGAATTTTAAGACTGATTGAAAACATCACTCTCGGAACGGCAGCTGTTGGCTATCGTACCGAATCTATGCACGGTGCTGGCTCACCTCAGGCACAGCGCATTATGATTGGTAGACAGGCAAATGTAGAGCAGAAGAAAGAACTGGCAAAGGATATTGCCGGAATTAATAAGAAAAAATAGGAAATGAATATCTATGTGAAATACTGCGGTGGCTGCAACCCTAGATTTGATCGCCGGGAGGCGGTAGAAGAGCTAGGGAAGCGCCTGCAGGCAAATCTAGAAAACATAAAGATACAGCATACAGACCCGCAGGCGGACGCTCACCTACTTGTAGCTGGGTGTGAGCGGAGCTGCTTAAAAGGCCTTGGTGCCAAGCGGGAAGTGGTGTTGAATCATCAGGTTACACTTGATGAAGTGGTAAAACAAATTCTTGGATGGAGTGAAGAAATGCAGGATTATAGGGAAGAATACAAAGACAAATTAGTCACTGCCAAAGAGGCTCTTAAGCAGGTGAAGGATTACGATAGAGTAGCCATCGGCCATGCTTGTGGTGAACCAAGAGCCCTCACAGGTGCCCTTGCGGAGCGCATGAACGAGCTTAAAGGGGTAGAGACGACAACGATGGTAGGAATGGCTGATAGCGCCTACTGTTTTCCAGAAGCAAAAGGGCATTTGCGTCACAATTCGCTTTTTGTAGGTAAGAACGAAAGAGTAGCGATTAAGGAAGGGCGGGCCGATTATACACCTCGGTATTTTTCCCGGATTCCGTCGCTATTCACCGACGGTTCGCTGCCTCTTGATGTGGCACTGGTTCAGGTAAGTGCCCCGGACAAGCACGGCTACGTAAGCTTCGGTGTATCGGTAGACTATAGCTTTACCGCTGCCAAAGTTGCGAAAATTGCCATTGCCCAGATTAATAAAAATATGCCACGGTGCCACGGCGACTGCTTTATGCATGTAAGTGAGTTTGACTATTTAGTGGAAGAGGATTTGCCTTTAGTAGAGCTCGCTTCCGCAGAGTTATCAGAAGTGGAGAAAAAGATCGGCGCCAACTGTGCCAGCCTAATAAAAGACGGCGACACCTTGCAATTAGGAATCGGCGCTCTTCCAGACGCGGTGCTTTTATCTCTAAAGGATAAAAAGGACTTAGGAATCCATTCAGAAATGTTTTCCGACGGCGTAGTAGAGCTAATCGAAGCCGGTGTTATTACCAATAAGAAGAAGAACTATAACCCAGGAAAGCTAGTAGCCACCTTCCTGATGGGAAGTAAGAAGCTTTATGATTTTGTGGATGATAACCCAGCCGTATATATGGCTTCGGCAGATTATACCAACGATCCCTACGTGATTGCCAAGAACGACAATTTGGTTTCCATTAATTCCTGCGTAGCCGTAGACTTTATGGGACAGGTAAGTTCAGAAAGCGTAGGTACCATGCAGATTTCCGGTGTGGGTGGACAGGTGGATTTTGTGCGCGGCGCCAATATGTCAAAAGGCGGTCGCTCGATTATCGCCATGAGTTCAACGGCTAAAGGCGGCACGATTTCCAAAATCGTCCCGATGTTAGAACCAGGTGTAGCGGTGACTACAGGACGTAATGATGTGGCGATTATCGTAACGGAATACGGAATAGCCGATCTTCGTGGCAAAAGCTTAAGAGAACGGGCGAGAGCACTTATAGAGATTGCTCATCCAAGCTTTAGAGAAGAGTTAATCGGTCACTGGGAAGATAGATTTAAGATGAAATGGAAGGATATCACGGAGGAGTAAAGATGGATTTTAATTTAAGTAGTAAACACGAAATGGCAAGAACTCTTTTTAGAGAGTTCGCTGAGAATGAAGTAAAACCCCTCGCCCAGGAAGTGGATGAGACCGAACAGTTTCCCGAAGAAACAGTAAAGAAGATGGCGAAATACGGCTTTCTTGGAATACCAGTACCAAAAGAATACGGCGGCCAAGGTTGTGATATCTTGACCTATGCCATGTGCGTTGAAGAGCTAGCAAAAGTATGTGGTACGACGGCGGTTATCGTCTCTGCTCATACGTCACTTTGCATCGATCCGATTATGACCTATGGAACCACAGCGCAGAAGGAGAAGTATCTACCAGCTCTTGCTAAAGGCGAAAAGCTAGGAGCTTTTGGTCTGACGGAGCCCGGAGCCGGAACAGACGCCCAAGGGCAACAGACGAAAGCTGTGTTAGACGGTGATGAATGGGTGCTAAACGGTAGCAAAATCTTTATCACCAACGGTAAATACGCCGATGTCTATATCGTCATCGCCGTTACCGGAACGGTAGAAAAAAGAGGCAAAACGATGAAAGAGATTTCCGCTTTTATCGTGGAAAAAGGAACACCAGGCTTTTCTTTTGGAACGAAAGAAAAGAAAATGGGTATCCGCGGTTCGGCTACTTATGAGCTGATCTTTACGGATTGCCGCATTCCGAAGGAAAATCTCCTGGGTGCGCAAGGAAAAGGCTTTGGTATCGCCATGCATACCTTAGATGGTGGTCGTATCGGTATCGCTTCTCAGGCTCTTGGTCTGGCAGAAGGTGCTCTTGAAGTAACCGTCGATTACGTGAAAGAAAGAAAACAGTTTGGACGCTCTATCTCCCAGTTCCAGAATACCCAGTTCCAATTAGCAGATATGGCGACAAAGACAAAAGCCGCTCAGCTAATGGTATACCGGGCTGCTAAGGCGAAAGATGCCGGTGGCAAATACAGTGTGGAGGCTTCAATGGCGAAGCTATACGCCGCCGAAGTAGCTATGGAAGTGACCACGAAAGCCGTGCAACTCCACGGTGGCTATGGCTACATTCGTGAATACGATGTGGAACGGATGATGAGAGATGCGAAGATAACAGAGATCTATGAAGGAACCTCAGAAGTACAGCGGATGGTTATCGCTGCTGATCTGTTGAAATAGGAGAGCGAAAAGATGAAAATAATTGTATGTATCAAACAAGTGCCAGATACGAAAGGTGGCGTACAGTTTAATCCAGATGGAACCCTAAATCGGGGGGCAATGCTGGCGATTATGAATCCTGATGACAAAGCGGGACTAGAAGCTGCCCTACGTTTGAAAGATCAATACGGAGCCGAAGTAACCGTTATTACCATGGGTCTGCCAAAAGCCAAGGAAGTACTAGTAGAAGCCATGGCGATGGGAGCGGATAAAGCCATTCTCGTAACCGATAGAGTTCTCGGTGGTGCCGATACTTGGGCCACCTCGACCACTCTGGCAGGTGCCATTAGAAACTTAGAATACGATCTAATTATTGCTGGTCGTCAAGCAATCGACGGGGATACGGCGCAAGTAGGTCCCCAGATTTCCGAACACTTAAATATTCCGGTAATCTCCTATACTCAGAAGCTAGAGATTGAAGGTGATTACGTAGTGGCCCAGCGTCAGTACGAGGACCGCTACCACGTAGTAAAAGCCAAGATGCCTTGTCTGATTACGGCTCTTGCTGAGTTAAATGAACCTCGTTACATGACTCCAGGGGGAATCTTTGATGCCCACGAAGCAGAGGTTATCATGTATGGTCGCGATAAGCTTATCGACGTAGACGATGCAGATTTAGGTCTTAAAGGCTCACCGACAAAAATCGCTAAAGCCTCAGATAAGGTAAGAAAAGGCGCTGGCGAACAGGTGAATTTAGACCCAGAAGCATCAGTTGGTTACATTCTTGAGAAGTTAAAAGAAAAGCACGTGATATAGATAAAAGGAGATTATTTATTATGAATTTAAGTGAATACAAAGGCGTATATGTCTACGCCCAACAAGTAGATAATAAAATCGATGGCGTTGCTCTTGAACTTCTAGGAAAGGCCCGCGATTTAGCGAAGGATTTAGACACCGACGTAACCGCTGTTCTAATCGGAAGCGATGTAAAAGGCCTAGTTAAAAAGCTAGCTCAGTACGGCGCCGATAAAGTCATTCTTGTAGATGATCCAGCGCTAAAAGAGTATCGGACAGAACCTTATACTCATGCTCTATCATCGGTTATCGAAGCGTTCAAACCAGAGATTGTACTAGTGGGAGCAACGGCCATTGGTAGGGACTTAGGTCCTCTTGTATCTGCTAGAGTACAGACTGGTCTGACTGCAGACTGTACCCAGTTGGATATCGGTGACTTCCCCTTAACGCCGCAAGCAGGCAGAGAGCAAAAACCGAATCAACTACTGATGACTAGACCTGCCTTTGGTGGTAATACAATCGCTACCATCGCCTGCCCAGACAATCGTCCCCAGATGGCAACTGTACGTCCAGGGGTTATGCAAAAAATCGAGAAGAGGGTAGATGCCGAGGCAGAACTAATCGTTTTTGATCCAGGCTTTACCCCAAATGATAAGTACGTAGAGATTCTTGACGTGGTAAAGAGTTTATCAAATACGGTGGACATCATGGATGCCAACATCTTAGTGTCTGGCGGTCGCGGTATTGGCGGACCAGAGAACTTCTATATCCTAGAAGAGCTAGCAAAGGCAATCGGCGGCGAGGTAAGTTGCTCAAGAGCCGTAGTAGACGCTGGTTGGAAACCAAAGGATCTACAAGTAGGCCAAACAGGTAAGACGGTACGTCCTAATGTATACTTTGCCGTAGGTATTTCTGGCGCGATTCAGCACGTGGCAGGAATGGAAGAATCCGATATTATCTTTGCTATTAATAAGGATGAGAGCGCGCCGATCTTTGACGTGGCTGATTACGGTATTGTTGGCGATTATAAGCAGATTGTACCGGCTCTTGCTAAGAGCCTTGAAAACTTAGCAGCTGTGGAGGCATAAAGATGGAATATTTTGATTTGATTGCTAAGCGTCAAAGCATTCGTAAATATAAAGAAGAGCCTCTTCCAAGAGAGGACGTGGAAAAAATCTTAGATGCAGCTCGTCTTTCCCCATCGGGAAAGAATTTGCAAAACTGGCGTTTCTTTGTTCTTGATACAAAGGCGAATATCGATGCGCTCTGTGAAATCATCCAAGGGAAGAATGAGGAGATTGCCGGAAAAATCGCTCAGACCGACGAAGAAAGTGGCGCAAGATTCCGAAAGTTTTGCAAAAACTTTACGCTGTTCATTAAAGACGCTCCCGTTATTATCCTGACTATGGCTAAAGATTATCTGCCCTCTGGTTATCAGGAGTTAAAGCTTAGCGGCGCGGCCCAGGAGGAGCTAGACTACCTAGCGTATAAGCCGAATCCAGGTATGCAAAACATTGGTTCCGCTATGGAGCATATGGCGCTTGCCGCCACCAATTTGGGCTATGGCTCGTGTTGGCTTACCAGTGCTAATTATGCGGGTGCGGAGATTAAAGAATTTATTAAAGAAAAAACGGGCTTCGATAAAGAAGAGTACTTTTTTACCTGTATGCTGAGCCTTGGTGTACCAGCAGATACAGAGCATAAGAGTCCGAAAAGAAAAGAATTAGCAGATATTGCTTATTTTGTAGATTAGGAAGAAGGAGAGGTGATTTGTTTCATCTCTCCTTCTTCCTGCTTTTGTGCAACACAAATTCTGTTTTGCTTAACAAGTATATGGAAATAACCTATAATAGAGAAGTGAAAGGAGAGTATCTAGAATGATTATTGAAGGAAATCAGAAACAATTAGCTGCGATGCAGGAATTCCACAACGGTAACCGTCAGGAGGGGCTTAGACTTCAAGAGGAGTTTGCAAAAGAATTTCGTGAAGAATACAAGGATAAAGATCATTGTTCATGCAAAAAGGCATGTAGATATCATGGGAATTGCAAAGAATGTGTGGCTATTCATAGAGCGCACCAAGAGCATGTTCCCAATTGTATGCGTCCCGTCATCAACAAAAAAATCAAACTAATTTCAGAACTCACAGAACATTCGATTGCAGGAGAAATCGAAATGCCAAAAGAGGTTTTAAGATAGAAAGAGAGTGGAGAACACTATGAAGCAAGTTAAATTTGCCATTATTGGCACTAGCGTGATTACGAAATATTTTCTAGAGGTAGCAAGCAGTGTCCCAGAATTTACTTTGACCGCTGTTTACTCCCGTGATTTACAGAAAGCGAAGGACTTTGGTGCTAGTTACGGGGCGACCGTATTCTACGATTCCCTAGAAGCCCTAGCAGCCGATCAGGAGATAGACGCGGTTTATATTGCCAGTCCGAATAGCTGTCATGCAGCTCAGACCATCCAGTTGATGAAGGCTGGTAAGCATGTCTTATGTGAAAAACCAATTGCCTCTAATGCAGCAGAGGTAAAAGAGATGCAGAAGGTGGCGAAGGAGAACGGGGTGGTTCTATTAGAAGCCATGCGTAGCGTCCACGATCCGGCCTTTCTGGAGATCAAAGAGCATCTGAAAAAACTGGGAACGCTACGATATGCTAGTCTCCAGTTTTGTCAGTATTCATCTAAGTATGATGCCTTTAAAGCTGGGGCTGACTGCAATATCTTTAATCCTATATATTCTGCCGGCGCTTTAATGGATATCGGCATTTACTGTATTGAAGCTATGCTGGCACTTTTTGGTGAGCCTCTTTTAGTTACGGGAATGGGCACCTTTTTAAGAGGAGGCATTGACGGAGCCGGAGCGATTCTCGCTAAATACGAAGAGATGATTGTAGAGCTTACGTATTCGAAGATTACCGGAAGCCAGCTTCCTAGCCAGATCCAAGGGGAAAAGGGCGTGATGTACATTTCAAAAATCGCCGAACCAAATGAGGTGCGCATTGTATATAACGACGGCGCCGAGGAGGTTATAGATTTACCAGTTTGTAAGAACAATATGGTCTATGAATTGGAAACCTTTATTAAAGCAGTTAAGGGGCAGAAGGATGCGGATGAATTTGCCCAGCTTTCCAGGGGGGCGATTCGGATTACCGATGAGGTGCGAAGACAAATTGGTCTTACCTTTCCCGCGGATCAGAAGATAGGAGAAAATGCGTATGAAGATTAAGAAAATACTGGATTTATCTCAGACCTTTTACCACAACAACCCCGGCTATATGCCCTATCAGCTGACGGAAATTAATTATGAGACCTTAAAGCCAAGAGACGGCTATACCTCTGAGCGGATGGCAATGAATACTCATACTTCGACTCACATCGATGCGCCAGCCCACCATTTCCCAGAAGGCAAAAGCGTTGCCCAGATTGATATAGAGCAATTAGTAGGAGAAGGCGTTGTGGTTGATCTGTTTGACATCGGTTCTCACCAGGTGATTGGTCCTGAGCATTTAGCACCTTATGAGGATAAAATTGGTGAAGGAGACATCGTTCTTCTTTGTACCGGCTGGGGATACAAGCGAGGGTGGACCACAGAGTATGTAGATAACTGGCCCTATCTGGGAGTGGAGGGAGCTCGGTGGCTTCTGGAGAAAAAGGTCAAAGGCATTGCCATTGATACCATGAGCGTGGGCGGTCCGCGCGCCGGGGAAGGTTTGGAACAGCATGAATTACTGCTAGGAGCCGAAGTTTGGCTAGGGGAAGAGCTGTTCTTTCCTAAAGAACTTTTAGAACACCAGCGCTGGGAATTTATGTTCTTGCCCCTTAAGCTAGAAGGCTGTGGCGGTGCTCCTGGGCGAGCAATTGCGATGATAGTTGAATAATAGAGAAAAGATAAGAAGACTTCAAAAGTACCAGGGAGTCTTCTTTTTTATGTCATAGGAAAGTTCTTCGAACTCTCCTATGACATAAAAACGCTCCGCTGTGGATGCGCACTTCGGCGTAAGGAAATGTGTGCAACAGCACACGCCGAAGGCGCAGGAATTTGCCAAGAGCAAATTCCATTTTATGGGAAAAACTAACAAAGGGATACGTGATTATATGTGAAAAATAGCGAAAAGCACAAAAACGATTGACAATCCTAACATCCTACGTTAGGATGAGGCTACAAAGAAGCGTAAACAAAGGAGGCTGAAATGAGAAAGAAGAAATGGGGAATCTTGTTAGTAGCGTTGTTATTGATGGGGCTGCTGGCAGGATGCACAGGAAAAAGTAAAGCAAGTACCGAGGCAAATGGTGAGTATCAGAAGATTGAGCTAGTAATGGCGGTAAACGGAACGGATATTCAGATTGACTCTTTAGTGGCCAATAAGTTTGCCCAGTTAGTAGAGGAAGAGTCAGGCGGTAGCGTTACGGTGGTGGTTTATCCCAATGACCAATTAGCCGGCGGTAATGCCACCAAGGGAATTGAGATGATTGCCGGTGGTAGTGTGGACTTAGCCGCATACGCCACTTGTACCATGGCCGTAATTGACGAACAGCTAGCGTGTGCAACCATTCCTTGGATTTTTGATGATTATACAGATGCCAGAGAGATTATTGATGCTACCGGCGGCGAGTACTACGCCCAGCGCTTATCAGGAAAAGGAATTACTTACCTAGGTTCATTCCACAATGGTTTTCGCCAGATTACCAATGGCAAAAAGGCGGTGAAGACGCCGGCAGATGTGAAAGGCCTCAAAATTCGCGTACCTGGTAGTGAAGTGTTTATGAGGTTCTTTAGAACCTTAGGGGCGGATCCCGTGGCTATGAGCTGGAGTGAAGTCTTTACGGCGATTCAACAAGGGACAATAGACGGTCAGGAAAATGGCGTCAGCGTTACTAGCTCTTCAAAGATGAGCGAGATTCAAGATTACATGACCCTCTGGAACTACTCTTATGAAAACGATTTATTTGTTGCTAATACAGAAATCTGGGAAGCTCTAGAACCGAAGACCCGGGAGCTTCTTCAGGAAAAAGCCACCGAGGCCTGTGAATGGGGACGAGATGAGGTTGAGCAGCAAGAGGTGGAGCTGGTTCAGAATTTCCGCGATGCTGGCATGGAAGTGACCGAATTAACGGATGAACAGCTGGATGAATTTAAGGCCGTGATGAAAGACACGCGTCAGGAATTTATTAAAAAATATGGAGAAAAAGCACAAAAGGCTTTTCAAATAGATTAGAGATTAGGAGAAAAAGGATGAAGTTTTTAAATAAAATCGAAGAAATAATAGCTGCAACATGTCTGATTGTTATGACAATCCTAACATTTTCTAATGTAGTCGCAAGATATGTATTTAGTGCATCGTTCTCTTTTTCAGAGGAGATCACCACGTACTTGTTTGTCCTTCTTAGTCTTCTAGGAACGGCAATCGCAGCCAAACGGGGGGCTCACTTAGGGCTAAGCATTATTACCGATGCGGTGAGTCCCCAGGTAAGAAAGATTCTTCACTGTATCGGCTTCTTTATCGCTACCATCTTTTGCCTCGCCATCTTCTGGTATGGAATAGGCATGGTGGCCAATCAAAGGATGTTAGGGCAAGTAACCGCCGGGATGCAGTGGCCAGAGTGGATATTTGGTTCCTTCGTGCCAATCGGTGCCTTCTTTGCCACGATTCGCTTCGGAGAAGTGTTGATAAAAGAAATAAAGAGTAAACCAGATGTAAAGGGTGAGGAGGAGATGCCATCATGATAGCAGCAATTTTATTTGGAGTATTTGCAGTCTTACTGCTGATAGGAGCCCCGATTGCCGTGTGCCTCGGAGTGTCCAGTATCGCGGCCATAGTTGTCCAAGGATTAGGAAAACCGTTAGCGACGATTATGAGTAGCTTGCCGATGATTGTCTCGGCGTCCACAAGTAAGTTTGTGTTACTAGCGATTCCCTTCTTCATCTTCGCCGGTAACATTATGGAAAAAGCAGGAATTTCTGGCAAGCTAATCGCTTTAGCGGAGTCTTGTGTCGGTCATATCAAAGGTGGTTTGGCCATGGTGTGTGTAATCGTAGCTTGTTTCTTTGCCGCCATTTCTGGCTCCGGACCAGCAACGGTAGCGGCACTTGGAGTCATTATGGTACCAGCCATGATTCGCTCAGGTTACAAACCAGCATTTTCCGCAGCGCTAATGGCGGCCTCAGGGGCGATCGGTGTCATTATTCCCCCCTCGATCACCTTTGTAGTGTACGGGTCGATAGCGGATGCCTCCATCGGCGAACTCTTTATCGCTGGGATGGTCCCCGGGCTCATAATGGGAGCGGCTCTTTTACTAGTAGCTCTAATCGTTGGACGGAAGATGAACTTAGAAACCTTGCCAAAGGCCAGCGGTCAGGAACGGTGGAAGGCATTTAAAGATGCTTTTTGGGGACTGCTAATGCCAGTTATTATCCTAGGCGGAATTTACGGTGGTATTTTTACCCCCACAGAAGCAGCTGCCGTCTCGGTAGTATACGGACTCTTCGTGGGAATTTTTATCTACAAGAAGATCAAAGTGCAGGAGTTCTATTCTATCCTTATCGATACGGTCTCTACCACCGCTACGGTCATGTTTATTACGGCCGCTGCCAGCTTATTCGCCTACGTGTTAACCCGGGCTAGATTAGACGTATCCATTAGTTCAGGACTGGAAGCCCTGACCGGTGGCAATGTGATTATTTTCTTTATCATTGTCAATATTATCTTATTAATTGCCGGCTGCTTCCTAGATTCCACTTCAGCGCTCTATATTTTCACACCGCTTTTTGTACCGGTGGCGAACGCGCTGGGAATCGATTTGATTCATTTAGGTGTGGTCATGATTGTCAACCTAGCAATCGGTCTTTTCACACCGCCGGTAGGAGTGAATTTATACGTAGCCTGCGGGGTGGGAAATGTGAATCTAAAACAGATATCAAAGGCCGTCTTAGGACTGATTATCGCCGCCCTAACCGTGCTCCTATTAGTAACGTATATCCCGAAAATTTCCTTATTGTTTTTGTAGAAAAGAGGTAGTGAATATGAAGAATGTAAGTGTATTAGATTTAAAGAAACAGTGTATCGACTTAAAGAAAAAGGTCATCGATATGGTCTATAAAGCCCAGTCGGGACATCCAGGTGGCTCCCTTTCAGCAGCGGACTTTGTCACAGCTCTCTACTTTAAAGAGATGAAGATCGACCCAGAAAACCCTAATTGGCCAGAGCGTGACCGCTTTGTTTTATCAAAAGGCCACGTGTGCCCGATTCAATATGCAGCGCTAGCTACGAGAGGATACTTTGACGAAGCCGTCCTAGATACCCTACGCCAGGAAGGCTCCATCTTACAGGGACATCCAGATATGAAGAAGTGCCCAGGCATTGATATTTCTACCGGGTCTTTAGGACAAGGACTGGCTTGTGGCGTTGGCATGGGTATTGTAGCTAAGCAAGATAATATGGATTACCGGGTGTTCGTTGTGGTTGGTGACGGCGAGTGTCAAGAAGGGGAAATCTGGGAAGCTGCCCAGACCGCTTATAAATATCAGTTAGATAATCTAGTCGTTTTTGTGGATAACAACAACCTACAGATCGATGGCATCACGGACGAGGTAATGCCGAATATCCATTTAGGTAAAAAATTCGAAGCCTTTGGCTTTGATATGTATGAGATTAACGGCAATGATATGCAACAAATCGTCGATACCCTAGACCGCATTCGGATGACGAAGAACGGAAAGCCAAAGTGTATCTTTGCCAATACGGTCAAAGGAAAAGGCGTTTCTTATATGGAAAACCAGTGTGGATGGCACGGAGTTGCGCCAAATGATGAGCAGTACGCTCAGGCGATGAAGGAATTAGACGAACAGCTTCAGGCGTTATAGAGGAGGAAATGAAATGAGTGAAGTTAAGAAAGCAACCAGAGATGGTTTTGGTGAAGAGATTGTTAAGTTAGGGAAAATCGATGACAGTATCTATGTGGTGGATGTGGATATCGGGAAATCTTGTAAGACCACGGACTTTAGAGAAAAGCTTCCCCAGCAGTATTTAAATGTGGGTATTGCTGAGCAAAATGCAGCCGGTGTGGCCGCTGGGCTGGCGACCTGTGGAAAAATACCTTTTGTAGTAACGTATGCAGTCTTTGGTTCCCTGCGGATGTGTGAAATGATTCGCCAAGAGATCTGCTACCCAAATTTGAATGTGAAAATCGCTTGCTCTCACGGTGGTGTTACCCCAGCCAATGACGGGGCTAGTCATCAGAGTATTGAGGATATGGGAGTCCTACGGACCATTCCTAATATGACGGTTATTATGCCAGCGGATTACCACGCCGCCAAAAAGCTAGTAGCGGCCGCTGCCGCTTACGACGGACCGGTATACCTGCGCTTTACTAGAGATGCCATTCCAGTGATATACGATGAAGATGTGGAATTTGAAATCGGTAAGGCCAGAACCCTAAAAGAGGGAAAAGACGTAGCGATTATCGCTAACGGCGATACCGTCTCTATTGCCATAAAGGCAGCTAAAGAACTAGAAGCAAAGGGCGTATCCGTAAGGTTACTAGATATGCATACGATTAAGCCTTTAGATGAAGAAGTCGTAGCCGCTTGTGTTAACGAAATTGGCAAGATTATTACGGTAGAAGATCATAACATTATGAATGGGCTAGGAAGTGCAGTGTGTGAAGTAGCAGCCGATATAGGAAGTGCTCAGGTTAAGCGAATCGGTATCCAAGACCAATTTGGTCAGTCGGCTCCTTATGAAAGATTATTGGAGATGAACGGAGTAACGGTAGAAAATATTGTGAAGACAGCAGAAGAAATGCTTAAATAGGAGGGAAAAGTAGATGTTTGAATTTGACGGACAAGTAGTAATTGTAACCGGAAGTGGATCGCCAAAGGGAATTGGCAAAACGATAGCGAAAACCTTTGCCAAGCAAAAAGCGGCAGTGGTAATCGCGGATATCAATGAGGACGGAGTCCAGGAAACGGTAGATGAAATTAAAGCGGCTGGCGGCGAAGCCATGGGCGCGGTGGTAAATGTAACCGCGAAAGAATCCGTAGATGCCATGGTGCAAGCCGTCTTAGAAGCTTACGGCAGAATTGATGTTCTTATAAATAATGCAGGTATTTCTCAGAAGGTAACGGTTGAGGACATGACCATTGAAGATATGCGACGGATCTTTGAAGTGAATATGTATGGCTTATTCTTATGTACCCAGGCCTGTATGAAACCGATGCGCCAGGCGAAGTACGGACGGATTGTGAATCTATCATCGGTCTCAGGAAAACGCGGTGGTGGGGTCTTCGGCGGTGCTCATTACTCAGCTTCTAAGGCAGCCGTACTTGGCTTTTCTAAGAACTTATCAAGAGAGATTTCGGCGGAAGGGATTACCATTAACAGCGTGTGCCCAGGACTTATCAATACGGAAATCTGGAAGTCCCTCCCAAAAGCCGATGCCGATAAAATCATCGATGGCATTCCTATGGGAAGACCAGGGGAAACCCAGGAAGTAGCTGACACTATTCTTTTCCTAGCGTCTAAAGAGGCTTCTTATATAACTGGTGAAGAGATAGATGTAAACGGCGGCTCTCATATGGACTAAGGATTATCGTACGCATTTTCTCCTATGACCTCTTAGCTAGTGATTAATTAGACAATCTGCGAAAAGTATGGTAGGATATTAGGATAAACATATGATAACAAACATACGATGAGGTGAGAAAATGCAGTTTAAGAAGGTAAATAGTGAATCGGTTGTTCAATTGGTCATTAATAGCCTTACCGATGCCATGCTAGCAAGAGAATTACGCCCAGGGGATAAATTGCCAACGGAGACGGAGCTTGCAGAAAGTCTCGGTGTAGGGCGCAACTCCATTCGCGAAGCGATAAAAATACTGGTGTATCTAGGAGTCCTAGAAATCAGAAGAGCGGAAGGGACCTTTGTCTGTGAAGGGTTTACCGAGAGTATGATCGACCCCATGATTTACGGCATTATTCTCGATACCTCAGATTCTTATGAGAACTTGATGGAACTCAGGGAGATGATGGAAGTGGGCGTCATGCAGATAGCAATGGAGAAGTATACCGAGGAAGAAATCAAAGGACTGAAAGTCATTCTCGATCGCATGGAAAGGGAAATTAGTAAAGGACCAGAGAACGTAGAAGAAGTCTTTAAGGCTGATAACGAGTTCCATAACGCCATCTCCATGATGGGCGAGAATCCTTTAATTGATAAAATCAATCGAGTAGCCAAGACCCTTACCCACGCTATTCGCTTTAATACGGTAAAGACGATGCTAGAGACGGGGCGGGGGGATGAGCTATTTGCCGCTCACCAAAGGCTCTACCAGATTATGGTTACTAAGGACCAAAGCGATATGAGTACGACCGTTAGAAATACCTATTTTGCAAAAGTAGGAATCAAGGCAATTGAAGAACAGTAAAAAACAAAGTTAAGGAGCCAGTTCATTTAGAGCTGGCTCTTTTATGATGCCGAAACGGTCAAACTAAATCACAATAGTGCAAAATGCACCAAAAACGACTAAGTGTTTTGTGAATTAGTTTGATTGACTTTGACCGAGTGTGATTATATAATCAATTTAGAAATGAAATTTCATTTAAAATAAAGAGGAGGACTATTCATGATTTTTACAGTGACTTTTAACCCGTCGCTGGATTATGTGGTAGAAGTAGAGGACTTTACCCTGGGAAGGACAAATCGTACGGTGTCTGAAGAAATTGTTCCTGGTGGTAAAGGCATTAACGTTTCAACCATGTTGACCCATCTGGGAATTGAAAATACGGCTCTTGGTTTTACCGCAGGTTTTACAGGTGAGGAAATTAGCCGAGGCTTAGAGCGTATTGGTGTGAAGGCAGAATTTATTCATCTTTCAAAAGGAAATTCTCGAATTAATCTAAAGCTTAAATCAGTTGAGGGAACAGAGATAAACGGTCAGGGTCCAGAGATAAAGGAAGCGCGTATAACAGAGCTAATGAATCGCCTAGAAGTCTTAAAGGAAGGCGACATTTTGGTATTAGGTGGCAGCATTCCCGTTACCATGCCAGATAGTATCTACCGAGATATTATGAAGCGTCTAGCCGGAAGAGGTGTGCACATCGTGGTAGATGCGACGAAAGAACTCCTCTTGAATGTGTTAGAGTATCAGCCGTTTTTAATTAAGCCGAATAAGGATGAGCTAGAAGAGATTTTTTCGGTAAAGCTGCAAAGCAGGGAAGAGATTTTGCACTACGCAGATAAGCTCAGAGAAATGGGAGCAGAAAATGTATTAGTATCCCTAGGTGGTGAGGGAGCTATCTTAATTGCTGCTGATGGCAAGGTGTATGATACGCCGGTGCCAAAGGGTGAGCTTGTCAATGGTGTTGGTGCCGGGGATTCGATGGTGGCTGGTTTTTTAAGGGGCTGGCTTCTCGATAGGGAATACCGAACGGCATTTTATATGGGAGTGGCCGCAGGTAGTGCCAGTGCCTTTTCAAAGCACCTGGCGAAAAAGGAAGATGTAGAGACTTTATATCGTGAGTTAGTGGAAGGAGCAGAGTAGATGAGGATAACAGACTTATTGGAAGTAGGTAGTATTGAACTGAAAGGTACACCAAGGAGCAAGAAGGAAGCTCTTGATCAAATGGTAGATTTGATGGTGAAAAGCGGTAAGATTAGTGATACCGAAGCGTATCGAAAATTGGTGTATGCTAGGGAAGAAGAAAGTACCACTGGCATCGGCGAGGGTGTAGCCATCCCTCATGGAAAGGGCGATAGTGTAAAGGCACCAGGACTTTCGGCAATGGTAGTTCCTGGCGGAGTAGAGTTCGACGCTTTAGACGGCGAGCCGGTAGAGCTACTCTTCCTAATTGCCGCCCCCAATACAGAAGACAATATCCATTTGGATGTTTTGAGTAAACTGTCCATGTTGATGATGGATGAAGGGTTTATTAATGATTTAAAGAAGACCGAATCACCAGAAGAATTTCTTAAGGTGATTGATCTTGCAGAAAGTAAAAAGGATGAGGAAACCTCTCAGGCAGTAGCTACAGAGACAAGTGCCAAGGGTCAGTTCAAGATTCTCGGTGTAACGTCTTGTCCTACTGGTATTGCGCATACGTATATGGCCGCGGAGGGAATCGAAAAAGCTGCCAAGAAAAGAGGATGTTTTGTAAAAGTTGAAACACGAGGTTCTGGCGGTGCTAAAAATGTTTTGACAGAGGAAGATATTCGCGAGGCGGACTGTATTATTGTTGCAGCGGATGCCCAGGTACCGATGGACCGCTTTGATGGAAAAAGAGTAATAGAGTGCCCCGTTTCAGACGGTATTAGTAAAGGCGATGCCTTAGTAGAACAAGCCCTTTCTGGTAATGTACCAATCTATAAAGGTAGTGGTGCGGCCACTGCTCAGACGACAAAAGGAAAAGGCAGTATCGGGCACCAGATATATATTCAGCTGATGAACGGTGTTTCCCATATGTTGCCGTTTGTCGTTGGGGGTGGTATCTTAATCGCTTTAGCTTTCCTAATTGATGGATTAAGTGTGGATATGAACGCTCTCTCAGCGGAAGCGAGAGGAAATTTTGGTTCGATTACTCCGGTAGCGAAGCTTTTTAAAGATATAGGCGGCGTAGCTTTTGGTTTTATGCTCCCGGTTTTATCTGGATTTATTGCTATGGCCATCGGGGATAGGCCGGCTCTAGCAGTGGGCTTTGTTGGGGGGATGATTGCTTCAGGCGGTAAGTCAGGGTTCT
The DNA here is from genome assembly GCF_024721265.1 of Ohessyouella blattaphilus. Classification (GTDB taxonomy): domain Bacteria; phylum Bacillota; class Clostridia; order Lachnospirales; family Lachnospiraceae; genus Aequitasia; species Aequitasia blattaphilus_A. Next base: position 1,051 of record NZ_JAMXOC010000029.1, on the reverse strand, counting down.
TAGGTGCTTTAGTTGCCGGCTTTGTAGCAGGATACCTAATCGTTCTCCTTAGAAAAGCGTGTGATAAATTGCCTCAGGCGATTGAAAAGATTGCTCCAGTACTCATTTACCCAGTTGTAGGAATTCTCTTTATTGGCTTATTTATGAATTTTGCCGTTGAGCCTGTAATGGGGGGCATCAATACAGCTCTTAATAATGGTTTGACGAGTATGGGAGATTCAAGTAAGTTGATTCTCGGTGGTCTCCTAGCAGCGATGATGGCGATTGATATGGGTGGTCCGTTTAATAAAGCCGCTTATGTTTTTGGAACGGCCTCAATTGCTTCCGGTAATTTTGATGTGATGGCAGCCGTTATGATTGGTGGTATGGTACCACCTTGTGCAATCGCACTAGCAACGATTTTATTTAAAAATAAATTTACAAAAGAAGAGCGTGACAATGGACCGATGAACTTTATCATGGGACTGGCGTTTATTACCGAGGGAGCGATACCTTATGCGGCGGCCGACCCGATTCACGTGCTTCCGTCTTGTATGATTGGTTCTGGTGTGGCAGGTGCGCTGTCGATGTTATTTAATTGTACACTTATGGCACCCCACGGAGGAATTTTTGTGGTACCGGTAGTAGGAAATGCCTTGTTATATTTAGTGGCGCTTGTAGTGGGAACGATTGTATCGGCGGTTCTATTGGGCACCTTTAAGAAAAAAGTGGAAGCGTAAGGAGAGAAGAAAATGATGGAATTTACATATGTGATTACGGACCCAGAAGGGATTCATGCTCGCCCGGCAGGGATGCTAGTGGCAAAGGCGAAGCAATTTGCCAGCCAAATAGAAATAAAAAGCGGTGATAAGACCGGTGATTTGAAGAAAATCTTCAGTGTGATGAGCCTAGGTGTAAAAAACGGTCAAGAGGTAACGCTTACTTTTAATGGTGAGGATGAGGCGAAGGCGTCAGCAGAAATTCGTCAATTTATGGAAGAAAATTTATAAATAATTAATAGTCTCTCGGAATCTCGAGTGATTATTTCGGCAAAGCCGAACATTGAACATTG
>NZ_JAMXOC010000028.1 GCF_024721265.1 Ohessyouella blattaphilus | reverse complement strand
AAATATCACCAGTGGATACTATGGTTGCAAGATTGTTAATCCCAAAATCAATGGCTGCCACTCTTTCGCCGGTACAGACTTCTAGTACTGGAAATTCTAGTACAATGCCAAGCTTATAAGAATCGTAACACCGAGAAACCTGAACCATCTTTAGCTTGGCATCTAATGGCAAACTTGCCAGAAGATAGTGTCCTTTCTTCTTAGGGAACTTAAGGTTAGCGCCTTCGGTGCAATCTTCCTTGGCGTAAAGAACACAGTCCTGATTTGTAAAAGGATAGGAGCAGAACTCTCCCTTCTTATATCTTGGCATCTGCGGCTCTCCTAAATATTTATGGGAATTATTCCCGTAGTCCTTCTTAGCTGCTAACCAGTTATTAAAATCCGTAACAGCTTGCTTAACTACCGCCTGCGCACTTTGCATGGGAAGTCCTGCAAAGAAATCTGGATTCTCGGTTACTCGCATTAACTTCTCAAGGAAGGTATAAGTAAGTACAGACTTAGGCTTTTGCAGATGGGGATAACGACTTAAGACTTGCCTGATTTCTTCTGCTACAAACTCTTCATTTTCTGAAAGAACTTCTTTCCTTCTGCCGGTGAAGTTTTGTCGTATACGAAACAAAGACGCATTATAAAGACTCTTAGCAAGAAATCCTAAGTCTTCAAGGTAAGTATATAGTTCTGGTTCTTTCCTCTTAGATATTAATATTTGCTTTGATTTATACATATGGTTGAACCTCTTGATACCTCTTTGTTTCTATAATATAATTATACTACTAACAAAAGCGGACGTAAAGAAGAAAAAGAACAGATGTTCGAAAAAGATAATCAACCTTATTACGCGTATCGGCACTCGTGTTTTCTTCTTCAATATCATCTTGTTCTGTTTACAATATCTTAGAACTAAACGGAGAGGCAGACCATCTACATCTACTTTTTGAAGCGACTCCAGGGATGGCGCCGACTGAATTTGTAAATGTGCTAAAGACCAAGACAGCAAGATTTACCAGACGAGATTTTCCTACGGAAGTCGGGAGGTTTTACTGGAAGCCATACTTTGGGTCGCGTAGCTATTTTGTTGCTACTGTTAGCGAACAAAGTCTTTCTTTGGTACAAGAACATATAAAAAATCAGTAGCATTCACCCACGCCCATGCAAGTTTTATGGACGTGGTACTCTGCTTAACTTTATAGATTTTGCCACCCTGCTCAAAGGGGCGCATTGTCAGCATGATATGGGCGTGGGGATTGCCGCCGCCCGTGTCAGTTCTATGGGCAAGGCCAATTCGATTTCCCGCGCAAGCTGTGAGTTTTTCGCCTTTTCGATTTTCTCCACGGCGTTCCACAAAACGGCTCGGTCTGAATACTCGGCGGGGGCATTTTCTGGCAGTAAAATCTCGGTGTGGACAATGCCACCCTTGCGTGTGTAGTCATGGGTTACTCCGTCATATTCATTCGTGATGGTTTCACCCGCCCGGTATGCCGCCGCCGCAACCGCCGACTTGCCTTTGCCCCGAGATACGATTTTGATGCGGCAATGGTAGATTGCTATAGGCCGCTCCTTTCCGTTTTGGTTGAATATGTGGTGGCAGGGGTGCTATAATCTGATAATGAGGTTTTGGGATATAAGATGATATATGATTAAGTTGGGCTGGGAATATATGACAAGGAAAGAAAAACAAGAACAGGCGCGCAGGGAAAAAACAAGTCGTTATCATGCACTATGTTCCAAGATGGAGGCTGACGGATACCGTGCTGTTGATGCGATTTATTCTTCTGAACGCGCTTCTGTTTTGGGGCTATTCTGTGCCGTGCCGGTTGCCATAGTCATGGGCGTCGGCTATTGGCTCTTTGCAAGTGGCAGTTTAGGCAATATGTCATATGAAGTATTTGTTTTTGTGGCGGCGTTTTTCATTTCTATTCCTGTTCATGAAGTTCTGCATGGTGTTGGATGGTGCATCGCTGGCAAGGTGAAGTGGAGCCATATCCATATAACCATAGATAGCAATATGCCGCTGTGCCACTGCGATGTGCCATTAAAGGGTACGCAATACTTGGTGGGCTGTTTGTTCCCTGTTGTAGTTTTAGGTTTTATCCCGGCGGCACTTTCATTTGTTTTTTCCAAGACAAGCGTTATTCTATTTGCCACTTTAAGCGTTATCATTGCGGGCGGAGATTTGTTGCTTTCATTGAGAGCTACCAAGCATTTGAATGATATGATTATCGACCACCCTACGCAAGCGGGCTTTGTGGTTTTCATCAAATAGTCATTTCGTCATACTTCTAAGCAAAGAGCCAATGACCGCCGTTTCCATTTGTGCCGACAGGCACAAAACGCCGCCGGCAGGCCGCACGATACCACATTCATGTGGTATATAAGTGCGCCCTTGCCTTTTGTGTTGGTGTCCACTACGATAATAGGGATATCGTTCTCTTGGCAGAGCTTAATCGCCGGTTTCACTCCGCGCAAATTAACGGGATTAAGAAAAAGCAAATCAATCCCCTCTTCAATCATGTCCGCAATCTGCTCGTTTTGCTTATCCTGATCTTGCAAAGGATTGCGGGTAATCAGGATATCACCATTGCCCTCGATCACTTCCTTAATACTCTCGTTTAAGGCGGGAAAATACGGATTATTCATGGTCATATAAGTAGCTCCGAAAAGATACTGTTTTTTCTTTGTTTCGCCTGCTGCTTCCCTAGAAAAGTAAAACCCGGCCGCTAGAGCGACGATGATAAAAATCACCGCAAATATTCTTTTCTTCATCTCATCACCTGGGTAAAGTATAGCAAAAAAGAAAAGCCTTGCACAACCCTCTTCTTTAAAAGGGACGGCAAGGCTTCACAATTAATGCTTATTTATACGCGATTTCATTCCATCTAAGCGTGTTCTTGAAATCTCTGATATTTGTATCTTTATCGATATAGACAGCTTCAATTCCCATATACTCAGCCCAGTCACCCATCTGCTCGCTGGTCAAATCATAAGAGAAAGCGGTATGGTGAGCACCACCGGCGAGAATCCATGCTTCTGCGCCTACCTTTAGGTTTGGCTGGGGTGTCCAGAACGCGCTAGCTACTGGCAGATTTGGCATCTCCTGATCCAATTTCTTGCAATCCACATCGTTGATAATCAAGCGGAAGCGATTTCCAAGGTCGATGAGAGAAGTGGCTACCCCAGGACCTGTCTTCGAAGTAAAGACCAGTCTTGCAGGATCTTCTCTATCACCCATTGATAAGAACTTCTCCTTAATGGCAATCGGACCATCGGCAACACTTGGACACACCTCAAGCATGTGTGACTGCAAGATCCCTTCTTTACCGGGAACAAAGTTATAGGTGTAATCTTCCATAAAGGAGGTTCCCTTAGCATCTTTCTTGCCCTCAGTCATGAGCTTCATGAGGCGCACCATCGCCGCTGTCTTCCAGTCGCCTTCACCGCCGAAGCCGTAGCCTTTTTCCATCAGTCTTTGAATTGCCAGACCAGGCAGTTGCTTAAGAGCACCAAGGTCACCAAAGTGAGTGACAATCGCTTGGTAGTTCTTCTCTTCTAAGAAGCGTTCAAAGCCTAACTCAATCTGGGCCTGAACGGCTACGTGATCCCGAAATTCTTTTTCGTCACGACCTTCTAAGAGGATTTCGTACTTATCGTAGTATTCTTCCACAAGAGCATTGGTATCCGCTGCCGATACAGCCGCTACTGACTGCTCGATTTCATTAACTGGGTAAGCGTCGATTTCCCAACCGAATTTAATTTGGGCTTCTACTTTATCCCCTTCGGTAACGGCTACATTGCGCATATTATCGGCAATTCTCATCACTCGAATATGGCTACTTTCGTTAACGCCAATAGCCGTACGCATCCAACCAGCAATTTCTTCCTGAACCCCTTTATCTGCCCAGTAGCCAACGATTACCTTCCGGAACTTGTGGAGACGGCTAAAGACGTGACCGTATTCCCGACCACCGTGAGCGCTTTGGTTGGTATTCATAAAGTCCATATCGATGGCCTCGTAAGGAATCTCCTCGTTAAACTGGGTATGTAAATGAAGTAATGGCTTACGTAGCTCTTGCAAGCCGATAATCCATGATTTTGCTGGTGAGAACGTGTGCATCCAAGTAATCACTCCAGCACAAGTATCGTCATCATTCGCTTCGTTAAAGGTCTTTCTAATTACTTCGTTGGTAATCATCGTCGGTTTTAACACGATTTCGTAAGCAAACGCGCCTGAGGCATTAAAAGCGTCAACCATTTTTTGTGAATGCTCGGCTACTTCTTTTAAAGTCGCTTCTCCGTACAAGTCTTGAGAGCCTGTGCAAAACCAAAATTTGTAATCTTTCTGTCTAATCATAATGTTTATCCTTTCTGACCATAGTACGCATTCGCACCATGTTTTCTAAAGTAATGCTTATCCTGCAACACCTGTGGTGCCGGTGTGTTTTCGGGATTAATCATCTCACATCTAGCCGCCATCTTGGCTACTTCGTCTAAAACCACTGCGTTATGAACCGCGTCAGCAGCGTCTTTTCCCCAAGTAAAGGGACCGTGGTTCTTACAAAGCACCGCTGGGGTAGCGATAGGATCGATATCTCTTTTCTTAAATTCTTCCGCAATCAATACCCCGGTATTCTCTTCATAGCCGGCTTCTATCTCCTCTGCCGTTAGATTGCGAACGCAAGGTACGGCGCCGTAGATATAGTCCGCATGAGTGGTGCCGTAGCACGGAATATCTCTTCCCGCCTGAGCCCAACTAGTCGCCCATGCCGAATGAGTATGTACAATTCCGCCGATGTTGGCAAACTCCCGATATAGGACAGCGTGAGTAGCCGTATCTGATGAGGGGTTATAAGCGCCCTCTACTTTATTTCCTTCTAAGTCGCAGACCACCATATCCTCTGGCTTTAGCTTGTCGTATTCAACGCCGCTTGGCTTGATGACAAATAGCCCTTTCTCCTGATCAATGGCACTAACATTTCCCCAAGTAAAGGTCACTAGCCCATACTTTGGGAGAAGCATGTTGGCTGCGTACACTTCTTGCTTTAGTTGTTCTAACATATGATTTTCCCCCTCACCTTAGACTATCTACTGCTGCTCTTTCGATGGCTAGTCCTTCCGTATAGCGCTCTAGGAAGCCATCAAAGGCTTTCACGTCTCTAGTTTCCGGTGCGAGAATATCTCCTTTTTCGCCGGCAAAGACCTTTTCTCCTAGATAGTCAGCTAAGGATTCACCTGCTTCTTTATTGATTAAATAGGAGGCGAGAATAGCAATTCCCCAAGCACCGCCTTCACCAGCAGTCTCCATTAAGGCAACTGGGGTGTTAATGGCTCCGGCCATAATTCTTTGACCGACTACTGGGGTTTTAAAGAAACCGCCGTGTCCCATCATAACTTCTAGTTTAACGCCTTCATTTTTAAGCAATATATCCATCCCTGTCTTAAGAGCACCTAAAGAGGTGAACAGATGGGTCTTCATAAAGTTAGCTAAATTAAATTTGCTATCAGGCTTTTTCACAAATAGCGGTCTACCAGCTTCAAACTCGGTAATGTGTTCACCGGAAAAATAATTGTAGGCAAGTAGTCCGCCTAAATCATCGTCCCCTTCTAGAGCCTTATTGTAAAGATTGCCAAAGAGCTTGTTCATATCTACTTCGATGCCAAAGCTTTCGGCAAACTCTTTAAAAAGGTTTACCCAGGCATTTAAATCCGAGGTACCGTTGTTGCAGTGAACCATGGCTACCGCTTCTCCGCTAGGAGTGGTTACTAAATCGATTTCTTCATACGCTCTTGATAAGGCTTTCTCCAATACCACCATGGCAAACACACTGGTGCCGGCGGAGACATTTCCGGTGCGGACAGCCACCGCATTGGTCGCGGCCATACCGGTGCCCGCATCCCCTTCTGGAGGACACAGAGGAATTCCGGCGGCAAGCCTTCCTGTAGGATCTAGAAGCTTTGCGCCGGCTTCGGTTAGTTTACCAGCATCTTCGCCGGCGACTAACACCTTGGGCATCAACTCTTCCACCTTCCAGCTATATCCGCTTTCTTTCGCCAGGGAATTAAAATCAGAAACCATGGTTTCGTCATAATCACAGATTTTTGAATCGATAGGGAACATTCCTGAGGCATCACCGATACCTAAGACCTTTTCCCCGGTTAACTGCCAGTGTACGTATCCTGCCAAGGTGGTAAAGAAATCCACGTCTTTTACGTGAGACTCTTGGTTAAGAATAGCCTGATACAAGTGGGCAACGCTCCATCTCTGAGGGATATGAAAATTAAAGAGCTTGGACAAAACCGCCGATGCGGGTTCGGTCATGGTGTTACGCCACGTTCTAAAAGGTACCAATAACTCGTCTTGGTCGTTAAATGGTATGTATCCATGCATCATCGCACTGATGCCAATGGAACCAATTTTCGTTAACTCGATACCGTATTTTTCTTTTACATCTGTTGCCATTTGGAGATAACTGGCTTGTAAACCCTCTTGAACCGTTTTCAGATCATACGTCCAGATTCCGTCTACCAGCTGATTTTCCCAGTCGTAACCGCCTGTTGCTAGCACTTCTCCACTGGCTTCTATCAAGACGGCCTTAATTCTTGTCGAACCGAACTCAATCCCCAGGGAAGTATTGCCATTTTCGATGGCAGCTTTTAAAACTTCACTCATTAGTCTGTCTCCTTTATTCTTCTTTAAAATTATGCGTCAGTGCCTTAAGTATAACTGAATTGATAATAGTAATCAACCGCACAACTACTGAATAGTTGTACGGTTGCGGGTTATTTTCTCTTCTCTTTTAACGAAGCAAAAATACTCTGAAGAATAATGAAAAATGCTAGTAAGGCGGCAATGGCAATTCGCACCCACCAAGAGGATAACGTCCCCTGGAAAGTGATAAAAGTCTCGATGGTTCCTTTAATCAGAACGCCGAATAGGCTACCGAAAACATTTCCCACACCACCGGTTAATAAGGTACCGCCGATAACTGCACTAGAAATCGCATCCATCTCGAGACCTTTGGCCTGTTCAACGAAGCCGGCACAAGTATTTAGACAGAATAGGAAGCCGCCAAGGGAGGCTAATAAACCGTTTAGAACGTAAGCGTATAACTTGGTACGACGCACGTTAAGTCCCATCATAAGCGCCGATTGCTCATTCCCGCCTACGGCGTAAAGAGAACGGCCAAACTTAGTGTACTTTAGCATTAAAAAAATAATAACCAGTACGAGAAAGGCGATTACCACACTAGGATAGATATACGGATACATAACCTCACCCCGGCGGTTCACTCTCCCAAATAGAGGAATGACAATTTTATACTTCGCCCAGCTTAAAAACATCTCGTTCTTAATACTTATCATATCTTGAGAAATCATGGCGGTTAGTCCTCTGGCAAAGAACATGCCCGCTAGGGTTACAATAAAGGGCTGAATCTTAAGATAGGACACCAGAAAGCCTTGGAAGAGACCAAATACTAGGCCAAACCCTAGGACGATTAACGTCGCCGGAATTGCTCCCACATCCTTTCTCTCCATCATCCAGGCCAGCATCATACACACCACTGCGACCACGGAACCGACGGAGATATCAATGCCACCAGTAATCATAATCACCGTCATACCAGCAGCAATTACAATTAAGCCAGCATTAGAAATTAATAGATTAATAAATACTTGCGGCTTAGCAAAGCCCTTGTCGGCAAAAAGAAGACAACCTATTACGTACATCACGATAAAGAGAGCGATGGTAATCATTAACAAAAAGCCGGTTCCCTCTAAGATACTCTTTCTTCCCTTTTTCTTATTCATCATGCCACCTCACTTTCTACTACTTTTTTAGTGGCGAACTTCTTTTTGAACCACTTTCTCAGTTCTTCTGATTGCAAAGAGACGATGATAACAACGACAATCGCCTTATAGACAGGAATCTGGTCCGCCGATACGCCCATGGCGTAAAGAGTCGTCGTCAGAGCCTGAATCGTATAGGCGCCAATTACACTTCCCATTAGGAAAAACTTACCGCCGCCCAAGCTATTACCACCAAGAGCAACTGCTAAAATAGCGTCTAATTCCATATTAAGTCCCACATTGTTGGCATCCGCCGAATAGATTCGCGAGCTAGCTACTAGTCCAGCGATCCCCGCACAGAGACCACAAAAGGCATAGGTTAAGAAGATGATTAGAGAGGACTTAATCCCCACTAGTCGTGAAGCTTTCGGGTTGATACCAACAGCTTCAATATATAGTCCTAGCGACGTTCGTTTTAAAAGTATGTAGGCTAGAATCACCACTGCTAAAGAGACAAAGAAAGGTACTGGTAAAGGCAAGCCACTAATGGAGCCACCTAGGACTTTATACTCAGGTACCCGGATATAGGTAATCTGACCGTTGGTGATGAGCTGGGCAATCCCGCGACCAGCAGTAAACAAAATAAGGGTTGCCACCATCGGCTGAATTCGCAGCTTGGCAACGAGAAAGCCATTCCAGGCACCACAGATTGCTCCTAAAACAAGAGCAATCACCACACCTAATACGTAAGGGTTGGCATATTCATTTACTGAGACTTGACCGCCCGATAGGATAAAGCAGCAAATCGCCGCTGCCACTGCCATAATTGCACCAACAGAGATATCGGTACCAGCAGAGGAAGAAACTACAAGAGTCATCCCTACCGCTAAAATCACTAATTCGCTACCGCGATTGATAACGTCAATGACATAACCATAAAGAGTGCCATCTTTTACTGTAATCTTAAAAAAATCCGGCTGCCTTAAGAGGTTGGCAAGGAGAACGATTGCCAAGCATACAAGGGGCATAAACAAGCGATGACCGGTAATTCTTCTTACTAAACTTTTATCTTTCATTATCTGTCACCTCCTGCAATTGCTTTCATAATCGCTTCTTGGCTCAGTTCGTCTTCCTCTAACTCGCCGACCTTCTGTCCATCGCGAAGAACCGCCATGCGGTTACACGTTCTCAGCATCTCCTCGATTTCCGAGGAGATAAAGATTACGGATTTGCCTTCATCTGCTAACTGTAAGACTAATTTCTGAATCTCCGTCTTCGTTCCCACGTCAATCCCTCTTGTGGGCTCATCTAAAATAATAAAATCCGGATTAGTAAGTAGCCACCGGGCCAAAATCACCTTTTGCTGATTACCACCGCTTAATTGCTTAATCGGGGTCTCTCTATTAGCCGTTTTAATCTGAAGAAGTTCAATATATTTATCGGTGAACTCTTCCTGTTCTTTGGTGCTCATCCGCTTAAACATTCCTCGCTTTGCTTGTAAAGCGATAATGATGTTTTCTCTAACAGATAAGTCGGCAATAATTCCTTCGGCCTTGCGATCCTCCGGTAAATAAGCCATTCCCCGCATCATTGCCTCGCGAGGGCTCTTAATATGTACCTTTTCGTCGTTTACGAAAAGCTCGCCGGTATCCGGCTTATCGGCCCCGTAGATAACCCGGGCAAGCTCCGAGCGTCCCGAGCCAAGAAGTCCCGTTAAGCCGATAACTTCACCTTTATTAATCTGGAGAGAGTAGGGCTTAATGGTCCCCCGTCTGCCTAATTCCTTGGCTTCAATAAGCACTTCTGCCTTCGTCTTCGAGACGCCTTCTGGTTTGATTTTGGCCAGATCGTCAAAATCCTTACCCATCATCTTCGCTACCAACTCTAAGCGGGGAAGCTTGGCCGTCTCATACTCGCCCACCAGCTCGCCATTTCGCAAGACGGTAATGCGGTCTGTCACCTCATACACCTGCTCTAAAAAATGGGTGACAAAAATGATCCCTACTCCTTGTTTCTGGAGCTTGCGCATTAAAGTAAAGAGCTTCTCCACTTCGCCGTCATCAAGAGACGAGGTAGGCTCATCGAGAATCAACACGGCCGCTGACATATCCACCGCTCTGGCAATCGCCACCATTTGCTGGATTGCCACCGAATAATTCTCTACCGCCTTTTTCGGGTCAATATCTATATCTAGACTTTCTAACAAAGCCTTTGCGTTCTTATTCATCGTCTTCCAATCGATTCCCCCAAATTTCTTTGGTTCCCGGCCGATATAGAGATTTTCCGCAACGGATAGATTGGGACATAAGTTAACTTCTTGGTATACTGTACTAATTCCGCATTTCTGCGCTTCTTCGGGAGATTTATTGACAATGGCACACTCGCACCCTGCCATTCTAATCTCACCGGTCTCAAATTCCTCCACTCCCGTTAAAACCTTAATTAAAGTGGACTTCCCCGCTCCATTTTCTCCCATCAGGGCATGTATCTCGCCTTTTCTCAAAGTGAAATCCACCTTTGAAAGGGCGCGAACGCCGGGGAAATTCTTGTTTATGTTTCGCATGGTCAGGACAACATTATTCTCCATCCTACATCTTCCTTTCCGCTTTTAGCCAGAATTCCCTGGATGTTAAAAAGGTGCGGAGTTAACTCCCTTTCGGTTTATCAACTCCACACCTTAAAATCACCTAGTATGCACGTGTTTTAACGATTTCCTCAAGGTCCATAGATGTGTCAAATAACTCTTCATCTACATATTGAATCTTATCAACTTCTTCGCCTGCTTCTAGCTTCTGAATAATCTCCGCTACACGTGGTCCGTGAAGTGGGTTACACTCAACTGCACAGTTCAAATCACCAGCGATCATGGCATCGAAAGCCGCTTTAACAGCATCGAAAGAGATAATGGTGATGTCGCCGTCTGGTCCACAAGTCTTACCTGCTGCCTTAATCGCATCAATTGCACCAAAAGCCATGTTGTCGTTCTCGGCGATAACCACATCAATATCATCGTATTTCTTTAGGAAAGACTCCATAACTTCCTGGCCTTTTGCCTGAGTAAACTCACCTGTTTGGAGTTCTAACATATTCCAGTTATCATTTTCTGCTAACACGTTAGCAAATCCTTCGGTACGGCCTACTTGTGCAGAAGCCCCAATGGTTCCCTGAAGAGTAACCATGTTGATTTCTTCGCCGTCCATACCTTTTTCTTTCAAGTAATCTTCTAGCCAATGGCCGCCGTCTTCACCTTCTTTGATAAAGTTTCCACCTACCCAGCATTCGTATAAGCTTTCGTCAGAAACATCCATTTGTCTATCAGAAAGAATAACTGGGATGCCTTCAGCTTTTGCTTCTTCAAGCACTGTCTCCCAACCGGTCTCTACAACAGGAGCAACAACGATATAGTCAACGCCTTGTTGAATGAAAGAACGGATTGCTTTGATTTGGTTTTCTTGTTTTTGCTGAGCGTCATCAAAAATCAACTCATAACCGTTTTCTTTGGTAAAGGTACTCTTAAAGGATTCGGTATTGGCGGTCCGCCAGTCAGACTCGGCACCTACTTGCGCATAACCTACGGTAATCAAATCGCTATCCCCACTGTCGCTGGCATCGCCGCTATCCCCATTATCGGCTTTCTGAGAACAACCCATAACCATAACGCCAACCATTGCTGCTACTAACATAATACTAAGTAACCTTTTTTTCATTTTGATCCTCCTCTTTTAACTTCTGTTTTTTTATTTCTGAAGTCAGCTTAACAAAAGCAAAAAGAAAAGGAAACGGACGATCCTCTTCTTTTTGTTTTCTTTTTTATGAACTTTTTATGAACGGTAAGAAATGGTACGATTTTTTACGAAATCGGTGTGATTTTATCCGCTGCAATGATTACTACCGCGCTAGTCCCCACTCCTTTTTCGCTTTCGAAGAACACCCCATACTCCTCACCACAATAATACTTTATGCGGCGATTTACATTGTAGATGCCGTATCCGGAGCTTCCGGATTGGCGTTCGTTAACCAAGCGATTTCTCGTACTTTGTAGCTCTTCCTCGGTCATTCCCACGCCATTATCGATAATCTTAAGCAGGATATTCTGCCCTTTTTTTACTGCCTCCACCCGGATCAACCCTTTTCCCCGCTTGTTCTTAATCCCGTGGTAAAGAGCGTTTTCTACCAGCGGCTGCAAGGTCAGCTTAGGAATCCGGTACTCTAAGACCTCTGGGCTTGCTTCTATTTCAAAATCTAGAATATCCTGATAGCGGACCTCTTGAATTTTAAGATAGCTCTCCACATGCTTAAGCTCTTCATTGATACTGATATAATCGGAGCCACCGCTTAGGGTCGTGCGGAAGAACTGGGATAAAAGAGTCACCACCTTCACCACCTGCTCGCTTTTCTTTTCCTCTGCCATCCACACGATGGTATCGAGAGTATTGTACAAAAAGTGCGGATTGATTTGGGCTTGCAATAGCTTACTCTCCGTCAAACGCAGATTCGCCTGTTCGGCTTTGATGTTTTCGATTAGGTCCCCGATTTCCTGGGTCATATCGTTAAATGAGTTTGTCAGAACCGCTATCTCATCCTCAGCGGGTACCTCGGTTCTGGCGGTAAAATCACCTTTAGCCACCTTGCCCGCCATCTTACTTAGTTTCTTAATCGGGGTAGTCACGCTACGAATGGCAAATACAGAAAGGGATATGCTTGCCACTAGCACAATCGCTACCGTAATCACACAGACGGTGATGGCGTTTTGCTCCTGGCGCACCACATCATCCCGGACGTTCGCGAGGCTTTCACTCTCCAAATAGATATAATCCTGTAGCGTTTCATTGATAATGTCGGTTAAGGACTCAATATCATCATTGAGAATTCTTTTATTGTCTTCGAACTTCCCACCTATTTGTAGGTTTTCGTCGATGATACTCACCCTTTTTTCCAGGGAATCTAGGGTCTTAATCATCCGCTCCGCCCGCTTTTGATTGGTCGAAATAGTCGCCAAATCCGACATTTCATAACAGGCCCCTCGTAGTTCTTCGATAAACTCATAGGGATCCACAATCTCTACCGTCCCAAAGGTTCGCCCCACCTCAAGCTTATCGAATTCCCGGCCGGCGTAGATGGCGTAGTACATGGTATAGTCTATTTTGTCCTTAGCCGTCTCAGCATAAGCGCTGGCATAACTAATGCTCTTTGTTACCTCATTAAAGGACTGAACCGAAGAAGACAACACAAAGAGTAGATAAGATAGCAGTAGCGCCATCGGCAAAAGCGCCGAGAGGGCAATCAAACCGATTCTTTTATTAAGCGACAACTTCTTCCCCATCTCTATCCTTCCTTGTGCATACGAAATTCCTTCGGGGTAACCCCATTTACTTTCTTAAAGATGTAACTAAAGTAGTGAGAATCTTTATAGCCCACCTCATATCCGATATCACTGGTCTTCATGCTAGTACACAGCAACAACTCCTTAGCCTTCCCCATCCTGGTACTAGTCAGATATTCCACAAAGGTCTGACCCATCTCCTGGCTAAAAATCGAGCTAAAGTAGCTGGGACTCATCCCTACCTTCTTAGCCACCGTGTTAAGAGATATCTCGCCAGTCATATAATGCTGCAAAATGTGCTCCTTAGCCGTCTCGATTACATCGGCGTATTTCCGGTCTGATTTGGCATCTCGCAGGGTGAAGAGGGTTGCAAGAGCGGTGACCAAATTATCTCTGATGTCCGCCTTATCATTCGTATTTTTTAAAATTGCCGAAATATCACTAATCGACTGAATTTCCGCTGGGTCAAGATTAATCTTCTCGGCAAAAGAGGCCATACTAACGTGAATATCCATAATTAGGTATTGGCGCATCACTTCTGATTCCAAATAATTAGGAGATAGGCTCTCTAAGTAGGCCGTAACAAAACTTACCACTTCCTCCTTTGAACCACGACGCAAGAAAGACTCAATTAACTCTCGGCTCTCTTCTACCGAGGCAATCGATGACATTTCGATTTCCGGCTCGCCGGCACTTTCCTCCACATTCCACCGGACAATCTGATTAGGCTTAGCGGTAAAGCGATAAGAGAAGGACTTCTCCGCATCGCGAAAAGCTTGAGGCAGGTCGCTTACTCTAGAGGCCACGCTACCACAACCGCCAAAGTACTTAAAGCTCGGCACCTGGGTCATGGTTTTTTCGATGCTCGTAATAATACTTTTTTGCAATTCTTCCAGTTCTGCCTCCGTATCGGCGCCTAGAATCAAAGCCCAGCCTTCAATACCCCGCTCAAAGTAAAAAGCTCCCGGAAGATTCTGAAAGATTTCTTCAATCAGCACAAACGCTTGAATCATATCCTCTTGCTGGGTATTCCCCATTTCGTAAAACATGATTTTAAAAAGTAAGAAGCTTTGGTAAGCGACGCTTACATCTAAGCCAATGCTTTTTCCTAGGTCCAGCGCTTCCATGGTGCTAAAACGACCAGTAATCAGCTTTCCTAGTACTTCCGTCTTTTGCTTTTCGAAGTTTTCCTGCATCTCTTCTTCGTATTTTCTAAGGAGTTCTTTGTTCTGACTCTCCTTTTGGATCATCTCTCTAATTCCTGCTAAGGACTCTAAGAGCATTTCCGCCGAAACAGGCTTAAGCAGATAATCGGTAACGCCTATGCCAATAGCCGTCTTCGCGTATTCAAAGTCATTGTAGCCACTGAGAATCAGAATCTTTAGCGCCGGAAGCTCTTTCTTAACAGCTGCGCTTAACTCAAGTCCATCCATAAAAGGCATTTTTATATCGGTAATCAAAATATCCGGCTGCCTTTTCAAAATAAGGGGGTAAGCTAACTCGCCATCACCGGCCTCACCCACAAATTCATAGCCTTCCTTTTCCCAGTCTATGCTATTTTTAATGGCATTGCGGATAACCATCTCATCTTCTACCAAAAAAACCTTTATCATTTTGACCTCTTATTCTTCATAATCATTGGTAAGCTTGGCCTTATCGAGAAAGTGGAAAATCAAACTAAGCACCATTCCCACTACGCTTGAAAGCACCATGCCCTTAAGCTCTACATTTCCAAGAGAAATCGCGATTCCTGAAAGTCCGACCACAAAGATAACAGAGGTGAGAATCAGGTTTTGAGACTTGGCGTAGTCCACCTTTGCATCCACAAGAATACGAATACCGGAAGCGCCAATCATACCGTAGAGAAGGAAGGAGATACCACCAATTACTGGGCCGGGAATCGTCTGAATCAGCATCGATAATTTACCGATAAAGGAAGCGCATAAGGACAGGATCGCCGCTCCTGCTATTACCCGCACACTGTAAACTTTGGTAACCGCCATAACGCCGATATTTTCGCCGTAGGTTGTGGTCGGCACCGAACCAATCAGACCCGAGATGGCCGTTGAAAGGTTATCTCCTAAGAGCGACCGATGAAGTCCTGGATCCTTTAAAAGGTCCCGTCCTACAATCTTGCTAGTAACCACTTGATGTCCGATATGCTCTGAGGTGATAACCAGAATAACCGGTAAGATAATCAAAATCGCATCAAGATCAAATTTTGCCATTTGGAATTTCGGTAGCGCAAATAAAGGCGCTGCCGCCACCGCAGAAAAGTCGACAAGACCACACGCAATCGCTGCCACGTAACCCGCCACAACGGCAATCAGAATCGGAATGACCGCAAGGAACTTCCGAAAGAGCACCGAACCAAAGACTGCTACGCCCAGGGTCACTACGAAAACAATGACATTTTTTGTATCAATCGCTTCCCCTTCGCCGACAATTAGACCGGCGGTTGAAGCCGCTGTCCCGGCAAGCTCAAGGCCGATGAGAGCCACTACCGGACCCATGGCCGCCGCTGGAAGGACCACATCAATCCAGGCCGTTCCGAATTTGTATACTACAAACGCTAATACACAACCCACTAGACCAACCACCACAAAGCCGCCCTGGGCGTATTCGTATCCCATCTTATCGATAACAATGGCCGCTGGTCCCAGAAAAGCAAAACTAGAACCTAGATATGCCGGCGCTTTTCCCTTGGTTAAAAAGATAAAGAGAAGCGTTCCCAGACCATTCATAAAGAGGACAATCGCTGGGTTAATGCCTAAGACAAAAGGCACCAAAACCGAAGCCCCAAACATGGCAAACATATGCTGCAAACTGAGGGGAACGAGTAGTCCCAAAGGTACCTTTTCATCCACCTGAATAATTTTTCTTTCTTTCATTTTCGTCTCCTTTTTCCCGTATACTATTTATTCAAAGGGGTATTTAAGGCCCCATTGACCTCTTATTTCATCCATCAGCATCATCACTTTAAGCGTCTCCTGATGGGGGATTTCTACGCACTCTATCTGGCCGCTTTTAATCGCGGCTTTCGCGGCTAGGACTTCGTATTCGTAACCGCTAATCTGCTCTGGCACCGATAGCGTCTGGAGCAATTCTCGTTCGGAATTATATACTTCGATGCAGTCGATATTATTGATATTTTTGGCGATTAGATAGCCCTTTTCCCCGTAAATAATACCGTATTGTTCCGTGGACTCTAGCATGCTTGAATGAAGAATAGCCATTTGTCCCGACCGATATTTTAAAATAATCCCATTGGTCAGATCCACTCCCGTCTCGCTCTTTGTACAGGTAGATATCACTTCTTCGATCTCGTCTACTCCTAAATACATCGCCGCAAACTGCATGGGATAAATTCCCACATCTAGCAGAGCCCCACCGGCTAAAGCTGGGTCATGCATCCGCGGCACCGCCTTTAGGTCGTATCCTAGGTTTGCCGTTACAGAAATCACCTTACCGATTTTTCCCGAATCGATAATCTCCTGCACCATCCTCCTAGAAGGCATATATCTAGTCCAGATTGCTTCTGCTGCAAACACTTGCCTTTCTTTAGCTAGCTCAAGCACCGCGCGAGCCTGAGAGGCATTGGCTGTAAAGGACTTTTCCACTAAGACTGGCTTCCCGTTTTCAATACACAAAATCGCATCTTCATGATGACGAGAATGAGGGGTCGCTACGTAGACTAGCTCGACCTCGGGGTCACCAACTAATTCCTCGTAAGACCCATACGCCTTTTCAAACCCATGCTCTTCTTTAAAGGCTAACGCCTTATCTAGACTTCTCGAAGCGATTGCATAGCTGCTCGCTTCACTCATGCCGTTCAGCGTATCCGCCATCTTTCTGGCAATGCCACCGGCACCTAAAATACCAACTTTCATAAGCGACCTCCGTCTTTTCTATTTATATCCTTTGATATAATATCATATTTCTCGCTACTTCGTCTCTAAAAGAGGAAGATATTTC
This sequence comes from Ohessyouella blattaphilus, assembly GCF_024721265.1. Classification (GTDB taxonomy): domain Bacteria; phylum Bacillota; class Clostridia; order Lachnospirales; family Lachnospiraceae; genus Aequitasia; species Aequitasia blattaphilus_A. The sequence continues at coordinate 21,410 of NZ_JAMXOC010000028.1, read as the reverse complement.
TCATACCCTTTGGCGGCCATCTCTGCCTTCGGAATAAATTCTAACGCCGCGCTATTAATACAGTACCGCAGGCCCCCTAGCTCTTCCGGTCCATCATTAAAGACGTGGCCTAGATGTGCCCCTGAATTGGCGCTACGAATCTCCGTGCGCTCCCGGCCATAGGATAAATCCTCAAGCTCTTTAAGGTCAGCTTCGGCAATCGGCTTCGAGAAGCTGGGCCAGCCACACCCAGATTCAAATTTATCGGTGGAAACAAAGAGAGGCTTACCGCTAACGATATCCACGTATATCCCTTCCGCAAAATTATCGTAGTACTCATTTTTAAAGGGGGCTTCCGTCGCTCCGTTCTGAGTAACTTCATATTGAATCGGCGTCAGCCTTTCGCGCAGTTCTTCCTTATCCCCGTGACGGTTCTTGATGCTTTCTGCCAGCTCCCGCGCGGCCGCCATCTGTTCCAGAGAAATATGGCAATAACCCGTCGGATTCTTCTCTAAATACCGCTGATGATAACCCTCTGCCGGATAGTAATTCCTAAGAGGAAGAACTTCGATGGCTAAGGGTTCCTTTACGCTCTCACTAAGAAGCACCACCGCCCCTTCTACAATTGCCTTATCACTAGGATCCGTATAGTAGATACCCGTCCGGTACTGCTCACCCACATCATTTCCTTGACGATTTACACTGACAGGATCAATTACGGCAAAATACAAATCTAAAATGGTACTTAGTCCCATTACCTGTTCATCATATTTAAGGCGCACCACCTCGGCAAAGCCGGTATCCCCTTTACACACCTTTGCGTACGTCGGCATCGGTATGCGGCCATTTGCATAGCCAACTTCCGTTTCCCCAATACCGGGCAAGCCTTCAAAATAAGCCTGTCCGCCCCAAAAGCAGCCCATTCCCAAATATATTTCCTTCATATTAACAACCTCCGTTTTCTTTTCACCTCTTTTTACTATAACAAATCTCCGCCGATTTTCCAGTTTTTTCAAAATGTAGCGGTTTTCGGATGGTTTTTTCTCATTCTTGTAACGCTTTTGTAACGTTTTTGTTCTATACTTTAAATAACTCATAGTATGCAGAAATGAAAGGAGGAGAAGGATCATGAAAAAAAGACAAATATCTTATCGCTTAATACTTTTACCACTTCTGATTTTCTCCTTGTTTATCATTCCTGGTTATCACGCAAGGGGAGCCGAAGCTGAACCCGAAATTATAGAAAGCACAACTGAAGATTACGTAATTGCCGATAGCGAAGACGAGGTGGATTTAGAAGATCCCAGCGTTCCTCTCGGTAGTTTTAACGCCACTGATCATTGGAGCCTAATAAATCTCACCTTTGCCATTCTCAGCGTCCTCGGATCAGTGATTTTAATTTCTCGTAGTTACGATTTATTGATCCCTAGCACAAGTCAGGGTGAAGATCACTTTGCTTACCGCTACTCCGAATTAAATGCACCTATAGACTCTGTAGCAAACGATAAAACCCTGCGGCGGTTTACTTTTTTAAGACTGCTAGCCATCATCGTCGGTTGGTTAATGCTCGTCTTGTTTATCTTCGTTGAAGACCTTTCTAGTCCCATGGCTTGGATAAATGACGACACTTGGAAAGCCAGTCTCATCTTTCTCCTCTTTCTCACCTTGGTAAGTCTCCATCTCCTAGAAAATAGAAGAAGGAAGAAAGAACTGGAAAATCAGCAAAAATAAGACCATCACTTTTTAAATCAATAAGTGATGGTCTTTTTGTGTCATGCTTGTGGTTTATTCATAACTGCGGAAAGTGATGATGATTTCTTCCCCTTGTTCTTCCCACTCAGCAAAACAGATATCCTCTTCAAAGTCATAATATAAGCTTTTGTCGAAATTACAGTAACGTTCTTCAAAGCTTGCGGCCTTTTCTTTAGCCACTAGCCAGCCGCCTAAATCTTCACCGTAAACGTTTCCCTTCTCATATTCATGACCTTCTCCCGTATCCATAAAGAACACCTTGTCTTCACTGGCTGCTGCTTCCTGAACCCTCTCAAAGAAATTTAGAAAACGTCTGTCCTGAAGATACGTCTGTTGTCTAATACCTCGCATCCCAATTCCCCCTTACTGTTTGTCAAAATACGCTTTCCCGCTGTCCGGCTTAAAATACGTGCGAATAAAGCCGTCTCCCGACACAAAGACAATCCCACCCGTGCGCTCTAAGTAAAACACTCGGTCACCATCTTCGCTTTCATTCTTCTGAAGCGAATCCGGATCGTTAATTACCGCATTGGCACCATCTAGATACTCGGCTTCGGTTTCGTAATTAAACTCATGCCCATGCTTACGGAAATGCTCGGCAAAAAGCTTATCCGTCCGAAAATAATAGACATTCTCCTTAACATTATTCTTATCTGGGCTGCGACTAGCATCTCTCGTCTGCCAAAAAGTAACGAGACAGGCCAATATTAGAACTAACCCCAAGACAATCCATCTTCTTATTTTTGTACGCATTTTAAATCCCCTTTTATTTTATGATACTTCTTACATTCTGCCGAGGTTACTCCCATTTGTCAAGCTTTATGACTGAGCAAACTGACTGGCGTATAACTGCGCGTAAAAGCCGTTTTTCGCAAGTAGCTCCTCGTGCTTCCCGCTTTCGATAATCTTGCCATCTCGCATCACGAGAATCTTGTCCGCTTCCTTAATCGTCGAGAGACGATGAGCCACCACAAAACTACTGCGTCCTGTCATCAAAAGCTTAAGGGCGTCTTGGACCATTAACTCCGTTCGCGTATCGATAGATGAAGTGGCTTCATCGAGAATCAGCATCGGCGGCCGCACCAGAAATACTCTGGCGATACACAGTAGCTGCTTCTGGCCCGCTGACAGATTGCCGCCGTTCTCGCTAATCACGGTATCATACCCCTTCTCTAGACGCATAATAAAGTTATGAGCGTGAGCGGACTTAGCGGCTTCTTGAATCTCCGCAAGGGTTGCGCTTGGCTTGCCATAGGCGATATTCTCTGCCACTGTCCCCCTCTTAAGCCAAGTTTCCTGAAGCACCATACCAAAATGCTCTCGCAGGCTACCTCTCGTATACGTGCGAATATCCGTCTCATCAACGGTGATTGCCCCGCTATCGATTTCATAAAAGCGCATCAATAGGTTAATCAACGTTGACTTCCCACAACCAGTAGGACCTACTAGCGCTACCCGCTCTCCTGGTTTGGTATTGATATTCATGTGCTCGATAAAAGGTTTTGCTTTGTCATAGGAAAAAGCCACCTCTTTAAAAGCCACAGCGCCTCTCACTGCATCCATCTTCTTAAGTTCCGGCCCCTCGGTAATAATCTCGGTTTCCAAAAAGTCAAAGACACGACCACCACAGGCTAAAGCGTTTTGAAGCTCGGTTATCACTCCGGATATCTCATTAAAAGGCTTGGTATATTGGTATGCGTAATTCATAAAGCTAGCTAAAGCACCTATAGTAATCCCACCACTAAGGCAGACAAAGGCGCCGTAAATGCAAACTCCTGTGGAGACGAGCCCATTAATAAAGCGGGTGCTCGGATTCACTAGGGAAGAGAAAAAAGTTGCCCGCACACTGGTGGTATTTAGGCGCTCATTAATTTCGCCAAAACGCTCTTCAAGCTCTACCTCCCGGTTAAACACTTTCACGAGACCTTGATTGCCTACCATCTCCTGCACCATCCCGGTCATCTCCCCCCGAGCCTCTGCTTGCTGCTTAAAAAGAGAGTACGTCCGCCGAGCGATAAACCCAGCCACGAAGAACGAAAGAGGGGTAAGCACTAGGACAACGAGTGTAATCTGGGGATGAATACTTAGCATAAACAAAATGGTGCCGATAATAGTCAGAATTCCAGTAAAAAACTGGGTGAATCCCATCAACATCCCATCGCTAAACTGATCGATGTCCGTGGTCAGACGACTGATGATATCGCCGGCTGGATGGTCATCCACGTATCCTAGCGGCAGTTTTTGTAAATGAGCAAAGGCCTGACTGCGCATATTACGCACCACATTGTACGTAATGTAGTTAATCGTCAAAGACATGAGCCACTGAGCCAGCGCCGAGATTAAGACCACTACCGCGATTACTATCATAATCTGTCTAAGTCTAGCAAATTTAACAGCCCCTGGACCCACAAGCTGATCCACGCCCTCACCGATTAAAATGGGGGTCAGTAGCGTCGCCACCACGCTGATAACGGCAAATAAAAGCATTAGGAAGAAGCGGAAGCGATAGGGTTTTAATAGTTTCATAACTCGTTTGATCTTCATGATGTAAGCGCCTCCTCTTTTGATAGCTGAGATAGACAAATCTCTCGGTAAATCTGACACGTCGAAAAGAGCTCTTCGTGGGTCCCCTTCCCTACCAGCAGACCATTATCAAGAACCAAAATCTGATCCGCGCTGCGCACCGTACTGACTCTTTGGGAAACCAAAAAGGTGGTCGTCTCGTGGCTATGGTTTTTAATCCCCTGGCGCAGAGCTTTATCGGTAGCAAAATCTAACGCCGAGGCGCTGTCATCGAGAATCACTACTGGCGGGTTACCCACAAAAGCACGGGCGATCGTTAAGCGCTGTCTCTGACCACCGGAAAAATTTTTGCCCTCTGCTTGGACTCGCTCCGCTAGTTGATTTGTTTTTTTCTCAACAAATTCTTTGGCCTGAGCCAGCTTAAGAGCTGCCCAAATCTCTTCATCACTGGCGCCGGGCTTACGCCACTGCATATTGCTCCGAATGGTTCCCGTAAAAAGCACCGCTTTTTGCGGCACCAGACCAATCAAGGCTCGGAGACTGTGATACGTATACTCTTTCACGTTGGTATTGCCTACTAGCACCTGACCGCAATCGACATCGTAGAAGCGTTCAATCAGATTAACGAGGGTGGTCTTTCCCGAACCCGTTCCCCCGATTACACCGATGGTGCTACCTCGCTTTGCCTGAAAGCTAATGTCCTGTAGGGCGGCCTTTGCTTGTCCGTGATAGGTAAAGGAGACGTGATCAAAGGCCACCGCTGCTTCGCTTTTTTCCATCACCGCTTCTGACACCGCTCTTTCGCCCTCCACCATCTTTGGTTTAAGAGCAAAGACTTCACTGACTCTAGCGGCACTAGAAAACGCCCGGGTTACCGAAATAATTAAATTTGCCATAATCAGTAGGGCTAAGAGCACCTGGGTCATGTAATTGGTCAGGGCGATAACCTCTCCTTGCCCAAGCCCGCCGATATTCACTTCGTCAGCACTGGCTATCATAATTACAACGATTCCTAGGTTGGCAAAAGCGTAGGTTAAAGGATTTAAAAGTCCCGAGACCCGTCCGGCCTTTCGCTGAGTTAAAAAAAGTTGATCATTTACCTTGGCGAATTCCTGGTACTCATCCTCTTCTCTGGCAAACGCCCGAACCACCCGGGCCCCGCTGTAGTTCTCACTGGTATGAAGTACTACTTGATCGAGAAACTCCTGGACCTTTTTGTATCTGGGCATCGTCCACTTCATAACAATCGTAATCGTCATCCCGATAAGAGCGAGAGCTATCACAAAGAACATCGTCACCTTAGGACTGATAAAAAAGGCCATAATCGTTGCCCCTACCACCAGGAAGGGCGCGCGCATAAAAAGCCGCAAAAAAAGATTAATACCCGTCTGAATGGTATTAATGTCTCCCGTAATCCGCGTAATTAAGGTCGAAGTACCGGTCCGGTCTAAAGCCTCGTAGTCTAGGGTATTGATATGGTGGTATAGATCTCGGCGCAAGTTAGCACCGACGCCCATCCCCGCTTTCGCCGCAAAGTACTGGGCCGTTAATGAACAAATAAGTCCGACGATCCCGAGAATCACTAGCAGAATTCCTTGATGGAGAATATAGCGGCGGTCGCTGCTCTTAATGCCGATATCGATAATTCTTGCCGTCACTAGGGGTACAAATAGCTCAAAACATGCTTCTAGCATCTTAAACAGCGGCGCAATAATGGTCTCTTTTTCAAAGCCTTTAAAATATTTCAATAATGTTTTCATAAAAAGATTATAACACTTATTCCCTAGTATATGCTATCCTTTAGATAAGTAAAACATTGATCTAAAGGAGAAACCAATTTTGAACCCAAATAAACAAGAACGAAAAGATACTTACCGACGAGTCATCGCTCGTCTCCTGATAATCGCCCTCTTTGGCGCTCTGGCCATTTACTTTCTGCCTTCTTTTATGGCATTCTTCTGGCCCTTTGTTATCGCCTTTTTTATCGCCTTACTCTTTAACCCCTTAGTCAAAAAAATGACCGCCAAACTTAATATTCCCAGAAAGTTTGTGGCGATCATCGTGGATATCGTCCTCCTGTTAATCATTCTCTTAGTGGTCGGTCTGCTGGCTTACTACGTGATCTCTGAGGTGATTAGCCTAAGTACCAATGTTTTAAGCAACCGAGGCGAAATCATGCGCCAACTAAGCCTCTTAGAAGATAATTTCCAGTGGCTCTTCGAGAAATTGCCACCCCAGCTAAAAGACGTCTATACAGAGCTTGAAACCAATCTGTTCCGCTGGATTAGTAGCACCAGTGGCACGGTGCTTAATTACGCCGTTTCCTTTACTGCTCTCTTGCCAGGAAGAGCGGGAAGCTTCTTGATTAACTTTATCATCCTCGTGGTCGCTTTATACTTTATGTTAGCGGACTTCGATAACTTTAAAGCAGCTCTTAGAAAGCACTTAAACCCTGAATTTCTAGGTAATGTCATCGTCGTGAAAAACGCCCTCGCTGGCGCCATCAAAGGCTACGTAAGGGCCCTTTTACTGCTAGCGCTCTTTGCTACCGTCTTTATGTTTGTCTGCTTAAGCTTTTACGGCCAAGAATATGCCCTTTTGATTTCCTTATTCCTGGGATTTATCGATCTTCTCCCGGTAATCGGTACAATTGCTGTACTGACTCCTTGGGGCATATTAGAGCTAATCCTTGGCAATACCGGAAAAGGGGTCTTTCTCATTATTATCGCCCTAGTCTTCTTTGGTATCCGCAAAATCGTCGAGCCTAAAATCGTCGGGTCCCAAACCGGACTTCATCCATTAGTAACGCTAATCAGTATCTTTGCCGGCCTGAAAATCTCCGGTGTCTGGGGTGCTGTCCTAGGTCCTGTGCTCGTTATGGCTACCTTAAGTATCTTCAAATCCGGCATCTTTGACGCTATGATTCGCGACCTAAAATACGTCTTCCGTGATATTCAATCGTTAACTAAGTAGCCGACTTCGGCAATGCTCTTTACTGGCTTCGGGGGATTGTCATAAGGTGCTAATTCCTTTTCGTACCAGATGACACTATACCACTGACCATCTTTAAAACCTGTGTTACGGTAAACGCCTAACTTGTGAAAGCCGAGACTTTCATGAAGGCGTTCACTGGCACTATTCGGTAGGGTAATCGCCCCATACACTGTCTTTACGCCTTGATGTGTAAGTATCGCCATCAGCATCTGATACAGTTTCTTTCCAAGACCTTGTCCCGTGTATTCTGGATCTAAGTAAACGGAGAGCTCTACGCTCCAGTCGTAGGCTTTGCGCTCACGATAACGCCCTGCATAGGCATAGCCCACAATCTTCCCCTCATCCTCGCAGACTATATAGGGATAAAAGGCTGAGATTTTGGCGATGCGCTGGCGAAACTCTGTCTCGCTAGGAAGCGTATACTCAAAGGTTATCGGTGTGCTTATATATGGTTTGTAGACAGCGCGGATACCCTCGCTGTCTTTTTCTGTTGCTGGTCTAAAAATCATAGCGAACCTCCATTTCTCAGATTACTTTAGCATATGGTAGACAGCTTTGGCAATAAGCCTTACGCGACACCTCACGGCTTTCGCCGTTTCGGTCGCGGGCTGCGCCCTAGTCGCAAATTATAAAAACCCCAGATACAAGCAAGCTTGTACCTGGGGTTTCGATATTTCTTTAAGGAAGTTCGATTCACTAGGCTCGATAATACCTCGCCAAGTTCCTTCGAACAGTCTTCGCACTAACTTCAAGCTACGCTTTCACTAAGTGCTCTAGACTTAGTCAAGAACAGTTGCAACTCTTCCTGAACCTACTGTACGTCCACCTTCACGGATAGCGAAACGAAGACCTTGCTCCATTGCTACTGGGTGAATCAATTCTACTGACATTTCTACGTTGTCACCAGGCATACACATTTCTACACCGTCTGGTAAGTTACAAACACCAGTTACGTCAGTTGTACGGAAGTAGAACTGAGGACGGTAGTTGTTGAAGAAAGGAGTGTGACGTCCACCTTCATCTTTTGTAAGAATGTATACTTGAGCTGTAAATTTCTTGTGGCAAGTAACACTTCCTGGTTTAACAAGAACTTGTCCACGTTCGATTTCGTCACGGTCTACACCACGAAGAAGAGCACCGATGTTATCACCAGCTTGAGCTTCATCAAGAAGCTTACGGAACATTTCTACTCCAGTACAAACTGATTTCTTAGTTTCTTCTTTGATACCAGCGATTTCGATTTCATCGTTTACGTGAAGTGTACCACGCTCAACACGTCCGGTAGCAACTGTACCACGACCTGTGATTGAGAATACATCCTCTACTGGCATAAGGAAAGGTTTGTCAGTCTCACGAACTGGATCTGGAATGTAGCTATCTACTGCATCCATAAGAGTCATGATCTTGTCGCCCCATTCGCTTGTAGGATCTTCAAGAGCCTTAAGAGCAGAACCTTGAACGATAGGAGTATCAGAACCTGGGAACTCATACTCGTCAAGAAGTTCTCTGATTTCCATTTCTACTAATTCAAGTAATTCTTCGTCGTCAACCATGTCACATTTGTTCATGAATACAACGATATAAGGTACACCTACCTGGCGAGAAAGTAAGATATGCTCGCGAGTTTGTGCCATAACACCATCGGTAGCAGCTACAACTAAGATAGCGCCATCCATTTGTGCAGCACCGGTGATCATGTTCTTAACGTAATCGGCATGTCCTGGGCAGTCTACGTGAGCGTAGTGACGTTTGTCAGTTTCATACTCAACGTGAGATGTAGAGATTGTGATTCCACGTTCTCTTTCTTCTGGAGCCTTGTCGATGTTGTCGAAATCAACTGCTGCGTTACCTGCAACTCTTTCAGAAAGAGTCTTTGTGATTGCTGCTGTAAGAGTGGTTTTACCATGATCGACGTGACCGATGGTACCGATATTACAGTGCGGTTTGTTTCTCTCAAATTTAGCTTTTGCCATTTTGAATATCCTCCTTATTATATGCCTCTTTGTGGGCCTTTGTTTTGTAATTCGTTTACTAGGCTAACTTTGATTATATTAAATAATCATTCGTTTTTCAACCCTTTTTTGCAATTGTGGGACCTGCTTCTCGTGTCCTAATCTTTCTTAACAGAAAGTACCTTTTCTTGTACTGACTTTGGCACTGCTTCATAACTCTCAAAGAACATTGAGTAGTTACCACGACCTTGCGTTCTTGAACGAAGATCGGTAGAGTAGCCAAACATCTCAGAAAGGGGAACGAAAGCTCTGACGATTTTACCACCGCCAAGATCATCCATACCTTCTACACGTCCACGACGTGAGTTGATATCACCGATGATGTCACCCATGTACTCTTCAGGCATGGTTACTTCAACCTTCATGATTGGCTCAAGAAGTACTGGATCAGATTTCTTCATCGCTTCCTTAAATGCCATAGAACCGGCAATGTGGAAAGCCATTTCTGATGAATCGACTTCATGGTAAGAACCATCGTATACAGTTGCATGTACACCAACCACTGGGAATCCTCCCAAGATACCTGATTGCATTGCTTCTTCGATACCTTGACCTACAGCTGGGATGTATTCCTTAGGAATTGATCCACCAACAACGGTTGAATCAAATTTGTATACTTCCTCACCGTTAACGTCCATTGGCTCGAATTTAACTTTAGCGTGTCCGTATTGTCCACGTCCACCTGATTGTTTTGCGTATTTACTGTCAACGTCAGCTGGCTTAGTAAAGGCTTCTTTGTAGGCAACCTGTGGGGCACCAACATTAGCTTCTACCTTGTACTCGCGAAGAAGACGGTCAACAATAATCTCCAAGTGAAGCTCTCCCATACCGGCAATGATAGTCTGTCCAGTTTCTGGGTCTGTATGAGCTTTGAAAGTCGGATCTTCTTCGGCAAGTTTTGCTAAAGATTCGCCAAGCTTTCCTTGTGATGCTTTGGTTTTCGGCTCGATTGCAAGCTCGATAACCGGTTCCGGGAATTCCATTGACTCAAGAATTACTGGATTCTTTTCATCACAGATGGTATCACCGGTAGTAGTAAGCTTGAAACCGATTGCGGCAGCAATATCACCAGCATATACTTTATCAAGCTCTTCACGCTTGTTGGCATGCATCTGTAGGATACGACCAACACGCTCTTTCTTTCCTTTGGTAGCATTTAAAACGTAAGAACCGGAGTTCATCGTTCCTGAGTACACCCGGAAGAAAGCTAATTTCCCAACGAAGGGATCTGACATAATCTTAAATGCCAAAGCAGAAAACGGCTCATCATCTGATGAATGTCTTACTACTTCATTACCATCTTCATCTGTACCGGTAATCGGTGGGATGTCAATTGGTGATGGCATGTATTCAACGATTGCGTCTAAGAGCTTCTGTACACCTTTGTTACGGTAAGCAGATCCACAAGCTACAGGAATGGCGCGGCATTCGCAAGTTGCTTTTCTAAGTGCTGCTTTCAGCTCTTCCATTGAAGGCTCTTCGCCTTCTAAGTACATCATCATCAAATCGTCGTCAAGATCACAGATCTTTTCTACTAATTCGGCGCGATATAGGTCAGCATCATCTTTTAAGTCAGCTGGGATATCAGTAATTTCAATATCTTCACCTTTATCATCGTTGTAGATGTACGCTTTCATTTCCATCAGGTCAATAAGACCTTTGTAATCATCTTCTTTTCCGATAGGAATCTGAAGCATGATGGTGTTTTTTCCGAGACGGTCTCTGATTTGATCAGTAGAACCGAAGAAATCAGCACCCATTTTATCCATCTTGTTGATGAATGCCATTCTCGGTACATTGTACGTATCAGCTTGACGCCATACGTTTTCAGATTGAGGCTCAACGCCGCCCTTGGCATCGAAGACACCGACTGCACCGTCAAGTACACGTAGTGAACGCTCAACTTCAACAGTAAAGTCAACGTGACCTGGTGTATCGATAATGTTAATGCGGTTTTCTTCTGCTCCCGGCTTTGCTTTGTTATTTTCCTGTAGGGTCCAGTGACAGGTAGTAGCAGCTGAGGTGATCGTGATACCACGCTCTTGCTCTTGCTCCATCCAGTCCATGGTTGCTGTACCCTCATGAGTATCCCCAATCTTATAGTTAACACCTGTATAGTATAAGATACGCTCTGTCAGAGTGGTCTTACCGGCATCAATATGTGCCATAATACCGATGTTTCTGGTTCTCTCTAATGGATATTCTCTTCCAGCCATTGTTCCTCCTAAAATTAGAAACGGTAGTGAGCAAATGCTTTATTCGCTTCCGCCATTTTATGCATGTCTTCTTTTTTCTTCACAGATGCTCCGGTGTTAGCCGATGCGTCCATTAATTCGTTTGCTAATCTTTCTTCCATGGTCTTTTCGCCTCTTTGACGAGAATACATGGTCAACCAACGAAGTGCTAGCGCTTGTCTTCTGTCAACGCGTACTTCGATTGGTACCTGATAAGTAGCTCCACCGATACGTCTGGCTTTTACTTCGAGTAAAGGCATGATGTTATTCATGGCTTCTTCGAATACTTCAATTGCCGGCTTACCGGACTTCTCTGCTACTTTTTCAAACGCTCCGTAAACAATCTTTTGGGCAACACCTTTCTTACCATCTAACATAATGTTATTGATAAGCTTTGTTACCACTTTGTTATTGTATAACGGATCCGCTAGTACTTCTCTTTTTTGAGTATGTCCTTTACGTGGCACGTTTCTTCCCTCCTTAAACATATTACGTGTAGTCTCTACACTGATTAATTCATCGGTACTCACATGTGTCTCTCTAATGATATGTGTATCGTGCAAGTATCTATTTAACTCGCAACTTATCTATCATAGCTCTGTTTGTGATTACTTCATTACTATTTGGCAGCTTTAGGTCTCTTAGCTCCGTATTTAGAGCGAGACTGTTTTCTGTCCGCAACACCTGCTGTATCGAGAGTTCCTCTAACAACGTGGTATCTTGTACCCGGAAGGTCTTTTACTCTTCCTCCACGGATAAGTACAACGCTATGCTCTTGAAGGTTGTGACCTTCGCCTGGGATATAGCTTGTTACTTCGATACCGTTAGATAGACGTACTCTGGCGATCTTTCTCAGGGCTGAGTTCGGTTTCTTCGGTGTAGCAGTCTTAACCGCTGTACACACACCTCTCTTCTGAGGAGCAGACTCGTTAGTTGCTCTTTTCTTAAGAGAGTTGTAACCTTTTTGAAGTGCTGGAGAGGTAGACTTCTTTACAGATGTCTGGCGTCCCTTTTTCACTAACTGGTTAAATGTTGGCATTCTTTTTCACCTCCTATGATAATAATAAGTTGCTGTTCATATCTTTTGAATATGTACATTTGTGGCATACAAAATGAAAGCCCGCTTTGCGTGCACACAAAGATATTCTATTACTACCGCCGGCAAAAGTCAAGCGTTTTCGTGGCTAAATGGCCGATAAATGGGCGCCGTAAATTTGCTACTGGTTAGGGCTGATGTTATACTAATAGCATACGTATTATAAATCAGAAAGGACTTTTGCCTATGAAGACCAAATACACAGCGCCTCTACAAAAAAAGAACGAGACGGAACAGACTCTTCGAAGCCTAGCTTTTATGAACCTTCCTGATCTTTTTTCCCAACTGGAATCCGGCGAAAACGGGCTAACGAGCACGCAGGCAGACGCTCGCTTAGATAAATTCGGCGAAAACACCATCAATACTGGCAAGCACGATACCGTCCTGCGCCGACTTTATAGCGCGATTATTAACCCCTTTAACGTGGTGCTCCTGATTATCGCCGCTATCACCTTTTTCACCGATGTTATTTATGCCACGCGTCCTGACTACCTAACGGTAAGTATTATTCTTCTTTTAGTCGGAGTTTCTAGCGGTGTTTCCTTTATTCAAGGGGAACGTTCGAATAGTGCTGCTGCCAAACTTTCCGAGATAATTTCTAATAAAGCCGATGTCCTAAGAGACGGCAAACAGCTTGAAATCGAGATGAAGGATGTGGTTCCCGGAGACATCGTCTACTTAGCAGCTGGTGATATGCTGCCGGCAGATCTAAGATTTCTCTCTACTAAGGATACCTTCGTCGCCCAATCGGCTTTAACTGGAGAATCTAACCCGGTGGAAAAATACAGCCAACTGCAAAACACCCAGGACGACGCCCTCACCGATCTTACCAATATTGGCTTTATGGGCTCCAATATCGTCAGCGGTAGCGCCTCTGGCATCGCTCTTTCCACTGGTAATAGCACCTATATCGGCTCCATGGCCAAATCACTAAGTGGCGACCGAGCCAAAAATAGTTTCGAGCGAGGCGTTGATTCCGTTAGCTCGCTACTAGTACGACTGATGTTCGTTATGGTACCTATCGTCTTTATGATTAACGGCTTTACGAAAAAAGACTGGGGCGGTGCCCTACTCTTTGCCATCAGTATTGCAGTGGGGCTGATGCCCGAAATGCTGCCAGTAATTATGACCTCCACCTTAGCTAAGGGTGCGGTCTCCATGTCCAAACAGAAGGTAATCGTTAAGACCCTGGGTGCCATCCAGACCTTTGGTGAAATGGATATCCTCTGTACGGATAAGACCGGTACGCTAACCGAAGATAAAATCGTTCTCGAAAAGTATATGGATGTGCAGGGAAATGACGACAAGCGCATTCTACGCCACGCTTACCTAAATAGCTACTTTCAAACAGGACTTAAAAACTTAATCGATGTAGCGATTATCAACCGGGCAACTACGTACCAAATGGATGAGGTTCTAGCTAGCTATCACCGCATTGATGAAATTCCTTTTGATTTTTCCAGACGACGAATGAGCGTAGTCCTAGAAGACAAGGAAGGGAAGCGCCAGCTTATCACCAAAGGCGCAGTTGAGGAAATCTTAGGCATCTGCACCTTTGCGGAAATCGGTGGCAAGGTGGTACCCTTTGACGATCAGAATCGTGCGATCGCTAAAGAGGTCTATGAATCTCATAATGCGGAAGGGCTACGGATGATTGGCATCGCCCAGAAGAACGAGGTCCCCGATGAGCACTCCTTTAGTGTCGCTGATGAAAGCGAGATGGTGCTCATTGGCTTTGTGGGCTTCTTAGATCCGCCAAAGGAAAGTGCCGCTACGGCTATCGCCGCCCTGAAAGAACACGGGGTACGTACCGTTGTCCTCACCGGTGACAGTGAGGGGGTTGCCATCAAGGTCTGTCAAAAAGTCGGTATCAATAGTGAAAAAGTGCTGACTGGCGCTGACGTGGAAGGGATGAACGACGCCCGGCTAGAGCATGCCGCAAGAAGCTGTGATCTCTTTGCCAAGCTCTCTCCCGCCCAAAAAGAACGGGTGGTCAGAATCTTTCAAGGGGCTGGTCACACCGTTGGTTACATGGGGGACGGTATCAACGACGCCCCGCCCCTTCACCAAGCGGATGTGGGAATTTCCGTTGATAGCGCGGTGGACATCGCCAAAGAAACCGCCGATATTATCCTGCTAGAAAAAGATCTCATGGTGCTGGAGCACGGGGTCTTAGAAGGTCGGCGAACCTTCGGCAACATCGTCAAATATATTAAAATGGCAGCCAGTGGAAACTTCGGTAATATGATCTCAGTCATCGTTGCTTCCATTTTCTTACCATTCCTCCCCATGCTACCGGTCCAGATTTTAGCCCAGAACCTTTTGTGCGACTTCTCACAAATGGGGATTCCTTTTGACAATGTGGACCCTGAATATTTAAAGGCTCCTCGTAAGTGGGAAACTGGCTCCATCAAGTCCTTTATGCTTTACATGGGCCCCTTAAGCTCTATTTTTGATATTCTGTGTTTTGCGATTATGTGGTGGATTATCGGTGCCTCCACCAAGGATACTGCCCCTCTCTTTCAGTGTGGTTGGTTCGTCTTTGGAACCGTCTCCCAGGTCCTTGTTATTCACATGATTCGCACCGCTAAGCTACCCTTTATCGAGAGTCGACCAGCGAAAGCCCTGCTGATATCGACGCTACTTGTGGCTATCTTAGCTCTGGCTGTGGCCTTCTCGCCGATGGCTATCGCTCTCGACATGCACGCGCTACCGCTGCGCTTCGCGCCTTGGTTAGCTCTGCTGCTTGTGGCTTATTGCTTATCCACCCAGCTGTTAAAGAAAATCTTTACCAAAAGAACAGGCCAGTGGCTTTAAATACGTATCCAAAAAGAGACAGTACTCCTTTATTATTCGTGAGTACTGTCTCTTTCTTCTTCCTTATAAACCGATTTGCTCGGCAATTCCTGTCATCTCGTCTAAGGCAACATCGATCAAATCTTCTAGACGCAGTCCGGTAAATTCAATACACTCCATGTAGTCCCGATTCGCACCAGCCGCAAAGCGTAGTTCGTTAAAGCGCTTTAAGACCGATTTCGGCTTCACGCTAGCCACCTTTTTATCCGGGTAAATCTGAGCTACCGCTTTTACAAAGCCACTCATCGGATCCGCTGCCAGAATGGCGTATTCAATCGTCGTCCGCGCTTTCTTGCCGTTTTTAGGATTATGAGCTTTGATCGCTTCGAACATTACCGGGTCATCGATTCCTTCTTTTTTAAGAATCTCCACCGAAGTCGGGCCGTGGACACTCATATCGTTTTGCCAATCGCATTGCTCCTCATCCAAATCGTGAAGGAGGCCGATAATACCCCAGTACTCTTCGTTTCCCGGGTCGAGGCGCTTTGCCAGCCCTCTCATAATCACCTCAACGGCGTAAGAATGGTCAAGGTAATTCTGACCCTTCATATATTTGTGTAGTATCGTGTACGCTTCTTCTCTATTCACTGCCTATTCCTCCCTTTTCAACCTGTCTTTTATTGTATTACAAAATAGGCAAAAAGAAAAGGGGGCACGCAAAGCATGTCCCCTTTTAGTTGCGGGACATGTTATGCGCTTCTCACGTCTGCGCTAACGTGTCCCCTTTCCTTATTCTACAGGTACGACGATTAAATCTTTCGTAAAGTGGTTAAGCACTTCACAGCCGTCTTCTGTAATAATTACAAGGTCTTCGATACGTACACCAAGGCCTTCGTCTGGTAAGTAGATTCCCGGTTCAACTGAGAAGCACTGTCCAACTTGGATGATATCATCATTTACTGAGGACACATCGCCAAACTCGTGATCTTCAAGACCGATAGAGTGTCCAGTACGGTGAGTAAAGTATTCACCATAGCCTTTTTCTTCAATGTAGTTTCTCGCTGCCAAATCTACATCCTTCATTCTGTTACCTGGCTTAGCCGCCGCGATTCCGCGCATATTGGCTTCCACTACGATATCGTAGATTTCTCTTTGACGCTCAGACACTTCACCGATAAAGACGGTTCTTGTCATATCGGAAGCGTAATTGTCTTTAAATGCTCCGATATCAAGAATCACACAATCGCCTACCTTACCTTTGCTATCATCGGTAACGTGATGAGGATCCGCTGCTCCTTTTGCATAAGCGGTGATTGGATCAAAAGATACATCCTCACAGCCTAACTCTTTGTAAATTTCTCTGGTTTTAGCATTTAATTCTCTCTCGGTTAAGCCTTTGGCTGCCCAAGGAATTAATTTCTCCATCGCAATGTCGTTAAGGGCGCTAGATTTGCGCATTAACTCTTGCTCTTTTTCATCCTTAATCATACGGATGTAGTCAACAATCGGTGAACCATTCACGTAATTGCTACCACCGCCAAGCTCTTGCAATCTGATTAAGAATTTGGAAGGCCAAGTCTTATCAATCCCCATTGTCTTGTCCTTATCCACATACTTGCTTAGAATTTCTACACCGTCTTCGATATCATCATAATAGATGACGTCTACGCCCATGTCTCCTTCTTGTGGAAACAGTTTGTTAATCATCATTTTGTGATTGCCGTTTACATTAAGATAAAGCGCAAGTAAACGTTCCCCCGGGTGAATCCAGTGTCCTGTTAAATAGAAGATGGCCGTGGGGTCAGAGATAATCATCTGCGGCACTTTGTTGTCCTCCATTGATGCAAGGACTCTTTTTAACTTGTTTTGATCCATAGTTACTACCCAACCTTTCAATGTATTTTACCCCTATAGTATAAGCCTCTAAAATTTTAAAGTCAACGAATAAGATGCCGAAGAATTTATTCTTTTGAACTAGGCTTTGAAGGTATCTCGTGACACCCCATAGCACAACTACCACAGTCACATCCGCAGCTACCTTTGCCGCTCTTTTTTCTTTTCACCATGCTCCGAATAATCAGAGCAACAACGGCGATCAAACCGATGGCGATAATAATTGTTGCCATAAAATCCCTTCTTTCTACTGTATATAACTAGATTGCTTTTTTCTTGATTCCCGGTATCTGAATTTCGTATTTCGTCGCTTGCTTATAAGGTCGGAAAAGCAGATAGATAAATAGTGCTACCACTAGAATAGCAACTGCGCTCCAAATAGTAAAGCCGCCTCCGGTAAAGAGAGATCCTAACTGGAATACACAAAGGGAAACGGCGTAGGCGAACAGGGTTTGATATCCTACCGCAAACCAGAACCACTTGGCGTTATTCATCTCCCGTCTGATGGCGCCCATGGCGGCAAAGCAAGGAGCACAAAGTAAGTTAAAGACGAGGAAGGAGTAAGCCGATAGCGCTGTAAAGCTCGTCGCTAACGTAGCCCAGATTTCCTGACCCTCTTCACTAACCTCTGCGTACTTAAAGAGGACCCCAAAGGTACCAACAACGTTTTCTTTAGCCACCAAGCCGGTTACCGCTGCCACAGCCGCCTGCCAGTCACCCCAGCCAAGAGGAATAAAGATCCAGGCAATCCCGCGTCCTATGGCGGCGAGAAGACCGTCGCTTAAATCTTCTACCATACCGAAGTGCCCGTTCACAAAGCCAAAGTTGGAGGTGAACCAGATAAAGATGGTGGATAAGAGGATGATAGTTCCCGCCTTTTTAATAAACGACCAGCCTCGCTCCCACATGCTTCTAAGCACGTCGCTAATACGCGGCCAGTGATAGGCCGGCAATTCCATTACAAACGGAGCTGGGTCACCGGCAAACATCTTCGTTTTCTTCAAGATGATTCCTGAAATGATAATGGCACCAATGCCTACAAAGTATGCACTAGGCGCTACCCAAGAAGCGCCGTTAAAGAGGGCACCGGCGATTAAGGCGATAATCGGTAGCTTCGCCCCGCAAGGGATAAACGTGGTGGTCATAATCGTCATGCGGCGATCTCGTTCGTTTTCAATCGTTCTCGAGGCCATAATTCCCGGAATACCACAACCGGTACCGATTAGCATGGGAATGAAAGACTTCCCGGACAAACCGAATTTGCGGAAAATTCTGTCCATAATGAAAGCCACTCTGGCCATATAACCACAAGACTCGAGAAAGGCTAGGAAAATAAAGAGTACGAGAATCTGAGGAACAAAGCCTAAGACCGCCCCAACGCCGCCCACGATACCGTCAAGGATCAGCCCTTCAAGCCAAGGCGCTACGTTAAGCGCTGATAAGGCATTTCCTACTAGCACAGGGATCCCCGGGATATCCATACCAAAGAGACTCCACCCTTCACCAAACACTCCGTCATTGGCCCAGTCTGTCAGCCAACTGCCCACTGTGGACACCGAGATATAATATACAAGCCACATCACTACCGCGAAAATCGGTAGAGCGAGCCAGCGATTGGTTACCACTCGGTCGATTTTATCAGACGTGGTCAGTTTCTCTGTCTTGCCTTTTCTAAGAATCTCACTCGTAATCTCTGTAATATATTCATAACGGTCACTGGTAATAATGCTTTCCGCATCGTCGTCCTTCTGTCTTTCCTCCCCTGCGATAATCTGTTCCACATCTGGAATCGAATTAAGGACCTGGGAAATCTTGTCGTCTCTTTCAAAAAGCTTAATGGCGACAAAGCGCTTCTGCGACACAGGCACCTGCTCACCAAGGAGCTGAGATATACTCGCAATTGCAGCTTCTACTTCCGGTGAAAAGTAAGGAACCACCTCTTGCTTCTTGCTAGTCGAGGCTTTAATAGCTGCCTTGGCTGCTTCCATCACGCCCTTATTTTTAAGCGCTGATATTTCGTATACCGGACAACCGATTTTATCACTAAGTTTTTGGATAGCGATTTTATCCCCTGTCTTTTCCACCACATCCATCATATTTACCGCCATAACCGTGGGGATTCCTAACTCTAATAACTGAGTGCTCAAGTACAGGTTACGTTCCAAATTCGTACCGTCAATGATATTTAGAATGGCATCTGGCTTTTCATTAAGCAAGTAATTTCTCGCCACCACTTCCTCTAATGTATAAGGCGACAAGGAGTAGATACCTGGCAAATCCGTAATCGTCACTTCCTTATTGCCCTTTAATTTCCCCTCTTTCTTTTCCACGGTTACCCCAGGCCAGTTACCCACGAACTGGTTCGATCCCGTAAGGCTATTGAAAAGTGTTGTCTTGCCGCTATTAGGATTACCGGCCAAAGCAATTGTTATACCCATCTATTCTTGTCCTCCATCTACTCGACTTCAATCATCCCTGCATCTTCTTTACGAAGGGACAGCTCATATCCTCTAACAGTTATCTCTACCGGATCCCCTAAGGGCGCAACCTTTCTCACATAGACAGCCGTCCCTTTCGTAATTCCCATGTCCATAATCCGCCGCTTGAGAGCGCCTTCGCCTCTAAGCTTAACCACCGATACGCTTTGACCGGGCCTTACATCTTTTAATGTATCCATTCTCCTCTATCTCCTTTTATCTAAATCATGATTTTATTGGCAATCACTTTGCTAACGGCCACTCGGGAATCCTTCACCTGAACGATAATATTTCCACTTTGGGAAGAGACTACGCTGACTTCTTCACCAACCACAAATCCCAGTTTACCGAGAAAATTCTTTACCTCTTCCTGTCCGCCGATTTTTAAAATCTTTCCTGATTCGCCACTTTTTAACATGGTTAACGGCATCATCACTCACCACCTATTCTTTTAATGCAAATGATTATCATTAGCAACTAAATTATAGTTAGTTAAGGCTTACTTGTCAATCTTTTTTTGAAAATAATTCTCATTAAAAAAAGAAGCCCGTATCAGTTAAGACACGAACTTCTTTCTATAAAGTAAAGCAGAGTACCGCGTCCATAAAACTTGCATGGGCGCGGGTGAATGCTACTGATTTTTAATATATTCTTGTACTAGAGAGAGGCTTTGCTCGCTAACAGTAGCAACAAAATAGCTACGCGACCCAAAGTATGGTTTCCAGTAAAACCTCCCTACTTCCGTAGGATAATCTCGCTGGGCAAATCCTGCTGTCTTGGTCTTTAGCACATTTACAATTCCGCCTAAGCCATCCCTGGAGTCGCTTCAAAAAGTAGATGTAGATGGTCTGCCTCTCCGTTTAGTTCTAAGATATTGTAAACAGAAAAAAATGATATTGAAGAAGAAAACACGAGTGCCGATACGCATAATAAGGTTGACCACCTTTCTCGAACATCTGTTCTTTTTCTTCTTTACGTCCGCTTTTATTAGTAGTATAATTATATTATAGAAACAAAGGGGTATCAAGAGGTTCAACCATATGTATAAATCAAAGCAAATATTAATATCTAAGAGGAAAGAACCAGAACTATATACTTACCTTGAAGACTTAGGATTTCTTGCTAAGAGTCTTTACAATGCGTCTTTGTTTCGTATACGACAAAACTTCACCGGCAGAAGGAAAGAAGTTCTTTCAGAAAATGAAGAGTTTGTAGCAGAAGAAATCAGGCAAGTCTTAAGTCGTTATCCCCATCTGCAAAAGCCTAAGTCTGTACTTACTTATACCTTCCTTGAGAAGTTAATGCGAGTAACCGAGAATCCAGACTTCTTTGCAGGACTTCCCATGCAAAGTGCGCAAGCGGTTATTAAGCAAGCTGTTACGGATTTTAGTAACTGGTTAGCAGCTAAGAAGGACTACTGGAATAATTCCCACAAATACTTAGGGGAGCCGCAGATGCCAAGATATAAGGGAGAGTTCTGCTCCTTTCCTTTTACAAATCAAGACTGTGTTCTTTACGCCAAGGAAGATTGCACCGAAGGCGCTAACCTTAAGTTCCCTAAGAGAAAGGGATATTATTTTCTAGCAAGCTTGCCACTAGATGCTAAGCTAAAGATGGTTCAGGTTTCTCGGTGTTACGATTCTTATAAGCTCGG
>NZ_JAMXOC010000027.1 GCF_024721265.1 Ohessyouella blattaphilus | reverse complement strand
AGTCTCGCACACTATTTTCAGATGCCCGTTTGGCATGCAGTAAAGCTTACATTTTTGGTGCTTCTAGGTTAATTATACGACAAATATATGAATTTGTTAAGGTGCAAAACAGAAGTTACTTCCGCAGATTTACTACGGTTAGAGATTGCTGGAATTTAATTTTTCATTTAAGTCCGTATCGGCACTCGTGTTTTCTTCTTCAATATCATCTTGTTCTGGTTACAATATCTTAGAGTTAAATGGAGAGGCTGACCATCTACATCTACTTTTTGAAGCGACTCCAGGAATGGCTTAGGCGGAATTTGTAAATGTGCTAAAGACCAAGACAACAGGATTTGCCCAGCGAGATTTTCCTACGGAAGTAGGGAGGTTTTACGGGAAGCCATACTTTGGGTCAAGTAGCTATTTTGTTGCTACTGTTAGCGAGCAAAGTCTTTCTTTGGTACAAGAATATATAAAAAATCAGTAGCATTCACCTTTTGCCTTTGCACGTTTTATGGACGTGGTACTCTGCTTAACTTTATAGAAGGTCATTCGTGAAACACCAGCTTTTTGACAAAGTTCAGAAACAGTTATTTTACTTAATGGTTTTTGAGATACCAGCAAAAGTAGAGCAGAAACGATATATTCCTTGGCCAGAATATTTGTGCGGCTTAGTCTTCTTTCATCCATGTTACAAATCAAACCTCCTTGTCACAGTATCTCCATGTTATATTGAAAAGATTTTTTGGCAATGTTACAATTTGTAACAATATTATAAATGAAGTGAAAGGATTTGCCAATGTCTTGGCAAGGAAGGGATGATAAGGGAATGGTGAATAAAGAAGCAGTTGCCAAGGGTATAAGAGTATTGTCGGTACCGCCGATTATAGTTTCCATACTGGTGTTCATCTTAGCGAGGGTAAGAAGTGACATTTTTCGGAGTGTATCAGAGGTGCTTATTATTGGCATACTATTAGGTGTCGTGCCTATCATCGCCTATCCTCTGCAAAAACTTATTCCTTCTCTGAAAGAGAAAGGCCGAGAGGGTCAGCGAAAGCTAGCGTTTATCATGAATCTTCTCGGATATGGGATAGCACTTGTTTGGGCGTTTGCAGTAAGTGCCACTAAGCAGGTAAAGCTAATCTGTCTAACGTATTTTATTTCTGTGTTATTACTGACGCTGTGCAATACGTTACTTCGCTTTCGGGCTAGTGGTCATGCTTGTAGCTTTACAGGACCATTATTGTTGCTCGTTTATTTTGTAGGCGTAAAGACAATTATACCTTGCTTGTTAGTAGCAGCCCTAATTATATGGGCATCTTTGTCTTTAAAAAGGCATACGGCGAAAGAATTATTAGGGGGGATTTCTGTCTGCGTAGTGTCTTTTATCCTTGCGCACTTAATAACCTTCTTTGTGCTATAATTATTGAAAAGTAGGAGGGTAAAGACGATGGATTGGCTTAGTGATGTTCAGAATAGAATGAAGAGAAAGAACCAGATACTCTTTGGTAAGCATAGTGAATTTCTCGCAGATTTAGAGGGACTGATTCAGCAGCAAAATCACCAAACAGTAATCTTGTGGGCGTTAGAGTTTGGCGATGAGATAGTAGTAGATATGAAAAAACGCTATCCAGATGAAGAACGATTAGCGAACGCGGTGAGTATATCTCGGGACTGGGCCGCTGGAAAGGTTAAGATGCCAGTTGCTCAGCGGGCGATTCTTGATGCCCATGCTGTAGCGAAAGAAATCTCTTCACCAGTGGATATGGCCTTATGTCACGCCGTCGGTCAAGCCTGTGGTGTAGTTCATACTAGTGGTCACGCCATGGGTCTCCCTATCTACGAGTTGACAGCGATTGTCAGAAAACACGGTGTGCCAGCGTGTCAGAATCCGGTAGAAACAAGAAAGCAAGAATACGTAGAGCGGCTTTTATATTGGCGTGAGCATAACGAGGAGTATCAGGGGGACTGGGCAGCGTTTATAACGAAGGAAAGCTAATGATTCCTAGAGGTGGGGCGCGCTTTTTTATGGGCGCGCTTGTATTCGTACATCAGCTCGTCAGCGATAGCTAGCAGCTCGGATGCGTTACGCTGCTCGCTGCTGTCGATTTCCACTACCCCATAGCTAATGCTGTATTGATAATCACAGCCTTCAGGCATAGGAAAGTTAATCATATTTGTACGCAGTTCTTCTAAAAGAGTATTTATATGCTCTTTTTTTTCGTTTTGAAGTAAAAGCATGAATTCATCACCACCGAGACGACTAACGCTCATTACCGGAATGGAGCTAGCAAGAGACTTTAAGTCGTCAGCAGCTTTTATAATATACAAGTCACCTTCTGTATGTCCGTATTTGTCATTGACGTATTTTAAGTTATCAAGATCGATGAAACATAGACAGAAATCTTTTTTTTCGTCAAGCCATTGGTAGAAAAGGGACATGCCAAAACGGCGATTGTGAAGCTGGGTCAATTCATCTAAATAAGCCATGTTTTCCAAACGCAGCATTTCTTCCCGGTTCGCACTAATGTCCTCGATAGAAAAAGCGATTACATTTTGCTTTTCAAGAGTGAGTGGATAGCATTTGACGGCTAGATAAATAGGACCTGTTCGGCTATCGACGCTTAATTGAAAAGAATCCGTGTTAGACATATCTATCTGGGAGCTTAAATAGTCCCCTAATAGAAGAGGCAGCTCTGAAGCGATTAAAGGATCCTCGGCAAAAGAACTCTTAGCGGCCGCATTTGTATAGGCCAATCTCTTTGATTGGCAATCAAGAGCGATAATCCACCCGGGAATCTCGTCGGCAATCGCCTGCAAGAAGGTGTTATTTAGAGCTAAAGCCACCCGTTGCTTTTCGATTTTCTCAATCTTATTTAGAAGCGATTGTTGGCGCTCATCAAGCTGGTGAATCATGGTGTTAAAGGCTTCGGCGAATTCACCCATAAAATCAATTTGTTGACCGTAATCGCCCTTAGCCACTTGTTGTGATTGCCAGGTAATGTGGCGGAGGGAAGATTGCAGTGATTTAAGCGGCGCAGCAAGATCGTTATCCCTAGAAGGCGGTGGCGTACTTAAGTTGCCGTGAGCCAAAGCACTTGCAAAGGTTCGCTGTTCGTTCACACAGTCACCTAGAAAAAGGAGACCTTGGCCTAGCTCTTTGAACTCAACAGGTAAAGCGTCCACATCTAAGTGGGCGCTTTGGGGATGATAGAGTAGATTTTTTAAATATTCGAATAATAAGTCAGCGACTTCTTTCATTTATCTTTTACCTCTCATCAATCCATATTAATCGTTGTTGTCTTCGCTTACTTCGCCGGAAAAGCGGCAAACGCGGTCGCCATTAGCCCAGCAATCGATTTCCTTCACTTGGTAGCTTTTGCCTGTATAGGCATTTAGGATACCGGAAATAAAGCCTTCATCATAGGTGCAGACATTTTCGTTGGTTACCGGTAGACCGCTACAGTCCAAATCTTCCCCTACGGTGAGGATGATGTTTCCGCTTTCGCTGTCAAAAGCTTCCATTTTCAAAATACCGATTTTATATTCTTGTAATTTCTGCTGGAGCTCAGCCACAAAGGTATCAAAGTCAACGTCTAGATTGAGAACGTTTTTGGCAAACTCTGTTCCTGAGAGAAAGCCGGCACGGTGAAAATAAACATTGGCCTGTTCTTCCCCTAAGTCCTTTGAAAGAACATCTAACATTGTATACTGCATCATCCGATAGACTAAGACAGGCATGCTTTCCCCGAGCTCGCCTCTACCGCCTTTGATATCCCCTAAGTTCTCCCATGCGAAATCACTATGCTTCGCCTTTGATTTAAATACATTTTCCATTTGTAAAACCCCCCAATTTTATAATGTTTTATTTTAGATATCATTTTATCACATTTGCGACAAATACTTAAGAGTAGTTTTAGAATTGTTTGAATACAGAAGTGTTACAATGATGTGTGTACAAAGAATAGGAGGAACAGAAATGTATGATGTTATAATAATTGGGGCCGGACCGGCAGGTGTGAGTGCAGGAATATACTCCGTTAGCCGGGGCAAGCGTGTGCTTGTCATTGAGAAGAAAGCGGTAGGAGGTCTCGTTGGCAATATCTCGACGGTAACCCATTACGCAGGAATTATGAGTCAGGAGACTGGCGAAAGCTTTTCTGAAAGATTAAAAGCTCAAGCGGAAGCGGCTGGTATTGATTTTGTCTACGAAGAGGTAACGAAAGTTTCTTTAATTGGCAGCACGAAGACAATCTATACAGAGAATAATAAATACGAAGGAAAAAAAGTAATCTTAGCAAGCGGTACCACTCCTCGTAAGCTAGAAATACCTGGAGAAGCGGAGCTATCTGGTAAGGGCATGGGTATGAACGCTGCCAGAGACGGTGTAAAATATGCAGGGAAGAATGTATACGTAGTGGGTGGCGCGGATGGTGCTATTAAAGAAGCGATTTTCCTTTCACGAATTGCTAAAACCGTTACGATTGTTCATTTTGAAGAAACGCTAGGATGTATCGCAGAATTCAAAAAGAAAGTGGAAGCAGCAGATAACATCAAGGTAAGACTACATTCAAGAATAACTGTTGTAGCGGGAAGTGATCGTGTAACCTCTTTAGATATCTTAGATGAAAGCACAGGAGAGACGCAGAGGATAACAGATTCAGATGTTGGTATATTCGTGTATGCAGGCGCCACACCGAATACCGAGCTCTACTCCGAACTGAAACTAGTTGAGGGCTTTGTACCCACGAATGATCAGATGGAGACAGAGCTCTCAGGTGTCTATGCCATTGGCGACATTCGCTTAAAGGAGGTTAAGCAGATTTCAACAGCAGTCTGCGACGGCACGCTTGCTGGTATTGCGGCAGCGAAAAATGAATAAGATATAATCAACACCCCTGAATCACACAAATAGGATGATTCAGGGGTGTTATCTATGTCTACTCAACGACAATGTTAAAGTTATAATTCGCCCCGCCAAAATCGGATAAATCGTCTTTTAGAGCGGTCAAGAGCTTGTCTAAATTCTTATCCCGTAGGCTGCTTAGAATAGGAGCGTGATTGCGGGTGTCAATGGATAAGGGAGTGCTGTCATAGCTATTCCAATAAAACTGAGCATAAGCTATTTTAAGACGGCTCATACAGTTTTCTAGTTCATTTAAGGCATATGCGTTTTGGCAAAAGGCCATCAGCTTTAAATGAAACTCAGTATTATATTTCCAGTGTTCCCAAATATCATTCTCGAATTCCGTACATTTGGCATCAATCTCTTCTAAGCGCTTGATTTGTGTCTCATTAATATCCTTATATTTGAGCTTTAGCAGCCCGCTTTCTAGGATGTAACGATATTGGAGCATATCGCCAACATCATCAGAGGTAATCCGCACGATTTCGTAGCCGTAACGGGGAATGTTGCGAAGGACATTATCGTTACAAAGTGCCTGTAGTGCCTCGCGAATGGGCGTCTTGCTATATCCGTATTTTTCCACCAACGTTTTCTCGTTTAGAACTTCATTTGGTCGGTATTCGTAGGATAAAATATCATTGACAATGGCTTTGTAAACGATATCTTTTATATTTTGATTATTCTTCATAGGGCCTCGCTTTACGTGTTTTTTATTGACAGCCATAGGGAGTGATATATATACTGGCTATATTGCTGATTATATCACGAATAGTAACGAGAAAGAAGAACAAAAATGTAGGGGGTGGGTACTTGAACGTTGCAGATTTAGCGAAGGAAAAGGAAGCGTACATAATCGAAAGAAGACGGTATTTTCACCAACATCCGGAGCTTTCTTTTGAAGAGAAGGAAACTACGCAAGTCCTAGCAAGCGAGCTTGCGCGAATGGGTCTTGAGGTAGAGACTTTTGCCGATTATAATGGAGTGGTGGGCGTACTTAGAGGTAGGCAGCCAGGAAAGACGGTCATGCTTAGAGCAGATATTGATGCCTTGCCGGTAAAGGAAGCCTGTGAATTGCCGTATAAATCCGAAAATGACAATATGCACGCCTGTGGTCACGATTGCCATATGGCGATGCTTTTAGGAGCAGCAGAGATTCTAAGTGAATACCGGCAGAACCTTGTGGGTACGATTAAGTTTTTATTTCAGGCGGCCGAAGAGTCTACCTACGGTGCTAAGTACTACCTGAAAAAGGGTGTGTTAGACGACGTGGACGCTATTATGGGGATGCATATTTGGTCAGGCCTTGCAGCTCATAAGCTGAGTATTGAGGGCGGTCCGCGCATGGCCTCTTGCGATAATTTCGTGATTAAAGTTAAGGGACTGAGTTCCCATGCCTGTGCCCCTCACTTAGGGAAAGATGCCATATTAGCGGCAACGGGGATACTGATGAATCTGCAATCTCAGGTAAGTCGGAATAACGATCCGAATAATCCCTTAGTTGTATCTGTAGGCACCATAAATGGCGGTACCCGCTTTAATATTGTGGCCGATCAGGTGGTGATGGAAGGTACTGTTCGCACCTTTTCGCCAGAGCAGAGGCAGAAGAACGAAGAGGAAATCCGTAATCTGGTTACGCAGACGGCGAAAGCTTTTGGTTGTACGGCCAAGCTTACGTATACGTATGGCCCAGGGGCCGTTATTAATACGGATGAAAAGTTAGTAAGTATGGTCAAAGAAGCTGGGGTAGCTCTCTACGGTGAAGACTTTATTGGCGACTATGAAAAGCAGATGGTTTCTGAGGATTTTTCTTATTATAGTGAAAAAGTGCCTTCGGTTTTTGTCTTTTTAGGGTGCCGCAATGAAGCCATAGGGGCAGCTTATGCTCATCACAACGAATGCTTTCAAGTGGATGAAAGTGTATTAAAGGAAGGGGCAGCTCTATATGCCAAGTTTGCCCTTCAGTATTTGGAAGTGGAAGAATAGGTTTATTTGGGAAAGCGAGGAAGAAAAATGGCAAAGTACAAAATTGGTTTTATCGGTTGTGGCAATATGAGTGGAGCGATTCTTAAAGGGGCTCTCGATGGCGGTGTATTAAAGGCCGCAGAAGTAGCTGTCTACGACATTAGTCCTGTAGCCAATGAGAAGGCGGCCAGCTGGGGCGTTGCCACAAAAGATAGTAGCAGCGCGTTATGCCAAGAGTCAGAGATGGTAGTCTTAGGGGTAAAACCGCAACAAGCGCCAGAGATGTTAGCAGCATGTAAAGAGGCCTTAGAGGATAAGGCCGCGTTATCGATAGTGGCAGGAATTACCGTCGAACGTCTACAGGCGATGATGGGAGATAATACCCGGATTTTACGAGTCATGCCTAATACGCCAGCTATGGTTAAAGAAGGAGCGACGGTGTTGTGCTCAGACAGTACCTTTACCAAGCAGGAGCAAGCGCTAGCTGAGGCAATCTTTAAAGGCATCGGCAGTGTAGAGTGGGTGCCGGAGAAATTAATGGATGTGGCTTGTGGCTTAAGTGGCGGTGGTCCGGCTTATGTAGCGTTATTTATTGAAGCGCTGGCTGACGGAGCGGTAAAGCAAGGGTTGCCAAGAGCTCAGGCTTATAGCTTAGCCCAGCAAACGTGTCTTGGATCAGCGAAGATGTTGATGGAGACAGATATTCATCCAGGGGCCCTAAAGGATATGGTCACCTCACCTGGTGGAACTACCATTGAAGGAATTGAAGCGTTAGAGCGCGGTGGCTTCCGCTTTGCGGTAATGGATTGCATTAAGGCGGCTTCGGAAAAATCAAAAAAATTATAAATTAGAAAAGTCTACTGCCAAATCTTACGGCAGTAGACTTTTTTTTAACGTGCGCCAGGCGGCGCACGTTTCTAACCGGTAGGTGTGGTACCCAGGGAGTTCTGTGTGATAGGCTCTGAAAGGAGTAACCACTGTACAAGGAAACGAGGCAGTGCTGAACACGCAGGAGTTAGCAGAGGAAATAGGCAAATATCTACAAGAAAATAAAGGAATACGCCTATCAAGAAAAACAATATAAGCAACAAACTTATCAAAAAAAACAATAACTATTCGTAGCGCGACACATTGACAGTAAATAGAATCGACGTGTAGTATGGCAATGGGTGCTTGTATGAGAGGGGCTTAAATTAAGAAAAAAGGATGGTAAGAAAATGAAAAGAAAAGTATTAGCACTATTTTTGGTGGGGGCTATGGTTTCCAGTTTTGTTGTAGGATGCGGTAAGTCAGATGGAACAGATAGTGGTAGCCAGTCAGAGAGTGAAAAAAACGAAGATATTGTGACGCTTAAATATGCCACATACCGAGTTGGAAATCATCCAAGTGCGGCACAGGAAAAAGCGTGTTTGGATAGGTTTGAAGAATTATACGGTGATGAGATTAAGCTAGAGATTGAGGAGCTGCCTAGCGATCAGGCATATGCTGATAAAATGAAAGTTCTGGCTGCATCAGGTGAACTACCAGATGTAGTAGATGGTAAAAACGGAATCAAGGAGTTGGCAATTGATAACGGGCAGGCAGTTGATATTCTACCGATGCTTGAGGACGACCAGGAATGGAAAGCTGACCTCAGTGAAGATGCCATTCAGGCTAATATGAGTGAAGATGGAAAGCTGTATTCTTTGGTTGCTCTGACTCAGCTATCAGGCTATTTCTATAATACAGAAATGTTTGCCGATGCCGGAATTGAACCTGCAAAGACCTGGGAAGAATTTATGGATAATTGCGAGAAGCTGGATGCGAAAGGGCATACTCCGCTAGCATTAATGACTGGCGAAAACTGCTGGGCGACAAATATTCTGCTAGCAGCAATGATTGGAACTAATGGGGAAGCGGGCAATGAATTTATGAATACTAAGTATCCCGACACCTATCAGACGCCAGAGGTGATTGATGCATTAGAGCGGATGAAAGTACTTTTAGAGAAGTACACAACAGAAGATGCCATTGGTGCGCTTTATGCTAATGCAGCTAATAACTTTATGCAAGGTGAAGCGGCAATGTTCTGTAATGGGCTATGGATGACCCCTGATTTTGAGAACCCGGAAAAGAGTATGGAAGGGTTTAGCGATAAAGTGGGGATTGCCATGTTTCCGGAGAACGGCTTAATGACAACTTATCCAGAGGGATGGGTGGTGTGTGCTGACTCGCCGGAGAAACAAGACGCGGCGATGAAACTCTTGAAAGTCTTCACTGATGCAGAGGGGCAACAAGCTGCAATGGAGTATACAAAAGATGTTCCGTGTGGCAATAATGTTGAAATTACCGATCAATTCGCAGCAGAGAATCCTCTGTTTGCACAAATGATGGAAGATCGCAAAGGCACGGAATATGCATTTGCTACTTTCGATGTAACGGCGTATCCGACAGTAGTAGACTCATTTAGTAAATATTATCCGGACTTGGTCTATGGCAATATTACTGCTGAAGAAATGGCGAAAAAGTTAGACGAGGCAGCTGAAAGCTCTAAATAAGGGAAAAGTATATGAAAATAAAAAAAAAGTGGGTTGTAGCTTTTTTAGTTCCGAGCACACTATTGTTTCTCTTTGTATATGCATTATCCCTAGTAGTTTTGCTCGTCACCTCATTTACACAGTGGAATATTGGTCAGGAAATAAAGTTTATTGGAATCCAGAATTATGTCGAGCTTTTTACGTCCACAGTTTTTAAGGCAGCTGCTCTTAATACGGTGAAGTGGGTCCTCCTGCAGAGCTCTGTGCATGTGCTTATCGGAGTGATGTTTGCGCTAGTGGTATCGAGACGGGCAAAATCGTGGCATGCACGGTTTGCCCGTACGGTATTCATGATTCCCAACATCATTTCGAGTGCAGCATGGGGAATGGTGTTTCTTTGTATATTGAATCCGAAGTTTGGCTTATTGAATTCGATTGTTCGCCTGTTGAGTCAGGAGGAGTATAGCCAGAACTGGTTTATGGATCCGAAGACGGCATTTCTGTCTGTTACAATGATCTGGTTACCTTTTGCAGCAACAGTTGCGCTGATTGTATCAGCAGAAATGACTGCGGTAGATTCGACGGTATATGAAGCTGCTTCCATAGATGGTGCGACATATTTTCAAACAAGTGTTTATATTACTCTGCCATTAATGAAAAATGCAATTGCTACCGGAACAATTCTTTCGGCGACATCGATGCTGCAAAAACTGGATATCATTCTAATGACAACAAATGGTGGACCCGGAACAACTACCATAAATATGCCGCTACTGATCTATGAGACATCAATGCGTGAGAATAACTACAGCCTAGCGAGTGCTCAGGGGATAATTTTAATCATGATGGGTCTAGTATCGATTGGTATCATCAATCGTATTTATCGTATGAATAAGGAAGACTAAAAGATGAAGAGAATAAGAAACTATATTGTAAAGGTACCAACTTTTATATTTGTTGGAGTCATTATTGTAATGTCAGTTGTACCGATCTTATGGGTACTGGTCTCATCTTTTAAACTAAATCCGGAGATTCTGTCATCGACTTTTGATTTTCCGACCGGATTACATATTCAGAACTATGTCAATGCCTTTCGGGTGTCACCTATTGCGAAGTACTATATGAATAGTTTTTTTGTATCAATAACAGCAACGGTATTGAATCTGGTGGTTATGGGAATGGCGGGATATGTTATCGCAAGGGCATCTTTTAAACTGAAACGTTTTTTTCGGGCAATGTTTTCGTTGGCGCTACTGGTGCCGGGTGCGGCTTTGCTGATTCCGTTGTACACTACGATAAAAGCAGTCGGGTTGTATGACACCAGATTGGGACTAATTCTTGTATATGCTGGTTTCGGTATACCTACGACACTATTTATTGTATCAGGTTATTTTATGGCCATCCCTCGGGAATTGGAGGAATCAGCATATATTGACGGGAGCGGGTTTCTGAATACCTTTATAAAAATAATTGTACCGTTGGGAAAACCGGCATTTGCGACGGCCGGGGTACTACAGTTCCTGACTTGCTGGAATGAGTTTCAATTCGCTATGACTTTGACGACTGGACATGAGAGCCGGACGTTACCTGTTGCGCTCTATTACTTCAAAAGTGCTTTTGCCAGCGATTATGGAGCGATGTTTGCGGCGACCGTGATGATATCTTTACCGAGCATTATCATCTACATATTAATGCAAAAACAAATTGTAACAGGACTCACGGGTGGCGCAGTAAAAGGTTAGTCGGGATGAATATGGCTATTTGTATGACATCGGAAGCGCAGATAAGGAGAATAAAAGTGAAAAAGAAAGGCGTCAAGATTACTACAATAGGAGGAGGGAGCAGTTATACTCCAGAATTAATGGAGGGATTCATTGAACGGTATGAACAGATGCCGGTTCGGGAAATATGGCTGTTAGATATTGAAGAAGGAAAAGAAAAGATGGACATTGTCGGGAAGATGGCACAACGGATGTGGGATGCATCTCCTTATGATGTCAAAGTATACCGTACCTTGGACCGGCGAAAAGCACTAATGGATGCGGATTTTGTCACGACACAGTTTCGGGTCGGACAGATGAATGCTCGAATCAAAGACGAACGGATTCCGTTTTCATACGGTCTGCTAGGACAGGAGACGAATGGAGCTGGTGGTATATTTAAAGCACTCAGGACGATTCCTGTTGTCCTTGAGATTGTAGAGGAGATGAAGGAATTATGTCCAGATGCGTGGCTTATTAATTTCACCAACCCCAGCGGAATGGTGACAGAGGCGGTGATCCGTTATGGTAAATGGGACAAGGTGATTGGTCTGTGTAATGTGCCAATAAGTGCGATGAACAAGGAATATAAATTGCTAGGAAAAGAAACAGCAGATCTGACATATAAATTTGCGGGTCTGAATCATTTCCACTGGCATCGAGTATTCGATACAGAGGGTCGGGAAGTAACAGGCCGGATTATTGAGAATTTGTATAAAGGTGATGCTGGCATGCCTAAGAATGTTCCAGAAGTTCCGTTCTATATGGAACATCTGAGAAACATAGGCATGATTCCGTGTGCATATCATCGCTATTATTATCGTCAAGAAGAAATGCTTAAACAGGGACTAGAGCAGTACCGAAGTATTGGTACGAGGGCAGAACAGGTAAGAGATACAGAAAAACAGTTATTTGAAGAGTATCGGGATGAGAAAATTAATCAAAAGCCGGAAGCTCTTTCGAAGAGGGGAGGAACACATTATTCGACGGCCGCATGCGAGACAATCGTATCGTTATATTGTGATAAGAAATCGCATATGGTTGTTTCAACAAAAAATCAAGGCGCATTGCCTGATTTGGATCCTGATTGTGTTGTTGAGGTTTCAGCTTATATCAGCGCAGCTGGGCCATTGCCCATTTTTTTTGGGCCTCTGAAACCAGCAGAACGGGGTTGGCTTCAAGTTATGAAAAATATGGAACTATGCGTGTGTGAAGCGGCAGTTACAGGAGATTACGGAATGGTTCTTCAGGCATTCACCCTCAATCCGCTGATTCCCTCCGGGGAAACATCCAGAAGAGTGCTCGATGAACTGATGATTGCACATAAAAAATATCTGCCACAGTTTAAAGGTGTGGTTAATCAAATAGAAGCTAAAGGAATAACGATTAAAGATGATTTATCTAGGAATTGATATTGGCGGATCTTATATAAAATATGCGGTGCTAGATAACCAGTACCGGATTTTAAAGGCCTGGAGGAAAGAGACGGGCTATCATACTGATAAAGATACCTTTTATGATTATATGTGTAAAGACATTGATTGCAGAGACGTGGAGTGTATCGGGATTAGCGTGCCGGGAAGAGTTCACCCTGATTCATTACAGGTGCTTTCCAGGGCGGCTGATACGATTGCTGTATTGTATGGGACTAATATCAGAGAAGAAGTAGAAAAGCGCCTCTTCAGACCGGTTCAGGCATTAAACGATGCTAAAGCGGCAGCGTACTGTGAACTGAAAATGGGGAATGGTAGGAATACATCATCTAGTGCATATTGGCTAATCGGTACAGGGATAGGGGGGTGTATCTGCTATGGTGGCGAGATTTTATCAGGCATCGACGGGATTGCGGGAGAATTTTCCCACATTCCTATAGCTGTAAAGAATTGTAAAACCCGTGGAATAGGAGATATTGCTTCGGTAAAAGCGTTGGTTGCAACGTATAACCAGAATAAAAACTATGAAAACCATGCCCGCTATGGGAAAGAGGTATGTCAAAAGTATTTGGCCGGAGATCCGGAAGCAATAGTGGCTATGGAAGAGTGGATTCAGAATCATGTACAAGGTTTGTATATTCTGACTTCTGTTTTTAATCCGGAGGTGATTTGCATTGGTGGTGGTATTAGTGAAGAGGAATGGTTTGTAGAAAAACTGGTAGAGGCCTTTGAACAGACGGATTATCGGTTTTCTCATTTGCTGACAACAAAGATAATAAAGTGTATGTATAGCAATGACGCAAATGTAATTGGAGCAGTACGCTATGGCAGAGATTTTTTTGGTAAATAATTATGCTAATATTGGATTGTTATCCAATGTCTTTTTAGGGAGGTTCTATCAATCGATGGGGCTCTCTTTTTTTGGCTCAATGTCAAATGTCAAAGCGGGATGCTAACGCATCCTGCTCTGACCCTGCTCTACTCTTTTTCTGACAATCAGGATTTGGAAGCAGCACTTACCTACGGTGAAAAATGCTTGAAAGAATACGCTTTTGCACAAGGAGTGGAAGCTTGGCAAGCAGATGGAGCAAGTAGAGGAACTGCCGTAAGATGCGGCTAGTAGACTTTTTTTATCCATATTGACAAATACAGCCGGTGATATATATAATGGGCATATCGCTAGTTATACTACTGGTTATATCATAGGTGATAAAGAGGTAAAATGGTATGGATAAGAAGATGAAAGATGGTTTTATCAGCACGCTGCGAAGAGAACTGGTTCCGGCTCTTGGGTGTACAGAGCCAATTGCTTTGGCGTACGCAGGGGCTAAGGCTCGGGAGATACTAGGATGTATGCCTGAGAAGTTGGAAATTTCTTGTAGTGGCAACATAATTAAAAACGTAAAAGGTGTTACGGTACCTAATTCAAATGGTTTGAGTGGTGTAGATGTGGCCGCTATTCTCGGAGTGGTTGGCGGTAATGCTCAGCGGGAATTGGAAGTACTAGAAGATATAACTGCAGAAGATATCGCCAAGACGAAAGAACTACTTGCTACCGATTTTTTTACATGTACTCTACAGGAGAATGTAGCCAATCTTTATATTGTTGCCACGGCGAAGGCCGGGAACGAAGAAGCTAGTGTAAAGATTGTAAATAGACATACTCTAGTAACGGAGATAGTCAAAAATGGGGAAGTGATTTTTCGTGAAAATCCAGTTGATGAAGCCAGTGAAGTAACCGACTGGTCTTTATGGAGCATAAAGAATATTTTGGATTTTGCGAAGGAAGTTGATTTATCCGAGATCGAAGAGGTAATCAGCCGCCAAATTGAAATGAATAGTGCTATTTCCGAAGCTGGTTTGGCAAACGATTATGGAGCCCAGGTAGGGCGGACGTTACTGGCTGTCTATGGTGACGATGTGAAAGTACGAGCTAGAGCAAAAGCGGCGGCAGGGTCAGACGCGCGCATGAATGGCTGTTCTCTACCAGTAGTCATTAATTCAGGAAGCGGCAATCAGGGAATGACGGTTTCGGTGCCAGTGATTGAATATGCGAAAGAATTAAAGGTGGGGACAGAAGGATTATATCGGTCTTTAGTGGTAAGTAATCTAGTCTCTATTTATCATAAGCACTATATTGGTAGTCTCTCTGCGTTTTGTGGAGCGGTAACAGCCGCTTGCGGTTGTGGAGCGGCAATTACGTATATGAGTGGTGGTACCTATGAACAAATCTGCCATACGATTATCAATGTGGTGGCTAATGTTGGCGGTATTGTTTGTGATGGCGCCAAGTCCTCCTGTGCTGCTAAAATTGCTTCCTCTGTTGATGCGGCCATTTTGGCCCATCATTTGTCAATGAAAGGTTTGGCATTTAAGGCCGGTGAGGGAATTGTCCAAAGCAACATCGAGGATACGATTAAAAGCATTGGCTATATCGGTAGAGTAGGTATGAAAAATACAGATATAGAAATTCTGAATATTATGATTGACAAGGTTTCATTAACGGAAGAGTAGGAGGGCATAAGATGAATCGGTATCCACCAAAGAGATAATGTTTAAGTAAAGGTAGCGATTATTGACAACGAAAGGACATTATCATGGAAAAAACGATAACTTTAGAATTTTTGGACAACCATAATATTAATTACGAATTTCATTCATATGAAGATTCCGGAGCCGTTCGGGGAAACGAAGTGGCAGCAGCAATCGGTAAAGACGCCAATCGATTATTTAAAACCGTGGTTATGAAGGGGCGTTCAGAGGAAGTATATGTGTTTTTAATCCCCACAATGGAGAAATTGGCCCAGCGAAAGACCGCTCAATATCTAGGGGAAAAGGCACTAGAGATGGTTAACGGTCGTGAATTGGAACCGCTAACGGGCTATACTCATGGAGGATGTTCGCCGATTGCCACAAAGAATAAGTTCCGTACGGTAATTGATTCTAGCGCGCTTGAGTGTGATACGATTCTCATTAATGGCGGCAAGATTGGTTATCTTGTTGAGCTGACCCTTGAAGAACTAAAAAAAGTGTTAGATTATGAAGTGGCTGATTTAAGGAAGTAGTGTAAAGAGAGAAGTAGAAGAGAGGACGGTAGCGTTCGTATGTTTTATTAACAACGGGCACTGCCGTTTTTTTTGAATTCCTTAGCTAATCGTGTAAGAAATGCAAGGTTTCGGGCAATAAAGGCATAAAAAAAGAAATTTTTCTCTGTATAATTAAGGTATCACTTGTTTCGAAAGGAGTTAACATGGAACTAAGAACGGCGGCGTCACCTAGAGACGTCAAACACTACACGACTGAGCGTTTACGAGAAGAATTTTTGATTGAGAAGGTCTTTCGCGAAGATGAAATCTATTTAGTTTATAGTCATATCGACCGGATTATTACCGGTTCGGCCATGCCCATTAAAAAGGAGCTAGTGCTTACGGCTGGAGATGAGCTGCGAGCGGAGTATTTCTTGCAAAGAAGAGAGATGGGCGTTATTAATATCGGTGGTCCAGGGACGATTATCGTTGATGGCAAAGCCTACGAGGTAGGAACGAAAGAGGGAATGTATATTGGCATGGGCAAAAAGGATATTGCCTTTAGTAGTCAAGATAGCGAGAACCCAGCTAAGTTCTACATCAATAGCGCTCCCGCACATATGACGTATCCGACGATTTTAATCAAACCAGAGGGAACACCTTCTGATGACGTGGTTATTGTTAAGGATGAGAATAAAGTGGAGCTCGGAACCCTAGAGGATGCCAACCACCGGACCATTTGTAAGTATATTTTGCCAGGACAGGTGGAGAGTTGCCAGTTGGAAATGGGAATAACGGCTCTTGAGCCAGGAAGCGTATGGAATACCATGCCTTGTCATACTCACGATAGACGAATGGAAGTTTATCTTTACTTTGAGATTCCGGAAGATAGTTTTGTCATGCACTTTATGGGTGAGCCCACAGAGACCAGACACCTTGTGATGCGCAATGAAGAAGCGGTAATCTCGCCGTCTTGGTCTATTCATTCGGGCTGTGGTTCCAGAAACTATACTTTCATCTGGGGAATGGTTGGTGAGAACCAGGATTTTGATGACATGGACAACGTAGATCTTAAGGATTTGAAGTAATCACTATATAGAAGGAGACGAATGAAATGAGAATCGCTTTAATTAATGAAAATAGCCAAGCGGCAAAAAATGAAATTATTTATAATGCGCTTACGAAGGTGGTTAAGCCAATGGGGATGGAAGTGCGTAACTACGGGATGTACACAGCTGATGATGAGGCTCAGCTTACTTACGTTCAAGTAGGAATATTAGCAGCTACTTTGCTCAATTCAGGAGCAGCTGATTACGTAATTACCGGTTGTGGAACTGGTGAGGGAGCCATGCTTGCCTGTAATTCTTTCCCAGGAGTAATCTGTGGACACATAGAGGATCCCCTAGATGCTTATACATTTAGCCAAATCAATGCCGGCAATGCCATTGCCATTCCCTTTGCTAAGGATTTTGGCTGGGGTGGTGAGCTTAATCTTGAGTATATCTTCGAAAAGCTTTTTGTAGAGGAAGCAGGACTTGGTTACCCTCGTGAACGAGCCGCTATTATGGCCAAAAACCGGGGAGTTTTAGACGACGTGCGAAAGGTGGCGTTCAAAGACTTTGGGTCAATTCTTAAAGAACTAGATAGAGAGCTAGTAAAAGGCGCTCTTAGTACCAAGGGCTTTGCCGAGTATTTTGCTAGTGATGCGAAATGCGAAGATATAAAGGCAATTGTAAATTCAATACTCAAATAATTAGATACGGCAGTCAGGGACGATTATCCTTGACTGCCGTATTTGTCTGTGGACAAAGCATGATGCTAGCGGTTTAAGCACCAAGATCTTGACACCAGTTAAGTGCTTCTTCCTTATTATTAAAAGGAATAACGTGCTTCGTTTGAATATCGAGTGCGATATAATTAATTTCTTTCGTCTCCGGTTGATAGTTTTCGAAGAAGAACCTTCCTACTGAAAAGGTTTTATCCAAATGTCCAGCAAGAATCTCTCCCCCAAGAAGAGCGCTTATTTCGTAAAAGGGCTCTGTTCTTTGATAATGATACAATGCATGATTTGCTGCGTTCATATTTTTCACCTCTCAAATGAAATATTACAGTTATTAGGTTCTTTCGCAATAAACGACATATCGTTGCCGATTGGATGGATAGGGATGGCAGCTGATGAGAGTAACCATATCTTTGCCTTCTCTAATAAGTATCTCTTTTATGTCGCTAGGATCGATAATCTTTACCTCGCTTACCTGATAAGTGAGTGTTTCTTTAAAGTTCTTTATATAGATAGTATCCCCAATTGTTAGTTTATCGATATGACGAAACATCTTGGCTTTATAATATCCACGGTGGGCAGCGATGACGGCATTCGTATTTAACCCACCGATAGGGTACGAAGTCTGAGTTAAGTGAGCGGCACCTTTTTTCAGATTCTCTTCACTGGCACCCAAATATAGGGGAAGAGTTTCATCAAGTTTAGGAATCGTAATAAAGCCAAATAAATTATCTTCGATGCCAAAAGTACGGAGATCGATAGCAGGGACTTGATAAGAGAAGGGATCCTTTAGTCCTTTCTGCTTGTCTTCATATAACCGCTGGTTTTCAGCTTGCAAATAGTCATAGAGGGTATCGGTATCCCTTTTATCTTGCTGCTTAGAAAAGGCGGTTTCTAACCTTTTCGTTTGGAAACGAAAGTGCTGTCTAAAGCAAGTGGGCAAGATAAGCAGGAGAAGACCGGCTGCTATAACGAAGAGCGCGAGTATTCTTTTCATGGGTATCACCTTCTTTGCTTTTACTTGTTCGTCACCTTCACTGGCAATACGGTCAAACTTTCCGCGAACTAATAGCCGATGGGAGTTGATTCCGTAGGGTGTACACGTTACCAGGGTTACGAAATAGCCGCCTTTTATATCGTAGGAAGAGAACTCCTCAGGTAGAATTACCTTTATATTATCTACCGTGTAGATAAAGGTTTTATCAAGAACGGTTATGAAAAATTCGTCGCCTTCTTCTAGGTTTACTAATTCGTCAAAGATTTTGGCACTGGGAAGTCCCGTGTGCCCGGTAAGGATACTGTGCCCATTGTCCCCAAGGGGAAAGGTGGTGCCTTCAATGTGACCGACGCCCTTTTTCAGGACTTTATCACTGGTTCCGTGATAAATGGGAAGGTCAACTTTGATAGTAGGGATTTGGATTTTCCCAATTACGTGATTGACGCCTAGGACGTCTAGGTAATTGCCCGGCAGGGACCGGCCACTTCCAGGTATAAATGGATCTTTTACCGGATCCCCGCGGAGGCTATTGTTATAGTCATAAGCTTTCGCCCACTGTTCTTCGATTTCTGCTGGCGATAAATTTGCGACCTTGCTAGTATAGGTATTTCCCACGGTTACGAAGTGGTGGTTATTATACCAAGAGCCGATAAATGGATACGCCATAATGCCGAGGCCCAGAAGAATGATGAACATTATGAATTTATTTCTTTTCAATTCGCTTACTCTTCTTAAGGGCAAAGAGGCCAATCATAACTAGGAGAAGACCGGCTGCAATAAAGATTGCCGCACCGATACCGCCAGTTAGTGGAAGACCGAAGATTGGTCCTGGACCATCGTCGCCTAGTCGCGTGTTTTCCACAGTTACAGAGGCGTTATTTTGACCGGCAGGAATGGTTACCTTGATAGCATCTGGGCGCAAGACGTATTCCCAGTCTGGATGATCTTCCGGAGCCTCAGGCGCCTTCACCTCTCGTAAGTAGTAGGATACATCGCTATCAGCACTAGCCGGTAGACCGGAGATGACGGCGTAACCTGCTACATTCCCCCCACCGGCAGCAGTGGTAACTAGGATTTCTTCCCCATCCCCATCTTTGATAAAGTTGCCGGCCTTGGCATTTGCCTCAGAAGTCGCGACCTTAAACTGAGCCCCATTTAATAGAATATCTTTTTGCTTATGATCTACTTTAAGGATTTCGATATAGGCAAGGGTGACTTTTGGCTTATCTGTAGGGGTAGCGCTGTTGTCTTCTTGAGTACCAGCGTGTTGCCAGCTTTTGGTGACATTATTTTCGATAGCTAGGTCACCTTCCTCGTTGGTGGTAACAGTTGCGCTACTATTAATAACCGTTGGCAAGATGATTTCAATTCGACCGGCACCAGTGTCTACCAATTTATCAATACCGGCTTCGGTTAGAGCGATTTTTATTCCGTGTGGCGCTTCTTCTTCCACGGTGTAGTCATCCTCTCTTTCTAACAGGATTTTCTCGTCCCCAGGGAGGATCATGTTAACGGTTTCGCTGTTCTGGGTGTAATCTAACCGAGTATCTAATTGATCGTGAAAAGAAAGAGAACCGTAAATATGGGTGCCTTCTTCGGTTCCATTAGGAAGGCGAAGATCACTAGGAACGCGGCCGTTGATTACCCAAGTTACCGTATCGCCGACTTTATAACCGTTTTCGTTATCGGTTACTGTTTTTGTTACTTCTTCCTGATTCACATTCTTAGGATAGACATGTACATCATAGTTCCAGCCGGTACCAGAGCCAGTAAATCCGTAAGGAACAGCAATGATGGTTGGCTCCATCGCCCGATAGTTCCCATTTGCCGGTGCGGTGGTTTCTTCGAGAACGTAATATCTGACGGAATCGAGTCCGTCCCAACTGGTTATGCCGTGCTCATCGGTAGTCTGCTCGGGATAGGTAGTCTCGATATGCATAAGAGCTTCAGCAGCGGACATGCCTTCTTTAAACGTCCAATCGTCGTCGGTTTCCTTAATTAGAGACAAGGTAAAGCCCACGCCTGAAAGGGGTGTTCCTAGTTTGCTAAGGGTGGTTTCGTCGGTGATTTCCAGGCCGTTAGCGGGGTTCGTCGGTTCGTGATCGGTGCCGTATTTATGGACGGTAATACTACCTTCGAGGGCTGGATTAGGCACATCAGCAGGTGCAGCTAGGGCAACTGCTGAGCTAGCGAAAAGCAGAGAGAGTGCCAAGAAGGCGGATAATAGTTTGTTAATAAATTTCTTTGTCATACGTTTTCCTCCGTTGTATGTGTGTGAATTTGTAGGCAACTAGGCCGCTAATTGTAAGAGCGAGCCCTGTGAGTAAAATAAGTAGAATTCCTTTCTGGCCGCTAAAGGGAAGGCCAAAAACATGGAAATTAGGGATGGCGTACTTACCTTCAGAATCAACCTTTACTGCTGGGGGTAAAATGCCGCTAGTGGCATACCCTTTAAAGGTGATATCATCCTCGCTTTGAATAGAGACAATCCAGTAGCCACTAGGCAGTTCAAAGCCAAACGGCGATTCCAGCTCTTTTAAAAGGTATTCACCAACTTTTATGTTGGCAAAGTATACAAGACCATTGGTATCAGATGTTTGTGTGATTGGATTTCCCCAACAAGGACTTGTGTCTGTATGGGTGTGGCTATAGGGGTTGGTGCACTGCTGAATCTGAAACTTGGCACCGGTAAGCGTTTTATCCCCTGTTTTATCAGTGAATATTTTAGTAAAAGAAAAGTCCACAAGGTGATCACGGTAAACAGTCGGCACCAAAATGTCGTATTCCATATAGGTTTCCTCTAGGTAATAAGTAAGCCAAGTCCGTCCATTAGCAACGACGCCATCAGTACCGTCCTCGGGATTGGTACCACTGGTTTGATCCTTATGAATCATGACGCCTTTATATTCATCTCTTACCTGAACGGGGTAGGTGATGCGATAATCGTAATCATCATCGTGTAAAGTGCCTAAAGGCCAAGTGATAGTATTGTGTTCCCGGCTATAAGTGGGCTGAACTTCTTGTACGGGTGTCCAGTCAGTCGTACCCTTAAGCGTCTTTTCGCCGACTAGGTCGACCCACCCGGCGAGTTCGGCGGCATACATAACATAGGGGCTAAGGGTATCGACAAGGGTTACATTCGTTACGGGAATCTTGGGGTTTTGGGGGCTTACATCTT
This sequence comes from Ohessyouella blattaphilus, assembly GCF_024721265.1. Classification (GTDB taxonomy): domain Bacteria; phylum Bacillota; class Clostridia; order Lachnospirales; family Lachnospiraceae; genus Aequitasia; species Aequitasia blattaphilus_A. The sequence continues at coordinate 19,595 of NZ_JAMXOC010000027.1, read as the reverse complement.
CTCCGCTAAAGAGCACCTGAATGGTCCAATATCCAAGGGCTGGACTGATGATATCTGGCTCGGTTGGTACGGCCCATTTCCGGGAAGTGATACTGGCCTCTTCTTGGAGGGGGACGTACACGGTTGGTACCAGTATCTCTTGTTCTGTCACAAGATCTGAGGACAAATACGTATAGCCATTAGCGATTACTCCTGATATTCCCGTCTCTGGATTCTTGCCACTGGTTTGGTCCTTGTGAAGTGCTTGGCCATAAGCGGAAGCGTTGACTTTTATAAAATAGGAAAGTCGATATTGATAATCCGAATGATAGTCAGTGATTTCCGCGGTTAAAGTTGTCGGCGTCTCATGACCGACTTTTAGATTCCAGCCCTCTGTAGGCAGCGGTTCCCAGGTGTTGCCATAGTCTTTAGAGACCTCCATCTTGGTTGGCTGGCCATCGTAACCGGTATCTAGGTAAGTAACATACTCACTCATAGGATCGGTAAGGGTGACGCTGGAATGATCAATGGTCCAGGTGGTTTCTTTTATGTCATTTCCGATTTCCTGAAAGGCTACTTTAAGCTTAGTGTCCTTTGCTACCACATATTTGCTTGGCGTAGAAGCTGCGTTTTCAAGCAAATCACGAGCTTTTTGGGGTGGAGATGTTTCGCTAGAGGCTAGAAGTGCTACGGTATAGATAGTTGAACCCTTCGCTTTAATGTTATTGGCTTCCGTTAAGGCCGGTTGGAAATTTTCGCTTTCAGTCTCGTCATAGGAGCCACCAGCACTAGGAGTACGGGTGTAATATCGCTCGGACATACCATCGGTTAAGTAGATGATAATGCTTTGCCTCGTCTTGCGGTCAGCTTCACTACGAGCGTCTAACATTTCATGAGCGCCGATAAAGCCGGCTTGTGAATTTGTGCCCGTCCCTAAAGAGTATCCACCTACGCGACTGTTGCGGAGATTGGCAGGGTCTAGCTTGGAACCGTTAAAACTATAATCAAAAATTCCTTTAAGGGTGGCGGCATTTTTAGAAAGCGGATGAAGGGTTTTATGAGCCCTACTGCCACCAGCGACGTCCTTAAAACTAGAATAGCCGACGATGCCGATATTGATATCCATACTGGCAGTGTCAGAAGATGCTAAAAACATATCTATAATCGATCTTGAGGCTTGATCTAAATAAGCCCATCTACTGAACAATCCAGAGCCCATACTACCACTCAAATCAAGGGCTAAGACAATATCAACGGGCATGTTTTCCGTCGTTGTTACTGTCTTCGGCTGTCCTTGGATATCTACATTAATTTGAAAGATATCTTCGGCATCCTCTATTTCTTCGGCTTTTTTATAACCATATAGAGTAGCGGCGGTAGGATCGAGATCTCTTCCTGGCCGACTTGCTATTTGGCCTTTTGCTGAAGAGGTACTTTCATTTTCTGAAGTTATCACTTCGGTAGTGTCATCTGCGGTTTCTTTTTGAGGGACTTCGTTCGTTACCTCTTCATCGGCTGTTTTTTCATCAGTTGGTTGTTCATTATCTTCCACGAGTGTAGCGAGGAATAGACTTTGTCCGGCAATGTCTAGTGTCTCTGTGGGAGAATCCGCGATGGTTTCTGCTAATGAGGTATTTATGCTTTTCAAGCTGTGGACCATAAGGTGCTTTCCAAACTCGTCTTGCAGTGAGAGCTGGATATTTGTGGAAGCAATATTTACCCCGATGACGAGCCACTGTTTACTCTCCGGTTTAAATACAATCCAGATTTTCCCCGTCTCCTGAGGAAGGGATCTGGTCTCATAAAGGATAGTGTCCTGTGACCATTCTAAAAAAAGGTCTGCTAACTCCTTATTTTCAGTTAGTACAGGTAGGTCTTTATAATCTTCTTCACTTAAGTTAGAGATAGATAATGTCTCTGGATTATTTGCTAAAGATTCAATGGGAATCTGGAAACGGTACCGATTTTCGTCAGGATTTGCTAAGGCAGAAAAGACTGGGTAAGTGAAAAGAATTCCCGTAAGGCAGGTGCAGATTAATAACTTCATTATTCTTTTTTTTGTGTACATAACTCACCTCCTTGTCAATAAAGTAAATACCTTGCCTTAATATGATTGTAAGGTGGTTATAGGTAGTAAAACTGCTCTTTTTATCATTTATAAAAATAAAAAAGACTGTCCTTTCGGGTAGTACCAGTATAGAGGGGACATCATATAATGAACGTGGGAAGGAGGGCTTTTATGCAAAGGAATAAATATTTGCCAGGGTTTCCGCTACCAGCGGGATTTGTGAAGCGTTCTCGTCTACATGAGTTACTAGCTCAGTCGACAGAGAATACCGTAACGACGATTATCGCCGGACCAGGCTACGGTAAGACAACGCTAGTCTCCTCATATGTACAAAAGTCAAAGGCTAAAGTTATTTGGCTCAACTTTTCACCTTTAGACAATCAGACGGATTTTTTCTGGCGATCACTTGCAAACGCGACGATGAAAGAGATTCCTGAAATCGGTGAGATTATTTTGAATAGGGAATTCCCAAAATCTCTTCAGGAACTTTCTGAATTTTTCACCGTGCTAGAAGATGATGAAAAGGTTAGAGAAAGTGTGGGGAAAATCATTCTCGTATTTGACAATTTTGAAATGATAAAGAATCAGCAAGTTTTGGATTTTCTTCATAATATCCAGTCTGTTAATCAGGTATATTCTTCAGCACGAATGCAGAAAATTATTATTTCTAACGAACAAATTACGAATCTTTCAACTCACCCGATACATCTGCAATACGACAGTTCTCATAAATACCGAAGTATTAGAGCGGCAGAACTGGCTTTTACAGCCGACGAGGTGCAGCAACTGTTCCGGCTTTACGGGATTGAGTTAAAAGAGGAGAAGCTACATAAAGTTATGGACGATACGGCCGGGTGGCCTTTAGTTGTTAGTGCTTTTGCCGCGGCGGCTAAATCCCAAAGCGAAGAGTATGAGCGGGTATTACAGAATATTTATGACATGTTGCAAGCGAATTACTTTTCTAACTATCCGAAGTTCATCAGAGATATGTTGATTAAGCTCTCCGGGTTTCAGACGTTTAATCTAGAGATTATATCCCGATTACTGCCGCCAGAGATGGTTAGTGAACCTACCGAGATTATGCAACTGCTATTTCAAAATCCTTTTATTGAATATACGGTCTCTAAGCGACGCCTGCGTTTTATCAAGCCATATCAACGATTTTTGATTGCCAAATTCCTTACCCTAGGAGAAGAGGAGCAAAAGGAGACTCTTATTATTCTAGGCGAGTATCTATTTGAAAATACAGATATGCATTCGGTGATAGAACTTTACATTAAGAGCAATAATTACGAAGGTATTACCAGGTGCCTTAAAATGCTCTCGCCCTATAATCTAGGATTACCTTACACAAAGAGAATTATTCGCTACTTGCGAAGACTCCCTCAAGGATTTCGGGAGAAGAATCCTTGGATAAAGTTTTTTATCGGTCAAGAGTATTTTAAATGTAGCTGTATCACCCAGTCAGAAATGATTTTTAATGAACTGATAGAAAAACTGGAAAAGGATGAAGAGGAGAATGCATCTATCTTAGGAGAATGTTATTTTATGAAAGCTATTATCAGCCTGCGGAAAGAGGAGTTTTTTGATCTGCAGCTTTTGAAAAAAGCGGTTTCGCTTTTGCCAAATGGTAGTATTCTCACGAATCAACATAGTTTTTTGACCAATGAAAATGGTGTCTTTTTCTTGCCGGCTAATGAACGAAAGACGGTAGCGGAAATGGTTACTTTTATTTATCAGTACATATCGCTTTTTTCCAAGATAAGTAATGGTTGCCTAGCCGGATTTGACTATTTGTTTGAGGCGGAGGCTAGTTTGGCGGCTTGTCAATTCGAACGCGCCGAGTTTTGTGCAAATCAGGCGGTTTTTAGGGCGGCTTTAGAAGGACAACACGACATTGTAATGAGTGCCTATAACGTCCTTGTTAATTTGGCGTTTTACCAAGGAGATATAGAGGTTCTATGTGAATGTTTACAGAATTTCGATGATTACTGTGAAAAGAATGATACTTCTCAGTTTAATGACTTACGAGATGTATTTTACGCAATCTATAGCTTTTACCTAGGAAGACCAGAAGAGGCAGCTGATTGGATAAAAGAAGCCGATTTGCATCGACACTATGAAGGAAAAGCACCTTTTGCTGGTCGGGAGTTATTTATCTGCGCTGTGGCCGCCTATCACCAGGAGAAATATCCTCTTTTCTCCCTGTTAACAGATGAATTAGATGACTTAATCGCTAGCAATAACATCTGGAAAATGAAGGTTAGTGGGAATATGCTACATGCGCTTTCGTTTTTACGTCAAGAGCAACCAGAGCGAGCGATATCAGCTTTTAAAGAGGCATATGATATGATTTACTCGGAGAACTTATTCTATCCAGTGCTTACCTTTGGAGAACATATTTTGCCGTTACTTAAGTTAGTTCGGGAGAGTACCCTTGAAGAAATAGACGTAGAGTGGCTAGATAAGTTAGAAGAACTAACTAGAGAACACGTTAAAAAACTGCGAGCACTACGGATTGACTATGGCAAGATGGAGCAGAAGCCGGCGTTTACAGCTGCCCGCTTGACTCTCCGAGAAAAAAGGGTGTTAAAGCTTCTAGCGCAAGGATTTTCCCGGTCGGAGATTGCTCTTAACTTAGGCATATCCGTTAGCGGTGTACAGAAGTTTCTAGGAAAGATCTATATAAAATTAGGGGCGAAAAACGGAACGGATGCGGTTTCCATCGCTCACAACAACAATATAATTTAAATTACAAAGGGCGAAGAGTCAGTATCAACTCTTCGCCCTTTGCGTTGCGACTTTATTTATCAAAATTTAGGAATTATCTTTGAACACGGCCGGAACCATCACCACCGGCAAGCTTTAGCACTTCCTCTTTAGAGACCATATTATAATCTCCTTCAATAGAATGCTTTAGGCAAGAGGCAGCTACAGCAAACTCAATGACCTCAGCAGGTGCTTTTTCATCTAAGAGAGCAGTGATTAGACCGCCACCAAAGCTGTCACCACCACCGACTCGATCAACAATGCGCATGGCGTATTTCTTACTGAAGAAATAGTCGTTGCCATCGTAAAGCATAGCGGACCAGTTGTTGTCATTAGCGGAGAGTGATTCTCTTAAGGTAATGGCTACGTGAGAGAAGGAGAAGCGTTCCATCAACTCTTTTGCCACTTCTTTATAGCCTTCGTGATTGACTTCACCTGCAGTTACATCGGTATCTTTAGCCTTGATGCCGAAGACGTCACTAGCATCTTCTTCATTAGCGATGCAGACATCAACGTACTGACAAAGTTCGCTCATGACCTGTGAAGCTTTTTCCTTTGACCATAATTTATTACGGTAATTCAGATCACAGGAGATGGTAATCCCTTTTTCTTTGGCTTTTTTACACGCTTCTACACAGATGGCAGCGATATCGTCGCCAAGGGCTGGGGTGATACCGGTAAAGTGGAACCAAGAAACACCGTCAAAAATCTCATCCCAGTTAAAATCCTCAGATTTTGCGGTAGCGATAGCGGAGCCAGCGCGGTCATAGATTACCTTAGAAGGTCTTTGGGAAGCCCCTTTTTCGAGAAAATAGATGCCTACTTTATCGCCACCTCTGGTAATATAAGAGGTGTCAACGCCAAATCGACGGAGTGAGTTGACAGCTGCTTGGCCGATTTCGTGCTTAGGAAGTTTCGTTACAAAGCGGGCGTCTAACCCGTAATTTGCTAAAGATACAGCCACGTTGGCTTCGCCGCCACCGTACGTTGCGCCAAAGGAATCAGCTTGTACAAACCGGGTATAGCCCTCCGGTGCCAGTCTAAGCATCAATTCGCCAAAGGTTACTACTTTTTTACTCATGTTCTTTCTTCCTTTCCTATTTCTGTAATAGATGGATGGCAAAGCCACCAATTTCATTTTTCATATAAACGGCAATTAACTTATCGTTTTTATATTTTGCGGTGTCCATATCAAATTGGACGCCTTGGGTCTCTAGGTAATTCATCGCCCGAAGAATATTATTGGTCTTAATGGCTAGATGTCCATTACTACCTAGATAAGGGGCTTTCATCGCTTCCACCATGTTGCCGGCAAAGACAGAAGAGGAGCCGTTCTTTTCCTCCAAGCCAAAGAGATTAGCAAAAGTGCGAGCGGTATCGGTAGCACTTTCTTCATCGGCGCAATTGATACCTAAATGACCGAGCTCAAAGCCTAGCATGGTCATCACCGCTTCTTTCGTAAGTTTGGTAATTCCAGCAAAGTCTTTTGCCTTAATCAAATCGCCCTTTACCATCCAGCTACCACCGCAAGCAATGATTTTATCAAAAGCGAGATATTCATTGATGTTATGAGCACCAATACCACCAGTGGGCATAAATTTCATCGTTGTATAGGGAGCGGCCATAGACTTAATCATATTCAGCCCACCAGCTGCTTCCGCTGGGAAGAACTTAACCACCTCGAGGCCGAATTCTAAAGCAGCTTCAATATCCGAAGGGTTGGTAGTTCCTGGAGTAACAGGAATGTTATTATCCACACAGTATTTTACAACTGTTGGGTTAAGGCCTGGACTAACGATAAATTTAGCACCAGCGGCAACGGCTTTTTTAACATTTTCGATAGTTAAGACGGTTCCGGCACCGATTAACATCTCTGGGTAAGCTTCGGCCATTTGACGAATGGATTCCTCAGCCGCTGCTGTTCTAAAGGTAACTTCGGCAACGGGAAGACCACCATCGATTAGTGCTTTTGCTAAAGGAACGGCATCAGCTGCATCATCAAGGACCACCACGGGTACAATACCTAATTTTTGGATTTTCTCTAAAACTTCGTTCATTACAACCTCCTGAATTTCGCATTGTGAAACTATATTCTGCAATATGGAACTATACATATTTTCATTATAGCGTTATAATGAAAGAAGTCAATCTTTATTTCAAAAAAATGTACATTCGGAGGTAACTATGGAAGTGAAAACAAACCCGATTCAGGTCGCCGATAAATTATTTGCTGTAATCGAGTTATTAGCCGCAAAGGGAGCCATGGGGCTAATGGATTTAAGTAGTGAATTGGAGCTGAATAAAACCACCGCTCATCGGTTGTTAAATTCTCTTGCCTATATGGGCTACGTGTTTCAAGAGCCCAGTACGCATAAATATCGCTTAAGCTTTAAAATCTGCGGCCTTTCCAATCAGATTTTAAATAATATCGATATTGCCAGAGTGGTTAGACCTTATCTGCGAGAGCTGGTTAATCTTACGGGGGAGACGGTGCACTTAGTTCAACTAGACGGGATGAACGCCGTATATATCGATAAGATAGAGTCCACGAATAATTCGATCCGCCTGGTTTCACAACTGGGAAAGCAATTGCCGTTATACTGTTCCGGTGTAGGGAAAGCGCTACTTGCGGATATGCCCTCTAAAAAAGTTGCAAGAATCTGGAACGACAGCGAAATCGTCTCATTAACTCCTCATACCATCGTTGATTTCTCGGAGCTAGAAAGGGAGCTTAAGAAAGTTAGTAAAAACGGCTACGCTATCGATGACGAGGAAAATGAAGAGGGCATTCGCTGCGTAGCAGCAAGCCTAGGAACAAAAGGGTCAGAATCGGAGTATGCCTTTAGCCTTTCGGCACCGATATACCGAATGGACGATAAGCGTATGACCGAAATTGCTAAGCATATTTTAGAGACAAAAGAAAAAATAATGATAAATATTTATTGACAAACGATAAATGAATAGGTAGGATACTTTTAAGCAGGCGACACTGAATAAGGAGGATTCTACTTATGAAATATGAAAATTTGTTTTTGAAATTGACGATTATCTTAATGACTCTTGTCACACTCTTTATCTTTATGGTATGCGGCTCCGCGCTAGCTAAGAATATGCTTGGGGAGCGAACACCAGACCCTCTGCCTTACATAGGACTTGAAGTGCTCGTAGGAATCACGGCAATTCTTTTTTTAGGTGTATTAAGAGAAGGGTATAAGCTTCTTAAGCTAATTGATAAGCGGCGTGCCTTTTCTAGAGAATCCGTTACCTCTTTGATGGTAATAAAGAGAATCGCCTTTGTCATTGGTCTTCTCTACGTGCTCTTTTTGCCAGCCCTATATTTTGTAGCACAATACGAAGATGCCCCGGGCATTATTTTAATGGGGGCCTTTGCTGCTGGTGCAGCCTTTGTCGTTATGGTATTTGCGGCGGTTCTTAGACGGTTACTCGAACAGGCGCTGGAAATCAAAGCAGAAAATGAGCTGACGATATAAGGGGGAGATGAGCATGGCAATTATAATAAATATCGATGTAATGCTAGCGAAGCGGAAGATGAGTGTAACGGAGCTTACGAATAAGGTAGGGATTACCATGGCGAATATTTCGATTCTAAAAAATGGAAAAGCCAAGGCGATTCGCTTTTCGACCTTAGACGCTATCTGTAAGCATTTAGATTGTCAGCCGGGAGATATCCTTGAATACCGAGAAGACGAGGTGACGGATGATGACTAGTATACTACAGCTTCTACTGGTGTTCTTTTTCCTCGGTATGCCCCTTATCTTAACCGGGCTTAATGGATACTATCTAATGAGAAGTCCAGAAAAGCTTTATAAGAGCAAATTAGAAGTGGTGAGTGAAGTCCTTACCTTTCTTCTAGGCGTGACTTTCAGTTTGTTTTATATGGGACTTAGTGATATTTACTTCGCTGACTGGGACGCACAGCTCTACAATAATCAGAAGCATATGCCAATTTGGACCGAGGGCCTGGGAACTATCGTTTTCTTTGCCGTTATCTCTTTGCTAACGTATATTATGCTACGGGCGATCAATTACAAAAAGGCTTCGCCACTAATTTTGGTTAGCACAATTGCAGGACAATACGTGGGGATGCTACTTTGTCTTTTATGGATTATTCAAATATCCGTAGCGACAGATATGCTTCTTCTTACATTGTTTCCACTAAACTATATTTTGCTTTCTGTCAAAATGATTCGCTACTTGATTTTTAAGGGGAATAAGTGCATCTACAATGAAGAGGAGCGTTACCAAAATCGTTTCCTTCAGAATCTTAATGTTAGGCTACAAAATGCCAACCGTTGGCCTTTCTATGCCTTTGTATTCACAGTGCCCTTATTGATGGCAGGGATAATAATTCTGCTCCTCTTTGGTCAGCGGCCAGATGCGATTATTAAAGCTTGGACCGAAACCAGTGATTGGCGTCTTTCTCTAAAGGAAGGGCCCCAGAATATCTACATGGATGAGCATTACCTTTGTACCGTGGCCGCCGGTGGGCACGAGCAGGTGGTAAAGCCGCTACGATTAGGAGTCCGTCACGGACACAAGGTGATTGTTAATCGGCAGCTATGTGTGGCGAACGCTTTTGAGGAATTAATACAAGAACGATTACCGAAGACCCACCGCGTAATTCGGAGGTTCTACGATACGTATGGATTTCCAATTGCCAAAGGCATAAAGAGTAAAGTGATGGCAGACATCGTCTATATCTTAATGAAGCCATTAGAGTGGTTCTTTCTCTTTGTGCTCTATCTTTGTGACAACAAACCAGAGAACCGAATTGCGGTTCAGTACATGGGAAAAAGGAAACCGCTGGTATAAACCAGCGGTAGTTATTTATACTTAAATTTACTTTTGAAGTGCTTTCTCACATCCTCAGATGTAAGCCACCCATTTTCTTCACCGGATGTTTTCCCTCTCGTAAGTTCATTCATTAAGATCTGCACTACATCGTCTGATATCTCGGAACGCTTCCCTATATCTGGTTTTGGTTTAATATTTGACATGGCATCCTCCTTGTTAGGAATTAATTGTACATATTATAGCTGGGAAGGTCGAAAAAAACAATGACTTATGCAATAATATACCAGAGAACCGAATTGCGGTTCAATATATGGGAAAAAGGAGAACTTTAAAATGATTACAGAAATTAAAAATAAATACTTAACTGTAGAGGTGAATTCCGTCGGCGCCGAGTTTTGGTCAATTAAAGACCAAGAGGGTACCGAATACTTGTGGCAAGGAGAAAGTGAGCACTGGCGGGGCCGGGGGCCGACACTCTTTCCTTATATTGGTCGCCTAACGGAAGGAAAGTATACCTACAAAGGGACAGAGTATACCTTGCCGATTCACGGATTTTCACCGAAAATGGAGATGCCAATTGAAGAGAGCAGTGAAAGTAGCGTTACGTATCAACTAGAAGCGACGGACGAGACGAAGAAGGTATATCCTTTTGACTTTATCTTAAGGGTTAAGTATAGCCTAGAGGATAATAGGTTAAAGATTACGTACCAGGTAGACAATACTGGGAGCGAGACGATGTATTTTGGCATTGGTGGTCATCCAGGCTTTAATGTACCCCTAGAGAAAGGCGTATTTGAAGACGGTTACCTTGAGTTTAGCGAAGAGTGTAAGCCTATGCGTGTTGGCTTTACAGCGGAGTGCTTCATTAACGGAGCCGATACGCCTTATGAGTTAAAAGAAGATAGGCGAATAGATTTAGAGCATTCCTTATTTGATGAGGATGCCATTGTCTTAAAGGATATGGCAAAGGGGATTGCGCTTAAGTCAAAGGTTGATTCTCGGGAGATTCACTTCGCTTATAATGATATGGATTATCTGGGGATTTGGCACCGTCCGCATACAGAGGTAAACTACGTGTGTGTTGAGCCTTGGTCATCACTACCGGGAAAGGCGGGAGGCATTCAGGCACTAGAAGAACAGCAGGATTTAATTTCCCTAGCGCCGGCTAGTAGTTATGAGAATCAGTGGAGCATTACGATTAAAGGAAAGAACGACTTAGTGGATTCTCTGCGAGACGACACCTTAATTTAAAGCGGTTTTATCGGGTGGCGAACGACGGTTCTTTGCTTATCGATACTTCCCTTACGGGGATCGCTTAGGTAGATTTCGTGGTGATACCTAGTATCGGTAAAATCGCTAGTATAGCCGTTTTCTTCGGCAAAGGCGGTCATCTTCGCCACCGTTTTTGGTTCATCATCGTAGGCACCTATGTGCATGCACTGGACACAGAGACCTTCGTGATAGGAGAGAAATTCTACTGGGGAGAAGTCTTGTTTCTTCTTCCGAGTAGCCTCGCCGATAGCCCAATCAAAGTCCGCGGGTGTTATAAAATCAGGAAGGCGAATTAAAGAGATCCATTGAAAGTCGTTTTTGTGAGTATAGTCCACGCCTTTTATGCCTTCCTGCCACCAAAAGCCTTCAAGAGGTGGGACCACATATTGAAAATAGCCGTCAATATGGTGATCTCCTTTATAGCTCATCTTTAGAGTGTAGGCGATGGCATACAGTAGCCCTACAGCTTTCTTATAAGCACCGTCCTCTTCATTAGGGTTCCCTTTTCCAGTCACAGCCAGATAGTTCATCGCCGGCACGTCCACAATGGTTGGAGTCTTCGGTGGAAGGTAAAATTCTTTATATTCTTTCTTATAATCAAAAGCCATGTTATTTGCTTCCTCCTCGTATTTTCTTTGTTTGTCGTTTGATTTTTTTCATAGCCCAGTCATAATGACTAGCAGTAGCGCTGACGCAGTAGCTGCCAATACTATTATTACCGCTCCACGGGAAATAGGATTTTTCGAACAGTTCTTCATTCGAAAAGCCTTTAATTAGAGCGAGTACATCTTTATGGCTCTTATTTAGCATGTCGGTTGCTTGCTCATAAGGGGTGTCTTGATGTTTTTTCCAAAATTCCACATTCATCTCGCCATAAGTTCGCCAGTTATAAGGCTCTAATAAAAACGGGCGCGGGTTGCCTTTTTGATTTTCGACCACCCAGTTTAGTAGAAGCTGATGCCATTCATACAGGTGGATGAAAATGTCTCGAAGGTTCTTGTCACGTTTCCAGTGGGCTTCTTTGTCTTTAGGGTCATCACCAAATTCAAAGGGAATTTGACGTTCTTCTACAGACATATTTGCGATTAAGGTCTGCATTTTTGTAAATTGATTATTGGCTGCTTCGATTAAATCTTTTTTAGTTGTTGGTCTTGGCATGTTCGCCTCCTTTTATTTGGCGGCGAAGACGAATAAGTGTCTTCACGTTTTCTAAAATCTCGTCATCGGTAACTTCAATCATCAACCAGCGGGCACCATTCAGTTTATCTGCCTTTTTCATTAGTGTTCGCACATATTCGGTAAAAGTTGGCGCTAAGAGCTCAGCTTCGACTTCTTCCTTGCGACCAATTGTGACCATAGCAATAAAAAAGCCATCCATGGGATAAAGGGTGCAAAGAGATTTTCCAGCTTTTTGGTATTTGACATTCCATCCAGGCTGGGCACTACAGCCACTATAAGTAAACTTAGGTTCTACTTGATAATTGTCCTGGAGATAAGTAGTGAGTTTAGTCCATAGAGGATGGTTGATGTACTGAGCGATTTCTGCAGGTGTCGGTTGTGTATTGGCGCTATAAAGCGATATCCATTCCATAATGTTTCCTCCTTTTGTCTAAGTGTATCACCTATAAGATGACAAGAGCGTGTCACGTTATAAAAAGTTTTTAAATTTCTCTCTTAGACTTTCGGGTTCGATGATTTGCACCTCATTCCCATAGGAACGAAGATAATCATAAATCCAGTTATCGAGGGGCAGATAGACAGAGACTCTTAAGCTACCGTCATCGTTCTTGTGAATACAACCCTCATCGAATTCATCGTAGACTCGGTAAGCGGATTGAGGCGAGAAGACTAGGGTTAACAAGGAGAGGGAATCAGAAGGCATTCTCGGGGGTTCTAATGGCGGTGGTGAGTATTTGTCGTCAGGGAAGGAATCCTCGGTTTCAGCGATATCAAGCATCCGATTGATCTTAAAGGTACGGTAGTCGCCGCGCTTGCGGCAATACCCTTGAAGATACCAGGATTTCGATTTGAAGATTAGTTTGAGGGGAAAGATGTAGCGTTCACTTTCTTTGCCATCACTACCAATATAGCGACAGGTAATCGCATGATTTTTAAGAATCGCGCTTTTTAACGTCTCGAATTTGTACTTATCGGTATCGCCGCTACCCCAGCGGGAAAAATCAACTTCAATCCAGTTTTTTCCAGTTTTTCCGAAAAGGCTTTCTAGTTTATCAAGAACCACCTTCGTATCTGGAGTTTGTACCGCTAAGAGACCTTGTAAGGCAAAGAGGATCTGTTTCTTCTCGTCTTCACTAAGTACCGTTTTATTAAGGACGTATCCCTCCATAATCGAAATACCACCGCCTTTTCCTTGGGTGGTATATACGGGGATTCCAGCCATAGATAAAGTTTCCACATCCCGCAAAATGGTTCTTTTTGATACTTCAAAGTGTGCCGCTAGTTCCGTAGCGGTCATTTTCTTTTTGTCTAGTAAAAGATAAATAATTTCAAATAATCTTCCTGTTTGCATGGCTAATCTCCTTTAGGAAGAGTATAGCATGTAAAAGAAGACATGGGTATGTCGTGTTTATAGGGGGACACACTTTTAAACGATTGGGGACGGAGTTTTTTTGAAAAAAACTCCGTCCCCAATCGTTATCGATCCATTTCTAGTTTTGGTCCCGTACTTTGATGCTCCCTTATAATCCTTTCGATTTCCTCTAAGGTAGAAGAAGGTAAATCACCAGGAATCGTATTTTTGACCGCTCCTGTGGCGTTGCCAAATTGCATAGCCACTTTACAGTCCATATCTGTTGCCAATAGCCCGTATAGAACGCCAGAGATATAAGCGTCTCCACTGCCGATGCGATCGACCACATCGATATTCTGATAAGGCTCTTCCTCGTAGTAGATATCTTTTTTACTATCGTAGATTACAGAGCCAAAATCATGAACCTTGGGGCTATGAACGATTCGCTGCGTAGAGGCAACGACAGAGATATTGTACTCCAGGGCGAATTCCTTCATCATTTTGGCTAAATCACCTTCTTTTTTAAAGGTAAGTCTAGCAGTATCCTCAGAGCAGAAGAAGATGTCTACTAAAGGGAGAATCTCTTCAATCGTTTCTTTAGCCTCCTCGCCAGTCCAAAGGTTTCCGCGAAAATTTACATCGAAAGAGATTAGGGTGCCTTGTTCCTTGAAGCGCTTAATGGCTTCTATAGTAGTGCTTCTGGCCTGTGAACCTAGAGCTAGCATGATGCCGGTTGTGTGAAAAATTCTCGTAGAAGCGTACATCTCTGGCAGATAGTCAGCAAGATCAAGCTTATGAATGCTCGTATGACTTCTATCATAGACCACATTTGGTTTCCGAGGATAGGCGCCATTCTCGTAGTAGTAAATACCCAGTCTTTTATCATCATCGTTATCATAGGTTAAGTAATCGTCACTTACCCCGCAGAAGCGAATACGGTTTTTGACATAGCGTCCTAGACTATTTTCAGGGAGTTTGGAAAGGATACCGGTACGCAGTCCTAAAAGAGATACGCCGGAGGCGACGTTTAACTCAGCCCCGCCGACTTGTTTATAGAAGATATCCCCTCGGTCAATCCGTTCATTATTTGAGGGTGATAGACGGAGAAGAATTTCTCCCATTGTTAAAAGGTCAAAGTTTTTTTTCATAGAAGGCTCCTCGTTTTCATAATACGAAACTATGTTACACAATACGGAAACTATACTATTATTATATCTTGAATAGAGGGTAAGTCAATCAAAAAAACTATACAAAAAGACTTGATATTCTTTGGATATAATGCTGAAAAAGTAGAAGGAAATTGACAAAGGGAGAAGAGGGCAATATTATAGACATAAGACGTATGACGACGCACGACTTCAGGGAGGAGGCGAAATGAATTTATTTGATGTTAAAGGAAAGAAGGCGATTGTTACTGGTGGCACCAGAGGTCTTGGTCTAGGTATGGCAGAAGGACTAATGGAAGCTGGATGCGAGGTAGTTATCGTCGGTAGTAGCGAGAAGGTTCATCAGGTTGCGGCCGATTTTTGTGACAAAGGGTATACCTGTTTTGGTGTAAAGGCCGACTTAGCAAGTCGAGAGAAGACATATGCGGGTTTCAAGGAATGCCTAGAAAAGCTTGGCGATGACGTAGATATTCTTGTAACGGCACACGGCATTCAGAGACGGCACAGTGCAGAGGAGTTTCCTCTTGATGAGTGGGATGAAGTCCTGAATGTGAATCTAAATTCGGTCTTTATTTTCTGCCAGGAAGCGGGAAAGGTGATGCTAAGAAAAGGATATGGTAAAATCATAAATATAGCGTCTCTTAATTCTTTCTTTGGTGGGCAGACAATCCCGGCCTATGCAGCAGCAAAAGGTGGAGTTGCTCAACTTACTAAAGAACTAAGCAATGATTGGGCTAAAAGAGGTATCAATGTCAATGCTATTGCACCCGGTTATATGGCAACAGAGATGAATGAAGCACTGCTAGATCAGGAGAATCCTAGGTATAGCCAGATTACTGAACGAATCCCCAAAAACCGCTGGGGAACAGGCGAAGATATGAAGGGTGCTTGTCTCTTTTTGGCATCACCGGCAAGTGATTACGTAACAGGAACAATTCTACCAGTAGATGGTGGATATTTAGCGAAGTAGTGAGTGAGGAAGGATATATTATGTTTGGAGAAAAAATAGTAACAGGCCCCCTGTTGATGGGAATATTCATTTTGGCAATCGTAGTATTGTTGATTCTAATCATTAAGTTTAAGCTTAATGCCTTTGTAGCTCTTTTGGTGACAGCCTTTGCCACCGGGATATTGGTGAACATGCCACTGAATGAGGTGGCACAAACGGTTACCGATGGTTTTGGTGGGACTCTTGGTAGCATTGGTATGGTTACCGGATTAGGCGTTATGCTAGGCAAGTTTATGTTTGAATCCGGTGGGATTGAATCTATCTGTAACCGGATACTGGGAGTTTTTGGAGATAAGAAGTCACCGATTGCCGTGGCGCTCTCAGGCTTTATTACGGGAATTCCTGTATTTGGCGATGTTGTGTATATTATGTTTGCACCGATGCTTAGAGTGCTTTCAAAGAAGACCAAGATTTCGATGGTAACGTATGCTTGTGCGATTTCGGTAGCGACCACGTGTACATTTGCCTTGGTATTACCTACAGCCCCGCCGCTAGCCGTTGCGGAAACCATCGGTATCGATATTGGAATTTTCTTTTTTTACGCCCTGATTTCTGCTTTTGTGGGAATGATAGTGGGAGGAATTCTTTGGGGAAAGGTCCTCGATAAGCAGGACAAAAAGAACAATCATTTCTACACCTTTGAAGATTTAGATGAAGAAGAGGAGCAAATTGAAAAGAAATCTAGCAAAGAATTGATGGGTGCTGGTAAAGCTCTCTCGATTTTATTAGTACCAATTATTTTAATCCTTTTAGGTAGCTTTGTGCCTTTGGCCGTAGGAGCGGATTCACCGATTATGCCGGTTATCTCCTTTATCGGTAATAAGAACTTTGCCATGATGTGCGGGGTTATCTATGCGGCTCTGATTTCCAGAAAGTATATCGAAAAGACAGCTACAGATGTGATGACGGAAGCGGCAGATCAGGTAGGACTGATTCTTCTGATTACGGGAGCCGGTGGTGCCTTTGGTAAGATACTTCAAGCGACAGGAATCGCTGATTACGTTGCTGGAAGCCTTTCCCAGTTTAGTATTCCTATCTTGGTACTATGCTTCTTGATTGCTCAGATTATTCGCTGTGCTCAAGGGTCGACGACAGTTGCCCTGATGACGACGGCAGCGATTCTAACTAGCACCATCGCCGCTAGCGGGGTTTCGCCGATTCTTTGTTCAATAGCGATTTGTGCAGGTGGTATAGGGTTGTCATTGCCGAACGATTCGGGCTTTTGGGCGATTAGTCGCTTCTTTAAGATATCGGTTACTGATACGATTAGAGGTTGGACGATTGGTGGTTTTATTGCTGGATTAGCAATACTCGTCTTTGTCTCGGTCCTCTCATTATTCCAAGGTGTTCTACCGGGTCTCATGTAAAGAAACTTCTAAATGCTGTCCCTTTCGTGCTATACTTAAGAGTAGAAAATGTATGAATGTGGGGATAAGTTATGGAAAAAACACTTAAAGCAATTGGACAAAAAAATCAAATGCTACCGGAACAGGTAGCAGAACAGATAAAAGAATTAATTATTGGAAATAATTGGGAGGCTGGACATAAACTTCCCAATGAATTTGAAATGGCCGACCAGCTTCAAGTTGGTCGGGGAACCATTCGCGAGGCTATTAAAATACTGGTAGCCCAAAACATTGTTGAAATTAAAAGAGGAAGGGGGACCTTTGTGTGTGAGAAGCCGGGGATGGTGGATGACCCCCTAGGTCTTTCCTTTATGAATGATAAGCACAAGCTAGCAATTGATATGTGCGAAACCAGATTGATGATTGAACCGCAAATTGCCGAGATGGCAGCCCAGCGGGCGACGATAGAAGACATTGAAAAATTGGAAACCCTTTGTGACGCCGTTGAAGCGAAAATTCGCCAAAACGTTGAGCATGGGCAAGAAGATATTAGCTTTCACGAAGCGATTGCTGCCTGCACCGGGAACCAGGTGGTGCAGCAGATTGTTCCGATTATTCAGAGCAGTATTATGCTCTTTATCGATATCACGAAGTCAGGTTTGAAACACCACACAATCGAGGAGCACCGCCAGCTTGTGGAAGCGATTAAAGACCACGATGGGAAGAGAGCCAGTGAAGTAATGACAGCCCATATTCTTCAGAATCAGCGGAATATCGAGGCTATTACCAAGGCGACTCAGAAAGGTGATAGGTATGTTAAAGAGTCAGGAGCTCAGAAAAGTAGCACCGGAGCTTGATCCACTTAGATTAGGAACCGATTGGGAAATAGAAGATTTAGAGAAACCACAGATAATGATAGAAAGTACCTTTGGAGATAGCCATCCGGGAAGTGTACATTTATTAGAACTTGTAGAAGAGGCGAGAGAGGGTGTGACGGAAGCGGGTGGAAAAGGCGCTCGTTACTTTACCACCGATATCTGCGACGGGGAAGCCCAGGGTCACGATGGTATTAATTATTCTTTGGCCTCTAGGGATATGATTGCCAACATGATAGAGATTCATGCCGGTGCCACCCCTTTTGATGGCGGCGTTTTTATCGCTAGCTGCGATAAAGGTATGCCGGCTCATTTAATGGGGCTAGCCCGAGTGAACATGCCAGCTATCGTCATGACCGGTGGGGTTATGGATGCTGGTCCGAACCTACTTACCCTAGAGCAAATCGGCGCTTATAATGCCATGTATGAGCGGGGTGAGATTACGGAAGAAGAACTGAATTTTTATAAGCATAACGCCTGCCCTTCTTGTGGGGCTTGCTCCTTTATGGGGACGGCTTCTACCATGCAGGTTATGGCAGAAGCTCTTGGTCTTAGTCTACCAGGAAGCGCTCTTTTACCGGCTACCGGGGAGAAGATCAAAGAGTATGCGAAAGCGGTAGGAAAGCAAGCCGTTCACTTAGCAAAGATCGGTCTTAAGCCTAGCGATATCGTGACGATGAAATCCTTTGAAAACGCGATCATGGTGCATGCCGCTATTTCTGGATCGACCAATTCGCTGTTACATATCCCGGCGATTGCTCACGAATTTGGTCTGGAAATCGACGGTGAAACCTTCGATCGCCTTCATAGGGGCGCTCACTATCTCCTTAATATTCGTCCTGCCGGTGAGTGGCCAGCCCAGTACTTCTATTACGCTGGCGGTGTGCCTCGGGTAATGGAAGAGATTAAGAGCATGCTACATTTAGATGTTATGACAGTAACCGGCAAGACCTTAGGTGAGAATTTAGAAGACTTAAAAGCCAGTGGTTATTATGAGGAGTGTGAAAGCCACTTACAAGCAAACGGGATTAAGCGCGAAGATGTTATTCGTTCTTTCGATAACGCCATCGGTACGGATGGTAGCATCGCCGTCTTAAAAGGCAATTTGGCCCCTCTTGGTGCTGTCGTTAAGCATACAGTAGTACCGAAAGAAATGTTTGTGGCGAAGCTTAGGGCGAGAGTCTTTGACGCTGAGGAAGCGGCCATTGAGGCGATTCTTACGCACCAGATTCAGCCAGGAGATGCGGTCTTTATTCGTTATGAAGGACCGAAAGGTAGCGGTATGCCAGAGATGTTCTATACAACAGAGGCCATTGCTTCCGATGAAGAGCTAAGCGCCTCCATTGCCCTCATCACCGACGGACGGTTCTCAGGAGCTTCAAAAGGACCGGCTATCGGGCATGTTTCCCCAGAAGCCGCAGAAGGCGGGCCTATTGCCCTTGTAGAAGAGGGGGATCTAATCGAAATCAATATCCCAGAGCGGATTTTGCGAATTTGCGGTATTGCCGGAGAGGAAAAGTCAGAGGCAGAAATCCAAGCGACTCTTAGTGAGCGAAAAAGTTACTTGCAACCGTTTAAAAATAAATATACCAAAGGAGTTTTAAAACTCTTTGCGGATAGAGCGGTGTCACCGATGAAGGGTGGCTATATGGAATAAAAGTAGAGAAGGAAGGGTGCAGACAAGCTGTTGTCTGTACCCTTCCTTTTTGCAGTGCGCCTGGCGGCGCACGTTTCTAACCGGTGTAAGTCCGCAATCCGCCCGGTA
>NZ_JAMXOC010000026.1 GCF_024721265.1 Ohessyouella blattaphilus | reverse complement strand
ACGGTACGTACGGTGCTGTGAGAGGACGGCGGTTAGTCACCGCCTCCTACTCGATTTTAACTATTTATTGCGATATTGCAAAGGTGTTAGCTGATACTCTTTCTTGAAGAGGCGGTTAAAGTGCTCTACATTTGGGTAACCTACCGATTGTGAAATATATTCAACGGTGGAGCTACTGTTTTTTAGGAGCTCTTTTGCTTTCTTCATGCGAATAGTTTTAACTAGGTCACCAAAAGTCATACCAGATTTTTCTTTAATATACTTCGACAGATACGGTTTCGATAGATAGAAGGCCTGAGCTAAGTCGTCAAGGCTAATATCCGCATAGTTTAGTTGGATGTGATTGCGGATTTCAATCATCCGTTTATCCGTTATATAATCCTGCTTTGCTAGCGCCTCTAGCTTATTAACTGCCACAGTCAGTGCTTCTATCGATGCCGTGATAATATCTTGATCGATGCCGACACCCCAGTACGTTTTCTTCTCTAGCTGAATACCAACGTATGCCACCGCTTGGGAAGACGAACCGGTGGTTAAGGAGTGTTCCTCATAAAAGGAAAGCTCGTAGTTCACATTAAAGTATTGCTTAATGGCATTACTAACGGCGTCAAGACGTCCATTACCCATAGCTGTTACGGTATTCACCTCTTCGCCCCGGGAAATCTTCACATCGGCAAAGGTGCTATCGCCTCTGCGAATATGGTATTCATCCACATGGAAAATCGGTTTGGTATTCACATAATTTTCTGAGAAAATTTGGTAAACCAAGGCTGGCGTTAATTCTTTGTGAGCCTTATCCGAGACATCCTTTACCAGATAGCCCACCTCTTCCCGCATCTTCTCTGGCACATTGATACCATAGGACTGCTTCAAGATGTAGCTTACGCCACCTTTACCCGATTGGCTATTAATACGGATAACATCCGAATCGTAACGTCTACCGATATCCTGGGGGTCAATTGGCAGATAAGGAACCGTCCACTTCTCTTCACCTCGCTCTTCCCGGTATGTCATGCCCTTCGCAATAGCATCCTGGTGAGACCCAGAAAAGGCGGTAAAGACCAAATCGCCGGCATACGGTTGCCGTTCGTAGACGTGCATTCTCGTTAACCGTTCATACTTTTCTCGAATGTAAGACATATTTGAAAAATCAAGTCCCGGATTAACGCCCTGGGAGAACATATTAAGTGCTAATGTGATAATGTCCACATTACCAGTACGCTCACCGTTACCAAAAAGCGTCCCTTCAATCCGGTCAGCCCCTGCAAGCATTCCTAGCTCTGCTGTCGCCACCCCAGTTCCTCGGTCATTATGAGGATGAATGCTCAAAATAATATTCTCACGACTATTTAAATTTTTATGCATATACTCTAGCTGGGTAGCAAAGGTATGAGGCATCGCATTTTCCACCGTCGTGGGCAAATTGATAATGCACTTATTACTTTCGTTGGGCTCCCAGATATCGATAACCGCATTGCAAACTTCTAAAGCGTATTCCATCTCCGTACCGGAGAAACTTTCTGGCGAATATTCAAAGGTAAAGTTCCCATCGGTCTTTTCCGCTAGGTCTTTTAACAGCTTCGCCCCTTTAATGGCAATTTCTTTAACCTGAGCCATGTTCTTTTTAAACACCTGCTCTCTCTGAGCTAAAGAGGTGGAATTATAGACGTGAACTACCGCGTGAGGCGCACCTTTAATCGCTTCAAAGGTTCTGCGAATAATATGATCACGAGCCTGAGTAAGTACTTGAATGGTCACGTCCTCGGGAATGTGATTCTGCTCGATTAGGGCCCGCATAAACATAAACTCGGTCTCTGACGCCGCCGGAAAACCGACTTCGATCTCTTTAAAGCCAATATCCACTAGCAAATCAAAGAACTCTAGCTTCTCTTCTAGACTCATGGGCTCAATCAAAGCTTGATTGCCGTCTCTTAAGTCTACGCTGCACCAAATCGGCGCTTTATCTATAGCATCTTTGCTCACCCAATCATACGTTACCTTCGGTGGCATATAATACATTTTTTGATACTTAACAAAATTCTTCATAACCTATCCCCATTCTCATTGCCTAATTACATCAATTAGGTTGTTTTATTTTATCTTCCTAATGGTAACATAGAAGACAAAAAAAGAAAAGTGATATTTCTTCACTTTTCTTGATGTTTTTTATTTCGATACGTCAACAAAGCCTTTGGCGCACCCATATTGACTTAATTGTTCTAGAGAGAGCTCAATCATCGAGTTGCCGCTACCGGCGGCGGGAAATACGGTCTCAAAGCGCTCTAGGGAGCGGTCCAGATAGACATCCACCCCTTCATTTACCCCAAAGGGGCACACTCCGCCAGCGGCATAGCCCACCTTCTCTTCCACTTCTTCTAGCTTTAACATCCGGGGCTTAAAACCAAAAGTATCACGGAATTTCTTATTATCGGTTTTGCAATCACCTGCCATAACGATCAAGATTACTCTTTCGTCATTATTAAAGGTCAAGCTTTTGGCAATTCGGGCTGGTTCTACTCCGAGAGCCTGGGCCGCCAGCTCAACCGTAGCTGACGATTGTTCCTTTTCAATCACCTGATTCTCTACCCCAAATCTCGCGAGATAGGCCTTTACTTTTTCTACTGACATACTAATATCCTCTTACAAATCTAATTTCAGCTGAATCTCTTCTTCTGCTTGGGTTTTAAGCGTCTCCACCTCTTCGGCCTCAATGGTCGGCAAATCTTCAATCGAGTGAATACTAAACTTCCGCAAGAACTCTTCGGTGGTGCCAAATAAAATCGGTCTTCCTGGAGCATCTAAACGCCCCTTCTCACACACCAATTCGTATTCTACAAGCTTATTCACCGCATGATCCGTCTTAACCCCGCGAATCTTCTCAATATCTAACTTCGTTACCGGTTGTTTATAGGCGATAATCGAGAGGGTCTCTAAAAGCACATCCGTTAAAGCGTATTTCTTCGGTTGCTTAGCTACACGAATCAAATAGTCGTACATTTCCTTCTTGGTACACATTTGATAGGAATTCTCTAGTTCAATGACCCGAATTCCCCTGTCTTCTTGATCGTATTTATCCATCAGCTGATGAATCAGCTTTCTCGTAGTTTCATCGTCATGGCCGATAGCATAGGCAATCTTTCCTAGCTCAACAGAATCCCCCATGGTAAATAAAATGGCTTCTATCGCACTTTCTAATTTATTAATTTCCAAATCCATACTCCTCTTACGCCGCCTCTTTCGCTGTAATAGTAATATCATCAAAGGCTTTCGTCTGTTCTATCTCAATAGTGCCATCCTTCATCAGCTCTAAAATCGCTAAAAAGGTCACCACAATCTGAGTCTTAGAACTCTGCTTTTCTAGCAGTTCACGAAAACTAAAACGCTTGGAAGTCCGGGCGTAATTACGTACATACGTAAGCTTCTCCGGTAGCGTTACCTCTTCTTTTTCAATCTTGCCAAACTGGCTTCTCACTGGGTCAATCTTACCGGCCTGCTTTTTGATCACATCCTGAAAGACTTCACTTAAGCGAGACAGAGTCAAATCTCCTAATAGTAGGTCTAAATCCACCGGTTGCTGGTACTTAGAGACTTCCTCCGGAATCGAAGGCTCTTTGAACCACAGTAGCTCTCCGTCCACCTGCTTATCTCTAAGCTCTAGCCCCATCAACTTGTACATCTTATATTCTAGAAGCTTTTCTACCAGTTCTGCTCGGGGATCTTCCTCCTCGCCTTCTTCGTTAACTTCTTTCGGTAGAAGCATCCGGCACTTAATGTCGAGAAGCGTGGCCGCCATTACCAGGAATTCACTCATCACGTTTAAGTCATCCTGTTCCATCGCCGCGATATACTCCATATATTGACTGGTAATCTCCACAATCGGAATATCGTAGATATCAATTTTATTTTTATCGATTAGGTGCAAAAGAAGATCCAAGGGACCTTCAAAAGCTTCCAATTTAACCGGAATACCCATACTTAACCTCTCTCCTAATTTTTCACTTTGTCCATTATACCTTCTTTGCCCTGTAGATGTAAAGTAATCACCTCGGCCTTATTAAATAGTCGCAGCTTAACCGTGTGGTTCCCCAGACCGCGACTAACCACAATCCGCTTATCCCCATCGAGATACACACTGCCAGAATAGCGCTTATACTTGCCAAAGCCGGGAATAATCAAACCGCGCATTCCGGGAATACGAATAATCCCTCCATGAAAATGACCAGAGAGAATCAAATCCGCTCCCCAGTCCTTGTACACCTCCACATAAGCTGGATTATGGGCCAAAAGAATATTGTATCCGTCTTTTGCCTGACCAATTCGCTCTTCAATCTCTGAAAGGGCTAGCGGCGGCATCCGTAGATGCTGATAATTTTCCACCGGAATCTCCAGACCGGTAAGCTGGATACGAACCTGATCCTTCTCAAGAGTCACCGTTTCGTTTTCCAAAAAAATCACCCCCAATGCTTCTAGCTCCTGACGATACAAAGTAAAATCCATCTGGTAGCGCTTCGGGAATTCTTTTACCCTTTGTTCGTGATTGCCATTGGCGTAGTAAACCGGGGCAATGGCTGGTAGCTGGGCGACAAATTCCCGCGCCAACTCAAAATTCTTCCCCTCTTTGCTAATCATCATATCGCCACCGATTAAGATAAGCCACGGCTCCTCCTTTTTGATAGCGTTTAAAAGCTCGGCGTTATGCTTCCCGTATTGCTGGTCGTGAAGGTCGCTTAAAAAGACGATTTTACGCTCTCCAGAAAAGGTGTTTAATTTGGGCGATGCAATGAGGTAATGAGTAACTTGAAAAATCCGCAACTCTCTTCTAATTTCCAAAATTGCCATTAGCAATACAATCAGTAACACTAAGGCTATTGCTATCTTCATACAGTCTCCTCTAGTAATTCTTTGCCTCTTCCCTAGTCATCCAAAAATGAATACCTGTGGTGGAGTCCATAAAGCGATCCGGATTAAAATCAGGCACGCTTACCCACTCACCGACCCGGTAGACAAAATTCTCATCCACCAAGGACCAGGCCTCTTCATAGCTTTCTTTATAGTCGAAGCTTTTAATCGTCAAAACCTTGGCTTTATCACAGCGACAAGATGGATACGTCGCCGAGGTTCGCCTAGCATCTGCTGGGATAAGCAGTTGCACCAGACGGTCGTAGACACATTTCTTATACCCTAAGAAAGCACCTGTTTCCGGGCAGTGCATATGAAACCACTGGGTCTTGTCATCGGTAATCACCGTCTCTACTGCCGTACCTTCTAGCACCGCTGAATATAGATTCGCCCCTGATAAGTCACAGCCACTCAAATCATTATCGCGAATCGTAGCTCCCACCATCGAAGCCTGACGAAAACAAGCCCCCTTTAAAGGGCTATCGAGAAATAGCGTATTGTCGAGATTCGCCTCTGTAAAATTAGCGTCTTGCAGGTCACAACTGCGAAAGACCACCTTGGCTAAATTTTCTTTAGAAAAATCTTTCCCGCTAAAGTCTTCGCTTACATATTCTCTAACCATGGAAATGCCCTCTATAAGTTTACAATCCTAGGACGGTGATGATTCTTTGGTAAAAATTTCTTCAACAAATCTTCTGTCTTAAACTTCAAATGACTAGTATTGATACCCGGATTACAAGCAAAGTACTCTTCATCTGCCACCTCTTTATCAATAATCACCTGAACGTAGTCATCCAAGTCACAGAGAATACCGGCTACGGAAGCCGAGCCTGGCGTTGTCCCC
This sequence comes from Ohessyouella blattaphilus, assembly GCF_024721265.1. Taxonomy (GTDB): domain Bacteria; phylum Bacillota; class Clostridia; order Lachnospirales; family Lachnospiraceae; genus Aequitasia; species Aequitasia blattaphilus_A. Next base: position 39,483 of record NZ_JAMXOC010000026.1, on the reverse strand, counting down.
AAATGCTCCAGCATATACTCAGGAGCCGCAAAAGACATATGAGAAACCCCCAATTTCTTACTAAAGGCACCGGTATCAAAGGCCTTATTCGCTGGCATCACCAGTAAGAAAAAGCTGGTCTTCTTCTGGTTGCAAAGAAATACGCTTTTGCGAATTTCACAGCCGATAACCGCATCCACTTCCGCACATTCTTCCATGGTGTGAGCTGGATCGTTATCTACGTGCTCATAGGGAATTCCTATTTTTTCTAAAGCGTCATACATCTTAAGTTCAAGCTCTGTCCGTTCGCCATCGCGAGGAGCTTTCGTTCTAATTTCACTAATATACATAGCCATCTACTCCTATCAAATTTATCTTTTCTATTATACTATATTTAGGCGCTCTTGCAAAGATTTTACCATATCTAGTTTTTGTGATAAAATCGTCTGGAAGCATAAGATACTCTTGGAGGTTATCCGTATGAAATACATTCTCGCTTCTGCCTCTCCTAGAAGGGCAGAGCTTTTAACCGAAATGGGCCTTGATTTTACGATTATGCCCGCCGATACCGAAGAAACCATCACTGCCGAAAAGCCTGGGGAAATCGTCACCTGTTTGGCCAAGGAAAAAGCCCTTAAAGTAAACGAAAGCCTAGTTCTTGCTGATAATTACTGCATCATCGGTGCCGATACCATCGTCTACTATGAGGGCGAGGTGCTAGGAAAGCCGGAAGATAAAGACGACGCTACCAGCATGCTGCTGATGCTACAGAACCGCACTCATCAGGTCTACACCGGCATCGCCCTTTGTTACAAAAAAAATGGCCAAGAAAAACTCTTGACCTTTTTCGAAAAAACCGATGTCACCTTCTATCCTGTGGACCGCTTTGATATTAAAGCCTATATCGAAAGCGGTGACCCTCTTGATAAAGCCGGTTCCTACGGAATCCAAAGCGGCTTTGGCAAACACGTAAGAAGCATTAAGGGAGAGTACACCAATGTGGTGGGCTTGCCCATCGGTCGCCTGTATAACGAGTTGTTAAAAGCCAAGCTTCTTTAACGCTCCTTATAAATTTTGCAAAAAGATTTTTAACTCTTCAAAATTGCCGTTTTGATAAACGCTAGGATCTGCCTTTTCCGGATTCTCCAGATATTCATTTACGAGAAACGTCTTAATTCCCAAGGCTTCCGCCACCATATCCTCCCGGATGTTATTGCCAATCATCAGGCAGTCTTCCGGGCGTTTGCCAATCTTTTCTAGCACTTCTCTATAGTAGGCAGTGCTAGGTTTACAGTACGTCGAGTTCTCATATGTAGTTACGTAATCAAAATCATCGATTCCCAGACCAATCCAGGATAGTCTAGTGGATACCGCCGTCTCTGGAAATAAAGGCGCCGTCGCTAAGACTAACGAAAAACCACGGTACCGCAAATCCTGAAGCATTTGTTCCTGGCCATAAGAATCCCCTAACACTTCCTTCACCTGATCAAACTCCCCTTGATAGAAATCCAAAAACAACGCTTCCCATTCGCTAATATCCCACCCTGTAAGTTCTACAAAGGTTTGAAAAAAACGCTCTCTATTAGACATACTGCCATCGTTTTCCACGATCGCTTTCGTCCCTGCCCAGATAACCTTGGTCAGCATTTCCTGATCACAGGCCTTTTCTCTCGCTAGATGACTTGTAAGCTTGCTAAAATAACTAGTGATAAAATCACCTTGATCAAAGGGAAGTAGCGTCCCATCAAGATCAAATAAAATGGTATTTTTCATCTCTCATCTCCTATAAAAGTGAAGTAAAAAGGAGTTTCCATAGGAAACTCCTTTCGATAAACATTGTGTTTATTAATTGAATTTACGTTTTCTAGCCGCTTCAGACTTTTTCTTACGTCTTACGCTTGGCTTCTCGTAATGTTCTCTTTTACGAATCTCTTGTTGGATCCCCGCTTTAGCACAGTTTCTTTTGAATCTGCGTAGAGCGCTGTCTAACGTTTCGTTTTCTTTAACTATTACATTTGACATAGACTCACACCTAACCTCCCTCCAGTCCTATATTGTGCGTAATACGACTGTTTGGGTATTTTTTTTGCACTATTAGAATTATATCATATTTTCACGCTACGTCAATGCTCTTTTTGCTTTTTAATGTTTTTCCTTTCTTACCGTTCCTTGTTGCGTAATATACCGGGACCCCAATCAAGGTTACCGTCATGCTCGCAATTGATAAAAGAGTAGCCTGTAAGCCCGATAAAAAGACGCGACTGATAATCACGTAAATACCACTAATTACTGCGACGATGGGCACCACCGGATAAAGGGGCACTCTATAAGTACGCACGGCCTCCGGCTGATCCTTTCTAAGCTTCATTACACCTAAGAAGGTCAGCGTATAGAAGGTCCAACTGGCAAAAACGGCTACATCCGTTAGCAGATTAAACTGTCCAGAAACAGCGTAAAGAGCACCGATGCCACCTACTAGATAGATAGAATTAGAAGGTACCTGAGCCTTATTAAGCTTAGAGAAAACTCTGCTAAAGGGAATCTCTCCTTCTTTAGCAAGGGAGTACGCTACTCGCGAACCCGATAGAATAAAACCATTGCAGGCACCGTATACGGAAATCATAATGCCAATGGAGATAATCTTGCCACCCACGTCCCCAAAGATAGCGATTGCTACCGCGGACGCAGGTGCTGCTAGATTTGCAAGCTCACTGGAGGGTAGTACTTGCAAATAGGCAAGATTAATCACGAAATAGACCGCCATAATGACCGATACTCCGCCCACTATAGCTATGGGTAAATCTTTTCCCGGACGTTTCATCTCGCCGGCAATTGCCCCCACATTGGTCCAGCCTTCAAAGGCAAAAAGAATAGAAACCATTAAGGATCCCAGAACGATGGCCGGATTAAGACCTTCGCCAACCATGGGCGTAAACACAGGATTTCCGCCACCACCCCGGGCAAAACCGAAGATCATCAGGATAAAGAGGGGAATCAGCTTACAGACAGTAAAGATAATCTGAACGGCTCCGCCAACCTTTGACCCTAGGTTATTTAAAAAAATGATAGAGATAATTACTCCAATAGCCACCGGCACTACAAACCCTTCACCGATAAATAGCGACGCCTGCGTCGCACACGCTACCGCTAGCGCCGAAATCATCGCCGGGTAAAAAATCAGCGTCTGAATCCAGCCCGCCAAAAATCCCACCAGCGGGTTGTAAATCTCTTTTAGATACGCAACCATACCACCGGTCTTAGGAATCATAATCGCCACCTCGGCAAATGTAAGCGCTCCGGCAATACTTGCCACCCCAGCCACAATCCAAGCGATCATTCCTAGTCCTGGCGCCCCACCGGTCGCTGCGTAAATCGCTTGGGGTTTGAAAAATACACCGGAACCGATGACCGAACCTACCACGGTGGCAAGGGCTGCAAAAACACCTAAATTCTTTTTTAGCTCCTTTTTGTTTTCCATCAATTAACCTCACTTTCTGAACTCACTTTCTTAAATAGAATTTGCGCTTGGCAAATTCTTGCGCCTTCGGTGTATGCTTTTACGTAAAAACAGAGGATACACACACGCAAATCACGTGCCGTATCCTCTGTCTGTTTACCTGAAAGCATTACTTCGTCGGTGAATCCCTACGGATTCTCTCCAGAGTTACATCCATAATAGGTACACTTACCTGAAAGATTCTCGTAAGACTAGGCGGTCTTACAATTGCTTCATCGGTTTTCCATATTTTTCGGAAATCTCCCTACTATTTCAACTGTCCGTCTTTAATTACCTTTAGTTTAATTGATGAAAAGTCTCTCGTCAACCATAGTTATTTTTTATACAATTCTAGACCACCTGCGCAGTAAAGACTTCTTTGGCTTTCGCCATGGCTTCACTTATCTTATCGGGATTTTTACCGCCAGCTTGGGCCATATTCGGGCGTCCACCGCCACCGCCGCCAACCATGGGTGCTACTTCCTTAATCAGATTTCCGGCGTGAGCACCGCCTTTAATCGCATCATCCGTCGCCATAGCAATCAGATTGACCTTGTCGCCGTTCTTAGATGCAAGGACCACCATACCGCTTCCCACTTTCGTCTTCAGCTGATCTCCTAAATCCCTAAGTCCGTTCATGTCAATGCCTTCTACTGCTGTTGCAATAAAGGCAAAATCGCCAATTCTTTCTATCTTTTCACTTACATCACCCATGGAATCCTTAGCCAACTTGCTCTTTAAGCTTTCCACTTCACTACTTAAAGCCTTATTCTCCTTAAGGAGATTTTCCACTCTTTCCTCTAGCTTATCGGGAGTGGTTTTGGCCTTGCCGGCAATTTCTGAAAGGGTGTTCTCCAAACGGTTGTAGTAAGCGAATAAGCCTTTTGAAGTAATGGCTTCGATTCTTCTCACCCCTGCCGCAACGGAAGTCTCCGAAACGATCTTAAAGGCCATAATCGAGCCCGTATTCTTAACGTGAGTTCCGCCGCAGAGTTCTCTTGAGAAGTTACCCATGCTGACTACGCGAACCACATCACCGTACTTTTCACCGAATAGAGCGGCAGCCCCGGTCTTCTTCGCCTCTTCGATCGGCATTAGTTCCACACTAACTGGTAAGTCGGCGGCAATTTCTCTATTGACGATCTCTTCTACCTTCTTAATCTCTGCTTTTGTCATCGCCTCAAAGTGGGTAAAGTCAAAGCGTAAGCGCTCCGAGTCCACAAAAGAACCGGCTTGCTCAACGTGATCGCCTAAAGTCATCCTTAAGGCTTTGTGAAGCAAGTGAGTGGTACTGTGGTTTCTCGCCGTTAGCTCCCGGCGCTCTTTATCCACCTGCAAAGTAGCTATTTCGCCCACATTAAACTCGCCCTTGGTCACGTGACCGATATGAGCAATTTTATCTCCAAGTACCTTAATCACATCGTCGATAACAAACTCGCTATCCCCGTAAGTGATAACGCCCCGGTCAGCCTCTTGTCCACCGCTGGTGGCATAAAAAGGCGTCTCCTTAACAAAAATCGTCCCGTTTTGTCCTTCTTTTAATGTCTCAACTAGCGCTTCTTCGGTCGTCAACACTAGAATCTCACTATCAAATTCCAAGTGGTCATAACCGACGAAGCTCGCTTCCATCTTCGGATCAAGTTCCAAATACACAGTGGCATCCGCACCCATGTAGTTCGTAGATTTCCAGCTTTCCCGAGCGATTTTCTTCGATGCCTCCATCGCCTCGGCAAAGCCTTCTTGATCCACCCTTAAACCTTTTTCTTCCAAAATCTCAATGGTTAAGTCGATAGGGAAGCCGTAGGTATCATAGAGCTTAAAAGCGTTTTCACCGGAAAGCACTTTCTTTCCTGCCGCCACCATCTCGCGCTCCATCTCCATTAAGATATTCAGGCCTTTGTCAATGGTCTTATTGAATTTTTCTTCTTCCTGAGCTACTACTTTTTCAATAAAGGCCCGTTTTTCTTCTAATTCTGGGTATCCGTCTTTAGAGCCCTTAATTACATCATCAGCTAGTCCTACTAAGAACTCACCGTCAATGCCCAAAAGTCTGCCGTGACGACAAGCCCGCCTGAGAAGTCTTCTAAGAACGTAGCCCCGGCCTTCGTTAGAAGGCATAATACCGTCGGAAATCATAAAGGTCACTGAGCGAATATGGTCGGTAATCACGCGAATCGAAACATCGGTGGCATCGTCCACGCCGTACTCTTTGTCTGCTAAGTTAGAAACAGCCTCTCTCAGAGCCTTAATCGTATCCACGTCAAACATCGAATCCACGTCTTGAACCACACAGGCCAAACGCTCTAGCCCCATCCCGGTATCAATATTCTTTTGATCTAGTTCGGTATAATTATTATTGCCATCGTTCTCAAACTGGGTGAAGACGTTGTTCCAAATCTCCATATAGCGGTCACAGTCACAGCCAACGGTACAATCTTCTTTGCCACAGCCGTACTTTTCACCCCGGTCGTAATACACCTCCGAACACGGTCCACAAGGTCCGGCACCGTGCTCCCAGAAGTTATCCTCTTTTCCAAAACGGAAGATTTTCTCCGCCGGAATACCGATTTGCTTATTCCAGATTTCCCAAGCTTCATCATCATCTAGGTAAACCGATGGATATAGGCGGTCGCCGTCAAGGCCTACCACTTCTGTTAAAAATTCCCACGTCCAAGCCAAAGACTCTTCTTTGAAATAGTCGCCAAAGGAAAAATTCCCTAGCATTTCAAAGAAGGTTCCGTGACGAGCAGTCTTACCTACGTTTTCAATATCCCCTGTCCGGATACACTTCTGACAGGTAACCACCCGTTTGGAAGGTGGTACCTCCTGTCCTGTAAAATATGGCTTTAAAGGCGCCATCCCGGAATTTATCAGCAATAAACTCTTGTCGTTATGAGGCACTAAGGAAAAGCTTTTCATCGCCAAATGTCCCTTGCTCTCAAAATACTCTAAAAACATCTGTCTTAATTCGTTAACACCGTATTTTTTCATAAATTATCTCCTCTTTGGTTCTAACCATTAATTATAAAGGAGGGATTCCCGTCTGTCAACGAAGGAGGTCCGTTACTTTCTTCACTAACCTACCTGCCTTTGCCCCTGGATCATCTGCTTCCATCAGTTCACTTACAACAGCGATCCCCTGGGCTCTAGAGCCTTTTAAAATCTCCAGATTGCCTTCCTTTAAGCCGCCGATAGCCACAATCGGTAGCTTCGCTTCTAGACTAATGGCGTTTAATGTAGCCACTTCTGTTCTCTTAGTTATCACCTTCGTCTTTGTGGGGTAGATCGCCCCCACACCTAGATAATCGGCTCCTTTGGCTTTCGCCGCTAGCGCTACCGCCACCGTTTTCGCCGTAGCGCCAATAATCTTTCCTGGCCCTAATACCTTTCGCGCTTCTTCTAAGTCATCATCCATGGCTCCTAGATGAACCCCAGCGCAGTCTAAGGCTTTGGCTACCTGAACCCGGTCATCAATCACTAAGGGCACCCCGTAAAAGTCGGTTAACTCCTTTACCTTTTTCCCAAGAGCTAACACCTCTTCATCGGTTTTATCCTTCTCCCGCAGCTGACAAAAGGTCACCCCGCCTTTAAGTGCCCCTTCTACCTGACTTAAAAATTCCTCTTCGCTAAGTTTATCGCTATTGGTAACTAAATAGAGTTTTAAGTCAAAGGCTTTTTCGCTTGTCTCCCTAGTTAATGCACTTAAGAGGGCCTCTCGGTGACAGAGCCAGTTCCGTGGTGCTATCGATACCAGAGGTCCGGTGGTCTTTATCTAAGAGCGCCATGATTTCTCCCCGGTTTCCTTTCAGTACTGCCGGAGGATATAGTTTAATGAGCTCCTGGACAAATTCTCGGCGCAAGGTGCTACAACCTATGCCGACACAGTCTAAAACATAGGGAATCTGCTCTTCTTTTGCTTTCTCCACAGCAATTCTCATGCTCTCCTGAGACTCCCCAGTAATCGTCCCTAGATTAATCAGGAGAGCGGCCGCTGTTTTCGTTATCTCCCCCACTTCTCTCGGGTCACACGCCATAATCGGCCTTGCGCCAATTGCTAAAAGACTATCGGCAAGAAATAAGGAGGTCACACTGCCGCTTAAACAGTGGATTAAAGGCGAAGCAACTTTTACTCTTTGCAAAATTGTTCCATCCACGATAATACCCCCCTTTTCTTAAAAGCAATCAATAATAGATAAGCTACGCTACCGCCGATAATCGTTCCTAGTAGAAAAGACGGTAAGTAGGTATACCACTTAATATCCGGGAAGCCGTAGATATACTTCATAATCGGTCCCGAAATTAATGCGCCGATAATGCCTGTCCCGAAAATTTCCCCTAGCACGGCGGCAAAGAGCTTTCCTGTCTTTTTATAGAGCAGTCCTGCGAAAATAGGTCCAATAATCGCTCCCGAGACGGCCAGTAAGTTAATTCCCATAAAGGTCATTCGCAAAAGCGCGATTAATAACGCGCAAGCAAAGCTATACCAGGGACCAAGGAGAACAGCCGCCAATACGTTAATAAAATGCTGCATTGGTGCCATGCCAGGAATCCGCAAAATCGGCGATAGAACGTATCCTAAGGCTACTAAAAAAGCCAATATTGTCGTCTTTAAGACCACTTTATTTCTCACTGCTGTCTTCATTATCTACTCTCCTCTATTCTCTCAAGTTGTCGGTAAATTTCATTTAAATGCCCCAGGGGACCGACACCGTGACCAATGGCTAGCCCGTCCTTAATCCCTTGCCCAACGTAAGCTTTTGCCTGCTTAATAGCCTCTACCGGCATTAGACCCTTAGCTAGGTTACTAGCAATGGCTGCCGATAAAGTACACCCGGTGCCATGGGTGTTTTTCCCTGGGATTTTCGGACTTTCAAAGGGATAAAACTGTCCCTTATAACAAAAGATATCTAGCGCGCTACCTGGCAGGTGCCCGCCTTTTATTAGGACAGCCGCTGCGCCTCTTTCACTGATTACTCTAGCGGAGCGCTCCATCTCTTTTGGCCCCTTGATTTTAATACCGCTTAAAAGCTCAGCCTCTGGGATATTAGGGGTAACAATATCCGCAATCTGGAGAAGCTCACTCATCGCCGCTATGGCTTCTTCTTTTAAAAGACTAAAACCGCTTTTCGAAATCATCACCGGATCAAGCACGATGTTTTTTGCCTTTTGGCGCAAAAGTTCCTCTTTAATCGCCTGAATAATCTGGACATTAGAAACCATCCCGATTTTTACTGCGTCCACTTGAATATCCTCATAGACCGCGCGGATTTGGCCTGTTACAATCTCGGGATCGATATCCTGAGCCGCGTATACCTTCTGGGTATTCTGAACCGTAACGCTAGTAATTACACTCATTCCGTAGACCCGGTGGGCACACATAGTCTTTAAATCCGCTTGGATTCCGGCCCCGCCACTGCAATCTGAGCCAGCGATTGTTAGCACTTTTTTTAATGTCTTACTCATCTGTTCTCACCACCAATCCACACCTCTTTGCCATTTAAGATATCGTTCATATTTTTCATAGCACACATATTTCCGCACATGCTACAGGTATTCTCTACCTCTGGAGGCGCACTCTCGTGATAGCTTCTTGCTTTTACAGGATCAAGAGCTAAAGCAAACATCTGCTCCCAGTTTACCTCTTGACGGGCTTTACTCATGGCATCATCCCAAGACCTGGCTCCCTGTAAGCCTTTCGCCAAATCTGCGGCATGAGCGGCTATTTTAGAGGCTACAATCCCTTCTTTCACATCATCTACATCCGGTAAGCGCAGGTGTTCCGCTGGGGTTACGTAACAGAGAAAGGAGGCACCCTTCCAGGCGGCTAACGCCCCGCCTATCGCCGCCGTAATATGATCGTATCCCGGTGCCACATCGGTCACTAGCGGCCCTAGCACGTAAAAAGGCGCACCATGGCAAAGACTTTCCTGAATCTTCATATTGGCCTCGATCTGGTCCATTGGCATGTGACCTGGTCCTTCAATGATTACCTGTACATCCTTTTCCCAGGCCCTTTTCGTCAAGTCGCCAAGGGTGATCAGTTCTTCAATCTGCATGCCGTCGGTAGCATCGTGGAGCGAGCCTGGGCGCAGAGCATCCCCAAGACTAAGAGTAATATCATAGCGGCGACAGATTTCTAAAAGTTCATCGAAATACTCGTAGAAGGGATTCTCTTCTCCGGTCATCTCCATCCAGGCAAACATTAAAGATCCGCCCCGGGAGACCACGTTCGTCAGTCGCCCTCTGCGCGCTTTAAACTTCTCGGCATTGGCGCGGTTAAGGCCAGCGTGAATCGTCAGGAAATCAATGCCGTCCTGACCGTGCATTTCGGCAACGGCTAACCATTCTTTAGCAGTAATGTCTTTTAAGGCCTTATTGTAATAAACCAAGGCGTCATAAATAGGTACTGTTCCCAGAACCGCTCCGCACTCCTGGCTTAGCCGCTTTCTAAAGGACTGGGTGTCACCATAGGTACTAAGATCCATAATGGCATCGGCGCCCATCTCTTCTGCCGCTTTTACTTTAGCCACTTCGCTATCTAGAGACACTAGATCTTTTGACGTTCCAAGATTCACATTGATTTTCGTCTTCAAAGCCTTGCCGATTCCCTTAGGTTTTAGAGCCACGTGATTAACATTGCAAGGGATCGCCACCTCTCCTTTAGCCACTAATTGTCGCAACTCCTCTGGCACTAGATTCTCCTCTTTTGCCACTGCCGCTAATTCCTTGGTAATAATTCCTTTTCGTGCTGCTTCCATTTGGGTGTGATAATTCATTTTCTCTTTCCTTTCCAAAAAAATAGTCACGCACACGTTCTCTGAGCCTGAGTACGTATGCGCGACATCTTTTAAGAGAGGATTCCGCTTGCGAATATAAAAAGCGCCTTTTCACTATTTAGAATAATGAAAAAGCGCTACGCGTTCTTTTCTTTCCTACGACGGCATTACCCGCATCAGGTTCAAGGGTTCGGTTTACACCATCTCAGCCGGTTAAAGCACCCCTATATACGTTATGCAATTACAGTGACAGTATAGCAAATTCCTATCTATTTGTCACTAGTTAAGTTCGATCTCTTTTAATTCTTTGGCCGGAAGTTTTTTTGATGATATCTTAACTATCTCCTCAACATTTTTCATCGCCTTAGGAATCGGAATGACGGTACCAGCCCCAGCCACACAGCCGCCTGGACAGCCCATACCTTCAATCAAGCAACCATCTAATCTTCCTGCTTTTGCCAGTGCTAAAATCTTTTTACAGTCCGCTAATCCTTGCGCTTTTTCTATCTTCACTTCCGTGCCTGGATAATAGGCGTCCACACACTGTTTGATGGAATCAGCAACTCCGCCGGCGACGGCGTAGCTTCGGCCAACACCGGTGGCATCATGAAAAGAATGCTCCGTCTCCTTGGCAGTTACTTCGATTCCTTTCGCATCAAGCATAGCCTGAAGCTCTTCAAAAGTTATGACGAAATCCACGTCACTACGAACACTTTTTCGCATGGCTTCTAATTTTTTAGCCGCACAAGGTCCGATGAACACTACTTTTGCCTGAGGATGCTCTTTTTTAATTGAGCGGGCGGTGGCAACCATTGGCGTTAACTCCTGGGACACTTGGGAAGATAAATCCGGGAAATATTTTTTTGCTAACATTGCCCAAGAAGGACAGCAAGAGGTTAATAGAAACGGCAACTCTCCTGTCGTCACTTTTTCCACATAGTGATGAGCCTCAGCAATAGCACCGATATCAGCGCCTAGAGCGACTTCGTAACATTCTTTAAAGCCTAATTCCATTAAAGCGGCCTTAAAATTCTTCGAAGAAACGTTATTGCCTAATTGACCGACGAAGGCTGGCGCTACCTCGGCAATAACTTCCCCGCCTTCACCTAGCGCTCTCATTAGTTGGAAGATTTGCGACTTGTCAGAAATTGCGCCGAAGGGACAATTCACCATACACATTCCGCAAGATACACACTTCTCATTATCAATATAGGCCCTTCCTAGTTTATCATTTACAATCGCATTTACGCCACAGGCTTCCTTACAGGGGCGCACTTTCTTAACGATTGCATCGTAGGGGCAGACAGCCTTACATTTTCCGCATTTAATACACTTGTCTTGATGAATATAGGATTTGCCATTAATCATTTCAATCGCATTCTTTGGACATACTTCCACGCAGGGATGAGCTAGGCACCCTTTACACATATTGCTAACTTCGTATTTATTATCTTCGCAGCTTTCACATGCCGAAGGGATTACCTGCATAAGCGGCGGCTCATAATATTTATCGGCCACATTACTCGCTTCCAAGCCTTGGGTTAGGTGAACAGCTTTGTCTTCAGGGCGTAGAGAAAGTCCCATGGCTAAGCGAAGGCGCTCTCGAATGATGGCACGAGCACGGTAGATACTTTCACGATACGTCTTATTGTCTTCAGGAACCAATTCATAGGGTAACTCTTCTATTCGTTTTACCAGCGTTTCCTCATTAGGATCTAGCCCCAAGATTGCTACGGATTTAAATACTTTTCTTCTGATTTGTTTAACTGTGGTGTCTAAGCCTCTGACCATTTTTTAGCTCCTCCTTGATGTGTGTACTTCTTTTGCATAATTTACCGATTGCATGGCGTCTTTTCCATAAAAATCGGCGCCAATCATATCGGCATACTCTTGGTTTAACACCGCACCGCCTACCATGATCTTGGTAGCTGGAGCGGCCTTTCTTAGTTGTTTTATCGTTTCTTCCATACTGGCAACCGTAGTAGTCATTAACGCACTTAAGCCAACGAGACCGACCTGCTCTTCTAGACACGCGGCCACCACTTTTTCTGGGGGCACGTCTTTGCCTAGATCTATCACTTGGAAACCGTAGTTTTCTAAAAGCACCTTCACAATATTTTTCCCGATATCGTGAATATCGCCCTTCACCGTCGCCACAATCACTTTCGGGCGCTCCTCTTCGCTGGCTCCTGCACTACTAAGGGCTTCTCTGATAACGGCAAAGGAGAGCTTCGCCGCATCGGCACTCATTAAAAGCTGAGGCAGATACAGGGTCTTGTCTTCAAAGCCTTGTCCTACCACATCAAGAGCTGGCATTAACTCTACATCAATTAGCTCTAGTGGCTTCCGGCCTTCTTTAAGCGCCGCCAGCGTCAGTTCTCTTGCTTCGCTTTTCAGGCCCTTTTCAATGGCGTATTTAAGGGTCATCCCGCCACTTACCTGCTCTTCTTTAACCCCACTCATATAACCGATATAATTCTCACAGTTCTCATCGAAATTCATTAACGCGCAGTAAGCGTAATAAGCATCCATCATACTCTTCGCGCTAGGATTAATAATGCCACAGCTTAAGCCATTCTGTAAAGCCATGGTATAAAAAGTAGCATTAACTAAGGGGCGCCCCGGTAGACCAAAGGAAATATTAGAAACCCCTAAAGTCGTCCGTACTCCGAAACGCTCTTTTACCTCTTTAAGGGCTGCTAACGTAATCTTCGCACCTTCTTGCTCAGCACTCACGGTCATGCACAAAACGTCAATGATAATATCCTTTTTATGAATACCGTACTTCGCCGCTTCACCAATGATTTTTCCGGCAATCTCTACTCTCTTTTCAACCGTCTCGGGAATTCCGTCCTCGTCTAGCGTCAGTCCGATTACGGTACCACCATATTTTTTGATCAGGGGAAAGACGCTGTCCATTGAAGAGCGCTTACCGTTGACTGAATTAATCAGCGGTTTCCCGTTATAAATCCGCATGGCGGCTTCCATGGCACTCGTATCCACCGTGTCAATTTGTAGCGGTAGATTGGTCACTCCCTGGAGCTCTTTGACTACTTCCACCATCATCGCCTTTTCATCGATATCTGGCAGCCCCACATTCACATCCAAAATATGAGCACCTGCCTCTTCTTCTGCTAATCCTTCTTTCAGAATATATTCTAGGTTGTGCTCTTTCAGGGCCTGTTTAAACTTTGGCTTTCCCGTGGGGTTGATCCTCTCGCCGATAATCAGTGGTTTCTCGGTGAACACAAGCCCCTTTCCATAGGCCGAAACAATGGTCTCTTCCTTTAGCGTAACGGGATTTACCGGCAGATTACGACAAAGGTTAATCATCGCTTCTACATGCTCTGGTGTAGTTCCGCAACAACCGCCGATAATATGGCCGCCTTTTTCTACAACTTCTTTCATTAGCTGAGCAAATTCTGCTGGTTCCACATCGTAATAGACTTTCCCGCCTCGTTGTTTTGGCAGACCAGCATTTGGTTTCACCACTAACGGTAAGGAAGAAAGCTTCTGTAGCTCTTCTAAAATCGGCAGCATTCCCGCTGGCCCAAGCCCGCAGTTGATTCCTAAGGCATCCACTCCCAGTCCTTCTAAGAGAGCGATAACACTGGCCACATCACCGCCGGTAAGAAGCTTCCCTTCCTCATCAAAAATCATCGTTGCAAAGACAGGCAAGTCACTGTTCTCTTTAGCGGCAAGCACCGCCGCCTTCACTTCATACGTATCACTCATAGTTTCGATGTGAATCAAATCCACACCGTTTTCCACCCCAAACTCTACCACCTCTTTAAAGACATCATAGGCCCGGTCAAAAGATAAATCGCCCATGGGCTCTAAAAGCTTTCCCGTAGGGCCAATATCTAGTGCAAGGTAACGCGGAGCCTCCCGTGTGGTTGCTGAGGCAATCGCCGCTTTCCCATTATTAATTGCCGCCGTAACTACCTCTTTCAGGCTAATCTGGGCATTGTGGAACTTAAGCGCATTTGCCCCAAAGGTATTGGTCAAGATAATATCACTACCAACGTCTAAATAACGCTTATGAATCTCAATAATCGCTGAGGGGTTTGTGGTATTCCATAATTCCGGCAATTCCCCAGGTTGTAGTCCTCTCTCTTGCAGGAGTGTCCCCATGCCGCCATCAAAAAACAGCAGCTCACGCCCAATCTTCTCCTGTAAACTCATGTCTTATCCTTTCTTAATCTTAGCACCCATCTTTTCGATACGTACAATCCGTCTTGGTGCAATTCATACACCCGGTACGTTCACATTCTAATTTTTCATCGCCAATCCCGATAACGGCGGTCACCGACTTCGTCGGAGTTAGCATCCCACCATCGGTTAGGGTTAGGCCAATGGTTTTCGCTGCCTCTACTAACCTAAGAATCATCCCTTGGCTATCTAGGTCAAAATCCCCATAGCCAGGGGAAAACCGAGGACGCAAATGCTTTTGACTCTTGGCGTACTCGGTCTTTAATTCCTCATTATATTCATCTAAATACGCCTCTAAGACAGCTGCGCTGGCCGCCTGCAAAACCACCACCCTAGCCATGTCGCCTGAGCTATAACGCCTGATTAGTAAATCAATACCCGTTCCCAGCGTGCAAGCTATAACGAGAATTTCCTGACAACCTTTTAAGTTCTCCGCTAAGGCCGCACTTTTCGTGCTGACCGAGCCAAAAGTCACGGTTTCGCTATCTACCACTAAGGGAAAGCACCGATTACTAAAACGCGGTTTTGCAACTTCAGTCACTTCCTGCAAGGCATCCTTAATAAGCTCTGCTACCGCTGTTGTGGCTTCACCCTTTTGATAGCCTAAGTACCGTTTCGTTTCCCGGAATAGGCGCTGGTTATTAAAATCTAATTTCGTCATTATTTATAAGCTTTCATATAAATCTTTATACTGCTTTGCCGACTGTTCCCAGGAGAAGTCTTGCTTCATTCCTCGTTCTACAATTAAATTCCACTGCCGCTTTTTATCGTAATACGTCATTTCGCCGTAACGAATCGTCGCCAGCATCTCGTGGGCGTTGTAATTAAGGAAGGCAAACCCTGTCCCGGTTTTTTCGTATTCGTTATAAGGATCTACCGTATCGATTAGACCACCCGTTTGGCGAACGATCGGCACCGTACCATAGCGCAGACTCATTAGCTGAGAGAGGCCACAAGGTTCAAAGAGGGATGGCATCAAAAAGGCGTCGCAAGAACCGTAAATCCGGTGAGATAACTCCTCTGAATAGAAGATGTTTGCCGCCACTTTCTCGGGATACTTCCATGCATAGTGACGGAACATATTTTCATACTTCTCGTCCCCGGTCCCTAGAATCACTAATTGAATGTGATCGTTACATAATTCATCCATCACGTGTTCAATTAAATCAAAGCCCTTTTGATCCGTCAAGCGGGAGACGATACCAATCATCATCACCTTCCCGTCTTCCGGTAGACCTAGTTCCTTTTGGAGGGCCAGCTTATTCTTAACCTTATCTTTTCTAAAGGTACTAGGAGAAAAGTTTTTGGCTAAGCTTTTATCCATTTCCGGATTATACACTTCATAGTCGATGCCGTTGACGATTCCCACTAGATCACCACTCCTGGCCCGCATTAAGCCGTCTAAGCGCTCGCCGTAGAAAGGCATCTGAATTTCTTTAGCGTAAGAATTACTAACTGTGGTCACCTTATCAGCATAGACGATTCCGCCCTTTAGGTAATTGGCATCGTTATATGCTTCCATCTTATCCGGGGCAAAGTAGTACGCCGGTAAACCGGTAATATCCTTAACCTTCTTCGTATCCCAAATTCCTTGGAACTTAAGGTTGTGAATCGTCATTACCGTCTTAATTCCCCGGAAGTACTCATCTCCATAGCGGAAATTATCGAGATACACCGGTACCAAACCGCTTTGCCAGTCGTGGCAGTGAATAATATCCGGCCGGAAATCAATAACGGGAATCGCGCTTAAAACCGCCTTAGAGAAGAAGGCAAACTTTTCAATATCCTCATAGATTTGACCGTAAGGAGTCGGTCCCGAAAAATAGAATTCGTTATCTAAAAAGTAATACGTAATCCCTTCATATTTATACTCAAGAATACCCACGTACTGTTTGCGCCAATTCAGATCCATATAAAAGTGAGTAATAAACTTAAACTTACTGCGCCACTTCTCATCAATACAGGTATAATTAGGCAACACTACTCTTACGTCGAACTCTTTTTTATTGAAGCACTTTGGCAGGGAGCCAACCACATCTGCTAGTCCTCCCGTCTTGATAAAAGGCACCGATTCCGACGCCACAAATAATACTTTTTTCTTCATAGAAACCCTTCCCATTATCTTCTCTTCTCCTCATGTGCTAACTGTCGCATCTCTCTAGCATTCGCCATCACCGTCTCGGTAATCGTCTGACCGCCCAGCAAACGGGCTAGCTCAGTAACGGATTCTTCTTCGCTAAGAGTTTTGATCTCCGTTTGCGAATGCTGTCCTTTAATCACTTTCTCAATTAAGTAATTCTGATTAGCCATGGCCGCTATCTGGGGCAAATGGGTAATCGTAATCACCTGGTGTTCGCTAGCGATTACCTTCATTTTCTCCGCCACCTTATAAGCCGTATTGCCACTGATACCCACATCGATTTCATCAAAAATCAAGGTGGGAATTGCATCTTTCTTCGCCATCACCGTCTTAATCACCAGCATGATCCGAGATAATTCGCCGCCGGAAGCCACCTCGTTAAGCGGCTTTACCTTTTGACCGGGATTCACCGATACCAAAAAGACCACCTCGTCCATTCCGTCTTCACTCGGCTTTTTCTCCGAGAAATCGATAACAAACTGGTTATCGGCAAAATTAAGATCCGCAATGCCAGCACGAATGTCGCCTTCTAGTTCTTTAGCCACACTCTTTCGAAGGCTTGATAGCTTTTTACCTATTTTTTCCAGACTAGCAAGCTGCTTCGCGGCTTTGGCTCTTAGGTTTTCTAGATGCTCCTCATAGTTTTCCAGAACCTGAATTTCTTCTTGTTTTTCAGCCAAATACTCCAGCATTTCACTAGCCGATCCCCCGTATTTGGTCTTTAAGTAATTTATCGTATTAAGGCGGGATTCTAGCTTACCAAAATCTTCTTCCGAATAATCCAAGGTCTCCAGATAGGCGCTTAGCTCGTGATTAAAATCATTTAGCAGATTATCAATCTCTGTTAACTGGGACACAAGGTTCTCGCTCTTTTCGTCGTATTTAACGGCTTCTTGCAGCGCCCTGATACCTCTTGAAATTTGCTCGCTGGCACTATCATCACCGGCGGCCGTCAGTCCATAGGTAATGCTGACTTCCTCTTTGATGTTTTTGCTGTGAGCAAGAAAACGATACTCTTCGTCTAGCGCTTCGTCCTCCCCCGGCTTAAGCGCTGCTTCTTGAAGCTCATTCACTTCAAAACGAAGGAGTTCTAACTCTTTTTCTCTAGCGCTGTCGTCCTTCTGACTTTTTGCCAGCTCAGCAGTGGTTTGCCGATACTCGCTTAAGCGCTCCTTTATCTCCCGCTTCAATTCCCAAGCCTCTTCACCGGCATAGCTATCTAAAATCTGCAGGTGATACTGGGGGTCTAAAAGAGACTGGTGCTCGTGCTGACCGTGAAGGTCTAGAAGCAAGCTCGATACCTGACGCAAATCATTCATATTGACCGTTTCTCCATTAATCTTACAGACACTGCGGCCATTCATAAGTTTGCGACTGATAATTAGTTCCCCATCATCTAGGAACACGTCCTGCCGAGCTAATGCCTCTTTAAGGGATGCTGACTCAATCTGAAAACGGAGCTCGGCTAAACCGTACTGGGCACCTTCTCTTAGGACCTCGCCTTTATAGCGGGCGCCAAGAGCCAGATTAATGGAACCGATAATAATCGATTTACCGGCCCCCGTTTCCCCTGACAAGACGTTAAGACCCGGGGCAAAATCCACTTCAATCTCATCGATTAAAGCTAAGTTTTTCACATATAAACTTTGTAGCATATAGTTGCTCCTATACTAAGATTTTCCGAATCTTCTCTTCCACCACTCGGGCGCCGTCCTCGCTTTTGATAGCACACATCAAGGTATCATCACCAGCAATACAACCAGCCACCTCCGGATACTCCAGAGAATCAATCGCTGCCGCTACCGCCATCGCCATGCCCGAGACGGTTTTAATTACTAAGAGATTTCCCGCTACTTCCATAGAGAGAAAGCCTTCTTTAAGGACACGAATAAACTTTTCGCCTAGCTGAGGCTTCCCTGGTTCTAAGACGCCGTACCGGTGGCGACCATTTGCCGTCGGCACTTTGGTCAGCTTCAAATCCCGAATATCCCGACTGATGGTAGCCTGAGTCGTGGTAATGCCCTCCAGACGAAGATGCTCCGTTAAATCCTCTTGGGTTTCAATCTCGTATTTATTAATTAACTCAATGATTTTTTGTCGTCTATTACCCTTCACCTGTTTAACTTCCTTTCATTTTTCGGCGCAGTGTTTCTAAGAAACTCACGTCACCTAGCTTGATGATCTTCGTCACCGTTTTTGCTTTCTGCACATGAACTTCGTCACCGGTCACTAAGTTATAGGGTCCGGCGCCGTCAAAAGAAACAATGGCCTCTTCTACCGTCTGATTGCGGCCCTCTAACACCTTAATCGTAATCTCATCCGTATCCGCCAGCACAATGCTGCTGGTGTTTAGAGCGTGAGAGCAAATCGGCGTTAAAAGAATTAAGGACGCTGTCGGCTTAACGATGGGACCGCCCGCCGACAGATTATAGGCCGTCGAGCCCGTCGGCGTGGAAATGATAATTCCATCGGCTTTATAGGTATTCAGATACTCGCCGTTTACATAGACCTCATAAGCGATGACCCGTAAGCCGCCTTTTCTCGAAACTACAATGTCGTTAAGAGAAAGGTCACTTACCCCCGCGTTCACCTGCCCGGCGAGCATCATTCGCTCCTCCACCTGATAATCTCCTGAAGCTAGCTTGGTTACGGCCTCTTCCAGGCAATTTGGCTCTATCTCGGTGAGATAACCTAGAGTCCCCATATTTACACCGAGAAGGGGTACCCCCGTCTTATGCAAGTAACCAGCCACCTCAATTAAGGTGCCATCTCCACCGATAACGAGTACGAAATCTATTTCATCCCTTTTCAGATTCTCCACAATGGTTTTGCGTTCGGCATTTTCACATAGCACGCAGGTAATTCCCCGCTGCTCAAAAAGCATTTTAGCTTCCATGGTTCTTTGAAAATCGGGATCTTTTGTCTCATTTGTCACGATTAGTATCTTTTGCATCTACTTAAGCTCCTTCGTCGCTTCTATCGTAATTTCATCAATATTTATACCATCATTTATAATACCATAGTTATCGCTCTTTTTCAGCAAAACCAGATATTCTATGTTCCCCTCAGGTCCTTTAATCGGCGAAAAGCTTAGTTTACAGACGTCAAAGTTAATAGAAGTTGCATAATTAATCACTTTTTCAATCACTTCTACATGGGTGCTTCGCTCTCGCACCACTCCTTTTTTTCCCACCTTTTCTCGCCCTGCCTCAAACTGGGGCTTAATCAAAGCCACCACAAGAGCTGCTGGCTTTAAATAGGCGTAAATCGGCGCTAACACTTTTGTTAACGAAATAAAAGAGACGTCGATGGAAGAAAAATCGATAGCTTCTCCCAAATCCTTTGGTTCAAGGTAACGGATATTCGTCTTTTCCATACTGATAACCCGAGGGTCATTTCTTAGCTGCCAATCTAGCTGGCCTCTTCCTACATCGATGGCATAGACCTTTCTCGCACCATTTTGGAGCATGCAGTCAGTAAAGCCGCCGGTAGATGAGCCTACATCGGTACAGACCAAATCCGTTAGGGAAAGGGCAAACTCCTTCAGCGCCTTTTCTAGCTTATAGCCACCGCGGCTCACGTAAGGCATGTCTTTGCCCCGAACCTCGATTTTGGCCTCCTCGCTAAAGGTGCTACCGGCTTTATCTTCCTTTTGATCATCGACATAAACGATGCCTGACATAATAAGCGCCTTTGCTTTTTCCCTAGAAGCGGCTAAATTTCTTTTAACTAATAATATATCCAAACGTTCTTTCATCGTCCTACCCTTTTAGATCTTTTTCTATTTTTTCCGCGATGGCACTGCCATTTAAGCCCAATACCTCTCGTAGAACCTCTACATTCCCCTGTTCTACATAATCATCGGGAAGCGCAAAAGGACAAACCTTTACTGGAAGGCTGTGCTCCTCGGCATAGTCTGCCACTTGGGAGCCAAACCCACCGATTTTAACATTCTCCTCGACGGTGTAGATTATCGAGTGGGTTTTTGCCACTTCTTCGATCATCTGAGTATCGAGGGGTTTGACAAAGCGAGCATTAATTAAAGACACCTTACGCCCTGCCTCTTTCAGTTTTTTATAAGCTAAAACCGCTTCGCTAAACATGTGCCCTACACTGATAATGGCCACTTCTTCTTCTCGGTAAATCCATTCACTTTTTCCTAAAGCAATTTCTTCTCGGTATTCTTCAAAGGCATCGAAAGCGCTGCCTCTTGGGTAGCGAATGGCCACTGGTCCTTGAAGCTTAAAGGCAAATCTAAGCATATCTGCCAGCTCCCATTTGTGCTTCGGCGACATAACCGTCATATTGGGAATCATCGACAAATACGAAAGGTCAAAAATCCCTTGGTGAGTATCCCCATCATTGCCCACAAGTCCTCCTCTATCAACTGCAAAGACCACCGGCAATTTCTGAAGAGCCACATCGTGAATCAACTGATCAAAGCCTCTTTGTAAAAAGGAAGAATACACCGCAAAAACCGGCTTCATTCCCGCACAGGCAAGTCCCGCGGCAAAGGTAACCGCGTGCTCTTCAGCAATCCCCACATCAAAAAAGCGTTTGGGAAACTTACTGGCAAAGCGTTTTAGACCAGTACCATCAGCCATGGCCGCCGTTATCGCCACCACGGTTTCATCTTTCATGGCAATGTCCGTCAGAACTTTCCCAAAGACATCGGTATAAGAATCCTTAGTCGCTGGTGAAAGCGATTCACCCGTTTCGATATCAAAGGGGCCCACCCCGTGGAATTTATCCGGCATAGCAATCGCCGGCTCGTAACCTCGTCCTTTTTCCGTTAGAACGTGAACTAGCACCGGCCCTTTAATCCTTCTTGCTTCCCGGAAGGTCTTACATAGCTTCTCCACGTCGTGACCGGCTACTGGTCCTAAATACGTAATACCCATATCTTCAAAAAGCATCCCTGGAATCACCAGTTGCTTCAGGGAATTCTTAGCCTTTTTCAGCTGACGAATCATCGGTTTGCCGACGCCAGGAATATATTCTAACGTCTCTTCTACTCCTTTTTTTAGACCGTGATACAGCTCTGCACTGCGCAGTCGATTCAAATACTTGGAAATACCACCCACATTTTCCGAAATCGACATATGGTTATCGTTTAAGACAATGATAAAATTGCTTTTTACTTGAGACGCGTTATTAAGGGCTTCATAAGCCATACCGCCAGTTAATGAGCCATCGCCAATTACAGAAATCACCTGATAATCTTCCCCTTTAATCTCCCTGGCCCGGACGTATCCTAGGCCTGCCGAAATCGAAGTGGAACTATGTCCCGTTCCAAAAGCGTCGCATTCGCTTTCACCAGGCTTAGGGAAGCCACTTAAACCGCCAAAACAGCGGAGCTCATCAAAACCGGCCGTCCGACCAGTTAGTAGCTTGTGGGTATAGGACTGATGTCCCACATCCCAGATGATCTTATCCTCCGGCAGTGTAAAGGTTAAATGCATGGCCATGGTCAGTTCCACCACACCTAGATTAGACGCCAGATGGCCGCCGGTTTTACTGATTTTTTCGATTAGAAATGAACGGATTTCTGCCGCCAATTCTTGATAATCTTCAGGGGCAATCTCTTTGATATCATTCGCTTTTTTTATTTGCTCTAACATACCATTCCCTCATCTATTTCCTACGGTTTATTAAATACGTGAGTAGCTGCTCTAAAAAGGCAGTGTCTTTTCCAAGTTTTAACAATAAGGAAATCGCTTCTTCCGAAGCGTTCTTTACCGCTTCTACCGCTGCTTCCTTGCCGTAAAGAGTAACGTAAGTGGTCTTCTCATTTTTAGCATCACTACCGATTGGCTTTCCTAGTTCAGCGTATGTCCCTTCCACATCTAAGATATCATCCTGAATCTGGAAAGCTACGCCGACTAAGCGCCCGATTTTCTCAAGGGCTGTCACCTCACTTGCCGAAGCGCCGCCAGTAATACCACCAATCATCAACGAGCCTTCGATTAAGGCCGCCGTCTTCTTCTCGTATATATAGTTTAGGGTCGTGGCCTCTAAGGCCTTACCCGTCTCCTTCACATCCACTACTTGACCGCCAATCATCCCATAGATACCAGCTTTCTGGCCAAGGACACGAATCGCTTGAATGCCTAATTCCCGGTCCACCTGGCTATCAAATACTTTCATTGCCGTTTCAAAAGCGTAGTTAAGCAGAGCATCTCCCGCGAGAATGCCCATATCTTCGCCGTAGACTACGTGAGTAGTCTTTTTGCCCCGACGGTATTCATCGTTATCCATTGCTGGCAAATCATCGTGTACTAGCGAATAGGTGTGAATCATCTCCATCGCGGCCATTAGCGGCCACACAATTTTCTCCTGATCGTTAAATAGGCGAAAGCTTTCCTGCATAAGCAGGGGACGCAGGCGTTTTCCTCCTGCCACCAGGCTATAATCCATCGCTTCCATCACCAGACTAGCCGGTCCTTCCGGTTGTGGCAAGAAGCTCTTCACAATCTGTTCTACCTCTAAGACGTGCTTATCTAACACTTCTGAAAAATTGCTATTACTCATCGATGTCTCCTTTTTCATCCAAGACGATAATACTCTTTTCTATTTTATCTAATTTATCATTACACTCTTTTAGGACTTTCATCCCCTTTTCGTACAAAGAAAGACTGTCCTCTAGACTTACCTCTTCGCTCTCCATCGCCTTCGTTACATCCTCTAGCTCTGTAAATAGCTCATTCAAATCCTTTTTATTTTCGGCCATCTGTTATTTCCTCCACCTTGGTTACTTCCGCTGACACCTCGCCGTCGCGAAGATAAATGCTTAGGGTATCCCCTACCTTTACTGATTTGACGCTATCAAGCTTCGCCTCTTCTCGCTTTACATAGGCAAACCCGCGACTAAGCTTCTCTAAGGGTGAAAGCCCTCGTAAGCGCTCGACATATATGGCAAGAGTATGTCTAGCCCCTTGAAGCTGATTGTGAATTCGGGTGCGCATCCGTTCCTCTAACTCGCTTACGTACTGCTTTTGTTCCCGCAATTTGGAGACGGGATGCAAGAAACGTATTCGCGTCTCATACTCTTTAAGCTTAAAGCGCGTCTCCCGAACCTTACTCATCAAGCTACGCCTCAGTCTAGCTTTCACACTTTCTAGCTGTTCGTTAATCGCTAAGACATCGGGTACAGCAATTTCCGCCGCTGCCGATGGTGTAGGCGCTCGTAAATCCGCCACAAAATCCGCAATCGTCGTGTCTGTCTCATGACCAACCGCCGAAATGACGGGAACCTGACTGTCGAAGATGGCTCTTGCCACCACCTCTTCATTAAAGGCCCACAAGTCTTCTATCGAACCGCCACCCCGGCCCACAATAATCAAATCTACCTGCTTTTCATTGAGAATTTCGATGCCTTTCACAATGCTTTCTTTTGCCCCTACTCCTTGCACCAAGGCCGGATATAAAATCAGCTGAACATAAGGGTTGCGCCTAGTCGCGACGCTGATAATATCCCGAATAGCCGCTCCCGTTTTCGCAGTTACGATGCCGATGGTCTGGGGAAAGCTAGGAATCGGTTTTTTATATTCGGGCGCAAACATTCCCATCTCTTCTAATTCTTTTTTAAGCGCTTGAAACTTCTCGTATAAAAGGCCATCGCCGTCCAAGCGAATCTCTTTGGCGTACAGCTGATAAGAACCGGCTCGCTCGTAGACGCTTATCTGTCCAAAAGCGATTACCGATTGACCCTCGGCCATACGAAAAGCGAGTCCGCTCCTCTGCCCCGCAAACATCACGCAGGCAATCGTACCAGACTCGTCTTTCAATGAAAAATATATGTGCCCCGAGGTATGGTACTTGCAGTTAGACACCTCACCTTTCACGTAAATCTTATTCATCATGAAATCCTGAGCAAACATATTTTTTATATATCCATTTACCTGTTTTACAGTGTAAACATTCATCGCTAAGGTTATTCCCTTTCCTGGGTAAACTTAGCCAAAACACCGTTAATAAACGCCGGTCCATCGCCGCCGCTGTACTTTTTGGCAAGTTCTACCGCCTCATTAATCGCCACCTTCTCAGGGACTTCTTCATCATAAAGCATTTCGTATACCGCCAGACGCAAGATAGCTAAGTCCACCTTATTCATCCGACTAGTCTTCCAGCCTGCGGTCTTGGTGTTAAGAAGCTCGTCGATGGCTGTCGCGTGATCGGCAACAGCCGAAGCTTTCTTCTGAATACTCTCGGTTTCCTGCGGTTCCACTTCTCCTAATGAGGAAAAGTATTCCTGTTGCTGCTCCGGTATTTCTCCATTAGAGTGAAACTCCAATTCGAAGACTAGCTTGAAAACATGCTCTCTTTGCTCTTTTCTAGTCACTTATTGCTCCTCCGATACGTTCACACCGGCTACACGTACATTCACATCAGCCACGCTAAGACCGGTCATGTTTTCAATAGCCGTCTTAACCTTTTCCTGAACGTTCTTCGTAATCTCCATAATATTATTTCCGTATTTAATATTAAGGGCTAAATGAACTTTTACCACGTTGTCCTGTATTTCAATCTTTACCCCTTTAGAAAGAGATTTGCGGCCCAACTTTTGCATAATATCCTTGGTGGCATTACCGACCATGGAAGCTACTCCATCAACTTCCATCGCAGCAATCCCGGCGATAACCGCTACCACCTCATCGGCAATTTTCACTGAACCTGCGCTTCCTTCCTTAGTAATTGTATATGTATTTTTTGTATTTTTCTCCACGTCTTAGCTCCTCCTATTTCGTAATCGTAACTAGATTATAGCAAATTTGCAATTGTTTGTACACTTTTTGCGTTCATCTTGTGTTACTATAGTTTCAGAAAAAAACTTGTGTGAAAGGATCCTCAAAATGATTGCATTATTTCTTGCTCCGTTATACATTTTGTTAAATTTCTATTTGGCGCGCTGGCTACTTCGCTGGATGGGCGCTTGTACCAAGCACTTCCGCAGACGTGGACTTCAGATCTTTATTGTCGTTGTTTACTGCTTGATATCTTCTTCTATTCTAACCGCCTTTTTGCTTCCTTGGCGCTGGCTTAAATACGTAGCTAATACTTGGTTTGGAACCGCCTGCTACATTCTCCTGACGGTAATTATCGTCGATGGCATCCGCCTACTCTTAAAATACGTCTTCAAAGTCAAGTGGGACTGGCTCGGTTCGCGAAAAACCTTTGTCCGAGTAGGAACTATTTGTATTGCGATTATTCTCTCCCTCTCTGTCTACGGAACGTTAAACGCCCGTTACATCCGCATCACTGATTACCAGGTAGACCTGGCAAAGGAAGCCCCGGAGACCGATGGCATGCGGATTATTCTCGTAGCTGACTTACACCTTGGCTACAATAAGGGCCTCTCTCAGATGACGCAAATGGTACGCAAAATCAACGAGCAAGAACCTGACCTTGTAGTCATCGCCGGTGATATCTTCGATAATGAATTTGAAGCAATTAATCAGCCCGCTAAAATCGCCGAGGCTCTACGACAAATCAATAGTACCTACGGCACCTATGCTTGCTACGGCAATCACGATATCGAAGAAAAAATTCTCGCCGGCTTTACCTTCTCCTCTAAGGAGAAGAAAATGGCCTCCCCAGAAATGGACCAGTTCTTAGTCGATGCTGGTGTTACTCTCCTGCGGGATGAAGGAGTTACCTTACCGAACGGCGTCCAGCTCTACGGTCGTGCCGATAGAGAACGCCCCGGTAGAGGTATCGAAAAGCGGAAGACTCCTGAAGAAATCACCGCTACCTTCGACCAGGAGAAACCCATCTTTATTATCGACCACGAACCAGCCGAGCTAGAAGAACTAGCTAGCGCCGGCGTAGACTTAGACTTAGCCGGACACACCCATAACGGCCAGATGTGGCCTGGAACCTTAACCATCGGCTTCTTCTGGGATAATCCCTACGGTGAACTAAAAGTTGGTGACATGACCAATATCGTCACCTCCGGGGTGGGCGTCTTCGGCGCCAATATGCGAGTCGGCACGAAAGCCGAAATCGCCGTCATCACCATTGGGGACGGAGTAAAGTGACGAAAAACTCCGTCCCAACCTGAAAAGAAGTGTGTCCCCGACACACTTCTTTCCTTTTTTACTTTATCTTTATTTTTCAATCAACAACGAATGACCTGTCATTTCTTTCGGTTGCTCCATACCCATTAACTGAATCAAGGTCGGAACGATATCGCAAAGAGCGCCGCCTTCTTTAAGTCCATACTTTGAATCCGCATTTACTAAGATAAATGGTACCGGATTGGTTGTATGAGCCGTAAAGGTCTCGCCATCATTAGGATCGATTAGCTGTTCGGCATTGCCGTGATCGGCACAGATAAACATCTGACCATCTACTTTTTTGAGAGCTTCTACTGCACGACCAACACAGCCGTCTATTACTTCAATAGCCTTGATGGCGGCTTCAAGTGCGCCTGTATGACCAACCATATCAGGGTTAGCAAAGTTCGTAATAATCACATCGTATTTATTGCTTTCAATAGCGTCCACTAACTTATTGCACACTTCGTTTGCGCTCATTTCTGGCTTCAAGTCATAGGTTGCCACCTTTGGTGAAGGCACTAAAATCCGGTCTTCGCCTTTATTTGGCTCTTCCACGCCACCGTTAAAGAAGAAGGTAACGTGAGCGTACTTCTCCGTCTCTGCAATTCTGGCTTGGGTTAAGTTATGAGCGGCCAAGAATTCGCCGAAGGTATTGGTTATTTCGTCTTTTCTAAAAGCTACTAAACAGTTCTTAAACGTATCGTCATATTCGGTAAAGCACACAAATGTTGTTCGAATTCTCGCTTCTCTAGGAAATCCGGTGAAGCTATCATCCACAAAGCAGCGCGTAATCTCTCTAGCTCTATCCGGACGGAAGTTAAAGAAGATAATAGAATCCGAATCGATGATTGAAGTCACTGGTTTGCCATCCTCTTCAATCACTGTCGGTAAAACAAACTCATCAGAAACATTAGCGGCGTAGGAATCCTTAATGGCCTGTACGGCATCTGTTGCCACCTCGCCAACGCCTGCTGTCATTGCCAGATACGCTTTTTGTACCCGTTCCCAGCGATTGTCACGGTCCATAGCATAATAACGTCCCATTACCGTAGCGACTTTACCCACACCGATTTCCGCCATCTTCTTTTCTAGCTCGGCCACAAATCCAGCACCACTTTCTGGTGGTGTGTCCCTGCCATCTAGGAAACAGTGAACGTAAACCTTTTCTACTCCTTGCCTTTTCGCTAATTCTAGTAGCCCATAAATATGGGTGTTGTGACTGTGAACACCACCATCGGAAACAAGTCCCATCAAATGAAGAGCGGAATTATTCTTCTTAACATTCGCACAAGCAGCTAAAAGAGCTTCATTCGTAAAAAAGTCACCATCTTTAATCGCCTTCGTAATCTTGGTCAAATCCTGGTAAACCGTGCGTCCGGCACCCATGTTTAAGTGACCTACCTCGGAATTACCCATCTGTCCTTCAGGAAGACCTACCGCCAAACCGCTGGCATTCCCTTTTACGAAAGGATATTCTTTCATCAGCTGATCCATAACCGGGGTGTTTGCCGCAGCAATAGCGTTTCCTTTCGTATTGTCACTTAATCCATATCCATCCAAAATCATTAATACTGTTGGTCTTTTACTCATTTATTATTCTCCTTTATCCGCAAAAATATGCAAGGAAGCACATTGAAGCTTCCCTGCACGGATTACTTATTTATAATTTACAATTTTACCAAAGTCTGCTTTCAAAGAAGCACCACCAACTAAGCCACCGTCGATATCAGCCTCTGCAAAAAGTTCAGCAGCGGTATCGGCAGTAACGCTACCACCGTATTGAATACGAATAGCATCTGCTGTCGCTTGGTCAAAGATTTCTGCTACACATGCTCTAATACCAGCACATACTTCTTCTGCTTGAGCAGTGGTTGCTGTCTTGCCTGTACCAATAGCCCAGATAGGTTCATAAGCGATAACCGCTTTCTTTGCCTGCTCGGCTGTTACGCCAAGAAGACCAATCTTTACTTGTTGACGAATAAAGTCCATGGTCACACCTTGTTCTCTTTGCTCAAGGGTCTCACCGCAGCACATGATTGGCGTTAGGTTGTGTTCGAAAGCTTTTAAGACTTTCTTGTTAACCGTCTCGTCTGTCTCAGCAAAGTACTCTCTTCTCTCAGAGTGACCGATAACCACGTATTCTACGCCGGCGTCTACTAACATCGCTGGTGAAATCTCACCTGTGTAAGCCCCGCTTTCTTCAAAGTACATATTTTCTGCACCAACCTTGATGTTGCTGCCTTTAACTGCTTCTACTACAGGAATAATATCGATTGCTGGTACGCAAAAAACCACATCCACATCATCGCTCTTAACAAGAGGCATTAATTCCTCCACAAGAGCTACTGCTTCTGATGGAGTTTTGTTCATTTTCCAGTTACCTGCTACAATTTTTCTTCTAGACATCTTTCTCTCCTTCTTATACCTTGTTATCTACTACGTTTCAATTTATTTATCGTTGGCAGCAGCTACACCTGGTAGCTCTTTCCCTTCTAAGAACTCTAAAGAAGCACCGCCACCGGTAGAAATATGGGTCATTTTATCGCCAAATCCTAGCTGATTAACGGCAGCAGCTGAATCTCCACCACCAATAATCGTTACTGCATCCGCTTCTGCTAGGGCTGCGGCAACAGCTTCGGTACCGTGAGCGAAATTAGGCATTTCAAAGGTTCCCATGGGACCGTTCCATACCACTGTTTTTGCGTCTTTGACAGCATCGATAAAGATTTTTTCTGATTCTGGTCCAATATCAAGACCTAACCAACCATCAGGAATCTCGTCGATCTTCACAACTTTATGATTGGCATCATTTGAAAATTCATCGGCGATAACCGTGTCTACTGGTAAAAGCATCTTAACGCCTTTATCCTTCGCCTTTTTCAGCATATCCAGTGTATACTGTAAAAAGTCTTCTTCCAAAAGCGAGTTACCAATACTACCACCTTGAGCTTTAATAAAGGTATAAGCCATACCACCACCGACGATTAATGTATCTACCTTATCTAACAGGTTTTCGATAACAGAAAGCTTGCTAGAAACCTTTGCGCCTCCAAGAATTGCCACAAATGGACGTTCTGGATTATTGACAGCATTTCCTAAAAAGTCGATCTCCTTTTGCATTAAATAACCAACTACAGCGGTATCCACATACTTGGTCACCCCTACATTAGAGCAGTGTGCCCGGTGAGCGGTACCAAAGGCATCATTAACGAAAACATCGCAAAGAGAAGCCAGATCCTTAGAGAAAGCATCACCATTCTTGGTCTCTTCTGCCCGGTAACGAGTGTTTTCTAGTAAAATCACATCGCCGTCTTTCATCTCCGCAACGGCTGCTCTGGCATTTGGTCCTACTACCTCTGGATCCGCAGCAAACTTAACCTCTTGACCTAGAAGCTCAGAAAGGCGTACCGCTACTGGTGCTAATGATAATGAAGGCACCGGCTCTCCTTTTGGCTTTCCTAGATGAGAGCAAAGAATAACCTTGCCACCATCAGCAATCAGCTTCTTAATCGTTGGTAGTGCCGCTACCAAACGGTTTTCATCGGTAATTTTACCATCGATTAAAGGCACGTTAAAATCACAGCGAACGAGTACGCGTTTTCCTTTAACGTCAATATCATCGATTGATTTTTTGTTCAACATATGTGTATCCTCCTAGTTTATTCTCTTATTTTAGATGGAATTTGCGCTTGGCAAATTCTGGCGCCTTCGGCGTGTGCATACGCACAAAATACATTACGCCGAAGTGCGCATCCTAGCGGAGCGCTTTTTATAACAAAAGGCATTTCGTGCCTTTTGTTATAAAAAGGGTCCGGCCTGGTACGACCGGACCCCTTGGTTGAGTCTGTGTATTCTATAAATCAGATAGATATTTGATAGTACGAACCATTTGGCTGGTATATGAATTTTCGTTATCATACCAAGATACAACTTGAACTTCTGTAGTTCCGTCGCCAACTGGCATAACCATTGTCTGAGTAGCATCAAAGATAGATCCGTAGGTGCTACCGATAATGTCTGAAGAAACGATTTCGTCAGTGTTGTATCCAAAAGATTCTGTTGATGCAGCCTTCATAGCAGCATTGATTTGATCTACTGTTACTTCACCTTCTACTACTGCAAAAAGAAGAGTTGTAGATCCTGTTGGTGTAGGTACACGTTGAGCAGCTCCGATAAGCTTGCCGTTAAGTTCTGGAATAACAAGGCCGATTGCCTTAGCAGCACCAGTTGAGTTAGGTACGATGTTCTCAGCAGCAGCGCGAGATCTTCTTAAATCGCCTTTTGCTTGAGGTCCATCAAGAGTCATTTGATCACCTGTGTAAGCATGGATTGTTGCCATGATACCAGATTTGATTGGAGCTAAGTCGTTAAGAGCCTTAGCCATTGGTGCTAAACAGTTTGTTGTACAAGACGCAGCTGAAATTACATTGTCCTCTGCTTTAAGTGTCTCGTGGTTAACATTATATACGATAGTAGGCAGATCGTTGCCAGCTGGAGCTGAGATAACTACCTTTCTTGCACCTGCTGTGATGTGTGCAGAAGCTTTTTCTTTTGAGGTGTAGAATCCAGTACACTCAAGAACTACGTCTACTCCAAGTTCTCCCCAAGGAAGGTTAGAAGCATCTCTCTCTGCGTAAATTTCGATTTCTTTTCCGTCTACAACGATTGAAGTTTCTTTCGCTTCAACTTTGTCGTAAAGTTCGAATTTACCTTGTGTAGTATCATACTTAAGTAAGTGAGCTAACATTTTAGCATCTGTTAAGTCGTTGATTGCTACTACTTCATATCCTTCTGCTACAAACATCTGTCTGAATGCAAGACGTCCGATACGTCCAAATCCATTAATCGCAACTTTTACTGCCATGTTTAATTTCCTCCTAAATTTGGTTAATTAAGAAACTATTTATAGTGATAACCCGTAACAAGTAAGTATTTATAGTCGCTATACTTGTTAAAGAATCGTCAACCGTGTTTTATTGTACTAAATTCTGTACAACTTTTCAAGGGCATTTCTGTACTTTTTGCCCTCATATTAAATACTTTTGCACAAATCCTCCCGCTTGCGGTTCGCTATAGTACGAAAATCCGCATTCAGCAAGATAATTAGGTACTTTATCAAAGGCGTAAGCCAGCTGTTCGGGCTGGTGGCCATCTGAGGCGATCGTCACATTTTTTCCGCCTAAGTTCCGGTAAAGCTTAAGGGCTGATGACTGGGGATGAGGAAAAGGTAACTTATACTTAAGCCCAGCCGTATTAATCTCAATGGCCTTGCCCCGGCGAATAATCTCTGTAAAAATCTCCGCAAACACATCCCGGTAATCCTCAAAATGATACGTACTATCCCTCCCTTGCCCATAACGCACCGCGTAATCTAGATGTCCAAGTACGTCAAAGGCGGTACAGGCTCGAACATTTGCCAATACCTCTTCAAAATATTCCAGGTAGACTTCTTTATCCGGTCGCCCCTGATGAATATCGGCTACCGCTGGGTCTCGTCCTTTCACAATATGGGTAGAACCGATGGCATAGTCAAAGGGGTATTTCTTTCGCAAATCCTGGAAAAAAGCGCCCCGCTCTGGCTCTAAGCCCATTTCAATCCCGATTAAAACCTTTATCTGCTCCTGGTACTTCTCCTTTAGCGGTAATAACTCCTCAAAATAAGCATCCACATCGAAAGTACCATCCACCGGATAATCAACGGAAGGAAAATCGTAGTGATCCGTGATTCCGATACAGGTAAGCCCGGCAGCGATGCCGGCTCTAATCATCGCCTCAGGCTCGGCCTTGGAGTCGTGAGAATATCGCGTATGAAGGTGACAATCTGTCAAAATCTTATTATCTTCCAATAATCGTTCCTCCCGCCATCACGTATTCACCGTCGTAAAGCACCAGCGCTTGCCCCGGAGTAATGGCCCTTTGAGGTTCATCAAAGGTTACCAGGATTTCGTCTGCGCCTGTCTTTTGGACCGTACAAGGAGCCCCTGGGTGATTATAGCGAATCTTACCAAAGGCTTCTACAGGACCACTAATATCCGCTACAGACATAAAATTCACCTGATTTGCCCGCACCGTATAAGAAAGCGACTGCTCATCATCACCAACCACTACTTCGTTGGTCGCTGTGCGAATTTCTAGAACGAAAAGGGGACGGCCAAGGGATAGTCCTAAGCCTTTGCGCTGCCCCACCGTATAGTGAGTAATCCCTTTATGCTGACCTACTACGGTCCCATCGGTCAAGACAAAGTTTCCGGGAGTCTGTTTTTTTCCCGTTTCCTTTTCGATAAAACCTTTATAATCGCCGTCGGGAACAAAACAAATATCCTGAGAGTCAGGTTTATTGGCAATTCGCAGATTAATCCGCTCCGCCATCTCCCGGATCTCTTCCTTTGTATAATCTCCTACCGGCATCAGTGTCCGCCTAAGCTGGTCCTGGGTCAGATTATAAAGTGCGTAAGTCTGATCTTTCGCTGCTGTCTTTGAATTAGCAACAGCGTAGCGACCATTTGGCAGCTTTGCAATCCTTGCGTAGTGTCCCGTAGCGATATAATCGGCGCCAATCTCTAGGCTGCGCTGTAAAAGGGACTCCCACTTAACATACCGATTGCAGGCAATACAGGGATTAGGAGTACGCCCCTGCTGGTATTCGGCAATAAAGTAATCAATCACCGCTGATTTAAACTCTGACTTAAAGTTCATTACGTAATACGGAATATCAAGCGCGGCGGCTACCCGCCTGGCATCATCGACGGCACTTAAGCCGCAACAACCACCATTTTCTTGCTGGGCTATTTCCTCTTCGTCCTGCCAGATTTGCATGGTAACCCCAATTACGTCATATCCTTGTTCTTTTAAAAGATAGGCCGCCACCGAAGAGTCCACCCCGCCGGACATTCCCACTACTACTTTTTCTTTCATCTTAATATTCTTCTTCCTCTTCCTCTTCGTCCTCGTGGATATCGCTCTTTGGCTTCTCCAAGCCTTCGATTTTTAGATTATGCTTCTCGGCATAGTCCCAAAGAGCCGCATGAATTGCCTCTTCCGCTAGCAAAGAACAATGCACCTTTACCGGTGGCAGCCCATCAAGAGCTTCCATTACCGCCTTATTGGTCACACCAAGGGCTTCCTCGACGGTTTTCCCTTTTACTAACTCCGTCGCCATCGAACTGGTGGCCACGGCAGCTCCACAACCGAAGGTTTTAAATTTTACGTCCTGAATCACCTGATTATCATCGATATCCAAATAGATTCTCATTATATCGCCACACTTAGCGTTTCCTACGGTTCCCACACCACTAGGGTTTTCAATTTCGCCCACGTTACGGGGATGTTCAAAATGATCCATTACTTTTTCTGAATATGCCATCTTATTTCACCTTTTCTTTCTTTAGAAAATCTTCGTATAGCGGCGACATCTCGCGAATTCTTGCCACTATCTTTTTCAGTTCATCTACCAAATAATCGATATCTTCCTTGGTCGTCTCCTCGCTGAGACTCACTCTTAAAGAGCCGTGAGCGATCTCGTGAGGTAAACCAATCGCTAAAAGTACATGAGAAGGATCTAGAGACCCTGATGTACAAGCCGAACCACTAGAAGTACAAATACCTTTCATGTCCAGCATGATTAGTAGACTTTCCCCTTCGATAAAGCGGAAGCTAAAGTTGGCGTTATTCGGTAAACGCTTAACCCGGTCACCGTTTAAACGTGTATAAGGGATTTCCTTTAAGACCCGATCAATCAGATAATCTCTTAGTTCACTCTCGTATTTTGCTCGCTCATCTAAGGTTGCGTAAGCCAGCTTCGCTGCCGTTCCCATGCCGACGATTCCCGGCACGTTCTCTGTTCCCGCCCGGCGCTTGCGCTCCTGAGCACCGCCGTGAATAAAGGAGCGAATCTTAACTCCTTTACGGATATAGAGAAAACCAATCCCCTTAGGACCGTTAAACTTATGAGCACTGGCACTAAGCATATCGATATGTAGTTCTTCCACATCAATCGGTACGTGCATATACGCCTGAACCGCATCGGTATGAAAAAGAATACCGTTTTCTTTCGCAATAGCACCAATTTCCTTAATCGGTTCAATGGTTCCGATCTCATTGTTGGCAAACATCACAGAAATAAGAATCGTCTCTGGACGAATCGCCGCCCTGACCGCCTCTGGGTCTACTAAGCCATTTTCATCCACATCCAGATACGTCACCTGGATGCCCTTTGACTCTAAATACTGAGCCGTATGCAAAATTGCGTGATGCTCGATTTTTGTCGTAATAATATGATTCCCTTTATCGGCGTAAGCCTCTACTGTCGCCTTTAACGCCCAGTTATCACTTTCTGAGCCACCTGCTGTAAAGTAAATCTCGTTAGTCTTGGCCCCTAAGCTTTTCGCGATGATTTCTCGCTGCTCGCTTTCCACTTCCTTGTTGGCTGCTGCAAAACTATACACACTAGAAGGGTTGCCATAGTTCTCGGTAAAGTAAGGAAGCATCGCTTCTACTACTTTAGGGTCCGTCTTCGTCGTTGCCGCATTATCTAAATATATAAATTTGCCCATCTTTATTCTCCTCGTCAATCACTTACACTGATTTTCAAATTCGCCGTCAGGATTAATGTCTTCGCTTTCTTCTGCTAACTTACTTAAAAGCATCTCATCCACTGTATGGTTGATGCTATCGTTGATTTTGCGCCAGACATACTTGGTCACACATTCATCAGCTACCGTACAGCCACCTTCCGCCGAACAATTAACCGCGTCTAAATCCCCCTCTAACGCACGTAAGATGTCACCTACAGAAATCTCATTCGCTTCTTTTGCCAAGACGTAACCGCCACCGGCTCCGCGCACACTTTTCACCAACTCCGCTTTTTTGAGAAGGGCGACGATTTGCTCTAAGTACCCTTCAGAAATCCCTTGCCTTGCAGCAATACTGCTAATTGACACCGGTGCTTCCTTGCCAAAGCGAGCAAGGTCGATGATGGCCCGCAGACCGTATCGTCCTTTTGTTGATAATTTCATTAAAAACGCCTCCTTAAATACCTAAGAAACCTGCTACTATTCTCTCCTCGGCCTCTGCTTCTGTAAGGCCTAAGGTTTCTAACTTAATAATTTGATCACCGGCAATCTTGCCAATGGCGGCTTCGTGAATAAGCGAAGCTTCTACATGATTGGCGGTTACATCCGGCACTGCCTTCACAAACCCTTGATCCATAATAATGGCGTCGCACTCCGAGTGCCCTGCACATTTATTATTGCCGTTAAGCACCGAATAGAAGTACTGCTTTGACTGTCCTTTGGCCACCGATCTAGAGCTAACGGTGGTGCTGGAGTTTTCCCCGTCAAGGTCGACACTAAAACGAGTAATCGCCTCTTGTTCGCCATTAGTTAAAAGTTTCTCTTTTATAAGCAGCTTCGCGTTCTCTTTCACATCACCTCTAGTGGTACGATCGGTTTTATCTACACCTTCAATTTGCACCGTTTCGATTTCTAAGACGCTGTCCGCTTCTAAGTGAACCTCCGTCACGGGATTTAGCACCTTCGAACCGGTGCCGCCCCCTTCTCCGTAATGCTTCTCTGTATATTTGACCTTGGCCCCTTTACCTACGTAAAAAGTATGAATACCATCGTGCTGAGTTAAGTGATCGCCGTCATTATGTATGCCACAACCGGCAACAATATTGACTTCTGCTCCTTCACCAATATAAAAATTGTTATAGACCAAATCATTCATCCCACTGGCATCCATCACCACCGGAATATGCACCATCTCATTTTTCGTACCGGGAGCAATGTGAATATCCATACCATCACCGGCGGGCCGGGGGATAATCTCCACATTTTCGCTGCTACTACGCTTTACGCTTTTTCCATTTACCCGGATATTAAAGGCGCCTTTTGGTAGCTCCTTAATTCCAGAAACAATATCTAAAATCTTATCAACTGTTGTATTCTTCATCTCTTAGCACCTCAAATTCTGTCACAGACTTGATTTCCGGGAATTAACTCCGGTAGAATATCGGCTTTGGCTCCCACTTCTTTCACCTTGCCATCGGCTATAACCGCAATCCGATCGGCAATCTCCATAATTCTCTCCTGATGAGAGATAATCACAATACTTCCGTTTACCTCTCTTTGTTGCTTTTCAAAGACCTCAACTAAGTTTTTAAAACTCCATAAGTCAATCCCGGCCTCCGGCTCGTCAAAAACCGATAAAGCTGTCTTTCTGGCAATTAAAAGGGCGATTTCAATGCGCTTTAATTCACCTCCCGAGAGACTGTCATTAATCTCTCTTTCGATATAGTCAGCGGCACATAAGCCTACTTGGGACAAATAGACACAGGCCGTATTAACATCTATCTCTTGTCCCGCCGCTAGCTTTAAGAGATCGTAGACTTTAAGCCCTTTAAATCTAACAGGGGCCTGAAAAGCAAAGCCGATTCCCTTGCGGGCTCGCCCAGTAATATCAAGATTCGTAATATCCTCTCCCTGAAAGAATATCTGACCGGAAGTGGGCTT
Organism: Ohessyouella blattaphilus; assembly: GCF_024721265.1. GTDB lineage: Bacteria > Bacillota > Clostridia > Lachnospirales > Lachnospiraceae > Aequitasia > Aequitasia blattaphilus_A. The sequence continues at coordinate 2,311 of NZ_JAMXOC010000026.1, read as the reverse complement.
TATAATTCCCATAATAATCTTGGCAATGGTACTTTTACCGCCGCCATTGGGGCCAGTAATAACCATAAATTCTCCATCTTCAATCTTTAGGTTAACCCCTCGCAAAATGTTTACATCGCGTGCTTCGTCATCATCGTGAACTTCATAATAGATATCTCTTAATTCTAACATAGCTTCTCCTAATTCCTACTCATTTACTAGGTTTTTGTATTCCTAGTGTATCACTAGGGTATAATTTGGTCAAGAGGGATACACAATGTATTCACAAAAAAACAAGGACCACCTATCCCTAGGAAGTCCTCGTTTACTATCGTCTTATATTTCCTGATCATGCAAAAGGTTGGCATAAGCCATAATCGCAGCCACCGTCTTAGAGTCTTGCATCTTACCACTATAGATAAGCTCCTTACACTCCGCAAGCGTCATCTCCAAAACTTCCACGTATTCATTCTCGTCTAGCTGCTGTCCCTCTTGTCGTAAGTCACTGGCAAGATACACTTCGATATTCTCATCGCAGAAGGCCACCGTTGTCTTAATCGTCAACAAATGTCTCATGTTCGCCGCCAAATAACCGGTCTCCTCTTTCAGTTCTCTGGTGGCGCACGCCTGAGGGTCTTCATCGGGGGTATCTAGCTTACCTGCGGGAATTTCAATCGTATCGCGTTCTAGGGCGTTGCGATACTGCTTGACTAGCACCAAACGCCCGTCTGGTAAAATAGGGAGAACGGCCGTCGCTCCGTCGTGGTGAATCGTATCCCAGACAGAGGTATTGCCGTTTTCAAATTCCATGTAATCCTTGTATACATCGATAATTCTGCCTTTATAGGCAAGTTCTCGCTTTACTCTTCTAACTTCATTAGCCATTACCATTCCGCCTTACAGTGTATTTAAAAACTCCTCCAAGCGATCTAGTCCCTTGTCGATAGCTTTCATGGAAATAGCATAAGACAGGCGAATATAATTGTCAAATCCAAAATCGGCGCAAGGAACTACCGCCACGTTATAATCCTCAATGAGAATTTCCGCCAGACGATTAGCTGTCCCAATCCGGGTGCCCTTATAAGATCTCTCAAGGGCATCTGTACAATCCACAAAGACATAGAAAGCACCTTCTGGCTCAAGGGTATCTACTAGCGGCATCTGGACGATACGCTCATACATATGCTTCCGTCGTTTGTCAAACTCAAGGCGCATCTCTTCCACCGCATCCTGCGGTCCTGTAATCGCCTCAAGAGAAGCCTTCTGAGCGATCGAGCAAGGATTGGATGTCTGGTGAGACTGAACCGAACTCATTAACTTAGCGATCTCTAAAGAAGAGCCCGTGTAGCCAATACGCCATCCCGTCATGGCGTAGCTTTTAGAAACTCCACTACAGGTAATGGTGCGCTTATAGATCTCTTCCCCTAAGGAGGCGATACTAATATGTTCTTGCTCGCCGTAAATTAGGTGCTCATACATCTCATCTGCAACTACGTAGATGTCATTGCTTACCACCACTTCAGCAATTGCTCGTAGTTCCTTTTCACTATAGACCATGCCTGTAGGGTTGCTAGGCGTGTTTAAAATAAGAGCTTTCGTCTTCGGCGTAATCGCCTCTTCAATCTGCTTGGCGGTTACTTTCAAATCATTCTCTTTCTTTCCGTATAATTCTACCGGTACCCCATCACAAAGCTTGACAATCTCCGGATAGGTCAACCAATACGGTGCCGGAATCAACACTTCATCACCTGGATTAAGCAAGGCTTCAAACACATTCGTTAAAGAATGCTTGCCGCCGTTACTAATAACAATCTGGCCTCTTTCGTAATCGATGCCGTTAAACTCTTTAAACTTTTTAGCCACTGCATCTCTTAATTCGTCTGTACCAGCCGCTGGCGTATACTTGGTAAAGCCTTCGTTGATTGCGCGAATCGCTGCATCTTTAATATTCTGTGGAGTATCGAAGTCCGGTTCTCCGGCACCAAAACCCACAACGTCAACACCTTTTGCCTTCAACTTCTTAGCCTTAGCGGTAATCGCTAAAGTCGATGAAGGTTTTACTCGCTTTGCTTTTTCTGATAATGATAATGACATAATTCCTACCCACCTACTTTTTTTCATATTCTCTTAACACTTTCTTGATTATAATATACTTATCGTCAATGTGCAAGATTTAAAAACGATTAATTCTCTTTTTCGTATTATTCATTGTTTAAATTGACTAAAATCGTAATTTTTGCAAGTTTCTCTTTTTAAACTTGCAATTCCGGCGTTTCTTATATCGAGTAGGAGGCGGTGACTAACCGCCGTCCTCTCACAGCACCGTACGTAC
>NZ_JAMXOC010000025.1 GCF_024721265.1 Ohessyouella blattaphilus | reverse complement strand
CTACCGGGCGGATTGCGGACTTACACCGGTTAGAAACGTGCGCCGCCAGGCGCACAGCAAAAAGCAGCTCAATTATCGGGTTCCCGAAATTGACCTGCCTTTGCCGTAATCACACCAAGAATAACTTGTCCAACAAGTTAAAATAAGTATAATCCCTTTTCCCGCATTTGTCAAGACGTTCCCTTATACAGAACTAGGTTAACAAATTGGTAATCCAGTCCACCGAAGCTATCTTTCCTTCATTATAAAAATAAATCCCACCGCCACTACGCTTCGACTCGTACATCGCTTCATCAGCAGCTTTTAGAACTTCATCCGAAGTTTTTCCATCCTCGGGAAACTTAGCAATACCGATACTAAAACCTAAGTTCATTTCTTGTTCCTTAATTGACCAGATACTCCGTGAACGTTTATCAAGCTTCTTCGCAGTCTTAACCGCCACCGCTTTCGAACGATCTCGTACCACCACGATAAACTCATCACCGCCAAAGCGATAACAAGTACATTCTTCAGACACTTGCCCTTGCAAGAAATACCCGATGGTCTTTAGCACCTCATCGCCCATACGGTGGCCGTAATTATCGTTAATCTCTTTAAATTTCATCAAATCAAAGAAAATCAGATAAAACTCTTCCTTATTATCAATAAGCTCCCGGGTCTGCTCCATAAACATGCGTCTATTTGCTAGGCCAGTTAGGGGGTCACGCTCCGCAATTTTGCGGATTTTTTCTTCCACTTGCTTATCTTCCGTAATATCAATACTACTTACGATATGAGCCGTGCGACCGTCTTCCCAGTTAACCGCCACACTTAAAACCCGAAACCACGAACCATCTAACTCCCGCATATAGTCCCAGGAATAGATTTTTGTTGGGTTGCCTTCCTCATCAAGCAATTGCTTTTGCGGGCAAAAATCACACTGCTGCCGTTTCCCTTTATAGAGAGACGAATAACACTGCTTACCAATCATGGCATTCACGCCGCCATAGGGCGCTGCCATCGATTTATTGACGTATAACACCTCGTGGGTATAGAAGTCATTCACATAGATATCTACGCCCATATTATCGAGAACTGTCTTAAGCGCTTCTTCCGTTTGCTGCATGCGTCGCTGATTGATCAGTAACTTCACATGATTAGCTACTAATACCAAGATCGAAAAGGCCAGCTGCTTATTAAGTTCTCCCGTTCGCCGAACCTCCCGGCGATCCCCCATACCAATCAGGCCCACTAACTGACTATTCTCATCGAGAATTGGTAACAGCAGTAAAACCTTCGTATGAAAAAGTTCTAAGAGCCGATCATCAAGCGGAGTCGTTCGTCCCCCTTTAGTATTACAGGAAATCAGCTTTCCTCCTTTAAACGCCTGAAATAACGCTTCGCCAAGTTCCTTTTTGGCATCGATCATCTCCGGTGTCAAAGAAGAGCCCGTCGCCGGTTTGTAATACGCATCAAGAATAAGGGCTTCGTCATGATTCACATGATAGGTAAAGCTATACTCAAAGTCAAAAAATACACACATCTCATTTAACACTTCATAAAGCACCTGAGAATCAACATTTCCGTCCTCTAGCTTATCTAAGGTCTGAACCCAATATTCAGATGTTTTTTCGTCGTTAAAAAGATTCATGATTGCTCCTCTTGTCTTCTTCTATGTTTCGACTCATACATTCGCAGATCCGCTTTATGAATCAAATCAGACGTAGTCCTTGCATCATCAGGAAAACAGGTGACACCTAAGCTCGCACTAACAACAAGCTCTTGTGAGCCAAGCAAAAAGGGCTCTTTCATATCCTCTTTCACCTGTTCGATAATCTTCTCGACCTCTGCCTGATCTTTATCTAAAAATAAAAGCACAAATTCATCACCGGCATAACGATACACCCGGTCCTTCGTCTCTTTATTCTCGTTAAAATAAGCACCGATTTGACGAAGTAGTTCATCGCCCACATCGTGACCATAGGTATCATTAATCACCTTAAAGTGATTCAAATCACAAAAACCGATATACCCTTTACGCTTCTCTTTAAGCAAGGTTTCGATGCCATCGTCACAGTCTAAGAGCAGCTTATGGCGATTCCGTAGCCCTGTCAAAGCATCATACTCCGAGTAGTAACGAATCTGTTCTTCTCTTTTCACCCGTTCGGTAATATCGATACTACTTACCGATTGCGCCAGGCGGCCATCCACCCAGTAAAAAGCCGTACTGATAAAGCGACGCCACGAACCATCTTTCACCTGCATATTCCAGCTCTTTGGTCCTGAAAACTCACCCGTTTTTGTAACGAGATTTTCTTTCTTCACAAAGCCCTCTGGCGCCTTCTCCTTACCAAAGAACTCCTGCCAAGGATTATTGCCAATCTCTTCATCGCTTAAATCTAATCGCTTTCTTAAAGAAGCATTCATGTAAAGAATCGCATCCGTATAGTAATCAAGGACAAACACATCTACCCCGGTGTCATTGATAACGGTAGTCAGTACATTCTTCATCTTCTCCGCCTTCGCCGCCGATAAAAGAATACGCAAATAGTTACCAATTACCACTAGAATGTAGTGCGCAAAATTTAAATCTTGATCCCCTTCCCGGCTTTCACCACGGCGATCGGCCATGCCGATAAAAGCCATTAATTCCCCGCTTTTATCCGTTAAGGGCAATAGCAAAAGGGCCTGTGCCCGAAAGATCTCAGCCATGTGCTCATCGAGTGTGGTTTTTATCTTTAGGCGGTCATAATTTACATTCTTACATTCCAAAAGTGCTTGGTAGGATTTGGCGTCTAGACGTTCTCCCAAATCAATCGTATGATCCAAATGTTCAAAGTCTAGATAGGCTCGATGGGCAGAAAATAACGTTGCCTGTCGATTGGCATCCACCAGATAAATGAAGCTACAGCCAAAGTTAAAATAGCGACAGATGTCCCTCATCACATCGCTTATAATCATCTTACGGTCTGCACTTGAATTTAATTTATCCATGATCGACGTCCAAAAACTGGACATCATATTCGAAAAATCTTTGCTCATTACACGATCCTCAAGCTTCCAAAATTTATGTAATAATTTTACCATATATGTCAAAAAAGTTCTAGATTAAATGTATTGTATCGTTTCTTTCTGCTAATGCATATATCATATATTTAAAAAAATAACCAAAAAATCCGCTTTTCCTTGGCTATAATGCCCCTTGAATTATACAACATTTAGGTTTATATTTTGTAAGTTGCAACAATAGGCAAGATTTGGAGGTTTTTTACCTATGGGGAACACAGCAAGAGTCGAAGTAGAAATCGACCACAATTTGCGCAAGCAAATTATGGATTGCGCGGTTACGATGATTGAAGAAGAAGGTTATGCTAGCTTATCAATCAAAAAAATCGCACTGAAATTGGGGGTTTCAGTGATGCAAATTCAGTTTTTCTACAAAACGACGACACAAATTATCGCCGATATGGCCGATACACTTTATTACCAGGTTATGCTTAATTCAATCACCATTGCCAAAGACTCGCGGTTTCGCACAAGCAAAGATAAGATTCGTGAGCTAATGTTGATTTTTATTAAAAGCTTTGCCAGGGAACCGGAAATGACGAAGGCCATCATGTACAGCGGGGTCAACGAAATCTTCGCCGCCAAGAACAAGGACTGCTTTCCTTGCCACTCAGGTATGGAGCAGTATAGTGCTATTCTCGATGAGGGCATTAGAAGGGGCGAATTTACCCCTCTAGCTTCTGGCACCACTTGGATGATGCTCAGCGCGCTCTTAGGTTTTGTGATGACGGCCATTGAAAACCGCATCTACCAAACCAAAAGTTTTTCGCAAACGGCGGAACTCTATGTAGATATGCTACTAGGCGGATTAACTGTTCGCTAGACGCGCCGAAGTGCGCATCCCTAACAGAGTACCTATTACGTTAAAAGACCAGATTCGGGTTTTATCGCCCTTGTCTGGTCTTTTTTTCTAGCCAAAGATAAATGTCCTGGTATACTTCTTTCCACTTCACACCGTTTAGAATTTCGTGCCTTTCCTTCTCGTAAAGGCGTTTTTCCACATCCGTGATTCCGAGATTCTCATACGTCTTCCCAATTTTGGCCACCCCTTCACCATAAGCGCCCACCGGGTCTTCTAGCCCTGATAGCATCAATACCGAAAGGTCCCCCGGAATCCGCTTCCGGCCGGCTACGCTTTTCTCTTTAATAAAGCCATCAAAGATGTGGTAATAGCCATTGACGGTCATGGTAAAGGTGGTCAAAGGATCCCCTACATATTTATTGCGCTCTAGCTTATCCGAACATATCCACTCATAAGGGGTCTTCGCCGGTTCAAAGTCCTTATTAAAGCGACCAAGTCCCAGCTGATTGAGCTTTTCACTGCGGTAGTGGCCACCCCCTCTTTTTATTAAAACACCGGCTAATAGACGCCCCGCTAGCAGTGAGACGAACCCATACTCTCCTGGTCCTGAATAGATCACACCGGCTAACTCACTACCGTAAGACTGCACATACTGGCGCAAAAGAAAAGAGCCAAGAGAATGCCCCAGCATCACATAAGGCCTTTCCGGATACTTGTCCTTAGTCATCCGCCATAGCCGCCGGATATCACTAAGTAAAATAGCGTTTCCCTTCTTAGGAGCAAGGTATCCCAAATCTTCTTCAGAGACCACCGATTGTCCGTGCCCAAGCAAATCATGGCCCACCACCACGTAGCCTCGCTTCGCTAAGAACTTAGCAAAGCGATCATACCGGTCAACATACTCCACCATGCCGTGAATAATCTGCACCACTCCTTTGATTTCCCCATCTGGCGTCCACTCTATCCCGTGAAGCGCAGTCCTGCCATCTCTTGAACTAAATGTAAATTCTTGTTTCATCTATCCGCCTCCAATATCCTATTCTCCCTATTATACTCCATAACCGGAGAAAAGATTACTCCTTTTTTGCTTTTCTCGTTTACCTCAGTAAAGCAAAAAAAGAGAAAGAATATGGAAACGCACTGCCAAAGCAGAACGCTTCCATACTCTTTCTCTCCTAGTTCCAGGCTGAATCTTCGACTGTCTTCATAACAGAATCCATCAACCTCAAAAGCTCTAAGGTACTTCTAAAAGGAATCTTCTTTTGTTCTTGTACCCAAAGAATACTTCCCTGCCAAGTCCCTCCTTCTGTGCTTTTAACATCGATGACGAAGCTCTGGCCCCCCATCTCGACTTTCTTGTCCATAAAATCACCTTTTATGTTATCCCCATGAAGTGACATTGTTTCTAAAGTACATCCTACCACTTTTATTCGTATTTAGAAACCCCTCTTTATCCTTTTCCTTATCCCACTAATACTTTGAAACTCAAAGTATCTTTTAAAAAGAGGAGGAGCCTAGAGCTAGGCTCCTCGTTCTTATACCCATTATTGATTTCGCATAAACACCGTTTAGAATGCTGCAAGAGCCGCATCATCTGCCTCGTCGATGGTAAGTCCAGCGGCTTGGATAACAAAGCCTTGAATTATAAGGTCATCTGCAGTTACCGATTCTCCGTCTAACGTAAGACCGTCATCACCATTTTCAATGCCTCTGTTTAATTTCACAAAATCAAACACACATGTGGTAGAGACATCAGCTGCATTACTTTCAACTATGTCATTATACCGATAAAGACCATTGCCAAATTCGTCAACATCAACTGCAGTCCAGTCATCCGTATTGAAGCCTTCATTCTCGCCATACATTATCTGAATAACACCGTTAAGTCCTGTGACATTTGCATATACATAAGCATCCACACTATCTGCTAGCACCTTTACGTATGGGGCTTTATCCATCGCTACTCCTGGAACCATATCTTCATAAGTAAAGCCTTCTTCGTTGTCTACTAACCCATCTTCTCCTCCAGGAACCTTTTCCCAAGTCTCTGCCTCAACATCACCTACGGTAAATGCGTTGGTTACTGTATTCGCCGTATCTGATAAGTAGGCCAAGGTTGCACCGATACCAATAACTGCGATTAAGAAAATCGCTACAATAACACTTATTTTCTTTTTGTTCTTTACCATGTTCTCTCCTCCATAAATTCATTTTCTTGCTACAAATATACATTTTATTTTATACGTTGATTATATGGTATAGGGGTCACATATAAGTCACATATCTCTTTATTTTGCCTCTTTCTTCGGCTTTTTTTCTTCTTTTTCTCCTGCCTTCCAGATGCTCGGCAAGAAGTTAAGCAAGAGTAGGACCACCACCACAGAACAACCTACACCTATCCCTAGCGGTGTACGAATATAAAGGCTAAGCTGTCCTACGTATGGTAGATGCAATCTGACTTTTCCGATTACATTTTCAAACATAACCGGATTCGCATCTTCCGCATTGTTGTTATCTCCTTTGGTGACAATTTCTTGCTTTTCGGCATCTACCTTCACCACTCGATGAGTCACCACCGTATCTTTACTGATGTAGTAGGAAATAACATCACCCGCCTCTAACGTAGAGGGTTCCGTTTCTTTCGCTAGTACAATGGAGCCAACTGGTATATTCGGTTCCATGCTACCGCTTATAACTACCATGGATTCATAGCCTAAAAGCTTCGGAAGAAGTAAGGCCGCCGCCGCTAAAAACAGGATTGCAATAATAACTGTACTGATAAAATTACATACTTTTTCAAACATCTCTTCACTCCCTTTATGGTATTTTTACACTTCTATATATCATACCACGTATCCCCCTAATTAAGCTAATTCTCCTATTTAAAAACGAGATAGGAAGTAACTTCCTATCTCGTAATGCTTATAGAAATGCGCTTATTGAAACCTAGTTCCAGCTAGCAGCTGTATTTGCTACAACATCTGCTTCATCATCATCTACATTTTGCGCCTGTACTGCCAAGCCATTTAGTACAATATTATTCGCCGAGAAATCCTCTGTCCCGTCATTGTCAATTGAGTAGGTAATGGTATTAAATAAAGGATCTGTATCTGCTCCTGCCGCTACAACTTCCTTATAACGATAAATTCCGTCTAAAGTATCTTCTGTAGAAACCTTTACCCAAGTACCAGCATCGATAACATCTTCAATATCTGTATCAATCATACCTACAAGATCATCTAAGCCAGTAACCTTGATGTATACATAAGAAGCCACACTATCCGCTGCTAATCTCACAAATGGGTCCTTTTTTGCCTCATCTCCTGCCATTAAATCGTAAGCATTACCCTCAGCAGTTGTTGTTGTAGGATCAGTGATGTCTGTCTCCAAAATCTCTGCCCCAATAACCGCGGTGCTGTCAAATGTATTGGTAAGTGTATTGGTTTTTGTTGAAAGCAAGGCCAAGGTTGCCCCTACTCCAATTGCTGCGATTAAAACTAATGATACAATTAAACTGATTCGTTTCTTTTTACTCATACTCTTTCTCCTTTTACTTGTTTTGTTATTTTGATGATGTGCAAATTATAATATTTTTTTGTCACATCTCGGTCACATATTTTATGTTTTTACGGCGTCGGTGTGGTTTCATTATCAAATATTGCCCAAATACTTGCTGCATCTGTAACTTTTTCACCAGCCGCATTAAGTGCTAGCGTCTGTACACTCTCCTGGTAAAGGGAAATATCAAACTCTTTAAAGTTACTATAGTCTGGATTGCCCTCATCGTCTGTCTGATTCCACTGAACCTTTGTGAAAAGCGCTGTTGTTGCCGCACCAGGAGCTAGCGCTTCCTTGTAATACCAAAAGCCGTCATCCTTCTTCGTCCAGTCTTTAGTGTTATAATCTAGCGTGAATAACCCGCCGTCTCCATTGCCGTAGGCATTGTCAGGAGATATGGTAACCCTAAGACGAACATAACAATCCGCATCATCTTCATCGCCAGTATTTCTTACAACCGGCGCTTTATTCATTCCGGAAATATGCTCTTCAATCTCGCTTTCTACCGGCTTAATACGAAATGTATTCGTTAAAGCGCCAGCTTCCGTTGACATTAAGGCTAAAGTAATACCAATCGCCAGAGTAAATATCAGCAGGGCAACTAGAGCAATCATTTTATTACGTTTTGAACTTAATATTTTTTTCATCTCTTATCACCTCCGCTTTAATTTGTCGTCTCTGGTAGAACTGGAACCTTTACTACCGGACCTTTAATCGTCGTTCTAACTGGTGTAATCACCGGCTCTCCATCCACCATACGAACTTTATTCGTCACTTGGTCGGCATCCGATGAATAATATTTGTAGGTCAGATGATTAATAAAACTTACCGAACCACCCTCTTTAGTAACCGAAACAGTTATGTTGTTGTCACCTTGAAGTGTATATTGCTTTGTACGTAGCTCAGTAACCGTATATTTGCCAACGGGAAGATCAATCTCGACAGAACCTTCTAGCTTGTCATCTTCTCCGATAACAATCACACCACTGTAGACAACACCCGTCTTTTCATTCTTAGCATTAAAGGTAAAGATTGCATCGCCATATGCCTGCTCAAATTCGTTAATTGTTTTATTGATCGTAAGCTTTGCCATTTGAACTACCACATGGATGGTAAAATTATGATTCGCTTCACTGTCATTGCCAACGTGGTTGTCAGCGCAAGAAATCACCTTTGTATTTTCGATGATCGCATATCTTGTGATGTCACCCTCTGTGCCGCCTAGTTTATCCCTACGCTTAACCGTAACCGTAAAGTCTGAACACGTTTCTGGTGCGTATGTGTCCGCGCCTTCATTATTAGAACCAGCTATAAAATTAAACTCGTAATTTAATACTGGTGCAGAAGTCCGTAACTCTGGAAGCTCTGTATCTGTTGTGTCGCAGTGCCATGTAGTCTTAGTCGAATCTAGCCTCTCGCTAACCGTTGTAGAATCACCTAGATTTATCTTAGTATCGCTCACTTCAACTTTTGGTTTGTAAACGTATACTTTTCCCTCAGCCTCAGCGCTTGTACTCTGCACCCCAGGCTCACCTTCCGCTTTTGGTAACGGTTTCACGCTTGCTGTTACTGTAAAAGTTTGATTCTCCTCGAGGAGCTTGTTCTTGTCAACACTAGGATTCCATGTTCCCGTTTCCTGTCCTGGTTGCACTGTATACGTTCCTACTACATTGTCTTCTTCATCGGTAACCGTATAAACTATCGTTACAAATTCATTAGTTGCTGTTCCACCTAAGAGGTAGGGCCCATTGTTAATTTTATACGGAACACCGGCATCATCAGTAAATAAGTTGACGACTTCATCCCAGTTATCACCTACGTAGATACTATGATCTTTAACTTCAAAACCGTAAAGCAAACTTACATCCACGTCTGGCTCCGGGAAGTTTTTAACAGGATCCGTCGATGTCCCATCGGCGTATATCGCTGCCCCATTATTCGTCTCGACATCATTTCCACCGATAAAGCTTGGAGCTCGCTTTACGGTCACTTCAACCACAAGCTTCTCGCCATTTAAATCACCGGTAGTACCATTACCATCCATATCATTAGTGATAAAATTCTCCTTATAGTTAAAGTTCGTTACCGAAATCTTCTTTGTAGCAGTATCTATAGACACATATGCATCCTCAAATAGTGTTCTCTCATCCCATATTGGATTTTCATCGGCATCATAACCTGCAAAAGCTTGTGTATATACGTTCACGTCGTCTGGCGACCCACTATTTAATACAAAGTAATCGCTAATAATATCCGTTAATACCGATTTTTCATTAAGGGTTACGGTATTTGTTTGTGTGCTTTCTGCTATTTTTTGGAAAATTTCACTTAGCTCCGACGACTTCGTCGCCGTGAGATAATAACCTTTTGTATAATCTCCACCTGTTCCTGGGGCACTTAGACTAGTTGCCGCCGGATAATTTGAAGAAACGTAGTTCATATATTTATCGATATTTGTTGTTGGATCAAAACCTGGGTTTGCACCACCTAAAATACCTACGGAATAAACTGTCGCTTTTTTATCCTTTAATGACTTCGCTTGTGCAATCGCCTTGTTTGCAACTTCATCGTTGAAATCTGAACCCGTTGTGGGCACACCATCTGTAAACATTATTACAACTTGATTGCGATCTTTTCCATCTGTAGTACTAGGAGCTGCTGCCATCACGCTATTCGCCTTCGTCATACCATCACCAGAATTCGTGGCTCCCACTGCTCCTAATCTACTTACCGATGATTTAAGTGTACTTAACCCATCTGGAGTTCCTGCATCCTTCCAAGCTCTCCCATAATTATCACTTATAGTAGAACGGCCATTAAACACTCTAGCGCTGTCCGAAAAACCAACAATGGCAACACGATGATTCACACCGTTTGCTATTGCGTCTTGATTCACACTCTCCAAAAAGGTATTTACTGCATTTTTTAAAGCTGTTTGTCTTGTAGTTGTAGATAGTTGCTTGTACAAATCACCATAGTAGCGATCCCTACCATTAAGATATATATAAGCATTATCCCGGTAACTCCACTGTCTAGTTAATAGAACAAATTGACCGGTAACTAACATCCCATAGGTAGCATTATCCTGCCATTTCGTGCTTGCGATTTTCTCGTATTCAAACCGCCATGCCATACTACCAGACTCATCAAGCACTAAAACAATATCTGCCGGAACTCTTTCTTTTGTAGACGTAACAATTCCTTTGGCATAAGCATCAAGAGTAATGGTATAAGTCCCATCGTTATTTGCTTTAGCTGTTTTGTCAAGTACCAGATTCTTCGTATCCCCCGTCTCACCTGCTAGAGGTGCTACATTTAAAAACGCGCGTCCCATTTTATTGTTAGTTGTCGCTTCGTTCTCTTCTGCAGCCGGTTCTTCTGTTGACGAACCTTCTAAGCTTTCGGCTCCACTCTCAGCTTGAGGTGCCGGCGCTGGTGCCACGTAACCACTAAGAGCAAAAGTAAACGGTGCGTACCAAGAAACTGTCGCCTCGCCTTCTACTGTTTGTAAAAGACCCATGTCGAATTTTAAAGTTTTAAGAGCAGTGCTATCATAAGCAGTTGCTGCTAATGGATAGGCTCCTGTGCTCGCTTGATCATAGACAACTGCTGCCTTCGTCGCATCTAACGAGTTGACACTTGCACCGGCTTGCGCATATATGCCATCACCGAAGGTCGCCGTTACGGTATAGTTACTAACTGGGAAAAGCTCATCTACACTGCCGTCTTCTCGCCGCGTTGCCTTACCGTCTGCTCCCACTGCCGCGAAGTAAACTCTTATCTGGCCGGCGGAATCGGCTCCCACATAGACACCTGGGAAGATGCCGGCATTTTCCGCTAGATAGCTATCGTATTCTGCTTTAGAGACATCCACGCTGATGTGGGCTCCTAGGTTTCTTAGGAAGCTAGTCGTCTCCTCGTTTAACACTTGTGGTTCAAATCCCACCGTGTCATTATTAGCAAGAGAATTTAGCGTAATATTGCCAATTGCCGCTGAGACAACCATCACCAGCGCCAGTAGGCCCGCTATCATCTTTCTTTTACTACTTCTCTTTCTCATGATATTCCCCTTTCTGTATTTCGATATTTCATGTTTTGAGAATAACTCATTCCACTTTGTTACTAATCACTTTAATCATTTTTCTAATCATTTTTTGGATATTCTAATCATTTTCAAAATCAATATACCAAGATGTTGTCACATAAAGGTCACAAGAAGTATCTTTTTCGCATAAATGGCATAAAAAAATCACTGTGTAGTTTTTGGCTACACAATGACATTTTTCTCTCGCAAGATATCTGTACATTCAAGAATGGTTGCAAATTTACCCAATATATTTTTTTCTAAATCCTTCACTAGTCCTTGCCACTCGGCTCCTTGCCTAGAAGTCATTACCATCTCTATCGTGGCGTAAGCGCCAAGGCAAGCATCGATTTCCCCAGCCGTATGGTACTTCTTCGGTGCCCCTACATAAGACGTATAGCGATTTTCTTCGGTGAAGCTACGAAGAACCCGGTGTTGCTGAGGTTGTCCGATATCATTATAGGCGTCATCCACCTTGGCAATAAAGTCCAAAAGCCCTGTAAAACTAAGGGGGTCCTTCAAGGCTACGCCGCAGATTCTTCCTGTTAGCACCTCTTCCCCAGCCTCGTCAACACAAATTCGCAAGCTATTCACCGGATATTCATACCCTTTCATCGCTCCCCCTCCTAGACTGCACTTCCCTCAGGCGTACAAAGCATTTCACTAAGACCAAATTGTAGATTTACTTTTCTTCCTGCTGGTGTTTTATCGTATTCACTCATTATCCGTTCGATAACAAGATTGGCTGTCTCTTGCTGAAGGCTTGGTAGCATAATCATCAACTGCGAAGCGCTATACTGAGAGATAACATCCCCACCTCTAAGAGCTCTGATAAGTACATCTTTAAGGGCGCTTGCACCTTCTTTCACAATCCGTTTATAAGCGGCACTGTCTTTCTTAATATTCGCCTTAGGGCTAAGCGTCACTAGGATCAAATATACAGCAATACCCATGCGCGCAGAGCGTTTTCTCTCAAAGCAATAGATTTCTTTAAAAACACCGTAATCGCAAAGAAAGGCGCCTTTTTCCTTCTCTGCAATACCACCGATAATGCTCTGAATATCCGCTTCCTCTTCATGAGTCTCTTTTAATATTTCTTTATATAAATCTCGCAGTTCTTCCGAAGGCGTTACTCCCAGGTTATCATAAAGCACCGTTACCGTTTTCTGGTACTGTTCTTTCGCTAACTGATACTTCTTCTGACGAATGAGTGACTTAATAAAAAAGAAGTGAACTGTTTCCTCTAGGCTTTCTGCCTTTAAGGCTTCCGCACAAACCGCCTCCATCTCATCGTAGCGTCCAACCTGGTCTAGTTCTTTTGCAAGTTCTTTAACCGCCGAAATATATATTGAATGGTAATATGTGGACATGGCAACTACCCAATACTCTTCAATGAGCTTGGGTAGTAAAGTTCCTTTATATAGAGACACTGCCTCTTCTAAGTATTCGATACGTTTAAGGCTATCGGTTTCTTTCAAAGCCTTTTTGAAGCTTTCTTCAAAAATCGAAGCGTCCATACTTACTTCAATGTTTTCATTCCACTTGTAAGAGCCTCTGCCTGTATCTATAAATTCTAAGTCTGGCCACTTACTCTTTAGCAATGTTCGCAGCCGATAAACCAGATTTTTTAGTGCTCCCGTCGGATTATCACTGCGTTCATCCTGCCATAAGGCTTCCACTAATTCCTGAACCGTAATAACCTTTGTGCGATGGCTCAAGATATAAGCTAATAGCTTAATAAGCATATCTGAGCGCACTTCTTCCTGGTTTAACTCTTCGCCCATCCCAGAAATAGAAAACTTCCCAAATGTCTGGACATATATTTCATGTCTACATTGTGTGGTATCCATACATTTTCCCTCATTCTTCGTTAGATTACTACACAATTATACCATGAGGAAAAATAAAATAAAAGTTAAACTTTTTTGACCTACGGCATTTTTTTTATGACATTTTATTCACATTTGGCTTTTTTACCTTTAGGTAAATGATAATACCTGTTGCCAATAAAATCACTACTGCCGCTCCTAGATAGATCATCCATCCATTGGATTTCGTTGCCTTCTCTGTGGTTTCTTTTTTAATCTCTTCATCTAAAGGTACGCCGCCGTCTTCTGCCGTTACCGGCTCATCAGTAGGCGCTAGTCGCTCTTCTAAAGGAACGTCACCGTCTGCAACCGTCGTTCCTGCATCCGCTGTTGTCCCTGCAGCGGTCGCTGTTCCCGTAGCTGCTGTTCCTGTGGCAGCTGTTCCCGCAGCTGCGCCTGGCACTACCGTTGTTCCCTCAGTAATCACCGTCTCGCTAGCAGCATCATCACCTGTATTAGAAGCGTAGACAAAGGTATGTCCGATCGTCGCGTTCTTGGTCGGGGTAATTGCAACATGTTGACTACCTGTAAGCGTATACCCAGCAATCGCCGGCGCAACTAAGGTAAGGCCTGCCCCTGCCTCATGAGTACCGATCACTGGTTGAGCAATCTGTACGCCCATTCTATCTACATAAGACACTTGATAAGTGGCTTCATTGACGATTCTCGCATACTGAGGAATCACATCCGTCCTCGTCTTTACTTGAGGACTAGTAGCCGTTGCCGAGTATTCGTTTTGGGAGCCATCCGCTCCTAGATCGCCTACTACTTTCCAAGCTCTGATATAATAGCCGGCTTCTACATCTATGCCCTGAGCCACATTAGCAAGATCGATATACTTATCTACCTCGTACTCTCTCTCTTCAACTGTTTTCCCATTACTAAATTGTCCGTGTTCTCCTGATCTGAAAGTAACTATAACTTTACTTCTATCTGGCAGGTCCATCGCTTCTGCTTGGATACCGGCCACGCATACTGAAGCCACCATAAAAGTAAGGGCGAAGACAAAGGCACTAATTCGTTTTAAAATCGCTTTATTTGCTTTCATTAGCGCACCTCCTCTTCTTTTTTCTTACGTTTCATTACTACTAGAGCGATAATCACGATAAGGCTAAGAGCAACTACGCCGATAATCGCTAGACCAGCTGGATCGCCGGTGCGGATAATATTAGAAATTCTTCTAATGGTCGTATAATCATCTTTGGTCTCGGCGGTAATACCGATATCAATCTGACCGGAAGTTCGCATATAGGCATTCTCCGTAGAGCTGCCATCCACACTTAAGTTAAGCACTACCGTGGCCTTATGTCCTTTTGCTAGGGTAGCTAACAGTAATTTATTATCGGTGGTCATGGCATCTTCACCAGCAGAAACCTGGGTCTTGCCATCAGCGATAATAGCGCTAAATAAAGTGGAGCGCGCACCAGCGTTATCGATCACCTCTACACTAAAGTCCATAACTCCGTGGCTCGCTGCTGCCGCTAAGTTTTCCACCAAGTGGGTGTCTAGATAGAACTTCATCTCGGTTGCATCGTTATTAACTAAATCTACTTCAATCTGGCGATTGTCACCAGGCATCAAATTATTGAAATTCTCACCGGTATTGGCACCCACATTAAATTTCTTAGTACTGCCATCAAACTCGATCCTACGATCGGCTGCGGAAACATTTAGCACCGTTCCCATTAGCATTATCAGTACGAGAAAGGCAGTTATCATTTTGTTTTTCTTCATATTATATATACCTCCCTCTCTACTCGTACTCTAAGTCTGTAATGTTACCTGCACCATCAATCGTAGCCTTAGCACCCCATTCGGCTAGAATAGCCGCTTCGCCGTTTTGAGCTTGAACTGCTTCGGCGACAATTTCAATCCGCGGTGTCAGGCCAGAGTAGATGTTGTCATCAACATTTCTGAAATTAGGTAAGATGGTGTAACCATTAAGGAAGTTGGTGGTCACATCATCCCCTTCAATCGGCTCTGTATAGTAAGCTTCGTATAACTCAAAGCCGGCGGCGTTGTTCGCGTCCTTCTTACTATCTTGACTAACAATCCATCTGGCATCCGTGCCGTTTAGACTAATTGAATCCGAATCGAATTTACCTTCAGGAAAGTCTGTGTACACCTTACCATCTTTCTCCCAGTAACAGTACATCTTTACCCGGACATACATCGGTACCGAGTCAATCGCTTGAAGACGATAGCTATTCTCAATAAACTGTCCTGGCACTAACTTCTGATTATCACCGGCCTCGCCACCAAGAGTAATGACTGTATCGCCCTCAGCAAATCTAGGCACTTGATCTTCTACCTCGTCCAGCCCATCCCCAGCTATAATTTTCATCTCTAGCGAAGGTACGTCCATCGCTTCGGAGAAAGTCCCTCTGTCTTGTAAAGCCGCGAAGGTTCCCCCTAGTAATGCGAGAACGACTAAACTCGAAATTAAGATTAAAATCTTCTTATTCTTTTTCACGTCTCATACTCCTTTATCAATTAATTATTGTTATTAAGTTACCTGATTAGAAAATGATTATTATACATTATTTATCTGAATTATAGAACGCAGTTGTCACATATTAGTCACAAGTTAGACTTTTTCCACATTTTTTACATTTTGTAGCCCACTAGCACCTTACACTGGTTGCTTTTTTCACGATATAAGTGTAGAATTACATTTAACATTTGGAGTTATAGGGAGATTAATAATGAGAGACGGGAATTCAATTATTGAAAACAACTACGAGGCGCAGATGAAAGGGGCTACAGTCAGCAAAATTTTGATTGTAGAGGATAGTCCGATCAATCGGCAAATCCTAAAGAAAATTCTAGATGATAGCTATGAAATTCTCGAAGCCGGCAATGGGCAAGAAGCTCTTGACGTGCTAGCTGAAAATTGGGAGGATGTAGCTGTTATTCTGCTTGATTTAATGATGCCGGTGATGGATGGCTATACGTTCCTAGCAAAGGCAAAGGAGCAAAAGAACTATGCTTCTATTCCCGTTATCGTCACCACCTCAAGCGATAGCGAGAAGGATGAGGTAAAGGCTCTTAGTAGCGGGGCCACGGATTTTATCAGAAAGCCTTACCATTGGCAGATTGTTAAGCACCGGGTAAAGAGTATTATTACCCTTAGGGAAACAGCCGCCATGTTTAACTTAATCAAATACGATCAGTTAACCGGTCTCTCTAGCAAAGAGTATTTCTACAAGATGATGGACGAAACCCTTCGCGAGCATCCTGACCGAGAATATGACTTGATTAGTTGTGATATCGAGAATTTTAGCATTATTAACGACACCTTTGGCTACGATACCGGTAATGATCTGCTAAAGCTTGTCGCCGGTGTACTAACCGAGTGCTTTAGTGACTACCTTTACTGCGCTCGCTTAAATAGCGATATTTTTATCCTTTTAGTGCCACATCAGGAAAGGTATCCCGATGGCTATTTCCAACTCCCTGTGGATAAAACGAATGAGCGTTTCAAGCCTAGTAGAATTCAGATTGACTTCGGCGTATACCACGTGGTTGATGATGGTTCTACCGTGCACGTAAGTTGTAACCGCGCCCTTTCTGTAATCGAGAAGATTAAGGGAAACTTCGCCAAAAACGTTACGTATTACGATGAAGACTTTAAGAAGAGTAAAGATTTTGCTCACAAGATTACAGCCACGATGGAAAAGGCCCTGCATGAAGGTGAGTTCTTGGTTTATTATCAGCCGAAATATTCACTAGCAACGGAAGAAATCGCCGGTGCCGAAGCTTTGGTTCGCTGGATTTCTCCCGAGGAAGGGTTTATGAACCCAGGAATGTTCATTCCTCTCTTTGAGAAGAATGGTTTTATTACCGAGTTAGATAAGTATGTATGGGAGAGCGTCTGCAAGTTCCAAAGGAAAGCAAAGGACGAAGGAGTGCAGACGTATCCTATCTCTGTGAACGTTTCGCGAACGGACCTTTATAATCTAGACGTTCCCGCCTTTATGACGGAATTGATTAAAAAGTATGACTTAGAACCAGAAGACTTACACTTAGAAGTGACCGAGTCCGCCTACAGTGAGCATCCGGAGATGATTATCGAGATTACCAATCGTCTTACAGATCTCGGATTTGTGTTAGAGATGGATGACTTTGGAACGGGTTATTCTTCCCTTAACATGCTTAGCGATATGACCTTTGATATCTTGAAGCTGGATATGCGTTTTGCCCAGAATCACATGGAGAATAAGCGGCAAAACGAAGTGCTAGCCTTTATCTTGGAGCTGGCTAAGCGGATGGATTTAGGCGTTATCGCCGAAGGGGTCGAGACGAAAGAGCAAGCTGAAAATTTACGCTTTATGGGTAGTGATTTAGCCCAGGGATTTTATTTTGCCAAACCCATGCCTGAAAAGGATTTTTGGGAATTACTAAAGAACTTATAGGGAGGATATTTATGGGAGTTTTTATAGATAAACTAGAGGCGTACGGCGCCGACACCGAAGTAGGACTTGCCCGGTTTGCCGGCGATGAAGGTTTATACGAACGTTGCTTTTACATGTTAATTGACGATGAGAACTTTGCCACCTTGCAAGAGGCTGTCGCCGCCAAGAAGTACGATGAGGCCTTCAGTGCTGCTCACGCTCTAAAGGGTGTTGTTGGCAACCTAGAATTAGCACCACTATACCAAGCCGTCTCGGTTGCTGTTGAATCGCTACGCGCTTCTAAATTAGACAATATTGAGGCTGAAGTTGCGAAAGTCGCCGAAGAATACGAGAAGATTAAGGCTTTATAAACTAAAGGTCGCCACTTCAAGTGGCGACCTCTTTTTTTAAATGTATGTAAGTACGGTTTGATATAACTCATCCACCTCTACCGGCTTAGTCAAGTGGCCATTCATACCACTTCTGCGACTTTCTTCTCGGTGTTCTGGGCTAGCGTGAGCCGTGACCGCGATAATGGGTAGGTCATGATACTTCTTCTGCTTACGAATTTCTTCTGTGGCTGTAAGCCCGTCCATTCGAGGCATTTGCACATCCATCAGCACCACATCAAAGGCACTCTTCTTCAGGGCTTCTAAAGCTTCCAAGCCGTCACCGGCAGTGCTCACTTCTATACCCACCTTCTTAAGAAGCTCGACCATAATGATTTGGTTAATCATGTTATCTTCCACCACCAGCACTTTTTTTCCTGCCAGGCGTCCATAATCAGGCTTTTCTTGTTTACCAGCTAAGGCAAATGGGATCGCGACGGTAAAAATACTACCACCACCGGAACGGGAAGCATACATTATCTCACCGCCTAGCAAACTAGCAAGTGTCTTCGATAGTGCTAGTCCCATTCCCATACCTTCGCTCTTCTTATCATAAGCTGTATCCACCTGGGTTAACGGGACAAATAACTTTTCTCTACTTTCTTCACTAATGCCAACGCCAGTGTCTTCCACGGCAATTGTCAAAGTAATCCCCTTCGTCGCCGGCGAGGGCCGTTCACTTACGTGGATGGTGACACCACCTGTTCTTGTAAATTTGATTCCATTCGCCACCAAATTATAGAGAATCTGTTCTAAACGAACGCCATCACCAATTAACTTTTCAGCAATAGGCGCACCTTCATAGCGTACTTCCAAGTCAAGATCTTTAAGCTTCGCTTCCTCTTTTAGGATTTCCGCCACACTATCAATGGCCTCTCCCGGGCTAAATTCTTTCTCTACCGGCTTAATCATCCCTGCTTCTGCTTGGGAGAAGTCTAGAAGCGCATCCACCGAAGCGGCCAACAGATGGGCTGAGTGGACGCCATTTTTAAGAATTTTATTGCCTTCCTCACTCTCTTCAAGTTTAGAAGCTTCTCTTGCCATCGCCAAAATACTATTTAGCGGTGTGCGCACTTCGTGACTAATAGATGCCAAGAATTCGTTCTTTTGGCGGACATTTTCCTCAGCTAGTTCTTTAGCACGCTGCATCTCTTCCATTGACTCCCGTTCTGCAGTCAAGTCTCGCAGATGACAGATCACATTGTAACGTTCGCCATTTGGGACTCGCACCAAGGTTACCTCTGCCACTAAATCTTTGCCGTCGGCGCGCTTATGGCTCCAGCGGAAAATATCGCGGCCATCTAAGAAGGCCTTAAGCAGATGCTTTTCTCCCTCGGTTTCCCCATACTTGCCATTGTTAGAGTAAAGAAATTGCTGATAGTGTTGGATTACATCTTTTTTGTCCTTCGCGCCAAAAAAGCTTACCGCCTGTTCGTTACAATCGATCACCCGCATTTCATCGTCAATCACCATATTTACCAGGGGCATATTATCTACCATAATACGGGAGCGCTCCTCACTGACCATGAGCCGCTGACTCGCCATCACCGAGGCGAGTTGGGCGGCAATTGCTTGCACAGTCTCACCATCCCCTTCGCCTAGCTTCGATAAGAACGGCGTCTGCTCCTCCATGCGCCCTGTTACTAGGACCGCTACGGTCTCCGCACCTAGAACTATCGGCATGCTAACGAAATACCGCAGCCCGAGAAATTCCCGGATATCCTGAAGAAACTCTAGAGACGTGTCCGAATTGATAATCACTGCCCGTTTGTCTGCCAACATAACCGTAGGCAACTCTATCGCCCGGTCCGTAATTCGGTACGTTTCCTCTGGTGTAAACCCTTGAAGAATCTCCGCTTTATATTTCCCATTTTTTTGTGCCACAAAGACCACCGTCTTTTGCATATTAAGAGCCGCGTTAATTCGTCTGGTTGCCAGGCCAAAGCTTTCTTCAAAGTCCTCTGAACTATGCAGCGTTGTTGACAACTCAACTAGGAGAGAGAACCCTCGGCGTTTCTGTTCTAATTCCTGACGAATCGTGACCGATTCCGCATCTAGTTCAAGAGCCTTCGCTGCATTTGTGGAAATCAAAGCTTCTAAAGCCTCTGTCGTAGCTGGTGTCGTCACTTTTCTCCCATCTTCTTTGTCTTCCCACTCGCTGGCCACTTCCTTTTTCTTAATCGCTCCTGTTTTCTTAGAAACCAAGCACAGTACGCCTGTCCAGTCTAAGCCCCGGGACTGACCGCCAATAGGGGCGATTTCTACCCCTGTATAGAGGCCAAGAAGTGGTACTTTATCCCCGATTTCCTCTTGAATAACCACCGCGTCCTCTAGATCTTTACCACTATATCCAGCACATCTTCCGGCACAGTCTATATACAAAGCAAAAAGCGGTTCTTTCCCTTCTAGATTCTCTGGTGAAAATAGTTCCCTGACCTTGGGGCGCATATAATCTAGCTTGAGGGAGCGATACATAATTTGGAAGCGGGTCCCCTCTTGCATGTCTGGCTCAAACATGACGATTCCTGCCCGCTCTTTATCAATACCTAGGCATAGCCTTGATGCGTAATTGTTTTCATCATAAGGTGCCCAGTCCTCACCGTGATTAATACCAAAAATCAAGAAAAACGGGAACTGCTCCGCGTGAATCCGACCGCCTAAAGCCTTCTCAATAAAGGGAATGGCTGGCTCGCCGTTAATTTCTAAAATGGTCTGTTCCTCGGCCTTCGTAACGGTAAAATAGGTAGAAGCCGGCTCACAGCCATGCATAATCACATTATCAATCGCAATGTCGTCGGAGAAAGAAAGTGTCATTGCTTCACTTTCCGTAATCCGCTCTCCTAGGAACTGCTTCACCGGTGCGCACATATGATCACCTTGTAGACCGGCACCTACCAGTTCTGGCATAAAGCCTAAACCTTTTTTCAAACCTTCAAGCAAGTACGTGGCCATAATGATACCGCCTTGCTTCGCATTCACAGCATCATAAAAAAGCATTAGACTAGATTCCCTAGTAACTCCCTGCCCCCTTAATTTCTCACCTAACTCCTTGCCAACACCGGCTTCTCCTTCGGAAAGATTACCTAGGCTTAACACGTCAAGACAGGAATCCTCCAACCAAAATAAGGCAACCCCTACTTGGTTGCCTGCATAGCCGAATATATCATTTGTAATAACCCCAACCGTACCACCGCCGTATATCAAAATTTCGCCGATCGTTTCTGTGACCCCGCGTCGCACTTCCTTCTCCGTTAAGGCCGCCGTGTGAAACAATAAGGCAACATCCGGCTTTTGTACGTTTTGGCTTTTTTCTAGCGCATTTATACAAGCGGCTTTCGCCGCCTGATACCCCTCTGGATTATCTCCATAGCCAACGGCAACTCTCATAAACATCCCTTCCTAATTACGTCCTCAATATATTTCCCATATATTGTAACATTTAATAGAAAAGTTAATGATTAATTTTTTATAAACTTATTAATCTGCGCAAAGATTTCCTCGCGAAAAAGCGGCTTGCCGATATGCCCGTTCATTCCCGCGGCTTTTGCCTTCTCTACATCTTCAGGGGAGGTGTTGGCCGTCATGGCAATGATGGGAATCGTTCTGGATTTTTCAGAATCCAAATTCCGTATTTCTCTACTAGCGGTATAGCCGTCCTTTTCCGGCATATGAATATCCATGAGAATCAGATCGTAATCCTTGCTGGTGAATTTCTCGATAACCTCAATTCCGTTATAGGCAAACTCAAGCTCCGCTTCTGTCTCCTTAAGAAGAGCCGCCGTTACCTCGCGGTTGATTTCCACGTCTTCCGCAACTAAAAAACGTTTCCCTTGGTAAATTGCTTGATAAGAGGTTTCCCCATCCGTTTTTATTTCCTTTTCCTGACAAACCTTTGTCCAGATTTCAAAATAGAAACAGGACCCCTTTCCCAGTTCGGAAGTGACACCGATTTCGCCACCCATAGATTCCACAATATTTTTACTGATGGCAAGACCAAGGCCCGTGCCGCCATACTTTCTGGAAATCGAATTGTCCGCTTGTTGGAAAGGCTGAAACAGCTTGCTTTGTTGCTCTGTATCGATGCCTATGCCATTATCAATCACCTCAAAAAGTAGCTTGATTCTATCCGCTTTCTCTTCCTGGTTCGTGATTTTAATGGTTATGCTACCACCTTTGGGAGTGAATTTTATGGCATTACTTACGAGATTGGTGATTACTTGGGTTAATCGCTGGGAGTCTACCTCTATGTGCGCTGGCACATTTTCACCAATTTCCACCTTAAGGTGCTGTTCTTGCTCCAAAGTTCTAAATTCCGCCACCGTGACCACACTATTCACTACCGTCTGGAGCTTAGTGGGTTCCGGGAAAATACTGAAAGAAGAAGCCTCCCCCTTGGAAAGGTCTAGAAGATCATTAACAATGCCTAATAGGTGCTCCGAGGCTTGGGTGATCTTCTCGAGATAAGTCTTGGCTTCCACTATGTTCCCTGCGTTTTTCGCTTGATAGGTCATGCCGGTAATGGCATTAATCGGTGTGCGAATTTCATGGCTAATATTGGATAAAAACATACTCTTTGCCGCTGTCGCTGCTTCCGCTTGGCGAACCTTTTGGTAATATAAGAATAAGGAGCCTAAAGAAGCCAGAAGAACGACTAATAGAGCTGCGATCATAGCAATCCCCATATCTTTAATATCATCCCTTGCCTGATGGATATAGATATCCGGCTTATCGACGCCAGCCACGATATTGGATAGCTCACCATTTTCGTAATACACCGGCGCAAAAGCCGTTAGATAATTATCCCAGCCAACCGAGTACTCTCCTAGAGGCACCACTGTCGCCGTGCCTTCTATTGCCTTATCCGGCGCCTCCTCCCGGTCCACCTGGGGCTCTACAAGCCCTGTTTCATCACCGGGAACATTATCAATAATAAACTGCATCCTATTGGTCTCTTCATCTAAGCGCAGATAGTATGCGTAATCCAGTTCGGACGCTCTAGCAAACTCCGAGAGACGTTCTTTTAAAGCTTGATATTCGGGCTTTGCCATATCCTCGGCGTTTATAAAGGCATCGAGTTCATCCGCCGTGACCATCTCGGCCACTATTTCGGACTGGGCTAGCACCTCATTCTCCGCTGATTCTACTAACATTCCTGAGATATGCATGGACTTAGATCCAGTAAATAAAGCAATTGCAACCACCACGATGGCAGAAAGAAAATACAGTCCGATAATCTTGCCATTCTTTCTTTTCTCCATGTTTCCTCCCACTTACTCTCCTTTGTTCTTAACCATTATGTCTGGTGTGAAACTTTTTGCTCATCTCTTCCTTAAAGTCTTTCCATTTAAAAATCATTAGGACCACTACCACTAAAAAGGCAAGGGCACTAGCAATTACCGGAAAATGAAAAGTTTTTACCGCTCCTAGTAAGATAAGCACCACCGATACCGCAATGCAGTAAAACGCGGCCATCAAAAAATAAATCATATATTCTTTTGCCGTATGGGCTTGCAAGCGACTGATAATCAGCATGGATAGCAGGACCACAATGCTAATCGCCGGAAAGACGTAATCCACCGACCACCCTCTGAAGTCGTAGGCCGCATCCCAAACCATACTGCCACAGGTCAGCAGTACGTACAACCACATAACGCTTTTTAACAAATTATTCCGTTTGTAGTAGCCCACAGAGATTGTGGTCCAAAGGCAACCGATTCCCGCCACTGCCACCAGAGACCACCAACTATTGTGACCGCCTAAGAAATTCACCGTTAAGCAGATAACCGCTGCCAAGATACAGGCGAAGGAAAACCACTTATAGATGGTCAGGCTCGTTAGATTCGGGGTATCCGTCTCCGGGTACATCGGCTCTTTAACCTCTGCTTTCACTCCTTGTTCCTCTAAGAGTCGATAGAAATTTCTTTGAATATTGGTGGTATCAAACCGCGAGGTAAAGCCGAGGCTAATGTCTCCTTCGTAAGAACAGATACACAGTTCCATCTTTGGCGTACTGGTAAAGACGCCAAAGCGCTCAATATAGGGCGTGTAAACCTCTGGCATTTCGACTACACTCATATTGGAAAAGATGGCGGTAATCTCCTGCCGACGCCGTCTCGAACCGATGGCAATGCCCCAGTTCTTGATAATCAGAGGCACAAAATTACCGATAGGATGACGCTCTAGACTTAAATACTGGTTAATATGCTCCTCCATACGCTCGGCTGTCAAATGCTCGGCGTAATAAGCCTTTACAGTCGCTAAGACCGATTCAAAATCCCCCGGTTCTTCGGAAAAATTATAGCGAGGCTCGATCCACGCAAAGAAATTAAGCATAGAGGTAGAAGCGAAAAATTTTCGCAGATTTACAGGAACCATTAAGACAATGGGCTTCCTTTCCTGAAGCTTAGGCATTTCCTGGTGAATAGCACAAATCAGAAGCGCGGTAATCAGCACTGACATCGAGCAGCCAAGCTCCCTGGATCGTTTTAACAAAACATCTACATCAAGGGTCCCTTCCGATACCTGCAAGGTTTTATAACTGGGTACTATCTTCTTAAGCTGAAAGGCAATGGGGCGCTTTATTTTGCTCCCTTTACGTTTCGTATAGTACTTGGCAAAGCCATCATTTTCCTGATCCTGAAGGGTCATATCCTCTGGATGTAAGGAAACATCCGGTAACTCCTTATATCTTTCTAGCAGATATTGCTTCACTAGTTCCCGTAAGAATAAGGTCGCTCCCGTCCCGTCAGTCAACGCGTGAAACACCTCAAAATTTATCCGGTTTTTATAGTAAGTAACCTCGAAAAGCAAGGCTTTTTTATCCCTAACGTAAAGCGCTCGGCACGGTTCTTTGTACTCTTCAACCACCACCGGCTTGATATCACTGGCCTCTAAGTAGTGCCAGAAAAGCCCCGCCCGCATGGTCGCCTGAAAAATCGGATAGACCTCTAACGCCCGCTCTAAGGCTGTTTGCAGTACGTCTTCTACAATATCCTCTTTGAGCTCGCAGTAAAAGCGGAAAACCCGGGTATCTCTGATATTGTTATCTGCCGAAAAAAGCAGCGCCGCATTATCTAATTTTCGCCAACTTTTTTGTTCTTTACTCATCTGCGTACTCCTGCATAAAATGATTGATAATATCAATACTCTCCTGTACGTGCAAATACTTTATTCCTAAGGCAAAGTAGCCGTGAAGAGCGTCCTTAATGCGATGCACTTCCACCTGGTTCCCTGCTTCTGCTAAGCGCTTCCCGTAGTCTTCGCCTTCGTCTCTTAAAGGATCAAATTCCGCCGTCAAAATTAAAGTATCCGGCTGCCGTGTCAAATCCGTTTCTAGAAGGGGTGCAAAGTAAGGATTCTTCCTATCCTCTGGTTTGCTTTGGTACAAATCCATATAGTCCTCGATTTTACCGGCAGTCAGCAGATAATCGCTGCCGTTTTCCTGGACTGATAGATACGGCGAACGGGCTGAATAGTCGTTATATACTGCGGGGTAAATAAGGATTTGTCTGGCCACCGTAAACTCCCCCTTATCTCGCGCCATCAAAGACAACGCTGCCGTTAAATTGCCGCCAGCGCTATCACCGATCACGGTGATTTTATCCGGGTTAATCCTTAAGAAAAACTCATTGCTATACAAGGCTTTCGCCACACAGTAGCAGTCCATTAGCCCTGCCGGGAAGGGATGCTCCGGTGCTAGGCGATACTCTACGGCGATGACAAGATGCTTCGTCTCTTGAGCGAGTCTGGCGCATATCCGCTCGTACGTATCCACACTCTCAGTTACCCAACCGCCGCCGTGCAAGAAGAGAAAGACCGGCAAATCCGTGGTTCCTGTAGCCTTTTCGGTTGTAACTACCTCTTCTGGGAAGAACACCCGGACAGGGATCTGATGTCCGTCAGCGGTTTCCATTTTTATATCTAGGGTATTTCTAAAGATTTTTAAAGGGTCTAAGCCTTTTAAATTTGCTAACTGTCTTGATGACTTAACCTCTATCCCGTCGTAAGACAAGGACTTAAGCAGTCGTTTCATGGTGTTATTGATTGCCATATTTTATTTTCCTTTTTCTTTATAGTAGCGACAAATCGCCTGAAACGGACAGGCTTCACACTTCGGGTTCCTGGCTGTGCAGAAGTAACGACCGAAGAAAATAAACAAGTGATGAGCCCGGTTCCAGCGCTCTCTTTTTATCTTTCTTTTAAGTTTCTCTTCTACTTTTTCCACGCTGTCCTCGGGCTTTGCTAGGCACAAGCGCTTAGCTACACGGTTCACGTGGGTATCAACGGCAAAGGAGGGAATATCAAACCAAACGCTTCTCACCACATTTGCTGTCTTTCTGCCAACCCCCGCAAGGCTAGTTAAGTCCTTCATCGATGAGGGAACTTCCCCGTGAAATTCGTACTTTAGATCATGAGTCAGTTCTTTTATGTGTTTGGCCTTGCTGTGATACAGGCCAATCCGCCGAATGTACCCTTCGATATCGGCGACACTCGCCTGCTCATAAGCGTCCAAATCGGGATAGGCCGCGAAAAGTGCTGGGGTTACCTGATTTACGGAAACATCAGTAGTTTGCGCTGAAAGAACCACCGCCACAATCAGTTCCAAGGCATTTTTGTGGTTCAATTCACAGCGTGCTTCCGGAAACATTTCTTCTAGTTTGTCTAAAATCTCATCCGTGGTCATCGGTCTTTTTCCCCCTTGCATTTCCTATAGATTCATAGCATAATTATAGCACTTGTGAGAATAAGACACAACAAAACCAATTCTAGGAGGAGACATCAGCCATGGGCATGAAGTACAACAAAGACTTACCAAGTCCAAATGCGTTAAAAGAAGAATACCCTCTGTCACCGAAAGTGGCAGCGATTATAAAAGAGAAGACAAAAGAAGTATGTGATGTTTTTACGGGAAAATCCAATAAATTTGTGGTGGTTATCGGGCCGTGTTCTGCCGATAACGAGGACTCTGTCTGCGAATATGTCACCCGCTTAGCCAAAGTTAATGAGCAAGTAAAAGATAAACTCTTAATCATCCCCCGGGTCTACACCAATAAACC
This sequence comes from Ohessyouella blattaphilus, assembly GCF_024721265.1. Taxonomy (GTDB): domain Bacteria; phylum Bacillota; class Clostridia; order Lachnospirales; family Lachnospiraceae; genus Aequitasia; species Aequitasia blattaphilus_A. The sequence goes on along the minus strand of NZ_JAMXOC010000025.1, from coordinate 18,300 downwards.
CAGAACCACCGGTTCCGGATATAAAGGCATGCTCCATCAACCAAACCCGGAAAAAGGCCCTGACCTTTATGAAGGCATTATCGCCATCCGGAAGATGCATCTGCGCACCATCGCCGAAAGCGGTCTCCCGGCAGCTGATGAAATGCTCTATCCGGAGAATCGCAGCTATCTAGACGATCTGCTGGTGTATGAAGCCGTCGGCGCCCGGTCCGTCGAGAACCAACAGCACCGCTTAACCGCCAGTGGCATGGATATCCCCATCGGTATGAAAAACCCCACCAGTGGCGACTATTCCGTTATGCTTAACTCGGTTACCGCCGCCCAAAATCCCCATCGCTTTATCTACCGCGGCCACGACGTAACGACGGAAGGCAACCCTCTCGCCCACGTAATCTTACGGGGCGGTGTGGATAAATATGGGGCCTCTATTCCCAACTATCACTACGAGGATTTGGTACGGTTACTAGAGATGTATTCTGCCGAAGAGTATTTGAATCCGGCAGCAATCATCGATGCGAATCATTACAACTCTAATAAGCAATATAAAGAACAGGTCCGGATTGTAAGCGAGGTCCTACACTCCCGTAATTATAACCCCGACCTAAAGAAACTCATCAAAGGCGTGATGATTGAAAGCTACCTAGAAGAAGGCACTCAAAGCATCGGCCCTGGTTCTGTCTATGGCAAATCCATTACCGACCCTTGTCTTGGCTGGACGGAAAGCGAACAGTTGCTTTATAAGATTGCCGATCAATGCTAATTGTAATTGGGGAGGTCGTTTTTTTGAAAAAAACGACCTCCCCAATTGACATTAACCTTGTAAGCCGGCCGCTTGGCGCACCATATCTTCTACCACAATATCGTAAATCTCGCCAAGGGTTGCACAGTATTTCAGAACATCCCAAGGTTCATTGGTATGGTAGTGAATCTTAATTAATTCGTCATCACCCACCGCTAAGAGGCAATCGCCTTTAAAGTTCTCTTCGAAATACTCACCAATCTCATCTTCGTCCAAATCTTCCCCCTCAATCAACAGCTGGGTATCGTATCGGTATTCTAAGGGATTTTCTTCTGACATTTTTCTTCCTCCTATTTGCAGTTCATTTTAATTTCCTCTTACTTTACTCCCAAATTCTTTTTTTGGCAAGAATTTCATAAATAATTATAAACTTTATAAACTGTCAGACACCTTTTATTTAATTTGACTTCTGTCAGTGTTCTATGATGTAATTATGTTAGCATTTATTGACTATTGCACCCATTTACGTACACTAGGAGGTATTCATGGCAAACGAAGAAAGCAAAAAACTAACTACTAGAAACGGTGCCCCCGTTGTGGATAACACCAACTCGACCACAGCTGGTGAGCGGGGACCAATGACGATGCAAAACCCTTGGTTTATTGAAAAACTAGCTCATTTTGACCGTGAGGTTATTCCTGAAAGGCGAATGCACGCCAAGGGCTCCGGTGCTTTCGGTACCTTTACGGTAACGGAGGACATCACCAAATACACAAAAGCCAACATGTTTTCGGAAATCGGTAAGAAGACGGACATGTTCGTCCGCTTTTCCACCGTTGCCGGTGAAAGAGGTGCGGCAGACGCTGAGCGCGACATTCGCGGGTTTGCTCTGAAATTTTATACAGAAGAAGGTAACTGGGACTTAGTGGGCAATAACACACCTGTCTTTTTCCTAAGAGATCCTTTACGTTTCCCTGATCTTAATCACGCAGTAAAAAGAGATCCCAAAACCAATATGCGCTCTCCCCAAAATAACTGGGACTTCTGGAGCATGCTCCCAGAGGCGCTTCACCAAGTAACCATTACCATGTCGGACCGCGGTATCCCGATTTCCTATCGGCACATGCACGGCTTTGGTAGTCATACATATAGTATGATTAACGCCGATAATAAGCGGACTTGGGTAAAATACCACTGGCGCACCCGTCAGGGAATTGAAAACCTTTCCGACGAGGAGGCGGCTAAACTTGTGGGGATGGATAGAGAAAGCCATCAACGAGATTTATTTGAATCCATCGAAAAGAAAGAGTATCCCATTTGGGACTTTTACATTCAGGTGATGACCGAAGAACAGGCCAATAACCATAAAGAAAATCCCTTCGACATCTCCAAGGTGTGGAGTAAAAAAGAGTTTCCACTTATTCCCGTTGGTTACTTCGAGCTCAACCGAAATCCAGAAAACTACTTTGCGGAAGTGGAGCAAGCCGCTTTTAACCCGGCCAATATCGTTCCGGGAATTGGACTTTCTCCCGATAAGCTTTTACAGGGTCGTCTCTTTTCATACGGCGACGCTCAGCGCTACCGTTTGGGAGTCAATCACCATTCGATTCCGGTAAATGCACCTAAGTGCCCCTTCCACTCTTATCACCGGGATGGGCAAATGCGCGTAGACGACAACTACGGCGGCACCACCCACTATCAGCCTAATAGCTATAACCAGTGGGCCGAGCAGCCGGAATATAAGGAGCCACCACTAGAGTTAACCGGTCATATGGACGCTTACGAGCCAAAGGATGATCTAACCGATAATTGCTTTTACCAGCCAGGTGACTTATATCGCCTGATGACTCCTGATAAAAAGGATCTCCTAATCGAAAACACCGTTCGCAATATGAACGGGGTTACGGAGAATATTAAGCTGCGCCACGCAGCTCACTGTTACCTCGCCGACACCGATTACGGCACGCGCTTAGCCGCAGGTCTTGAGGTGGATTTAGACGAAGTCATTCGCCTTTCCCAGATGACCCACGATGAACGAATGAAAGCGACGATGCTTGGATAAAGCCAAAAAAATCAGCTCACGACTAACTTTACGATACCAAGTTAGTCGTGAGCTTTTTTCTTTTACACAAAACCTAAAGCGAGACCGATCAGTCGCACTAAGAAGGCGCATACCCACGCGATGGCGCACTCACCTACCACCACGATTACGGCCCACTTACTTCCTAATTCCCGCTTAATAGAGGCCACCGCCGCCACGCAAGGTGTATAGAGAAGGCAGAACACCAAGAGCGACATGGCGCTAAGGGGAGTAAGTAACTCCGTCAGATTCTTGACGCTACCAAAGAGCACAGAAAGGGTCGAGACTACGCTCTCCTTCGCCATAAACCCAGCGATAAGCGAGGTGGAAATCCGCCAGTCGCCAAAACCAAGAGGGGTAAATAGCGGCGCAATAACCCCAGCCACTAGCGCTAACATACTATCCTGTGAATCCCTCACCACATCCATTCTAAAGTTAAAGGTTTGCAAGAACCAAATAACAATCGTAGCGATAAAAATAACCGTGAATGCTCTTTGCAAAAAGTCCTTCGCCTTCTCCCAAAGAAGCTGGGCAACATTTTTCACCCCTGGTAAGCGGTAATTGGGTAGCTCCATCACAAAGGGAACCGCGTCCCCTTTAAAAAAGGTTTTTTTAAAGAAAAGTGCCACTAGTACTGCGACCACAATCCCCGTAAAATAAAGGCCAACCATCACCAGTCCACCCTTTCCAGGGAAAAATGCCGCCGTAAAAAATCCGTAAATCGGCAGCTTTGCTGTACAACTCATAAAAGGTGTCAAAATGATTGTCATCTTACGATCTCGCTCGGAGGGCAACGTCCTTGAAGCCATCACTCCTGGAACCGTACATCCAAACCCGATTAGCATGGGCACCACGCTTCGACCTGAGAGACCGATTTTTCGCAAAAGTTTGTCCATAACAAAGGCCACTCTGGCCATATATCCGGTATCCTCTAAGAGAGATAAAAAGAAAAACAAGGTGACGATAATCGGGATAAAGCTAAGCACCGTGCCCACGCCATTAAAGATTCCGTCAATCAATAGGGAATGGAGAACCTCATTCACGTGCCACGTACTAAGAAGGCCGTCGACCGCATCGGTAAGAATACCGATGCCCTCTTCTAATAGCCCTTGTAAGAACGCACCGATTACATTAAAGGTTAAAAAGAAAATCGTCGCCATGATTAGCACAAACATAGGAATGGCCGTATACTTCCCAGTTAGGAGCTTATCTACCCGGCGGCTTCTGACATGCTCTTTACTTTCTTTTGGCTTAACTACCGTTTCCCGTACTAATTCTGTGATAAAGGTAAAGCGCATATCGGCAATGGCTGCTTGCCGGTCCAGCCCCCGCTCCGTCTCCATTTGTACCACAATATGCTCAAGCATCTCTTCTTCGTTCTCCGAAAGGGCCAGTTGACCAATGACCATTTGATCCCCTTCCACCACCTTGGTGGCGGCAAAACGCAGAGGAATGCCCGCAGCAACTGCATGGTCTTCTATGAGCGGCATAATCCCGTGAAGAGCCCTGTGAACCGCACCACCGTGGTCTTTTTGATCGCAAAAGTCCAAACGCCCCGGACGCTCCCGATACTTCGCCACGTGCAGAGCGTGGGTCACTAGCTCCTGAATGCCCTCGCCTTTAACTGCCGAAATCGGCACCACCGGAATTCCTAGGCGGGTTTCCATCTCGTTAATATATACTGTCCCTTTATTGCCCGTTAGCTCGTCCATCATGTTAAGGGCTAACACCATCGGCACATCTAGTTCCATCAACTGCATCGTTAGGAAGAGATTTCTCTCAATATTCGTCGCATCCACAATATTAATAATGCAGGTTGGTTTTTCCGAAATAATAAACTCCCGAGAGACGATTTCCTCCTTGCTGTAAGGAGAGAGGGAATAGATTCCGGGAAGGTCGGTAACTAAGGTATTAGGATACCCCTTAATAGAGCCGGTTTTGCGATCTACCGTTACCCCTGGGAAGTTACCCACATGCTGGTTGGCTCCCGTTAGTTGATTAAAAAGGGTCGTCTTCCCACAGTTCTGGTTACCTGCTAAGGCAAACGTCAGCTTCTCATTATCTGGCAGTGGCTCTTTTTCGCCTCGTACTTGAAAGGCTTCACTCTCACCGATACGAGGATGAATCGTCATCTTCGCCTCCCGCTTCGCTTCCCTGCTAAGAGGCTCTGTCACTGTCGCCTCGCCTAGTGCTAACTCCACCTCAATTTGCTCCGCATCTGCTAGGCGTAAGGTAAGGGCATAGCCATGTAGCTGTAACTCCATGGGATCTCCCATAGGCGCATACTTTTCTACCTCTACTTCAATTCCGGGAATGACACCCATATCTAAAAAATGCTGGCGCAGCGCCCCGCTGCCACCGACAGTTTTAATAATCGCCTTTTGGCCAATCTCCAAATCTTTTAAGGTCATCCAAATCACCCTCTCTCATTGTACTTTGCTTTTTGATACTCAGCTATCATTATAGCAGAAGTCCGCAAAAACAGCCACCCAAGGTCTCCTACTCGGATTCTCCTGACTGGCTGTTCTTTCTCTATCTTTTAAAACTCCCGGTTACACACTAACTGTGTAACTTATTGTGACTTCTGGGCGTTATATTCGGCGAGGATTGCTTTCGCCGCTTCTCCCTTAACGCATTCTGCAAATGACTTGCCTGACGAAACCACAAGCTGGGCAAGCTTATATAGTACCATCGGTAATTCCTTGGCTAAATACACACCCACATCCTCACCGAATCTTGTCTCTTTCGTATCCACGCTACCACCAATACTCATGAAATAAGCGCTAAAAACTTCACCTTCAATCTTCTGGCGCATACCGTATAAGCCGATACCGCCCACTTGTTGGCCCCCGCAAGAATTGCGGCAACCAGAGATACGGATTACCGGCAGCGCATTCATAAGCGCCGGATCGGCTCCCTTTTCTCTAAAGTATCGACTAATCTCCTTAGCCATCTGCTGGGCATCCTCTAAGCCCACCTGGCAAATCGTTGAGCCAATGCAGGCGATGGTGCTTTCAATCTTACTATTCACACTAACCTTATCTGCTAGGGCTAGCACCGCTGGCAATTCGTCCTTGTCAACATCGAGAATATAGAGACTCTCTTCTAGACTCAGACGGAGCTGTGGCTTTGCTAAGCCCTTTACACAGTGAATAATCTGGTCTAATTCCTGATGCCCGAACACGCCACCTTCTGGATGGATTCGCACCCCGTAAAGACCGGCTTGTTTTTGCCAAATGATTCTTTCATCAAGGAGATCGGTTTTCTCGCCGCCTTCCCGGTGGATAATAGCATCTGGGTACAAATCTCTTCCACCCTTTGCCAGCTCTTTTTCCACATAGGACATGAAAAGCTTAGCGAAACCTTCCTCGCCAAATTCATCTACGAGATAACGGATTCTCGCTCTTGCAGGAGTGTCATAATGCCCTTTATCAATAAATAAATTAAGCATCCCATCAATATAATACAAACACTGGCTCGCTGGAACATCTTCCTTTACCTTAAAGGCTGTCTTTCCAATGGGACCTAGGCCGCCGCCAATATAAACGTCAAAGAATGGTTCTCCTTCTTTTTCCTTAGCTACAAAGCCCACTTCCTGAATCGTACTCTGGCCAAGACCGGCTGGCGAACTAGAAAATGATACCTTGTATTTTCGGGGAAGCTTAAGGGTCAGCATTCTTTCATAGTAATGATGATCCGCCGCTATCGCATAGGGCGCTACGTCAAAAGCACTATCCTCGCTAAAGCCTGATAGCGCATCGTTCAAAACATTTCTCGGGAAATTACCGCCCCCACCACGAATATAAATGTCGTGAGTAATCGCCACTTCCATTAATTCTAAAAGCTGATCCACACTTAGGTTATAAACCTGGGTCGCTTGCCGCGTGGTAAAATGCAGATAGGCTTCAGGCTTATCGGCAATCATTTCCTTGATTAGCTCCAAGTGAGACAGGCGTATCACCCCAGAAGGCACCCTTAAGCGTAACATAAAGTGCTTTCCGTCGCGCATCGCATAGACACCCATCCCCCCGGATATCTTCTTATACTCTAGCTTTGTTAGCTCTCCGTCTACGAACTTCTGGGTCTGTTCTCTAAAGCGGGGAAGCTCTGCTAATAATTCCTGCTTGTACTGCTCTATACTAAACATATCGTCTCCTCCATCAGCCGTAATTATAGCACTTTAATCTCACTAGTAAAGGAGTTTTACACTAATTTAATCTTTTTTTAATATCAGCGCAAAACTTAAGGGTCCTCGCTCATTAACGGGGACCCTTAAGCTATCTACCGATTACAAATCTTCTTGGACAATTTTTTGACCGTCAAGCCTAATTACAATACTCGAATCAAGAGAATAACCATTTGTAACCACCGCATACGATCTTCCCACCTTGTGAAGCCACTTGCTAAAAGGCCAAGTCGAACCAGCTTTTATATCAAAGCCAACGTACACATCACCGATATTCGCTGGCATGTTCCAGTTCTCCCAGTCAGATCCTACATGCACTTTATTAATAACTACTACTTCCTCGCCAAGGATTTCGCTGCCGTCATCACGGTAACCGATAATAGGTTTGTATCTAACACTGTAAACTGCATAATATTTACCATCATTACTAATCCCCATTTTCGAAGATTTAAATACTTCTGTGGTGGTTTCCACGTATTCTGTCGTTCCTGTTACCTCACCTTTGTGATTATCCTTAATAAAAATTGGTTGATAAGCAAGAGGTGCTGCTGGTGTGTCTTTGCCAAATTTAGACTCCCGTACGATTAGCTCTTGTACTTCCTTTAAATTATCGTGAGTAGCGTAACGTCCGGCAGCACCGGCGCTACCACCAAATACGTAACTGCTAAAGCTGGTATTTTTGAGGATTTCCGCATATTTGGAATTTGCATCAATGGATTTGCCACTCATAGCTGCTTCAAAGGCTAGCTTAACTTCGGTCTCAGAGCTACTGGTCTCTAGCTTGACCACAATACTTCTTCCATAAGCCACAGAGCCCACGATTACTGGTGGATTCTTGGCATCCATCTTACCTTTTAATTCATCAGCATTGGTTTTTTGACCAAAATAATCGGCTGGGTTCGCTTGATTCTCAATAAGGATCTGGGCGGTATAATAAGTCTGATGGAAATTAGCAAGCATTACCTTTTTCTCGCCTTTTGCTAGCATATCGAAGTCTAGGTTGAACTTATTTACGGCCTCGTATTGGAGTCCTAAGTGAGCCTCTAGTTGCTTCTTACTGTAAATCATCGTCTTCTCAGTTGACATATTAGCTGGTACATCTCTTCCCGTCTTATAGAACTCATCTAGGATAGAGTTAATGGCACCATTGATAGTGGCGGCATTAGGATTCTTGACTTCACGAGTACTTTGCTCGGCACTTAATCCTGGTAGATTAATGTGAACGCTGATCGGATTGCGCTCAGATACGCTAATCATCGTACCTTTGCCATCCACAAGGTTTGAGTTGGCTTGGAACATCGCTCCTGGATAAATATCGGAAGTGTTAATAGCGATGGCTGCCACATCGGCGTTGCGTTGGTTGATAGACTTTTTCTCCCGTTTAGAAACTACCCATTCGCTACCCTTCATCGTACCGTCTTTTTTCTTATAAGTCTCAATGCTCTCCCCTTTTCTTGCTAAGGCAGCTTTATCATCATAATCCAGACCCTTTACGTATTCATTAATGGCTTTCTTTCTGGCCTCTTCTTTCCTCCGTTCTTCCTCTTTCTTCTTATCGTCTCTACGTCCGACGGTCTCATACTTTATATCAGACAAGCCGTAATCGACGGTTTCGCCTTCTGTCGTCTCGCCTAGTCCGGCAAGTCCACCCTCTACGTAATTAGCATCTACTACCGCTTGTAGCTCAGCTAGCTCTTCTGGTGTTTTTTCGTCGCTTTCTTCACCAAGCTTTAAGAGCTCTTGATTAATGTAGCCCTGCTCGCTCTCTGGCCAAGTATTCGATGCGTAGTTACTCAGTTGATGAGCGTATTGAGCGATGGCGTTTAGCCCATTCGTAGCGTCTTCATTCTCCCCTTCCGTTTGTAGCATATCGAGATAAGCTAGTTTACTTAAGGTAAAGCTCCGAGTCAATTCACCGATATAAGCGATCCGCACATTCGACTGTAACTGACCTTGTTCTTCTTCGCTTTTTCCTGAAGCGGCAATCACCTGGTCGACTTTTACAAATAAGTCTTCGTTAACTAATCTATCAGCAAAAATAAAGCTGTGTTCCATTGGACTATTCGTTAGGTTAATTACGGACTCTCGGTATTCAGTGAGGATTGCTTGCTTTTCAGAAGCGCTACCGGCACTTTCTAGGCGATTCCAATACTGAGAAGAAACTTCTCGGCTTGAATCAAAAAGGGTAACCACGTCTAAGCTATCACCGAGGATCTCTTGTCCCTCATTTAGCACTTCATTAGCAGCTGCACCTAATTCGTTTACATTTTCTATCGTAGTACTTACTTTCTCAGAATCCTCGACGCTACCAAGCATATCCAGCACCTTACCTTGTTCCCAGTCCGGCGTTGTGGCTAAATCATCCATCGCCATCCGGCCAAGAGCGATGTTTAGATAATCGTAATCGGTACGTTCATATTTAACTTCTACGTGTTCTCCCTGGTCTTGCTCTTCTTCAGCGGCCTTCGTAACCATTTGTACCGTAGATAGTGGCACCATCGTCATAGTTATTACCCCAAGAAGCATACTTGCTAAAAATCTCTTTATCTTTTGATTCTTCATCGTCTCGTCCTCCTTACTTCATTGCTAGCGAGCCCTCAATAAGGGTCTGCAAACAGCTATTATACGTTTCTTCATCGACACCTTGGCCACTCATCGAAAAGCTATATTCGCCTACCGACCACCAGGAACTACGAAGCTTTTCTTTCTGGTCTTCGCCGGTATGAATGGTAATGCCGTCTTTTTCCTCTTCTTTGTCGTAATTTACCTTTTTATATGACACCGGGGCTTCGTCGCCCGGTGCAGTGCGAACCGAAATCATATTCTGTTCGCTCCCGTCTTTACTGTAGAAGACCTCTGCCACTCCTTCTGTGGATACGGACATGTTGTGAATATTATCGATATTCGCATAGCCCGTCGTCGCCGGTAAGACCAGAACCTTAAAACCGATGGCCTCTTCTAGCTCAAGCTGAGTGTCGTAGTAATCGATGATGTTAAAATCTTCATCGTACGCGGCCAGCTCTTTCGCCTTCGTCTCTTGGTTCGTGGTCTCCTTAGTCGGCGACTCTTTGTTGCCCCCCTTTGCTCCACAGCCTGCTAAAACCAGGCTCGCAATACAGATAGTTGCTATAGTTGTGATGTTCTTTCTTTTCATATATATACCTCCGTTTTTTCTTCTGACTGATTTCTTCTGTTCATTTGTTAACGTCAGTATATTCTCCCCCCCGTTACCAATCCGTAACCGCATCAATATAGTTTTGAATGCTCACATTGGTATCCTCTGCCCATGCATATTCTTCCATATAATAACCGTCGTATTTCTCGATTCGCTCAGGCGCGCCGGCCATCAATTCATAGTAATCACAGGCAAAGCTCGACACATCCACCGCTCGAAGCGCTGGGTCTTCCTGCAAAATATAGCGAATGCCCTTTTCTTCTAAAAAGTCATAGAGCCTTTTTACCGTTACCCGGAAAAGGCTTTTGGTCTTCTCATCTTCTGGCCTGTCCTCCCATAAGGCAGCGATTCCGTAACCGGTAGTCAGAGTCGTCCCCTGACGATCCACCATCACCGCTAAAAGCTCCTTCACTTTTTGCCGGGAAAACTTAAGGGGTGTCCCGTCGACAAACACCTCGAATCTAGGCATCGTCTGAATGTACACACTATTTTCCCGAACGTTCTGAATACGCATCGCTTTATCAAGCTCTTTCATTAGCCCTTCGTAGCCATAAGGCTTTACTAAGTATCCACTAGCATCTACGCCAAAAGCATCTAAGGCATACTCCCCATAGGCCGTGGTGTAAATAATACGAATATTCTGATTGATTTCTTTGCACTTACGCCCTAGTTCGATGCCGTTCATCTCGGGCATCTCAATATCAAAGATCGCCACGTCCACCGAGTGTTCCTTAACGTAGTCAAGGGCTTCCCCTGAGTCGTTAAAAAAGACGACCTGCTCATAGATCCCCGCCTTTTTCGCATAATTCTTAAACTTTACGTGGGCCATTTTTTCATCATCTACAAAGATTATCTGCATTTGCTTCTCCTCTTACTCATCTTTTGCTAACGGAATTCTTACGGTTACCTGGGTGCCTGCTCCCGGAGTACTTACCACCAGTAGCTCCCCTTGGCAAGATATGCTTATCCGGGTCCGAATATTGCGCATGCCCACCGATTCTTCCTTTTTACTAGCCTCTTCCGTGTCAAAGCCCACACCATTATCGGTGATCGTAATCACGGCAAAGCCATCCGCTTGCTCTGTCCGCATAATAATTTTACCGCCGGATTTTTTCTTTACTAAGCCATGCTTAATGGCGTTCTCAACAATTGGCTGAAGGCTTAGCATGGGTACTTTGAAATCTGTAAACTCTATCTCATACTCCACCGCGATTCGCTCGTCAAAACGCAGCTTCTCGATGGCGACGTAATTCTCAATAATCTCTAACTCCTGAGGAAAAGGAATCATCTTCGGCCCTTCTAGCACCGTGATATTCGCCCGCAGGTATTTTGAAAACTGAACAATCGCCTCGTCTGCTCGAATAGGGTCTTCTAAGCAAAGAGCGGAAATAGCATTTAAGGTGTTAAAAATAAAGTGGGGTCGAATCTGGGAAATCATCAGCTGAGTCCTGGCTTCGCTTAGTTCTAGCTCAAGGTCCCTCGCCTGCTGGGCTTCCCGTAGTTTTTTCCGTAGGTAATATAAGATAAAGGCTAACTGCATACAGGCAAAGATAAAGAAGCCTAGATCATACAACATGTCGTTTTGGGGCATCACAAACAAGAACTCCATCACGCCTAAGACGATAAAAAAGAGGAGCACAGCTGCCGAGAGTAGACGATAGCGGGCCATTTTCTCTTTTGTAATCACCGCTTCATAGATAAGACTGCCCTCTGCCAGGACAATCAGTACCAGGATCAGTAGGACCGTCTTTGATAAGAAGGCAAACCCATCCAGTATCCCTAAGCCTTGCAACAGCATCGAGACCACCAACATAAGAATAACCACGTATTCTAAAGCCTTATTTAAAAGCCCTGCCCGAGACTTAAGAATACTGCTTAAGTAACGGAACATAAGCGCCGCCATCAAAAAGGATAGCACGTGTTCAAGAGACATAATGAGACCGTTATCCGTCGTTAGCATGGAGAGGAAGTAGCCGTTCACTAGCATCCACAGTCCCATTGCCAGAAATAAATAGGCACCGTTAAAGACGCTTGGACCCACCTCAAGCTTAGCTCTTTTTAAAGCCAGCGCCCCAAACCAAATCACAATACTATTGGTAATAAAGAATAGCGCGAGCAGCAAATGAGGAATATTATCCACCAGAATTGCTCGCATAAACTGAGACCAGCTTCCTACGTATAAATTATCAAAAAAGTATTCATACCGACCAGTACTAGAAAATACCAGCGTCTGGGCCGGAGCGCTTAAGCGAAACTCCACCTCGTCCTCTGGGGAAATCCCCTCTTTAAGAGTGTAACCTGTCCACAAATCACCGAGAGAAGGATAACCTGCTGCCGGCACGGTGCCGTAAGCAAAAATCTCTGTCTCGTTTTGATAGACCTGCACGCCAATGTGAAAGATTCTCATAAAGAGCACCGAGCCTGCTTCTACCTCTTTCGTAACGTGACCCTTAATAATTAGGACCTCGCCCGCTTTTTCTCCGCCTTCACGGGAGTCCTCCACAAACTGGACTTTTTCAAAACCAGCATCCGCCGCCTGTTCCCCGCCAAGACCTTTGCTGCCACTACTCCACCAAAAAAAACCTAGGCAAAGTACGACTAAGCCTAGGTATATGAATCTATTGTATTTACTTTCTCTTTTCCCCATCCTCATCCGTTATCCCTTCTACGTTTTATCGACCAATTATAAGTAAAATTCTAACTACCTTCACTTAAAATGTCAATATTGCTGGGAAATTCGGATTGGGTAATTAACAGCTCAATTCTTCCATAATCTTCATCAGTACCCGGAGACGCTCACCGGTCAAATCACCAAGATCAATGAGCGCTTGCGAGAATTCCTGAAGATCTTCATCAATTTTTTCATTACTGATATCGACAGCCACCGGCACGGACCCTCCTTGAACATCGATTCGCGCCACCTCAGGATGCTCCGCGTCATAGAGCGCTGGCAACCGATAGGCTTCACGAAAGTGCCGCAGAGTTTGCATAAAAAAGATCATCATGTCAAGCACTTGATGGATCGGTAATTCTGTCTCCATATACAGCTCGCCTTTTTCATCCTCTCGCCAAATCTGAATGGCAATTTTCTCATTTTCGTTCTCTTTACGCGTTGGTTTACCGATGGTCATCTTCTTTACCTGAGAGTGAAAGGCATTTTGCCCGTCGATTCGCTCATAGCCATCGGCAACCATTACCCCTTTATATGCTATTTCTTTATTTGACATTTCTTGATTAATCACTTCCAAATCCTCCTAGCTTCTTTATTTTCTTCCAAATGCTGTTCTAGCATTTCTTCTAGCTCCTGTGTATAATCTGCCTTCGCGTCCTCATAGTCTAATACCTCTACTACAGAAAGCGTAAACCCGGCCTCACCGTACTGCTGCCACAACTCCCGCAAGCTTCGATTAGGATGGCTCCCTGTCTCTAGCTTAAAGCGCAGGCCGTTAAGACTGGCCTTTGTATCGTTCGACGTTCCTAAAAACACATCGCCCGTCGCCTCACATGCAAGAGAGATAATCCCCATCTCTGGCTTCCGATTGGCGTACTCTGCTAATAATTGTTTTCTTCTGCTTATTTCCATAATCTTTTCACCTCAGGTTAATTGTAGCACCAAAAAAAGAATACACAATCTACGCTTCGTAGACTGTGTATCTCTTCTAGTTCAAATACTTCTCTTTCAAAATTTCAATGACCGGGGCATCAGCCGGTAACCAATCGACGCTATCAATATCTGACTTAGACAACCACCTAGCCGCCGTATGCTCGGTAAGTGTTAGATTACCGCTAACTATCTGACACAGATAGCAATGCATGGTAAGGTGGAACTTAGGATAATCGTACTCCACTGTATGAACCAACTCACCAACTCTTACTTGCGTTTCAAGCTCCTCTTCAATCTCACGCACTAAAGCCTCTTCAGGGCTTTCGCCAGTTTCCATTTTTCCACCAGGGAATTCCCAGCCCCCCCTAAAATCCCCATAGCCTCGCTGGGTAGCGAAAATCTTATTATCTTCTTTAATAATTGCTGCAACCACTTCAATTGCTTTCATTTAAACTGCCCTCCTAGGAAACAATATAATCATAAATATCCTCTCGTACCGGAACCTCCAACTTATAAGTAATCTCAACGGCATCTTTATCCGTGTTTCGCATTATTACTGGTTGTGGCTCACCAACAGCACTAATTTCGCCTAAAAAATAAAACTCTTTAGAAACAGCATCATCTTTATTTTTTCTAACAAAAAGATAAATTTTTGTTCCATGTTCTTTCGCTTGATAAATTTGCTGCACATCCTTAGATTCCGGTGTACGCGATTGTTTAGACAAGGCAATCATTGTTCCTTCATCAACAAAGCGATCCTCATAACGAATGCTATCACTTATATTCTCGTCCTTATTATAATTGATAAATACCGGAAATGTATTTGTATCTTTATCATACTTATAACCACCTATATTCAGTGCCACTTCATTTCTGCTCCAATTCAGGAGTTTACACACATCCTCATACGTATATTTCTGATAAAGAACGAAGTCTGTTTCTTTATATTTATTACTATAATATAATTTATTCTGACGAACCCCATATTCTACTAATTCGCTCACCTCGTGGTAAAAATTAGCATCATCCAGTTTAGCTAATATTTTCTCAGAGAACTGAATATTTCCTTGCTTTTCTTCAGCGAAAATACTATTTTGATATTTTCTCTTATTATTTTCGTTGCTTGCAAACTCATTACACAATACTTGAATTGCATTACTGCTTTTGTATCTCTCTAACCATTTTTCAAGTTCAATATCACTACCACTGTGTTTTTTGTACTGAAGCATTCTCTCTATAAAATCCAATTCAGCAAAGCGTTTTCCATTTGCAACCTTTTCCGATATAAAACGTAGCAATTCTTCTTGCAGCGAATCAAAGTAAATGCAATAATCATCTTCATATTTCTTTAAAAAGGCATAGTAAGATCCTAAATTACTATTCTCAAAGAAAAGTGAAACATCTATCGCACCATATTCTTCGAAATCTCGATAACTAGGAATATGTCCCACCTTATTCTTAAGATTTTTATACTCTTCTTTTAAAAATTTAATCGAATTCGGTTTTGCCGTATCAATGGAGTCGAAAATTCTCTTCTTAGAAATCTCATCAAAGTGAATGGAAGAGCTTCCTGGCATAATTCGATTCCCTTCAATCACATAGCGTCGCATATTATCTTTATTGTAAGTACGATCACCAAAAAGAGCGATGGGAATCATAAAGTTATTCGTATAGTTTCCTATGAAATCAAGAACCACCACAAATTCTTTTCCTTCTCTTTTCCGAAGCCCTCTTCCTAATTGTTGAACAAATACAATCGGAGACTGGGTCGGACGTAGCATAATCACTTGGTTCACTTCCGGAATATCCACACCTTCATTAAAAATATCAACCGTAAAAATATAATCAAGGAAGTCATCACTTTCTGCGTCCTCATTAGCCAAGCGCTCGATTGCCCCTTCCCTTTTTCGTTGGTCATCATCTCCGCTCAGATAAACGGTACGGTAAAGACGATCTCCGCAATATCTTTCATTAAACTTTTTGGAAAGGATTTCCGCTTCTGCTTTGGTACTGCAAAACACTAATCCTTTCACACGTTCTCCGCTATATCCATAGTAACTCGCTTGCTCAATTATATTGTCTACCCGTTCATCAGCTACTAATAGACTAAATTTTTTTGCACTAGATTCATCATCAAAAGTTTCACCATCAATGGAAATATCTGTGATTCCAAAATACTGAAACGGACATAAGAGATTACTTTCTAACGCTTTCTGAAGTCGAATTTCATAAGCAATATTGTGGTCAAATAAGTCATAGATATCAAATCCGTCCGGGCGGTCAGGACTAGCCGTCATTCCTAACCACAAAGATGGCTTGAAATATTCCATTATTCGTTGATAACTCTCGGCCCCTGCACGGTGTACTTCATCCACCACAATAATCTGGAACTCATCAGGATTAAACTTGGAATATATATCTTTTTTTGACATCATCTGCATTGTAGAAAATAGATAATCCGCATTATAATCTTTATGTGACCCTGACAGTAATCCATAAGATACCGTATCGCCAAATACATCTTTATAACTTTTTATAGCTTGCTTTGCAATTTGTTCTCTATGGACTAAAAATAAGGCTTTTCGGGGTTTCTCTTCTCGCAATGCAAATGCCGAAGCATAAGTTTTACCCGTCCCTGTGGCTGAAATTAACAATGCTTTATTTTGATTTTTCGCCCTAATTTCTTTCAGATTTTTGATAAACGCTAACTGCATTTTGTTGGGTTCTAACTTATACTGTTTAATCGTTGGAATCTGAGTCTGCCTGAGAATGTCCTTTTTAGACTTGTAAATTTCACTATATGTATCAATTATGTCACTGATATCGCTTGACTCAGCCCACAGGTACTCAAATTCATCAAGAATTTCTTCGGCAAACTCACCCTTAACTGTACTGACCAACTTCGCATTCCATTCTTTATTAACCGTCAAAGCACTTAATGTCATATTTGAACTGCCTATAATCAAACTATAGATTTCCTCTTTTTTGAACATGTACCCCTTAGTATGAAAACCTTGGTGATTCTTTTCATTTGCACCATACATTCTCAGTTCAATGTTCTTCAAACTATTCAACTTCATCAGTGCCTTAGGATCACTAAAGGCCAGATAGTCCGTGGTCAATATCTGACCTGGAATATTTTTCTTCTCCAACTCCTTTAAGATCATTAATAATGGCGTCACACCACTCTCCGTAATAAACGCCACACTAATCTTAAACTCATCACAATCTTTTAGCTCATTCTCTATCGTCGTCAAGACTTTACGTCCGCTCTTTTCATCATTTGAGACAAAGTGCGGCTTAAACGCCAAATTGGAGCTATTATTGCTATTAATAAAGGCTGTTTCCATTCCTTCATATATTTTCTTATTCATGTCTTTCATACACAGCTCCCTCTATATCGACTTTTAACTTATCGTCCTCTCATCTCCGTCATCGTATACCCGCGATTAAGGACAGACCGCGTATTGTTCCATACTTCCACTAGGATCTTAGCCAACTTCTCCACTTCCTTTTCCGAGTTCAGCACTAGCTCTAAGGAATCGAATAACTCGAAAATATCCTCAATCTCGCCGCCAAGAGAAATCTCTTTTTGAACTTGGGCGCTAATTACCGTTGCAAGTTTTTCGTCTAGTTCATAGGCCCTTTTTAGGAAAGAAATTAATCTTTGAATCTGGATATTTCGAGAAAAGAAGCCTTGCTCTTGGTAGTCCTTAAGCTCCATCAGGGTTGGGATATAATATTCCATATCGCCTTGGTACTCTAACAACTCTTTATACATGCTTTCTTCAAAATACTCTTCCCCGCCAAAAAGTCCTAAGCGCTTCTTATACACCACGTCATTAGCTGGCATTTTATCAAAGTAAGCCATTACCGAGGCCGCATCAAAAGTAAGCCCTTTGCCACGCTCTAATAACTTAAGAAGTACTTCTACCGGAAAGACGCCATATAAATCTGTAGCTACCGCTAGACACATGCATAGCCAACTGGTATGGGCGCATCTTTCCTGAAACACTGGGGTATTGATACTATTATAGATCTCAATCACATCAAAGGGCATGCAGATCAACCGTCGTCTCTAAGACCAACGTAGCCCTCTCCTGCTAAAGGCAAATATAGATAACCTTCGTCTGGTTGCGGGTAATGAATAACCAACTCCCAATGCCTATGCTTGGAAGCGGTATCTTGCGCACTGAAGTGCGAACAAGGATGTAAGTCTTTGACTTACTTTACTAGCCGTAACACTTTCGTCTTTCGAACCTGTACGTACAGGCTGTTCGTGCCATGAAGGCAGTCTCATGCTGCCACTATCCGTTTGACCGGAATACTTTTACAGTTTAAATCTCGAAGATTAATAACCTTAGGCGATTCTAATGCTTCTCTTTTTATCTCTAGAGAAGATGTTGGAATCGCTTTTCTCATTATGTTAGCCGCTGCGTTTACATCTGCATTTAAAACGACACCTGACCCAGAAGCATATAAACCTCTTTTGATTCGATTGCCGCTAAAAATCGG
>NZ_JAMXOC010000024.1 GCF_024721265.1 Ohessyouella blattaphilus | reverse complement strand
TATAGTTCTGGTTCTTTCCTCTTAGATATTAATATTTGCTTTGATTTATACATATAGTTAAACCTCTTGATACCTCTTTGTTTCTATAGTGTAATTGTACCATTATCACAAGCGGACGTAAAGGAGAAAAAGAACATATGTTCAAAAAGAAAAATCAACCTTATTACGCGAATCGGCACTCGTGTTTTCTTCTTCAATATCATCTTGTTCTGGTTACAAAATACCGAAAACCAGTCTTGACTGGTCCAGTAAAAAACTATGTCTACAAGTTGATTGAAGATATTTGCACGGAGCGAGGTTATAATATCTTAGAGTTAAATGGAGAGGCTGACCATCTACATCTACTTTTTGAAGCGACTCCAGGAATGGCGCCTACAGAATTTGTAAATGTGCTAAAAACCAAGACAGCAAGATTTGCCAGGCGAGATTATCCTACAGAAGTAGGGAGGTTTTACTGGAAACCTTACTTTTGGTCGAGTAGTTATTTTGTTGCTACTGTTAGCGAGCAAAGCCTCTCTCTAGTACAAGAATATATTAAAAATCAGTAGCATTCACCCACGCCCATGCAAGTTTTATGGACGTGGTACTCTGCTTAAATTTATAGATTTGCCTGGCGATAGACGGTATCCTTTTCATCGCAGCTGACAATACAACTGGCATTTTTTAGTAATAGCGTTCCTTTTTTGATCATGAAAGCCTTCTCCTCTGTCTTTCTACATCTATTTATTATACGGCGTGCCCGAAAGCGGCAAATTATACTGAAAGCCTAGCCCCAACTTTTCATAAGCACCAGCAATAGCCGGGGCTGTGGGGATTGAGGTAATCTCACCGATGCCAATCGCTCCATACGCGCCTTCTACTCCCTCTTTTTCAATAATAATCGAGGTAATCGGTGGGACTTTATCGGCCCGAAAGAGACCCAGCGTTCCGTACTTAGCTTTTGGTTCGCCCTTTTCGAGAGGATACTTCTCCGTCAGAGCGTATCCCATACCCATTACTACGCCGCCCTCAATCTGCCCCTCTACATTCAGAGGATTAATTGCTTTTCCTACGGCGTGAGCGGCCACCATCTCTTTTACCGTTCCATCCTCATTTAGTACACACATTTGGGTTCCGTACCCATAAGCCACATGAGAAACTGGATTGGGCACATCCGCTCCCATAGGATCGGTTTTTGCCAGATATTCGCCTAAGAACTCCTGACCTTCTAGGTCCGCTAACTCTTTTCCTGCTAGCGCTTCTAGAAGCTTTGACGCTGCTCGTCTAGTGGCCTCACCGGTCACTAAGGTCTGCCGCGATCCGGACGTAGTCCCTGCATCTGGAGCCTGGCTGGTATTTGGTAAGCAGTACCTGATATGCGACCCTGGAATACCGGTAGTCTCCGAAAGAATCTGTACCAGCACCGTTCCTAATCCTTGACCGATACAAGAAGCACCGGCATGGATCTGCACTTTACCGTCTTTAACGAAAAGACGACACCGTCCCCAATCGGGGATGCCTACGCCTACACCCGCATTCTTCATTGCACAGGCTAAGCCTACATAAGGCTCCCGTTCGTATTGTTCCTTAACGGCTAATAAGGTCTCCACGATCGCCGTTGACTCATCGGCAATCTGGCCGTTCGGCAAGACTTCTCCTGGTCGTATCCCATTGCGATACCTGATTTCCCAAGGCGAAATTCCCACCTTCTGGGCCAATTGATTTAAATTCATCTCTGAGGCAAAGCACGTCTGGGTCACCCCGAAACCGCGGAAAGCACCGGCTGGTGGATTGTTGGTATAGACTGCTGTGCCTTCAATATCAATCGTCTGAAAATGATACGGTCCAGCCGCGTGAGTACAAGCTCTTTGTAGCACCGGTCCGCCAAGAGAAGCATAGGCTCCCGTATCAGAGATAACTTTCGCCTTTAAAGCCGTAATCTGTCCGTCCTCGTCACAAGCGGTGGTCATCTCGATATACATGGGATGGCGCTTCGGGTGAACTAAGAGACTTTCCTTTCTGGTTAACTTCACCTTAACGATTCTGCCTGTTAAGTATGCCAGCAAGGAGGCGTGGTGCTGAACGGCCATATCCTCTTTCCCGCCAAAGCCGCCACCTACAAGCTTGTTTTCCACAATCACCTTCTCCGGGTCAAGCCCTAGCATCAGCGCGCATTCGTGTCTCGTATCATACGTCCCTTGATCTGAAGAATAGATGAAAACGCCATCATCAAAGGGCATCGCTACCGCCGTCTCCGGCTCCAAGAAAGCATGCTCTGTCCACGGGGTTTCGTAGTAGTTGGTAACCTGATACCTAGAAGCGGCAATCACCTCATCAGCATTTCCTCTCTTAAGGTGCTCGTGGGCCAAGACGTTGCCTTCCTCGTGGACTTTAATATCGCTAGCAAGAGCCTCGCGAGGGTCAAACACCCCCTCTAGCACTTCATAATCAACCTGAATCAGCTTCTTCGCCTCTTCAACTACCTCCGGCGACTCTCCAGCGATTAGACAGATTGCATCCCCTAAGTAATGAGTAATCTTACCGACGGGAATCATTACATCCCAGTCCTTCTTTAAGTGACCAATTTTCACGCTTCCAGGAATATCCGCGGCCGTATAGACGCCAACGATTCCCGGCAGTTTCTCAGCTTCTGCAGTGTCAATTGCTAACACCTTAGCTCTCGGATACGCAGAACGAAGAGCACTTCCATAAATCATCCCCTCTAAATATAAATCATCTGTATAAATGCCCGTTCCCAGTACCTTTTCTCTCGCGTCTATCCTAGGTATTCTCTTTCCTACAGGCGCGGCGCCCACAAAGGTGCTCGTTCCTTCATCATCTTGTAGCAGCTTTGCCGCCAAAAGAATCCCATCAATAATTTTCTGATAGCCGGTACAGCGGCAGATGTTATTGCGAATTGCCGCTGCCGCCTCTAACCGCGTAGGCTCAGGGTTTTGGTCAAGCAGCGCTTTTGCGCTAATAACCATGCCCGGAATACAAAAGCCGCACTGTACCGCCCCCGCCTCTGCAAAGGCCCCGCTGTACACCTCCTGCTCCCACTCACTTAGTCCTTCTACGGTAGTAATCTCTTTACCTACCATCTTAGAAACCATCGGGATGCAAGCTCGCATCGTCTTGCCATCTACAATAATCGTACACGTTCCACACGCGCCCTCGCTACAACCGTCTTTGACCGAGGTTAGACCTAGATCATCACGGAGGTAGCGGATCAACTTCTTATCTTCCGTCGTTTCGTACTCTTTTCCATTTACTATTAAATGGTACATAGGCGCCTCCATCTTATTTAAAGTCTAATACATAGGCATAGTCATCAATCACTGCTTCCATTAAGTTCGCAATGGCCTCTGGTACAGCGGATGCTTCTCCCTTTTGCCAAGTGAATTCTTTGCCCAGAAGTCGTACCCTCGCCTGCTTAAGCTCCCGGTCAAGGACCACAAACCCTTGATTTTTACTGTCTTTCATGTGCTCTAGGTTGGCAAATAAAGTAAACTTATCCAGATAAGGAGAGCTTGCATAAGGACAAAAGCTGGCACAGTTTCCACATTCGTTACACATATAATCCACGTGAATCACCTGAGTTTTCTCCATTCCCGGAACCTGGATTGCCAGATTCGCCCGGTTAGGGCAGACCTGAACGCAGTTCTCACAGATAGCCTGACAGCTTAAGCAGCGTTTGCCATCCTGATCTTTCACCACTTCTTTTAGGACTCCTTGCTTCTCATAGGTCACTTGCTCATCCGCCGTTTCGCTCATATCCAGACAGACGTCAGCACCGACGATATCTTCGGCCACCTTTAGAGCATCCGCCATGCCGCTGACCACTAGAGCTGGACCCCGGCGACCATCACCGATAACGTATACTCCCTTTCTGCTACTTTCGTAGTTATCGCCTGTTCTAGCATAGCCTCTTTCATCGACTTCTAGTCCATTCTCTTTATAGAAGTCTGTTGGCACCTTCTCACCGACGGCGACAATAACTGTATCCGCCTGAACCGCTTCCGTGCCCTCACCTTCTACGCAGCAAGGACGACCAGAGCTATCGATATCGCCTAATTCCATAACCTTACAGAGAAGTTCTCCGCCTTCTAGCTTAACTGGAGCCAGAAGCTCCTTGAATTCTACGCCTTCTTCTCTAGCAAGTACTAGTTCATGCTCATCCGCTGGCATGTACCGTTTCGTCCGTCGATACACTAGGTAGACATTCTCTACACCTGGGCAGCGCTTCGCTGCTCGGGCAGTATCCATCGCGGTATTCCCGCCACCGATTACCACCACGTTTCGTCCAAGACTCACCTTACCGTCATTTTGATTATACGCCTCTAGGAAATCCAGAGCGTTTTTCGTTTCACAACCCTCTAAAGGAAGACTTCCCCGCTTATAGGCGCCGACTGCAAGAATGACTCGGTCAAAGTCTTTTTCTAGCTCGGCGACTTTCGGCGCTACTGTTCCTAAATGTAAGGTAACTCCTAGCTGTGTTAGTAGCTCGGCGTCTTTAGCAATCACTTTATCATCAATTCTAAAATTAGGAATCACCTGACTAACCACACCACCTAGGCGCTCCTTCTTTTCATATAATACCACTTCTGCACCAGACCGGGCTAGATAATAGGCAGCTGCCATTCCGGCAGGACCACCACCTACAATCGCTACTTTGTCTTTCGTCTGGGTGATGGCTTTCACCTCACCCTTCACTTTAGCAAAGGCGTTCTCAGCGCAAAGTAGCTTCGTATCGCGAATCTGTACCGGCGTTTCATAGAAATTCCGGGTACACCGGCTTTGACAATTATGATTACAAATAGTACCGGTGATAAAGGGTAGTGCATTGCGATTTAAAATGACTCGTAGTGCCTCCTCGTAGCGTCCTTCACCGGACAGCTTCATATAAGTTGCCACTTCCTGATTAATAGGACACCCTTCCTCACAAGGAGCCATGTAACAATCAATTAAAGGTACGTTCTCTTTCGACTTACGCGTTCCCGGAAGCTTCGCCGACTTCATATAGTGCTTATCGCTTCTAGCTGCTTCCGCTAGTGCCCGCAGCGCTTTTACATCAATACCGTTAAATTCTTTTATTCCTAAAGGCGCCACTAGATTCGCCATTTGGGTTAATCGCTGATAGCCGCCTGGCTTAAGAATCGTGGTTGCTACCGTAACTGGCCAGACACCACAGCTTACAATCTCTTTAATATTAAAGGCATCGGCTCCGCCAGCATAAGAGATACGTAAGCCACCGTCAAACTCCTCAGACAGCTTAGCAGCTAAGGAAATCGATAACGGAAAGAGGGATTTCCCTGACATATACATCTCTTCTGAAGGCAACTCGCCTGCTTTTACATCTACTGGGAAGGTATTGGTAATCTTAACGCCGAATTCAAGTCCTAACTCTCCAGATAACTTCATCAACCGCTTAAACATCGGTACCGCATCCTCATACTGAAGGTCGTCTTCAAAGTGGAAAGGACCAAAGGCGATATAATCATATCCTAGTTCATTCAGACGAGCTCTGGCGAAATCATAGCCCAGTAAGGTCGGGTTACATTTTACAAAGGTATGTAATCCTTTCTCTTCCAATAGATAGCATGCAATGCTTTCTATCTCCTCTGGCGGGCATCCGTGCAGGGTAGAAATAGTCGCCGAATTACAAATTTCACCTGGTACACTCTGGGCATCCTGGGCGGTAAAATTCGCAAACTCATCTGCGTACTTTAAGAGTACACTTTGACATTCCTTAAAGACGTCCGTGTTCTTGCCATCCTTCATATTGTCGATAAAGGTATTGATCTTCTCTGATTTGACCCCGGCCAAATCATATCCTACGCTGATGTTAAACTGAAAGCCATCCATCTCCCCAAGACCGTACTCCTTAGCCATAAACTTAAGGAGGAACCAGGCTTTAATATACTCATCTTGCGCCTGTGGCACGTATAGTTCCGTTGACCACTCACAGTTATACCCTTCATCATCCGCTTTGATACACGGTTTGTTGACGCAAGCGGCTAACTCAGCGCCGTCCATAATCTGCACCGTTTTCAGTTCAAAGAAACGGCTGCCTGCATAATAAGAAGCTACAATATTCTGTGCTAACTGACTATTTGGTCCGGCTGCTGGTCCGATTGGGGTTTCTAGGGGGCGACCAAAAATGTGCATCTCTTGGTCCTTAGAAGCCACGTAAGCCTTATGCAAACCAAAAACCGTCTGTTTTTCTTTATGCTCTTTTCGTACCCAGTTAAGCAATTGCTCAAAGGGCATACAACTCATTATATCACTCATCAATCCTTCCTCCTCTTAGCCATTAATGCTTTTCCATAGTTTCGCCGATTCTTCTCGGCACTTCGCCATCGCCTGTTCAGCGTCTATTACCGTAATCTCCCGGTCTTTCATCAGTATCTTACCATTACCAATCGTCGTCACCACATCATGGCCCATCATTCCGAAGAGAATATGACTATTGATGTTATTTTCATCCATCTGCGTCGGTGGGTCGTAGTCCACGACGATGACATCTGCTGCCGCTCCTGGCTTTAGTACGCCTAAAGGCTTTTTAAAATAGCGACCGGCAATCTTGGCGTTGTTTTCAAAAAGCATAGTGGGCACTTCTCCCCAGGCCGCGTTCGGATCGCAGAGATGATGCTTATGCAGCACATTAGCCACCTTATAAGACTCAATCATGTCATGAGTATAACCATCGGTACCCAGACCTGTTAAGATTCCTCGCTTCACTAATTCCATCGTCGGTGGGCAGCCACAAGCATTTCCCATATTTGACTCAGGATTATGAACCACCATCGTCTTAGTATCCTTAATCAACTCCATCTCGTGACCATTAATATAGATACAGTGAGCCAGTAAAGACTTGTCTCCTAAGATATTAAAGTCCATTAAGCGATCCACAATTCGCTTTCCGTACTTACGAAGACAGTCGTGTAAGTCCTCAATGCCTTCTGCCACGTGAATGTGATACCCTACTTCTGCTGGCTTATGAGCTGCCGCTAGCTCCATAGTCTCATCAGAAATCGTAAACTGAGCATGCATTCCCATCATCCCGGCGAGCATATCCGAATCGTCGGCTAAAGCGTATTTAATGAAGTTCTCATTCTCCATAACTGCTTCTTTCGCCTTATCCTTGCCATCCCTGTCGGACACCTCATAGCATAGACACGACCGCATTCCTAGTTCTTTAGAAGCTTCGGCGATCTTAAAAAGGCTATCGGTAATCGCGCCATAGCTGGCATGGTGATCAAAAATCGTGGTTACTCCGCTTTTAATACAACCAATCATGGTATCAACTGCGCTGTACTTAGTCTGATTAAGACTTAAATGGCGGTCGATTGTCCACCACTGTCCGTCGAGAATATCGAGAAATCCTTTCGGATTATGTCCCTTAATACTAAGCCCTCTAGCAAATGCACTGTAAATATGTTCATGGGTATTGATAAATGCCGGCATAATCACACCACCCTTAGCATCGATAAAATCCGCCTCTGGATATTTGCTCTTCATATCCCCAGTCTTTCCAAGAGCTAATATTTCCGTTCCGCTAATTACTACTGCTCCGTCCTTTTCATAGGGAAATTCCTTATCTCTGGTAAATAATTTACCGTTTCCAACTATTAACATAGCTAGCCTCCTCTTCTACTTTTGTTTTCGTTCGCCCTACTTTATTCGTATATTTTTAACAAATATACATATGATTATTCTTATTTTATCATCATTTCGCTCATGTTTCAATGGATTTTAATAATTTTTTCTCATATTGATAAAATTTTATACCTCTCCCTAAATTTTTTTTAGCTTTCCTAAATTTTTTTGTATTTTTCTATTGATTTTTGATTTCTTTCTGCTATGATGAGCTTAAGAGGATCGTAAAAACTAAAGGAGGAAAAGATACGATGATCAAATGGACCAGTAACAATATGCCGGCAAGCGAGGACCTACAAGTCGCTCATATGTCCACCGGGGAAATGGAAAAAGCGATTCAGTTTCACAAAAGCTTTCCCCAGTACACGGTTACCCCGTTAACACCCTTAACGAACTTAGCCAAATACTTAGGCCTTGATAGACTCTATGTAAAGGATGAATCCTTCCGTTTTGGCCTAAACGCTTTTAAAGTACTCGGCGGTTCTTACGCCATAGCCCGTTATATTGCCGATCATCTCGGTAAGGATATCAGCGAAGTACCCTATCATGTACTAACTTCTGATAAGCTCCGAGAAGACTTTGGGCAAGCTACATTCTTTACCGCCACGGATGGCAACCACGGACGCGGCGTCGCCTGGGCAGCTAATAAGCTAGGCCAGAAGTGTGTAGTAAGAATGCCAAAAGGAACTACCAAAACCCGCTTAGAGAATATTGCTAAAGAAAATGCCACCGTAACTATTGAAGATTTGAACTATGACGACTGTGTGCGGATGGCTGCCGAAGAAGCTGCCGCTTCCGACTACGGCGTAATGGTGCAAGACACTGCTTGGGAGGGATACGAAGAAATTCCTACTTGGATTATGCAAGGTTACGGAACCTTGGCTCTCGAAGCAGATGAACAGCTTACAAGCGATGGTGCCAGACCGACCCATATTTTTATTCAGGCCGGTGTAGGTTCGCTAGCAGGTGCCGTAATCGGCTACTTCGCTAATCGCTTTAAGGAAAATCCCCCGGTTATGGTAGTCGTAGAAGCTGGCGCCGCCGATTGCCTCTATCAATCAGCGGTAAAAGCAGATGGCTCTACCATCGATGTAACCGGCGATATGCTTACCATTATGGCAGGACTTGCCTGTGGGGAAGCCAACACCGTCTCTTGGGATATATTAAGGAACCACGCTGACGCCTTCGTCTCTTGCCCTGACTGGGTTAGTGCTAACGGCTCACGGATCTACGGTGCTCCTTTAAGAGGCGACGAGCAAGTAATCTCTGGTGAATCAGGATCTGTAACCCTAGGACTTCTACATGCCATTATGACGAGACCAGAACACCAAGAACTAAAAGATACTTTAAAACTAGATGCCGCATCGCAAGTCCTGTTGGTTTCTTCCGAAGGAGATACCGACCCAGAGCGTTACCACGAAATTGTGTGGGAAGGTTTATGTGGCACCGACAAGCAACCATTTGCAGACATTCAATAAGAGGAGGGAAATGAAATGTTAGATTACAACAAAATTAAAGAAGCTGCCCAGAGTCACGAAAAGGCAATGATCGCTTTCCTGCGAGACATCGTAAAAGATCCAGGTGAAAGCTGTGATGAAAAAGCACATATCGATACTATCGCTGCCGAAATGAAAAAACTGAACTTTGACGAAGTTACTATTGATCCTCAAGGTAACGTTATCGGCTACATGGGTGATGGCGATAAGATAATCGCTTACGATGCCCACATTGATACGGTAGGTATCGGTAACTTGGCTAACTGGGATTTTGATCCTTATAAAGGTTATGAAAACGAAACAGAAATCGGCGGTCGTGGCGTTTCTGATCAATGTGGCGGAATCGTCTCTGCTGTTTACGGAGCAAGAATCATGAAGGATTTAGATTTAATTCCGGAAGGCTGCAAAATCATGGTTGTTGGTACCGTTCAAGAAGAAGATTGCGACGGCTTATGTTGGCAGTATATCATCCGCGAAGACAAGATTCGCCCTGAATTCGTAGTTTCTACCGAACCTACAGACGGTGGTATTTATAGAGGACATCGTGGACGAATGGAAATCCGGGTGGATGTACAAGGTATCTCTTGTCATGGTTCCGCACCAGAGCGTGGTGATAATGCCATCTATAAAATGGCAGACATTCTCCAAGACGTACGCTCTCTAAACGAAAACGACGATGCCG
Organism: Ohessyouella blattaphilus; assembly: GCF_024721265.1. Taxonomy (GTDB): domain Bacteria; phylum Bacillota; class Clostridia; order Lachnospirales; family Lachnospiraceae; genus Aequitasia; species Aequitasia blattaphilus_A. The sequence continues at coordinate 36,639 of NZ_JAMXOC010000024.1, read as the reverse complement.
ATGATAAGGAAATCAAAGGACTCGTTAAAATGCTTAATCCTAAATACAATAAGGGTTACGAAGAAGCTAGATTCCTTGGAAAAGGTACCATTACCGCTTCGGAGATCTTCTACACTTCTCCTAGCCGCTGTGCTGTTGCCGACTCCTGTTCCGTCTCTTTAGATAGAAGAATGACCTTTGGTGAAACTTGGGAAAGCTGTCTCGATGAGATTCGTGAATTACCAAATGTAAAAAAATACGGCGATGACGTAAAAGTATCCATGTACCATTACGATCGTCCTTCTTATACTGGCTGTGTCTACGAAATCGAATGTTACTTCCCAACCTGGGCGATTCCCGAAGATCATCCAGTAACCCAGTCCTTAATAGCTGCTCACACCTCGCTTTACGGCGATAAGAGAATTGGCGCCGAGGCTGTTACCAAAGAAAGAGAAGCAAGACCACTAACAGACAAATGGACCTTCTCAACCAACGGTGTCACCATTATGGGACGTAATAATATTCCATGCATCGGTTTTGGACCAGGAGCAGAAGCTCAGGCGCACGCCCCTAACGAAATCACTTGGAAAAAGGACCTTGTAACTTGTGCAGCTGTCTACGCAGCCCTACCTTATAACTATTTCAATAAATAAGCATAAAGGAGATTATACTATGAAAACATTACAAACTTATATCGACAAACTCAACGCTTTAAACTTTAAAGACATGTACAATGGTGACTTCTTCCTCACTTGGGAAAAATCTGATGACGAACTAGAAGCCGTCTTCACTCTCGCCGATGCTCTTCGCTATATGCGAGAAAACAACATCTCTACTAAGGTGTTCGAAAGCGGTCTGGGAATCTCACTTTTCCGTGATAACTCTACCAGAACTCGCTTCTCCTTTGCTTCAGCTTGTAACCTTTTAGGTCTTGAAGTTCAAGATCTTGATGAAGGCAAATCACAAATCGCTCACGGGGAAACCGTCCGTGAAACCGCCAATATGATCTCTTTTATGGCTGATGTTATCGGTATCCGTGATGATATGTATATCGGCAAGGGAAATGCTTATATGCACGAAGTGGTAGACTCTGTTACTGAAGGAAAACAAAATGGTATTCTCGAACAAAAGCCAACCCTTGTTAACCTTCAGTGTGATATTGACCATCCTACCCAGGCGATGGCCGATATGCTTCACATCATCCATGAATTCGGCGGTGTAGAAAACCTAAAAGGAAAGAAACTAGCCATGACCTGGGCCTACTCTCCTTCTTACGGCAAGCCTCTATCCGTTCCTCAGGGAATCGTCGGTCTTATGACTCGCTTTGGTATGGACGTTACGCTAGCTCACCCAGAAGGCTACGAAATCTTTAGCGACGTGGAAGCTGTGGCGAAAGAGAACGCAGCGAAATCTGGCGGCTCTTTCACTAAGACCAACGATATGGCCGAAGCCTTTAAAGATGCTGATATTGTCTATCCAAAAAGCTGGGCACCTTTTGCTGCTATGGAAAAACGGACGGAACTCTACGGCGAAGGCGACACGGAAGGCATCGCTGCTCTAGAAAAAGAATTATTGGCACAAAATGCGAAACATAAAGACTGGGCTTGTACAGAAGATCTTATGAAGTTAACGAAAGAAGGAAAAGCGCTCTATATGCACTGTCTACCTGCTGACATCACTGGCGTAAGCTGTGATGAAGGTGAAGTGGATGCCAGCGTCTTCGATCGTTACCGTGACCCACTTTATAAAGAAGCAAGCTACAAACCATACATCATCGCTGCGATGATCTTCCTGGCGAAATTTGCCGATCCGGCTGACGTCCTTAAAAAGTTGGAAGAAAAGGGAACTCCTCGCATCTTTGACTAACAAAGGGGGAGCCTTATGAAAAAGAAAAAAAGAATTGTCATTGCCCTCGGGGGCAATGCCCTTGGTAATACGCTACCTGAACAAATGAAAGCTGTAAAGACCACCGCCCGAGCTATCGTCGATTTAATCGAAGAAGGCTGTGAAGTCGTTGTCGCTCATGGCAACGGCCCTCAGGTGGGGATGGTCAATAATGCCATGATCGCTCTTACTCACGAAGATAGTAGTCAGCCTAACACGCCATTATCGGTATGTGTGGCGATGAGTCAAGCATACGTTGGCTACGATCTGCAAAACGCCTTAAGAGAAGAGCTTCTTAATCGCGGTATCCACGATATTCCGGTGGCAACCATGATCACCCAAGTTCGGGTTGACGAAAACGATCCTGCCTTTTTAACACCCTCCAAACCTATAGGCAAATTCGTCGATCAAGAACAAGCCAAAGCCTTGTCGGAAAAATATAATTATATTATGAAGGAAGACTCTGGTAGAGGTTATCGCCGGGTAGTGGCTTCGCCAAAGCCCGTGGAAATCGTCGAAATCGAAACCATTCGCACCTTAGTGGATGCAGGCGAATTGGTAATTGCTTGCGGTGGTGGCGGTATTCCCGTCACCCGCAGTGGCAATCACTTAAAGGGCGCAAGCGCCGTTATCGACAAAGACTTTGCCAGTTGCATGATGGCCAAAGAATTAGATGCGGATTTCCTAATCATCCTAACGGCCGTGGAAAAAGTAGCGTTAAACTTTGGCACGCCATCAGAAAAATGGTTAGGAGACATTTCCATAGAAGAAGCAAAACAGTACATCAGCGAAGGGCACTTCGCCCCAGGTTCCATGCTTCCTAAAGTTGAAGCGGCTGTAGATTTCGCCTCTTCAAAGGCCGGTCGTACGGCCCTGATAACTCTTTTAGAAAAATCAAAAGAAGGTATTCAAGGAAAAACGGGAACGACTTTCCACCTATAAAAAACAAGGTTTGCGTGTTAAAGAAGGAAGCGCTTGCTCTAGCCAACTAGTTAGCTAGAGCAAGCGCTTCCTTCTTCCTAATACAATCCAACTGTTTTATAGCACTTCTGATAATAGCGGAATAGATAAGGTTGCTCCTCTTCGCGATACAGCGATTGCCGCCGCCTTCGCAGCTATATTAAGACTCTCTTCTATCGATAATCCACGTATCCGAGAAGCAATAAAATATCCAGTAAAGGTATCCCCCGCAGCAGTAGTATCGACTGCTTGAACTTTATAAATTTCTTGTCGATATTTTTTACCAGCTTCCTGATACACCGAGCCCTCCGAGCCTAACGTAAGCACTACTTGTGCCTTAGGAAATTGTTCCGCTAGAACTTCTAATATTTTATCTGCATCCTTTTCGCCAGTGATTTGCTCACCTTCGATCTCATTTAGTAAAAACATAGATATTTTGGAGAAATCACAACTATCTAGATTAGCATTATAAGGCGAGGGGTTAAGAATAATCTTAAATTTTCTATTAAACGCTTGTTCAATTATATAATCTAACAAATTTATTTCGTTTTGAAGAACTATATAATCCCCTTCCGCAAAGTGACTTAACACCTCGTCTACATATTCTTTAGTAATACCTCTATTGGCGCCGCCATACAACAGAATACAGTTTTGTCCTTTTTTATCCACTTGAATAATAGTATGACCCGATTTACCAGAAACTTTTCGAACATATTCGCTATTTACGCCGGCAGCCTCACACGCTTCAAGTAAAATGTCTCCCTCTTCACCCACTAAGCCCGCATGAAACACCTGGGTGCCAGCTTTAGCTAGGGCAATGGATTGATTTAACCCTTTTCCACCACAAAATGTGGTTAGGCTTTCTGAATCTAGAGTTTCTCCTGCCATCACCATGTGTTCAACGCTATAGACATAATCAAGATTTAAGGACCCAAAATTTAAGACCTTCATATTTACTTCCTCTTTCTATTCATTTGCTTCCTAAGACTAACCTTTACTCACCAATTATTTCTTCAAAAATTGGAAGTATCTGTTGATAAGCCGCCTTCCAGTCATTTGGCACATCTGCCTCAATCGTCAAAGTGTCGTTATAACCAGACTTTTCTAATATTGATATAAACTCATCGTAATTATAATCATCTGCCAAGCTTGGATACTTTCGCTCAGGATAAGACTTTGGATAATCTACGTGTATATGATGAATATACGATAGATAATCTACAATATTCTCAAAGGCTTCTCCTGCCCCAAGCATATGTCGTAAATCCGCCATTGTAAATATGTTTGGCCGATTCACCAGTTTTATAACATCGACAGCCTCAGGGATAGTCTGAATGTAATTAGAGTATTTTGGACCCAACGGTTCTAAAATCAGTTCTTGCCCATGCTCTGCTGCAATGTCTGCTATGGAGCGCAAAAATTCTATGAAACCATTAATTCTCTCTCTATCGTCTTTGGCATCTAAAGAACGTGCCTTTCCATTTCCAAGAATAATCTTCTTAATCCCTAATTTACTTGCTCTTTCACACACCTTTCTCAAATACGGAAACCATTCTTCGGGTTCAAATTCATTTGTAAAAAATAATGGCTCTGCTATGGGAAATAGTCGCGCACCAGTAAGAACTGGAAATCCACAGGAGTCGATAACCTCACGAAGAGTTTCAAACTCTTTTTCTTCCAATCCTTCTATTTCTGGCATGTCCAGTTCAACAAAATCATACCCTGCTTCGCCAATATTCTGATAATCACCTATTTGGCCAAACCCACCCAACTTCATATTTTTTCTCCTAACAGTTATTCGTTCATTGCTTTTTGATTCATTTGATCAAGAAGATTACTGACGACAAGCATCTCTCGTAGCGAAGCCCTAGGCCGCACCTCATTTACATAGTCGTTAAGCGTAGTTTCCGCAAATATTCGGTAATACACATCACTATCCGTATCAATTGGTATGTTCTGTGGAATCTTTCCCTGTTCCCGAACAGCAATATTGCCATCTGCTAACACATAATAGCCATTCTTCGTAACTATATTCCACTGATTATCCCGTTTTGAATCTTCAGACATCGGATATGCATACCCACTTTCCAATAAAAGTGAAGCTCCACTTTTTAGCTTTAACATAGAAGAGGCATATGTCTCAATATCGTATTCCGAACCATACTGATATATTGACGACAGTACTTCAGCTCCTTCGCTCTCTGTAAGAAATAACGCCATATCGATAAAATGTACACCTAAGTTGGTCATGCAACCGCCACCTGCAGTTTTGCGAGACAGCATCCATTTTGAAGTCTCCAAATATCTAGATGGTGGTCCCGCCACAAATTTATATGACATATGCTGAATATCAGAAGTAAGATACTTTGTCTTCAAATTATTCACCGTATCACTATAACGCCATACAAATGGAATAGCGCAAAAAGACTTCTTTTGTTCCGCCCGGTTAAACAGAGTTTCTACCTCTCCCGCATTTAACCCAGCAGGTTTTTCCATCGTAAATGGTATGTTAGCATCTAAAAGATAATCCGAGACTTCTTTCATCTGCCAATGAGGTGCGAAGGCAAATACAAAATCCGGTTTACTTCCCAGTATCATTTCCCGATAGTCTTTATAGGTAGGACAATTGTACTGTTTGGCAAAATTTCGCGTAAAGCCCTCATTTTCATCACTAACAGCAACTACTGTTCCTTCTGGGATTCCACTCAAATATAAAGGTACATGCCAATGACTCACGCCTAATAAAGCAATTTTTAGTTCTGAAGTTTTCATCATATTTTTGGTTCCTCTCTATTTTATATAGCAAGGGATTGTAAATATTCCAATGACTTTTTCATTCCCACCGATGCATCTGGAATATCATCTGGATGCCATCTTCGTTCATACTCAAGAGAAAGCCAACCTTCGTACCCTTGCTTTTTAATCAACTTAAGTATTTCTGGCCATTTTATAACGCCTTCTCCCACAATTCTGGTATACACATTTCTCTCATCATCACTTGGACGAGCAACGTCGGAAGATGCAAATGGCTTTCCTTCTTGAAATACTAAATCTTTCACATGAATATATCCTACGTATTGTTGCTGAATGCGAATCGCCTCTTCATAATCTTCCTGTTCGGTAAATGTAAGATTTGCCTGATCGTATAGAATACGAACAGCTGGATGATTAACATCTTTCATCAACGCAGCACTTTCCTTCGCTGATACCGTCATGGTGTTAAAATGATTCTCAACCACTAGCGTTACCCCTTTGTCTTCTGCCGCTTCACCAAGCTCTTTTAAAGATTGAACCAAGGCTTCCCACTTCTCTTCATAATGGTCAGTATCACCGGCCACCAGATTACCGCCATAAATTCGTATGTATTTTGCATTAAAATACACGCAATATTCAATAATCCTTTTTATTTCCTCTATTTCACTTCTTCGCTGGCTCTCATCTAAGGAATTAAAATAGGAATTATAGGGCGTTAAGCAAATAATTTGAACATGATGATTATCCGCATATTGCTTTACTTTTTCTAGCTCTTCTTTGCTGCAGTTACACGGCAGACCTGACTGGTATCCGTCTTGAATTACAATTTCAATTCCATCCGCTCCTATTCTCTCCATTAACTCAATGGCTTCATATATATTATACTCTGGTGTTCCCATTGTATGTCCTGCTATTTTGTACATTTTCCCCTCCTTAATCCATGGCTGGAAGTCCTGCACTGCGTAATACACGATCTAAAAGTTCATGAGTTTTATACGCATCGGCAGCATTTGTTAGTGGTGTCTGATCATTCCTTACACAGTCTAGGAAATGACGAATAGAATTTGTAAAGCCTAATTTATCTTCAGATCTAGCCCAGCCCATTGCTAACGGAGTCATCTCCATCGTATGCTTCTCCTTCGCATCCGTCACCGTAACACTATCCGGCATATTGATTAGAACAGACTGATTGCCCCCGTGTATTTCAATGGTCTCTTCCCATTGACCTGAACTGCGGTCTGCTACTAGAATTCCTGAGGCACCGTTTTCAAACTCCATCTGCGCAGTGGTATATGTTTCATAATACGGATCCGAAAACTTTGAAATAGCATTCACATTTCGTACTTCGCCTCCGTAATACCGCATAAGATCAACAATATGAATGGCATTTTCTAAGGTTGCACGATACTCTGTCTGGGGTCTGTTTTTTTGAGCAACAATAACGTCTGGAACTATACTTGAATAAACCTCTTTCGCTTTCTGGCAAATTGGAGCATATCTACGGTTAAAGCCAATCATTAATTTTCTTCCTGTTTTCTCAGCTAAATCAGCTATATGATCAGCATCTTTTAGCGTCGTTGCCATTGGTTTTTCGCTATAAACATCTATTCCTGCATTCAATAGAAATGATATTTGCTCTGCGTGGCATTGCTTTGGTGTAAGCACAAAGGCACAATCCAAGCCAAGATTGACAAACTCTTCAATTGAGGCCACTGTGTTTTCTGCTCCGCAAAGTTTTTGCGCCCGTTTTGCGTTATCTAAATTCTTAGCCATCAGACCCACAAATTCAACATCATCAAACTTAGGTAAAACTGGTAAGAAATTATTTTGGGCAACATAGCCAACACCAATAACACCGATTCTTAGCTTTTTGTTATCCATTTAATTTTCCTCCCGATCATACGCTTCCAATACTGCTTCTACCGTCTTATACTCTACGCTCGTTAACTTCCGCAGAGGGGCACGGCACGTATCATTCTTGATTACTCCGCGCATCTTCAGCATGGCTTTTAGCGCTGGAATACCGGGAATACCTTCCAATTGACGATCTATTTTCACAATCTCTTGCTGGGTTTTAATCGCACCTTCTAGATCACCATGGCTAAACTGTTGGTATAGACGATTAAACTTTTTATGGAAAATTGCGCCAGGACCTGTCACGGTGCCTACTCCTCCTGAGGTCAGACATTGAAGAAATAGACTATCGCATCCAATTAGGAGATCCGGCTTACGTTTTGGACACTCCAAGTAGTTCTCCACCCGAATCAAATCCGAATTACTATATTTAATACCTACAAGATTATCATACTTTGCCATCAGCTGATTCAGCACCTCTGGTTTCACATCATTTGCCGTACAACCTGGTATGTTATACAGATAAACCGGATAATCACTCGGCAAACTTTCAATAATCGCACTATAGTACTCTAGTAATGATTGATCATCCATCGGGAAGAAGGCTGGTGACATAACGCCGATACCATCTGCACCGATTTCCACCGCATGCTTACCATGGCTTATTGTCTCTTCGGTAGTCATACTTCCGCACTGGATAAAAATAGGTAATCTATGATTATTTGTTTCTACCATAACACTAGCTACTTGCTCTCTTTCTTCCTTTGACAAAAGTAGACTTTCACCATTTGTACCATTTGGATATAAGCAATTCACACCTGTTTTTATCAGATATTCCGTGTAATCTTTTAAAGATTGCTCATCAATACTTCCATCTTCATTCATTGGCGTTATCGTAGGAATAACTACACCATACAATCTCTCTTTTCTCATTTGAAATCTCCTTTCCTATCATCTGTGTCATCTAGATTCGCTCCACAACTTTCACGAATAGTTAATGAATGTTCAAGAACCACTCTTTCTTCCTTTAATTTTTTCCCTTCTATCAATTTCAAAAGCATTTCTGCCGCTTTTCTTCCCATTTCCCTTTTGGGTTGATAAATCGTTGTCAACGCTGGTTCGATAATTGACGCCAGCCGGATATTGTCAAAGCCAACGACTGCATAATCTTCTGGAATTCGCTTTCCTAGAGCCTTAAGACCTTTAATTACTCCTGCTGCCATTTCATCATTAGCTGCAAAAATGGCGGTAATTGATTTGTCCTTTTCAATAATTTTCTTAGCTAATTTAAATGCTGATTCATATGAATAATTGCCCTGAAAAAGCAACTCCTCGTCAACCTCTATCCCTGCTCTTTCTAAGGCACTTTTATAACCTTTAGCCGATCTTGAAAGATGAGTTGAGTTTGTGACCCAGATATATGAGCAATTCTCCTATGCCCACGTTTCAGTAAGTGTTCTACCACTTCTCTCGCCGCCTTTATGTTACTAATTCCAACATAAGGAATTTTTGTATCTTCTAAATACTGGCCGGCAATTACTAACGGATATTTTGCGGCAACCGCCTCAATTACTTCCTTTTTTGTTCTAGCAGTTAATGAAATGATGCCATCTACCTGCTTTTGTGGAAGTACCTCAAATATATCTCTCTCGACGTCTGGGTTATTCTGCATATCTTCTAGCCATACGCGATAGCCCTTCTTAGTAGCTACGGCCTCAATCCCTCTAAACACATCCGGAAAAAAGGTATTATTAATATCTGGCACAATGACAATAATACTTTTGGCCTTCTGTTCTCTTAGCCTTCTAGCAGTAATGTTAGGCTGATAGTTTAACTCCTTAATCGCTTTCTCTACTTTCAGTCTTACCTTTTCCGTTACATGCTTCTTATCTCCCATCACCCGAGACACTGTTGCTATCGACACCTGAGCACTTTTAGCAACATCCTTGATTGAAGCCATTATCTTCCTCCTCACAAGAAATTGTAAACGTTTACAATTTCGCTTTAAAAATCAGGAGTGTCTTAACTCCTCTATTTATAATCACTTATTTTTTTATCTTTATCACTAGGGCTTTGAGCTACGAAATATTCTCCTTCGTAGCTCAAAAAAATATAATGTTAACTATCTACGCCCACCACATCTCAGTTTTACCTTCAACAAGTATATTTTCTTTCACCATACGAACGGCTTTCTTTAAACCTTCAAAGCGATCCATTAAACTATCCTCATGTTCAATACTGATTACATCATCATAACCTACCATGCGAAGAGCCGAGAAGATATCTCTCCAATAGGACACATCATTTCCATAACCTACGGTTCTGAATATCCAAGATCTATTAATTTCATCACTATAATGTTTTGTATCCAAAACGCCATTTTTCTCGATATTCAATCTATCGAGCTTGATATCTTTGGCATGTACATGAAAAATAGCCTCTCTCAACTCTCTAATCACAGTTATCGGATCCATTCCTTGCCAGACTAAATGACTTGGATCAAAGTTTGCTCCTATTTCCGTACCAACTGCACTACGCAATTTCATTAATGTTTCTGTATTGTAAACCATAAATCCTGGATGCATCTCCAAAGCAATCTTGTTCACACCATACGTTTTAGCATACTTCACGAAATTCTGCCAATATGGAACCATTACATCGTTCCATTGATACTCCAGAATTTTTAGATAATCATCTGGCCAAGAGCAAGTTACCCAGTTTGGCATCCTGGCCCCCGGATAATCACCGGCACAGCCTGAAAAGCAGGTAAGTGTATCAACATTCATTTCGTGAGCGAGCTTAACTGCATTGCACATATCCTCATGATATTTATCTCCTATCTCCTTATCTGGATGGATTGGATTACCATGACATGCAAACGCACTAATAGCTAATTCTGAGGCAGCAATCGTTTCTTTAAATTTGTCCAATTCGCTTTTATCGGCAAGTAGCACTTCCGGATTTGCATGAGACTTTCCAGGATAACCACCACAACCAATCTCTACTTTTTGAATCCCTAACCTTTGATAACACTCCAGCGCTTCCACTAAGGTTTTATCTTGAAGCATATTCGCAACAATACCTATCTTCATATGCAGTCCTTCCTATACTTTTTCCCACTGTCTTGAGCGTGAGCTTTCAAACAATTTATCGCATATCTTCATTAAGTGTAAGCCATCTTCAAATGTCGCAAATGGATTTGCTGGCTCTTTTCCTCGAATTGCATCGTAAATAGCAGTAAAATTCTGCTTAAATGCATCCGAAAAGCCTTCCATATGACCAGCTGGATAAGAAATAATAGGTGCTGTATTGGCATCCGCCATATCCCGATTTTTACTCCAAACGCTATTGGGTCGGTCTCTATATCCCATCTGAAGATTTTCTAGCTTTTCATTATCCCATTCTACTGACATCTTCGCACCTGATACCAACAATGTGGTCTGATTTTTCTTTCCCGAAAAGACAGTTGATATTGCGCCACTGGCAATAACATCATTATCAAATCGCAGTAAGATGTAAGCTAGGTCCTCTGTATCCACTTCAATCTCTTCATAGCCATTTGCAGTTTTTTGTTTTCTAGTAGGATGAACTTTCTTAAATTCCGCAAAAACTTCTACTACTTTATGACCAATGACATATTCGCATAAATCAATCCAGTGAGAACCAATATCAGCAACCGCCCTCGTTTTTCCTACCTGTTGAGACATTACCTTCCAACTAAAATCCGTATCAAATAGTAACCAATCTTGAAGATAGCCGCCCTGTACCGAGAATATCTCTCCTAGTTCACCAGCTCTTACCATATTACGCAAATTATGAGTAGCTGGGTAATATCTATTGTGAAAATTCAAGGCATTAACTAAACCACTAGCTTTTGCGGCTTTTAGCATGACCTCTGCCTCTTTTGCATTCATCGCCATTGGCTTTTCACAGATTACGTGAATTCCATGCTCGAACGCATAAAGAGCAATCTCCATATGAGTATGATTTGGAGTGCACACATGAATACAATCCGGTTCACATACTTCTATCATTTCCTTATAATCGGCAAAACAGTTTTCTACATCAAGCTTTTGAGCCTTCTCTTTTGCATTAAAGCCATCTACAATGGCAACAACATCCACATAAGGAACTCTCCTAATCGCCTCAACATGCGCTTCTCCTATAAATCCGACACCTATAACCGCTGCCTTTAAGCGTCTCATCTAACACCCTCCCTTTCGCTCCCGTAATACAAGCGCTGCCGCTCCTATCAGAGCTGCTTCATACCCTAATTCCGTCATTCTAATATCTATATTTTTCATAGGCTCAAATGTACATTCTGCTATAGCTTCTTGCATTCCTGGAACTAGAAATTCTAAAGAGGCCGCTACCCCGCCACCAATAATAATCGCTTGAGGATTTACAATATTCGCACAATAAGAAATTCCTTTACCAAGATAATTTCCCAATTGATGAAAAATATCTTGTGCAACTTGATTACCTTTATTAGCCAGACTTGCACAACCGGCCCCATCTACACTTGCACCACTGGCTCTTAAATCATTCGCAAAATCAGCATTATCCTGTGCTCTTTCTTTTACGATTCTATTGAGAGCCGTTCCTGAACCTTGCACTTCCAAACAACCATACTGACCACAGTGGCATTGTTCTGGTTTTTCATATTCTACCTTTAGGTGTCCCAATTCACCAGCAAAGCCATTTGCTCCTTTAACTAACTCCGAGTTACAGACTATCGCACCACCTACACCCGTGCTGACTGTCATCCAGACATAATGCTGATATTGTTGTCCGAGTCCAAATAACTTTTCGCCTATAGCACAGGCATTTACATCATTTTCACAATAAACATCAATACCAGTAAAATTCTCGGATATATAAGAAGCTACTGGTATATTTTCCCATTTCTCATATGCAGCCAAAACCAAAATTCCTTTTTCGCTATTGACTACACCTGGTAAAGTGACACCTATACCAGATAACTCCTCTTTATTTATACCCGCTCTATTTAGTAGCTGCTGTAATACCACAAGACAATAATCTAAGTGCGCATAGCAATCTGATGCTTGGGTTGGAAACACTTTTTTTTCTTTTATTTTTCCTGCTTGATCCAATATTCCAACAATAGTCTTGGTTCCACCAATATCAAATGCACCAACAAACATCCTCTAAACCCTCCAACTACCTATTAAATAACGCTACACTAGACCTATGCCTGTCTAACTGCTTCCTCATTATTAGACTTCATATATTGAGACATTGCATGCTCAATAATGATGTGAATGTCTTCAACAATTCCGTAGTTTTCCGACTTAATGACAATAGCCTTATCAGACATATCGATCAGTTTTCCTTGCTTGTCGCCAACGATACATACTGTTTTTGCACCAATACTTTTTGCATAGCGGTGGCTCTCTAATAGATTCCCTGAATTACCCGATACAGATAAAGAAATTATTAAATCGCCTTCTTCTAATAGGTTCTTCAACTGCTCGACAAACGTCTCCTCATATGAATTATCATTACCATATGCACTAAATACAGCTCCATTATCAACTGGCGCAAATATTTTCAATCTTTTAGCCCCTGGTATATTAATGCCCTTACCAAAATCGCACACCCAGTGGGACGCTGCCGCTGCACTTCCACCATTTCCGAGTACAAATACATGCTTATCTTTATTTCTTGCCTCATCAATTAAACTATATAACAACTGAACATCTTCTCTACTAATTTTATCCAGTGTCTCTTGTAACCCTTTACTATAATCATCAAAAAACATATTCTTTCTCCTTTTTACCATTCTGGTTCGAATTTTGATTTATCATCATCCATAACATCATAAGCCGCTCTCGTGTAGAGATCTAATTGAGGTGGTGTTGCAATTCCTAACGTCACAAACTCTTCCGTATTCGTTGCTGGGTTCCTCGTGCCATGATATACCCCTGGTGGAGCATAAATAACATCGCCTTTCTTACAAGGAATCCACTTATCACCAAGAAAACATTCTCCTTCTCCTTCATAAACCACTAATAATTCTGCTGATACCGGATGGACGTGTGGAGCAAATTCCTTTCCCGGGATGTGCCATCCTGTGGCAATATTAAAGTGCAGAGAACCCACCTTAGGTGTTAATGTAAAGTGAACATCATGCCCGTTTGGCATCGTCCATACTTCTCCCTCATTAATATTAAATTTCCCACCATATTGTTGTACATATTCCTTTTTCGTCATCTATTTATCTCCTCTATGCATTGTCAATTTTCACACTTCCCATAAGCACTAGCAATTGCTCATACGCTCTCGCCCAATCTTTTGGCGTATCTGCCTCGACTGTTAGCGTTCCATTATAACCAGACTTGTATAATGCAAACAAAAACTCATCATAATTATAATCATCTTCTAAGGCTGGATACCCTCGCTCTGGATAGGATAGAGGATAATCTATATGGATATGATGTAAATAAGAGGCATACTCTCGCAAATTGTCAAAGGACTCTTTAGACCAAACCATGTGGCGCAAATCAGCCATAGTAAAAAAATTAGGTCGAGAAATCTTTGAAATCATATCCACAGCCTCGGGAATCGTGTTAATATAGTTCGAATACTTTGGTCCTAGGGGTTCTAGAATAAACTCCTGATTAAACTCTGCAGCGATTTCTGTCATAACACGTAGGGCGTCTATAAAGATTGCTTCTCTATTTTGATCTTCCTCCCTTAATAGAGAGCGAGCCTTACCATTACCAAGAATAACCTTATCTATTCCCAATACACTCGTTCGCTCACTGGCCTTTCGCAAATAGGCTGTATGATCTGTAATTGAAAATCCTTCTTTGAAGAAGAGAGGTTCAGCAATTGGCAACAATCTTGAGCCAACCTGTACTTTCACACCACATTCTTCAATTTCATTTCTCAAACCATCAAAATCAGCGTCGCTTAGTTCTACGATTTCTGGGATATCCAATTCCGCATAGTCGAATCCTGCTCTAGCAATATACTTATAATCAGCAATCTTTCCAAAACCACCCAGTTTCATCTATAATCTCCTCGTACAATTAATAGTTTTCGCGAACCTCAATTAACAATTCATACAGTTCTTTTTGTCCATCACTTGCCCCATCTAAGAAATCATCAATTACATATTGTACTGACTCTTTAAAGGGTTCTTTATCAACTTCAACTATCTCGACATTAGCAGCTTTCATAGCCTCTAATCCCTTGTCTGTGGCGTCGGGCCAAATATTGTTATTCCAATCATCGGAGAACTTCTCGCCGGCCTCAATAATTGCTTCTTGATTTTCTGCAGATAAGGTATCGAACCATGCTTTACTCACAAATACGGGATCAGGAATTGTAAAATGTTCTGTTAGTGAAAAGTACTTACATAATTCTTCCCAGCCATTTGACACTACTACTGAAGGGGTATGATCTAGACCATCAATAGTCCCCTGCTGTAAGCCAGTATACACTTCACTCGCTGCCATTGGTGTACCGATGGCTCCCATCGCATTTACCGATTCTGCTAAAATCGTATCTTCCATACACCGTAACTTAAGCCCTTTCAAATCTTTTGGCGTGTTAACAGTCTTCGTCTTATTCAAAACACTTCTACTACCAATATCCGTCCAGCCGATAATGATAAATCCATTGGCTTCAGCATCTGCTTCTAAAACTTCTCTAACTGATTTATCCATAACTGTATTTACAGCTTGTTGGCCGTTTTCCCACAAATAAGGTAGTGAGAACACAGACCACATATCATTAAAGCCTGATAAATCTGTTGCAGCACACTCTGTCATCTCAATAGTTCCCGCTTTAAGTCCCTCAAAAGTTGCCGATTTATCTCCTAATTGAGAAGAAGGATAAAATTCCATGCTCATTCTGCCATCAGAGCATTCTTCTATATACTTTCCTAACGCATTCGCTCCGTCTGCTTGAGTACCAGTAGCCGGATAAGTAACCGAATATTTTACAACTACCTTATCTGAAGATGCCCCTTTATCATTAGACTCCGTTTCTTCAGATTTATTCCCACAACCGTATAGCGAAAACACCATAGCCATCACACACATTAAACTAATTAATTTTTTCATTTTTTTCATTTTTTTAATCTCCTCGTATCCTATTTGAATTTAATTACTGCTTTAAGTGCAGCTCCGCTCATCATGTCATCAAATGCTTTAAGCGCATCCTTGTACTCGTACACTGTAATAATTTTTTTTAGTTCACCTTGCAACTTAACAAGTGTTTCCAAAGCAGCTGAAGATCCTTCTGTCTTGCGATGAGGGAAGGGCCCTTTCGCACCTTTAATTGTCAACTCTTTGCGCATTATAGGTAGTAATTCTAGATCGCCTGCTGGGCCATGATAAACACTTGCCACCACCAATTTCCCACCAGGACGAACTGCATCAAAAGCATTCTTTAAAACCTGAACCGCTCCCGTTGCCTCAACCACAACATCTACCCCAAAAGTTCCGCCTCGTTCTCTCACTTGTTCTAACCAGTCTTTATCATTACAATCTATGGTTTCAACAAGATTTAACTCACGAACTTTTGCCAATCTCTCTTTACTATTATCAATTCCTATGACGCTGCTTGCTCCCATACTTTTTAGAATACAGGCTGTTATTAAACCAATTGTACCCATACCAAATACTACGACACTATCGCCAGGAGTTATATTCGCCTGTCGCGCTGCATGATAGGCACAGTTTGTTGGTTCTAATAGAGTAGCTGTGATATCATCTATTTCATCTGGTAAGGGACTGATAAAGCTATAATCTGGTCGGTTAAGTACTAACGTCTCTTCAGAAAACCCTCCTGGGAGTAGCGCATCGTTCATACTCTTGCAATAATTTGGCAGACCATTCAAACAGTTCCAACACTGACCGCACGTTCTTGATAATTCACTGCCTACACGCATCCCGGAAGTAATACCATTTGCTCCAGCGCCTGCGTCTATTACTACACCAGAGAATTCATGGCCAAAATACCGTTCATCAACTAATGATCTCTTGCCCTTAAACAATGCAATATCGCTACCACATATGCTACAAGCACTAACATCCACTTTTACTGTTCCATCTTGAATGGTTCTAACACCTTCCCAATTATCTTGAAGCTCTAATTTCCCATATTCTACCAATGCAATTTTTTTCATTTACTTTCTCCTCGTATAACTGTTTCATGGTTTTAAAGTGCATACCCTAAAATGCCAGGAATAAATGTGACTATAAAAGGAATATATGTAAGCAGTAAAAGCACAATTACTTCTGCCGCCAAGTAAGGCATTGTACCTTTTACAACACTTTCAACTGGTATCTTTCCTATCTTGCTTGTTATGAATAAGCAATAACCCAGCGGTGGTGTAATGTTTCCAATTGTCAAATTAAAAGCCATAACAATTCCGAAATGAATCAGACTAATTCCCATAGACGCTGCTACCGGAGCCAATATTGGAGCTAAAATGATAACCGCTGCTCCACCATCCATGAACATTCCCATGATAAGGAGTAAAATATTAACAAGTAGTAAGAATACGTATTTATTACTTGTAATAGAAAGTATTAAATCATTAACAAGTATCGGCATTTGTAGCGCTGTCAAACCATAACTAAACACTTTTGCGCAAGCAATAATTAGTAATAATGGAGCTGAGCTATTAACAGAATGAAGTAAAATAGATCCCATTTCACTGATTTTTAACGTACGAGTGACAATCAAACTCACCCCTAAGCTATATACTACTGCTATTGCTCCAGCTTCTGTTGGAGTACAAATTCCGCCCATGATACCACCAACTACAATAATCGGCATTCCTAGAGGAATAATCGCATCAATTACAACTTGCTTCACTTCACCTTTCGCCAATTTTTCTGTACGACGCGGAAAATGACAAACTCTATTTCTAAGTAACACCACTATCATCAGTGCACCACCACATAATATACCCGGAATTATTCCGCCCATAAACATGGCTCCTACAGAAGCTCCTACCGCCGTTGCATACACTACCATAATAATGCTTGGAGGGATAATCGGACCACAAGTCGATGCTGCCGCAATAACACCTGCTGCCTCGCTCGTTTTATAACCCTCCTTCTTCATAGCCGGAATTAAAATTCCTCCCATACAAGAGGCGCATGCCTGAGCAGATCCAGTAATTCCACCAAAAAACATACTTGATACAATACTTACATGAGCAAGTCCTCCTGGAAGGCGGCCAATAAGAAGCATTGCAAAACGAATCAACTTCTCTGTAATACCACCGCGATTCATAATTTCTCCAGCTAGCATAAAGAAAGGAATTGCTAGTAATGGTAAGCTTCCCATTCCATTAAAAAGAGCCTGAGAAACAGCTATTGTTGCCATCGGTGTGCCCGTACTAGCTGCTAATGCTGCAAGACTTAAAAGACCTGTTAGCAAAAGACTAATATAAATGGGAACACCTATGATAATTAATATAAAGGTTAGTGCTATAAGTAACCCAATGACTAGTTCCATTGTTCAATTCCTCCTCGTCTATTCCTCTGTTACCGGATCATCTATGACCTTACGTTTAAATGCTCTTACATATTCATAAAGACATAACGCTATACCTATCGGCATCGACATATAATAGTACATTCTTGGTATTTTCAATACGGTACTTAACATCGTACCACTGGCCGCATATTCGGATAGATTAATCAGTAAAAACACGAGCAACGCCATTGTAATTACCATGATTATCGTTCGAAATGCTATTCGCACCTTCTTTGACTTTGGTTTGCTAGAAATAGTAGTGAACTCTGTATGTCCATTCATACGTACTGCTCTTGCACTTCCAAACATGGCCATTGCTACTAATAAAGCCTGATTAACTTCATCTGCCCAAAAAAATCCCGCTTTAAAAACATAGCGCGCAATTACCCCTGCCGTTGCTATACTAACAATTCCAACCAATGTTAATACACACACAATGTTTTCTATCCAACTAATTAATTTGTCCAAATCATTGAATATTTTTTTCACCACTTTCTCCCTTCCTGCCTGTCTACTTAAACAGATTCCTCACATACTTAATTCCTCTTTCCATTTGGCTATCCGCCTCTTCAAATGTATCAAACCACAATTTCCATGGATATAATCCAAATACCTCAAAAGAAATATACTCAGAAAAGTTAACTTTTTTTAGGGCCTGAGCTAATGATACAAAATCAAAGTGTCCCTCTCCTGGGGCTTGTCTATTGGAATCTGCGAAATGAATATTAGCAAGCGTATGACCATATTTTCTAATTTCATCAGCAGGACTTACTTCTTCTATATTCATATGATATGTATCTGCCATCGTTCGCACATTTGGATGGTTCACCATTTTCGTGAATTCTACAGCCTCTTTTAATGTATTTAAAAAATTTGTTTCATAACGATTAATCGCTTCCATAGCCAAAATCACGCCTTTATCTTTTGCATATTCTCCTGCGTTAAATATTATTTCAGCCATGTTTTTGGTGACTTCTGATCTATCTTGATCGTCCTCAAAAGATCTGGTCTTTCCTCCGCTTCCAACAATAACTGTCCTTGACTCCATGTCCGAAGACATATCGATTACTTTACAAAGATAATCCGTACACCTTTTCATCTCATCTTTGTCTGCAGTTGCCATTTTTACACTTCCATCCCAAATATAATGCAGTGCACTACATTCAATTCCTGCCGATTGAATCCAGCCTCTTACTGTCTTTCTTCTCTCAGCTGATGTTTCAACAGGTATATGTAAAGCCCCAGTCAACTCGACCGCATCATATCCTAACTCAGCTGCTCTAAAGATAATTTTATCAAGAGGTTCCATTCCATATACTGCTGAACTAACACTTATTTTCAAGTCAAATCCTCCATTCGTTCCTAATCCCTAACTTTCTCACCGCAACTTTCCCGTACTACTAATGAATGTTTAAGAACAACTCGTTCTTCCTTTAATGCCCTTCCCTCAATCAAGTCGAATAGCATTTCTATTGCCCTTTTTCCCATTTCCTTTTTAGGTTGGTTAATGGTAGTAATCGCTGGTTCAATAATTGCAGCTAAGCGTATATTATCAAACCCAATAACCGCATAGTCTTCTGGAACACGTTTACCTGCTGCTTTTATACCTTTGATTACTCCGGCTGCCATTTCATCATTAGCTGCAAAAATCGCAGTAATTTGCTTTTTGCTTTTTATAATTTCTGTTGAAAGCTCAAACGCTGACTCGTATGTGTAATTACCCTTAAACACTAAATCCTTGTCTACTTTTAAACCTGCTCTTTCTAGTGCACTTTCATACCCTTTTAAACGATCTTGAAATATCAACTGATTTAAAGGTCCAGAAATATGCGCAATGTTCGTGTGTCCCAACTTTATTAGATGATTTACTGCATCCCTTGATGCCTTGATGTTACTAATTCCCACATATGGGATCTTTGAATCCTCTAAATACTGACCGGCAATCACCAGAGGGTATTGTTTGGCAACAGCTTCAATGGTTTCCCTTTTAGTTCTTGCCGTAAGAGAAATAATTCCATCAACTTGTTTTTGTGGCAAAACCTCAAATATCTCTCTTTCAATATCTGGATTATTTTGCATATCTTCTAACCACACACGATAACCTTTTTGGGTAGCGACTGCTTCAATCCCTCTAAACACCTCTGGGAAAAACGTATTATTTATATCTGGTACAATGACAATAATACTTTTTGTCTTCTGTTCCCGGAGCCTTCTTGCAGTAATGTTAGGTTGATAATTTAATTCCTTAATTGCCTTCTCAACTTTCAGTCTTGCACTTTCAGTAACATGTTCCTTATTTCCCATTACGCGAGATACTGTCGCTACTGATACCTTTGCCCTTTTTGCAACGTCTTTGATTGTGGCCATTTTGTATTCCTCCTAATTGCTCTATTAATCTTAAGAATTTATATGACTATTATGACACAATCAATCTTTTTTGTAAACGATTACAAGGCTGGATTTAAAAAAGCAAACATGTCCTATATTCGAGTCTTGTAATCGATTACATTACTATCAAAAAAATATGCCTCCCTTCTCTCTAGCTCGTTTGTAATCGATTACATTTTGTTTGTACGTTCACGATATACTATATATATTTTTTTGTCAACGAATTTCCAATCATTTACATGGCTAAATGTCTTTTTTAGTAATTATAGCTAAAATTATGTTACGTAAATAAAGCATTATCACTATGCATTTGAATGTTTTCGTTACACTTCATTAACTCCTGCATACTTGATTAATGACGAAATTCTTGATTATTAATCTATATTTCGCCCAGAATCATGACCACCGGCTGAGCCGGTGGTCATGATTTTTCCAACACGATTCTTATCTATACTCAAAACACCTATCAGTAACAATATACTACTTATATTGATAGCAAAAGCAATTACTAACTCAGTTATACTGCTACCACTTTTGGCGAAATCCCGTCGTGTATCTACTTAAGGTCGATTTAGCTCAAGTCCTTGAGCTAAACTGTGATCTCCGCGTGACCGAAAAGAGGAATATTAATCAAAAAATTGAATATCTTACTTGTCTAATGAATACACTTAAAGAAAGTAACTCTTCACAAACTCGAGCGACTTACAACTCTATCGCTCTTATTGCTGAGGGCGGCCATATGGCGGAAAGATTTGAAAGAATCTCTCGAAGCAATGATTTTACTTTTTAGAAATCAAATCATCAATGGCTAATACAGCTAATGGTATCGCAACGATTAAAGATAAGCCTATACTGAATAAATCTTCCCGAAATGATACTTTAAAGATTAACAATATTGCTACAATTAATAAAAGAACAGTTATTAGTTTTCGCCGCTTCACATGATTTCTCACTCTATCCCCCCATAAAATAATCATCAAATCCTAAGGCTACACTAGCACCAAGCATTCATTTCCTTCAATCTCAACTTTTTTCTTGTATTTTAGCTAAAATCATGTTGAAAATCACGTTTCATGTTGAGACAGTTCCCTTTCCTACTCTTTATTAACCAATCCCTCTAACGCTGTAATGATATTCTCATACCCCGTACAGCGACACAAATGTCCAGAAATCATTTTCTTTAATTCTTCCCGGGAATAGGACTTTTGCTTTTCGATAATCTCCACCGCACTCATAATAATTCCCGGTGTGCAAAAGCCACATTGAACTGCTGCTGCGTCCACAAAGGCTTGCTGAATCTCTGAGAGTTCGCCGGTAGGGCTCTTTAGCCCCTCTACCGTTAGGATATGCTTTCCCTCAGCCCATAGGGCTAGATAAATGCATGAATCCACAGCCTCCCGGTCAACTAGAACGGTACACGCACCACATTCACCGACTTCACAGCCCTTTTTCACGCTGGTTATCCCTAAGCGATACCGGAGCACATCAGCTAAAGATTCTCGCTCATCAATCGCTACCTCTTCTTCTTTTCCATTCACAAATAACTTGATAATCTTAAGCATCTATCTCCCCTCCTTGTTTCGCGACTGCCTGGATAAAGGCTCTTTTTGCGTATTCCGAGGCGATCTGCTCCCGGAATTCCTTGCTGGCTCGCCAGCTGTCTCGGGGCTTTATCTCACGTAAGACTTGCTCACTGATAAAGAGAGCCGTTTCCCGATTCACTGGGCGCTGCCTGCAAGCCTCTTCCGTTTGCCGGCAGCGGAGCGGATTAGGACCAGCTACCCCGAAAGCAATCCGAATGTCGCCTGCCTTCTCTTTATCCGCCGATAGTTTAACCAGAACACCACAGCCTAAGGTGGCGATCTCCATCGCTTGTCGTTTCCCATACTTTAAATACTGTCCCGTATACCCTTCATAATCCTCTTTTCGAATCTGAATATTCAGTAACACCTCATCTGGCTTTAACACCGTTTTGCTAGGACCTGCATACCAGTCGTGAATAGAAATGTGGCGAATGCCTTCTGATCCTTGCACCACCATCACGGCATTGTATACCATTAGCGTCGAACCGCTATCGGCACTAGTTACACCGTTACAGACGTTGCCCCCAATAGTCCCCACGTTACGAATCTGAGGACCGCCCACCTGGTCTACTGCTTCCCCTAGCATAGGGATATATTTCTGAATAATCGCATTTCCCGTAATCTGTGAAAAGGTGGTGCCGCTACCGATGACAATCGTTCCATCCGCTTCTAGGCGAACCCCCTTTAATTCCTCCAGATTATGAATACTTACAAGACTAACTCCTGCTAATCGCCCTTCTCTTACTTGAACTAAGACGTCCGTACCACCGTTTATTAGCTTGCTCCCTGGCCGTTCACGTAAGGCGCGAATCGCGTCCTCTATTGCCCTCGCTTGATAAATTGACCCTAGATCATACATGGCCCTCACCTCCTTTACTTATCAGTCCTGCTTCCGTAAATGCCCTTACTAACTTCTGAGGCGCCAGCGGTAGCGAGTCTACTGCCACGCCGGTGGCGTGTAGCACTGCGTTACGAATAGCTGGTGCTACCGGTATTGCCGGCGGCTCTCCTAAAGCCTTATTGCCAAAGGGTCCGCTTTCGTCCTCTTCTTCCACAAAAATCACGTGTAAATCCGGAGTATCCATCGCCGTTGGCAGTTTATAATCCAGAAGGTTATCGTTAAGAGGCTTGCCCTTTTCATCATATAGAAGCTCCTCTGATAATGCGTAACCAAGCCCCATGCTCATACCGCCATGGACCTGAGCCTGGGCTAGCTGGGGATTAAGAAGCTTGCCGCTATCGTGAACATTGACAATCTTTAGGACCTTCACCTGACCTAAAGGTATATCCACCTCTACTTCCACGAAGCAAGCGCCACTGGCAAAGGTATTGTCTTTGCAGTGAGACGTTTCTTCAGCGGTAATATGCACGCTATGCTGCAAAGAATAAAAAGCTTCTGTAGCCACCTCTGCTAATGAGCGCAAAACTTTCCCCGAATCTTTATCCACAATCTGATTCTTAACTAAAGCAAGGGACTCGGCCGGGCGTGCCAATACTTCGCCGGCGTAATCGAGAATCCGCTTTACTAGGACCTTCCCGGTCTTCACTAGCGCCTTTCCGCTTACATATGACTGTCTAGAAGCGTACGCGCCTGTATCAAAGGGGGTCACGTCTGTATCCTGAGTAGAGATTACATAAATCTTATCTTCGGTAATTCCCAAGACTTCGGCTGCCATTTGGGTAAAGACCGTATCGGCACCCTGACCAATCTCAGTAGCCCCTAGCTGTACCTGAACGGAACCATCCTGATTAAGGATCATCCGGCAAGCCGCCGTCTCTAAAGATATAGGGTGAACACCAGTCTTGTAACAGAAGATGGCCATTCCGACACCTCTTCTAATCGGCCCCGTTTGCTGGGCATACTCTGCTCGGCGCTCATCCCAGTGGATAAACGCCTTTCCCTCTTCCATACATTTCTCTAACCCGTAGCTATGAAACTTAATATGGTTATGTGGGTCTTCGTACCCTTCCTTCACACAGTTTTTAAGACGAAATTCATAAGGATCCATGTCGATACAGGCGGCCAAATCATCAATCATAGCCTCCAGACCAAAATCTCCTTGAGGGATGCCGTATCCTCGCATCGCTCCGCCTACGCCTAGATTGGTGTAGACCGTTGCACAGTCTATTTCTAAGGCCTTCTCATCGTGATATAGCTGCTTAAATTCATTGGCCGCATTGGCCACAATCGCATGGCCGTGGGAAGCGTATCCCCCTTGATCCGATAGAATTTCGGCCTTTCTCGCCACCAGTGTTCCGTCACTCCTAACGGCTGCATCCACCGAAAAAAGCATCCGGTGACGCATCCTTGTACAAGCCAGAGTTTCTTCTCGCGATAACTCAAGCTTTACAGGACGGCCGCCCACCTGCTGGGTCAAAAAAGCATTTAACGGCTCGTAGAGCACATCCTGCTTATTCCCAAAGCCGCCACCGATATACGGCTTGATTACGCGGATCTGACCCCAGCCGATTCCCAAAGCCTGACCCACCACTCGGCGAACAATATGAGGAATCTGAGTGGAGCTAACGATGGTAATCTTTTGGTTCACATCAATATAGGCAAAGGAGACCGGTACTTCAATATGACAGTGCTGAACTCTTGGCACTTCATAGTTCTTTCTTAGACGCACTAACCCTTCTTCCTTAAGGGCTTCCGCGTAGGTACAATCTCCCAGCTTAAAACCGGTTTTCTTAAGCACGTTTCCCGGATACTCCTGGTGAATCACTGACGCTCCTGGTGCCATCGCTGCCGCTGGCGAGAGAATCGGTTCGTATTCCTCGTATTCTACTTCTAATAGGGCTGCGGCCCTAGCAGCACTGACTTCATCCTCCGCGACAATGGCGGCAATGTCATCCCCGTAAAAGCGCACTCTTTGATTGAGCAGCTTCCTATCAGACACATCCTGATGAGATTCTTCTACAGACCACGGATGTCCCGGGGTCGGGAACTGTATATCCGGCA
Organism: Ohessyouella blattaphilus; assembly: GCF_024721265.1. Taxonomy (GTDB): domain Bacteria; phylum Bacillota; class Clostridia; order Lachnospirales; family Lachnospiraceae; genus Aequitasia; species Aequitasia blattaphilus_A. The sequence goes on along the minus strand of NZ_JAMXOC010000024.1, from coordinate 11,751 downwards.
CATCGAAGCAGGTAACGATCTTCACCACGCCAGGAAGCGCCGCCGCTTTCTCAGTGTGAATCTTCTTCACAAGACCATTGCTGATGGTGCTGTGAACCACCTTCGCAACGAGGCAGCGCTCCGGCAAAAGATCATCGGTATACTTGGCTTCGCCGGTTACCTTGCCGGTAGCATCTACTCTTTTAAAGTTACTATAAACGCCCATCTAACTTTCCTCCCTTTTTTATATAGATTACCTAATTTGCTTACCAGCTACATATTTATGCTTAACTCCCGGATCCCCAGATAAGTATAAGAACCGCTCTAGGCGTTCCTTTACCGTCAGCTCCTGAGGATGAGGAATATCGCTTTCATCAAGAACTAAAGCGTCCATTTCAAATCCCGGTAAAAAGCTCCCCACCTTACCAAAGAAACTACCGCCTCCATAAGTGCCTAGATAAAAGGCTTCTTCCATTGTAAGGGGCTTTTGGTCTGGCTGGACGTAGACTTTATAAAGCTTCGAGACCTGAATCCCATCGGTCATCGCCCGAAAAATCGAAAGATTCGCGCCACCAGCCACGTCTGTACCAAGCCCTATCTTAAGCTCTTTATCTAGATACAACCGGGCAGGCGCAATCCCGGAGGATAAATTGGTGTTGGACTGGGGACAGTGAGCCACATAGACCCCTCTATCCTTCATCATCTCGATTTCCTCTTCGGTACTATAAACGCAGTGTGCCATAATCGTTGGTACCTCATCGCCAAATAGACCGGTTCTGGCATAAGCATCTCCGTAACACGTTGACGCTGGCACCAGTTCTTTCACCCAACGGATTTCATCCCTGTTCTCCGAGAGATGGGACTGGACCGGTAACTTATATTCCTCCTGAATAGCCTTAAGGCCATGCAAGGTTTCTTCATCACAAGAGGGTATAAATCTCGGGGTCAAAATCGGTTTCACGTGAGTATATTTATCTCCCACCTCCTGAACCCACTGCTTCGTATCCCTTAGTGACTGTTCTGCAGTTTCTCGCAGATTATCTGGACTATTGCGGGTCATATTCACCTTTCCCACATACGCTACTAGCCCCGACTCATCTAATAACTCCATTAGCATCTTCGTCGCTTCCGAGTGAATCGTGCCAAAAATACAAGCTCTAGTAGTACCCCCTTTTTGCAAATCATTGACAAACTGAGTATAAGCCTTCTTGGCATATTCTAGATCTTGGTATTTTGCCTCCTCCACAAAGGTGGTCGTATTAAGCCACTCTAGTAGCTCCAAATCCATCTGCAAACCGCGAAACCCATACTGAGGAGCGTGAACGTGTAGGTCCGTAAGCCCAGGAATAATCAGCTTGTTCGTATAGTCGCTTATGGGCACCCCTTGATACTCTATCGGCAGCGCCTCGTAAACTCCTAATATCTGATTCCCCTGATACACAAGATATCCATCTGCCACCGTAATCAGCTTCCTATCTTTATCGCTGTAGCAGATATCGCCTTTTAGAACTTTTACTTCTTCTTTCATTTGCACCTATCCTTTCCATAAACATAAGTTTTCATCTTTACAGCTTTACAGAAAAAGCATTAGAAAAACCTATAAATGCCATATCATCTGTAAAGACGTAGGCATTTATAGGCAACTGATTACGGTAGTTGGTAGAGACGTCCGACCCGATTCATACATCGAACATATATAAATGCAAATATTTTCTTACAAACATAATACTATATTTCGTCAATATACACAATAGTAAATATGCATTTATATGAAACTACACAAACTTGCACAAATAAATTGACATTATAATAATTTTTTCTTACAATAAATTTATAACAATCTTGCCCTTATAGTACTCGTTTTTGAAAGGAATGAGGTATAAAAATGGAAATTGTAGAAACTGTAGAAACTGCTGCGTCAGTAAACGCGAAGTCGCTGGAGCAGCAAGAACACGATTTGGTCTATCAATTGGATGGAAAACCCCGTCTACGAACAGCCATCCCCTTAGGAATGCAACACGTTCTCGCCATGTTTGCTTCAAACCTTGCTCCCATTCTCCTAATCGCGGGAGCTTGTAGCCTAAATGGCGCCGACACAATTATCATGATGCAATGTGCCATGTTCGTGTCGGGACTAACCACCTTTATTCAACTTTACCCTATTCGTTTGGGCAAACGCCTACGTATTGGTGGCAACTTGCCTATCGTTATGGGGACTTCTTTCGCCTTTGTGCCCACAGCAACCACAGTAGCAGCAACTGGCGGTATCGGTGCGGTATTAGGTGGTTGTCTTCTCGGTAGCGTCTCCGAAGTGTTAATCGGGGTCTTTTATAAGTACCTACGCAAATTTTTTCCACCTTTGGTAGTTGGTAGCACTCTCATTACCATCGGTATCAACCTGATGAGCGCTGGAGCTGGCTATTTTGCCGGTGGCGTCGGGTCAGAGGACTACGGCTCCATCCGTAACCTTTCCATCGCCTTCTTGGTACTGGCAATCGTCGTCTTACTCCAGCGCTTCGGTAAGGGCTTATTTAAAAGCTCTGCCCTACTTATTGCCATGGTTATCGGCTATATCCTCTGTGCCTTCTTAGGGATGGTAGATACCCAGGCGATTATGGAAGCTGGTTGGTTTAGCGTTCCTAAGCCTTTCCATTTTAAGATGACGTTTTCTATCCCCGTTACCATAAGCTTTGCCGCTCTTTATATCACCTCGGGGTTAGAGACAATTGGCAACACCTCCGGAATTACTATGGCTGGCTTTGACCGGGAAGCCACCGAGACCGAGACCTCAGGAGCTATTCTAGCAGATGCTGGCGGCTCTATCTTGGCAGCTTGTTTTAACGCTTTACCTAATACCGCCTTTGGTCAAAACGCCGGTATCGTCTCAATGACTAAAGTGGTCAACAAATTTTGTATCGCAACTGGAGCCTTTATCCTGATGATTAGCGGTTTTGTCCCTAAGCTCGGTGCGCTATTTGCCGCTATTCCGGCACCAGTTCTCGGCGGTTCCATTATCTCCGTCTTTAGCATGATTATTATCAATGGCATTAAGATGATCGCCAAAGCCGGATTTAGTGAACGAAACGTCTTGATCCTCGGGGTAACCTTTGCCCTAGGTCTGGGACTAGCGAAAGATCCTGCCGCGGTGGCGCAGCTACCAAGCGCGATCCGCTTTATCTTCTCAGACTCTGTTGCTGCTACCTGTATCGTTGCTATTATTCTCAACTTAATCTTCCCGATTAAAGATAAGGAAGAGCTGGAAAAGGCCAAGGCAGCGTTACTAGATTCCTAACCGAAAGGAGCACCATCTATGCTAGAAAAATTATTCAAACTGAAAGAAAACGGAACCAATGTAAAAACAGAAACGATTGCCGGCATTACCACCTTTATGACCATGGCCTACATTCTGGCCGTCAACCCAAGCATCTTAAGCGCTACGGGGATGGACCCTGGAGCCATCTTTACCTCCACGGCCATCGCTTCCGCTATTGGCTCTCTCTTAATAGCCTTAATGGCTAACTATCCCTTTGCTCTCGCACCAGGGATGGGACTCAATGCTTACTTTGCTTACACTGTCGTCCTGGGAATGGGGTATTCTTGGCAGACGGCGCTGGCAGCCGTTTTCATTGAAGGCATTATCTTTATCCTGCTTTCCCTAACCAATGTTCGGGAAGCGATCTTCAATGCCATTCCCCGCAATTTAAAATCCGCAGTATCCGTAGGTATCGGCCTCTTTATTGCCTTTATCGGTTTGCAGAACGCGAAAATCGTCATCGGTGGCGCCACCTTAGTAGAACTGTTTTCTCTCGATGGCTTTAACAATACCCACGGAGTAGAAGGCGTTACCGCCACCTTTAACGACGCAGGCATCACGGTGGTGTTAGCAATAATCGGTGTGCTGATTACCGGTTTTCTTGTGGTCAAAAAGGTGAAAGGCAATATTCTTTGGGGAATTATCATCACCTGGTTATTAGGAATCGTCTGTCAAGTAACTACGCTCTACGTTCCTAACCCAGAGCTTGGTTTCTACAGCCTATTGCCAGACTTTAGTAACGGCTTATCCATTCCTAGTATTATGCCGGTCTTTGGTAAGCTAGATTTCTCCGGGGTCTTCTCCTTAAACTTTGTGGTGGTAGTCTTTGCCTTCCTCTTTGTGGACATGTTTGATACAATCGGCACCCTAATTGGTGTTTCTACGAAAGCAGGTATGCTAGATGAAAACGGCAAACTTCCCCGCATAAGGGGCGCTCTTCTTTCAGATGCAGTGGCCACTACGGCAGGCGCTGTGCTAGGAACCACAACCGTTACCACCTACGTTGAAAGCGCATCTGGTGTATCAGAGGGCGGACGCACCGGCTTAACAGCGGCGGTAACTTCCATCCTCTTTGCTCTATCTTTACTTCTTTCACCGATTTTCCTAGCGATTCCGTCTTTTGCGACGGCACCGGCTCTGATTATCGTTGGCTTCTATATGTTGACAAATATTACGGAGATTGATTTTGATGATGCTCTTGAAGCGATTCCATGTTATATTTGTATGATTGCGATGCCGTTTTTCTACAGCATCTCTGAAGGAATCTCTATGGGCGTTATCGCGTATACCGTTATGACTCTTTTAACCGGAAAGGCAAAGGAAAAGAAACTAAGTGTTCTCATGTATATACTGACGGTCCTATTTATTTTAAAATATCTCTTCTTATAGGAAGAGTCTATCTTTACGAGGCATATCGCAGCAGCGATATGCCTCATTTGACAATCCGAACTATCTTTGGTACGTTTATTCACAGAACAGAAATGAGGCAAAGAATCTATGAGAGAAGATATAATAAGACACTATGCAGGAATTGTAGAGTTTTTGGGGAATGCTCTAGGACCGGATTATGAAATCGTCCTCCAGGGCCTAAAATCAAATACCATCGTTGCCATCGCCAATAATCACATCAGCGGTCGCGTCGTCGGTAGCCCTATCACCGATTCCGCTCATCACATGCTTTCTACGAAAGCGTATAAAAATAATAACTCTATCTGTAACTACCGAGTAGTTACAAAAAGTGGTAAAATCCTGCGTTCTTCCACAATGTTTATTAAGGATGACGAGGGCGAAACCGTTGGCCTATTGCACGTCAATTTTGACGACAGCCGCTTTGAGGAACTGCGCCAGGGGCTTCTTTCGGCCATCCACCCTGAGGCGTTTATCAAAAATTTCATTACTGGTAATGAGACCGGGAGCACCGCCAGTGATAACGGTGGCACCAAGGAAAATGGCAACGACAACCTCTTTATGGATGTGCCTGCCCTAATGAAAAACATGTACCAGGAAGCCACAGAAAACATTACCGTTCCTAGCAACCGCTTAAAGCAACACGAAAAGATGGAGATTGTAACCCGCTTACACGAAAAGGGACTCTTTCAGCTAAAGGGAGCCATTCCCTTTGCCGCGGAAAAACTAAGCTGTTCGTCAGCTACTATCTATCGCTACTTAAGTGAAATTACCAATCAATAAGCATCTAAGGGAAACCTACAGGAGATGAAATCTATGGTAACAGCCATCCTCTTAGCCTCTGGCTTTAGTAAGCGTTTTGCAGACGACAAGCTACTGATGGATTTTTCCGGGAAGCCGGTAATTGAATACACGATGGAAGCCATTAGCCATGCTGACGTTTCCGAAAAACTACTAATCCAGCGAGATCATACGTACACCGACCTTGGAAACAAGTACGGGTTTCAGAGCATTAAAAACACCAAGGCTAAGCTTGGACAAAGCCAGTCTCTACTCCTTGGCGTAAAGCATTGTCCTGAGAATCAGGCAATGATGTTTTTCGTGGCTGATCAGCCCCTACTTACGACTGGGATTATCAATAAGCTAATCACGACTCATAGGGAGAACCCTGAGCAGATTATTCTCCCCGTGATCAATGGTCAGGATAAGAACCCCGTGATCTTTCCGGCCGCTTTTCGCCCTGCCCTATTAGAGGTTACTGGCGACCAAGGTGGCCGCAGTATCATAAAAGCTTTTCCTGATAAAATTAAGCGAGTCGCTTTTGACGACCCGCTTTGCTTTACCGATATTGATACTTACAGTGATTACCAAAGACTACTCTCTGAAAAAACCTATTTAGACTGATTTGTCTGCAGATAAAGAATGGCTTCGAGAACGGCGCCGCCGATACATCTAGCCTTATCGGAGATCCGATAAATCTGTTCGTCTTCTAGGCGCCTCGGGTCTAAATCAGCAATCTTCATTTTCGCCGGCACCTCCATGCCCTCCTGGATTAACCCGCGCAAAACTCCGGAAAAAGGAGCACACACTTCTTGTTCATCAATCTTTAAAAGGGGCGCTCCTGCCTCAACATAATCACCTATATTTGCTATATGGTGAACACAGCCCGGGATGGGTGCGTGAATCACCCGTTTTCTCCCTTGACCACCAATTTCGCCTGGCATCCCCGTATCCGCCAGCGCTGCGCCCTCACTAATCAGCCTTCCCAAATCGTGACCACGCATGGTCTCTATCACCACATCTACGTCCTCTCCTGCCACAAATCCCGGTCCTAGCCCAATGGTAATCGGCGCCATCTCCCGCTTCGTTCCTAAGTTCCTTTTCGCCAGAATAGCATCCACTAAAGCCGCTGGCTTAATCCTCTTCGTTGTCTCCCCTTCCTTATCCGTAAGTAGAGGCACTACACCTTGCTGCCAACATTTTTCAAGATTGTCTACAGAGAATTCCACCCTTCTCCCGCAGATATCCTCCACTTTAGCCTCCCCTTCTGCCATGGCTGTGGATAGTGCCACTTGACGGCGAATGGTGGTCGGCCGCTCAATCTCTAACGCATATACACGAAAGCCGCTGCGGGCAAGCTTTTGAATGACGCCGGTAGCCAAATCCCCTGCCCCTCTGACGCAGATAATCTCTTTATTCATTAGTAGTTTTCTCACCCGATACCTCCTTCTAACACTTCGTACTCGCCCTTTTTCACATCGCCAACGATGATTCTCTCCAGCTCCTTGGTAAAATCCGCTGAACACAAATCCAGGATACGCTTTACTGTTTCTAACTCTTTCTCAATATCCACTTGATTAAATAATAAAATCTTACGTCTAGGGCTATTTTTAAATAATCCCAAGGGATGAGCTAGCCACCTAGCAAGATGAATTTCGCTTACAAACTCTCCTGGCTGCATTCCGGTCATCTGAGTAAACGCTAATGGTCGCAGAACGTTCTTTTCGTTCGCCTCTTTATCCAATCCTTTTAGAGTAACGATCCCTACTCCGAGGCTAGCAAAGCTAGGGATGCAAGGTTCATCCTCGTTGTACCCCTTCAAGGGTAGACCCCGAGAACCGTCCCCTTCAATAACCGTATATTCATATCCCGTCGCTACCCTCTCTAATAGCTCTTCGCTTACTGCTGTACACTTTCCGTTTTCCAGAATGGTACCATACAGAAAGGTTCGCCCTCTCTTCGGGACGATTAAGGTTTGCCCCATTTCCGACTGAGAATATAGATAATCCACTTGTTCCTTAGTAGGCTGCCACATCTTCGTCGTTGTGCTCAGTAGCACCTTATGAACACGAAGCTCTTCGGCGATCTGAAACAAGGTGGTAGTCTTCCCCCCTGCTCCTGTTAGGGTAATCACCTCACCAGGTGTAAGTTTCATTACCGTTGCCAAACTCTGATTTTTACTCATGGCTTGCCCCCCCCTTAGTACATCTGGGTCGGTTGGCGATAAAGATAGCACCCTGTATTCTCTCTAACCATCTCCCCGTCCTGGGCCACTAACGTGCCCCGCAAATAAACTTTAGTAGCTCCGCCTTTTACTGTCGTCCCCTGATAAGGGTTATAGTCACAAGCAGATAGCGACTGATTCGTTAAGGTGCGACTAACCTCTTCATCCCACACCACAATATCGGCATCGCTTCCTGGTAGGAGCGTCCCTTTTCTCGGGTATAAGCCGTATAGCTTCGCCGGATTTTCCGCTAACAGACGACACATTTCGCCGATGCTAATCTTCCCTTCGCCCACTCCGAACGTATACATAAGCGCCGGACGAGTACCTACTCCTGGCATACCACAGGGAATGTTCGTAAAATCCTGAAGGCCTTTCTCCTTTTGCGCAGTCGTAAAACTACAGTGATCCGTCGCTACCGTATCGATATCTGCTACTGCTATCGCTTCCCACAAGGCCCTTTGATCCTCTTCCGTGCGAAGAGGTGGCGCAATAATATATTTCATCGCCTCTTCGTCCGTTAGCTGATATTTCTCGCTGTTCATCAGGAGATACTGAGGACACGTTTCCACAAATACCTTCTGACCACGCTCCCTCGCTCCCCGGATAACGCCGAGTCCAGCCTTCGTGCTTAAATGGACGATTAGCACCGGAACATCAACCACTGAAGCGATCTCTAGCAAGCGGTTAATCGCTTCCGCCTCCGCTTGATACGGTCTTGTCTTTTCGTGATAAAAAGGGGCCAAATCCCCCTTACTCTTAGCTTCTTCTACTAAAGCCGCAATCAAATCCCGATTCTCGCAGTGCACCCCTACCACACCATGCTCCTCTTTAATGGCTTTCAGCGCCTTATATATCTCCCCATCATTTAAATACATGGCGTCATACGTCATATACAGCTTAAAAGAAGTCACCCCTTCCGCCTTCATTAGTGGCAGCTCCTGGGCAATCCGCTCATTCCACTGGGATATGGCCATATGAAAGCCATAGTCACAGCTACTTTTGCCATCGGCCTTTCGATGCCAGTTAACTAACGCTTCCTTTAAGGTCTCACCGTGATTCTGGGTAGCAAAATCAATAATCGTGGTGGTGCCTTCTGCCACCGCTTGGCGCGTGCCCGTATAGAAATCATCAGCCGTCACCGTATCGCTTACTTCTAAATCAAAGTGGGTATGGGCATCAATAAACCCAGGAAACAAAAGCTTATCCGACACATCGATAACCTCTGCGTCCTCGTCAGGCAAATCCTTTCCCACGGCCACGATTTTCTCATCTTGGATTAAAATATCCTGTTCTAAGACCCCCTCGCTAGAGACGGTCTTACCGCCTTTAAAAAGCTTTTTCATATGTAACCACACTCCTCTACCAATCCGTCTTTTCTTTAACCTTATAGTACCCTAAGCAAGCTACAAAAAGCAAGCATTCTCCTTATGGTTTATAAATATTTTTTAGGTTGCCTAAAAATATATTAGGTGGTATGATATTAGTAGAATGTTTCGTGAAAGGATGTTGTATATGGCAACCACAAAGGGTACCCTCGGTTTGTTAATCCAAATGGCCGACGGGCTAGCTGCACAATTTGGAAGCAATTGCGAGATTGTCATCCACGATTTGAAGAAAAAGGACTTTGAGCACTCCATCGTCTATATTATCAATGGCCACGTCAGTAACCGAAAGTTAGACGATGGTCCTTCAGCCATTGTAATCGAGACTCTTAATAAGAATCCCGAGGCACTAAAGGATCAGCTAGCTTACCTTACCAAGACCAAAGATGGACGTATTCTCAAATCCAGCACTATGTATATCCGCACTGAGGACGATAAGGTTCAATATATCTTTTCTCTAAACTACGATATTACGGGGCTGATGACGATCCATAGCGCTCTTGATTCCCTAATCAGCACTCCAGAAGAGAGCACGGCAAAAAAACCCAAGCAGATTACTAGCAATGTAAATGATATTCTCGATGATTTGATCGACCAATCGGTAGCCCTTATTGGTAAACCGGTGGCCTTAATGACCAAGGAAGATAAGGTGGACGCGATTCGCTTCTTAAACGACGCTGGCGCCTTCCTCGTCACCAAATCAGGGGATAAGATTTCTGCCTTTTTTAACATCTCCAAGTTTACTCTGTATAGCTATATCGACGCCGCCACGAAAACAGAAGGTAACAATTAAAACTAAAATAAAGAGAGGTATTTATCAATGAAAAAAGTAAGTACAGACAAAGCTCCAGCTGCTATCGGACCTTATTCTCAAGGAGTTATTTCCGGCAATTTATTCTTCACTTCCGGACAGATCCCTCTTTCTCCTGAAAGCGGCGAAATCATCGGTAGCGACATCAAAGAACAAACCTTACAGGTAATGAAAAATATGGCTGGACTCTTAGAAAGCCAAAATGTATCCTTTGATAACGTCATCAAAACCACCTGCTTTTTAGCAGACATGGGCGACTTCGCTGCTTTTAACGAGGTTTACGCCGAATACTTTACCGGCAAACCCGCCCGCTCCTGTGTAGCGGTAAAAACCCTGCCAAAAGGGGTTCTCTGTGAAGTAGAAGCGATCGTCGAAATGAACAGTTAATTAGTGAGGGACAGGCAAAGCCTGTCCCTCATTAATTATGTAATAGGAAAGTTCAAAGAACTTTCCTATTACATAAAAAGCGCTCCGCTAAGGATGCGCACTTCGGCGATAGGAATTTTGTGCAATAGCACACGCCGAAGGCGCAGGAATTTGCGGAACGCAAATTCTATTTTAAAATCTTGTATTTTGCATTTCTTCATACGAAGTAACTCCAGAGTTACTATCTTCCTTCGAGAGCGAAAGGGCGGCACACATAGCACCGTTTCGTAGAGCCTGGGTAAGGTCTAACTCTTTATAAGCCGAGTAGATAACGCCAGCGCAGAACGCATCTCCGGCTCCTGTGGTTCCTTTTATATATCCCTTTGGCAGATCCATGCTGGGGACTTTTACCTTTTCGCCGGTACGGCAGTTAAGTCCATAGCCGGCTTTTGGCGAATGGATAATAACCCATTCCTGGACTCCGTATTCTTTAATCTTATCTAACGCCTCAGGAAGCATATCTTCGATAATTCCCTGGTCATCGTAGATTTTATACCCCAGTACGCCGCTTGCTTCTACCTCATTGGAGATATAGTAATCCACATACTTAAGCGCTGGGCGGACAACGCTTTCATAGCGCGTCGTCTCTTCCGAGACCATATCCACAAAAGTCTTCATTCCTCGCTTCTGTGCTGCGTGTAGCACTTCGGCGCCATACGTACCGTACTCAGGATGAGCTTCGTCTAGCTTTCCAAAAAGCAACAGGTACTCTAAGAGAAAAAAATCCGCTTCTAGGTGTTCAAAATCGATATCGTCGATGCAGAAGTCTAGACTAGAGCCGGGATCGTAGAAAAAGGTTCGCTCTTTACTCTCCCTTTCCGTCATCGCTAAAGACTTCGCCGTCCTCCCTCTGATTGTTACATTTTGCACATCTATATTAGGGTAAGCAGCTAATGTCTCAAGCACGAAGCGACCATCTTCATCGTCGCCTAACTGGCCGCTGTATTTTAGCGGTAAGTCGGCATCTAATCGCGCTAAATCAACCAGGAGATTATTCGCGCCACCTGTATGGGGAATCGGATCGTACATCCAGGTCAGATTACCTTTTTTCGGATGAATAACCAACTCGGGGTGTCTATGCTTGGAAGTGGTATCTTGTGCACCGAAGTGCGAACAAGGATGTAAGTCTTCGACTTACTTTACTAGCCGTAACACTTTCGTCTTTCGAACCTGTATTGTACAGGCTGTTCGTGCCGAGAAGGTGGTCTCATGCCGCCACTATCCGTTTGACCGGAATACTTTTACAATTTAAATCTTGTAGGTTAATGGCCTTAGGCGATTCTAGCTTGTTAGGCTCTATTTCTAACGAGGCTAAAGGAAGCGCTTTTCTCATTATGTTGGCAGCGGCGTTTACATCAGCATTTAAAACGGCACCTGACCCAGAAGCATATAAACCTCTTTTGATTCGATTGCCGCTAAAAATCGG
>NZ_JAMXOC010000023.1 GCF_024721265.1 Ohessyouella blattaphilus | reverse complement strand
TTAATTTTGGGTGAGAAAAATGATAAATCATTTCTCTCGTGTTCTTAAAAATTTTCTCTTAAAAATTTTCAGGTTTGTTGTCTATTGTTCAATTATCAAGGTTCTGTTTTGCTCTTGCGAGCGACTGTCTCTCACGAGTCAGCCTAGACATAGTATCATTTTCAATCGCTAAGTGTCAAGGGTTTTTTGAAAGTTTTTTTGCTTTTATCAAGTAATACTTGAATAGCGCTATAAATTGTGGTTTTAGATTTATTATTTACAACATGTAGATACTCTTTTATACATTTTTTTATTATTTGGTATGTTACAATTGAAATACAAAAAATAAGGAGACCCGTTATAGATTTATTACCAATAGTAGAAAGGCGTATATCACGCAGAACATATCAACCTACTCCGCTGACAGATGAAGATCAATCATCACTACAGATGATTATTGAACGTTATTCTGGCCCAGGATATCGTATGCAAATTTATGAAGGTAACTTAAAGTCACACTATGGTCTATTTAGTGGTGTGAAAAATGTAATTCTGATGATTGCCGATAAAAAGGATTCATATTCTGAAGAAAAGCTGGGATATTATGGAGAACTTGTTGTATTAGAAGCTACGGTTCTTGGACTAGGAACCTGTTGGATGGGAATGTACGATACAAAATCTGCACCCATCCCCTTAGCTGAAGATGAATACATTGCTCTTGCAATTACCATCGGATATGTTGAAGGGCCTAAAATGAAGGAAAGATTGATTCGTAAAGTCGCACACAGAAAGACAAAATCCATAGAGGAACTTACTTATATGAATAACCAACTCCCAATGCCTATGCTTGGAAGTGGTATCTTGTGCACCGAAGTGCAAACAAGGATGTAAGTCTTCGACTTACTTTACTAGCCGTAACACTTTCGTCTTTCGAACCTGTATTGTACAGGCTGTTCGTGCCATGAAGGCGGTCTCATGCCGCCACTATCCGTTTGACCGGAATACTTTTACAGTTTAAATCTCGAAGATTACTAACCTTAGGCGATTCTAATGTTTCTCGTTTTATCTCTAGAGAAGATGTTGGAATCGCTTTTATCATTATGTTAGCCGCTGCGTTTACATCCGCATTTAAAACGACACCTGATCCAGAAGCATATAAACCTCTTTTGATTCGTTTACCGCTAAAAATTGGCAAAGGATCACTCATTTGCTTTTTGGAATACACTGGCATGGCATCACTCGACAGAAAATCTGCTTTTGAAGTATAAGATTCTTCCTGTTCGTACACAGAGATTCCTGCCCACTCGGCTTTGTAGCGTATCATTTCTTTAAGTATGCCTAGAGGAATCTGGGTAAAGGACTGATTCATTGCCTTTCCTAGATTTGCTTCTTGCTTCCATCCCTGATTAACTCCAAGAATTAGCGTTCCTACGCCATCCTTTACACAGGCGTTGACGATATCCCTACTTACTTTGTGAAAGTAGTCTTGGATAAATAAATGGCGATCTTTACTTAACCTCGTAAGTCGCCTTGAGGACACTCTTTGCTTTACTTGATGTCCTTTTGTCATAATGGATGTAAGCCTAGCTCGTTCTTTATTAAACCATTGATTCTTTGATTTGATAATCCCGCCCTTGTATACTTGGCAAATATCACCTGTGGATACTATGGTTGCAAGATTGTTAATCCCAAAATCAATGGCGGCCACTCTTTCGCCAGTACAGACTTCTAGTTCTGGAAATTCTAGTACAATGCCGAGCTTATAAGAATCGTAGCACCGAGAAACCTGAACCATCTTTAGCTTGGCATCTAGTGGCAAGCTTGCTAGAAGATAATATCCCTTCTTCTTAGGGAACTTAAGGTTAGCGCCTTCGGTGCAATCTTCCCTGGCGTAAAGAACACAGTCTTGATTTGTAAAAAGAAAGGAGCAGAACTCTCCCTTCTTATAGCTTGGCATCTGCGGCTCCCCTAAGTATTTATGGGGATGATTCCAGTAGTCCTTCTTAGCTGCTAACCAGTTATTAAAATCCGTAACGGCTTGCTTAACTACCGCTTGTGCACTTTGCATGGGAAGTCCTGCAAAGAAATCTGGATTCTCGGTTACTCGCATTAACTTCTCAAGGAAGGTATAAGTAAGTACAGACTTAGGCTTTTGCAGATGGGGATAACGACTTAAGACTTGCCTGATTTCTTCTGCTACAAACTCTTCATTTTCTGAAAGAACTTCTTTCCTTCTGCCGGTGAAGTTTTGTCGTATACGAAACAAAGACGCATTGTAAAGACTCTTAGCAAGAAATCCTAAGTCTTCAAGGTAAGTATATAGTTCTGGTTCTTTCCTCTTAGATATTAATATTTGCTTTGATTTATACATATGGCTAAACCTCTTGATACCCCTTTGTTTCTATAGTGTAATTGTACCATTAACAAAGGCGGACGTAAAGAAGAAACAGAACAAATGTTCGAGAAAGATAATCAACCTTATTACACGTATCGGCACTCGTGTTTTCTTCTTCAATATCATCTTGTTCTGGTTACAAAATACCGAAAACCAGTCTTGACTGGTCCAGTAAAAAACTATGTCTACAAGTTGATTGAAGATATCTGCACGGAGCGAGGTTACAATATCTTAGAATTAAACGGAGAGGCAGACCATCTACATCTACTTTTTGAAGCGACTCCAGGAATGGCGCCTACAGAATTTGTAAATGTGCTAAAAACCAAGACAGCAAGATTTGCCAGGCGAGATTATCCTACAGAAGTAGGGAGGTTTTACTGGAAACCTTACTTTTGGTCGAGTAGTTATTTTGTTGCTACTGTTAGCGAGCAAAGCCTCTCTCTAGTACAAGAATATATTAAAAATCAGTAGCATTCACCCGCGCCCATGCAAGTTTTATGGACGTGGTACTCTGCTTTACTTTATAGAAAAGAAGCCACCGGAATGGTTTGTAAAAGGAATAGAAGCTGTGCAACTGGCTCCATCAGCAATGAATCGCCAACCCGTAACTTTTACTTATCGGGATGACCTTGTTACCGCTTCTGTCAGTGATATCTCAGCTCACGCTATGGCAATTGATTTAGGAATCGCTAAAGCTCACTTCGCACTCGGTGCTAGTGGAAGTTGGGAATGGGGAAATGGCAAAAAATTTAATAGGAATGACTAAAAGTAAAAGTCTGGGGTTTCCCAGACTTTTTTGTTACGATGCGTGAAATCCTCCCAACAGAATACTTCTTGAAAATAGAACCACAAAGCAACACATCATCCAAAATGCTGTTGAAGTGCAGTAGAAAACAATTCTTCCTACGCTCATTCGCTCACTTTTTCCTGAATTACCTATTATAGAATAGAGAACACTGATCATTAACGATACAAACCAAATTATCAACATTATAGGAATTATACTTATGGTTAAAGATTCATATGACTTATTCCAACTGGCTGCCGTTATCATGATTGTAGTGGTTGGGAGCAAATATAAAAAAATCATATTAAACAAAGTTCTTTTTAAACTATTAACTCTCTTTATTCTTGTCATATCTTTATCCCTCTCTCCATTATTATTTTTTTGTCCACATTCACTCCCTTCAAATTACAAGTTCTCCCTAAAATAATCCATGATTATACTTTATTTGTCCATATAACATTATTAATAAACCAATTCCTAAAAAGAAAACAAAAAATAAAATACCACTCTTCGCTCCTGAAATAAATAAACTATATATCCCAGACAACAAGCATCCGATACCAATAACAATCATTCCAATTCCCATAACTCTCGTATATGCTCTTTTATCATTTTCTTTAACCTTGGTATAATGATAATCATGTAGAATACTTATCTTTTGCTTAACCCATAACAAATATCCGAGAACTATGAATATTAAAGCCACTACCCCCATAATAATGGCGAAAAATATATCTTCCATAACAAAACACCCTTTCTTTTACAAATTCAAATTTGTCTAATTATATCATTAAGAGAAGCCTAAATAAAGGCACTATTATAACGATAATGCACAGAAGGCAATCTGCTGGTTTATTGGCTCGTCTGCATGGCTAAGCGTATGGCTTTTCCAAATTGCAAGTAGGTGATGTAGGATAACGATATGAAAGATACATTAATCTTGAAAAACAATCTGAAAGAAGTTCGGGCAGAAAAAGGATTGTCACAGGCACAACTTGCGGAAATTGTCGGTGTTTCACGTAACACAATTAGCTCCATTGAAACCGGTCAATTCAATCCAACAGCAAAGCTAGCACTTGTTCTTTGCATTGCCTTGGACAAGAAGTTTGAAGACCTTTTTTTCTTCTAGGTATATAAAAAAACTCCGAAAGGGTGTATTAATACCACGTGATAAGCGAATTGATACAACGAACCCCTGCTGACCTTTGCGGCTGGCAGGGGTTTATAAGCTGGGATTTAAATTATCACAATCGACAAATCATGATATATTCTTGCTCATTTTCATCCACAATTTCAAAACCTGTTTTTTTATACATTTTCACAGCATAGTTTGCCTTTTGCACGGCAAGTGATGCTTGTTTATACCCTCTGTCTTTTAGAATACGAAGCATCTCTTTCATCAAAGCAGTGCCTATTCCCAATCCCCGATAATTTTCATATAGGGAAATTGCAAAAGATGGCGTATCATTATCTATGTGCCCATAGTCATTCATAATGCGTACCCAAACAGCACCGACAGCATTTTCATCAACTTCTGCAAATAAACCTATATCGTCTTTTTTCTTCCCAAAGTCGTTTATATATATCTGCAATTCTGGCTGATTGATAATTGATTTGGGTGGTGCAGCAGCCCCCTCTGGCACGAAAATTGCTTCATACAAAAAATCTTCAAGCAAGCGATCTTCTCCCTCTAATATGGTTCTGATTTTATATCTCATATCCGCCTCCTAAAAATGCACATTTATCTCATTATACCAACATGGTCGGTTTACTTGCCGCCTAAAGCTCTTAGACCAAGGAGTTTCCTTAATTACATAAGAGCTCAGGTTGGGCACTCTGATAAACGAACAACATTATCCAATTATAGCTTCAATTCAACTAGAGAAAAAGAAAAAGCCCGTAAAAACGGACTTTTGAAAACGGAGAAGGAGGGATTTGAACCCTCGCGCCGGTCACCCGACCTACACCCTTAGCAGGGGCGCCTCTTCGGCCTCTTGAGTACTTCTCCAGCAAGGGTAATTATACTAAAGTAAATCACTCCTTGTCAATCGCTTTTTATTATTTTATCCTGGACTTCCTTAAACGCGGTTTTATTAGATCATAGCTATTGCCAATCATCCTCTTTATTTCTTCAACTGGCACATCACAAAATTCATCGAGAATCACCGAATTCCAGTGCTCCTTATTCATATGCCATCCTGGTACTAGTGCTTTAAAGCTCTGTCTCAGAAAATCAGCTTCAAGCGGATCACATTTTAAATTTAAATACAATTTATCATCGTGTATCATTATAATCGCAAACGTCTTTTTATTTTCCTGATGCCGCATTACGGTACTTTCTTTATCCGTCGCTGTTTTAGCAAAGGGATAGTCCTCATATGCCAGAGGAAAGGTAAGACAGTACTCAATAATCTCTTCGCGAGTCATAATATTATCTCCTACCTGCTTTCATATTCAGCAATCACTGCTTCAATTCG
The DNA here is from genome assembly GCF_024721265.1 of Ohessyouella blattaphilus. GTDB lineage: Bacteria > Bacillota > Clostridia > Lachnospirales > Lachnospiraceae > Aequitasia > Aequitasia blattaphilus_A. The sequence continues at coordinate 46,656 of NZ_JAMXOC010000023.1, read as the reverse complement.
TTCCTTAACCATTCTCGCAATATCATTTGTATGCAAGTCTTTATATTCTTCATAAGGTATCGGTTCTAAGAAGTGAACCTGAACAGTTACAGGTTTCGTAGTACTTCGGTCAAAAGGCTTGAACGAATCGATTAGAGCAATCGGAACAATGGGGCACTTTGCTTTCGTGGCTGCTTTAAAGCTCCCACCTTTAAAATCTTGTACTTTATTTCCTTCCTTTGAACGAGTTCCTTCAGCAAAAATCAAATAATTACGTCCCTTTTTTACTTCCTTAACAACGTTTAAGATGACTTCTAAACCTTGACGTGGATTATCCCGATCGATCATAAACGCCTGCATACACTTAAAAGTCTGTTTTAATAAAGGAATATTTTCCACCTCTTTTTTTGCCACCACAGAAAAGGGAATTGGACACGCTTCAATAATCGCCAATACATCATATAGTCCTTGATGGTTTGGATAAAACATAAATCCACTTTTTTTAGGAATGTTTTCTTGTCCAAACGCGGCAATAGTTACGTTTCCACCTTTATTTGCGTGTTTTACAATATAGTCTAAATAGTTATACCGCTGCTCCTCCGTATACTTATCCACATGACTGGCATAATAACAGAGTTTAATCCAAATATATGGTAGGATTAATATATTTTTGAAAACCATTAAGATAATTCTTTTCATCTTTACGCTCCTTAATTACATTTAGTACCTCAATTTTAACACAAGCATTCTTTAATGCAAAGCTAAAGGACTCTTCGGTAGTAATCTACTAAAGAGTCCTCACGCTTTGTATTCAGGAGGTAGTTATGTCAACTTATACCTATTTGTTTTTCTACGGCCGGTTGTCGGGCGCACATGGTACCTTTTTTCCAAAAGGTGTCCATCAACGCGGCTCCCTCATTCCATCTCTCAAATGGTCATCTAAAAACTATGAGGCTATTCCCTTTATCCAGAGAATGTGCGCCCTAGGACTTTATCTTTTGAACCATCATAGCTAATATTTCTTTTTATATAGTACAATAGAAAGCACTTTAGTAGTTTAAATTGTCATAAAATGCTTTTTACATGTTGTAAAATGTCGATTTTTTTTCAAAAAGTGGAAAAAACTGAGAAAAGGGAGTACACTGTCTTCAGATTAGGAGGTATTTTACTATGAATAAAGATGTTGATATGAAAGCCTTAAAGGCTGATGCTATAGATATTTTCAATAACGGCTTTGCTTGTTCTGAGGCCGTAATCTATGCTATTCGCAAACACTTTGATTTGGCTATTCCTGACGATGCAATCGCTATGAGTTCAGGATTTCCTTGGGGTCTAGGAGGCGGAGGTTGTATCTGTGGCGCCCTCGCTGGCGGCACCATGTGTCTCGGCTACGTTTACGGTCGCAGAAAACCTGGTGAGGACAACTCTAAAGTCTTCGAACTTACAAATAAACTGCACCAGCACTTTAAAGAAACCCATGGTTCTACCTGTTGCCGCGTCCTCACAAAGGGCATGGAAAAAGCCTCTCCCGAAAGAAAGGCTCATTGCACGACTATGGTCGCTGATACAGTAGAATATGTGGCCACTTTACTATAGGGGACACACTTTTTTTCAATTTGGGACGGAGTTTTCTTTCGAAAAACTCCGTCCCAAATTGGTTTTAAACCTGTCCCTCTTCACTATCTGTCTCTACTGGTGCTTGTAATTCATCATCAGATTCTTCTTCTTTTAATCTTACCTTAGCAACACTTGCCACTTTTGTGGTGTCGCCTAAGTTAATCAACTTAACGCCTGAGGTAATTCTGCCTAAGGTAGAAATATCGCCACAGCGCATCCGTATAATTATTCCATCTGTATTGATAATCATTACTTCATCATCATCGTCTACAGCCTTAAAGCTTACCACATTTCCAGTTTTTTCCATAATTCTGTAACACTTAACGCCTTTACCACCACGATTTTGTGAAGTAAATTCATCTACCCGTGTACGTTTTCCCATACCCTTTTCGGAAACAATTAGTAAGTATTCACCCTGAACCGATAGTTGCATACCCACAACTTCATCGCCATCAGAGAGGTTAATACCTCTTACACCCATCGAGGTTCTACCGGTAGAACGAACATCCTTTTCATTAAAACGAATACACTGACCGTACTTAGTTACTAATAAAACGTCTTTCTCATTATCAGTAAACTTCACTTCAATCAGTTCATCTTCATCCCGAAGGGTTATCGCTGCCAACCCTGTCTTACGCACATTTGCATAATCGGTAATGGAGGTTTTCTTAACTAGACCCTTCTTGGTAGCCATAAATAGATACCAGCCTTCGCGGTAATCGGTTATCGGAATAATTGCCGTTATCTTCTCTTCTGGCTGCAATTGCAGCAGGTTAATAATAGCTGTTCCCCTAGCGGTTCTTCCTGCTTCCGGAATCTCATAGCCCTTCAAACGATAAACCCGTCCTCTATTCGTAAAGAACATAATATAATCATGGGTACTGGTCATAAACAAGTCTTCTACGTAATCGTCATCAATGGTCTGCATGCCCTTAATCCCCTTACCACCACGGTTTTGGGCTTTAAAAGTATCATTTGACATCCGCTTGATATAACCTAATTTCGTCTTGGTAATAACCACATCTGAACGAGGAATAAGGTCTTCCATTTCGATATCGTATACATCAAAGCCGACAGATGTTCTTCTGGCATCACCATATTTATCGCGAATAACGATAATTTCTTCTCTAATTACGCCTAGAAGTAATTTGCGATCCCCTAAGATAGCTTTTAATTCTTCAATTCTTGCCATCAATTCATTGTATTCGCCTTCTAGCTTTTCTCTCTCCAAACCTGTTAAGGCGCGAAGACGCATATCCACAATTGCTTGGGCTTGCACTTCAGAAAGCTCAAAGCGTTTCATCAACTCTTCTTTAGCGATGGCAACGTTCTTTGAACCTCTGATGATTTTGATAACTTCATCGATATTGTCAAGAGCAATTAATAACCCTTGTAAAATATGAGCTCTTTCTTCTGCCTTATTAAGCTCATATTGAGTTCTTCTCGTTACGACTTCTTCTTGATGAGCTAAATAGTGGTTAAGCATCTCTAGTAGATTCATAACCCGCGGCTCGTTATTTACTAAAGCCAGCATAATCACGCCAAACGTATCTTGAAGCTGAGTATGCTTATAAAGCTGATTGAGAATTACATTGGCATTAGCATCTCTTCTAAGCTCAATACTAACTCGCATGCCTTCCCGGCTACTCTGATCAGAAAGTTCCGTAATACCGTCTATTTTCTTATCCCTAACTAACTCAGCAATTTTCTCGATTAAGCGAGCTTTATTAACCATGTAGGGAAGTTCTGTAATAATAATACGGCTCTTACCATTTGCTAGAGTTTCAATATTCGTAATACCACGAACTCTTACCTTACCGCGACCAGTCCGATACGCCTCTTCATATCCCCTATTACCGAGGATTTCACCACCAGTTGGAAAATCAGGTCCCTTTACAATCTGTAAAATATCTTCTAAATCCGTCTCACCATTTTCTTCAATATGGTCATCGATAATTTTAACAACGGCATTAATAATCTCTGTTAAATTATGAGGTGGAATATTCGTAGCCATACCTACCGCAATACCCGAAGTACCATTTACTAAGAGATTCGGATAACGAGCTGGTAAAACCGCTGGTTCTTTTTCCGTTTCATCAAAGTTAGGGGTAAAATCTACGGTATCCTTATTGATATCTGCCGTTAACTCTGTGGATATCTTGCTCATTCTCGCTTCTGTATAACGCATGGCCGCAGCCCCGTCACCATCCACAGAACCAAAATTTCCATGACCGTCAACCAAAGGATATCTGGTAGACCACTCCTGTGCTAGGTTAACCAAAGCGCCGTAAATAGAGCTATCACCATGAGGGTGATATTTACCCATGGTATCACCGACAATACGCGCACATTTACGATGAGGCTTATCCGGACCATTATTAAGCTCGATCATCGAATACAGGATTCTTCTTTGTACTGGTTTCAAGCCATCTCTAACATCTGGTAGCGCTCTTGAAGCGATAACGCTCATAGCGTAATCGATATAGGAGGTTTCCATCGTCTTTTTTAAGTCTATATCATGGACTTTGTCAAATATATTCTCTTCCATTTATCTTTTTTCCTCCTATACATCCAAGTTTCTAACGTATTTTGCATTTTCTTCGATAAATTCACGACGAGGCTCTACTTTATCACCCATTAGCGTCGTAAACGTTAAGTCTAATTCCGAAGAAGCCTCTTCATTCATCGTTACTCGCAGAAGCACCCGATGCTCAGGATCCATGGTCGTTTCCCAAAGCTGTTCTGCATCCATCTCTCCTAGACCTTTATAACGCTGAATTTTATTATTACCATCTCGGCCTACTTCTTGTAAAATCTCGTCTAGCTCAGCATCGCTATAGGCATACCAAGCCTTCTTGTTCTTTTCCAATTTATAAAGCGGTGGTTGTGCTAAGTAGACGTAACCCTCTTTAATTAAGTTTGGCATAAAACGATATAAGAAGGTTAACAGCAAGGTACTAATGTGAGAACCATCAACATCCGCATCGGTCATAATAATTATTTTATGATAACGCAACTTTTCAATTTCGAAATCATCGTGAATACCAGTACCAAAAGCCGTTATCATCGCCTTAATCTCAGCATTGGCATAAATTCGATCAAGACGAGCTTTTTCCACATTGAGGATTTTACCACGCAGAGGTAAAATAGCCTGAGTTGCCCTATCTCTAGCTGTCTTTGCCGAACCACCAGCCGAATCTCCCTCGACAATGTAGATTTCGCAGTTTTCTGGGTTTTTATCTGAGCAATCCGCTAGTTTACCAGGTAAGCTTAAACCATCTAAAGCAGACTTTCTTCTGGTTAAATCTCGCGCTTTACGAGCAGCTTCTCGCGCCCGCTGCGCCATCACTGATTTTTCCACCGTCATTTTCGCAACAGCCGGATTTTGCTCTAGATAAATCTGTAACTGATTGCTAACAACACTATCAACTGCACCTCTGGCTTCACTATTTCCAAGCTTTTGCTTCGTTTGTCCTTCAAACTGCGGATCCTCAATCTTAACGCTGATAATCGCTGTCAAACCTTCTCTAATATCTTCACCAGATAAATTTGGTTCGTTTTCCTTTAATAATTTATTCTTTCTAGCATAGTCATTAAAAGTTTTCGTCAAAGCATTACGAAAACCAACTACATGGGTTCCGCCTTCCGGAGTGGTAATATTATTGACAAATCCATACGTATTATCAAGATAAGAATCATTATGCTGCATAGCTACCTCTACAGCCACACCATTGACGATTCCCTCACAATAAATTACATCGTTATAAAGTTCTGTTTTACTGCGGTTTAAGTACGTAACGAACTCTTTAATACCGCCTTCGTAGTGAAAGCTTTTCTCGACAACCTCATCCCCTCTGTTATCGGTTAGGGTGATTCGTAAGCCTCTTGTTAAAAAGGCCATTTCCCGGAAACGCTGTTTTAAAGTATCAAAATCAAAAATAGTCTCTTCAAAAATAGAACCATCCGGTAAGAAGGTTACCCTTGTACCGGTGCGACTAGGATCACACTCTCCTACTACTTCTAATTTTTTAACTACTTTTCCGATTTCATATCTTTGCTTGTAGATTTTTCCCTCATGGAAAATCTCTACTTCCAACCAATTAGAAAGAGCATTAACAACAGACGCACCAACTCCGTGAAGACCGCCGGATACTTTATAGCCGCCACCGCCAAACTTACCGCCGGCGTGAAGTACGGTAAAGACCACCTCTACTGCAGGTATTCCAGCTTTTTTATTAATACCGATGGGAATCCCACGACCATTATCTTCTACAGTCACGGAATTATCTTTATTAAGCGTTACCTTAATCTCATCACAGTAGCCGGCTAAAGCCTCATCCACCGAATTATCCACAATCTCGTATACAAGATGATGTAAACCTCGTGATGAGGTGGTTCCAATATACATACCTGGACGCTTTCTAACCGCCTCTAACCCTTCAAGTATTTGAATTTCGTCTGCACCATATTCATGTTGCACTTTGTCTGTACCCATGTTACTCCTCCTAGTTTTCCTTCACCACATTGCCATCATCTACCATAAACACCTTATTAACAGCAAAACGATGATTTACAAATTCATCTAACCCTGTACATGTAATCAGAGTTTGAATATTTTTTATATTATCTAATAAATAATTTTGTCTTTTCTCATCTAGCTCTGAAAGCACATCGTCTAAAAGCAAAATTGGATTTTGATTAGTATAACTCTTAATCAATTCAATTTCCGCTAATTTCAAAGAAAGAGCTACTGTTCTTTGTTGACCCTGGGATCCATATACCCTAGCATCAATACCCTCTATTTCAAAACAAATATCGTCTCTGTGAGGTCCAACAGTAGTACTTTTATGATAGATATCTCTTTCTCTATTTTTCTTTAAAACCTCTTTAAGAGGAACCTTGTGATTACTGGGCTCATAATAGATTTTTAGACTTTCCTTTTCACCCGTTAACTTATAATGAATCGCTCCGGCAATTTTTCCCAAGCGCTTAAGTAATTTATCTCTCGCACTTATGATGCGTTCACCGTATTCAGCCAACTGCTCATCCCAGATATCTAATGTATCAATCAAGGACTCGTTATATTTCAAATCCTTTAACAGATGATTCCGCTGATTAATGACCTTGTTGTAACTTGTTAAATCACTAAGGTAAACCCTATCTAATTGGGATAGTTCAAAATCGATAAATCGCCGCCGCTCTCCCGGTCCATTCTTAATAATATTCAAATCCTCCGGAGAAAAGAAAACAAAGTTTACTATTCCAAATAATTCTCTCGCTTTACTAATAGGAATTTTATTAATGGCAATTCCTTTAGGACTATTCTTTTTTAAATGCATATCAATCAAATAGTCCACATCATTTTTATTAACCAGTAATTCCAGATGGGCTTCATCACTACCAAAACCAATCATATCTCGGTCCTTGGTGGAACGATGAGATTTGGTAGTTCCAGCCAAATAAACGGCCTCTAGGATATTGGTTTTTCCTTGGGCATTATCTCCATAAAAAATATTAATATGCTCATCAAATGCAAGCTCTAAAAAATGATAATTACGGAAATTCTTTAATTTAAGCTGTTTAATCTTCAATTTTTATTTGTTCTCCGTCATATTCTACCAGGTCTCCTGGGTAAAGTTTTTTACCCCTGCGCATTTCCACCTCGCCGTTTACCTTTACCTGGCCATCAATTATGACATCCTTTGCCTCTACACCCGAAGAAACTAAGCCAGCTGCTTTTAGAGCTTGGCCTAGTTTGATAAACTCATCTCGTAAATGAATAATTTCCATAATTTTTTCCTTCTTTATGCACCTACATTAAAATTAACCGGTAGGATTAAATAGATATAATTTTCTTTCTCATCTTTAATAAAGCATGGTGCTTTCGCATTCATCAGATATAGCGTTACCTCATCTTCATCAATCACGCGAAGAGCATCGATTAAAAACTTAGGATTAAAACCAATCATCAAATCTTTTCCTTCTTTTTCGATGTTGATACTTTCATCCATGGAACCGATTTGCGATTTTATTTTAAGCTCTATCGCTTCTTCACCAATATCTAAAATAATTGGCTTCTTATCTCCTTCTTTAACAAATAAGGTAGCTCTATCAATTGAATTTAAAAATTCCCTTTTATTAATTTTAACTTTCGTCTCATAGTCATTTGATAGCATCTGATCAATTTTAAAATAATCACCTTCTATCAAACGGGAAACTACGGTAGTATTATCAAATTCAAAGACAATGTGGTTATTTGTGTAAGATAACACTACATCCTTATCGATTTCTCCAGAAACTATCTTTGTAATATCACTAAGGGTCTTTCCTGGCACAACTAACTTCTTACTTTCTACATCTTCTTTTAATTCAATTTTTCTAATAGAAATACGGTGTCCATCTAGCGATACTACTCTTAGTGTACTGCCACTAAATTCAAAGAGCTCACCGGTCATTAATTTATTCGTCTCATTATCAGCGATGGAAAAGAGTGTTTGTCTAATAACTTCTTTCAAAGTAAATTCCGATATGTTAATTGATACATCTTTTTCTATCTTAGGTAAGAAGGAAAACTCATCTGCTGATTTACCAGCTAAATCAAATTTGGCTTTTTCACAGGTAATTGTCGTCTGGAGATTATCATTTGTCTCAATACTAATTTCGCTATCAGGAAGCTTACGAACAATTTCTGAAAAAATCTTAGCATCAATGGCAATCATACCCTTTTCCACAATCGTTCCTTTTATTTCTGTTTGAATTCCCAAATCCATATCATTAGCCGTTAACTTAATAACAGCACTTGTAGCATCAATTAAGATACATTCTAAGATAGGCATAGTTGTTTTTGAAGGAACAGCTTTGGAAACGGTACTAACTCCTTTTAACAAATCAGCTTTATTACATAAAATCTTCATTTGTGTATAACTCCTTTCGAGCTCTAAATATATAAATATATATATAAAATTAATAGTCTTATTAGTAATAGGGGCTGTGGATATGTTGATAAGTGGTTTTACCCCTCTATATACAAAGCTTACAGGCTTTTATAAGTGTGGGGATTAAAAAAATTCTAACTGTGGAAGAAAAAGGATAACTTTTTTTCCTAAAAATGCTCTTAATAAAGTTATTATTTACTTATCCACGACTTATCAACAGGTAATCAACAATTAAGAAGGATCTATTTTTTTAAGAAGGATTTCAATAGTATTTCTAAGGGTTTCATCCTCTTTTAAATCTTTCGCTATTTTATCAGCACCGTGTTTAACGGTGGAATGATCTTTGCCTCCAAGTAAGACACCAATTCCTTTAAAGGGCATAGAAGTTTCTTCTCTAATTAAATACATAGCTATTTGTCTAGGAAAAGAAATTTCTACGTTTCTTTTATTACTTTTTAGATTTTCTACCGTGATATTATAGTGTTCACAAATAATATCTATAATAAGCTCTGGCGTTACTTCTCGCTTATTTTCCGGGGAGATATAATCCTTAAGTGCCTTAGAGGCCAGTTCAATATCGATTTCTCCTTCATTGTTACCTAATCTGTATAAGGCAATCAATTTGTTAAGAGATCCTTCTAATTCCCTAATATTGGATTTAACATTAGAAGCAATATAGCTTAAGACATCGTTTTGAATGTGATATCTTTCTAAGTTATCAATCTCTATTTTCTTTTTTAGAATAGCCATTCTCGTCTCATAATCAGGAGAACTAATATCAGCAATTAGACCCATCTCAAAGCGGCTTTTCAGTCTGGCTTCTAAAGTTTCGATTTCTTTCGGTGGTTTATCAGAAGAAATGATAATTTGCTTTTCAGCATCGTATAACTCATTAAAAGTGTGAAAAAACTCTTCTTGGGTAGAAGTTTTCCCAATGATAAATTGAATATCATCAATTAGAAGGACATCGATGGTCCGATATTTTTCACGAAACCTTGACATTGCCGTCTCTTCAGGAGAGGTGCGTCCTGCTCTTAATGCTTCAATAACCTCATTTGTAAAAGCTTCACTGGTAACATAGAGAACTTTAGCGTCGGGATTTTTTTCTAAGATAAAGTTACCGATAGAATGCATTAAGTGGGTTTTTCCTAGTCCCACGCCTCCGTATAAGAAAAGAGGGTTATAGACTTCTCCAGGCGACTCAGCAACAGCTAAAGAGGAAGAATGAGCAAATTCGTTATTCTTACCGACAACGAAAGTATCAAAGGTATATTTCTTTTTAAGATTCGCTTTGTCTGCTAAAGATTGAATTTGCTTCTTGTAGTTAATTTCTTCAATTGTAGTTTCTGATGGTTTTATCCGTTCATCGTCTTTTGAAACAAAGACAATTTCATATTCCTGATTTAAAATTTCGGCTACGCATACTTTTAATGGTAATGAATATTTCTTTTCTATATACTCAACGCTGGCATTAGAGCCTACAAGGATGTAAATGGTATCCTCAAGGACGTTATAGATTGTTAAAGGTTTTATCCATGTATTAAAAGATACGCTCATAATTTCGTGTTCAGTTCGTAGATGCTCGATTATTTCCGGCCATTTTTCTTCAACGATACTCATTTTTATTTGCGACCTTTCCTTATTATATATGTGTATTCACTCACTTTTACTATTTTACAATAATTTGGCGATTTAAGCAATGTAAAAAATAGTCGCTAATTCAATGTTTCACTTGACGTAGCCATTCTTTTTTAATATAATATTGGTTGATGTCCGAAGAAATAAGTAAGGTGTTCGTGATTAGAAAATTTGCTAAGCATGTTCAGCAATGATATAAGGAGGTGGATTTCACATGAAGATGACATTCCAACCAAAGAAGAGACAAAGATCTAAGGTTCACGGTTTTCGTGCTAGAATGAGTTCTGCAGGTGGACGTAAAGTTCTTGCAAGCAGAAGAGCAAAAGGAAGAAAAGTATTATCAGCATAGGCCACGTTTGTGGTCTTTCTTCTTATATACACATAATTAAAAGTAGGTAAACCATGGAGAATACGGAATCTTTAAAGAAAAGAACTGATTTTAAAAAGGTTTATGATAATAAGAAAAGCTATGCCAATAAATATTTGGTAATGTACGTTAAAAAGAATGATTTAAAGATTAATCGCTTAGGTATTTCCGTTAGTAAAAAAGTAGGAAATAGCGTGGTCAGACACCGGGTAAAGCGGTTGATTAAAGAAGGGTATCGACTACAAGAAGATAGTTTCAAGTATGGATATGATATTGTTGTGATTGCACGAAACTCCGTTGTGGGAAAGAGTGCGCAAGAGGTGGAAAAAGCAGTAGTTCATCTTGGAAGTCTTCATCATTTGCTTATAGATTGAGGTGACGCGGTGAAGAAAATACTCATCGGCCTAATTAGATTTTATCAGAAATATCTCTCAGGTGCTAAAGGGGGATCAACGTGTCGTTACTATCCTACCTGCTCTCAGTATGCTTTGGAAGCAGTGACGAAACACGGAGCATTAAAAGGCGGGGGACTGGCAATATGGCGGATTTTGCGCTGTAATCCCTTTTCAAAAGGCGGCGTTGACCCGGTACCGTAGAAAAAAATGGAGGATTTAAGGATGATTTATACGCTTTTACAAGCAGCAGATTGGCCAATTGTTGGTCAAATAGCTTGGGTAATGGGTAAGCTGATGGCTTTTATCTATAACTTCTTAGATAGCATCATGAGTACCGATACTGGGCTCGTTGGTATGTCGATGATTATCTATACGATTATCGTCTATATGGCCATGCTACCAATGACCATTAGCCAGCAAAAGTCACAAAAGATGAATTCGGTTATGCAGCCGGAAATTCAAGCAATTCAGAAGAAATACAGCAGTAAAAAAGACCAAGCTTCAATGATGAAGCAGCAGGAAGAAATTCAACAAGTATACGATAAATATGGAACCTCGATGATGAGTTCTTGTTTGCCACTGTTGATTCAAATGCCGTTCTTATTTGCTCTTTTCCCTGTTGTCTATAACATGGAAAGATACGTGCCGGCACTTAAGAACGCTTCAGATGCCGCTTATAAGTTTTTATCGTTACCAAATATTTCGGATTCACCGATGCACATGATGCGTAACAGTGGTTCCTATGAAGGGTATGCGGCGGCTCTTGTTTTTATTAGTGCTCTACTTATCCCTGTTTTATCGGCTCTTAGCCAATATATCAGTACAAAACTATTATCTAGTGTTAATAAAGTAGATGATAAAGATAATCCTATGGCTAGTTCGATGAAGACGATGAACTTATTAATGCCGCTTATGTCAGTGATGTTCGTTATTTCATCACCTGCAGCAATCGGTATTTACTGGGTAGTATCAGCAGTTGTACGTACCATTCAGCAGTTAGTTATCAACCATAACTTGAAAAAGTTATCAGTGGAAGATATTATTGAAAAAAATAGAGAAAAAGCTGCTAAGAAGCAGGAAAAGCGCGGCGAAAAGGCGGAAAAAATCAACGCCATGGCACAAACTAGCACTCGCAGCATTAAAGATGTAGCCACCAAAGATACCTCAGGAATGACTCCTGAAGAAAAAGACGCGGCTATTAAAGAAGCAAAAGCAGCTTCAGAAAATGCGGAGCCTGGAAGTTTGGCTAGTAAAGCTAATATGGTTAAAAAGTTTAACGAAAACAAATAGGAGGTAATGAGAATGGATTATATCACTTTATCAGCAAAAACTGTGGATGATGCCATCACCGAAGCATTAGTAGAATTAGGCATTACCAGTGATCAATTAGATTACGAAGTTGTAGAAAAAGGCAGCGCTGGTTTCTTAGGAATTGGGATGAAACAAGCCGTTATCAGAGCCAGGAAAAAACGTCCTGAGCCAAAGCCTGAACCAAAGAAAGAAGTCAAACAAGAAATAAAGCAAGAAGATAAAGAAGAGCCTAAGCAAGAAAAAAGTGAATCAGCTGTAACGGAGACAGAGCCGGCAAAAGAGGTAGAGGTAATCGAAATTCTCGAACCTACGAAAGAAGTAACGGCTAAGTTTGTTAAAGATGTTTTAGCTTCTATGAATATGGATGATGTAGAAGTCACTTATACAGTTGATAGCGACAATATCCTGTGTATTGATATGGCGGGAAAGAACATGGGTATCTTAATTGGCAAAAGAGGTCAAACTCTAGATTCTCTTCAGTATCTGGCGAACCGTGTTGCTAATAAGGCTCAAGAAGGATACGTACGTGTAAAACTTGATACAGAAGATTACCGTCGTCGCCGGAAAGAGACATTAGAGAATTTGGCAAGAAATATCGCTAGCAAGGTTAAAAAGACGAGAAAGCCATTTTCACTAGAACCGATGAATCCTTATGAAAGAAGAATCATTCATTCTTACTTACAAGGGGATGACCGGGTGGCAACCCATAGTGAGGGAAATGAACCATATCGTAAAGTGGTTATCACATACGTTAGATAATGAAAGGGGGGGGCTTAGTTCCTCCCTTTTATCATTATTCGGAAAGGAAGTTTATGGAAAAGCCAATTGTTGCGATTTCTACAGCTGTTAATTATGCCGGTATCGGTATTGTAAGACTTAGCGGTCCAGGAGCGATTCAGGTGGCCGATAAAGTCTTTGTTTCACCAAAAAATAAAAAACTAGAAGATCAAAAGACCCATACTATTCACTACGGCTTTATTAAAGACCAAGATGAAGTGGTGGATGAGGTCTTAGCGATGCTGATGAAAGCGCCTCATAGCTATACAAAAGAGGATACGGTAGAATTCAACTGTCACGGTGGTATTCATATCGTTCGTAAAGTACTATCTCTTTTGATCGAAGCCGGCGCAAGACCGGCCGAGCCTGGTGAATTTACGAAGAAAGCTTTTCTTAATGGGCGCTTGGATTTATCACAGGCAGAAGCGGTTTCTGATTTGATTTATTCCCAGAATGATTACGCTTTAAAGAGCTCAGTGGGACAGCTCCGGGGAAATCTACGAGAAAAAATAGAGACCATAAGAAAAGCGGTTATTTATAATACGGCTTTTATTGAGTCAGCTCTCGATGATCCAGAGCATATTAGTCTTGATGGCTATCCAGAAAAGCTGGAAATGGATGTTGATATCTGGTTAGCGACGTTAAAATCCTTGTTAGATAATGCCGAGAGCGGTAAAATACTTAAAGAAGGAATTAAGACGGTAATTATCGGTAGACCAAATGCCGGAAAATCCTCTCTTCTTAATGTATTATTAGGGGAAGAACGAGCAATTGTTACGGATATTGCTGGAACCACGAGAGATATTTTAGAAGAGACCATTAACCTTAAAGGGATTATGCTGCAGGTAATTGATACGGCAGGTATTCGCAATACTAAGGATGCTATAGAAAAAATAGGGGTGGAAAAAGCGAAGCAATACGTAGATAAGGCAGACTTAATTCTTTACGTCATCGACGCTTCTGATAAGCTTAGTGAAGAAGACCTAGATATTATGAAGTTAATTGGTGATAAAAAGACGATTGTCCTTTTAAATAAGACGGATTTGGCCCTTAACGTTACCGAGGAAGAAGTCTTATCCACTATTAATAGTAATAAAAGCGATATTAAAGTGATTCAGATTTCCGCTAAAGAAAACGAAGGTATCACAAAGCTAGAAGAAACCATAACCGCAATGTTTTATGACGGAAAAATTTCATTTAATAACGAAATTTACATTACAAATGCAAGACAACAGTCAGCACTTTTAGAAGCCAGTCAGTCACTAAGCAGCGTTAAGACAAGTCTGGAGGCAAATATGCCTGAAGATTTTTATACCATTGATTTGATGGATGCATATGAAAGTCTCGGCAAAATCACCGGTGAATCGATAGGAGAAGATTTAGTAAATGAAATATTCAGCAAATTCTGTATGGGAAAATAAAGATGGTTATGATGTAGTGGTTGTCGGTGCCGGTCACGCCGGTTGCGAAGCCGCTTTAGCAACGGCAAGATTGGGACTTAAAACGATAGTTTTTACCGTAAGTGTGGGCAGTATTGCCTTAATGCCTTGTAATCCTAATATCGGCGGTACCTCTAAAGGTCATCTAGTCCGTGAAATAGACGCTCTTGGTGGCGAGATGGGGAAGGTTATCGACCGTTCTTTTATCCAGTCTAAGATGCTTAATCGCTCTAAAGGGCCAGCGGTTCATTCTCTTAGAGCCCAGGCCGATAAAGCCCTTTATAGTAAGAATATGCGGATGGTTCTAGAAAACCAGGACAATTTGGATATTAAGCAGATGGAAGTGACGGAAATTCTAACAGAGAACGGCAAAGTGACCGGTGTAATGACCTACTCAGGGGCAAAATACGCCTGTAAGGCCGTCATTCTATGCACCGGGACCTATCTTAAGGCTCGCTGCATTTACGGGGAAATAGAGAGCTATACGGGGCCAGACGGGCTCCAAGCGGCAAATTACTTAACGGACTCCTTAAAGAGCCTGGGAATTAAAATGTATCGTTTTAAAACAGGAACTCCCCCTAGGGTGGATAAAAGAAGTCTTGATTTTTCCAAAATGGAAGAGCAAAAAGGGGATGACCGGGTAGTACCTTTTTCTTTTGCCACCAATCCAGAAGATGTCCAGATCGATCAAGTATCTTGTTGGCTAACCTATACCAATGAAAAGACTCATCAGATAATTAAAGATAATTTAGACCGTTCCCCGCTTTTT
The DNA here is from genome assembly GCF_024721265.1 of Ohessyouella blattaphilus. Taxonomy (GTDB): domain Bacteria; phylum Bacillota; class Clostridia; order Lachnospirales; family Lachnospiraceae; genus Aequitasia; species Aequitasia blattaphilus_A. The sequence continues at coordinate 31,429 of NZ_JAMXOC010000023.1, read as the reverse complement.
TCAGGAGCGATTGAGGGGACAGGACCCAGGTATTGCCCTTCCATAGAGGATAAAGTGGTTAAGTTTGCTGATAAGAATCGTCATCAACTTTTCGTAGAACCAGAAGGTCTTGAGACCAATGAAATGTATCTAGCTGGTATGTCGAGTTCTTTACCAGAAGATGTTCAGTACGCTTTTTACCGGACGATACCAGGATTTGAAAACGTTAAACTAGTCAAAAATGCTTATGCAATTGAATACGATTGTATTGATGCCAGGCAGTTAAAAGCGTCTCTAGAGTTTAAAGAGATAGAAGGTTTATTTAGTGGAGGGCAGTTTAATGGCAGTTCTGGATACGAAGAAGCCGCTGCCCAGGGTCTCGTGGCGGGGATAAATGCTGCTAGGAAGCTATTAGGAAAGGATCCTGTAGTTCTTGACCGTTCTCAGGGATATATCGGGGTTTTAATTGACGACTTGGTAACGAAAGAAAGCCGGGAACCATATCGCATGATGACTTCAAGGGCGGAGTATCGCCTGCTTCTACGACAAGATAATGCCGATCAGCGCCTTTCACTTATTGGTCATGAGATAGGCTTAATCAGTAATGAGCGTATTGATAAGCTTAATTGTAAACTAAAATATGTCTCCGAAGAAATAAAAAGACTGGAAAATACTCATATTGGCAATACGAGTGAGGTACAAGCCCTCTTAGAAGAGCATGGTAGTACTCTTCTTACTTCAGGAGCATCGCTTGCGGATTTAATTCGTCGTCCGGAGCTTTCTTATGAAATCTTGGAGCCTCTCGATAAAGAAAGAAAAAAGTTTCCTTTAGAGCTTTCAGAGGAAATAATCGAGCAGATTAATATTGATATTAAATATGCAGGCTATTTAGCCAGACAACAAAAGCAGGTGGAACAGTTTAAAAAAATGGAAAAGAAACTAATTCCTTTCGATATTAACTATGACAAAGTAAAAAGCTTACGGATAGAAGCCGTCCAAAAACTGAAAGAACATCGTCCAGAATCCATAGGTCAGGCCAGCCGTATTTCGGGAGTTTCGCCGGCAGATATTTCGATGCTGCTGGTGTACTTAACGGCAGGAGGTAATGATGCAGAAACTAAAGAGTAAATTATCAGAACTGGGAATTAAATTAACGGATTACCAGTTAGATCAATTCGATAGGTATTATGAGCTTTTAATAGAGTGGAATCAAAAGATTAATTTGACGGCGATTACTGAAAAAAATGAAGTGATCGATAAGCATTTTGTAGATAGCCTAAGTATTGTAAAAGGGATGGATATGAGCACGGTAAATTCGCTTATCGATATTGGTACTGGAGCAGGCTTTCCAGGAATTCCCTTAAAGATAGTTTTCCCTCATTTGGAGGTGGCCCTTTTAGATTCATTAAATAAACGTATCAATTTTCTTAAACTGGTAAGTGAAGAGTTAAAGTTAGAGAAGGTAACCTGCCTTCACGGAAGAGCGGAAGATTTTGCTAAAGAACCTGCACATAGGGAGCAGTATGATTTATGTGTTTCTAGAGCGGTGGCTAACCTTTCGACGCTCAGTGAATACTGTATACCATATATACGGGTGGGGGGTATATTTATCTCTTATAAGTCAGGAGAGATTGGGGATGAGTTATCTGCCAGTAAACTTGCCCTTAGTATCTTAAAAGCAAAGTTACTAAAAGTAGAAGAATTTGTCCTACCAGAGACAGAGATTAATAGATCTCTAGTAATAGTAGAAAAAGTGGATAAGTTGCCCGGAAAATATCCACGGAAGGCACCATTACCTTCAAAAAAACCATTATAAAGATAAAAAGAGAGGGAAAAAGTGAATGATTCACTTTTTCCCTCTCTTTTTTGTCTATAGATTATTTAGGAGAGAAATAATTTTGTATTTTCTAAAAATTCGCTAGGGGCATCAAGTTGAGGCATACCACCAGATCCCTTAATAAAGACGCTTTCAATCGATGGTAAGATTTCTTGATATTCAGAAGCAATGAGATGAGCCTCTGGATCGATATTACCATCAATTATATAGATACTATTATTTAAGTTCTTTAAAAATAGGCTTAACTGTAAAGTAGTATATTTTCCAACCATACTTGCATATAGGTGTTTAGATTTCGCTGATGTTTCGTTAACTGATTCATAATAGGTATCTAGAAGTGTTTTACTATATGAATCAGGGAGAGAAAAGTATTCTCTATTTATATATTTGCGTAGGCGATACTTACTACTTAAAACATGGTACAGTAAGGTACCAATAATCGGCACATTTAATACCCAAGCGGCGCTTTTTGTGCGTTTACTTGGTGGCAATGAGATAGATTTCATCGAGACAGGATTTACCATGATTATTTTGTTGATTATATCCTGTTCATTATGACACGCAGCTAGGACAAAGCTTGATGAAGCGCCAGTAGCGATAACATCGGTTGGTTGACCGATAACATGCTTAATAAAATCAGTAATCAGCTGCACGTATAGGTAATTGGTATAGGTCATATTTGGTTTATCAGAGCGTCCACAACCTAATAAGTCAAGAGCATACACTGTGTGATCTTTAGCTAAAGAATTGATAGTTTGATTCCATTCATCAGATGAGCTAAAGGATTTGAAGTCATGAATAAGTAAAATCGGAGAACCAATACCTATTTTTTTGTAAAAAACCTTTCCAAAGCGCCATTCATAGAAGGTTCCGGAAGAACGCATTAAAATATGTTCTTTGGTTGCATTTAAAGAAATTACTTTATTTATTATATGAATAGTGGTGATTGTAGCACCAGTAAAAGCAGTGACAATAGCAAGTTTCTTTTTCCAATTCATTAATATATCCCCTTTCATTATCGTTACTTTATGGCTCTAATTATACTACAATCTGCTTGTAAGATAAAGAAATAATACAGAATGTTTCACGTGAAACAATTTAGAAAAGGAAAAGCGAATGTTTCACGTGAAACATTCATATATAGATATAGATAAAGTTTATGAAAAGTGATATACTGAATCTGTATTTATTCAAAAGAAAGGTGATTATAAATGGGAAGAATAATAGCCATTGCCAACCAAAAAGGAGGCGTTGGAAAGACCACGACAGCCATTAATTTAGCAGCTTCTTTAGCGGAAAAAGGCAAAAAGGTTCTCGCTATAGACATGGATCCACAAGGAAACATGACGAGTGGTTTGGGAATTGAGAAGGAAACGGTAAATAATACGGTTTATGACCTTATTATCGGAAATGCGAATCTAGACGAAGTGATTCAGATAGAAGCTATAGAAAACCTGGATGTATTACCGACAAATATCGATTTGTCGGCAGCGGAAATTGAATTAATTGATGTCCCTAACAAGGAATATATTCTAAAAACACATATAGACGGAGTAAAAGACAATTACGACTACGTAATTATCGATTGTCCGCCATCACTTAGTATGCTTACAATCAATGCTATGACTACAGCTAGTTCAGTATTAGTGCCAATTCAGTGCGAGTACTACGCTTTAGAGGGATTAAGCCAACTGATTCATACAGTAGAGCTAGTAAGAGATCGTCTAAATTCAGAATTAGAAATAGAAGGCGTGGTTTTCACCATGTTTGATGCTCGTACAAATCTTTCACTGCAGGTAGTGGAAAATGTGAGAGAAAATCTTGATCAAAACATATACGATACGGTAATTCCCAGAAATATACGCTTAGCGGAAGCGCCTAGCTATGGAATTCCTATTAATCAATACGATAGTTCGTCAACAGGAGCCAATAGTTATCGTAAACTGGCAGAGGAAGTAATCAGCAGAAGTGCATAGGAGGAAAATATGGCAGTAAAGAGAACGGGACTAGGAAAAGGACTTGATAGTCTAATTCCTGATAATAAACCGGCAGCAAAAGCAAAAAAGCTAGAGGAAACGCCGGGACAAGAATATGTAATGCTAAATGTAAATAAAATTGAACCGAACAGAGATCAACCGCGTAAATATTTTAATGAAGATTCTATTATCGAGTTGACGGAGTCTATTAAACAAAATGGCGTAATTTTCCCCATTATGGTAAACCGTAAGGATGATTATTACCAGATTGTGGCGGGAGAACGTCGCTGGCGGGCCTCGAAAGCTGCTGGACTTAAGGAAATTCCTGCAGTAATAAAGGAATTATCGGATTTAGAAACGCTTCAATACGCAATTATTGAAAATATTCAGCGTGAAGACTTAAACCCTATTGAAGAAGCGAGAGCGTATAAGCAGCTGATAGAAGAGCATGACTTAAAGCAAGATGAGGTAGCGGAACGCTTATCGAAAAGCAGAACGACCATTACCAATGCCATGCGTCTTCTAAAGCTAGATGAACGTGTGCAACAGATGATTATCGATGATATGCTAACTACGGGTCATGCCAGAGCGCTTTTAGCACTGGATGATGGCGAACAACAGTATATCTTGGCGAATCGGATATTTGACGAGAAACTTAGCGTTCGGGATATTGAAAAAATCGTCAAAGAGCTAAAAAACCCTAAGAAAGTGAAAGAAAAGAAGAAGGAAGTAAATGCCTTAGTCTATCAGGACTTAGAAGTAAAGATGCAAGAGGTTCTGGGAACGAAAGTAAAGGTGGCTTCTAAAGGAAAGGGTAAGGGAAAAATCGAGATTGAATATTATTCCGAAGAGGAATTAGAACATATGTTCGATATGATAGTAAGTTTAAGAAGAGGAGAATAGGTATGGAAAGTAAGATATTTAAGAACGTTGATCCTGGAATCCTATTCTTGATTCTTTTAGCAATAGTGGTTATACTCATAATCTACGTTCTACGATTACATATGAGCTTTAGACGTTTACGCCGGAGTTATTTGTTTTTTATGCGAGGTAACGATGGGAAAAACTTAGAGGAACTATTTAAGGCGAAGTTTAATGAGGTTGATACGATTGTCAAAGTGGTTAAACAAAATAAGCAGGATATTCGCACCCTGATGGTAAGAAATGCTAATAACTATCAGAAGCTAGGAATTATTAAGTACGATGCTTTTAATGAAATGGGTGGGAAGCTTAGTTTTGCCTTAGCAATGTTAGATGAAAAAGATAATGGCTGGATTATTAATGCTATGCATAGCCGGGAGGGCTGCTATACCTATATTAAGGAAATCGTTAAGGGCCGTAGTTATGCGGAATTGGCAGAAGAAGAGGCACAGGCCCTTGATAAGGCCATCTATAGTGTGAATTACGAAGCAAATACAGATAGTGAAGAAAAGTAGGAGGGAATATGTTAGACATCAAATTTGTAAGAGCGAATCCAGATGTGGTTCGGGAAAATATAAAGAAAAAATTTCAGGACCAAAAGCTTCCATTAGTAGATGAGGTTCTTGACCTTGATAAGCGCAATCGGGACATCAAGCAAGAAGTAGAAGCTCTTAGAGCCCAGAAAAATAAGATATCTAAGCAAATTGGGGCTTTAATGGCTCAGGGAAAGAAAGAAGAAGCCGAAGGCGTTAAGCAGGAAGTGGAAAAGAATGCGGCTACAGTTGAAGCCCTTTCAAACGAAGAACGGGAAGTGGAAGAAAAAATCAAGAAAATTATGATGACCCTGCCAAACATTATTGATGCTTCGGTTCCTATCGGTAAAGATGATAGCGAAAACGTAGAGCTAGAGCGCTTCGGTGAACCAGTGGTTCCAGATTTTGAGATTCCTTACCACACAGAAATCATGGAAAGCTTTGACGGTATTGATATTAAGAGTGCTGGAAAAGTGGCCGGTAACGGCTTCTATTACCTGATGGGTGATGTGGCTCGTTTGCAATCGGGAATTCTATCATATGCCAGAGACTTTATGATTGATAAAGGCTTTACTTATTGTATTCCACCATTTATGATTCGCAGCGAGGTAGTAACGGGTGTTATGAGCTTTGCTGAAATGGATGCGATGATGTATAAGATTGAAGGTGAAGACTTATATTTAATCGGGACCAGTGAGCATTCGATGATTGGTAAATACATCAATACGATGTTAGATGAAAGCGAACTGCCCCAGACCATGACGAGTTATTCACCTTGTTTTAGAAAAGAAAAAGGAGCTCACGGAATCGAAGAACGTGGGGTGTACCGGATTCACCAATTTGAAAAGCAAGAGATGATCGTGGTTTGTAAGCCCGAAGAGAGCATGAAGTGGTACGATAATCTGTGGAATAATACAGTAGAATTTTTCCGGACTTTAGATATTCCTGTGAGAACACTGGAATGCTGTTCTGGAGACTTAGCGGATTTAAAAGTGAAATCAGTAGACGTTGAGGCTTGGTCGCCGAGACAACAAAAATACTTTGAAGTGGGAAGCTGTTCTAATCTTGGGGATGCCCAAGCAAGACGGTTAGGAATTCGGGTAAAAGCGGAGAATGGTGACAAATATTTTGCCCATACTCTCAACAATACCGTTGTCGCTCCGCCGAGAATGCTAATTGCCTTTTTAGAGAACAATTTGCAAGCGGATGGCAGTGTCCTTATACCAGAAGCCTTACGTCCTTATATGGGCGGATTAGAGCGTCTTACCAGGAAATAGAAAGGGAGCGCATGCATAAATACTTACGTGCCGTCGGTTTTGGTCATTTAAAAGGCAAAAGCGAACTGGACCATATTCTAGGGCGTCTGGAATGGGATTATTCATCCCATGAACTAGTGGGTGTGGAGACAGACTGGGATCTGTGTGAATTTCGCCGGGATTTTGGGCCTGGTATCGGTGTGGCCTTAAATGGCTATATGGATATGGAAGAGTTATTTACGAGAGAGTACTACTACCCGTATTTTTACGGAACGGGAATTACCTCCTATTCTGAAATAACGGTAGAGCGGCGAATTGAAAAGGAAGACTACGTAGGCATCTGCGAAGATCCGAAAGTAGATATTAGCCTTATTTTTAAGCTACAGAACTCTATTGAATACATTAGGGAGCGGCAAAAAGGCAAGAAGACGATTAAATACACTTCGGTCACCCTATCGGGACTGTGTAATGAAGGCACGATTCTCTTGCCAATTATGAAAAGCGAGAAGCAAAAGAAGAAACAAGGTGAGGATACGAAGAATCGGATGACCCTACTTCACGAAGCCAGAGGCGGTGACGTTCAGGCGATGGAAAGCTTAACGCTAGATGATATCGACATCTACGCGAAGGTCTCTAGACGCTTAATCACTGAGGATATCTTGAGTATTGTGGATACGTATATTATGCCCTACGGTGTGGAGTGCGATGTCTATAGTATTATGGGAGAAATCCGCGACCTGAGACTAGTAGAAAATGAGAAAAGCCACGAGAAAATCTATATTATGAGCTTAGATGTGAATAACTTAAATTTCGATATCTGCGTGCCTGAAAAAGGTGTTACCGGCAAGCCCGAAGTGGGACGAAGATTTAAGGGAAACATCTGGCTTCAAGGACATATTCATTTTCGGTAGTTTACAAAAAGCAAAAAAGCCAATATAATAATAGTCGGTTCTAAAATGAACCGACATAAGTTCCCTTAGTAAAATGGATATTACGGATCCCTCCTAAGGCTTTGTTGTAACAGAGAACTCGGGAGCCGAGTTGTTAGTTAATTTCATAAAAATTGTATATAAGTCCATGTAGCTCAGCTGGATAGAGCACACGCCTCCTAAGCGTGGGGTCGGAGGTTCAAATCCTCTCATGGACGCCAGAAAAGTATGCCGAAAGCCTTATAAACAAAGGGTTTTCGGCTTTTTTTATTTCAGAGAACAATATTGGGAAAAGCAAAATTTTATCTCGAATAAAAAACTTTTTTGATGAAAAATGAGAAAATCCAAAAGCAAGAAATTTGAGCAATTCTTGCTAATCGATTAGCAAGAAAAAGACGATTTCTGCTAATCAAAATGCTCTCCTGCTAATCGGAGAAAAAAAACGGAAAAATTCTTGCTAATTAGCGTTATTCTATGTTCCTAGTTCCAATTTTGTCGGAAGTGTTGAAAGCGTTAGGGAATTAGACCAATTTAGCACGGATAATGTAATAAAAAGATAAAATGTTAACGGGCACTTTTCATTAAGTTGGAAGGTGCTTTTTTTGTGCCTATTTGGCGGAAAGGAGATATATGGATAACTGTAAGATTATTGCCATCGCCAACCAAAAAGGTGGCGTTGGCAAAACAACCACAACGATTAGTTTAGGAGTTGGCTTGGCTCAAAGAGGACGGAGGGTTTTATTAGTGGATGCAGATCCCCAAGGCGATCTCACAACAAGCTTAGGTTGTAATGATAGCGACTTAATCGATATCACGCTAGCGACCTACATGGAAGCAACAATAAGAGATATGCCAGTACCCAGCGATGGTATAGTCCACCACTATGAAGGGGTGGATGTGATTCCTGCAAACCTAGAGCTGGCAACGACAGAGATGTCATTAGTTAATGCCATGAGTCGAGAATTTACATTGAGAAGTTGCTTAGAGCCGTTAAAAGGTGAATACGATTATATTTTAATTGATTGTATGCCGAGTCTAGGTATGATTACCATCAATGCTTTAGCAGCTGTCGACAGTGTAATTATTCCGGTGCAGGCTCACTATTTGCCAGCTAAAGGAATGACGCAGCTGATTAGTACCATTAACAAGGTAAAGCGCCAGATAAACCCGGGGTTGCAGATAGACGGTGCACTTTTAACTTTAGCTGATATGCGAACCAATTTATCCAGAGAAACGGAAACTACTCTTCGAGAAAACTATGGTGATCATATTCGCATTTATAACACAGTCATACCAGTAGGTATAAGTGCAGCAGAGACATCAGCTCTTGGGAAAAGTATTTTCTTACATGAACCAAACAGTAAAGTTGCTAAGGCGTATGAATCATTTGTAGAGGAGGTGATAAGTGGTGGCAAAAAAAGAAATCAAACTCGCACTCCCTACTGTCGATGATCTGTTTACCACCCAAGAGGAGCGAGACCAAAAGACGAAGGAGCAGATTATAGAAATACCTGTTGATAAAATCAGTGACTTTCCTAATCATCCGTTTAAGGTGCGTTTGGATAAGGAAATGCAAGATATGATCGATAGTATCGAGCAGTATGGCATACTTGTTCCGGCAATTGTTAGAGAAAAAGAAGATGGCTCCTTTGAGATGATTTCTGGTCATAGGCGTAAATTTGCAGCCATAGAGGCTGGGCTTTCGGATATTCCCTGTATTAAGAAAGAGCTTACCGATGACGAAGCGGTTATTATCATGGTTGATGCCAATATTCAGAGAGAGAACATTCTCCCATCGGAAAAAGCTTTTGCTTTTAAGATGAGGTTGGAGGCGATGAAGCGGCAAGGGAAAAGAGTGGATTTAACTTGTGCACCAGTGGAGCATAAGTTGGCGGGAAAGAAGTCTAGAGACATTATTGCAGAAGAAGTTGGAGAAAGTCGAGAACAGATTCGTAGGTATATCCGCTTAACGAATTTAGCACCTGACATATTGAATTTAGTAGACGAGGGCAGAATCGCCTTCCGTCCGGCGGTAGAAGTATCCTACCTTTCCGAACAAGAGCAAGCGATTCTCTATGACAATATTATTCTTGAGGAGAAAACGCCCTCACTATCTCAGGCTGTAAAGATGAAGAAGTTGTCAAAACAGGGAGAGCTAGATGATGAAGCTATCTTTAAAATTATTATTGAGGATAAGGCAAACCAGAAGGAACAATTTAAGATTCCTAAAGAGAAAATAGGCCGATATTTTCCAGAGGGAACAACCAAGGAAGTTATCCAGGACACGATCATTAAAGCCTTGGAATATTATCAAAACCGGACGAAAGAGAGAACGAGGTGATGGGAATGACAAACATGATCCGTGATGGGCCAGTGATATTTGATTATTTTTACGGGATGGAGGCGGACCAGTTCAGCTTCTTTAGAATACCCAAGTGCTTATTTACTGAACCAGAAATGGAAGGGGTATCAACAGAGGCAAAGCTGATTTATGGCGTGTTATTGGACCGAATGCAATTATCTGTGCAAAATAAATGGCTAGATAAGCATAACCGTGTGTATATAATCTATCCGGTTGATGAACTAATGAATATGCTAAAGTTCTCCAGACAGAAGGTGACAAAATACATGGCAGAGCTTGATGTGAAATCAGGGGTGGGTCTAATTGAAAAGAAACGCCTAGGTCAGGGGAAAGCCAATATTATTTATGTGAAAAACTTTATTCCCTATGAGCGAAGAAGACAAGTAGAAGGCTCTTTGACAAAGCAGGATATCCAGAAATTCCCATTTGGAATTTCTAAAGATTCCGAGGTGGAACTTCTAGAAGTTCCGATATGGAACGGTAATAATACTGAATATAATGAGACTGAAAAGAGTAACAATCAATCTATCCTAAAAGACGTATGTAGTAGGGAAGGGATTGATGAGATGAGAAAGATAGTTCACGAAAATATCGAATATGATATTTTGCTAACGCGGTCAGATCCTACTAGCGTTGAGGAAGTCGTAGAGTTAATCCTAGAGGTTCTTTGTGAGCAAGGAGCCATGATTGGAGTTGGCCAAAAAGATTATCCAGCAGCATTGGTAAAAGGCCAGTTTATGAAGTTGAGATTTTCCCATATTCTCTATGTGCTCAATTGCCTTAAAAACACCACAACGAAGATCTATAACATCAAAAGCTATCTCCTTACGGCATTGTTTAACGCTCCCAAGACGATGAATCATTACTATCAGCAACAAGCAAATTTTGACCTTTACGGAAATTCCTAGATGGGCGGCGATTTGCACCTTTTACAAAAAGTGATGGGCTATGGTATATATAAAGAAAAGGAAAAGGGGGACAGAGAGATGTTATATTCAAAACGGTACTGGCGCCCAGGCTTGATATTAAAATTATTGTTCGTGCTTCTGTTTTTGCTTATCTTGGGGATTCAGGCATTTTCAAAAGAGGAAATTGTGTATACAGAGGTAAAACCACAGGTTGTAGGAAGCACAGCTGATAAGGCAGAAGTGAAGAGGGCGCTACAAGGAGAGCAAGAAAAAGCAAAAAGCATGAGCAAGGACGAAATATCGGCGAAGCAGAGTGCAAATACAGAGAAGGATGCGAGCCTAGAGGTAACCAAGGTAGATGCTGAGACTTTGCAGTCGCCAGTGAAAGCGATAACATTAGCGGCGAATAAACAAGGAGAGAGCACTTCCACAAACCAAGAAATCCAATCGGAAAGGCGTTGGATTGAAAGTCAAACGAAGATAAGAGAGAGACCAACGATTGTCCAGGAAGCTAGAACTGAGGTAATTACCGCAGAGTATCGCACGGAATACTTTATGGCATGCAGTGTGTGTCATGTAGAACTTACCAATGATAATGTTAATCCTCACACAGAAGCTCATATGTTAGCTGGCGAAGGGGGCGGTAGCTATCAGTCTTCGAGAAATGTGCTGGTGAGGGAGGAACAAGTGATACATCATGAAGCGGTATGGGGAACAAAAACGGAAGAGTATATGGAGCTCGGTTACTGGGAATATTATTAGTTTGAAAGTGAAAGGCGGTTATAGTTAACTAAGAAATTATATTGTGACGTTCAAAGAGATAAAAGCATAATGATAAAGGGCAGGTAAAGCACCTGTCTTTTTTAATGCAAAGAAAGGAAAAATATATGAATAAAAGAAAGTTACATCGTGTCATTGCAAGTATCATTGCAGTGATTTTTTTATGTTCGCCGGTAATCATTCAGGCGCAAATGAAAAGCACATCTGTATCAGATGAGCAGAAAACTCAGCTTATGAAGGAGCTAGCAGCTTCTATTGGTGAAGAGAGAAAGGAGGTAGAAAAGCCCAGTGAAGAGAGATTAGGGTTATCAGAAACCAAGAATAGAGCTAGGCTGTTGCGATCAGAAACGATAAATCATGTAGTTGGCCGCACAATCTTTTATGAGAGCTGGTTCACTAATTACTTTACAGCTGGCGACCGAGTTGCCTATTGCCTGCAACCGGCTGTAGTGACCCCGCCTACAGGTGCTTATGGCATAAGTCGCTACGTCCCTAACAACAGCCGCTATGCAAAGGGACTTTATTACTTATATGGGGGACCAGGATATCAGATTTGGTATCAAAGCTTTGGGGCAATCGGAGCAAGTGGCGCTGGTTATAACGAGGATTCAGAATACACCATGACTCACGTGATGCTCTCTTATATTTACGATCCTAGCGGTTCGGCCTTTGTAGGCTTAAGCCAGGATCTAATCAATGCTTTGATTCATCAAGTAGGGCTTTTAGATCAGTTACCCGACGCACCGTGGACATTTAAAGCTTTTATCTATAACGAAGGCGGCGGAGCCGGACAGGTTATGGGAGGCTCCTCTTATACTCCAAATGGAAAGGTAAAGATTAAGAAGGTATCGGCAAACCCAGAGATAACAGAAGGTAACGGCTGCTATACCTTTGAAGGAGCCGAGTTTACGCTCTTTAAAGCAGGCACCAATGAAGTTGTGGGGACACTTATTGCTGATGCTGCCGGAAACACCGGTGAGCTAGAGGTCCTAGAAGGTGATTATCAGATTCAGGAGACGAAGAGTCCCAAGGGCTATTTAGCAAAAGCAGATAGGGTGTCTGTCACCGTTACGCGGGAAAAGACCGTTACGGTAGAAATAGAAAATGTTCCAGGTAGTGACCCGATAGGGGTGCTACTAGGAAAGATAGATGCAGAAACCAATAAAAATAAACCGCAAGGGACGGCTAAGCTTATTGACGGTGAGTTTACGGTAAAGTACTACGATGTCCTTCTAGATGAGGCGGAAAAGGATGTAGACCCGGCAACGAAAGGCTATGAACCTAAGCGCACGTGGGTGTTTAAAACAAATGAAAATGGCTTTGCTAACCTCCACGGTGCTTATCAAATCGGTGGGGATAATCTCTACCTAAGTAACGGCATGCCGACAGTTCCTTTTGGTACGTTAACGGTACAGGAAACAAAAGCGCCTCTTGGTTATCTACTAAAGGATAAATCAGGTAAGGTTCCAGGAGTTCACGTAAGACGAATTATTCCTGATGAACAGGGGAGACCAGTGTACGAATACAATGTGCCCTTACAAGGAGATCAAGTTATTAGGGGTGATTTAAAAGGACTCAAAGTATCTGATGGAGAGCAGAAGCGACTAGCGTGTGTGCCATTTCGGATAACCTCTGTAACTACCAAGGAAAGCCATGTGGTAGTGACGGATAAGAACGGAGAGTTTAACACCTCATCTGCATGGAATCCTCACTCGAATTACACCAACCGGGGCGAAGAGCCAACCGATGGTATCTGGTTTGGCGAGCTTACCACTCTAGACGATAAAAAAGGAGCATTAATCTACGACACTTACCTTGTAGAAGAGCTACCTTGCGAGGCCAATGAAGACAAGGTTCTCATAGAGCCCTTTGAGATTACCATTAGTAGAGACTTAACGACGATAGAGCTAGGAACCATCACTAATGATATTAAGGCTACTATAACCATTGGTACCAAGGCCAGAGATAAGAAGACAGGAACGCAGGAAGCAATAGCTGAGAAAGAAATGATTTTTGAGGATGAAGTTCGTTATGAGGGATTAAATCCAGAACTAGAGTATGAACTAAGAGGAATCTTAATGGATAAGGAGACCGAGAAACCGCTTCTAATTAACGGCGAAGAGGTAAGGGCGACCAAGACTTTTAGGAGCAAATTTTCAGATGGTGCAGAGGTTATGACTTTTACATTTGATGGAAGCGAACTTGGCGGAAAGGATATTGTGGTCTTTGAAGAGCTGTACTTAGATGGAGAGCTAATTGCAAGCCATGCGGATATTGAAGATAAGGGCCAAACAATTAAGATAAAGGAACAGGAACAACCAGAGGTACCAGAAAAACCAGCGAACCCACCGCAAGAGGTGGTACAGACAGGAGATGCTTCAAATATTATCTTACTAGTGCTTTTTGCCATTATTAGTGCAATCGCTGTTATCGTTATCTTAAAAAAGAAAAAGAAATAGTAGAGGAGGGGGCTTTACGCCCCTCCGTGTAAGGTCATCAGATGGTGGCTTTTTTGATTGGAGGAAATTAGTAATGAAGAGAAATAAACATAAGAAACTGGGAAAGAAAACCAAAAGAATAGTAGCGGTGATGGAAGTAATAATGCTTTCTTTCATCATGAGCATCCCTTGCTTTGCCGCGATTGATGTAGGCGCAATTACAAAGCCGATTGATGTTATTAAGACAGTGCTCATTGCAGTTGTGGTAGGAATCGGCACCATTGTCCTTATCTTAGGAGTAGTAGATTTAGTAACCAGCTGGGGGGACCATAACACCGGAGGGTTAAAGACCGCCGCCTTTAAGATTGCTGCCGGTGGTCTGCTAGTAGGCATATCAACTTTACTCGCACTAATGGGGTATTAAGGAGGCTAGTAAATGACCCATATCCAAAACTTAATCAACGGTCACATACTCTATCAATTAGGATGTGATGTCTGGAATGCCTTTGTGGATATCTCTTTAGCTTTTCTGGTAAAAACCCCAGAAGAGATAGACGCGAACCTATGGACAGTAGTAATGGACAATATATACCCGCTTTTTCTAGCAGTTGGCTCAGCCCTAGTAGTAACTTTTTTCTTTTTAGGACTATATAGAGATGTAAGTGACTACCGCCAGGTTATTCAGTTAGAAAGTTTGATTCTTATCCTAATTCGTCTAGGTATTTGCCAGGCGGTTATTGTAGGGCTAAAGCCGTTTATTATGGCCATGTTTCAGTCTGGTCAGGCGCTCTCAAGGATGATAATCAATCGTATGGGTTTTGCGACAGGAAGCGCCTATGGTCATTTGCAGGCATCTTCTGAGTATCTACAAAGCGGAAGTCTAATGTTTGCAGGTACCATTATCGGCATCCTGTTTTTTATAGCCGCCTTAACCTGCGGAGCTTCCATCTGCTTATCCGTGTTTCAGCGGATTGTTAAGATTGTCTTCGCAGCACCTACGGGAGCTTTAGCCATTGCGACGATTGCCGGTGGGAGAGAGCTATCTAGGACGGCTAGTAGTTGGCTCCAGGAGTTTTTAGCAGTAATCCTAGAAGCATCCTTTATGATCCTTGCCATTGGGATTTGCGTTCCTATCATGGCGATTCCACTGTTTCCAGGTTCAGGAGTAGTAGATACCTTGATGTCTATTATTGAACCAGCGTTTAAGATGGTGCTAATGAGCAGTGCGGTAAGAGGCTCTGGCGCCATATTTAGAAAGTTCTTAGGGATGCATTAACGGAGGTAGCAAATGAAAATTGAAATAAATCGCGATTTTGAACAATATAAAGATGACTTCTTTAGAGGCCTTAATAAGCGGGAAACGATAAGCTTAGGGCTATTACTAGTTTTAAATCTAGGAGGTGTCCTTAGCTGTCTATTCCTCTTTGAGATTCCTGTCCTGCTGGGGATATACATTATCCTACCCCTAGATGTATTTGTAGGACTTATCGGTTTTTTTCCAGCCAGGCGTATGGGCGTGGGTTTTATTGAAATAGCAAAAAGGAGTTGGCGATTAAAGTTTACGCCAACCATTCAGTACGCTTCTAGAGAGTTTTCGCAGGAAAAGGATATTCGCTATGAGGGGCTGATAGAACCAAAAAAGAAAAGATTCAGGAAAAGAGGAGATAAATATAATGGGAAAGCGGACATTTAAAAGTTATAAAAAGTGTAGTGTGCCGGTGTATCAGATTAGGAAGAACGAATACCCAAAAGATACCGGCTTTTACATACCGATTGCGAAGATTTCTGAAAACGGTGTGTTTCAGATAGAACCTGATAAAAAAGAGGGGATGATTTTTGATAAGATGTATCGTTTTACAGATATCAACTTTGATTTAGAAGATGATGAGGGCAAGCGAAGAGTGTTGCAGGTCTGGATGGAGATTCTTAGAGGTATGAAGGTCGCCTTTAAAGTGATGGTAGCTGGGACTGAGCGCTCAGATGAAGCCATTAAAAAGGAGAGCCAGTTAAACCCCTTTCATGAAGGCGTGATCTACACGCTAACCAACGAGGCGCTAAACGAAGTGATCGGGAAAAAGCGAAAGCTAGGAAATAACCGCATCGATTACCAGTACTATCTAGTGCTCTCTTGTGTAAAACAAAGCATGGAAGAGGCAGTACTATTTTTTAATAACCTTGAAACTAGTATTACGCCTTATTTTTATCAGCTAGAGAGTGAGCTTATATCCATTGATGGGGTGAGTCGTTTGCGAATACTACATGGTATTTACCGGGCGACAGAAGACGAGCGTTTTCCCGTCACGTGGGAAAAGCTAGGGAGAGAGCGAGAGTATTTTAGGCACTTACTAGCGCCCCTGACCATGAACATTGAGAAGAAACAGCTACGCCTAGATGAGCGTTATGGCTGCGTGCTCTTAGCAAGAGAATACCCCGAAGCACTTCCCGGCGGTTTTCTAACGAAGTTTGTAAAAGGCTTAGGCTTTCCCGTGATTGCTACCATGGATTTTTCGCCGCTTAGTAAGTCTGATACAAAGGAAATGCTAAGCAGGAAACTGATGAATATAGAGGGTAGTATTGACCGCCAGCAACAACAAAATAATCAAAGAGGCGCCTTTTTAACAGATCCAAGCTGGGATAAGCGTCAGCAAAAACAAGAAATATCCGATGAATTAGAGAACGCCCATCTAAATGATGAGGTGTATTTTTATACCTCTTTGCTGGTATATGTTGAGGCTGGGAGTCAAGAAGCATTAGATAGCCGAGTAGAGCGAGTAAAACAACAAGCAGCGATGGAAGATGTGGAGCTAGAGGTTCTAAGAGGGCAACAAGTAGAAGCCTTTCAGACGATGCTTCCAACGGCAGCAAGACTGGTACCGGTGCTTCGTCCCATGAAGGTAAGTAGTATAACGGCCTTTTGTCCCTATCACGTGGCAGAATTAAATGACAGGGGGAAAGGAGCCGCGTTCTATGGGATTAATCAAGGCTCCAAAACTCTAATCTTTGCCAATAAGAAAAACCTAAAGAACGGTAATGGCTTTATCTATGCTCCACCAGGGAGCGGCAAGTCCTTTTTTGTCAAACTAGAAATCGTACAAGTGCTTAACTACACCTACGATGATGTCTTGGTGCTTGACCCGGCCAATGAATATTTTGATATCTGCGAATTTTATGGCGGACAGGTGATTAACTTTAGTAACCGTACAGAAACGCATATCAATCCGCTATGGATACCAGAAGACGTTTACCTAGACGATACCCTGCGTGAAGGTTTTATCTCGGATAAGGGAGTGTTTATGCAGCGTCTTTTTCCCTATATCAAAAAGAAAAGCCTAGAGGGAAATGAAGCCACTTATATCGACCGCTCTGTACGTCGCTTATACGAAGAGGTCTTTCGTAGCTTTGACGAGCAAGGAATTACGACAGAACCGACTTTTCTTGAGTACCAAAGATTTTTAGCAGAGGAACCAAGGGGGAAGGCTGGGGACATCCTAGATGCCTTCGAGCTATATGTAAGTGGCTCGTCTAATGTCTTTGCCCATAAAAGCAACGTAGATATCAATAGCCGGATGGTTGTCTTTGGTATTAGGGACTTAGGAGAAACCCTAAAGAAGCCTTCTATGATGATTATCACTGAACTAATGACTACCAGACTTACCTATAACAAAAAGAATCATAAGGCAACGAGAGTCTACGGGGATGAACTACACGTAGTCTTTGATGATCCAGAGTTTGCCCTTGCCTGGGAAAAGCTATGGAAGGTGGCCAGAAAGGATGGCGGGATTACCACGGGAATAACCCAGAACATCAGCGACTCCATTATGAGCAAGCAGGCCAAAACCATGGTGGCTAACTCCGATGTAATCGGAATTCTTTCTCTGTCAAAAACAGATCGGCAAGATTTACCAGAGATTATTGACTTAACCGACACCGAAATGCAATATGTGGACGCTAAGCATAAAGGGATGGGGCTAATGAAGTTTGGCAATACGAAAGTGATTTTTGATGCTCGTATTGACCCGGACAATATCCTCTACTGGCTCTTTACTACCGATCCTAAAGAAAGTCGTCAAAAACAAAAGCGCATGCAGGAGCTAAAAGAGTTAATTGCCAGAAAAGAAGAGGAGCATCGCCTAAAAGAGGAGGAAGAGCTAGAAAGGATGGAGAGAAACGGAGAAGCCAGTATCGCCAAATTACGAGAGGTGCTTTGATGAAGTTATTTGAAGAACAGCGCTTTAATGCTAATAAGGGAAAAGGAAAGAAAACCCAAACAGAGGAAAGCTTCCAGAAGCTACTTTTTGGCCAAACAGGCTACCGGCCTCAAAGATACTTAAACAAGAAGGAGAGACGTCAGTGGAACCGCCTAAGCCCCCAGCAGAAACAACACTACTTAGAGAAAGCCACAGAGAACTACCTAGGCGAGAGGCGCCAGAAGTCAGAAATGGTACTAGCAGGAAATAAGAAAGCAGGTAAAGAATTATCCAAAGAGAATACTAGCACTGTTTCGCAAACAACAAGCAGCTTCTCTGGTGCCGAGGCAAAGATTACTAGATCGGCCACGAAGCTAGCTACTATGGATAGCAGAAAGAAAGAGCACCGAAAAGAACGAGGTAGAGAAGAAGTTATTGAAAGAATGATGGCTGATGACTTCAAAAAGGCAGTAAGTGCAGGAGGCAGTCTAGGAGAGGGTGTGGCAATGGTGGCTGGTCCAAAAGCTAGCCTAGCCGTGGCCGCGGTGGTGCCGATACTACTGGCAGTGCTAGTAGTGGTGATGCTATCTGCTAGTCTTCTTTTGATGGTGATTGCTAGTGCTAGTCAAAGTGACGGCGGTAAAAAGCTAGTGGAGGTAGCTTTAGCCCAGGAGAAGGAAGGAGATCAAAGAGGTGGAGATAAGTACTGGTCCTGGTTTGGGTTTAAGAGCCGAGAAGAGTGGTGTGCCTGCTTTGTAAGCTGGTGTGCTGACCAGTGCGATTATATAGAGAATGACATTTTCCCTAAGAGCGCTTCGGTAGCTCAGTATCGTAGTTGGTATGATAAGCGTAATCTTTATATGAAAAAGGATAGCTACACACCAAAAGCCGGCGACCTGATTATCTTTGAAAACGGAATGAGTCACATTGGTATCGTCCAGTACGTAAAAGGCAATCAAGTAATTACTATCGAAGGCAACACCGGTGATATCGTCGCGACGAGAACCTACCCTTTGTCTTATGGTGGCATTTCAGGATATTGCGTACCGAATTATCCTGAAGAATTAAGCGACTTTGAGGGAAATACCAACGAGGAGATTACTTGGAACTTTTTAAGAGGGAAAGGTTTTAGTCCAGAAAGTGCCGCCGGGATTATGGGAAACTTACGGCAAGAATCAGGTCTAGACCCTAAGTGCTATCAGCACGGCGGCGGACCAGGTAGAGGGATTGCGCAGTGGACAGTAGGTTCGAATCGCTTTCAGAATCTAGAAAGTCGTGCCGCGAGTATGGGTACTACTTGGGATACGATAGAGCCTCAGCTAGAGCACTTGTATTTTGAACTAAATGGCGGCGAAGCCACAACCGTATTTATTCTAAATCGGGACTACGGGGGACTAGTAGGACTTAAGTCCATGACGGATGTAAATCAGGCGACACTAGCTTTCGAGAAGGCCTTTGAAAGAGCGGGCATACCAGCTATGGAAAACAGATATAAATACGACAACGAGTATTATAACCGTTATAAGAACCAGTAAAAAGAACAGGTTTAACAAGGAGGTGAGCTTATGGGCAAACTTTTATTTCCCTATGTTGTCTACGAGGTTCTAACCTTTGAGGTAGATATAGGGGTTGCGGAGAACCCAAGGTATCGTATGATTGCTGGGTTTCTAGAGAAACGTAATGCTGACCGCTTTATGCGGCAGGTAGTAAATAAGGATAAGATTCAGGTGAAAATGATGGATTATAGTGGAAGGAAAGTGGGTGAGGAAGAGTGTTAGAAAATAGCTTGCCATATCTTGTGTATAAAGAACATACTGCGGGCATAGATCTGGGGATTACTAGGGAAGCACATATGGAACTGCTGGCGGCCTTTAAGAGTAAAGAGGCCGCGGATGATTATGTGGAGGAACTAAAAGCCAGAAAGATAAGGGCTCATGTGGCAGAGCAAAGGGTTAAAGAGATAGGAGAGCGATGCCGATGAAAGAATGGGAGATTCAAAGAAAGAAGAAACGATTTATTTTAAAGATCTTAGCCGGCGCGATTATTGTCACCTTACTATTTGGTCTTATTATTGGAGCAATGATAGGTCGTATAAAAAGCAATCAGGCTAAGAGGCAAGAAGAGCAACAAGAACAGAAAGTTAGAATCGAAGAGCTACATGAGTATCCTGTAGAGGTAGATAAACAAGAGGTTATGGAAGTAGGTTATAAAGGCTTAAGTCTTTTGTCTTTCCTAGAAAGTAGTGACAGCCGGGAAGAATTTAAAAGTGAGCTTGAAAGGTATATCCAGCTAGCAGACTATTACGGCGAGTATACAAAAGTTAGCATAGAGGGCAAGGATATCTACGACAAGGTGATTAAAGCACACAGGTTTTATCTGCGCATAGACAATGAGGAACAATCCAGAATAGAAGGGCTTTATGATGAGGAGACGAAGGAGTATGTCTTTGGTTATTATGAGGGAGCGGAATAGTAAATTGAATTAGAAGTCACGGAAAATAGGATTAATAACAAGAGGAAGAGGTGCGCTACTATTTGTAGAATGGCAGTAGGAATGATATTATATTTTGGAGAAAAAATATGAGGAGGGATAGAGTGATAAAAAAAATCTTGTTTTGGGTTGGGATTATCATAGTGTCATTGTTTGCGGTTCCATTATTTATTAACTGGTTGTTCATAATACCAGCACCACATCCTCTATTAAGAGCCGAATGGGAAGCGGGAAGTGCATTAGAATTTTATGGTTCTATTATTGGCGGAGCTGTAACATTTGGAGCATTAGCAGTTACATTAAAATATGAGGCCAGAAGGAACGGAGAGGAAAGGCGATTAAGCGTATTGCCAATATTATCAGTTAGCACAGATTTATCATACCTTGACTCAGAATATCTTATGAACGCAATGATTGATTTTGATTTTAAAAGCTCGAAGACATTAGGGGATTATAAAGAATTGCCATTATCCTTACCATTGCTAATGAAGAATGATGGGTTGGGAATTGCTAGAAATATTGAAGTTTCACTAATGGAAAGAAGTGTACAAATAGAAAGTTCAAATTACGATAGAAGGGGGAGAGTTCAGCAAATAGCTAAAGATGACCAGAGCCTATATGCTTTGAGTTTGCTTAAATCTAAACCAGGAAAAGAATTTGATATATACATAGAATATGATGATATTTTATCGAATCGATATCGAAAAATTATTGAAGTCAAACAGGGATTAAATGGATTTGATTTAAATGAATCACAGATGGAATTCAGAATATAATCAGTAGATATGATGGTGTACCTCAAGATGTAGATACAAGGAAGGCCTGTTATCATGTTATATGAATATTGAAGTTTGTGGAGATTATCAAGGAAAAATTGAGACGAGCTCGCTCTGGGGGTATTAGGGGAACTCCCCTAGCAAGATGCATTTGTATTACATAATGCGTATCTTGTTTAAATCTATTCTGTTTTACTTAGGTCAAGCGCTTCATTTGCTTGAGGCGAGCATAACAAGTTAGGGCGCAAAGAATTTATCATTGAGAGAAGAAGGAGGAAAAGCCAATTTATCATAAAATGAATCGGAAAAAAAAGAGTATTGTATTTCGACTAGATGAGGCTACGTACGAATTGCTCAAACATAGATCTCAAAAGTATGGTAATATAAGTGAGTATATTCGGCATTTGATATGTCAAAATAGGCAAACTTCGTTGTCAAGAGAAGATAAAGAAGTGTTGCAGAAAATACGGTATGAGTTAAGAGCAATAATAATCAGATTGGATCGGCATTTGCAAACTTGTGAGCCGGAATTAGAGCGTCTATTTGCGATGGATGGGCAGTTACTAATAGTTATTAGATTGCTAGAGAGCCAGATTATCAATATTATCCAACATAACGAAGACAGAATCTAGAAAGAATTAACAAAGTTCTTAATATTATATGACTATGATGTAATGCAAGTTGTCATATTGTTTTTTCAAGGTTTATGGTGCAAAATCTTAAATATGTAATGTTAACAGTATGTTTTATAAAAAGAGTTTTGCCAATGATAAAAGAGAAAAATATATGAATGTAAAGCAGAGAAATGGTTAGCATACAATATGCGGAGAAGCGCACATTCATTGACTTTCTTTGGCATAATAGATATAATTAAGTTTACAAATAAGTGGTGTAAGGAGGTGGTTTAAGTGGCTACAGCAGATCAGCTTAAAAGTTTAATTAAAGCACACAACGATAATGACAATGAGAAATTTAAAACAGTAGTATTGCAAATCGCTGCATATGAGGCAAAGTTAAACCATGATTCCTTTGCACGCGAGTTGAAAAAACTTGCTGATAAAACAGGTAGCAAAAAGGCAAACATTTTTAATTTTAATCAGCAACTAGCAAACCCAATGTTGGAGATGTCTTTTCCAAATGATCGACTAGAAGATTTGATTGTATCTGACGATATCAGAGAGCGGATTCAAAGAATTTTAAATGAGTATAAAAATAGAAATAAGTTGAAAAGCTATGGCATGAGCAACCGGCGGAAAATTCTCATTGAGGGAAAACCGGGGACAGGAAAAACTTTTACAGCTTCTATAATAGCATCTGAAACAAGGTTGCCTCTTTATATTGTTCAAATGGATAAACTAGTAACAAAATTCATGGGTGAAACTAGTACAAAATTAAGACAGATATTTGATTCGGTAGAAAATTCCGTAGGGGTTTATCTGTTTGATGAATTTGATGCAATTGGTGCTGATAGAAGTCTGGATAATGAGGTGGGAGAAATGCGAAGAATTTTGAATTCATTTCTCCAATTTATAGAACAAGATTCGTCGGATAGTATTATTGTTGCAGCTACAAATAATCAGAAGCTACTTGATCAAGCATTATTTAGGCGTTTTGATGATGTGCTGCATTATCCTATGCCAACGGAAAGTGAAGTTAAACATTTATATGAATATAAAATTGCATCTTTTCAGAGTACTTTTGCTCCGTCTAAAAAATTGGTTGAAAAATCGATAGTATTAAGTCATGCTGAGATAATTAGGGTATGTGAAGATGCTATTAAGGAATCAATACTGGATAATTGTGAAATTACGCAGTCTAAATTGTTGAGTTTGGTAGAAGAAAGGTTAAGAATATATAACAAGAAGGAGGCATAGTGATTGACAGTCGAAAAAAGGAATATTTTTCTAAATAATACAAATGTATCGATTCCCTATGTTTCTAGATCGGCGGTAATAGGAGCGAATTACCCTAAGCGAGATAACACTAAGGCACATGGTGCATTTATTACAAGGAGCCTAAAGGCTTGTTATGAGCGATCAGATGTTCAAAAGCAGGCAGCAGCTATACGGTATAAAGAAGGCGTTTACCTTGAATTTTCGGGCGCAGCCAAACATGACATGGCTATAAAGAGCTTGGAAAATAGAATTCAAGGGATACGTCTTTTAAATGTAAAACTAGATGATGAAAAGGAAATAGTTAAGGCGACAGTATATATTCCAGCAGGAAAAGAAGCATTTTTTCTGGATAAAGCTGGAGCATATTTAACTGAAGTTAATAAGAAGAGTGGTAAGCCTAAGAATAATGACCTGATTAGCAGTATTGAGAATATAAGACTTGCTATGTTGGACTCCTTTTGGATTGGTTTGGAAGCGGATATTCCAGAATTGGAGCCGTGCTGGTGTGAGGTATGGATTCGTTATGATATTTCAACTCGAAAAGATAAAGTTATTTCATCAATGGAGGATGCACGAGCAAGTTTAGTAAAATGTTGCGAGCTTTTGGACATAGAGAGGGACGAGAAAGAGCTTCACTTTCCAGAAAGAATAGTTTTTTTGATAAGGGCGAATAAAACGCAACTTACGAATTTGATTAGTACTTGTGAATATATAGCAGAATTTCGCAGGGCACCAGAACCAACAGATTTCTTTAATGAATTACAGACGGCTGAACAGAGGGAGTGGGTAGAAGAACTTGCAAAAAGGACACATTATTCAGATAGTAATACATCTATATGTTTGCTAGATACAGGACTAAATGGGGGACATCCACTTCTTGCTCCGGCGATAAAAGATTCAGACACTGTACAGAGCGTCATTCAATCATGGGGAAGTGATGATCATTATGGACATGGAACAGAAATGGCCGGGATAGCACTATATAATGATTTGAAAGAGACACTGGTTGATGGATCGGACGTAAATATAAATCATAAAATTGAATCTGTAAAGATTTTGCCACCTCATGGAGAAAATCCAATTAAATTATATGGTGCAATAACTGAGCAAGCCGTTGCCGTTGCGGAACTGTCAAACCCACATGTAGAAAGAACTATATGTATGGCGGTAACATCACCATACTATAATACTGGAGATGGGAGTCCAACATCGTGGTCAGCAGCTATAGACAATATAACATCAGGTGCTAATGAAAATGGACAAAAGAGGCTGTTTATCATTAGTGGTGGCAATGTTTGTCCTAATGAATTAGAAAGTCTTGAATATCCAGAAGCGAGCATTGTTCATGGAATAGAAAACCCAGGACAGGCTTGGAATGCAATAACGGTTGGAGCCATGACAAATGATATAAATATTATAGGGTCCAGTTATAAAGGGTTCTATCCTGTTGCAGACGTGGGGGAATTAGCGCCGTATAGTTCTACCTCTATATCATGGAATAGTAAATGGCCAATTAAGCCAGAGATATTGTTAGATGGCGGTAATATGGCTACAAATGGTGTGGACTACACGGAGTGTGAAGATTTATCGTTGTTAACTACAGGTGATAATCATTTAACACGACCTTTTTCAACTATCTGGGGTACAAGTTCGGCAGCAGCTCAGGCATCATGGATGGCGGCGCAGATTTATGCCGAGTATCCTAATATATGGCCTGAAACAGTCAGAGCCTTGCTAGTCCATTCGGCGAGTTGGACAGAAAAAATGTATAAACAGTTTTGTAAAGAAGATACTAAGACAAAAGGACGTAGACAATTGTTGAGAGCATGTGGATATGGGGTTCCCAATTTGTCTAAGGCGATACAGTGTGTGAGTAATTCGGTGAATTTAGTAATTCAAGGGACATTACAACCGTTTACAAAAGACAGTATGAATGAAATGGATTTACACACAATTCCATGGCCAAGAGAGGTTCTTGAATCTTTGGGTGAAGTAAAGGCTATTATTAAAGTTACACTTTCTTATTTCGTGGAGCCGGGACCAGGTGAAGTGGGGTGGAAGGATAAATATAGATACCCTTCATGTGGGTTACGCTTTGATGTTATTAATTCTAATGAAAATGAGGAGGACTTTAAAAAGCGTATTAATGTCAAGATGCGTGGCGATGATAAAAAAGATAGCGGTGACGGAAGTAGTAGAGATTGGTATTTGGGCGTGCAAAATCGTGATGTTGGTTCAATACATTCTGACTTTTGTGAAGATTTAGCGGTAAATCTATGTGATGCAAATATGATTGCTGTATATCCTGTTATTGGTTGGTGGCGTGAACGATCGTATCTCAATAAGTACAAAGAAAAAATACGATATTCATTAGTGGTTTCTATCGAGACTCCAAATGTTGAGACAGACTTATATACATCAGTTATCACTAAAATAGAGACACGAACAACGCCTACAATGGAAATAGAAATTCCCTATTAATTAAGGACAACAGAATTTTATAAATTGTTTTACATAGCCGTTCCTATTAAGGAGCGGCTATTAACTTGTTCCAAAAGGAGGAAAACTAATGCCATAAGGCAATGTAGTAGCCTTACGTAATTGGAAGGGGTCAGCAAATCAAAGCAGTAGTTAATATAGGAACAGACATAGATGATTAGGTGAGAATTTCATATTTAGGTACTATCTGTTAGGGCCAAGATGCAAATTGTATAGAAGTCTTAGTATTATATTATACTCGTGGTTTATAATCGAAACTCATGACATGGAGGTGACATATGGCAATCATCAAACTAGACCACCTTAAAGAAGGAAAAGGTCGAAACCCATCCGCCGGTCTCTATGGTGCCATTCTCTACATCTTGGATATGCAGCCGGGACACAATGGCGAAAAGACCAAAGGCGGATTACTCATCGGCGGCAACGCGGGAATCACCGCTGATGAAATTTATGAATTAATGATAGAAACAAAAGAATTTTATGGAAAGAACTGGGGCAGAGTGGCTTATCACTTTGTCCTTTCTTTTCCTCCAGGAGAAGTAACGGCGGAAGAAGCTCATGAGCTAACGGGCCAGTTTGTAGACCGTTACATTGGCGATCGTTACGATGTAGTCTTTACCACTCATGACGACCAGGAGCACAAGCATAGCCATATCCTATTTAACAGCCTTTCTAGGAATGGCTATAAATACCATTATAAAGCCGGCGACTGGGAAAAGGATATTCTGCCGATTCTTAATGATATCTGTATCGCGAACGGTTTAAGTTACATTACTCTTCAAGATAAAGAGGGACGATTAAATAGGCGCACTACGGGAAAAGAAAAGTGGCAGAAGAAACAAGGACATAAGAGTTGGGATAATTTAATCCGCCAAAACCTTCAAGAGGCGATGCAGGCAGCAGGGGATTATAATGAGTTTTTAAAGATATTAAGGGATAATGGCTACCAAATCCGGGAAGGAAATAGTAGCCGGTATGGTCCCTACTTTTCTATCCAGTGTGAAGGAATGGGGAAAGCTAGACGGAACTACCGGTTAGGTGCAGGCTACAGCGTAGAGGATATAAAGAAGCAAATTGCTGACAAGGAATTATTAAAGGATATTGAAGAGATGCTCTCGGACGTTACTACGTACCGGGAGCTTTTGCATTCCCGGTATTATCGAAAGCGTATGCCAAGGTTAGCGAGCTACTATTACCGAAAGTGCATCTTTTTATGTACATGGAATAATCGTCTCTTTGCTACCTACCCAAAGATAAAGCCTTGGAAGTACCGGCAGGACATAAAGGAACTGGATAAGCACATGGACAGTCTGCAATTAACTGATAAATATAAAATCCAAACACTAGAGCAACTTATACAGCTAAAGGAAAGCTTTGAATTAAAAAAGAAAATGCTGAATGCAGATTGCCGGCAGCTTAAGAAGAAAGGAGGTGAGGAGCAAAGGAAAGAGCGCCTGCAAAAATTAAAAGAAGTGAGAAAGGAGCTTCGGACCATCCAGTTTATTAGTGACACCTACTCGGTAAGCGAAGAAAGTCTATTTAAGGAGTGGAAGGTGGAAAAGGAACTTGTTAGGTGAAAGGAGAAGTTATGGCAACAACGAAAGAATTAGAAGATTTAATCAGAAGGATACAAGACAGAATTGTATATATGGAGAAGTTTATTGAGGAACGAGGGCTCACTTCGGAGTACATAAAATACGTAGAAGAGCTCTCGGCAAAGAAAGAAGCACTTAGGGATCAGGTAAAAGAAGTAGAAAGGGCAACGAAAAGAGAAAAGGATATTGAGTTACCGAATCGCAACTTCCGCCAGGGAATTAGCCTATGATAGAAGTGAAAACGGAAGCCGGACGGTTTCTTAAAACTAAGGGTAACCTTTTTAAAGGAAAGTCTGAGGAAGAGCGAGAAGCTATTAAACGAGAAATCCGTACCGGTTTTGAGCACGGGCTAAGTGAAGAGCAGATATTACTTTATGCTACCAGTGACTATAGCTCGTTGCAGATGCAGGCAATTCGTGTAGCCATCGAAGAAGGGATTCCTAAGCCTTATATTCTAGAAAAGATTGCCTTAAAAAGTAAAAGCCCGGAAGCCATGCTAGAAGCTAAGATTCAATATTTTAACAGTAAGGCAGGTGTTAAAAATCCAGAGGTTGTTAATGGTGCTTATATCCAGAAGATTCATGCCCAATTATCCCTTTTAGAAACCAGAATCGAGACCCAGCAGAACTTCTTCGACCAGATATCCCAGCGGTTGGAGATAGAGAATACTCAGTTAAAAGAAGAGCTGCAAGTTGTCGCTACTGAGAATAAATCCTTGAAAGAGCAGCTATTAGTCAGTGACCGGCAAAAGGGAGAGGAGAGCCTAAAAGTACAGGACTATGAAAGAAAATGTAATCATTTAAAAGAACAGCTAAGCGCGTTGGAGTCCAGAAACCAAGTCCTTGAAAGAGCAAGGGAGGATACGCCCAGAAGAAAGCGGCAGAGCCTTTCCTTTCACAGGAAGCGGGAGTCCATCCCGGATTGGTTTTTAGAGGTTCTAGTAAACCCAAGATTTTCCTTAGAGCAGATTGGCATCTTGACGGAAGCTTATCAAGCCGGACTAAAAAGGAGCATTTTATTAAAGCTAGCTAGTCCAGAGATGGAAGTTCGTCGCATGGAACAAGTTATGAGAATGTTCATGAAAGGAGGTGATATTAAAGGGGAAGGGAGTGAGATAAATGCCACCAAGTAAACGACAAAAGATAGGCTGGGGGATTAGCTGGGGAATTATTTTACTACTATTTTTTTATGTTGCCTATTGTCTATCGGGGTTATTTATCGTTCCTGGTGTGAATTTAAGCACCTACGATAGGATAGCCCTGCATGTATTAACTCACCCACTGGAACGGCTATACTGGAACGATAAAAGCGGGTACTGCATACTGGTGGCAGTATTTATCTGGTTTCTAGTAGCGATTTGGCACTATACCACCCTTCATGATTTGCGCATTGGAGAAGAGCACGGCACCAGTAAGTGGGGGAGTATAAAGAAAATAAATCGAAGTTTGGCAAGTCTTGTGACTTGTCATTTTTTGTGCTTTTCCTACAAAAGACCAGGAGAAGAAAATCGTGTCCTCTCGGAGGCCTTAAGAGTCTCTTATGATACTAGACACACAAAACTAAATAATAACCTGCTAGTTATCGGTGGTTCAGGTTCTGGCAAAACCGCCTATGTGGTAATTCCCAACCTGTTAACGAATTATGGAAGTAACGTGTATACAGATCCCAAGGGAACTTTAGCAGAAGAGTGTGGGAACTATCTTATGGCCATAGGACGCCGGGTGCTATCGCTAAATCTTGTGGAGATGAACAAGTCTTGTCGGTATAATCCTTTTCGATATTTAAGGAAGGCCAGTGACGTGAATAAGTTAGTAACCAATCTAATGGCCAATACTACCCAGGAGAATGCTAATCATTCAGACCCATTTTGGGAAAAAGCTGAAAAAATGTACCTTTCTAGCATCTTTTTTTATGTGTGGACGGAGTGTCCACGAAAAGAACAACGACGCCTAGAAAACGGAGTCATTGAAGATGTGTATCTAGAGAAAACCTTCCGTAGCGTTCTTCACTTACTAGACGAAGCGAGGGTACACCATGATCCCGAGGTTAAGTCGCCCCTTGACGTGCGAATGAACAAACTAGCCAGAGAAAAGGGGGAGAACCATCCCGCAGTTCGTAGTTACAGACGTTGTATTAGAGGTGCTGGGGACACTGTTCGCAGTATTATCGTGTCCGCTAATGCAAGATTTGATCCCTTTGATAATGAAGAACTATTGCGGATTCTTGATGGGGATGATATTGATTTGCCGTCACTAGCAGCAGGGCTTCACGGAAACACCGACATTAAGACAAGTCTGTTTTGCTGCATCCCAGACGATGACGATACCTATAACTTTATCCCTGGGCTTCTTTATACCCAGCTCTTTCAAGAGCTCTACCGGCAAGCTAGGCTAAATGGGGGCAAGTGTCCAATACCGGTGGGCCTGTGGTTAGACGAGTTTGCCAATATCAAGATGCCCGCCGCCTTTGAAAAGATTCTAGCCACTTGCCGGAGCCGGGACATCTATTGTGCCATTCTCTTACAATCCTTAGCTCAGCTGAAGGTGGCGTACCGAGAAGATAAGTGGGAAGGTGTGTACGGGAACTGCGATACGGTGGTTTTTTTAGGTGGCAACGAGCCCTCCTCCCATAAGCATATGAGCGAACAGGCAGGTGAAAAGACCATTGAGAAAAGAAGCCAAGGAGAAAGTAAAGGCGGCCATGGATCAAGTAATGCTAACTACGATGTGATGGGTCGACGGTTAATCTTACCAGAAGAAGTATCTATGCTTAAAGACGAGTGCCTGGTTCGGATAAAAGGAGAGTATTCCGTCAAGGACAAAAAGTGGGACTACTATGGCAAACATAAAAAGATACGAGAAAAGGTTATGTCCTTTGGTAAGTATAATCAAGATGTTTGGATTGAGCGGGAAGATAACCGTTTAGTAACAAAGGAGCTATACGAAGGCTTCACGCCCCTAAATGATAAGAGTCGAGAGTATTACGAGGCTTGTAAACGGGACGGAGAAAAGTTAGAGATTTATCAGATGAGCAGAGCGTCATTTCTAAGTTTTGATTTTTCAAAGAGTAAAAGTGAGACAGAAGCTCAGATGCTTCTGTTTTTAAAATCCGCATACGAGGAAAAAGGTAAAAAGAAACCCATAGAAAAAGCAGAGCAAAGAAAGATATCAGGTATAGCTAGTGCTGAGGAGTTGTTGGAGTATGTTATAAGTGGTGCTTTTAATCAAGAGCAGATGGAAGTGTTAAGCGAGATTACTTTGAAAGACGTACCTTTAAAGCAACTAAAAAGAATTGCAAGGCCAGAGCTGCCGGCCGAGAATATGCGCTTTGCCCTAAATTTAATCACAAAGATGGAGGAAGTCAAATGATAATGTTGGAAATTGACAGCAAAAAGAAACAAACGAACTTGGAAACCTATTACCAGAGACTAAAGCAGGAAGGAGGAAAGAAGCATGTTTAATCAGTTTGCGAAAGATATTGAGGAAGAGTTAAGGGACTATATTGCGGACCACGGCATAACAGCAACTGTTCATTTAAATAATGTTTTGAAAAGAAACGATGTTAGTCGCCAAGGAGTAATAATTCGAGACGCGCAAAGCGAGATTGCACCTGTCATCTACTTAGACCCCTACTTTGATGATTACCAAAAAGGGAAAGATATAGAATCTATTGTAAAGGAGTTGATTCAAATCTACGAAACCAATAAAGACGCCCAGAAAAAGTTAAACATCAGTAATATTCATGAGTTCGAGAAGGTTAAGAATAATCTAGGCCTAGGAGTTGTAAACGCTACAAAAAGTCTGGAAATGTTAAGTGACATTCCTTACCGAGGAATGGAAGACTTAGCAGCCTATTGCACTTTAATTATAAGCGACAGAAACGATAATTACGGACAGATTAAAGTCACAAATTCTCTACTAGAAAAATGGGGTGTAGGCTTTGATGAAGTATATAATATCGCGCTTCAAAATAACCACGCTCATAACACTTTCTGTCTTTACAATATGGAAGATATTATGTCGGAGATGCTAAATCATACAACGCCGGAAAATATGCTAGGCCGAAAAC
>NZ_JAMXOC010000022.1 GCF_024721265.1 Ohessyouella blattaphilus | reverse complement strand
ATCGGTCGAGGGCATGACCAAAAATGGATAGGTTTTAAAATGAACAGGATGATTATTGTTTCTTGTATGCTGGTTTTGAAGGTATAATATATACGAAAAACAGGTAGGACGAAAAGTCTTACCTGTTTTTATGTGGTGTATTTTGGTTAGATAGTGTCAGAACGATACTTAGTAGGAGCGATACCGTAATGCTTTTTAAAGCTTTTACTAAAGTGAGAGACATCTTCATAGCCAACCTTTTCTGCGATATCTTGAATACTTGCAGAACTATCTTCTTCTAATAACTCCCGAGCTTTTTCTAGTCGTAAGTTAATTAGATAGTTAATGGGGGTATCGCCAGTTTCGCTTTTAAAGATTTTCGCTAAATAAAAAGTGCTTAAATACATATTTTGTGCTATCTGGTCGAGGGATATTTTTTCCGAGAAATGATCATTAAAGAAATTAATCATTTGACTGACCACATATTTGCGATAAGGAGATTCAAATACGTAGCCTTTATGGTTAGAGGACGTATCCTCAACCTCACGAAGGATGAGGACGATGAGCTCGATTAAATATGCTTTTAAGAGAAAGTACCGTCCACTACTGGCCGCAGCCGATTCCTTTGCCATTCGATTACAGATATTAAGTACCTCTTGTTTCATCTTACCACTCATGCTGTAGACGGGTACGTTCCCCGGTAGGATAAGGATGTTCGCTTTTTGACCTCGCAAGTGAATATCGGAGAAGCCGATATAGTGCTCCGTAGTATGATAATCCGGGTTTGTAACGAGGCTTTTATGGTAGGTTCCCGGGTTAAAGACGACAAGATCGCCAGCAGAGACGGGATAATCTACGCCGTCAATATGATAAACCCCCGTTCCTTTCGTGATAATGGAGAGTTCCACAAAATCATGGGCGTGGTAATTCGTCTCGTCCTCAACCCGCTCAAGATTGCACGAAAACAAAAAAGTAGGGTTTAAATCGTTATATGTTAAATCGTATTCTTGTGTTCTCATTATAAAATCTCCTGTCTGAACATAATTAAAGTATACATACTTTAAGGGCAAAATTCTACAAAAACACTGCAAGAAATTCCATTTCACTTTTCACTCAGAGTAATATACTAGAACAAGTTGTATTTATCTAAAAGGAGGGACAAATTATGACAAAAGATTTAACCAAAGGCTTTCCGGCAAAACTGATTGTGTCCTTCACAATTCCCTTGCTAATCGGTAATATTTTTCAGCAATTTTATAGTATGGCAGATACCTTGATCGTTGGCCGTACCATCGGCGTTGATGCTTTAGCTGGGGTTGGGAGTACGGGAAGCTTAAGCTTTCTGATTTTAGGATTTGCGATCGGGGTTACCACAGGACTTTCGATAATCATCGCCCAGCGATTTGGCGCCAAAGATGAAAAAGGACTTAGGCGCAGCTATGCGACTTGTCTCGTAATTAGTTTGGTTCTCGGCGTTGTCCTGACAGTCTTAGCGGTGGTGTTTTCCAGACAGATATTAGTCTTAATGCAGACACCAGAAGAGATTATTGATCATGCTTACGCTTATATTATTGTAATCTTTGCAGGTACGATTGCAAATATTATGTTTAACCTATTTTCAAACGTAATTCGCGCTTTAGGAGATAGCAAGACACCGCTTTATTTTCTTATATTCGCCTGTATACTTAATATCGGTTTAGACTTTTTATTTATTCTATTCTTTCATATGGGCGTAGCGGGTGCCGGTTTTGCCACTATTATTTCACAGGCACTTTCAGCGCTATTGTGTTTGCAGTATATTAAAAAGAAGTTGCCAATTTTGAAGCTTGAAAGAGAGGATTTTCGGATTACTGGCTGGGATGTTAAGCAGCACGCTCGGGTGGCCTTTCCCATGGGCTTTCAGATGTCGATTATCGCCATTGGTGCTGTCCTTCTGCAATTTGTCCTTAATGGCTTAGGCGCTACGGCAGTAGCTGGCTTTACGGCCGCTCAGAAAGTAGATCAAGTGGCTACGCTCCCGATGAATTCCTTTGGTGCGACCATGAGTACCTATGCTGCTCAAAATTACGGAGCAGGAAAGATTGACCGGATCAAGAAAGGGGTTTTTCAGTGTACCCTAATTTCCCTTAGTTTTAGTATTGTTACGGGAGCGATTAACTTTTTCTTTGGTCATAATCTGGCAGGCTTTTTCGTTAGTGAAAACGCGGGTCAAGTATTATCCTATGCCCAGACGTATCTGCAGATTAACGGAGCCATGTATTGGGCGCTAGCGCTACTATTTATCTATCGCTTTACCTTGCAAGGTTTAGGAGAAAGCGTGATTCCTACTGTGGCGGGGATTATGGAGCTTATAATGCGAGCAGGAGCAGCTCTGTTTCTCGTAGCCCCTCTAGGGTTTACCGGTGTGAGTATGGCCAGTCCTTTGGCCTGGGTAGGAGCGAGTATTCCCTTAGCGATAGGTTACTTTATGACCATAAAACGATTAGAAACAAACCAAAAGAATAGACAAAACAAAGAACAATAGTATTCACCCTCTTTGTATGTTATAATGAACAAAATTCACTATAGCACACAAAGGGGGTGTCTTTATGAGCATAACACCGAGGATAGAGAGGCTACGGCAAAACTATATTAATACGAAACCGGCAATATGCATTGAGAGAGCGAGGATTTATACGGAGTCCCATAAGCGTACGGAAGGACAGCCGGTAGCCATTAGAAGAGCCCAGGCCTTCTATGATTTCTGCCAGGAGTTCACGGTAGAAATCTTCGACGATGAATTGGTGGTAGGAACGGCAGGGAAGTTTCGCCGAAGCGGAATTCTAACACCAGAATTTTCCTGGCGCTGGGTGGACCGGGAGATGGATCAGTTTGATAAAAGATCACAGGATCCCTATGAGATGACCGATGACCAAAGAGCATATGTAAGGGAAAAGATATTTCCTTATTGGGAGAATCAATCTTTGGAAGAGCATTTCTTGGCGCAAATCCCGGAAGAATCAAGGAAACTGGTGATAGATTCGGGAATCATCGACAATGATTCAAAGTGGCGGCAAGCGGTAGGTGAAATAACTCCAGACTATCAGGATATTCTTTTTAAAAAGGGATTTGCCGGCATTCTCGAAGAGGCGAAGGAGCATTTACAGAGCTTAGATATTGCCAAACCAGAGGATATGGATAAAATCATCTTTTATCGCTCCCAAATCCTGATTAGTGAAGGCATTATCTGTCTTAGCAAACGCTATGCCCAGAAAGCTCGCACGCTACTAGAGGACGAAGTAGACAGTGACAGAAGACGAGATTTAGAAACCATTGCTACCGTCTGTGAACACGTCCCAGCCGAGCCACCGACAACCTTTCATGAAGCGGTACAGTTCGTCTGGTTTACCCAGCTTGGGGGAATTATTTCGGAAAATCCTTTGGCGTTAAATCTGGGACGTTTTGATCAGTACATGTATCCTTATTATCAAGAGGATATAGAAAACAATAGAATTAGCAAGGAATCCGCTCAGGAGCTAGTAGAAGCGCTGTGGCTTAAGCTATCAGAATGGGTCTGGACGATATCGGCGAACACAGCTGGATTTTTTGCCGGCTATAATCAGTTTCAAAATCTGACAGTTGGTGGGAAGACCCGTGACGGATTCGATGCGACCAACGATCTTTCTTATATTTGTTTGGCGGCAACGGAGAGCGTCCGTACCCATCAACCGGGATTAAGTGTGCGTATTCATGCGGATTGTCCAGCCCAGTTTTTAAGAGCGGTTACTGAACTAGTACGAACTGGTACCGGCTTTCCGGCTATTCACAATGATCAAGCGGGAACCCAGATGCTATTGCAGGCAGGGTATGAGCCAGAAGATGCTAGAGACTGGAATAATTGCGGGTGTGTAGTGCCTCATTTTCGCAAGACTGGGGAATGGACCTCAGCCGTAAATGTTAACTTTAGCGCCGCGCTAGAATATGCCATGAATGAGGGCAAAAGTCGAATGACAGGGGAGCAGATGGGACTAGCAGAAGTCCCTAGCAATCGTTTTGCAACCTATGAACAATTTCAGGCGGCGGTTATTCGCCAGCTAGATAATTTAGTTCGCCACTCTGTTATTGCCTCGGTTTTGGCCCAGAAGCTACATACCGAGATCGTTCCCCGGCCCTTCCTTTCGGCGTGTGTAGAGGATTGTCTAGAGCGCGGAGTGGACTTAAGTCGCGGCGGCGCCCATTATAACGTGGGACCGGTATTAACCGGTATCGGCTTAGCGGTTACGGCTAATTCACTAGCGGTAGTTAAGAAGCTGGTGTTTGAAGAGAAAGCAACAACTATGGAAGAATTAAATATGGCGCTAGATGCCAATTGGCAAGGATATGAAGCCCTGCGAGGGAAGGTAAAAGCTGTGCCCAAGTACGGGAATGACGACAATTACGTAGATGAAATTGCGGTTTACCTATCAAACACTTATTACCGAACCACCAGGGGCTACCGTGATTTATTTGGTTCGCCCTTTAACTCAGCCTTTATGGGGATTTCCAATTATATCCCTACGGGACGGGTAATTGACGCAACTCCTTGTGGACGCAAAGCCGGGGAGCCATTATCGGAAGGGGTTTCTCCTTATGCGGGAAGCGATATTGAAAGTCCGTTAGCCGCCATGCGCTCTAGTGCGAAGGTCAATCATGATGTCCATACTGGTGGGACGTTAATGAATCTGCGCCTAAATGAAGAGCTACTAAAAACGGATAGAGGACTTAATAACCTGGGCGCTTTGATTCGTTCGTATTTTTCATTGGGAGCTTTTCATGTGCAGTTTAATACGGTATCCAATGAAACTTTGCGTAAAGCCCAAAAAGAGCCGGAAATGTACCGGGATTTACTGGTGAGAGTGGCCGGCTATAGCACCCAGTTTGTGAACCTGTCTCCAGAAATGCAGGAAGCCATTATCGTGCGCAATACGCACAGCAATTTATAATTATGAGTGAAAATAAAGAACGAATAGAAAACGGAAGTTTACTGCAAATACAGAGCTTTTCCACCCATGATGGTGACGGCATTCGGACCGTGATATTTTTGCCTGGGTGTCCTCTAAGGTGTCAGTGGTGTGCGAATCCAGAAACATGGACCACAAATAGAAAACTAGCGTACTACCAAGGAAAATGCACTCACTGCGGAACATGCAAGAGTGTCTGTCCTCAGGGGATTGATCCGACGGCTAAAGGGTCGCGAACGCTTTGCGTGGGCTGTGGTGTGTGTGCGAGCGCCTGTCCTCAGGAAGCGCTAAGCGTAATGTGTAAAGCCAGCAGCGCTGAAGACATTATAAAGAGGGTGCAAAGGGATGAGATATTCTATCGCTATTCTGGTGGCGGTGTAACTTATTCCGGAGGCGAGCCGACTTTCCAGGCTGAGTTTTTGCGGGAACTGGTAACGGGATTAAGCTCCCAAGGTATTGATCAGTGGCTAGAAACGTGTGGTTATTTTGCTTTTGATAAAGTCTCAGATATTCTACCAAAAATGAGTCATATTTTTTATGATCTTAAGGTTATGGATGAAGAGAAGCATAAGCATTACACCGGTGTATCCAATCAAATTATCTTGGATAATGCGAAGCGTATCTATGAGCTGAAAATACCAATGACCATACGTATACCCTCTATACCCGGTCTTAATTTGACGAGGGAAAACCTAGAACAGACTTTAGAATTTATGTCCAGATATTTGCCAGATGCCGAGCTTGAATTGCTTCCATATCACGATTTGGGACGTGAAAAATACCACGCTCTCCAGATGGAGGAGGCATTACATATCTTTGAAGTGCCAAGTGAAGAGGAGCTTGAAGAAGCGGCGGATTTAATCCGTTCTTATGGCATCCGTTTGGTTTCTTATACTTAGAGGACATAGACTTTGGATTTAACAAAAAGAGAAAAAGGAGCGAAAGTCAATGAATAACCCACCTGCAAATATGGGAGCAATTATAAAAAGCGTACGTCAGGAAATGGGCCTAAGCTTAGACAAAGTGGCGATGCGCACAGGGGTGAGTAAAGCAATGCTAGCCCAGATTGAAAGAGGAGAATCAAACCCGACGGTATCCACTCTGTGGAAGATTTCCACCGGACTGCGCATTACTTTTTCCCGTTTGCTGGAGACCACAAGCACCGATTACCACGTGATGCCTCTGGCGGACACTCCGTTAGTGGAAGAGGATGAGGGGCGTATGATCTTACGCAATGTATTTCCCTTTGATCCAATGACTGGTATTGATTATTTTCACATTACCTTGCTACCTGGATGCCACTACGAGTCACCATCTCATGCAAATGTCTACGAAGAATACGTTTTGGTGACAAAAGGACAGCTTTTACTAGTAATTGATGAGAAGGAATACCTTCTTTTGGCGGGAGATTCACTTCGGTTTAAAGGAGATGCGAATCATGCCTATATCAATCCTAGCGATGAAGAGACCGTGTTTCAAAATATAATGAAGTATTTGTAAAATGTAAGGGGGCTGAGATAATGGCCCTTTTTTTTGTGCACTTCTTCTTAGAAGACATAAATAAAAATGTGAAAGGTGCACAAAAATAACAAATAAAAGTCAAACGGTCTTGAATCTTCTAGGTAAAGGTGGTATGGTTATGACATGAACCGGAAACGTTACCGATACCGTTTCCAAAACCATAGGTTTCATTTTATAAGGAGGAGTTACGATGAAGTTTAAGAAAGTAATCGCATTATCTCTGGTATCTTTAATGGCAGTAGGTTTATTTGCCGGATGCGGGAGCAAGAAAGAAGAAGGCGACGATAAAGGCTCAGTGTATTATCTGAACTTTAAGCCAGAAGTATCAAAACAATGGGAAACCATTGCGAAAGAGTATGAAGATGAGACTGGTGTTAAGGTGAAAGTTAGTACCGCCGCTTCTGGACAGTACGAGACCACACTTAAGTCAGAAATCGCGAAGAAAGAGCCACCAACTTTATTCCAGATCAATGGACCAATCGGTTATAAAACCTGGTCAGCTTACTGTATGGATTTAAAGGATACCGATTTTTACAAGAATTTGTCCGACCCAAGCCTTGCTGTAACAGATGGTGATGGTGTCTACGGAATTCCTTACGTAGTAGAGGGATTTGGAATTATCTACAACGATGCCATTATGCAACAGTATTTCGCTTTAGCAGATAAAGCCGTTTCTATCGGTTCAGCTGATGAAATCCAAGATTTTGATACGCTAAAAGCCGTTGCTGAAGACATGACCAAACACAAAGAAGAACTTGGTATTGATGGCGTATTCTCATCTACCTCCTTCTCACCTGGAGAAGACTGGAGATGGCAGACTCATTTAGCAAATGTGCCGATTTTCTATGAGTACAAAGATAACGACACAAACGATATGGATAAGATCGAATTCTCTTACAACAAAGAGTACAAAAACCTTTTCGATTTATACCTAAATAACTCAACCGTTGAACCTGGACTTGTTGGTTCGAAGACAGTAAACGACTCAATGGCAGAATTCGCCTTAGGTAAGAGTGCCATGGTACAAAACGGTAACTGGGGTTGGGGCCAGGTAACAGAGACTGACGGTTACGTAGTAAAGGCAGAGGACGTTAAGTTTATGCCACTTTACACAGGTACTGATGATGATAAAGACCAAGGACTATGTCTAGGAACTGAGAACTACTTCTGTGTAAACGAGAAGGCTAGTGATGCAGACAAGCAAGCAACCCTTGACTTTATGAACTGGTTAGTAACCTCTGAAAAGGGTAAAAAATTCATGATCGAAGACATGGGCTTTATTATGCCATTTAGTACCTTCGATAGTAGCGAACAGCCAGAAGATCCTTTGGCACAACAAATTGCAGCAGCTCTTCAGGATGATTCTAAGACTGTAGTGAACTGGGTATTCACCACCTTCCCAAGCCAGACCTTTAAAGATGACTTTGGTGCTTCTTTACTTGAGTATGCACAGGGAAATAAGGAATGGGATGCCGTAGTGTCTGACATGACAGCAAGCTGGGCCTCTGAAAAAGAAGCTATCGCAGACTAGATACGTATTAGCTGCTTGAGGGGAGCACTTGCATCCCTCAAGCAGCTTTTTTATCCGACACAGAAATGAGGTGTACATATGCATAAAGCATTAAAAAAGTATTTTCCCGTATTTGTTTTACCCACCCTTATCGCTTTTACATTTGCCTTTTTGTTACCGTTTATCGTCGGTATCTACCTATCCTTTTGTGATTTCACGACGATTATCGATGCGGAATTCGTCGGCCTTAAGAACTATAGCCGAATGCTACAACACGGTGACTTCATTCAGGCCCTTAAGTTCACGGGAGCCTTTACGGTATTAGCGGTAATCTCAGTAAACGTCTTTGCGTTTATCCTAGCTCTTGGTTTGACAAAGGGGATTAAAGGGACAAATTTATACCGCTCAGTATTCTTTATGCCGAACTTGATCGGGGGAATTGTTCTTGGTTACATTTGGAAGATGATTATCGATGGCGTTCTGCTCACTAAAGGAATGACCATTGTCAGTGATCCCAAATACGGTTTTTGGGGCTTAGTCATCCTCATGAATTGGCAGATGATTGGATATATGATGATTATCTATATAACCGGAATTCAGAATGTTTCGCCAGATTTATTGGAGGCTGCAGAGATTGATGGCACTACGAGATTTCAGGCGATTCGGAAGATTGTGATGCCGATGATGATGCCATCTTTTACCATCTGTCTATTTTTGACTCTAACCAATTCCTTCAAGCTATTTGACCAAAACTTAGCGTTAACGGCGGGTGCTCCTGGTCGGAAGACGCAGATGCTGGCACTTGATATCTACAACACGTTCTACGGTCGGCCAGGCTGGGAGGGCGTGGGTCAAGCAAAAGCGGTGGTCTTCTTCCTATTGTTGGGAGTCGTTGCCCTAATTCAGCTTCGAGCCACAAGAAGTAAGGAGGTGGAGAACTGATGAAAGCGAAAGAAAAGCGAGATAATTTATTTCTTACTATCATTATTGGTGCCATTGCGTTATTATTTTTAGTGCCGATTATCATTATTGTTTATAATTCATTTAAAGGAACGTTATTTATCAGTTCAGAGCCTTTCGCTCTACCGCGAAAAGGATCTTTTGTAGGACTTGATAACTATATAAAGGGAATTGCCAAGACGGGACTGATCGGCGCCTTTGGCTGGAGTTTATTCATTACCGTCTTCTCCGTCGGTCTCATCGTCCTTTGTACGTCCATGACCGCTTGGTATATCACCCGGGTAAAAGGAAAGATTACCTCGATTTTATACTACCTATTCGTCTTTGCCATGATCGTACCTTTCCAGATGGTAATGTTTAGTATGTCGAAGATGGCAAACATGCTTTACCTAGATAATCCGGTAGGAATTATCTTTATCTATCTGGGATACGGTGCCGGGCTTTCCATCTTTATCTTTGCGGGATTTGTAAAGGCGATTCCTTTAGAGATTGAGGAAGCGGCCTACATCGATGGTTGTAACCCTTGGCAGACGTATTTTAAAATTGTCTTTCCACTATTGCGACCAACCGCGATTACCGTAGCGATTTTAAATGCGATGTGGATTTGGAATGACTACTTACTACCGAAGCTCATTCTACCCAGTGAAATCAAGACGATTCCGATTGCTATCCAGTATCTAAGAGATGGTTATGGCGGTGTTGATATGGGGCATATGATGGCGATGCTAGTAATTGCTATTATTCCGATCGTTATTTTCTACTTAAGTTGTCAAAAATATATTATTCGCGGAGTAGCTGCGGGCGCCGTGAAAGGTTAGGAGGAATCGCGAATGCGAGGAAGTGGAATATTATTACCGATTAGCTGTTTGCCTTCGGCATACGGTATCGGTTGCTTCTCGAAGGAGGCCTATGAGTTTGCCGACCAGCTAAAAGAGGCCGGTCAGAAGTATTGGCAGATTTTGCCACTGGGGCCTACTGGTTATGGAGATTCACCCTATCAATCCTTTTCTACCTTTGCTGGGAACCCTTACTTTATCGATTTAGAGGTCTTGATAAAAGAAGGCGTTCTTGACAAGGCTTACGTGGACAGTCTGGACTTTGGGCAAGACGAAGAAGCAATTGACTATGAAAAAATCTATCACGCCCGGTGGCAAGTATTAGGGAAAGCCTACGAGCACAGCAATGTTAAAAGCAATGCCGAGTTTATGGACTTTTGCGAAAAGGAAAAAATCTGGCTTGATGATTACGCCCTTTACACGGCCGTTAAGAAGAGCTTTGATGACCGGAGCTGGCTGACCTGGGACGACGATATCCGTTTGCGAAAAGAGAAGGCTTTAGAGGAGTATCGCAGTCGCTTAAAGACAGAGATAGAATTTTACAAATACGTCCAGTATTTATTCTTTAAGCAGTGGACGAAATTAAAGAAGTACGTGAATGACTTGGGAATTAAAATCATCGGTGACATTCCGATTTACGTCGCTATGGATTCTGCCGATGCTTGGGCAAACCCAGAGTTATTTGAATTTGATAGTGACGTTAGGCCAACAAAACAATCCGGCGTTCCCCCAGACGGCTTCTCACCTACGGGACAGCTTTGGGGTAACCCGATTTATCGCTGGGAGAAGCACGCGAGCACGGGATTTGCCTGGTGGTGTAAGCGGATGGAATATCAGAGACGTCTCTATGACGTGATTCGCATCGATCATTTCCGCGGTTTTGATCAATACTATGCAGTTCCGATTGAGGATACCACGGCTGAAAATGGCCAATGGGAAGATGGTCCAGGCATGGCTCTTTTTAAAGCCCTCGAAGAAACCTTAGGGGATATCGAGATTATTGCTGAGGACCTAGGTTTTTTGACAGATTCGGTCAGAATGCTCCTAAAAGAAACAGGATATCCAGGCATGAAGGTTTTACAGTTCGCTTTTGACCCTCGGGAAAAATCCAATTATCTGCCCCATACGTATCCGCGAAACTGTGTGGTCTATACCGGTACTCACGATAACACCACGACGAGAGGGTGGTATCAGGAGATTAAGCCCGATGAAAGAAAATTCGCTACCCATTATTTAGGCAGGCATTTTCTCAGCGACCGCCACGCGGCCAGAGAATTTATTCGCTTGGCGATGAGCAGTACCGCTAATCTCTGTGTGATTCCTCTTCAGGATTATTTAAACTTAGATGCCAGAGCGCGAATTAATCAACCAGGAATTGTGGGTGGGAACTGGATTTGGCGCTATAAGCGAAGTATGATTAAGAAGAAAATGTTAAGAAGGATTAGGGATTTGGTTAATCTTTATGACCGCTAAATCCTGAAGAGGGGGTAAGTAGATGGAAGTGACAATCAAAGATGTAGCAAGACGCTGTAACGTGGCTGTAAGTACCGTATCACGAGCGATTAATAATCATCCGGACATCAATCCGCAGACGAAAGCAGAAATCATGCAGGCGATTGAAGAGCTTAATTATGTGCCGAATAATAGTGCCAGAAATTTGAAGCGTTCGGATAATAAGACGATTGCGGTACTGGTAAAGGGAATCTCGAACCAGTTCTTTAATAAATTGGTGACAGAAATAGAAAAGGAAATTCGCACCAAGAAATATACTTTTTTTCTCCAACACGTAGATGAGCATGCCAATGAGGTGGATATTGCGGTGGCTCTTACGAAAGAAAAACGTCTTCGTGGCATTGTTTTCCTAGGTGGATATGAGTACCACACGAAGGAAAGTCTAAGTCAGCTTACCGTCCCCTTTGTAACCTGTACCACCAGTGACTTTGGTAATAACGAAGAATGCGTCTGTTCCTCTTATGCAGTAGACGATTATAAAGAAAGCTATAAGATGACCGAGTACCTAATTCGTCAGGGTCACAAGCGCATCGTCTTACTTGGGCCGATGGAACACGACGAAAGTATTGGACGGAGACGTCTTGAGGGGTATCAAGCAGCGCTTAAGGATAATCATATAGACTTAGACGAAAAGCTGATTCGCTATATGGCAAAGAACGTGGTAACGTATTCTATGCGCAATGGTTACGTCGTTATGCAGGAAGCCCTAAAGGAAAAGCTGGATTTTACTGCGGTTTTTGCTATCTCTGATTTATTAGCAATCGGTGCATGTAAAGCCATCTTTGAAGCAGGGAAGAAAATCCCGGAAGATTACGCCGTAGCTGGCTTTGATGGCATTGACGAGACCTTTTACTACGAACCCTCAATTACCACCATTCGCCAACCGATTAAGGAACTAACCACATCTTCGATGCAGGCTTTGTTCCGCATGATTAAGAGTAAAGAAAGCGTCCCTGGTGTAATTTTTGCCGGTGAGCTTATCGAAAGAGCATCGACCAACCCCAATCTATGAAAAACCAACTCCCAATGCCTATGCTTGGAAGTGGTATCTTGTGCACCGAAGTGCGAACAAGGATGTAAGTCTCCGACTTACTTTACTAGCCGTAACACTTTCGTCTTTCGAACCTGTATCGTACAGGCTGTTCGTGCCGAGACGGCGGTCTCATGCCACCACTATCCGTTTGACCGGAATACTTTTTAAGGAACGGTATGTTTTATCGTCTTTACTTGACGACACATATTGTTTTACTTGTAAGATGTTTGACTTACAAAACCTCATACAATATTCACTTTTCAATGTTCCGTTCTTATTTATATTATATCAGATTTACCGACACTACACAAACAAATGTTCGATTAAAAATAAGCGTTTTAAATTATGGACATGTGAGCATTCACCTACGCCCATGTACGTTTTATGGACGTGGTACTCTGCTTAAGATTATAGATTTAAACGCCAATAGGAGGTAAGGAAGTGACAGAAATCAAACACCTTATACAGAATAACTTGAATAAATCCATCGCCGAGAGCTCCAATGAAGAAATCTTTGAAGCCCTGCTCTTGGCGGTTAAAGAGCTAGAGGAAAGAGGGCCCGCCATTACGGGAGACAAGAAACTCTATTACATTTCCGCCGAGTTTTTAATCGGCAAGCTTCTAGCCAATAATTTAATTAACTTAGGTATTTACGATGAGGTAAAAGACTTGCTTAGGGAAAATGGCAAGAACATCATCGACATCGAAGAAATAGAAGACGAGCCGTCTCTTGGGAATGGCGGTTTGGGGCGATTAGCCGCTTGTTTTCTTGATTCCATCGCTACTTTAGATTTGCCTGGTGATGGTATCGGCCTTAATTATCATTTTGGTCTTTTCAAACAAGTCTTTGAACACAATAAGCAGGTGGAAGAAAAGAATCCTTGGATTACTACTCCTTCTTGGCTTTCACGCCAAGAGGATAGCTTTCAGGT
The DNA here is from genome assembly GCF_024721265.1 of Ohessyouella blattaphilus. Lineage (GTDB taxonomy): Bacteria > Bacillota > Clostridia > Lachnospirales > Lachnospiraceae > Aequitasia > Aequitasia blattaphilus_A. Next base: position 42,387 of record NZ_JAMXOC010000022.1, on the reverse strand, counting down.
AAGCTATAAAGACTTTACTTTAAAGTCGACCCTCTACGATATTGATGTGGTCGGTTACAATAAGGGCGTGAACAAGCTTCACCTATTTGATATAGACTCACTTGATGAAGGGATTGTAGGGGAAGGGATTTCCTTTGATAAAAAGGATATTCAGCGTAACTTAACGCTATTCCTTTATCCAGATGATAGCGATAAGGCGGGAGAACTACTGAGAATTTATCAGCAATACTTTATGGTTAGCTGCGGGGCTCAGTACATCCTGAAAGAAGTAAAGAAAAAGGGCTATAATCTTCACAAACTCCACGAACATGTGGTGATTCAGATTAATGATACTCACCCGTCGATGGTAATTCCAGAGCTGATTCGGCTACTTAGAGCAGAAGGCATCGAACCGGAAGAATCCATCCAGATTGTAAGTAAAACGTGTGCTTATACAAATCACACGATTCTGGCAGAAGCCCTAGAAAAATGGCCATTGGCTTACCTTGAAGAGACGGTGCCGATTATTGTGCCAATCATCAAGGAACTAGCAGCGAAAATCGAAGAAAAGTATAGCAACCCTCAGGTGCATATTATCGATAAGGATAACCGCGTACACATGGCTTATATGGATATCCATTACGGCTTTAGCGTAAACGGTGTAGCGGCTCTTCACACGGAGATTCTAAAAGAGACAGAGCTTAAAGAATTCTACAATCTATATCCGGAAAAATTCAATAACAAGACGAATGGTATCACCTTTAGACGGTGGCTTTTACATGCCAATCCAAGCTTAGCACGGTTAATCGAAAGTAGCATCGGCAGTGAGTTTAAGACAGATGCCAATGCCTTAGAACAGCTCTTAGCCTATATCGATAACGAAGATTTCTTAGAGTCCTTATTGGCCATTAAGCAGGAAAAGAAAATTGAACTTCGGGAATACCTTTTAGCTAAACAAAATATTCAGATTAACGAAACAGGAATTCTCGATATTCAAATCAAACGTCTTCATGAGTACAAGCGGCAGCAGATGAATGCCTTGTTTGCTATCTATAAGTACCTTGAGATAAAGGGTGGCAAGAAACCGACAACACCGATTACGATGATCTTTGGTGCGAAAGCGGCACCGGCCTATACGATAGCGAAAGATATTATTCACCTCCTTCTCTGTCTACAGGAATTAATCGCGGCAGATCCAGAGGTTGCTCCTTACTTTAGACTGGTTATGGTAGAGAACTATAACGTTACGCTAGCGGAAAAACTGATTCCCGCTGCGGACCTTTCTGAGCAGATTTCCCTAGCCTCAAAAGAGGCCAGTGGTACCGGCAATATGAAATTTATGCTTAACGGCGCTCTCACCATCGGTACCGAAGACGGGGCGAACGTAGAGATTCACGAGCTGGTGGGCGATGATAACATCTTTATCTTCGGCGCTAGTAGTGAAGAGGTTATTCGCCTCTATGAGACATCCGGCTATCGTGCCGTTGATTACTACATAGAAGATACGGACATTCGTACTTGGATTGACTTTATTATCAGCCCTAAGCTTTTAGAAATTGGCGATTCCGAGATGCTTCTGCGTCTCCATGCAGAGCTGATTAATAAAGACTGGTTTATGACTCTTCTAGATCTTAAGGATTATATTAAGACCAAGAATGAGGCGTATGCAGCCTACGAGGAACGTACGAAATGGGCGAAAAGAATGGTGGTCAATATCGCTAAAGCCGGCTACTTCTCGGCTGATCGGACCATTGCAGAATACAACAAAGATATTTGGAAATTAAACTAACGGTAAAAAGAGTGGGCGGTCATTTTGACTACCCACTCTTTTTGCCGTTATTTTATAGTGTTTTTTGTCAGAGTAAACTGACCGTTTCCAGATACGATAAAGCCGATATCAGTAATCGCTTGCCCGGTCACCACTTCCTTGTTGTAGTCAACAGGTGTGATAGTAATGGTATTACCAGATACCGTGAATTTGCCATTCCAACTATCTTCTAGCTGAATATCCTGGTCAAAGGTCAGGGTAATCTTCCAAGTACTGACAGCGTTCTTATCGTTATTTTGAATATTAAGTGAATATTGCTGGAAAAACTGATTGTCGCTTTCCCAGCTATTTTCTGGTTGGGCCTTACAAGACAGACCCTTCTCGGAGGGTGTCTTTTCCGCTTTTGAAGCTGTCTTTTTTGGCGAATCAGCACTGCCCACAAACCATAATCCCGATTGACTTAAGTCTTCAGAATCAAAATCCGTCGTCTTGGTGCAGTTAGGCAGTATTACCGCCGAACTCTCGTCTTTATTTGACAGATTCCACATTACGTAGCTAATATTCTGTGAGTTCATAGCCTCTAACCAGAGATTGGCTTGTGGCTCATCGATGATGCCGTTCCCGCTGGCATCGCAAATGCCAAACTCGGAAACAAATATGGGAAGTCCACCCTTTACAGCATCGAGCATTCGGGTACGTAGATACTCTTTGTGAGTAGCTGCGTAGAAATGCAAAGTATACATAATATTATCGTAATCGGCAAGGGGATTCTCTGCCACTAAGTGAATGTCCTGGGACCAATTTGGAGTACCGACTAAAATAACGCTGTCGGTATGGGCGCGTATGGCGGGGATGATGGTGCTAGCGTATGCCCGAATATCCTCCCAGCTAGTATCGCCATTTGGTTCGTTGCAGATTTCATAGAGCAGGTGAGACTTATCTGCGTATTTCCTGGACATTTCTTCAAAAAAAGCGAGCGCTTCATCCTGGTGGATAAGTGGATTGTTGTCACTGAGAATGTGCCAGTCGATAATTAGGTACATCCCTAATTCCTCTGTCTCGACAACAGCTCTATTGATCAATTCTATAAGAGCTATGCGGTTAGTCTCATCACCTGTGCAATAACCATTGTATTCCGCTGTATACATAGCCAGGCGAAAGACGTTGCAGTTCCATTCCTTTTGCATCTGCATCAGCATGTCTTTATTTACATACTGGGGGAACCAGGAAAGCCCGTGAGAACTGAGACCTCGTAGCTGAATGGGAGTACCATCGCCTTGGACGAGCTTAGCACCCTCGACAGAAAGCGCAAGGGAGTCTTTAAAAGCTTCAGCACTTGCATCTTTCTTTACAGCGGCAGGCGCTTTATCTACAGAAGCCGGCGGCTCACTATTGGCTTCCTTAGAGGCGCATCCCGTTAGGAGCATAATCAGCAAAAGTGCTGCTATTAGTGTTTTCAATTGTTCTTACCAAAACCGTTTATAATGGCAATGAGAATGACAGAACCAAGGACAGAGACCACCAGACTTCGTAAGTTAAAGCCGGTGACGCCTACATTGCCAAAGAAGTTCATAACCGCGCCGCCAATAAAAGCACCGATAATGCCGATAATTACATTTTTAATGAAGCCGGAACCACGTCCGTTCATTAGTTTGCCAGCGACAAAGCCAGAAATAGCGCCGACAAAAATCCAAGAAATAATACCCATAATGTCCTCCTAAATTATTTGATGTCTGATTTTTTTGCCCAAGGGGGCACCAATGCTAAGCTAATCCATACAATCCCGCAACAGGCGATGGTAAGAATGCTGAGAATGCCGACGATATCAACAGCCTTTGATCTCTTCATACAAAACTCCTCCTTTTCGCAAATCGATATTAACCTAGTATCATAATAACAGAAATGAGGAGAATTGTGAAATCAAAAGCGTGATTTGCCTTGACAATACAGGGGTCTTCATGGTATAAATATCTAGTGCCAAAAAACATACCTAGGGGATTGGTCAAGTGGTATGATAGGGGTCTCCAAAACCTTTGGCGGGGGTTCGATTCCCTCATCCCCTGTTTTAAACAAAAAAAAGACATTTCAGAATCAGAAAATCTGAAATGTCTTTTTTTCCTTTTGTTTATGTTAATTATTACTAACCTTACCGATAAAATCCACAATACGTTGTTCTTTGGAAGTGAAGATTTCCTCGGGAGTGCCTGCTAAGCGAATGACACCTTCTTCCATAAAGATAATCTGGTCAGCAACCTGTCTGGCAAAATTCATTTCGTGTGTAACGATAACCATGGTCATATCCTCGGCGGCTAAATCTTTGATAACCTTTAGGATTTCTCCAGTGAGCTCTGGGTCAAGTGCGGAAGTGGGCTCATCGAAGAAGAGTATGTCTGGGTGCATCGCCAGTGCTCTAGCGATGGAAACCCGCTGTTGTTGGCCACCAGAGAGCTGGCAAGGGTAGGCGTTTGCTTTATCCTCTAGCCCCATTTTTTGTAGGAGAGCCAGAGCTTCCTTTTTTACATCTGCTTTATCCCGCTTTTGTACCTTTAAAGGCGCATCACAGACGTTCTTTAGAACGCTGTAATGAGGGAAAAGGTTAAAATTCTGAAAGACTAAACCGAAGCGGCCTTCATAATTGATAGCTCCACTATCGGCAGTCTCAAGGCCTGTAGCACAGCGGAGCAAGGTTGATTTTCCTGAACCGGAAGGACCGATAATCGCCAGAACTTCACCTTTTTCAACGGTGATAGAGAGCCCCTTAAGGACGCTTTCACCGTCATAGCTTTTATGTAAATCTTTTATTTCTAATAGCTTCATACGCTTTTACCTCTTCTAACTGTAATAGTTCAGTTTCTTTTCGGCACCTTCCATTACTAGGGCTACCAGTAGATTGAAAATGTAATAAAACAATCCCGCAGCGATAAAAGGTACCATTGATGTTTGGGCGGCCGAGAGTTGCTTAGCGATCGTGAACATTTCGGTAACGCCGATAACAAAAGCCAGGGAGGTGTCTTTGACAAGGGTAATGACTTCGTTGGTAATCGAAGGCAAAATCCGCTTAATCACTTGTGGCAGAATAATTTGAAAAAAGGTCTGAAAGCGGCTATATCCAAGAACCTGCGCCGCTTCGTATTGTCCCTTAGGCATGGATTCGATTCCGCCCCGATAGATCTCGGCAAAGTAGGCAGCGTAGTTGATAACGAAGCCAATTATCGTTGCAATAAAGCGGTAGCGATCAGAAATGCGTAGCCCAAAAAGATAGTAAGGCCCGAAATAGACCACCATCAACTGAAGCATTAGCGGAGTGCCTCGCATTATGGAAATATAGACTTTGGCAAGGCCTCTTAAAAAGCCGATTTTTGACATCCGTCCAAAGGAAATAACAAGCCCTAGTGGCAAAGAAAGGACTAGGGTAAGTAAGAAGATGGCAACAGAGAAAATCATCCCTGTCGCCAATTGTCCAATTAATACATTCATCTGCATAATGGTTTATGCCTCCTATTTACCAAGAGATACTGCCCCAGGAACACCACTGTCGCTATACTTTTCAGCTATCTTGGCAACCGTTCCGTCCTCAGCCATCTCAAGGAGTGTTTTCCATACTTTATCACGAAGCTCTTCGTTTCCTTTTTTGAAGCCAATTCCGTACTGCTCAGAAGAAATCTCTTCGTCAAGGACGATGAAATCATCGGCTTTATCGCGTGAGTTAATCTGATAGAGAGCAACGCCGATATCTAAGGCCACGCCATCACAGGCACCAGATTCTAGGTCCATAAAAGCCGTATTGTATTCAGGTACTTCCGTCAATTTAGAAAAGGTAGCGGTTAAATCATCGCGGTCATTTTGCAGAGCCTTTAGCGCCGAAGAATCAGCTTGAGTTTCCACAACCTTGTCTTTTAGTCCAGCGAAGTCTTTGATTCCTGAATCCTTAGCTACAACGATAACTTGCTTATTATCCACGTAGGGTTCACTCCAGGTATAATCGTCTTCTCTGCCGTTAATCGTAAAGCCATTCCAGATACAGTCAATGGTGCCTGAGTTAAGCTCCATATCCTTTGAATCCCAGTTAATCGGCACTTTTTCCAATGTCCAATTGTTGCGCTTGCAAACTTCTTCGGCCAGGTCAAGGTCAAAGCCTACATACTCGCCACTGTCATCCTTATAACCGTATGGTGGGAAAGATGCGTCAAAGCCGACCGCGAAAGTGGTATCGTCCTCTTTCTTTTCTTCCTTCTTGCAACCTGTAAGTAATAAGGTGCATGTCATTGCTAATAATAGGGTTACTGCTAATACTTTTTTTACCATTATATTTGCCTCTCATTCTATTGTAGTAGTGTTGTAACACGTTATCATACTAAACTATAGTAGCATAGATAAATAGGGAGTGTCAAACCCTTGTCAGGTCAGTTTATCATATACTATAATTAGGGGAGTGTTTAGGAAAAAAATGAGGTGAAAAGATGTTTCAAAGTACTGATTTACGCAGAAAATTGCAAGAGATAAATAGAAAGAGTTACCCAGCGTATAAAGGTGTTAAGGGAAGCTATCGCTTCCCGGGCTTTATCTTAAATATTGAACATGTTCAAGGAGATCCTTTTGCGGCGCCTTCGTCTTTAAGTATTGCGGTGGCTCATCAAGTAAATAAGCTACCTAGTGAATATTATGAACAGGATTATGAGAAGGTCGCTTTAGCGGATTATCTACTTAGATGTTTTCGAAAAGAAATAGATAAGTTCTCATATAAGGCCAAGGGTTCAGGAAAGAGTGGTTTGATCGGCATCAGTAGCTGCGGTCAAGAAGTTATCCAAAGGTCGGCACTGGAAATAAGAGAAAAAGATATTATTCTTAGATTTCAGGTGGGCTTTCCAGCTAGAGGCAGAACGATTGATTCTACCGAGCTAATGAAAATCCTCTTTGACTACTTACCAGTTTGTGTGGAAAAGGGCTTGTGCTATGAGAACTTACAGAAGCAGGAGCTAAAAGAGCAAATTGAGCTTGCAAGAGACCAGCAGTATATTCGGCAGGAGCTTAAAACACGAGAGCTGGTGGCTTTTGTGGCTGATGGTGCCATACTTCCCCGGCAGAGTGGTGTTTCTCAGCGACCAATGAAAGAAGGGATTCCATTCGTTACTCCAGAAAGCATGAAAGTGGTGCTAGACCTTCCTTACAAAGGGGAAATTAGCGGTATGGGTATACAAAAAGGAATAACCGTTATCGTCGGTGGCGGGTATCATGGGAAATCAACACTATTAAAAGCCATCGAAAGAGGGGTGTATAATCACCGCAAAGGAGATGGGAGAGAGTACGTCATTACCGATGAGACGGCGATGAAAGTGCGGGCAGAAGATGGCAGAAAGATTACCGATGTTGATATCTCCCTTTTCATTAACCATCTTCCTAATGAGAAGGACACCGAAAGCTTTTCCACCTTGGATGCTAGTGGCAGCACCTCCCAGGCTGCGAGTATTATCGAAGGAATTGAAGCAGGAAGTAAGCTACTTTTAATCGATGAAGATACCTCGGCTACAAACCTTATGGTTCGCGATGAACTGATGCAGGAAGTGGTTGCCAGAGATAAAGAACCGATTACGCCGTTTTTGGAAAGAGCAAGGAGCCTCTATGTAGACGAGGGCGTATCCACAATCCTAGTAGTTGGCAGCAGCGGTAGCTTTTTTGCGATTGCGGATAAAGTCCTGCAGATGGATTGCTATAAGGCGTATGACATTACCCAGCGGGCCAAACAAGTTGCTAGTGAATACCTAAAAGATGTGAGCATGGCAAGAGATGAAAGAATCAAACCAAAGAAGCGAGTTATGAATTTTGCTGGAAGTACCCAGAAAAGAAAAAGCTACCGGGGCGACCGAGTGGTTGAATCACGACTAAAAATCAAACAATGGGATGACTTTTCCTTTAGCCTAGGTAACGAAAAAATAGATTTACGGTATGTAGAACAGATAGTAGATAAGGAGCAAACCCAGACCTTAGCTTACATTCTACGCTACATAAAGGAGAACCCCTCTCTTCAGAAAGGGGATCTAAAGGCGACGATACAATCTGTGATTCAAGAGCTGAATCAAAAAGGCTTTGCCCTCTTCTTTAAGAATGAGCCCGTCTCTTCAGGCCTTGCTAGGGTGAGGGCGATGGAAGTATTTGCTTGTATTAATCGGTTTTAATTATTTGCTGTACTAAGAGAACTTCATCAGCGTAAACAGTTCTTTGGGTCGGTTCTTCAATAACGTTGTCATTTATAAAGGTGAATTTGATATTGTAGAACTGCCCTTTTTTGATAGGGTCACTGATATTCTCAGAGCAAATCAGGTTAGTGTTAGCAACAATGACCCTATTTTGTAGCCCTGTCGCTCGGTCAGTGTCATTGTGGTATGGGTCATAGAGGAACGTAGTTTCCTTATCAGAAATCTTTTCGATTTTATAAGGGGCTACGGCGCTTAATCTTTCGTTATTCTCTTGCTGGTATTGGATGATTAATACCGTTGATAAAATAAGTAAGAATGCTGCTACACAGACAAAGAGAGCGGCATATTTTTTATACCACTTTACGTTCGTCACACTCCTATCGAGGGTTGTTTTGATTAGCTCTGAGGTTGAGGGCGTGGTCTCAGGGCTATGGAAAAGTGTTAAAAATTCTTCCATAGATAGCTCTAGAGCATCTGCAAGCGAATCCCAGTATTCGACACTGGGAAGTGACTTTCCTAGTTCCCATTTGGAAATGGTCTTTGAAGAAACATATACCTTTTCTCCAAGGTCTGCCTGGGTTAAGCCTAAGCTTTTTCGGCGCTCGGAGATAGCTGTGCCAAAACGTATTCGATCCATATGCTTACCTCACTTTCTTTAAGTGAATTTTAGCATATACTCGGGGAAGTCGTCACTCTACAAAACGTTGAATTCGTGTTACTATTAAAGAAAACTTATTAACAACAGAAGGGAGCTCTATGAAAAGAAATATTCGTATACTAGTCTGTGGTCTTTTGTTAAGTATGATGCTTTTTGGATGTGCAAAGGAAACAAATAATTCATCGGTCAATTTAATGATGGGGAAGTACGAGCTTGAATCACAGGAGACGGTTTTACCGTCGCTAATCCTTCACGATGATGGTACCTATACTACCTTTAGTCCTAGCTTTTCGGCAACCGCTCAGGAAGAAAGTGGAGAATATTTTATCAATAATTCAAAGCTTTTACTAATATCAGCGGATAATGACGAAAGGCTAGTTTTTGACAGAGAGAGAACAGCAATAGTCTTTAACGAGGATGAATCGCAGACAAATGTTCTTTTTGATCAGGAATCTACGCTAAAGAGTGGTTCTAAGCTAAGATATGTTGGTGACAAATAGTCTGTTAGTGAGAAATGGAGGTCTGAAATATGACAGAGGCGAAAATAGCAAGTATACGTAAGAAGAGTGATGCAATAGTTCTTATATTATGTGTGACCATCTTGATGGGGAGAAGCCTATGGTTGGAATTTCAGTCGTTACCAAGCAATTGGGTGGTGATGGTTACGTTTAGTGGACTACTGTTGCTGACTCACTGTGTAAAATACACGATTCGGGTTTTTAAGGATTCACGAGATGAAAATGAAGGACGGAGGATAAAAAGTGATTCAAGTAAATGACGTGGGCTACACATATCAGACGAAATACCAGAAGGTAGAGGTGCTGAAGAACGTCACCTGTACTTTTGAGTATGGAAAATACTATGCTATTGTAGGTGAATCGGGCAGTGGTAAGAGTACCTTTTTGTCCCTTTTAGCAGGGTTAGATACCCCGACTATCGGTGAAATAGTTATTGACGGTGTAGAGATAAAGAATCTGAATCGGGACGAATATCGTAGCCAAAAGGCGGCGATGGTTTACCAATCATTTTACCTATTTCCTTTATTAACCGCCTTGGAGAATGTACGGTTTCCACTAGAGCTGAACGGATTAAGTAAAAAGAAAGCCACGGAGAAAGCACGATTATTACTAAATCAAGTAGGAATTAATGAGGAGTTAGAGAAACACTACCCAAGAATGCTAAGCGGCGGGGAACAACAAAGAGTCGCAATTGCTCGGGCAATGGCTACTGGCGGAAAAATAATTCTTGCGGATGAACCTACGGGAAATTTAGATAGCAAAAACGAAAAAATAATAGTTCATCTGTTGGCAGAGCTCGTTAAAAAGGAAAACTATATGGTGATTGTTGTTACCCATAATCCGTTTGTGGCGGAAGCGGCCGATAGGATTTATCACATGCAGGATGGGATGCTTGGTGAGGAGAAGGCGAATGTTTATCTTTAGAACCGCGGTAGAGAATATTAGACGACATAAAAGAAAAAGTATTTTGTTCTTCATGGCCTGCTTGTTACTTTCCTTAATCATGCAGGTTATTCTTATTAACCTTCAAGTTACAGAGCGTGAATATCTTGAAATCAGAAGGTCGATACCAGTTACGGGTAGAGTCACGAATTTGACAGGGACAAGCTCTTCAAGATTGGTTATTCCGGAAAAAAATATTGCGGCCATTGAGAACTGTGATTTTCTTAAAGACAAGCTATACCAAGCACCGGTATGGTTTACAAATCACGAGATAGATTCTAAAGATGTAAGAATGAACAACTCCTATTACGGTCTGGCGACGAATTCAGCGGAAGCTACAAGTTATAAGGAAATCACCTGGTTAGAAGGTGAAAGTGAGAAGTCCTTAAGTGATGAAGAATTGAAAATCATCGTGTCGAAACCGCTCTTGGAAGCAGAAAACACATCGCTTGGCAAGGATTTGGACCTCTACATTCATTATCAACACTGTGATGCTTATGATGTAATAAGCTATGACTTTTCGAAGCAACATACTTTTAGAATAATAGGATTCTATACAGCAAACGATAATGAGCAGGATCGCCAAGGAGCAGATATTCTTGTACCCTATAAAGCGATAACAGCATTACATAAGGAAGAGGGACGGCGCTATTTAATGGACGGCGCAAGTTTTTCCCTAGTAGATCCGGCGGAGATAAATGCCGTAAAGGAAGAAATGAAAAAGACGGGTTATCTTAGCATTGCGCCAGGTGCAGTGCCGAGTAGAAAAGGGAATGCTTTGCTCTTTGAGGATAGTACCTTTATTAAGACAGCCACAAATTTTGAGGACAATATCCGTCTGAATAAGATATTTTTACCTGTTTTGTTGGGTGCGCTTCTGGTGGTAATTTATCTTTTGGTAAATATGTTGATGCAAAGTCGCCGTGAAGAGTACCTTTTATATCGTGTAATGGGTATGAGAAGGAGGAGTGTAGGGGTTCTTTTTTGCCTTGAACACATTTTAATAGCTTTGGGGGGAGTTATTGTGAGTCTTATATTAAGTATGATTATGGGCGGAACAAGCTGGATGCAGGGAGCTATTCTTTCCCTGCTAGTTCTGTTATGTATCTGTGTGGGAACGATGATTGCGTTGGTCTCTATTGGCAGAAACAGTCTGATGTTGGCAGTGCAGAAGAATGATTAGGGGGCGGAGATGGTAAGAAAAAGTATAAAAACTTTATTGCGAACACCGAAAATGACGTTTTCCTTCGTACTTTTCCTTATATTTACAAGTGCTCTATTAGCCTTAGGGGGAAATATAATAAGCATGGTAAAAAGTGGCTCGCAAAAACTAGACGAGGTTTTTACCACAATCGGGGTGGTAAGTCAAGAGCCTTGGGATACCAAGCGTATGGAATACTATAATGCTTATTTTAAGAAGAATGAAATATATTATGAAGAGAACTATCGTCCAGAGATTTCTGATTCGAGTCTTCTAATTGACGAGATAGAATATATTCAAACACCTTGGCAGAGACCGTATTACGGCGCTCATATGAAAGACTACGTCTTGACGCGGCTTGAATCAAGAAATGTAGACTTGGATGGGTTGCGGGACTTGATAGTTGAGGTTACGCCAGTTGAGGATTGCACCCTGGTTGATACGCATTTGATGAAGATAGAGAAGATAATATTTGGCTATGACAGTTATAGCAATATGGAAATCGAGGTTATTGGCAATGACCCTGAAGATACTACGATGTTTTATAAAGACAAGAAATATATAATGTGCTTAATGGCTACGGTTGCCCCTAAAGAAGATGGTACCTTAACCCATGCGTTTACACCGACAATGGCAGCAGCTACAACGCAATATTATAATGGTGAGCATACAAAGGCGAAGTTTGAATTTTATGATGAGGTTACCGAAGGGTTCTATGAGAGGGAAGAGGGTAAACGGTGGTTAGAACTTAAAGATGCGTTACAGAGGCAGTTAGAGACAATCCCAGTTTTACCAGCAGACAGCACCGATTCGCTTTTAGCTTTTCATAAGGGGAAAGCATACATAGAGGAAGGAGCGGACCTTTCAGTAGAGGAATACGAAAGTGGAGAAAAGGTCTGTTTGGTTTCCCAGGCTTTTGCCAGATATAATAACTTAGCCATAGGAGACGAACTGGAATTACCACTATATTACGCAAATTACGGGACTATACCGCAAAAGTTTTTTTACACGAACAGTGATAATTGGTATTATGATTTTGGTTTATTAAATAAAGATAACAAAGCTTACCCAGTATTTTTTCAAGAGAAATATCGAATTAAAGGCTTATATACGGCAGTGTCAGGTGAGTCATGGGAAGACTCAATGCCTATGAATGGCGTGGTAATTCCAGCTAAGTCAGTCACGGCTAAAGATGAGGATAATATCATTGATTACGGACCGATGTTAGAAGGGAATACAACTTTTCAAATTCAAAATGGTACAGTAGAAGAATTTATGAAAAATTGGCAGGCATATGGCAACACTCAATTGGAATTCGAATTCTACGATAAGGGTTATTCGCTCGTAGAGGGAAGTCTTAAAAGAATGGAGAAAATGGCTATAATTTTTTCAATAGTAGGCTTGATAATGATGGTGTCATTGGTATTCTTTTTCTGTAACATTTTCATAACCAAACAACGAGAACGAGCGATGATTGAGCGTCTGCTAGGAGTATCGAAAAAAGGGGTTATGATTTCTCTTTTAACGGGATTTCTGCTATTTTCAGCAGTTTCCGTGGGGATTGGAACAGGTCTGGGGACGGCATTAACAGGAGTTTTTCAAGAGGAAACGCGTACAGAGGCAATTTTTGACCTTACGTACAGCAATATAAATGTAGATGAGGCAAATGTATATGAGCAGATTCCGCTTACAGTAGATGTACGCGAGGTACTTGCCGTTCCTATTGTAACGCTTTTGTTCATTGCAGTGGTCGCGGCTATCTTTGCGAGACGGATTGTTCGCGATTCACCGCTTGAGATGCTGGGAAGAAGAGAAGACTTGTAATTGAGGTTGAAAAGGCAGAGGCAGCGACTAATATCGCTGCCCTTTTACTAGCTTTTTTGCATATTTTTTAAGGAAAAGGAGATAAGTAATATCACACCAATAGTAATCAGTGCAGGAAGAAATGGAAGATTTACAGTGGTTGTAGAAGATAATGGCATTAATAATCTCGTAAGGATTAGAAAAACTAGCGTAAGGCCCACCTTAAGTGCAAAAAGTTGCTTATGTGTCCAGTTCAAAACGACTTTGAAATAGCTATCTAGCTTTAGTTCAAAAAGCGTGACAGTAAGGAAAAAGAAAATAGAGCTAATAAGGCTTACCATGGAAAAGATTACGTATCCTTCATTGTCAGAGTATTGTAAAACCATGCTAAAGAAGAGGTATAAGGAAAAGATAAAAATAAGGTCGGTAATTTTGTTGAATAACGATTTACGACGATAGCTTTCGCGAATCGAATCGGCGAACTCCTGCTTATTTCCGATAGCCTTTAGAAAGGTTTCGCTACGAGCCTCAGCGTCAAGAGAGATTTGAATGAGATCCTTTTTGATAAGCTCAACCTCGTCTTTAGTAATTACTAACTCGCCCCTAAGATATTCGAGGACATCGGTAATAGCGGTAGCATCCTCTGGTAAAAGTTTAATTAAATAACGGTTATTTTCGTCTTTAATCTGTTCAAATTCCTTTCTCTTCATAATGGTCACCTCTTTCTTTAGTGAGTAGTGAATTTACCAGTTCGGTTAGAGCTTGCCAGCTTGATGTAAAGTCGTTAAAATACTCTATTCCTTCAGTCGTTAATGAATAGCTCTTACGGCTAGGGCCTTGATTTGAAGGGACTAGCTTTGAGCTAATAAGCCCCTTTTTTCAAGCCTTGTAAGCACCGGATAGACGCCCCCTCCTTGAGAGTGGTAAAACCAGCCTTATTTAAGGCGATGACAATGCTATAGCCGTAGTCCTCGTGCTCTGCTAGAATTTTCAAAATACACCCTTCTAGAACACCCTTTAATAATTGGGAACGATCATACATGTTATCACCTCAACAGTACTGTGTTATGTATAGTAGTAAATGCATTATAAACCCACTACTATGCTTAGTCATGTAGTGGGTGAGATATTTATAATGACTTCCGAGGAAAATCTAGCTTTGCGTAAATCCTGGTCAGTATTACTGTCAATTCGTCTATCGGAATATAGCTGTTCAAATTCACGCTGAGATAGACCTAGTTTTCTACGTATAATCGAGGATAGTTTTATTGGTAGATAATATTGACTCCTGATTTTTATTTGGAGATCGCTATCTAGGGTGACATCATCTCCAACTATTTGATACTCCGGTAATTTAATCTCGCTACCATTTTGCCGAAGAAGCGCAGTATTCATAGCGTATTGTAGGGCAAGAATTTCGTCATTACTGTGAAAGCGTTCAAGTAAGCTAGAATCTAGCAGCTGAGGCGAGACACGGGAGTAAATAGTATTGTTCCAAGTTGTGTTACAGTTTGTGCATTTATATATCAACCAGATATCGAGATTTTTTTGCTGAGCGTTAACACGAAACTCTCCCGAGGATATGTACTCCGTTTTTTGTTTGCATTTTTTACAATACCGCACTGCAGTTGGTGACGTGTCATATTGAATGTCCCAAGTGACGGGTGTGCACGTTTGCATAAAAATAACCTTCTTTCTATAAGTGCTGCTCTTCAAGCATTTCAATTATAGAAAGAAGGTTGGGTTTTCGACTTCTGAATTCTTGCCATTATTTAATGGGAATACATAAATCCATAACTACATGGTGGCAGTCGCGGTCAATCTGATGGTATATATTTAGGCCGTATCGCTGTTCCATTGTGTATCCACTTTGTGGTAGCCAGATGCTAAATATTCCCTGTAGTGTTTCAAAAATGTTTTTAATCTCACCAGTATAGGGATACACAATCCACTTACCACCCTCAATCAATTCAAGATTATCAGAATTGTAGTCATTAGGGACGGTCATACAAATATCGCTAATGCACTGGGATGAATTGGAGATTGATGGGTCGTTAAAGAATCGTTCTACGAGAATGGTTTCGGCAGATAATAAATTTTTGTTTTTATCTAAGAACTGGTACCAATTCTTTTCGAGGTCGATATAATTTCCGATAAAGCGTTCGCAAAGAACAGGTAAGTCATCAAATTCCTGAACTTCAATTAGCGCATTATATTCTTCATAGCTCTTAAAGTGGACTGTTTGCTCAGGGATAAAAGGGCTAGACATACTTTGAACTGGTAAGGATTCTTTAAACGTGGAGGGCGAGGTCTTGAGTTTCTTTTTGAAAACAGTACTATAGTTTGAAGAGCTATATCCGTAATCGAGACCAATATCCGTAATGGTTTTTTCGGGATTCAGCTTAATATCAATGGCACTTTGGTCAATTTTACAGCGTTTTACAAAGCTATAGATACTCTCACCAGTTACTTCTTTAAAGATTCTACTGAAATAAAATTTGGAAATATATAAATGAGCAACAATCGTATCGAGAGATAAATCATCATTCAGATGTTCCATGATGTAATTAATGCTTTGATTTACTAATTTTTCTTTGTTCATTAAGGCACCTTTTTATTCGTCTAATCCAAACTTCTTCTTCCATTTCATTTTGTGCTCATTCCAGGGATCGCTGGCGCCGATACCACAGATAACCTCGATTAATAACACATAGAAAAGGTATGTAATTATGATAGCAATCCACACAAATATAAATAGTATTTTTTTGTCTCTCTTATTCATGATTTGTCGTCCTTTCTAGTTTTGAAAGATATAAAATCTATCCATTTTGTTACTTGCATATATAATAACAAACACGATATAGATTAACAATATGAGAGATTTCGAGAAATAGCCATAAGGCTACAAGTAGTTCTTGCACTAATGTGGTGACGGTTGTTTACTTTCGTCCTCCAATATATCATAATAGTAGATATATAAGTGGATGAAAGAGAGGTGGCTAAAGTGACATATCAAGAAATAATGGAAGAAGCAAGAAAGAATGTAGGACCTTATTGTAAGGCCTGTCTCGTTTGTGACGGGAGAGCTTGTCGTAACCAAATGCCAGGGCCAGGGGCAAAGGGGCTAGGAGAAGGTGCGATTAAAAATTATAATAGCTGGCAGAAGATTACGTTAAACATGGATACGATTACGGAAAATAAACCTGTATCTACACAGACGGAGGTGTTCGGAGAAACTTTTGAGTTTCCAATTTTTGCGGCGCCAATAGGGGCCATGAAATTACATTATGGGGATAAGTACTCGGATATGGAATATAACGATATTCTGATTCCGGCGTGTAAAAATGCTGGGATTGCGGCATTCACCGGAGACGGAATGGCTCCCGAAGTGATGGTAGCGGCCACAGAGGCGATTCGCAGGAATGAAGGCTTTGGTATCCCCACGGTTAAGCCTTGGGATAAAGATACTATTTTGAGCAAACTGGAGCAAATTAAGGAATCGAAAGCGCTAGCAGTAGCTATGGATATCGATAGTGCTGGTTTACCTTTCTTAAAGAATCAAACACCACCGGCTGGTTGCAAATCAGAAATGGAGCTAGCAGAAATCATTCAGAGCATCGATAAGCCTTTTATCGTTAAAGGAATCATGACGGTGAAGGGTGCGGCGAAAGCCAGAAGAGCTGGCGCGAAAGCGATAGTGGTATCCAATCACGGTGGTAGAGTATTGGACGGTTGTCCAGGTACAGCTGAGGTGTTACCAGAGATTAGGGCAGCGGTTGGCGAGAAGGTGGAGATATTTGTCGACGGCGGTATTCGCTCAGGTGGAGATATCTTTAAAGCGTTAGCACTAGGAGCAGATGCTGTTCTTATCGGCAGACCGTTTGTAACAGCTCTTTACGGTGGCGGCAGCGAGGGTGTTAAGGTTCTAGTGGATAAGTTAGGAGAAGAATTACGCGACACCATGATGATGTGTGGTGCGTATTCGCTAGATGAGATATCAGGAGATATGATACGAAGGAAATAAAACGGAAAAACAACCTTAGGCGCAGGCTTAAGGTTGTTTTTATGATGAGGTATATGTTTTGCGATAGACAGATGGGGTCATCTGGACATTCTTTTTGAATAGTCGAATAAAATACTCGGGAGCATCGTAACCTACTTTTTCGCTGATAGTAGCGATTGAAAGGTTGGTGTTCTGGAGCATTTCTTGCGCCTTTTCGATACGAATTCTCTGAATGATTTCTGTAAAGGTCATTCCGGTCGTCTCTTTAATTAACTTAGAGGTGTATTCAGGAGTATAGTGAAAGTGCTTAGCGACGTTTTCTAAGCGAATGTCTGTGTAATGCTCTTGAATGTATTGTAATAAGGCAAAACGCTGCACATCTACTCTCTTGGTAAAAATGGGCATATCTACAGTATTTTCGTAGTTTCTTATAAGTAGTCCAAAGACCAACATCAGGGTATAACTAATCATCTGATAGTGGTACATCTCTTTGTTCGTAGTTTCCCATAGCATGTATAGAAAGCCACGTTGTATTTCTAGATCGCTACCCGTATGAAAAATAATATAATCATTTCCTTTTTCTGCATAAATATTGCTGAGAAAGAAAGAGGAAAGTATATTAGGAGTACTTAGAAAATTGTAAAAAATATTATGAAGAGTGTTTTTGCGAATCAGAATATTAAAGACAATGCTTTCGTCATTCAGGGAAATAGTATGTTCGATACCCGGTGGAATAATACAAATGTCTCCAGTCTTGAGGTGGAATTCTGTATGTGCGAATTTTTGTTGACAATGCCCATCGTAAACGTACATCAGCTCAAAAAAAGTATGCTTGTGAAAAATTGCCGGAGCATAGCGGTTATGCTTTTGAGCAATAATACTATTAGTATTGTTCATTTCAAAAAAGAAAGTATCCTCATATTGAAGAGGAATCGTCTCAGGCTTTTCTGGTATTAGCAAATGACGTCGTAAAACATCTTCCATATTTAAATTGGCTAAAAATTTTTCTAAAGAGTAACTTTGCTGCCGTGCATAATAGTAGTCACGGTAGAAAATCTCGTCTTCATTCATTTCATAAATTTTTAAGCGTAAAGTCTCTATATCCATAATCAATCCTCAATAATATTAAAATAAGACAGTTAATATGTATTAATAATAACATATATATAACTGAAATACAATAAAACTGATTATTAAAAACAATTGTTATAAACTGTAAAAAATCTATACTTATAACTAAGAACTAGTTGGTAGTAGAAAGGATACGGGACATGAGTAAAGAGTTCATGATAGAGGCGAAAAAAATGCACAAGAGCTTTGGTTCGACGGTTGCTTTAGATAATGTGAACGTCAAAGTGAGCGGTGGAGAAATTCGTGGTCTAATTGGTGAAAACGGATCTGGAAAGTCAACTGTAACTTCAATTATTGCGGGGATGCAAAGAGCTAATGAAGGAGAAATGTTCTTCAAAGGAAAGCCATGGAATCCAGGAAGCATGATTGAGTCCTTGGAGAATGGAGTGGGCATGATTGTTCAGGAAAGTGGTACGGTACCAGGAATTTCGGTTGCCGAAAATATTTTTCTGGGTGAGACGGCTCAGTTCCGAAGAGGCGGTATCGTCAGTCGTAAACGGCTGATTAAAGCAGCTCAAGAGGTCTTAAACAGTATTGGTGCTAGCTACATTAAGGCGGAAACGCTGACGGCGGATATTGATATGCAAAGCCGTAAGCTAGTGGAAATTGCCAAGGTTATGCGTAAGAATCCGGAGGTTCTCATAGTAGACGAAACTACCACAGCTTTATCTCAAGATGGTCGGGAGATTATCTACAAAATTATGAATCAAATGAAAGCTGAAAACAAAGCGGTTATTTTCATCTCTCATGATCTGGAAGAAATAATGAATGTTTGCGATGCTTTGACGGTTCTTCGAGATGGTAAGATTATCGTTACTTTTGATAAAGATGAATTTGATGAAGATGTAATCAAGACTAGTATGATTGGACGTGAACTACAAGGAGAGTATTATCGTAGTGACCTTGACGATAGCTATGACAACGAAGTGGTTTTAGAAATCGTAAAGGGAGAATTAGATGATCAATTAAGAGAGTTTGATTTTCAACTTCACAAAGGCGAAATACTGGGAGTAGGTGGGCTTTCCTATTGTGGAATGCACACCCTAGGAAAAGTTCTTTTTGGAGCAGAAAGGCTTAATGCAGGAGAGGTGCTAGCACATGGTAAACCACTCAAAAATGAAAAGGAAGCGATGAATCACGGAATAGGCTATGTTTCAAAGGATCGCGATTATGAGTCTCTTTCTTTAAACGCTTCAATTAAAGACAATATTTCTATTGGGGGGCTAGAATGCTTCGCTACAGGAAAGTTTTTACTTCTTTCGGGAAAAGAGAATCGATATGTCGATGAGCAAATTAAAAAGCTAAGCATAAAGTGTCAAGATCGTAACCAATATGTAATGACCCTATCAGGTGGTAATAAGCAGAAGGTAGTATTTGGGAAATGGATTGGTCGTGATAGTGAAATTTTGATTTTAGACTGCCCTACAAGAGGTGTAGATATTGGGGTGAAGCAGGCGATGTATCAACTGATGTACCAGATGAAGAAGGAAGGTAAGTCGATTGTGATTATTTCGGAAGAGATGACAGAACTTCTAGGAATGGCGGATCGTATTCTCATTATGAAAGATGGAAAAAAGGCAGCGGAATTTATGAGAAGTGATAAGCCACAAGAGGCAGACATTATCAAATATATGATATAGGAGGGGATTATGGTAAAAAATCAAAGAAAACTAAACAAATATAAGATACAGCAAATGATAGTACAGTTTTTGCCGTTGGTTGCGTTAGTTGTCCTCTTCCTTGTTTTCTGTGCAGTAGTGCAAACGAAAGGATATCGTCTAGATATGTATTTGAAGATTGTCTTTAATGAGGGAATCGTTCTTGCGGTGGTGGCAACAGGAGCAATTTTTATATATTCCTTAGGTTCGTTTGATATCAGTTTGGGAGCTGCTACTTTGTTTTCAGCTACAATGGGAGTTCTAAATTACAATGCTTTCGAGAATGTGCCCTTAATGATAGTTGTGATTGGTGTATCAGGAATAGGGTGTTCTCTGTTAAGTTCGATTTTGGCGTCGATATTTCATATTCCAGTTTTCGTCGCCACAGTGGCCATGATGTCGGTACTTTCGGCGGTGTCTGCTCAGATTATAACATCAAGAGGCGGTGCTTTAGGAGGAATCAGTATTCCTAGTAACGTACTCAAATCTTTAGATGTTCCAGCTTTTAAAATAGTGACTCTAGCAGTGTTTTTTTTACTCTGTCTCTATGTCTTTAATTTTACAAAGATAGGTAGAAGAGAGAAATTTATTGGCGGAAATCCCGTCTGTGCAAAATTAACGGGAATCAATTATAACAAGCATGCTATTATCGGCTTTTGTATTGCCGGACTGTCTGTAGGTTTGGGGGCTTTTCTAACCTTAGTTTACACACCGTCAGTAACGGCTACTACCGCTAGTAGTCTAGGAATGAATATCCTAGTGGCAATCGTTTTTGGCGGTATGCCGATTTCTGGTGGTGCGGATTCAAAAATCTTTTCGGCTATAATAGGAGGATTTTCCTATATTCTTCTAGACAATGCTCTAGAGTTGATTTTTGATAGTTCATCAGGTTACGGGATTACTCAGATAATCAGTGCGGTATTCTTTTTACTAGTAGTCTATGCAGCAAGCATGAATTACCGGACGAAAACTTTACCAAGATAGTAGAAATTTGACGCATAAGCGTTCAAATAAAAAACAAGTGACATAGGAGGAAGTAAATATGAAGAAGAAATTAATGAAGTGGCTTAATGTTGGTCTCGTGTCGGTGTTGTTAGTAAGTATGCTAGCAGGATGTGGCAAAAAGAGTGACGAAGGTAGTGAGACAAAGAGTGATGGCGGCAAAGGAGAAACGGTTAAGATTGGTGTTCTTGTAGCAGACGTAAGTAGCGAAAACGCTATGGCCTTTAGCGCTTATTACAATGATTATGTGGCAAAAGAGTACAATGTTGAGTTCCAGTTTACGGATGCTTTAGAGGATGCGGCGTCTGAAAAGGCTGCCATTGAAAAATTTGCGTCCCAGGGATGTCAGGGAATTATTTCTATGTCTAGTAGTGACCGCGCTCTACAGATAGAAACCTGCGAGGAGTACGAAGTGTATTATGCCGTTGCTACGGGTATGCTAGATGATGCTCAATAC
This sequence comes from Ohessyouella blattaphilus, assembly GCF_024721265.1. Classification (GTDB taxonomy): domain Bacteria; phylum Bacillota; class Clostridia; order Lachnospirales; family Lachnospiraceae; genus Aequitasia; species Aequitasia blattaphilus_A. The sequence goes on along the minus strand of NZ_JAMXOC010000022.1, from coordinate 21,073 downwards.
GAAGAATATAAAAGTAATGAATTTTTTGTTGGTCAAATAGGTGCAAGCATGACAGCTGAGTATGAGACAGGTCTTGATATGGCTAAATATTTTGTGGAAAAAGGCGCAAAAAAGGTGGCAATTTATGGAGCATTCATTCCTAACCCCATGCACGTATATCGAACCGCGGGTGTTCTTGCAGGATTAGGCTGTACTTATGGTGGAGCTAGCGATCAAGAAGGAATTGCGGGACAGATTTTTGGAGACCAAGGGGTCGATCTCTCTAAGGTGGCAGGGGATGTAGAAGTGGTAGCTTACTTCCAAGGCTATGGCGATACGACAGCAGATGAGTTCAATGCGGCATCACAGGCAGCCCCAGATGCCTTTATCTCGGTGGGAATGGGAACGACTTTCTTTGCTCAACAGCTTAACACAGCGGAAATTCCCTTTGGAGATATCGATTCCTTTACTTCTAGCAACAGCGAAGCTATGAAAAACGGAAAGCTAGAATACATTGCGGCTGTTTATGGTTCAAGTATCGGTCCTGTGTTTGCAGTCATGTTAGATGCAATTAATGGCAATGTGATTCGTGATGAAGAGGGCAACGCACTTTCGATTAATCAGGCCTATGCCGTGGCCACGAATGGTGATGAGTTTGATGAGTATTTTCTTAAAGATAATAGTGATTCACCTATCTTTGACAAAGAGACCTTGGACGCAATCGTTTCGGACACTGCAAATTTTGAAGATGTTAAGAGTTTAGTTGAGGCTCATTAAATACTGTCAAGGGAATCTGAAAGGGACAAGCAAAGCTATGGGAAATAAGGTTATATTTAGGAAATGCATAGGCACATTAGCAATTCCTGTCATTGCCGGACTGATTCTTGGTGTTATCTGTTTGGTTAATGGAAAGGCGATGATTGGGAATCGTACAAGTTTTAATAACTTTGTGATTTATGCAGCAATCATCATGATTACGACAATCGCTCTTTCGATTAATTTAAATAGCGGAAGGTTTGATTTTTCGCTAGGGGCGATGGCTATATTATCTTCGGGAGTTGCTGCAAAAGTAACATATAGTGTGCTTTCTGGTGGCAAATATAGTGCTGCGCTAATGCTAGGATTATCTCTTGCTGCGGGGATTCTATTGGGTTTAATATCGGGTCTTATATACATTATTCTACGATTACCACCCATTATTTCTTCCCTAGGTGTAACGCTAATCTATGAAGGAATTCTTTACACAATGACTGGTGGTAGTTACATTATGGGCGAAGTACAAAACACTTCGATGGCTAAGGTCTCTGGTTCTTGGATTCCGGCATTTATCATCATTGTGGTAGTGCTTATTACAATGATTATACTCTTTGACCACACTAAGTTTGGCTATGAGTATAATGCTTTAAAAAGTGGGCAGAAAGTAGCAGTGAATACAGGCATTAGAGAAATACCCAATGCACTGATTTGTTATGCAGTGTGTGGCGGCTTGATGGGCATTGTAGGCTTTCTTAATACCGTTCGAAATGCCAATATCAATGGCGGACAATTAGGATTTGGCTCGATTAGCATCATGTTTACAGCGTTCTTACCGATGTTTATTGGTTCTTATATTGGTCGTTATAGCAACGAAAAGTTTGGTTATTTATTGGCAGCTATTTGTATGTCAATGCTTAATTCAACATTTGCTGTCTTTGCTAATACAGTGAACGCCTCTATGCAGTCGATTATAAATGCCGTTCTCTTAGTGGTGTTCCTGGTATATTTAAACAATGAGCACTTGCTAAAGAAAGGGGTTAAACAATAGATAATATGAATTTAAAAGGGAATCCGTTTTATTTGAAAGAGGATGATATTCAGTGGGTGGATTACACACTATCACAGATGTCCCTAGAAGAGAAAATCGGACAGTTATTCTGTCCGATTGGCTATTCCACGGATAGGGGTTATTTAGAACATGAATTACTGCGGTTTCATATTGGTGGCTTGTTCTTTCGGGATGGCATGAGCGTGGAGATGCGAGATACATTTGCGTATGCTCAAGAGCATTCCCGGATACCACTTCTTATTCCTTCCAATCTAGAAGCTGGTGGTGATGGAGCTGCCATAGATGGTACAGCCTTTGGTAAACCGATGTCGGTAGCAGCCACGGGTGATGTAAAGCAAGCTTATCGTTTGGGAACGATTGCATGTAAGGAGGCAGCAGCCCTAGGAATCAACTGGGCATTTGCCCCGGTAGTGGACGTTGATTTAAACGATCATAATCCTATTACTAATGTTCGTACCTTCGGAAAAGATCCGCAAAGAGTGGCAGCTTTTGCCAAAGAATACCTACGAGGAGCGAAGGAATGTAATGTGGCGACATCCGTTAAGCATTTTCCTGGCGACGGGGTGGATGAACGAGATCAACATTTACTTACTTCCGTTAATTCCCTCAGTATGGAAGGCTGGGATGAAATCTTTGGTATGGTTTATCAGGAGATGATTGAAGCAGGAACGTTGAGCGTAATGGCTGGGCATATTGCTATGCCAGCATATCAAGAATACTATGAACCAGAAAGCGCTGGGGAAATTATCCCAGCCACCTTATCAAAAGCACTTTTACAACAACTTCTACGCAAAAAACTAGGATTTGAAGGTCTTATAATTACAGATGCGACGCCAATGGTAGGCTTTACCGCAGCTATGGACAGGCAAACGGCAGTACCTTTGGCTATTGAGAATGGTTGCGATATGTTTCTCTTTAACAAAGACTTAGCAGAAGATTATCAGTTTATGATGACGGGATATCAGAAGGGTATTCTCTCCGAGAAGCGTTTAAATGATGCCAATCGAAGAATTTTAGCGCTTAAAGCTTCTTTAGGACTGCATGAAAAGAAGAAGCAAGGCACATTAGTGCCAGGGGAGTCGGCTCTTAAAGTTCTTCGCTGTGACCAGCATCTGAATTGGGCTAAGGAGTTGGCAGATGAGTCTATTACATTGGTAAAAGACACCCAAGGATTACTGCCGATAAAGGCTACAGAACACAGAAGAGTACTCCTAGAAATATTGGGTGATTTTCCTTCCAATGATCGAGTGATAGACAAGGTGAAGTCGGTGCTTGAAAGAGAAGGGTTCACGGTTATCGTATATGTAAAGGAAGACTTTGCAGCTGGTGTTGATAATGTCAGTGACTTTCGTCAAAAATACGATTTGGTTATTTATCTTGGTAATGTGGAAAATGCGAGTAACAAGACGACAAACCGTCTGGATTGGTATACCTTTTGGGGGCAAGGTAATAATGTACCTTGGTTTGTGAAGGAAGTTCCGGTGTTGTTTATTAGCGTAGCAAACCCTTATCACCTCTTAGATGTGCCCATGATCAAAACGTATATCAATTGCTATTCCAACAACGACTTCGTTTTAGAGGCAGTGGTTGAGAAGATTACTGGTAAAAGTGAGTTTAAAGGTATGAGCCCGATCGACCCTTTTTGCGGAAGAAAAGAGTTGAAGTATTAATATAGAGTAGAGGAGTAAGAAGGCGTGATCAAAAAAAGGACAGACAAGGAAACATATATTGCTAAGGCACAGCAGCTTAAACCGAAAATATACACTACGAAGATACAACCAATCACAGGTGTTCCCAGCAAAGAGTTAAAACGAGGGGATACAATAGTGTTTGATTTTGGTAATCATTACGTAGGAAAGGTGCGTATAGGTTTTCATGCTGTTGGTAGTCATCAGGATGCGCCGGCTTTTATAAAGATTAAGTTTTGTGAAGCAGCCAGGGAATTAGAGGAAGACTCTAGGGATTACGATGGGTGGATTAGTAAGGGATGGATTCAGGAAGAGTGGCTTCATATAGATGTACTACCAACTATGATGGCCCTCCCAAGGCGTTACGCTTTTCGCTATATCAAGATTGATGTCCTTGACGTATCTTCGAAGTATTCACTGGTAGTGGACCACGTCCAGGCAGAAACCTATACTGCCGCTGAGGATGATAAAGTAGAGTCTCTTAAGGGGAATCAAAGAGAGCAAAAGATAGACAATATTGCCTTGCGGACACTTCGTAATTGCATGCAAGATGTTTTTGAGGATGGTCCTAAACGGGATCGACGTCTTTGGATAGGAGATTTACGTTTACAAGCCCTTGTCAATTATTCTAGTTATCAGCAGAATGATTTGGTTAAACGCTGCCTTTATCTTTTTGCAGGAACGACCAATGAGGAAGGACGAGTGTGTGCTTGCGTCTTTACTGAGCCAGAGGTGATAGGAGACGATACCTATATGTTTGACTACTCCTTTTTTTTCATATCGACGCTTTTGAATTACTTAGAAGCAACAAATGATGTAGAGACAGGTAGAGAGCTATTGCCAGTAGCTAGGCGTCAGGTAGAATTAAGTCGAGCGTATTTTGACAGTAACCATTTGGTGCGAGATTCGGATCAGTTAGGTTGGTGCTTTATTGATTGGAACTTGCGATTGAATAAGCAAGTAGGTGCACAGGCAGTCTATATCTATTGTGAAAAACAACTCATCCAGTTATACAAGTTGTTAGGGAATAATGAAGGTGTTAACGAATTAGAGCAGGATGTTAAGGCCAAGGAAGAAGCGGCGAAGCGATATTTATTCGATGAGAAGACGGGTCTTTTTGTTAGTGGAACAAGCAGGCAAGTGTCTTATGCCGGACAAGCCTGGATGGTGTTAGCAGGGGTCTTTGACGAAGAAAAGAATAAAAAAATCCTCGATAAGGTACAAAGCTATCAAAATGCAGAACCAATGGTAACCCCCTATATGTACCATCACTTTGTAGAGGCTCTTATACAAGCTGGGCAAAGACAACAAGCATATGAGTGGATGGTGAAATATTGGGGTGGAATGGTAGAAGAAGGGGCGGATACTTTCTACGAGTTATTTAATCCGAAAAATCCTACAGAATCACCCTATGGGTCGAGTATTGTAAATAGTTATTGTCATGCTTGGAGTTGTACCCCTACTTGGTTTATGCGTCACCATCACCTTGTACAAACTAAGGAAAAGAAAGGGATTATCTTTGATTTAGATGGAGTGCTCGTCTTTACCGATCAATATCACTATTTAGCATGGAAACAGTTGGCCGATGAGCTTGGAGTCTATTTTGATGAAAAGATTAATAATCGCCTCCGCGGAGTCAGCCGTATGGATAGCTTGGAAATAATTCTTGAGCGGTATCAGGGCGAGCCGCTGAATCAAGTACAAAAAAGTGAATTAGCCGAGAAGAAGAATGAGATTTATCGTAATATGTTGCAACAGATGAGACCGGCGAATGTATCTGCAGAGGTTCGGAGCTGCTTGAAGGAGCTTCGCCGCAGAGGATTTCGCTTAGCTATCGGCTCTTCTAGTAAAAACGCCAAGCTGATTTTGGAGAAAGTTGATTTACTAGGGGCGTTTCAAGCGATTTCTGATGGTACGAATATTAATCAATCAAAACCAAGTCCAGAAGTATTCCTTAAAGCAGCGGAGTTTCTTAGGCTAGAACCTGAAGAGTGCTACGTTGTAGAAGATGCAAAAGTGGGAATAGATGCAGCTAAAGCGGGAGGCATGATAGGGATTGGCATCGGAGATGCAGCTACATATGAGAAAGCGGATATGAAAGTGAATTCTTTTTCAGAAATACTTTCCGTGATTTAATAAACAACCTTAGGCGTGTGCTTAAGGTTGTTTGCTTTTTAATTTTTTTTGGCTCGATATTTTGTAGAAGGCAAGGTACAATTAAAGAAAGGGGATATTGCGGTAGCGTGCTTGACGAGTGAAGGGAGAGAGTCTATGGTAGATAATCGAAATCACCGAAATCTTAGAGTGAAAATAATGAGCGTAAGTATTTTAATCATTAGCCTAATGTTAGTGGCATGTCAGAAAACACCCTCTGAGAAAGTCGTAGTAGATAAGTCAGAAGGGTTGCCGGAAGAAAGTGTCATTCCGGTAGAGAAAAATAAGATAGCAAAAGATTTGGGTGTTCCTAAGCACTGGCAAGAGACGTTATACCGAAATGAGGGTTTTATTACTTTAGAAGCGGACTATGAGATGAAGATACCGGAGATTTATAATACTCCGGTTTACGCATATGAAATACGCACGATGGACCAAGAGCTACTTGAGCAGCTATGCGCATATTTTTCTGAAGGAAAGCCCTTATATAAATCCCAGGAGCTGACAAAAAGTGAGCTTCAAAATGAGCGAGAGCAGATTGCCAAGGGTGCGGGCAATTGGGGGTATTATCCAGAGGATAATCGTAATAACGCTTTAGCGAAGATAGATGCACAAATTGAAAATGCCAAAGAGCAACGAGGGGAGCGTCAATATATTGAGGCAAAGCTAACGGCACCGGAGCCGTTAGGAACAGAAATAATAGGAAAACCGTCGCATAATGGGGCAAATCGCCCTCGGAATTTTTCTTGGTATTACGATACCGAGAAGCCAATTGGTTTTACTGCTAGAATAGAGAAAGGGCAAGTTCTCGATCCAGTGGTGCGGGCGATTAGCTATGACGATGAGATAGGAAGCACGACGGCTTTTGTCTACCGACAAGGAACTTTTATCGATGAAAAGGAGCTGGAACAAGAGCAGGCTTTAGATAGTGCTTTTGATCATGGAAGAGGAGAGTATTTGCATTATCTGGCAAGCGGGCTAGATCAGGCGGATGATAGCGCCTTTACCAGTGACCAGGCCATTGCTTCTGCTAAGCGTGTTCTTGAAGAGCTAGAAATCGAAGGGATGGCGGTGGCTGAGTGTGTGAAGGCATTCGGTTCAAGTGAAAGCGAAAGCTTTGCTGGTGTAGTTGATGATGGATCGTCAAAAAGTCATGGTTACGCCGTCTATATTTCGCCAAAAGCAGGTGACGTAGTGGGCTATTCTTTGCCCTTTGCCGCTAGGCAAGGGAATGAGCTAAGTGAAGTAACGTATGCGCCGTCTTTTCGCACGGCTAATATCCGCATTATTGTTACGGAAGCAGGGGTGAAGTCCTTTGAGTGGGAAGATATTTCTAGGAAAAAGGACGTGATTGCTGAGAATACAAAACTTCTTCACTTTGATAAGATTAAAGAAAAGCTGGCGGATCATTTGCTGTATGCCCAGGTGGCTAAGTTAGGCGGAATGGACTCAGAAGGCTATGAAAATATCTATACTGTTAACAATGTACAGTTACGAGCCGCCAATATTGAAGCATATAATGATCCGGAAGCGGCTTGGCTGGTGCCGGTTTGGGTCTTTGATGTTGCCTATGTGTCAACCTATACGTCGGCAGGGGAGACGGAAACATATCTATCGAATATAGAGACAGTGGTGTTAAATGCCATAGATGGTGGGTTTATTCGGGTGAAAATGTAAGGGTGATGAAGATGAAGCGGATGTTTTGCGTAGAGGGCAAAAGAGGCTTATTTTCTACCGGCCTCTACCTAGGTCTTTTTAGTCTTACCATCGGTGGCTGGCTTACCACCGTAGGCGTTATGGACACTTTGACAGAGGTTAACTATTTTGCAGGAAAGGTTCGAGCATTCGAGTCTTTCCTGCTTGTGCTACGCACAGAACTGTTCGCTTTCTTAATTCCGATTGCATGTACCTTAGCTCTTAGTACGTCTTATTTAGATGATTTACAAAGTGGTGCATTGCCTTATATTTTGCTACGTACAACGAAAAGAGATTATAAATGGTCGAAGGTGATTGGTTGTGGCTTGTTTGGTTTTATAACCGTGCTTCTTGCGAGCGTGCTAGTACTCATTCTAGCTCTTATTCACAATCCACCAAATAGTGAAGAGTTAAAGCTGATGGAGGCAATGCCGGTTGACTACTATCTTTTGCTTCTGCAGACGCTTTTGCTCCGCTGTTTGAATGGTTCCTTTTATGCCTTATTAGGCGGGGCGATTGCTGCCTTTGTGAAGAATCGTTATATGGCGTATGGAGCACCTTTTATCTTCTATTACGTTGTCTCGACTTTAAGTAGTGCTTACTTGGGAAAGATCTGGCTAATTAATCCGAAAGAGTGGATGCTGGCCGAGTTATCCTCGCCTACACAAGTACTGATGGTTCTACTTATTTTAAATACTGTTGTCATTGTTGGCTATGGGAAGATGATTGAGAGAAGATGGGAAAATGACTAATATGCGAGTAGTGCTTTCGATAACAAAGATGAATTTTCTAGAATGGAAGAGAAATCCACGAATCATTACGGCCTTTGTCTTGGCCTTTACTTTTTGCGTGATGCTATCGGGAAAGGCACTGATGTTTGCAAAGAGTTATGGTACCTTTATGCAGATATTTGAGCCATTCGTATGGGCTTTTGGTGATGCAAAGTCAATAATGCTGGCGTCGTTGCTACTGATTTTCTTCTTTATGGATATGCCCTTTGTCAATGAAGCGACTCCGTACTATCTACTGCGTATCAACCGGCGTATATGGATTAGTGCTCAGCTTCTATATGTTGGGCTAGTGACGATCATTTATATGTGTTTTCTGTTAGGTGTTTTTTGCCTTATCTGTGCCCCGATTTCGTTCGTGGGAAATATGTGGAGCGAAACCGGAGCCTTGCTAGGTTATTCAGGAGTGGGAACGGATATTGCCCTACCAGCTTCGGTAAAAGCGATGGAGATATCAAGTCCTTATCAGTGTGTTTTGACCATCTTTCTTTTGATGTTGCTTTATACACTACTAGGAGCGACGTTAATGATGGTGTTTAATTTATTGAAAAACAAGTTTGGCGGAGTTTTGAGCGTCTTTGCTCTGAATCTTTATGGCTTGCTTTTGAATCCACAGTCGATTCGACGAGTCCTGGATATTCCAGAGAACTTACAGTATAAGGCAAATGTGCTTTGCGGCTGGATTTCACCACTCAATCACGCCACTTATTACATGCACAATTTCGGTTATGATTTGTTGCCGAGAATGTGGCAGAGTTATTTACTTTTTGCCGTGTTAATCCTGATAAATATTGTTCTGATTACTATCTTAGCCAAAAAATATCAATTCAACTTTTTGTAGGGCGTGTAAAGCGCAGGAGGAGTGGTGAAATGATTAAAGTTGAGAACTTGAAGAAAACGTTCCGAGAAGAAGAGATTTTAAAAGGGATTTCTTGCGAATTTAAAAAAGGGGAAACCCATGCGGTAATCGGTAATAACGGTTCTGGGAAAAGCGTATTCTTTAAGTGTATATGCGGATTTATAAAGCCTACGGCAGGGCGTATCTATGTAAACGGCAAAGAAATCGGAAAGGATATAGATTTTCCTGAATCCGTAGGGGCGATTATTGAAAGGCCAGGATTTCTTCAGCATTTATCCGGTTTCAAAAATCTGAAATTATTAGCACAGATTAGATGCGTGATTACCGAGGAGCGGATAAAAGAATGTCTCATACGCGTTGGTCTTGACCCGACTTCTAAAAAAGCGGTTGGAAAATATTCCATGGGGATGAAACAGCGGTTAGGAATTGTGCAAGCAATTATGGAAGATCCTGATCTTCTAATACTGGATGAACCCTTTAATGGCCTTGATAAGGAAGGGGTGAAAGAAATTCGTCAGTTGATTGAAGAGCTTAAAGAAGCCGGTAAGACAATTATGTTAACTAGCCATAACAGTGAGGATATCACGTTACTTGCGGATTATGTGTGGGAGATGGATGCAGGAAGGTTAACAAGACAATAATAAAACCGGTAGGAGTTAGAGAGGTTCTAATTCCTACCGGTTTTACATGTATAACTATTGCATATACTGGGCTAAGACTTCGTCGGTTTTATTGACAACATAAGAACTGCCACCCCGGTCCTTTACATCTTCAACCATAGAGACCATTAGGAGGGCGTTGGTATGGTCTCTATTGATAGTAAAGATATTAAACCATCCTAGTTCAGTGCCGCTAGTGTCGCTTTGACTGGTTTTGATTTCGGCAGTGCCGGTTTTGCCAGCAAAAGTAGCGCCGTGGGTATTGATAACCGCCGAACTGTTTTCGGAGATAACGCTTGCTAAGTTGCTTTTGATTAGCTCCGCTACTTCTGGAGAAAAGGCATTTTCAAGCCATGGCTGACTTTGCTTATCGAAGCTATCAAGCACGGGCTTTACCATGATTCCGCTATTTAGGAAAGCCGAATAGATGGAGGCCATATGCAGAGGGTTTACTAGCATCTGAGCTTGTCCGTAACCGCTGTTTGCCAGATCGGTCTCGGTAGACAGGATTCCGTAACTAGAGGTCTCCATCTTAATGGGAAAGTCTAGTTCCTTATCAAAGCCGATATTATCAAGTCCTTTCGTAAAATCGTCTTTACCGATTTGCATAGCCGCCTTCGCGAAATAAATGTTGTCTGAGTAAATCAGCCCATTGCTTAGGTTGGCAGCACCTGAATATTCTACCAAAGTGGTAATACTAAAATTTCCCCAGTTGCTGTCTTTTTGCCATGAGAGACCACTATGACCTAGATCAGCATTTGGGTCTAACTTACCGGAATTCACACCGATAGCTCCCGTTATCGGTTTAAAGGTGGAACCAGGAACCCAAGTCGCGCGAAAGCGATTGAACATAGGCTTATTGGGATCGTCATTCAGGGCATTCCACTTGGCCTCGCTTAGACCGAGAACCATCAGGTTGACATCATAGCTTGGCGTACTGACGAGGGCAAGTACTTCGCCGGTATAGGGATTCATTGCCACTGAGGCAGCTTTATCACTGGCAAAGCTATTGTATATTTGTCGTTGTAAATTAGCATCAATGGTAGTTGTGATACTTTCTGCAGGTACGATCAGCTTGCTTGCGAGAACTTGCTTTTCGTCGCCGTCTTTATTGGCAATCCAGATTTTGCAGCCGTCTTCACCCTTTAGCTGTTCTTCGTATAGGTATTCTAGACCGCTTTTACCGATGTAGCTGTTTTGTCCATAGCCTTCACCAGCATGTTTTTCCAAATCCTCAGCGGTTACTTTCTGGACGTATCCAGTTAGCAAAGCAGCGCTTTCTCCCAGTGGGTAGATGCGCTCGGTTACGGTATTAATCAGCACCCCCGGTACTTCAAGGAGATGTTGGTGAAAAAGAGCATCGGCATCTTCTGACGCGAGGGCATGTTCATAGTCACCTTGGTACTTTTTGATTTTTTTGATCGGAACGAAGGAGTCGTCATTAACCCAGGAAGCCGAAAGTTTATCCTCGATGGAAGTGACAGGGATTTCGAGTAAGTCAGCCACTTTTTGCATTCCTTCTTTGTTATCTTTATTCATCTTGCCCGGGACAAAACCCACCTCAGACACTTCGCCTTGAGTCGCTAAAAGGGCACCGTTTCGGTCGCGAATGTCGCCTCTAGGAGCCTCTTCGGCAGCTATCTGCACTTTGTCATCTGCGGTTAATTCTGGAAAAATCAGCGAGTCTGTCCACTTGATTTTATAGTCATTATCTTCTTTAACAAGATCTACTTGGTTATCAAAAGCGATTTCATTAGCGCTCGTTAGGAGAGTGGTGTGATAGCTTAGGACATCTTCATCATCAGCAAGAGAAAGCTCACTTATCGTTACTTTTGTGGTGCCGATACCCTCGTAGATGTTTTGATTACGAGAGATAAAATCCTCTTTACTAACCTGCTTTTGGCTGTCTTTAGAAAGTAGCGACCACATTTTTTCGTAATCGTTCTTTTCGATTGCGGTCATATAGGCTTTCAAAACCTGTTTCTTTTGCTCGGCTGGATTACCGAAAAGATGGAATTTTTGAACGGCTAAGATTCCCCCGACAATTAGTAGAACTATTAGTAGTGCACTTAGTATTAGGATTATGTGTTTTCTTTTGGATTTCATTAATTTCTCCTAGTGGATTAAAGGGAATAGTTTCGTTAAACGGTTTGCAAATCTTTTGTGATTTGTTCAAAAAAATCACTGCTCCATATATTGAGTACAGACGGGTCGCGTATAAATGGAGCAACGTCTTCCTTTGCCTGTAGGTAATCGATTTTCTTAAATCTGTCACAAAGCATATCTCGGATTATGTTTGCATTGAAAGGATCTTTTTCCTTGATGTGGCCAGATTGTAGAAGCCTTTCTCTTAGGTGCTTTTCATTTACGGCGATTCCTCGCGAACGATAAAATATAAAATCATATAAGTCACGACCTTTCGTTCGATTCTTCCAAGAGCGACCGATTACAGCATGTATTTTTCCTGCAAACAAAGAGGGCTCATCATACAGATTGACTTCATAAGGTACGGGTTGCAGTCGATACTTACGTTCAAACGTTGCGAATTTTGGTGGATTAACATCAACTTCAAACTTTATTTTTATTACTTCATTTTTAGGAATACTTGAAAAAGCACTATCTTCTGGATAAAACATTAAAAGGTGTTCTTTCGTGTTTCCTTTTAGAAAGGCTGATTGAATATCTGAATCCTTAGTTTTCTTTTTAGTGTTTATCTGAACCCTAAGTCCGTAAGATTGAATTTCCTTCTCTAATATCGGAAAGTATGAAGACAGATTAAAATCAGGGTCAGCATCTATAAGAGAAAAATCTAAATCTTCGGAAAATCGATCTAAGCCATAAAAAATGCGAAGTGCAGTACCGCCATAGAAGGCAGCATGGGCGAAAAAATCTGCTCGGCTTAAGCCGCAGAGCACAATTTCTTGCATAACTTCTTTTAGTACATTTTTTTGCTCGAATATTGTAGGGGCATCGTATGCCGTAATCATTTGTTCAATCAGATTCATTTTACAACCTCTTTATTAATTCATATAATCTCTTAACATTAGTGCTTCCATACTTTTTTGAAAGATCGCGTATGTCTTCTTGATTAAGTGTTTCCAAATCTTGTTTATCTATTCTTAGATTTTCGAATAGATGGGCCTGCATATCCTTATAATTTGATAAAGGACTAGTTTTATACAGTTGATCACACAGGGCTTTTTCAGGAGAAGCGATTTTATATGAGTAATTGTTCTCTTTTACAATTTGTACACCATAAGGATAGACACTTTCAGGAATATCGCGGTACGTATAGGTTCCAAATGGAGTAGAGTAAGTTTTCCGTTTTCTTTTTTTGAAGGTAGCTGATGTATATGTGTAAACGGCTTCAGGAATCAGTCCGTGGTAAGATAAGGCAAATTCAAAAGATAGATATGAAGGACCATAGATACTTTCAGCGAGCAAGTATCCAGGAGTGGTTCGTTCCGTTTCATATAACCCCCTTACAATAGGGATATATTCTTTTCTCTTGACTAACCTCGCCAATTTATCAGCTGGACTTGAGAAGTCTTTAAGTTCATCTAAGATCATTGCAGTGGTTTTTATCATATTTTCACCTCGTAATCGTATTTTAATCGACTTTGTGGAGAAAATCAATGAATTAATAAAAAATAAGGTAAGTTATCCCTTTTCGACGATTCTAGTAGTATAATGGTTGCAGATGATTTTGAGAAGGAGAGGCAAAAGATGATTCTATTTACAAGTGATTATACGGAAGGCGCTCATCCAGCGATCGTGGAGAAGCTGGCCAGCACAAATATGGAACAAACGGTAGGTTATGGCGAGGATGCGTACTGTGAGGAGGCGAGAGGCTATATTCGCAGAGAGTGCGGAAGAGAAGATGTGGATGTTCACTTTCTCGTTGGTGGCACCCAGACCAATATGACGGTTATTTCTGCAGCTCTGCGCCCTCATCAAGGGGTGCTTTCAGCAGAAAGCGGTCACATCAATGTTCATGAGAGTGGCGCGATTGAGTCTTATGGACATAAGGTGCTGAGTATTCCTAGTGCCGATGGAAAGATTACGGCTAGTCAGGTAAAAGAGGCGTGTATCAGTCACAGGGAAGACGATTCCTTTGAGCATATGGTACAGCCGAAGATGGTCTATATTTCGCATCCGACGGAACTGGGAACGCTGTATACGAAAGCCGAGCTAGTAGCTCTTCGGGAAGTATGCGATGCGTATGATTTGTACTTATTTGTTGATGGTGCTCGGCTGGGGTATGGGCTGATGGCGCCTGGAAGTGATGTTAGGTTAGCGGATTTGGCCAGACTGTGTGATGTGTTTTATATAGGCGGGACGAAAGTGGGAGCGCTTTTTGGTGAAGCGGTGGTGATTACAAGGGAAGAACTAAAAAAAGACTTTCGTTATATCATCAAGCAAAAGGGTGGCATGTTAGCCAAAGGCCGTCTTCTGGGTATTCAGTTTGCAGAATTATTCCGTGAGGATTTATACTACCAGATTTCTGGCCATGGTATTTCAATGGCGATGAAGCTAAAGGAAGGATTTCTGGAAAAGGGCTATAAACTATTTATCGAAAGCGATACCAATCAGCAGTTTATCATTATTCCTGATGAGAAGTTAGAGGCGTTAAAGGAGAAATTTGTCTTTACTTACTGGCAGCGCCTAGATGACAAAACTAGCGTGATCCGTATCTGTACGAGTTGGACCACAAAAGAAGCAGCCGTTGATGCTTTGTTAGCAGAAATATAAGGAGAAAGAGAATGACAGAATTTGAAAAGCTTGAAGAGATTATCGCTAGATTAAGGGCGGTCGATGGTTGTCCTTGGGATAGGGAGCAGACTCACGAGAGCCTAAAGCCGGCGTGTATCGAAGAGGCTGCCGAGGTGATCTGTGGAATCGATATTTTAACGGACACGGGTAATGCCGATAACTTAAAAGAAGAGCTAGGCGATTTGCTTTTGCAGGTGGTTATGCACGCGAGAATAGCCGAGGAAGAAGGACTATTCACTATGGATGACGTGATTCGTGGACTTAGTGAAAAGATGGTTCGTCGCCATCCCCATGTGTTTGGCGAGAAGGAATTATCGGGAAGCGAAGAAGTTCTAGAAAGCTGGGCTCAGATTAAGGAGCAAGAAAAGCAGGGCAAAGAGTGGATGGAATCCTATCTGCCAGAAGCGTTTACCCAAGCACAGGCACTAATCGATAAGGCGAGAGAGCGGAAAGGACTATAAACACTTTGAAAAACAATCAGCAGCAATTTACCATCGGGTGTCACTTATCGTCTTCGAAAGGATTTCTTCATATGGGGAAAGAGGCTATTAGCATTGGCGCCAATACCTTTCAGTTCTTTACGAGAAACCCTCGGGGAAGTAAAGCGAAGCCCATCGATGAAGAAGATGTTAGAAATTATCAGGAGTATGCAAAAGCAAACGGGATTCACACCATCCTCGCTCACGCGCCTTACACTCTAAACCCAGCCTCAGCAGATAAAAAAGTTCGCGATTTTGCGTATCTTACTATCGCCGATGACCTTAAGAGAATGGAGTACGTACCGGGAAATTATTACAATTTTCATCCCGGTTCCCATACGACTCAGACGAGGGAAGCGGGCATGGAAAACATTATTCAGTTACTAAATGATGTGATGTACCCAGAGATGAGGACCACAGTTCTCTTAGAAACCATGGCCGGAAAGGGTACGGAAATCGGCCGTACGTTTGAAGAATTGGCAGCGATTATCGAGAAAATCCAGTTGAAAGACCGAATCGGTGTCTGTCTAGATACCTGCCATATCTTTGATGGCGGTTATGACATAAAGGAGCATTTAGAACAGGTGATTGAAGAATTCGATCAGACCATCGGCCTTGATAAGTTAAAGGCCCTTCACTTAAATGACAGTAAGAATCCTTTTTCCAGTCATAAGGATCGACACGAGAAGCTAGGAGAAGGTTCCCTTGGCAGCACTACGTTTGTTAATATCATTAACCACCCGCGCTTACAGGGAATACCTTGCTACTTAGAGACGCCGAATGAGCTAGCTGGCTATCAAAAGGAGATTGCGTTTTTAAGGAATGAGTATCGCAGCGCGCCAGTTATATAAGAAGAAATTACAAAGTAGCATAGCAAAGAGCAGTAAAGGGGCTTCCCCTTTGATGCCCCATTTCTCTCGGTACATAACCGGTCCCTTTCGGCGAAAAAGCTTATAGAAAAGGGTGTAGATACAATAGCCGATGATACACCCTAAGGTATTGGCGATTAAGTCATCGATATCTGTAACGCGGCGATTGAGAAGCTGAGAGAGCTCGATGAATAAAGAGAAACTAAAGCCTGTCAGCAGGACTTTTAAAAAGTCCATGTTTCGCCAGATAAAGGGCAATAAGAAGCCTAAGGGGACGAACATGAAGATATTGAGAGTATAAGTAAGGTAGCCGATTGAGGTAAAGGGAATTAGCTGAACCTCCTCAAGGCGAATAATCTCACCGAACTTTCCGAAATCATAGATCGTACCGACACCGGTAACGGAAAGGACCATGCTGATGTAGATGATAAAAAGCGTAATTTTAATAAATTTGGCTACGGGATATCTAGGTTTTTTCCTAGAGAGGGAAATAAAAAATATAATTAAGGCTGGCACCACCAGCACACTGTAGCGATAGAATAAAGACATTAGACACCTCCTCGTATTGATGTTAATTTTACGGGAAGACTCTTAATATAGATGCAATAAAATATTAATATTTTTTGAAGAAAAGGGAGAGTAAATAAATGATATGTCCTAAATGTGGAAGTAATCACGTTACCACTCAGGTGGTAACCGAAACAATAACGAATGAAAAGGAAAAGGGATTTGGTTGGATTAAGGCTTGTCTCGGCTATCTGCTTTTTAGTGTACCGGGAATCCTCTGCGGACTATGCGGTATGGGCAAGAGAAGAAGGAGTACGCGTACCAATTCCCGAGTGGTGCATTTATGTCAAAATTGCGGCAATCAGTTTTAGAATTTATTAGGACGATCGGGAATCACAGCGGCTGCCATCAACTGCCAGAGCGAAGCTTCTTTTACAAAGGAAAGCAGTTTCCGGTATGTGCGCGGTGCACAGGTGTGACAATAGGGCAGATAATCGCCGTAATCGTAGCAGTGTTTATCAGAGTTCCCGTTAACGTATCCTTGGGTCTGCTAGGCCTGATGGGTATTGATTGGGGCCTGCAAGAACTACATATTAAAGAGTCCAGTAATCGACGCCGTCTGCTAACGGGAATCGGCGGTGGATTTGGTATCTTTAGTCTATACATTATGATATTTCGCCATATCTTTACACGAAAAAAAGCCACCACCTAGATAATCTAAGTGATGGCTTCTTTTTTAGTTTAAGCTTACGCTACTACTACGTTAACTGCCTGAGGGCCACGAGCGCCTTCAGTTACGTCGTAGGTTACAGCCTGTCCGTCTTCAAGAGTCTTGAATCCGTCCATTGCAAGACCTGTGAAGTGTACGAATACTTCTTCTTTAGTCTCGTCGTTAGAAATAAAACCAAATCCTTTTGTTCCATTAAACCATTTTACTGTACCTTTATTCATTGAAAGATACCTCCATTTTTTTATTTGTTATTTTATAGAAAGGCAAATCCGCGCAGCTCTTTGCCTTCGCGAAAAAAAACACATGTACGTAAATCTGTGAAGAGTGATTTACATACATGTGAATCAAGACTTTACTTAAAATACTTGTCAAGTGTATCACGTCCTGAGAGAAACGTCAATCTAAATAATCAGCCAAAGTGCTAAAGAATTTATTTATCTCTAAAGGCTTTGATAAATGAGCGTTCATACCAGCGACTAAACTCCTGCGAACGTCCTCATTAAAAGCGTTAGCCGTCATGGCGACAATCGGTAAAGAGTCTTTATCGGCGCCGGGCAGTTGTCTAATTAAAGTGGTGGCTTCTAGGCCATCCATTTCTGGCATTTGAATATCCATCAGTACTAAATCGGGAAGCGTCTTCGCGCTTTCAATATAAGTCAAGGCCTCTTTGCCGTTTTCGGCCACGTCGAAGCTAGCTCCGGTTTCCGCTAATAGGTGAGCAATGATTTCTTGGTTAATTTTGATATCCTCGGCAATTAAGACCAGTTTATTTTGCCAGTGGTAAGTTCGGTCCTTACTCTTAGTCGTTTCTTCTTGTTCATCCACAAGCGGGCTGCCCCAAGCAACGGGGATTTCGAAGATAAAGGAAGAACCTTCGCCGGGAGTGCTTTCAATCCAAATCTTACCGTCCATCATTTCGATTAGACGCTTACAGATAGAAAGACCGAGGCCGCTGCCACCAAAGCGTCTGGAGATACTGCCGTCCGCTTGTTCAAAGGAATCAAAGAGGCTGTCCATTTGATCTTCGGCAACGCCAATTCCCGTATCGATAACGGCTACCCGCAGGCAGGAATGGTTATCATCTACTGGCGTATTGTCAACCTGCAGCGTAATGGTGCCGCCATCCGGTGTAAATTTATTGGCATTGCCAATTAAGTTCATAATTACTTGCGAGAGACGAAGCTCATCGCCGATTAGGAGCCGACTTGGTAAACCGTTCATCGCCGTTTCATAGTGCTGAACTTTTTCGCCCATCCGTACATTCATAATACTACCGATGCGTTCAACCATTTTTTCGAAATTAAAGGGAGCGTTCTCGAGTTCTAGTTTATCAGCTTCGATCTTCGACATATCGAGAATATCATTCAAAAGTTGTAGTAGCTGGGTAGAAGCATCCTTTACCTTTAAGAGATGGTCTTTTCGCTGCTCCTCGTCTCTAGCTCTAAGGGCTAATTCGGTCATACCGATAACGGCATTCATCGGCGTACGAATTTCGTGACTCATGCGAGAAAGAAAGTCGCCTTTAGCTTTGGAGCTTTCAAGAGCATCTTCGCGATCGGCATTTAGCTTACCGAAAGCTTCGTTTCTCGAAATAGAAGAAGCGATAACCAGCGCACCCGCCGACATGATTTCCCGTTCGTCAGCCGTATGGGTGCGCCCTTCATTTAAGAAATCAAATTCAATGGTGCCCCAGAACTCACCGTTTAAGAATAAAGGTAAGATCATTAGGCTACCCAGGGTCTCATCTTTATAGTTGGTGCTAACAGCATTTTCTAGGAGAACATCCCATTCGGAAGTTGGCTTTAAGCGGTATTCGGTCCACTTAGGAAAAAGGTCCGCGTAGTCGATCCGCTCATCGGTACCAGCAAAGCGACTAGGGGCAATCCTTGTCCACTCTACGCGGTGGAAAGTAAAGAGCTTGTCGTCTCTTACGCAGTTGCGCCAAACCTGAACCCGGTCAGCGAGAATACTTTCACCAAGAATCTGCAGGGCGTTTTTCAGGACCTTTTCGTAATCCTGGTTAAAACCACCGACAATCATTCGTGCCGAGCGATTAGCGGCTCTTAGCATTCGGTTTTGGTCTTCTAGTTGGGCGTGAGGGGAGTTAAGGGCAATTTTACGATTATCTTCTTCTAATAACACATTCTGTTCTTCCAGCCATTTCTCACGGCTCATATCAGAGCTCAGACCGATTAAGCGGACGATCTTTCCTGTTTTATCTCGCTGGGCAACAGCCATATGTTCGGAAATCCACACGAGGCTACTGTCTTTGCGAATCATGCGATATTCTGCGTGATAGTAGTCAGCCTCACCGGTAATCAAACGCTGTAGATGAGTTTCCATCAAGGGTTGGTCCTCTTCACAGGTCAGCATCATCTTTGTGTTTACAGAGTGAGGAAGTTCACCAGGCTCGTAACCAGCGAGCTTAGTGAGTGCGTTGTTGAGTAGAATCTCTCCTGAAGAGACATTTATATTAATGAGGCCAACGCCGGCTAGTTCGCATAACGTCTCTAGTTCGGTAATAGACATTTGCGAAGTCAGCAGCTTTAAGTTTTTCCCATTCAACTTAATTTCCATAATCTTCCCCCTTGATAAGCATATGTAATAAATATACCATAAAACACTTATTTTCGATATGGTTAGTTTCAGTCTTTTTCTATTTCGCTTGCAAAACTGAAAATAATTTTTGTCTAAAAGAGAGCTAAAGGTGAAAATGCACAAAAATAATTAAAATAATTGTTAAAATTATAGAAAATAAAAATAAACAGAAAGATATATTGAAAATTATTTTTAAAATGTTATTATGATAAGCAAATAACTGAAAATAATTTTTATTAACGGAGGGAAAGGAAATTATGGTTGGTCAGACAACGAGAGCATTTGGAAGTCCATTGCGTTATATTCAAGGACCTGGTGAGTTTAACTGCTTGCCAGAATACACCAAGGGTTATGGAAGAGCATGTGTTGTAATTGATGGGTTTTTATACCCGGAACTGAGTAGTCGCATAAAGGAAGCGTATCAAAAGGCCGGAAGCGAAGTAACGACAGTGTGTTTTGAAGGTGAATGTTGCCAAGAAGAAATCGAGCGAATCAACGAGGTAATTAGAAATGAGCAAGCGGGGGTGCTGGTTGGTGTTGGCGGTGGTAAGACCCTTGACGCAGCTAAATTGTGTTCGGATTCACTGGAGCTGCCAGTGATTATCGTTCCGTCTTCCGCATCTACAGATGCTCCCGTAAGTGAAATCGCAGTTCTGTATACCAAGGACGGAGAATACATTGGCTCACAGAAGATGAAGAGCAATGCTGCTCTTGTGCTGGTGGATACAGAGATAATTGTTAAGGCACCTAAGCGATTATTTGTCGCGGGAATTGGTGACGCCCTAGCAACCTGGTTCGAGGCTCATGCCTGTGAGGCTTCAGATGCCCCCAACTATATCGGCACGGGATATCGGCGATGTAAAGCGGGAATGGCGATTGCCGATGCTTGTTTAGAGATTCTCTTTACCGATGGGGATGAGGCCATGAGGGCTTTAGAAAGTGGTACCGTCACCGAGGCCTTCGAGAATGTAGTTGAAGCGAACATTCTCCTTAGTGGTTTGGGCTTCCTTAACACGGGTCTAGCGACTGCTCACGGTATTCATTCTGGTTTGACAGCGCTTCCAGAAACCCATAAGTATCTTCATGGTGAAAAAGTCGCCTTTGGGTTGGTTTGTCAAATGGTGCTAGAGAATACGCCGGCTGAATTAATGGATAAAGTAATGCTATTAATGGCTCGCATTGGGTTACCAATCTCCTTACAGCAATTGGGAGTGGAAGCGACTCATGAAAATATTATGGCGATTGCCCAGAAGACCGTAGAAGGCCCCCTGGTACATCATGAAAACTTTCCGGTGGATCTGGACTTGGTTTATAACGCGATTGTTATGGCAGATAAGTTGGCGGACAAATACAAATAGATAGTAGGAAGAGGAAATGAAATGAGCAACATTTATGATGTAATCATCCTCGGCGCTGGTCCTGCTGGTTTAGCAGCAGGACTCTACGCCGGTAGAAGTCGCCTGAGTACTT
>NZ_JAMXOC010000021.1 GCF_024721265.1 Ohessyouella blattaphilus | reverse complement strand
CGGTACGTACGGTGCTGTGAGAGGACGGCGGTTAGTCACCGCCTCCTACTCGATAAAGCACGTAATAAAAACGGAACATATTAATTAAATTTATCTTAAAATGTTACAAAAATAAAACATAAAACTTGATTGATAATTCTTTTCCCTATATAATATATGTGAATAACCGTTACTTAGAAAGGGAGTGTTCAGATGAACAAAGTACTGGGAGATCGAATTCGCGATTTGCGAACAAGTAAAGGGTTAACCCAAGAATTTGTGGCAAATAGTATGGGCGTTAGCCGCCAAAAATATGCACGAATTGAAAATGGTATTAACGATGTCACCTTAGATAATCTTCAGAAAATTAGCACCATTTTAGACGTTACAGTCAGTGATATCACCTGTGTTTTAGAGAAAAGGCAAGCAGTTTCGTATCGGAATGCAAGTTCTAAAGCGGATTCTGTAAACGAGGTTTTAGAAATGATTGATATTTTCTATGCCAATAAACGCGCATACATGAAGGTGACTAACCAAGAGTAATGGGGGTAAAATGTTAGATCAAAAGAAAAAAACAATCGAAATGTGTGCAGACAGGGAACGAGAGCAGTATATAAAGAACGCATACGGAATCGTCAATATTTTTCGTGATTGTAGAGATAGAGGTTATAAGTTAATCCGCTATCCTATTGGTGAGGAGAATGTTTTAGGGTTTGCTCAGTTACGAGACGGCGATAAGATAATATTCTCAAATTCTTCATCAAGACTTTCAAGGGAAATATTTACTGTTGCACATGAGCTGGGACATCACGTGTTGCATCTGAGTGAGGACAAAAGTGAAATCATTGATGACAATTTTGATGGTACAAGTGACGAGGAAGAAGAAGCAAATCATTTTGCGATTTCGTTTTTAGCTCCTAAGGACTTGGTTAGAAAGTATGTGGAATATGAGATGCCAAATAGCCAATCTGCATGGGCAGCATTAGACATTGCGAAGATGATGATTGCTTTTAATCTAAGTTTCGAAGCGTGCTTGAATCGTTTGCAAAATTTAAGTTTATTAGATAGTGTAAATCGTCACCGTTTGACACTAGAGAAATCTGCAAATAGTGTATCTAATTATGTTAGGATATTAGATGATTCTTGTAATATAAATAAAGCTAGCGAAGTGATTGCCATACCGGACGAGTTTTTAAAATGGGTGCTATATAATTATGAAAATCGTGTGATTCCACAGGAAACTCTTGAAAAGTCATTAAACTTCTTAAAACTTAAGCCCAGTGATGTCGGAATTGATACGACTAAAAAAATTGCAGAAGATTTGAATTTGGATGATTTGCTGGGGAGGTTGGATGATTGAAGGCGTCTTTAGATACGAATGTGATTATTCATTTATATCGTGCAGGCGAAAAAGAGCTCCTATTTTCATATTTTCCTCAAAAGCTATATGTGTATAGCCAGATACGTGACGTAGAAATGACAAATCACGGTAGGGATATTCTTGAAGAATTTGATACTGATGTTAGAGAAGGAAAAATAAATGTGGTAACGGATGAAGGCTTAAAGGAGCGAGGTGTCTTGTGTCTATTTAGAGAATACGTAAAGGAGAATCGTAGCCTTTATTCACCACAAGACTTAGGGGAAGTTTATGCGATTTCGCTAGCGCAAACATTAGGAATCTGGTCTCTTATTACAGACGACATCAAACAAGGCGGTCCATATACATCGTTGTTGCAATTCATGGATAATGAGATTGTGCCATTAAACTACGTTGATCTTTTGATATTGCTTTATCTAAGAGGGGACTTTAGCGCGAGTGTAACAAAAGCTAAATTTGATGTGATTAATAACACTTCAGATTTGAAATGGAGCATGAAATCTCACATTGCTCGCTTTATAAACCGTTTTGTAGTGAGTCCATTTCAAGCTTCAGAAAAAGAATGGATGAATGAATACGTCAAAACGTATAATATTAATAAGAAAGCAAAATTTAATGAATTACGCTCGTTGTTAAGTGAGGATTAAATTAGGCTATTTGGTCAACTGCATTATAGTTGACTAAATAGCCTTTTGTAATTACGTTCTTATATTAACTTCATGAAGCTCATAATCTTCTTTAGTTCAGGATCCCAGAAGTCCCAGTTATGTTCACCAGGTAGGCTTTGCCACTGGTAATCGAGATGATTACCAAGGGTTTCAAACTTATCTTTAAGCTGGCAGTTTAGCGAATATAATGGGTCTTGCTCGCCGCAGCTGTGATAAATCCGTGGAAACTTGGCACCTGAACTGGCCAAATGATCTATTAGATTGTAGACGTGGTTATCAGAAGCGAGAAACTCTTCTTCTGAACCAAAAATCCAAGAGGTGTTCGTCATAAAGTCTGGAACAGTAAACATCTTTCCGCTGAGACGAAATGCTTCAATCAGACGCGAATTTAGAGGAAATTGCATTTGAGTCAGGGTTTCCTAACAAAAAGTCATTTATTCAGCAATTTAAAGCGACCTATCAATTAACGCCCCATCAATATCGATTGATGAGGCGTAAAGAGGGAAGGGAGGGTTAGATTATTTCAATTTCTTCATTTCAATTAAAAGGAAATGAGCATCTTTTTCAGCTTCAATAGTAATCGCTTCTTCCGTAATCTCCATACCGTCCCGAGATTTCATCGGGATGCCATTTACGGTAGCGTTACCTTCAACTAAAGCAAGATAAGCTTGACGTCCTTTTTCGACAGTAAAGGACTGGCTATTACCAGCGCTTACTTCTGTTGCATATACATGAACGTCCTGGTGAATCTGAATTGGGAATTCACTGTTGCCATCACCAGAGGCGATCTTCATCCATTTATCCTTACGGTCGTTCCAGTCGAAGCGGAAGTCGCCATAGTTAGGGGTATGACCATTTTTATCCGGGAAAATCCAAATCTGGAAGAAGTGGAGCATATCTTTACCGTGGTTATATTCACTATGAGTGACACCGGTACCGGCACTCATATACTGCACTTGTCCTCTCGTTAAAGTCTGTTCACTTCCCATGCTGTCCTTGTGAGAAAGCTCACCATCTACTACGTAAGAAATAATCTCCATATCCTGATGAGGATGGGTATCAAAGCCTGTTCCGGGCATTACCAAGTCATCATTCATAACCCGAAGTACACCAAACTGGATGTTATCAGGATTATAATATCCGGCAAATGAAAAGTGGAAGTGGCTATTTAGCCATCCTAAGTCACTGGTTCCAAAATTGTCACTATCTAAGTATCTAAGCATATAAATCACTCCTTAATTTGTATTGTGTTTTTGTTATACTTATATTATAATACCAATAATTAAAAAAGCAACTAGGCACAATAAAGTAGCCTAGGTACCTTTTAGTAACTAACGGGATTTACCCCTGTGAATATTAGAGGAATGGAAAAGGAAGGAATTGACAATGGGTGTATGTGAGAATAAAGAGGCAACCTGTCCTATAGAGGTGACAGTGCAGATTATCGGGAACAAATGGCGACCGCTAATTATTTACTATCTTTTAGACGGTGAAAAACGCTTCAATGAGCTGAAGCGCTTGTTAAAGAATGTGAGTCAGAAAGTGTTAACCGATAACCTACGGATATTAGAGGAACAAGGGATTGTGATTCGTACGGTTTATCCCGAAGTGCCAGTGCGGGTAGAGTATAAGCTTTCCGAAAGCGGCATGGGCTTATCAAAGGTGATTGGCGAGATGCAGTGCTGGGCATCGGAGTACCAAGGGTGAAGCAGACAAATCTAAGCATAAAAAGTCGGGAAAGTCTCCCTCTAAAAGCAGATAATAGTGACACACATCAGGAGGTGAAAAGCGTGAGATGGACAGAATGTATCAGTGATGCAATCGGTTATATCGAAGAGCACATAACGGAAGAAATCACCATTGCCGAAATTGCTGGAGCGGTGAATCTTTCACCTTTCTATTTTCAGAAGGGCTTCGCAATGCTGTGTGACTTTACGGTGGCGGACTATATCAGAAGTCGCCGGCTAGCTCTTGCCGGCAGCGAGCTTATGGCGACAGATGCGAAGATTATCGAAATTGCTCTCAAATACGGTTACGATTCACCAGATAGTTTCACGAAGGCATTCACTCGCTTTCACGGAAGTACGCCATCTGCTGTGCGAAAAGGCGGTGCAAGTATTAAATCATTTGCGCCCCTTACTATTAAATTTGCACTAGAAGGAGGCTATTCAATGGATTATAAGATTGTAGAAAAAGGGGAATTTGCGGTAGTAGGGTTAATGCGGACATTTAAGTACGAAGAAGCGCAGACAGAAGTGCCGAAGCTCTGGGGAGAGTTCCAGCAGATGGCAGCAGGAAAAGAGATCTGCTCGCTATACGGCATCAATATGGATGAGTCCATGGCTGGTAACGAGTTTCAGTACCTAATTGCCGATAATTATAACCCGGCAAAAGATACCCCTGAGGGCTTCGAGACAAAGGTGATTCCTTCGTTTACCTGGGCCGTATTCCCTTGTAAGGGAGCGATGCCACGAGTTATGCAGGAGCTTAATAAGAAGATCTACTCGGAGTGGTTACCTAATTGTAAGGACTACGAAATTGCCGCGGGGTACTGTATTGAAATGTATGAGGACCCGGCAAAGTACGCAAAGGGCGTGCAGGATGAGAACTACTACAGCGAGCTGTGGATTCCGGTAAAGAAGAAAGCATAAGCGAATAGGGAAAGTGTAAGCGAGGAGCCTTAAGGGCTCCTTGTTTTGCGATACCTGTTTGTTTGTATTGTGGAAAATATGTTAATTATGGTAAAATCAATTCACAAAACGAATGGAACGGGGGATGGTTTTGTCAAAAAAGAGATCGGAATATATGTTGGTGGTGCTCTTGGTGTTCTTTGCCTTGCTGTGTTTGGGACTTTGGCAAGTGCAGAATATGAATCGCCAGGTGTTAGTTGAGTCTGATACGGGAACGTTTGATTTGCGTGAGCTTAATCTTGAAAGGCAGATGGCACAAATTTCTCGTACAGTAGAATACGTACCTGGGGCGTTTCTATCGCCAGAAGAGTTTGCCAAAAGCGAAAATATTCAAGTGGGGAATGTGCCAGAGGAGACAGGCATTTGTACGATGCGGATTCGGGTTTTGGTACCTGATAATCAGCAGTACGGGATTAGCGGCTATTCGGTTAATTATGCTAGCTCCTTATATCTGAATGGAAAGTGGCTCTTCGATGAAGGGAAGATTGGCTTAACAGCTGAAGAGGAAGAGGCCAGTGAGTCTTTCCGCTTGTTTAGTGCTGAACCTCATGACGGGGTGATTGAAATCCTTATTCAGACTAGTAGCTATGCAAATATTGATTCTTCTAGTGGGATGAGTTGGAAAATTGGTGATTACGAATACATGCGTACCAGCTATGTCCGCCAAACGCTGACAGCAGTGGTGGTAATGGCTTGGGATGTTATTTTGATGCTTATTGGTCTCCTGCTATTATTGGTCTTGCCTAGTTATAGGGTGAATGGTTGGCTTGCGCTTTTGGCAGTGGTATGGGGGATTCGGACAAGCCTAACGAGTACAAAACCGCTACTAACCCTGATGCCCTTCTTAGAATGGTCCTTGGTGTATAAGCTAGAGATTATTACGGGACCTTTGACGCTACTTTTGCTTGTGCTGATATATACGGAAGCTTTTCCGGGGACTATCCCTAAGTGGCTACGTCTAACGGAGATAGGTATTTGCGTGGTCGGCGTGGTGGCAGTTATCGTTCTTCCTTGGCGGACGTTCCTAGGACATACTCGCTACACGAACCAATTGATTCATCTGTTACTAGGTGTCTTAGTCCTAGCGATTATTCTAGCTATCAGGGGACGAAAAATCGATTTTTCCCAGAAAATCATGCTAGCAGGGGCAGGACTGGCTATCTTTGCTTTTGTCTGGGATACCGGTTTTTTTCGCTTGCGCCTGTCTTGGCTTCATTTCTCACTTACCCAGCCTCTGATGGTTGCCTTTTCCTTGTTTTTAATGACGGCTACTATTTTGGCTACGGTGGAGAAGCTAAAGAGTCAAGAAGCCGAGTTGACGCGGCAAGTAGAGCGACAAAAGTCAGAATTGATGGAAAGTCGAGTTTCGATTATGATATCTCAGATTCAGCCTCATTTTCTCTATAATTCGCTGCTAGCCATTCAAGATTTATGTAGTCGCGACCCGCAGCAAGCGGAACAGGCCATTGGCGAGTTTTCTAAGTACTTAAGAGTGAATCTTAACTCTTTGACAGATAAGCGTCTGATTCCTTTTACTAAGGAACTAGAGCATGTGCGTACCTATTTATCCTTGGAGGAGCGGCGCTATGAGGAGCGTCTGCAGGTGGAGTACGACATCTTGGCTAGTGATTTTATGCTACCAGCGTTGACGATTCAACCGATTGTCGAGAATGGGATACAGCATGGAATTATGCGCCGGACGCAAGGGGGCAGGATTCGCATTCGTTCATGGGAAGATAAAGAGGCTTGGCGGATTGCTATTGAGGATGACGGTGTCGGCTTTGACCCTGAGTTAGTTACGGATAATGACGGGATTCACGTGGGGATTAAAAACGTGCGTCATCGTCTAGAGGCTAAGTGCGGTGGCAGCGTTGAGATAAAAAGCGAATTAGGTAAGGGTACGCAAGTTGTAATTTCTCTTCCGAAAGGAGGCGTGTGATGAATTTTATTGCTGTAGATGATGAAAGACCGGCCTTAAGGATGTTAGAAAAAGCGATATGGGAGGCTAGACCAGAGTGCCAGCTTTCCAGCTTTTTGACAGCGAAAGAGGCTCTTCAATACGCCAAGGAAAACCGTGTCGACGTGGCTTTTTTGGATATTAATATGGCCGAAATCCACGGAATTGAGCTGGCAAAACGCTTGTTGGAGATTAATGAGAAGACAAATATTTTGTTTGTTACCGGCTATCAAGAATTTGCCCTTGAGGCATTTAGCCTAGCTGCTAGTGGGTATATTATGAAGCCGGCGGATGCTAGGGCTATCGATCTAGAGCTTACGAGGCTTCGCAATCCCCTTAAGGTATGGCCGGACAAGCAGATAAGGATTAAGTGCTTTGGTGGTTTTGGTATATTCGTTAACGGGGAAGCATTACTTATTTCCTGGGCAAAACCGAAAGAGCTGCTAGCTTACCTTGTGCATAAACGGGGGGCGGGAATCAGTAGTGCGGAAATAGCCGCTATTCTCTGGGAGGATAAGGAGTATAATCACTCGGTAAGAACTCAGACCCAACGGGTTATCTCTCAGTTGATAAAGCTCTTAGAGGAGGCGGGGATTGGCTACCTAATTAAGAGAAGCTGGAATAGCCTAGCGGTAGATACCTCAAAGTTCTCTTGCGATTACTATGAATGTTTAGAGGACGAAGACTACATGAAGCATCATGTGGAAGAGTATATGAGTGAGTATAGTTGGGGTGAAACGGTTACAGGGTATCTGAGTAGGCTTCAATAAGAGTAAAACATGTGAACGGGCTGAAATCTAAAGGGTTTCAGCCCGTTCGGTGTCTATTTTTGTTATATCTCGGCGTTTATAATAGAAGAATTAAGAGGGACAGTCTATAGGGAGTGAGGTTTTATGAGAAAAATAAAAAGTAAAGTGGTTATCTTGGGGGCGATTTTGATATTGGGAATCGTCCTATTAGGGTGCGGTTTTTACTGGAAAAACAGAGTGAGTTTTACCAGTGAGGATACGGCACTGGGGGTAATGGTTACGGCTTCAAATAAGAAGGTATTACCAGAGGACACTCAGGTGGTGGTTACCCCCCTTAAGGTAACATCTAGTAAAGCTAGAGAAGAAGTCGCACCTGTTAGTGGCGAGACGGTTGACGAAAGGAGTTATCAGGCTTTAATAAGCGAAGATATCTCGGTGCTTGATGTTGGTAGCGACGGTGGCGACAGTAATAGCGAGCAGAGCCTTGACTATGCCTCTCTTTTGGCGATTGCGGAAGAGGCCGGTGGTACTCAGGGCGGTCTTTGTGTGCCTTTAGATATAACACTAAAAAAGAACGATAAAGAAATTCAGCCAGCAGCTCAAGTGGCTGTGCGGGTGGCCATCCCAGAGGAAATGGCTAAAGAGAGCGTAAGAGTCTATCACATTGATGATACGGGGAAAGCTACCCATATGCCTGGAAGCGTTAAAGGCGATACGTATGAATTTAAAACGACTCACTTTTCTGTCTATACGATTTATGGAACTTCGCGAACGACTAGTGCTACTGTACTGACGTCAAGTAGCGCGGGTACTACTTTATCTGGAGGAAGGGTCTACACCATTAATGATACTGCCGTAACTATTCGGGCTTCATCTGGTGCTCACGGTTTAAGGGTGAATGCCACTTCTAGTACTAACCCAGCGGTTATTTTTATTCCTACGGGGAAAAGACTGTATGTCTATGGTGGGGCCGGCTCGGGTAGAACGGGCGGCGGCGCTGGTATCTATCTTCCTAATGGGCATTATCTGTACATTAGGGGAGGCGGTGAACTCTATGCTTATGGTGGGGCCGGAGCCGCCTCGGCGAGTGGCTCATCAGGCCTATATGATGCTTACTTTAATAAGGGTGAGAATGTAATTAACGGTAGCTCAGGCGGTGCTGGCGGCTACGGCGGCGGCGGTGGCGGCGCTGGTATCGGCGGTGGCGGCGGTAGTGGCGGCGCTAGTGGCGGAACAACGTATTATACGCGCGTGTATTCAGATACAGGGACAGCTAGACAAGACGGAAATCCAGGTGCAGCCGGTGGTAGTGGCGGCGGCGGTGGCTCAATCGGAGAGTTGCGTGTACTGGACAAGATGATTGTCTATGGTACTGGCGGAGCTGGTGGAGCGAGAGGCAGCTATGGCGGTAGCACCGGAAATACGAAAAACGATGCCGGTAGTGGCTTTAAAAATGATTATTCCGGTGGAGCCGGCGGCGGTGGTGGCGGCGGTGGCTATTCGGGAGCTGGAGCCGGGATCGGTGGCGGCGGCGGTGGCGCTGGCGCCGGTGGTAGCGGCGGAGCCGGTGGCACGTATTACAACAGCAGCGGCTACTCTTACTTAAATGGCGGTGGCGGCAGTGGCGGAGTTGTCGGTGGTTTTAGTGGTTCAGGAACAAAAGCTTATGTAGGTTCTTATTGGGGTGGCTCTGGTGGCTCTGGCGGTACAGCTGGTAGCGGCGGTTATGGTGGATTGATTTATAAATCGACGGAAGCGAGTGTTACCCACACAGCAGGCTCTGGCAGTGGCTATGGGGGGAATGCTTCGACTATTTATAGCAGTAGTTATACCTCCAACTCAGCTTATTATATAACTCTTAATGGCAATCGGCCGGCAGGTGTTAGCGAGACGGTTACTAGCCCTAGTGACTTTTTTGTAAGGTATTATCAGGCAGATACGGCTAGTCGTGTGCCAGTTCTTGTTGGCCACACCTTCCAGGGGTATTACAATACAACTTCAACGACCAGTGGCACTCAGGTAATCAAAGCAAACGGAGTATTTAATGCCACAGATGCGAGAACCTATATTGATTCCTCCGGGCATTGGATCTATTTTGACGACCTTACCCTATACGCTAGATGGACGAAGAAAGTAGCTACAGTCTCTTTTAGCAAACAAGGCGGAACTTCGGGAACTTCAGCGGTAAATGCCACCTATGGAAGTGCCATGCCATCGATTACGGCACCGACGCGAGTGGGTTATACCTTCGATGGTTATTGGGACGCGCTGACCGGTACGGCGAAGCAATACTATTCGGGTGCGGGAGAGTCAGTTAGAGCATGGGATAAAGACGTAACAAGTGCAACCCTTTATGCTAGATGGATACCGAAGAAAAGTACGATTACCTTCGACGGAAATGGCGGGGAGATTAGCCACGCCTCTTCTGTTACAGCGACCTATGCAGCTAATATGCCTGCAATTCCCAGCTTTAAAGCGCCGACGAAGAAAGGTTATACCTTTATTGGCTATTATGACAGCACGGGTAGTGATGGCAGCTGTTATTATAAGGCGGACGGAACCTCTGCGAAAGCGTGGAATAAAGACGTGGCGAGCGCAACTCTTTTTGCTAGGTGGACGATAAACACATACACGATTACCCCGCCAGCGGATATTAAAGAAGGAGGCTTAAGCGCCTATGTTGCATTTGCCCCAGGGTTATCTGCAGAATATCAGACCACGATGACTGCTACCTTGAGTCTAGGAAAAACCGGTGAGAAGCCAGAAGCAAGTGGTATTCACGTGGTGAAGTATGGGATTGATGGTACGCGGCTAGAGATCGTCTTCTCCGAATATATTCTTAGAAGCAATAATCCATATGCTGGCAAGAGCGGTTCCTCAAGCTTTACTCTTGAGGATAACATTACAAAGGATATGTCTCAGTTATCCCATGAATTTATTCCAATGCCGGATTTATTTAACCAGTCATACGTCTATGATGGCAGACCAAAGAGCTATGTGCTACCAATAGCTAGCGAAGGCACGAGTACCGAGGTACTAGGTTATGATGCGGCTAGTGGTAGTGAATTGACGAACGGAGTGCCAATCAAAGCAGGAAACTATAGTGTTCAGATAAAAGTGACTCCAGAAGGCGCGGATGCGATTATCATTAACAAAGAATTAGAGATTCGTCCGAAGGAATTGACCTGGAACAAATCAGGGCTTACAGCTTTATCTAAAGATTATGATAGTACTACGGGGGCTGCTATTACAGGAAGTCTAGCCATAACCGGTGTGGCAGCTTCAGATCTTGGTAAAGTGGGACTTACAGCCGGTGTGCTAACGGGAACTTTTGATAATGCCTTACCGGGTACAGCGAAACTTGTTACGGTGGATGTCTCAGGGGTTTCTTTAAGAGATGAGTTAGGTGACGGTAGCATTCGCAATTATACTCTGCCCCAGACAGGACCGACTTTGCGCGCAAATATCTATGGTCTTGAGCCGTTTGTTGAATTTGGACTAGCTAAAACGGCGGTCTACAACGGCGAGGTGCAAAAGGCAATGCCATCAGTAGGCGACTTTTTGGTTACATTTAGAGACCCAGTGATCACTTCAATCGTTCTTAACCAAGTGGATGAAGCGAATATTCGCTATACGTATTATACGAATGAAAATTGTTCGGCGATGACTACGGCAGCAGACGGAATTGCTCTGGGAGCAGCCGATGGTTCGGCTCCGGCGAATGCGGGTACCTATTATGTCTGCGCAACATTTACACCGGGAGATGGTCAGACTCATTACGAAGCAATTACAACCGGGAGAGAGACAGCGGTTAAGTATGTTATCACCCCGGGCCCTCTTGCAGAGAACGAGCTTCAGCTTAGCTTTACCGAGATTACACCGTCTTATGTGTATTCAGGACTTCCTTATTACCCAGAAGCGCAAGTCTTTTTGGTAAAAGACGGAAATAAAAAGCTTCTAGCGCCGGATGAGTATACTCTTGAGTACATCAATAATGTGAATGCCAGCTCAGAAGAAGTAAAAGCCGGTGTGAAAGCTGTCCTAAAGCATAATTATCGGGGCGAGAGTAGTTTGTATGATTTTCAGATTGAGCGAGCAATTTATCAGCTTGATTCCATCGATTTTCCGAAGAAAAGCGTGGATTTAGAGTATAATACGTTCTCGCAGAGCGGTGAGGCGCAGCTAAATCTCTACGAATTATTAAAGATAGATCCGCTATTAAAGGTAAGTTATCGCTACCAAAGCCGAGACGGTGGCGGTTACGATAGTGATCAGCCACCGGCAGCAGCCGGGCAGTATACCGTAACGGCAACCGTTACCACGGATAATGGAAATTATCGTTTTCCAAATCCGACACCTACCTATACGACTAGGGTGGCAGAGCTCAACATCAATAACGTTCCCGTGCAAATCGGTTTTGATCCAAGTGGTGGTTCGATTAGCGGAAGCGAAGAAACCTTGCTATGGGTGGATGCCGCTCGCTATATGAAGCTAGAAGACTATCCGGAAGCAATTCCGACACCAGTAAAGGCCGGCTATGAGCTGGTCGGTTGGACGTTTGAAGGGATCACTTATGGAGTGGGTAGTATTGGTAAAGAAGAGGTACGCATCATTGACCAGCAAGACGGCGTAAATATTGGGCGAACGTATCAGGCGGTTTGGCGAGAGGCAGCAGTTTCAGTCGTGTTTGCTGGAAACGGCGGCAGTTATGGAGATGGCGATGAAAAGACGTATAGCCAACCTTTTGGTACAGAGTTTGAGTTTTCTAAGATTAAGATACCTGAAAGAAGTGGTTATCAGTTCCTAGGCTGGGCGATAAGCGAAGAAGCAGCGGCGACCGGTGAGGTTATCGGTGACGATGAGCGGACCTTTACCTTTGAGAGTAATACTACTTATTATGCTTCGTGGGAGATTACCGAGTATCCAGTTACCATCTTTTATAACGGCGGCTTAGCGGATGAAGTTGAAAAAATAGAGCTTAAAATTCCCTATCAGGTTAGCGTGGCGGAGTTTTTACAAAATAGCTTTACAGCTCCCACACTACAAGGGCATGATCTTTTAAATTGGATTAACTTGAATGTAGACGATGCTGCCGCTGTCAGTACAGAAGAGATGCTAGAGACCGTGATTCAGGCACCAGCTTTCTTTGTAGCTATATGGGATGGGCAGGTGGCAGAAGTTGCCTACTCTCATCATTTAGACGGAACAGGAGAAGCCAAATACCAGATACCAAAAACAGAAGGTGGCATTTCGGTAGCCTATCCCCAGGTGAGTGGTGAAGCAGGCAAAGAGTTTTGTTGTTGGAAAGTGGTAGCCACTGGTGAAAATAATGGTTTTGCAGTGGGAACGGAGTTCACCCAAGAACAGATGGAAACCCTTAAAATAAAGGATGATGTTACTTTTGAAGCCGAATTTGCAACCGTTACTCAGCAGGTGGTATTCGAAGTGAATGGGGCGACTAGCCAGAGTGGTAACCTAACCCAGACGGTGGGGTACGGAAATGTGCCAACGCTTGTAGAAGTGAGCAAAACCCATTATCAGCTGAGTGGTTGGCTAGATGTGGGAACAGGGATTATTCATAGTCAAGAGAGTATCTTTGCACCAGAAGGTGCGGAAGAAAGAATACCGATTACCAAGGATACAACCTATATTGCCCAGTGGGCTCCAGATACGAAGACCGTTACGTTTAATCATATGAATGGTTCGGCGGGCGCAATAGAACAAGGAACAAGCAAAGAATTGACCCTTCTAAAAGACGAGCAATTAATTATCGAAAATGTACCGGAGCCATTGTTTGACAATTATAATTTCTTAGGCTGGGCTACGACGAAAGAAAAGGCGCTAGCAGGAGAGGTGGATATTCCGGAGGATTCCCGGCAGACAATTACGGAAGATGTGACCTGGTATGCTGTATGGAGTCAGGTGAAACACACCGTTGTCTTTAAGGATCAGAAAGGATCGCCGATACAAGGGGCAGAATATAGTATCGCTCATAATACCACCTTAGGTGATAATCAAGTTTCAGAAGTACAGCCCCCTGAACAGGCGGGTGAACGTTTTGTATACTGGAGTATCTCGAATGCCGAGCAGACGATCAATCTGGAGACGTGGCAACAAGTCGCTTCTTATCCGATTACGAAGGATGTAGGCTTTACAGCCGTTTACGAGGAGGTAAGGTATCGTTTAGAATTTGAAGCTTTCCCTGGGGTTAGTGGTACGGGACCGTCTATCCAGACGCGGAGCTACGGGACAGAGGTTTTATTATCAGAATATCGACAGCCCACCCCGCGAATGGGTTACGAGTTTAAATACTGGGCGGATGCGCCGATTAGCAAAGAGAAGCCTGAAGGCGGAGCGCCGGTGACGGTTCATGATTTTAAAACGGACTTGACGGTGTACGCAATTTATGCCAAGGGCGAGGTAGAGTATGAGCTGATTCATATGCAGGAGGCGAGTGAGTATACCAGTGAGGATGACCGCTATGCTGTCAATGAAACAGAAGTGAAGAAAGGTCGTCTAGACGAGTTGGTGGATATTGTCAACGAGATTCGCACGTATAGTGGGTTTACAACAGATTATACCAAGACCGTGTACCAGACCAGTGGCTTGCTACCAGGTCAGTGGCTTGATGAACCCCTCAGTATTCAGGCGGATGGTTCACTAAAAATCCGCATATATTATCTAAGAAATACTCATCCGGTAATTTACCAAGTAGCGAATGAGGATAGTATTCAAGGAGCGCCAACCTATGATAAGACCCAGGAACACGCATACGGGACGACGGTGGTGGTGCAAGGAGAACCGAGTGTGGGCGGCAGCCCCTTTAAAGGCTATACCTTCTCAGGCTGGCAGACCACCGATGATATCTACATAAAGGGTAGTGGCGGTAGCGAGATGCAGAGTTTCCTTATGCCGGATGAACAAGTAGCATTTAGCGGTATGTGGCAAGTCAATCTAGGTAACATAGTCTTTGAGTTAAATGGCGGTAGTGGAGACTTTGGTGATATTGAATGTGGAAGTGACACATCGGTGACCCTTCCGACTGCTGTACCGACTAGAGAAAGTGCAACCTTTACCGGGTGGCTCTATAAAGATACGAGCGGAAACGAGCAGGTATATGAGGCAGGGGAGCAGTTTGTTATGCCGAGAATTGATCCAGGCGAAAAGGTGACGCTAAAAGCGACCTGGACTTATGTTCAAGGTAGTCTTGCTTTTGACCTGCGGGGCGCTGTGGACGAAATTGGTGATTTTGCACCGTTAGTGGTAGGTAGCGAGGAAACGGTTACGCTACCACTTGAAGAACCTGTGCTAGCCGATGCAGCTTTTGCTGGATGGCTTGACCGAGACGGAAGAGGAAAAGATGGCGAAAACGGAGAACCTTGGCTTCCAGGAGAGATCTTCACCTTGCCAGTCCTAGCAGAGGGAGAGACGTATACATTAATTGCCAAATGGGAGCGAGAAGATCGATCATACCGAGTGTATTATGATGCAGAGGGAATTCAAGATGAGACGCCTTATCAGGAGAATGACAAGGTGCAGATTACGAGTCAAATACCGACGAAAGAAGGATATGCTTTTGTCGGCTGGAGCGATGTGGCCGGAAATCGTTTTGCCCCTGGAGCAGAATTTGCCATGCCAAAGGGCGATGTAAATTTCCGAGCGGTATGGTTTGAAGAGAACCAAGTCTATAAGATTACATATAAT
Source organism: Ohessyouella blattaphilus (assembly GCF_024721265.1). GTDB lineage: Bacteria > Bacillota > Clostridia > Lachnospirales > Lachnospiraceae > Aequitasia > Aequitasia blattaphilus_A. Next base: position 42,769 of record NZ_JAMXOC010000021.1, on the reverse strand, counting down.
ACGAACGGTGGCTCGCCAGAAGTGATTGAAGAAGGACTCTTTTATGAAGCCGGAACGACAGCGACAGTTACCCAGACTACACCAGAGCTTGCCGAGTATCTATTTAGCGGCTGGTTGGATCCGGTTAGCAATACCGTTTACCAAAGCGGTGCCAGCTTTTTGATTGGCGGACAGACGGAGCTGATTGCTCAGTGGGAAAAGGCACCGGTGCCCGTGGTTATTAGTTACGATACAGAGGGTCTGGGGACACCACCGATACCGGAGAATGCTGTAGCCGGCCAAAGAATCGTGCTACCAGATATTGATGTGGAGAAAGAAGGTCATGTCTTTACTGGGTGGTGCGAAAAGGTCTTAGAGCCTATTCATGCCGCTAGTGTAATGGCAAGAAGCGAAGAACCTCAGGGGACGATTTATGCAGTTGGTTCTAGCTATGTAGTGCCAGAGTATAATGTAACCTTTTACCCGGTCTGGAGAACCGAGGGCTATACGGTCAAATATGTTTTAGATGGCGGGTGGTTACCAGAGAATGCCCCTAGTGGCTATATCTACGGTGAATATGAGAACGGCTTTTCGATACCGCTACCAGAGCGACCGGAGTATACATTTGCCGGGTGGTATGCCGATGCGAGCTATGCCCTTGCCAAAGGGCGAATAGAAGCGACGGATGCGGAGAACCTGGTGTTCTACGCAAAATGGGACTATACGCCAACACCGGTACCGACGCCGGAGACGACACCGGTACCGACTCCAGCACCAAATGCCAGTACCAGTAGCGGGCAAGTAGAGACGACGACCCAGGCGAATGGAGATGTGCTTAATAAAGTTACTATCACCAGTGACGAAAGTCCTGAAAAGGAAACGGGAGACAAGACGGATAAGCTAGTCTTAACCCTTCGCCTAGAAGGCGGATTATTGAAAGTATGGTTAACGCCAGCAGGTCAGCGGCTGGTAGAAGTAAGCGCTGATAAAGGCTATAAGCTTAAGACGGTTGCCGAAGAGGGGAAAACTCTTAAGCAGAAGTCAGATGGCTATTATTATCTAGGTGAGGACGCCGAAGGGGTGGTCGAGGTAGCATTTGCTAAAAGTAGCGTAAGCTTTTCTTGGCACTGGCTTATCTATATTCTTTGCCTAGTTATTGGCTATTTACTTCATATAATTAAAAACAAAGTTTTAGTGAAGATTGGAGATAGAAGAAAATCTCAATAGTAAAAAACGAATGCCTCGCTAGTTGTATATGACTAGTGAGGCATTCATTTTTATTAAATGTTTATAAAAAAAAAGATTGTGTTTATTGTGAAGCAGTATCCCATAAAGTATAATTTGTGTAATGGTGGGATTATGTGGAGGATGAGACATGAGGAAAAAAGTGTTGTTTTTACTATTGGCGACGGGGCTATGCCTTCTGTTAGCAAAAACGGACGCAGAAGCAGCGCCTACGACCTATGAAGTAGCAACGTATCAGGAGTTAGTAGATGCGCTTGGTAAAGTTAATGACGGTGATGTAATCAGTATCAGTTATGATATTGTGGTAACGAGCCAAGTGAATTTGAGCAAGTCAGTAACCATCCAGGGAAATGGTAACTGGATTCGGGTACCAGAACCAGGTCTTCACGACTCGGGGATTCTTAATTCAAAGCCTTCAGCGTTTCGTGTCTTTTATGCGGCCACCGCGGGAAAGAATATTTCGATTAATAACCTTAAAATTTCCGGTGGAAATGTTCAAGGTGGTGGTATTTATGTTGGCAGTAGTGTGGAGATGTCACTAAGTCAAGTCACTATCACCAACTGTGGTGGAAGTGGAAGTACAGGGGGCGGAATATACAATGCAGGTGTTACACGGATTATAAATTCGGTTATTAACCGCAATGGGGCGAACTATGGCGGTGGTTTCTTAAATACTGGCGGTGCAACTATGGTAGTTGAGAACTCGAGTATGAGCGAGAATCGTAGCTTGAGTGCCGGTGGCGGTGGTGGCGCGGCTGAGAACCAAGGACAACTTTATGTGAATAGCTGTACCTTTGCCAATAATAAGAGTACCGAACTTGGTGGTGCTATTAATGATTATTTCGGTATGGCTTATATCATGAACTCTACCTTCTCGGGAAATGTTACTTATAATTCATCTCGTGATGGCGGTGCTTTAAGAGGAAGTAAGTCGGTATTGGTTAATTGTCTTTTTGCCTATAACTACCGATTATCAGACGGAACGTATATACTTGATGACTTTTCGACTTATGCTAGTGTCTTTGGCACTTCTTTATCGAATTACAAGGTGGTTAGCTCGGTTACTCATGAAGCGAGCGCGGAGATTGCAGGCTATAACCTGATTTCATACTCCGGGAAAAAAGATGGTTCAGACGATATAATCTTTAGTGGCGGCGCCACGGCAAAAGTATTAGCAGCTGATGGCAGCGAAACGGGAACCAGTACTGTGTTTCAGCCCTATAACTACCAACCAGCAGGTGCGTATACGGCGGTGCCAGCACTCAAAAGTCCAACAGCCGGCTTTTTAACACAAGGGGTACCAACGGCTTTTGATCCTTTTGCAGAGACGCCGATTTTTGCCTATAGAAACGAGGATGGATCCTGGTACAGCAATTACGAAGGGATATGGAGCAAGAGTACTTTGACTGATGAGACGGCCAAAAGGGTGACAACAGATCAGCTCGGAGGGGCTCGAGGTGATGGAATTGGTAGCACGGTGTTTAGCACAACGGATCTTTATATGGTGAAGTTGGTTCATAATCCGGCGACAGCTCACGGTCTCGTTCACGGAGCTACGGTTTATGGAGATGTATATAAGGCTGGCGATAAGGTTGAGATTATTACAACTCCCGATGCGGGATACTATTTTGATGAATGGAAGAACGCTGATGGAAGCGCTCATACGGAAGATAAATCTAAGGATAACCCCTTAAGGTTTGAGGTTACCAAGGATGTTGTTATCTACCCTATATATGGAAAAGCGTCAGACGAGCAAAAGCCTACAGAATTACAAATAAAGGCAGAAAAGGATGAAGAAGGCGCCTTTATTATAGAAGCGATTTTAACAGGTGATGGCAATGTTAGCGAACAACCGGTTACCTTTTATGTATGTGACGAAAGTGGGAAAATTATTTATTCACAAACGATACCGACAGATGAAAAGGGAAAGACAAAATTTGATCGCTGGATGCCACCAGATGATAGTATCTATGAGGCCTTTGTAAGTTTCCCGGGAAGTCAAGCGGAGGAAAGTAGTATCTCTGATAATATTATTCTGACCAAGAGACTTGTACCTGCAGACATTACGTGGGCAGATAGGGTGGTATCAACTTACGGCGATGCCTTGACATACATCGCTCTAACAGGGGAGAGTTCAGGAGATGTCAAGGGTGAATTTTCATTTGTCGTAGCAGAAGGGGTATCTATAGATAGATTGCCAGTTGGAACGCATACACTTACTAGAAAGTTTGTGCCCGAAGATACTTCGACATATAGAGAGTCTACTCATGACGTGACCGTGACGGTTGCTAAAAAACAGTTAAGTGCCTCTGGTATCGCAGCTGAGGATAAAATATATGATGGAACGACTTCAGCGACATTGACTAGTCCGGTGACGATAACGGGAAAGCTAGCAGGAGATGATGTAGGCGTGACTCCAAGTGTTGCCTTTGAGTCTGCAAGTGCAGGTGTAAATAAAAACGTAACGGTTAATTATTCTTTATGGGGGGCGGCAAGCAATAACTATGCGGCGCCGGCAAGTAGTACGGTAAAGGGCAGTATAATCAAGAAACCTATAGCAGCGGATATGATTGCTGCGATTAGCGATATTACCTATACAGAATCAGCGATTACGCCAACTCCTGTTGTTACAGATGGTGACCCAACAGTGATTTCTAATAACGACTACAGTGTAAGTTATGAGAATAACACCGATGTTGGTCAAGCAAGTGTAATTCTAACAGCCACGGAAGGCGGGAATTATTCTGGCACAGCAACACGGACCTTTTTAATCGTACCAGCGGACCAAACCGTTACACCTACTTCTTATGAGGCGGATTACGATGGCGAAGAGCACAGTATTGCTGTGAGCGCTGAAGGCGCAAGCATCTTTTACAGTCAGGATGCTAGTATTATAGAAGCGGCAGAAGCGGCAGAAGCGGGGACTTTGGATACTACTACGTTAGCGATAACTCCGGCTAAATTTACCAATGTGGGGATTTATACCACATATTATTATATTACTCGAAGCAACTATAATCCTGAGTGGGGAAGCGCCTCGGTTACCATTACGAAGAAGTCTCTTGCAGACGATATGGTAGATATTAGCACAGCACAGACTTATACTGGGGAAGCGTTAACGCCAAGCGTGACGGTAACAGACGGAAGTCCGTCGTTAATTACAGAGAGTGATTACGAGGTGAGCTATAAAGATAATATTGTGGTAGGTGAGGCAAGTGTCATGGTGCAAGCGACAGAGACTGGGAATTATTCAGGCAGTATTACGAAGAATTTCGCGATTAATCCAGCAACGCAAACAGTAAATGCGACTGGGTTTACTGGGGAGTACGACGGCGCAGAACACACGATTACGGTTGAGCCGGAAGGGGGAACAGTATACTATTGCTTAACGGCAGACGAGAAGGAGCTATCTGAGGAATGTCCTGATTTTTCTCGAGCAGGAACTCATACCGTCTTTTACCGAGTGGTGAGAGAAAACTTTGAAGATGTCAGCGGCAGTGAAACGGTGGTCATTGACAAGAAGCCATTACAAGGATCTATGTTTGGCAATGTTCCAGATCAGCAATACACTGGCGATGTGATTAAACCTACACTTACTAGCTTGGAGCCGTTGTTACAGCCAGACGACTACCGTGTGGAATATACAAAAAACGTGAAGGGTGGCACGGCAGAAGTAATCGTTAGTGCTACCGAGGCTGGGAACTTTAGCGGTACAGTTATTCTTCCGTTTAATATTATAGAAGAAAAGCCAGTAGCGAGCCCTAGTAAAACTACGAAAACGAAAGCTGGTCAGGTGGCTTCTGGAGACGGTGCAGTCTTTACTGGATTAGTCTTTTTGCTTCTCTCTTTGCTTTCAATCTTCTCAGTGCTTTTATATAAAAGAGTGAGACATTAAAGAGCGGGCGATACCATCGCCCGCTCTTTATATACCCATTATCCTTCCCTGCACCATTTAAGAGCAGTCTCTTTCAGGTGAAACGCCTTGGTCTCCTTAGAGCGAGAGTCCATGGCGATATAGACTTGCTTACCAGAAGCGGGTCTAAAGTACTTAAAGAAAAAGCGGCCTTTTAGAAAAAAATCCTCTGGAAAATCCGTAAGGAGCATCTTTCCCAGAAAGCTACTTACTTCGTAGAAGGGCTCTTCTTTAAGGTAGTTCTCTAGTGTTTGTTGTATTTTGTAGTTCATAACTTTCCCCCTCTCAATTATTTACCCTTTCGCAATAGACCACATAACGCTTGTAATTATACATATACGGGTGGCAACTCAGTAGAGTTATCATATCCCTTTGCTCCCTGATTAGTACTTCGTTGATGGCGTCAGGGTTGATAATCTTGGTTTCCACTACTTGATAGGTAAGGGTTTCGCGAAAGTTTTTGATATACACATTATCCCCAATTTCTAATTTATCTATGTGGCGAAACATATTCGCCTGGTAATATCCCCGATGGGCAGCGATGACTACGTTGGTATTGTTGCCGCCAATGGGATAGGATGTCTGCGTTAAGTGAACGGCGCCCTTTGTCATGTTTTGTTCGTTGGCCCCTAGGTACAGAGGCAAGGTCTCTTCTATTCGCGGAATCGTTAGAAAGCCAATTAAGTTATCGGTGATTCCAAAGGCGCTCAAATTGATGCCGGGTATCTCGTAGGAGAAAGGGTCTTTCAAATCCTTTTGCTTCTCAGCGTATAGCCGTTCGTTTTCGGCTTTTAGGAATTCGTACAAAGCGTCTGATTGGACGCTTTCTTCTTTTTCGGTAAAGTTTTGTTCGAGTTTTCTCGTGGTTTGTACGAAGCGCTGCTGAAAAAAAGTAGGTAGTAATAAGAATAATAGGCCAAGTGAAAGGGCAAGGATACCGATTATTCTGATGATAAGTTTTCCTTTTCTCATTCGTCTTCACCACCCAATCTTTTTAGGTGACGTTTCCGGCGGGTTACCTTGATAATGATGATTAGTAGTAGGAGCAAAGCAACCGAAATGGCGATAATCAGCCAGAGGGTTATTGGCTCCTCTTTTTCTTGGGCTTTTACTTCTTCCTCGACTGCGATCCGTGAGAACTTACCCCTTACTAACAGACGGTGGGAATTGATGCCATAAGGCGTACAGGTAACTAAGGTTACGAAGTAGCCACCGTTTATATCGTATGCGGAGAATTCTTCCGGCAGGATGGTTTTGATATCGTCCACCTGATACACAAAGGTCTGATCGAGAATGGTAATAAAGAATTCATCGCCTGGTTCTAGCTTGATTAAGTCGTCAAACATCTTGGCAGAAGGCAGACCGGTATGCCCAGTTAGAAGGGCGTGGCCGTCATCGCCAATAGGAAACGTGGTGCCTTCGATATGCCCGACCCCTTTCTTTAATACTTCATCACTAGTTCCGTGATAGAGAGGGAGGTCCACATTGATAGTGGGAATCTGAATCTTCCCCATAACACCATCGATGTTTAGGACTTCTAAATAGTTATCCGGGAGAGCCCGGCCACTCCCTGGGATAAAAGGGTCTTTGACCGGGTCGCCGCGGAGACTGTTGTTGTAGTCGGTGGCCTTGTGCCATTCGCTTTCAATCATTTCCTCATTTAGGCCAGTGACTTTACTAGTATACGTGTTGCCAACGGATACAAAATGTCGATTGTTATACCAGGAGGCGACAAAGGGATACGCCATTATACAGAGTCCTAGAATAATGATAAAAACAATTACAATTTTTGATTTTGCAACCTTTGGCATAGTATCATCCTTTTTTTATTTCATTTCACTTTTACGGGTCTTACGTAGGGCAATGATGCCGATAAGAACAAGTAAGATACCTCCTAAGACGAAGATTACCGAACCGATGCCACCAGTAAGTGGTAGACCGAAGATTGGTCCCGGGCCATCATCGCCTAAGCGGGTGTTCTCTACCGTTACTTTGGTACCATTATTGTTAGCAGGAATGGTAACTTTAATGGCATCTGGTCTCATTACGTACTCCCAGTCTTTGCCAGCAGGTGCATTCGGTGCTTTTACCTCGCAGAGGTAGTAGCTAACCTCGCTGTCGCCACTTCTTGGTAGTCCAGAGATAGCGGCATATCCATGGGCATAAACAGTACTGTCTTTGCCAGTTCCGGCGCCGGTAGTAACGACGATATCGTTTCCAGCGGCATCTTTAATAAAGTCACCAGCGGTAGCTTTAGCAGCGGAAGTTGCTAACTTAAACTGAGCGCCATCAAGGAAGATAGTTGGATCTTTAAAGTCTACTTTTTCAATTTCGATGTAGCTAAGCTTAACGTCTGGCTTATCTTCTGGTTTTGCTGAAGAGCCTTCGCTATCGTCAGCATTTTTAAATTCTATATCTACATCATTGATAATGGTTAGATCATCATCGCCTGCGCTTGGTTTTGTTGCTTTGCTGTTTACATTAGTAGCAAGTTTGATTTCTACACGACCAGCGTTGTTATCCACTAAGTTGTCCATACCATCCCTTGTGAAGTCGATGGTAATCTTGTTAGTTGAGGAGTCTTCGGTAATTGTATAATCGGTGGTCGGTGTTAAAGCGGTTTTTGTTCCACCAGCTGTAATCATGGATACTACGGTGTTGGTTTCATTATAAGTAAGGCGTTCGTCTAAGATATCGACAAAGCGTAGGTGACCATAGGTGTAGGCACCAGGCTCGCCTAAGCGAAGTTTAACAGGTACACGACCATTGATTGTCCAGATGACTTCATCGCCAACTTTGTAGCCGTCGGGATTAGTAGGACCAGTCTTGGTTACTTTTTCACTATTGATGTTTTTAGGATAGACGTGAACGTCGTAATTCCACTTGCTATTTGCGCCAGCGTGGTTATAGCCATAAGGTACAGAAATAATGGTGGGTTCCATGATTTCATATTCACCAGTTGGCGGTGCGGTCTCTACGAGGACGTAGTATCTAACGGCATCTAGTTCATCCCAAGTAATTACTCCTTGAGCGTTGGTAAATTCTTCAGCTTTTGCCAGAGTAGAGTTAGCTAGGGCATCCGCTGCGGTAGTGGTATGGGTAATAGGATAGTTTTCATCAATTATAAAAAGGGTAAAGCCGACACCTTGAAGAGGCGTTCCGAACTTACTGAGCACCGCGTTATCGGTAATCTCGAGGCCGTTAGCCGGTGTGGTCGGTTGGTGATCGGTGCCGTACTTGTGAACAGTAATGCTTCCCTTAATGGAAGCATCGGGTACGTCATCTGTGGCAGCGCTAACGCTTAGGACGGTGCCGACAAGTACAGATAAAGCCAGTAATAATGCCGATAGTTTCTTGAATGATTTGGTAAATAATTTCTTATTCATATGTATTCCTCCTAATTTTATTTTTTTTAAAGCGATATGCGAGAATACCGCTGATGGTAATAATAAAGCCGGTAACTAAGAAGATGAGAATCCCTTTTTGGCCGCTTAGTGGCAGGCCGTAAAGGTAAAAGTTAGGGATTCGGAATTTGCCGTTGCTATCGACTTTGATCGCTGGTGGCATGCTACCATTTGTGGCATAACCTTTGAAAGAAAAGTCGTTCATCCCGTAGATAGTGACAATCCAGTAGCCGTTAGGTCGCTGGAAGCCGAAGGGGGCTTCGGTTTCTTTCAGTAAGTATTGGCCAGTCCGCAACGTGGGAAAGACCACGAGACCGTCTTGTAAGGATACCTTTTCGGTGGCCTCGCTCCAGCAGTTGCTGGTGTCGGTATGGACATGCTGGTAAGGATTGAGACAGCGTCTAAGCTCGAACTTAGCACCTTGGAGAGGCTGTTCGTCGCCCTGATGATCGGTATAGAACTTTGTGAACATCAAATCCTCGTAGGTAATTCTGACAACGGCTGGCACTAAGATATCTTGCTCTTTCCGAGTGCTGTTCTGCTCGTAGGATAAATAGGTACGGGCGTTAGTAATTACGCCGTCGGTACCCCACTCAGGGTAGTTGCCGTTTGTCTGGTCCTTGTGTATGCGGACGTCTAAGTACTCTTCTTTTACCATTACCGTGTACTTCATAAGATACACATAGTCATCGTCATACGTATTTCCTAGTGCCCAGCTGATAGTTCTAGAATTCATTTCATAGATGGGCTGTGCATAGGTTAGCTCCCAACTAGCGGTGCCCTTTTTCGCGCGCATACCTACAAGCTCGGGAAAGTCGCCAGAGGCACTGGAGCCCGGTACGTATTCTACGTAGTCGCTCATGGGGTCGTAAAGGATGACATCCGTAATGGGTAGCTTCTGATCGTCGTGATCGTCGTTAAAGGTTAACGAGATTCCCCAGAATCCTAGGGACGGGTCAAGATCTTCCCGCTGAAGGTCAAAGGCCACCTTCTTCGTAGTCATCTTCGTTACTTCGGTGAGCGGTGTATAGACAGTTGGTACCATGACTTCTTGCTGGGTTACTAGGTCTGAAGATAAATAAGTGTAACCATTGGCAATAACCCCGGATTTGCCGGGTGCTGGATATCTACCGCTTGTTTGGTCTTGATGAATAGCCTTACCGTAATGCTCAGACTTTAATTTTACGTGATACACAAGGCGGTACTGGTAGTCAGAAGTATAATTACTAATGGTGACGTGAAGCGCCTGGGGATTGGGATAAATATACATATTCCAGTCAGTAGTAGGTAGTGAATCCCAGGATAGACCATGGTTCTTCGTAACTTCCATATGGATGCGTTCACCGCCATACCCATTTTCTAGTAGGGTGACGTATTCGCTCATAGGGTCGGTAATCGCGACGTGGCTGTGATCGGTAACCCACCGGGTCTCCTTGATCTCTTGCCCGATATCGCCTAGCTTCTCTTGCAGATTGTCTCTTGGAACCGCACTAAACTTTGAACTATCTGAGGCTGCTGCCGAAAGTAAAGCGACAGCTTCGCTTGGTAGGGCGTTATACTTGGATTCGTAAAAGCCAACGGTGTAAATGGTACTGCCGACGCTTTTGTTCTGATTTGCGACAGCTAGCGCTTGCGAAATATCAGAACTGACCACTTCGTTATAATACCCACCGCTGCTAGGAGTGCTAGAATAATGGCGCTCGGTCATGCCGTCGGATAAGAAGATAATAATCGCTTTCCGCTTATCTTTGTCGGTAGCGCTTCGCTGATCGAGCATCTCCTGAGCGGCCATAAAGCCACCCTGGGAGTTGGTTCCAGTTCCTAATTGAATCCCGCCGATATCGCTACTTCTTAAACTTCCGGGATGGGTTAGCATCCCATTATAGGTTAGGTTGAAGAGCGAGGTTAGATCTTTGTGATCTCTCGTCAAGCCGTGAAGGGGCTTATGGGCGATAGTGCCACGGACGTCGGTAAAGCTGGCATAGCCTACCATACCCACCCTAATGTCTAGGTCTGCATCTTCTGGATTAGAGGAATCTAGTAGCATTTGGATGATCGACTTAGATGATTTTGCTAGATAATCCCAGTTACTAAAAAGTCCAGAGCCCATGGAACCGCTTAGGTCAAGGGCGAGGACTACGTCTACCGGTACCCGCTCCTGAGTAGAAGTGATTTTGGGTGTTCCGGTAACGTCTAAGGTGACTTTGAACGTGTCGTTTTCCCCACTTACACGTTCGGCTTTCTTATATCCAGTTAATGAAGCAGGGCCGGTACTGGCAATGCCAAAGCTCCGATTGCTTCTTCCTGAATTAAGCGAAGCGACTCCTGTTGTATCTGTATCTGTTTCAATTTCTTCCCTCTCAATAGGCACATCGTTGCTTGGATTTTCTGTATTCTCTTCTGGATTGCTGCCTGATGTGTCCTTTTCATTACCTGATGTAGTCTCATTTTCGGTTTCACTAGGGTTTTCTGGCGTCTGTTGGTAGTTGTCGATCTTTAACTCACCAATTTGGGCCTGAAATATACTATCTTTTTTTAGCGAAAGCTTGTCGACTCCATCATCTACAAGGCTTTCTTCCAGTAATGTATCCATGGTTTTTATCCAGTTCAGTACGATACGTTCCCCAAATTCATCTCTTAGCACGTATTCAAAATCGGTAGTTCCAGAATTAACTCCTGTTAGATACCACTGCGCGCTTTGGTGATGATACGTTACCCAGATATTGCCTTGATTATCATCTAAGGCTCTGGCTTCGTAGACGAGAGCTTCGGCATTCCATTCTAATAACTGGTCTTTAAGGGCCTCGTGCTCTGCTAGCGAAGGTATTTCTTCTAAGGTTTCAGCGCTAAAAGGCGTACCTGTATGTGCCTCCTTTTGCTGAAGCAAGCTAGTAAATGAAAAAGGCAAGTCGTGTATATCATTAGGCGACGTTGCCAAAGCAGAAGAAATATGAACGGTAAAAAGAATACAAATAAGTCCAATGCACAATAAAAATCGAAGTAACTGATTTTTAGTTTTCATGATTCACCTCCTCAGTATTTGCTTAGCATTGTACTTGCTTTTGATTATAGAATTGTCGGATAATCTTAATACTGCTCTTTAGAGTAGTAATTAGGTTTTAAATACTGTTCGATTGAGTACTGTACTTTTGGGAAAAATGGATTATAATACTGTAATGTTAGATTTGGAGGGTGAATATGCAAAAAAGAAATTATTTACCGGGGCTACCTTTGCCACGAGGCTACATAAAGCGACCACGGCTGCAGGAGATCCTAGCACGGTCGTTAGAGAATACGGTAACCACTGTATCGGCGCCACCGGGATATGGGAAGACGACTTTAGTTTCCGCGTATGTGCAAAAGCTTAGCGTGACGCTGGTGTGGCACAATTTCTCGGACTTAGATAACGAGACTTCCCACTTTTGGCGAAGTCTCGCTAGAGCCGCTAGGAAAGAATTTACGGTGATGGCAGAGGTGATGGAGAGGCAGGAATTCCCCGAGAGCGCGGCGGCGATGTCGGAATTTCTGCAGGAGCTTGAAAGCCAAGAAGAGTTTTTAGGTAAGGAGCACCGAGTAGTTATGGTGTTTGACAATTTTGAGCTTATAAAGAACCAGCAGGTGTTAGATTTTCTGAACTTGATGCAATCTCTGAATCAGGTGTATCATTCTCTATCGGTACATGTCATTATGATTTCTAATGAGGGGATTATGAACATCTCGGTGCAGCCGCTTCATTTGCTTTATGAGAGCACCCATAAGTACAGAAGCCTTAATACTGTGGATTTGGCCTTTACAGAAGAGGAGGTCCAGCACTTATTCCGCATCTATGGGAAGGAGCTAGCTAGTGAGGACTTGCAAGACGTGATGGAGACGATGGAAGGGTGGCCTCTCGTGGTTCATGCCTATGCTGCATTAGGCGAAGACGAGCGAGAGGTTATCTTCCAGAATACTTTTAACATGATGTCAGCGAATTATTATGGCAATTACGAGCCGGCTATCCAGACGCTACTAATAAAGCTTTCTGGATTTAAGGCCTTTAACTTGGAGATTATTCTAAAGCTTTTAAGCAATCATGGGAGCGAGAAGACCAGTGAGATTACGCGGCAGTTAGCAACGAACCCTTTTATCGAGGTTTCGGTGAGAGATCAAAGCTTTCGCTTCGTCAAGCCTTACCATCATTTTTTGAGCTCAAAGTTTTTGCTTTTAGATGAGAAGAAACAGTCAGAGACGATGGATATCCTAGGCGATTATCTTTTTGACTATACAGATATGCGTATGGTCATTGAGCTTTATATTAAAGCCAATCACTATGACGGGATTACTCGGTGTCTGACCATGCTATCTCCCTATAATTTGGGGATTCCTTATACTCAGAGGATTCTTAAGTATTTGCAGTCTTTGGGAGAGGATTTGACGAAGACAAATCCTTGGATTCGCTTTTTTACGGGGCAGGAGTATTTTAAATATAACCGGGTCGAGCAAGCGGTAACTCTTATCGCCGAGCTAGTGGCAGAACTCGAGGAGAACCAGGAAGAGAATCAAAGGATTCTAGGGGAGTGTTATCTCTTGCAGGCAATTATGAGTTTGCGGCAAGAAGAGATATTTGATTTGTCTTTGCTTGAGAAGGCGGTAAAAAGCTTGCCTGGAGGGAGTATTTTGACTAACCAGCAGAGCTACTTGGTAAATGAAAATGAAATTTTCTTTTTGCCAGCGGATGGGAGCAAGAATGCCGAGGAGATGGCGGCGTATTTCTATCAGTTTATTGAGCTTTTCTCTCAGGTAAGCAATGGGTGCTTATCGGGCTTTGATTATCTTTTCGATGCGCAGCGATACCTTGGCCTTTGCAATTATGAAAAAGCCGAATTCCGAGCGAATCAAGCCATTTTTAAGGCCACCTTATCGCATCAACACGACATTGTTATCAATGCTTATAATGTCCTTATCAATGCTGCTTTTGGCAGGGGTGAGAATAAAGGGATTCGCAAGTATTTGCAGAGCTTGGATGCCTACTGTGAAGAGAATGATACGGAGAAATTCCGGGATTTAAGAGATGTATTAGCGGCCAGTTATTCCTTCTATATTAATGAAAGAGATGGCATTGCTCAGTGGATTCGGGAGGCAGATCTACACCGCTATTATAATGAAAAGCGGTCGTTTGTCGGCAAGAATATTCTGGTGTGTGCCATGTGTGCTTATCAAGAAGAAAACTATTCGCTATTCTCGGCGCTAGTGGATGAGATTGATGAACTCCTGTCTCAGCGCAGTATTTGGACGCTTAACGTAGACCGTCATCTCTTGCATGGGCTTGATTATCTCCAGCAAGAGGAGCCGGAAAAGGCGAGTGCCGCTTTCGTGAAAGCGTATCAATTAGTGCGCCGGGAAAACTTGTTCTATCCTTTGATGCGTTATGGAGGCTACTTAACGCCCCTTCTTAACCTTGTTAAGGAAAAACAACTAGAGGAAATTGACTATCAGTGGTTGGGTGAATTGGAGAGGCTGTGCAACTTGCATAGTAAGAATTTACGATTGATTCGGGCAGAATATGGAAACGTTAAAAAAGGTTACACCCAGTCAGCGACAAAACTTACGCCAAGGGAAATGCAGGTTCTGAAGTTGCTGGCAGGGGGGCTGTCACGCTCAGATATTGCGTTTAACCTAGGAGTATCGATTAGCGGAGTACAGAAGTTTTTAAGTAACATCTATGCCAAGCTAGGGGCAAAAAATAGTGCGGATGCCGTATCTATTGCCCATAGCAGGCAGATCATTTAAAGGGTTATTCTTTCGGCAGGACTTCCCAGTTGCGTACGGTAGCGCTATCGGGAATATGTTCGTCTAGTCCTGTACCGGAAAGCCATTTGCGGAGCGTGTTTTTAACTTTTCTTTTGCTTGTCCATCCTTTATGTAAGCGTCCCCAGACGTGAGTGATGGCATTGGTAAAGCCGACGCAGGTTGCCGCGTCGTCGGTTAAGAGACTTTCACTTAGGTCTGGTAGCCAGCCGAGCGCTAGGCGTGGTTGCCAGCAGATGAACTCTAGGTTAAGTTTTTCGAAAGCGCTCTTAGGCATTAAGGCCACCTGAAAAGCGGGATTTTGATCGATAGCGCTTAGAATCCGTTCTAATTGAGACGCCAAAAGTTCCCGAGGAATCGGTACGTCCTGACCGGCGAGCGCACTCAAAGGCTCGTTGATTCGGTAAGGCTTAGCCAGGCCTGCTTGGACATCTTCTCGGCAAAGGATAATTGTATATTCGCCGTTAAGGTAATCCTGGGGGTCACTAAAGAGGTAAGCTGGTAGTTTGGTATGGATACCTTCTAAGAGGGTTGTACCTTCTGCCGCCGTTAAAAGGCCAAGGGAAGGAACCCTTTGAATTACCGAAAATTCAGTTATTAAGGGGGGAGTTAACCAGTTTTTATCTGAAGCATCCTTTAAAAACCCAAATTGCCCTATCGCGGCGCTGCGTTCGCTAAAATCAGCGCAATGGGCTTCGTCTGGGCGGATGTTGCGAGGATCGGTGTAGAGGGTGGTGATGAGACCATCAGCGGCGGTGTCATCGTGTTCTAAGCGACCGCTCCAAAAGCCTTTTATACTAGCGACGAAATCCACGGCGGGTGCGTCGCTGTCATAGTAACGAATGCGAATTAGCCCTTTTAGCTGGAGGACGAGCCAGTAGACAGAAAAATAAGGACTGCCATCAAAGCCTTCGGCATTGTGAGTGATTAAAGTAATCTGGGCTTTTTTCTGGAGAACCTTAGGTAGTCTTTTGAGGAAGCGTAGGGCAAAGGCGAGATTGCCGTGCCAGAGCTCAAAGTTATGATGGGCACAAATCGTTAGGCTTTGTCCTGGGGGTAATTGGGCGAGATAGTCTAGCATGAGAAGCGCGGCCTTGCGGAAGCCTTCTACTCCGAGTAACACGCGTTGCTGAGCTACGTATTCACCGCTGCGCTGAATTGTCGGTGGCGCCATCTGCAGGGAAAGACCGGGCATTTCGGTACCTAGAAGATATCGCTCAATCATTTGTTCCTTGGAACTGCCATCATTGTAAGCAGTTAAGAGGTCGTCAAGCTTCCCCTCTTTGTCTAAGGAAGAGAGAGCGGCCGCTAAGTCTTGGAGAGTGTGCCCTTTCGTGGGAATGGGTCTTGCTCCTTTTTGCCAGCGGGAGATTAGAGAATTGGAAAGGCCGGATTCTTCGGCAAGAGCAACTGCGGAAAGGCCGAGGGCAGTCATGGCGCTTGCAAGCCTGGAAGGATCTGTGCTACTCATGTTTTATCTACTCCTATTATATCTGTATCTGTGTTATCATAGCATATTATAGGTCATTGTATCGAGATTAAGGGAAAAAAGCAATATTTTGTAGAAGAATTAAGATTTGCGAAAGGCAGGAACTATGGGGAATACAGAGATATTTGATCGCATTGCGAGGGCGTATGATAACGAACAGCGAATAGAAATAGGCAAACTCTGCGCCGAGGAAGTCCGCCGCGTTATTGTGGGAGCGGACACAAGGGGCAAGGTAGCGCTTGATTTTGGGTGCGGAACGGGGCTTATCGGCATGGAATTCCTTGAGGATTTCCGTAGTGTTCTCTTTCTCGATTCTTCGGAACAGATGATTGAAGTGACGAAGGAGAAGCTACGTCAATTACAGACAGAAAGAGGACAAGCAATCTGTCTCGATCTTGAGCGGGAAGAAGCAAGTGAGATTAGAGGGGATTACATCTTTATCGTCCAGACCTTGCTCCATATATCAGATACGACAGGGATTCTTGAGAAGCTATTTCAGCTATTGAATCCTGGCGGGCACCTAATCATTATTGACTTTGATAAGCAGCCGGCTATTACTGCCGAGAATGTCCATAATGGTTTTGAACAAGAGGCGCTTAAGCAAATGCTAGAACAAGTCGGCTTTACGGAGGTGGTGAGTAGAACCTTTTATCAGGGCGAGAAGCTTTTTATGAATATGGATGCGTCGATGTTTATTATGAAAGGAAAAAAATAGGCGTTTACATACAACCTATTGACGTGTGCACGTAAAGCGGGTATAATGTAATTATGATAAAAAGCTTTGCTGATAAAGAAACGGAAAAAATATATAACCAAGTGTTCTCCAAGAAACTTCCTCAATCAATTCAACGTATAGCGCTGCGCAAGTTGATTATGATTGATAATGCAGAGGGTTTAGAGGACTTGCGTGTTCCACCAGCAAATCGATTAGAGCTGCTACAAGGTAATCGGTCTGGTCAATACAGTATAAGAATAAATGATCAGTACCGAGTGTGTTTCAACATAGAAAAAAAAGATTTTTTTAATGTTGAGATTGTAGATTACCATTAGCATTCATATGGAGAGGAGGATTCTCATGGTTGATTTTATTATTACTACAACAATGGGGGAGATTCTGCAGGAGGAATTTATGAGCCCATTAAATATTTCGGCATATCGCTTGGCCCAAGAGATACATGTGCCGGTATCAAGAATTCAAGACATATTACATAACCGCAGAAAGGTAACGGTAGACACATCTTTGCGTCTTGCAAAGTTTTTCCAGGTTTCAGATAAATATTTCTTGGATATGCAAAATGATATTGATTTAAGAAATTTAAAAGTGAGCATGAAGAAAGAACTTTCTGAGATAAAGGTATGTCAAGTTGTATAATTAAGCATTTGACTAAGGCCAGTTTGCGTGTTAACATAGAGAAAATAAATCAGAATAGAAATTTAGATAGAGGTTGCACCTTTAATCAGTAGAAATGTGGATGTCCGGGGACAGATGAAGCTTTTTGAAAGGGAAGGGTGCCGAAGGAGATTATGACCTGGCATAGTTGTCCTGGGCGCAGCGTGAAGAATGCTGCGACTGTCATCGCAAGGTGGAGTGCTATCATAATATATTGGTAAAGTATATTTGAAAGCAGGACACGTGTATCATGTATCTGCTTTTTTTCGCGTTAGCAACGAGCCACGCAAGCGTGTACGCTTATGTGGCGACTGCTCGCGAACCGAGGCGGTCGCGTAAAGCGCAACGCCTTCGGTATTGGCTAGAAAAGTCTAAAGGACTTTCTAGCCAATGAAAAATCACTTCGCGTTAGCAACGAGCCACGCAAGCGTGTACGCTAGGGATGCTATCTATTTCAAGAAGGAGGTCATATTATGGCGATTTTTAAAGGTGCCGGAGTAGCTATTGTTACACCTATGAACGAAGACAGAAGTATCAATTTTGAGAAACTTGGGGAGTTGATTGAGGATCAAATCGCGGGAAAGACGGATTCTATCATTATCTGCGGAACCACAGGAGAGTCCTCAACGATGAGTCACGAGGAACATATCGAGACGATTCGCTATTGTGTGGAGAAGGTAGCGGGAAGGGTGCCAGTTATTGCTGGTACTGGTTCTAACTCCACTAGCGAGGCGATTTACCTATCAAAAGAGGCTGAGCGAGTTGGCTCCGACGGTCTTTTGGTGGTTACCCCTTATTACAATAAGGCCACCCAGAATGGTTTGTATGAGCATTTCCGAGTGATTGCGGAGGCAGTTAGCATTCCTATTATTCTCTATAATGTACCGGGAAGAACCGGATGTAATATGTTACCGGCGACGACAGCACGTCTCTTTAACGATATTGATAATATCGTGGGCATGAAAGAAGCGTCAGGAAATGTTGGGCAGGCGGCTGAGCTGATGCATTTGACAGAGGGAAAGATCGATCTGTATTCTGGTAATGACGATATCGTTGTACCCCTCTTATCCCTTGGCGGCTCAGGGGTTATCTCTGTAGTTTCTAATATCGCTCCTACATTTATGCACGACATGGTAGCTAGCTACTTAGCAGGCGATGTGGCGAAGGCGACGAAATTACAGCTTGACTGTATTCCGCTATGCGGCGCTCTCTTCTGTGAAGTGAATCCGATTCCGGTAAAAGCGGGGCTTAACTTACAAGGCTTCCAGGCAGGACCACCGCGTCTACCACTAACGGAGATGGAGCCACAGAATCAAGAAAGACTAAAGGCGGTTATGGCCGATATGGGTCTGTTATAAAAAAGAATTTGGGCGTAGCTACCTAGGTGGCTGCGCCTGTTTTTTATGGTATACTACTAAGGAGAATTCTAACATCAAGGAGGACGAAAATGGTAGGTATAGGTTTGTTAATTCCGTTTCTGGGGACGACTTTAGGCGCTGCCCTAGTGTTTTTCCTAAAGGATCAGATTAATCCCCGGGTACAGAAAGCTCTACTGGGCTTTGCCTCTGGAGTCATGGTAGCAGCTTCGGTATGGTCGCTGCTGATTCCGGCGATGGATATGTCAGAGGACATGGGTAAGTTTGCCTTTGTACCGGCGGCGGTAGGACTGCTCTTAGGCTTTGCATTTTTGCTACTTTTAGATGAGGTGATTCCTCATTTGCATAACGGGGCGACGGTGCCAGAAGGGCATCAGCCCAAGAAGAGGCTGAATAAGAACACCATGCTAGTACTAGCGGTGACCCTTCATAATATTCCTGAGGGAATGGCAATTGGAGTGGTGTACGCAGCGGCGATTTACGGGCATTCTCAGATGTCCATGGCTGGGGCGCTAGCCCTTAGTATTGGAATTGCGATTCAGAACTTTCCTGAGGGGGCGATTATTTCGATGCCACTTAGAAGTGATAATAAGATGAGCAAGGGGAAGGCCTTTCTCTACGGCGCTGGTTCAGGTGCAGTAGAGCCGGTAGCGGCAGTGATTACCATTCTTTTAACGAGTATAATCACCCCGATTTTACCGTATCTTTTGGCTTTTGCCGCCGGGGCTATGCTGTACGTGGTGGTAGAGGAGCTGATTCCGGAAGCCAGTCTCGGAGAGCACAGCAATATCGGAACCATCGGTTTTGCCGTGGGCTTTGCCATTATGATGATTCTCGATATCGCTTTAGGCTAAAACTAAAAGAGTTAAAATTTTTCAACGACTGTCAGGAGGTCGGAAAAGGACTTGATTACCCCGTCTGGGTTTGCTACTTCTTCAAAGCCGTAGGCGGCGTGAATGAAAGGGGTACCTGACTTGAGCGAAGCATCATGATCGCCGTTTGTGTCACCAACGTAGACACAAGCTTCGAGATGGTGCTTTTCTTTTATAATGGTGATGTTTTCATTCTTTGGTAGGTTGGTATCACCGGCGCAGAGGTGATCTTTAAAGTAGTGATGAAAGTCGAAGTCCTCTAAAAAAAGCTCAATGTAGCCTGCTTGGGAGTTACTGACGATAAAAAGGGGATACTTTTCCTGTAGAGTCTTTAAGGTGTCTTCAAGCTCAGGGTATAAGGTGCCAGGAGTAAGCCTTAATTGGCGGTGCTCTTCTTCCACACAGAGGTCCATCAGCTCAAGCTGGCGCTTAGTACTTTCCTCAGGGAAGAGGTTAGCAGCAATTACCGGCACTAACTTGCCAAACTGGGCTTTTAGGGTAGCGGCAGTAAATCCTGGGTTCTTTCCGGTGGCTTTTTCTACGGCGTGGTTCCAAGCCTTTGCACAAACCCCAGTCGAATCCCAAAGTGTGCCATCTAAATCAAAGATAATTCCATCTATCATTTCTCATAAAACTCCTTTTTTCTTTCTAAGATATCACAATTAGCGAAAATATGCTAAACTTATCACAAAGAGAGAGAGGTGGTTTGGTGATTCAAACATACGTAGCAGATATTCGTGTGCTTTTAAATAATGAAACCTATGAGACCTACTATCAGATGATGCCGGAATTTCGGAAAAGCAAAGCGAATGCGATTAAGCCAACCCTTAAGAAAGCTCAGAGCATAGGGGCTTATGCCTTGTATCAAAAAGTCAATACGGGCGGAAATTTTAACCTATCCCACTCAGGAAATTACGTCCTTTGCGCTATCGGTAAGGAAGCAGAGACGATAGTAGGCTGTGATGTGGAGCACATTAGGCCGGTGCCTATGAGTCTGGCGAAGCGCTATTTTACGGAAAAGGAGTGCGCCTTTGTGTTTGCTGGAGAAAGCGAGGAAGCACGTCTTTACCGGTTCTTCAGACTGTGGGTCCTAAAAGAAAGCTACATGAAAGCCACCCGTCTTGGAACCAATCTGGGGACGCAGACCTTTGAAATCCTGTTCAATGAGAAGAATAAGCCGTATTTAAATATTCAGCCAGAAGCTTATGCTGGGGAATACGAATTTCGAGAGTTTAGGGTTAGCGACGAAGCCCTTTGTGCCACCTGTGGACTAGGGGAGCGGATTAAGGATAGCTTAGAGCAAATGTTGATGTAAAGGAGAGGCAGACAAAAATGGACTTAATGACCACTTGGGGAAAGAATCTAGATAAGGAGCATGTACTGCCCGAGTACCCTAGACCAGGGCTTTGTCGGGACAGCTACTTAAATCTAAATGGTTATTGGGATTATGAGATTACAGAGGCAGATAAGAAGCCAGGGCACTATTCAGGACGGATTCTGGTACCTTTTTCGCCGGAAGCGTCTCTATCGGAGGCAAAAAGGGCACCAAAGGCCGGGCAGTTTTTGTGGTATCGCCGGTTTCTTAAGTTGGATGTAGAAGAAGAGAATAAGCGCTACCTTCTGCATTTTGGTGCAGTAGATCAGCTAGCAAAGGTCTACCTGAATAACCAGCTAGTGGGCAGCCATCTGGGAGGCTATGGGTCTTTTACCTGTGAGATTACCGATCAGCTAAAGCAGGATGCAGACAACGAGCTGATTGTTAAGACATTAGATTTAGGAGAAGATAGCTTCTTTGCTAGCGGTAAGCAAAGTATTAAGAGAAAGGGCATGTTCTATACGGCTCAGTCCGGTATCTGGCAGAGCGTCTGGTTAGAAGCGGTGCCCAAAAATTACGTGAAAAAGTTGAAGGTAACGCCTCTTTACGATGAGGGCGCGGTGTCCCTTGAGGTGGTGAGCGATGTTAGAGAGCGCCTAAAGGTAAGCTTTGCCAATGAAGAAGCCCTGGCGGTTCCTTTTATCCTTGGGGAGAGCAATGAGCGCCTGGTGATCAAGCTTCAGGAGAAGCGCAGCTGGTCACCGGAAGAACCTTATCTTTATGAGTTTAAGGTGGAGATGGGCAAGGATGTTATTACCAGTTACTTTGGCCTGCGCAAAATCAGCGTAGCCAAAGATGAAAGGGGCATTCCCAGACTATTCTTAAACAATGAGCCTTATTTTCAAAAAGGGGTCATTGATCAAGGTTACTGGCCGGAGAGCTTGATGACACCTATGGCGGACGCGGCTTTGATTTACGATATCCAGCAGATGAAGGACCTAGGCTTTAATATGATCAGGAAGCATGCGAAGGTGGAATCAGCGCGGTTTTATTATCACTGCGACCGCTTAGGAATGCTGGTTTGGCAGGATATGGTTAGCGGCGGTGACCACTTTAAGCCTTGGTTTGTGACGTACGCGGCGACGCTGATGGAATGGTTTAAGATTAAGAAAAAGGATAATTTTCGGTGGCTAACCGGTAGAGGGAAGCCTTTAAGCAAGCTGTGGTTTTTGAAAGAAGCAAAGGAGACGATTAATCAGCTCTATAATTACCCGAGTATTGTAGTTTGGTCGATTTTCAACGAGGGCTGGGGACAGTTCGCAGGCTATAAGGTAACAAAGCGGGTAGCGGCTCTTGATGGCAGCCGGCTTTACGATACGGCCAGTGGGTGGTTTGATCAGGGGTGTGGCGATATTCGTAGCCATCACAATTACTTTTTGCCCCTTAAGATAGAGGCCGAGCCGGAGAGAGTAGTAGCGCTTTCCGAGTATGGCGGTTTTTCCCTATCGATTCCGGGGCATAGGTACTGTGAGAAGGTGTATGGATATCGGATTTTTAACGATGAGAAGAAGCTCTCAGCCGGGTATGAGAAGCTCCACCGGACCCAGATTTTTCCGAATATAGAGCGAGGATTATCGGCGACTATTTATACCCAGTTATCGGATATCGAAGAGGAAGTAAATGGACTTTTGACGTATGATCGGAAGCTTCTTAAGATGGACAAAGAGACGGTGCGGAAGATGAATCAAGGTTTGACCTTGAGAAACTAATTTGTTACAATTTACATTAATTAAGAGGAGGTTGGAGTATGAGTAGTTTAACGTTTGCAGAACAAGTGAAGATTATTTTGAAAAGACGAGGAATGACGATTAAGCGCCTGGCGGAGATTATCGAGGAAAAAACTGGTAAACCGATGTCCAGACAAAACTTAACACAGCGCCTCGGTAGAGATAATTTTCAGGAAAAGGATATGCGAATGATCGCCGATATTTTGGGGTGTTCATTTGCTTTAGATATTTTAGGAGAAGAAGAGGAAGTTGCGGCTCCTGTTAATAAAAAAGTTGACGAAATCACCGTTGGGGAGTTAGCTAAGCTAAATGCGGCGGTAGATGAAGCGGCGGCTAAAGTGCAAGCGAAGAAAGAAGAACAGAGGAAAGAAGAACAAAAGAAAGAAGTGGTGGCCGAACCAGTACCGGAATCAATACCGGAACCAACACCGGAACCAACACCGGAACCGGCAGTAGAGCCAGAGCTTAAGATGAGCCCTGAGGAGATTGAAAGTTTATTGAATGAGTCTTTAAATGGAGTTGCGGAAGCTAGTGATGAAGCGAAAGCTGAAGAGGAGCAACCAAAGAAGGGGCTCTTTGGCGGTCTGCTTTCCCGTTTCTCTAAGAAGGAAGTAAAGGATGTGGAGGCAGCTTACGAGCTGACAATCGATGAGGAAGAAGTAGCCGAGGAAGAAGTGGCTGAGGAAGAGGTTATCACTGAGGAAGAAGAAAGCACCGAGGTGATGGAAGAGACTCCCGCTCGTGTGGCAGAGGAGAGTGAACCAGAGGAAGAAGTTATCATTGGGGAGCCAGAGATTAATCCGTATACTGGCCTTGAGTACGAGACCAACAGTGTGCGCATGCATCCGACTAAGGTAGGCTATGTGCAAGTGTATGATCGCCAGATTCACAACTGGACGGAGATGACAGAATGGGCATTCTTAGGCTATCAGGAGCGCCAGAAGGTGCTGCTGGGACACAAGTATAAAGAACCTACGTATCTAGATTAAGGATAGGTTTAAGGGAAAGGATGAATGCTCTTGAAATGGGAAGAGTTATTATGTGATAAGCGCAGACGTAGTTCTGCGAAGAAGAAGGGAAAAGAAGGACTGAAGGATTTGCGCAGTGAGTTTGAAAAGGACTATCACCGCATTATCGGCAGTGCTTCTTTTCGGCGTCTACAAGACAAGGCTCAGGTCTTTCCGCTAGACCGTAGTGATTTTGTCAGAACCAGGCTGACGCACTCGTTAGAGGTAGCCTCTTTTGCTAAGTCATTAGGACAAAATATCGGTGAGAGCCTTACCATTCGGCAACGAGATGATATTTGCAGTATTTTAGAGTGCGCGGGACTGATTCATGATATCGGTAACCCGCCCTTTGGCCATTTTGGTGAGACGGCGATTAGAGAGTGGTTTACGGAGCACTTAAGTGAGTTAGAGCTAGACGGCGTGCCCTTAACCAAGCTTTTATCACCGCAGATGCAGGAGGATCTGTACCATTTCGAGGGGAATGCTCAGGCCTTTCGCCTAGTAACGAAGCTTCATTATCTAATTGACGAGTACGGGATGAATCTGACCTATGGGCTTCTTAATACCATTGTTAAGTATCCGGTGTCTTCGCTAGCGATTGATGAGCACTCCGGGGATATTAAGACGAAAAAGCTAGGCTATTACTTAGCCGATGAAGAGATTTTTAAAGATATTACTAGCAGTACAGGAGCTTTTGATAATCGTCATCCTCTGACCTTTATTCTCGAGGCGGCTGATGATATTGCCTATCGCACGGCTGATCTTGAAGATGCGTATGTAAAAGGCTTTTTAAGCTATGGGTTTATCTTAGAGCAGATGGAAGCCTTAGAAGAGGGCGCACGTGAGCAGGATTTTCGCCCAGGGAGTGTTCTTAAAGACCTATATACGCGATGTGCCGGGCAGAAACTAGGAAACCCAGAAGAGTATGGGATTAAGAACTGGATTATTCGCCTTCAGGGATATTTGATCAATATAGCTACGGAGAACTTTACCCAGCACTACGACGAGATTATGGCGGGAACGTATAAAGAGGATCTTTTTGCCGGGTCTTTTGCCGGGAAGATTATGACAGAGCTTGGCCGGATTGCCTATGACGAAGTCTTTACTTCTCAGGCGATTTACGGTATGGAGGCGACGGAGGCCGTAATCATTGATTTTTTAATGGAGCGCTTTGTAACCGCTGCCGTCAAATACGATACGGGCGTCCATATGAATGCTATTGAAAAGCGGATGATTACCTTTATTTCCAGCAACTATAAAAGGGCGTATCATCACCATGGTCAGGGGAAGAGCTCTGAGGAGAAGTTATATTTGCGACTTTTGTTAGTGACGGATTACGTGTGTGGGATGACCGATAGCTTCGCGAAGAAGCTGTATCAGGACTTAAACGGAATTACCATCGATACAATTTAGGAGAGCGTATGAAGACCTTAGATGAAAAGTATATGGAAAAGGCGCTGGCCCAAGCGGAGAAGGCCCAGAAGCTAGGAGATGTGCCGATCGGCTGCGTGATTGTCAGAGATGATAAGATCATCGCTAGAGGGTATAACCGGCGGATGGCCGATAAAAGCGCCCTTGCCCATGCAGAGATAAGCGCCATTCGAAAAGCCAATAAAAAAGTGGGTGATTGGCGCCTGGATGACTGTACCATGTATGTGACCTTAGAGCCTTGTCAGATGTGTGCGGGAGCGATTGTCCAGTCCCGGATGAAACGGGTGGTAGTGGGCGCGATGAACCCGAAAGCGGGGTGCGCCGGATCGATTTTTAATTTGCTGCAAGAAGAGCGGTTTAATCATCAAGTGGAATTAGAAACCGGTGTTCTCGGAGAGCAGTGCAGTGAGATGATGAAAAAATTTTTCAAAAAATTAAGACAACCATAGGTTGTCTTTTTTTCGTGCGTTACGCTTCGAAAATGAGTTCATAAACGTTTCTTTGGCAGTTGACTGGACCCCGGCACCCTCACGGCACCCGGAAGGTTCTACTTAGTGCTGCTGTATTCCTACCCTGACACGATTCATAGATTTCCGTCGCGTGAGACCAAAGTCATAAACGCCACTTACCAAAGGCTGCTTTACAAAACCAAGCCCTCTGCGTAACATCACCCCTGCTATAGCGGATTGCAGGTACAAGGCACCGCTAACGCCCCGGCTGCACGAGTATTAATTGTACAATTTTTTTGCTTTAATGTCAATCGATGATATAATAGCAAGTATGAAAATACTAATGATTGCCCTTAATTCAAAATTTATCCATTCCAATCTCGCTGTTCATAGCCTAAGTGCTTACGTAGCGCCTCTAATCGCGGAGACGGAAACCCCGTTAGAAATAGAAATCTTGGAGCTCACGATTAACCAGCAAGAAGATGAGCTATTGCGGGAGATCTATGAAGCCCGCCCTGACCTTTTGTGCTTCTCTTGCTATATCTGGAATATCGAGAAGGTTCTTAATCTAACTCGGGAATGTCGCAAGGTGATGCCGGAGATAGACATCTTTCTTGGAGGTCCCGAGGTTTCTTACGACGGCCGGAAGGTCTTAGAAGAGCACCCAGAGATCACAGGAGTGATGGTCTATGAAGGGGAAGAAACCTTTCAGGAAGTGGTAGAAGTGTATCTCCACCGGAAGGATTTTTCCCAGGTGCAAGGGATTGTCTACCGGGACGGCGGTGAGATCTGCGAGAACCCAAGCCGAGAGGTGATGGATTTATCGAAGGTGCCCTTTGTGTACCAAGACGCCAGCGCGTACGAGCATAAGATTATCTATTACGAGAGTAGCAGAGGCTGTCCTTTTGCTTGTAGCTACTGTCTTTCTTCTCTGGATAAAAAGTTGCGATTTCGGGATTTGTCGCTAGTGAAGGAAGAATTAGCGTTTTTCCTAAAGAACCGCGTACGTCAGGTGAAGTTTGTGGACCGTACTTTTAATTGCAATAAGGAACACGCTCTTAGCATCCTAACCTTTATTAAAGAGCACGATAACGGATATACGAATTTTCATTTTGAAGTGAGTGCCGATTTGCTGGATGAGGAGTTTTTAAGTCTACTGAAAGGCTTTCGCCCGGGGTGTATTCAGTTTGAGGTGGGCGTCCAGTCGACGAATCCCCGGACTCTCAGAGAGATTCGGCGTCAGATGGACTTTCATAAAGTGGCTTATGCAGTGAAGGCAATCGGTGAGATGGGCAATATCCATCTTCATCTAGATTTAATCGCAGGACTACCCTTTGAAGACTTCGCTTCTTTTCGAAATTCCTTCGATATGGTCTATCACTTAGAGCCAGAGCAATTACAGCTGGGCTTTTTGAAGGTTTTAAAAGGAACGTATATGGAAGAGAGAGCCGCTGACTACGGTCTTATCTATAAGTCTACGCCGCCCTATGAAGTATTAGGGACTAAGTGGCTAAGCTACGAAGAGATTCTACTTTTAAAGCAGGTAGAGGAAGTGGTAGAACTTTATTACAATAGCGGCCAGTTTTTAAATTCCGTGAAAGCCTTAGCACGTCACTACGAATCCCCTTTTTCCCTCTATTTAAAGCTGGGAGCCTTTTACCACCAGCGGGGACACGACCGGGTGGCTCATAAAAGGAGCGCGGTTTACGAGATCTTTCTGGACTTTACCCGGGCGTATCACCAGGAAGAGGTACCTCTTTTTAGAGAGCTCCTAACCTTAGATTATTACGCTAGAGAGCAGGCCAAGAGTCGACCGGATTTTGCACCTGCTTATGCTCTAAGTAAGGAGCAGGTAAAGGGCTACTTTAAGGACCAGGACCGGCGTCAGTTACACCTAGAGTATTTCCCGGTTATGAAAAAAGTATTAATATTTGATTACAAAAGAAGAAACCCTATGGACGGAAACGCCTATTTTACAGAGGTTTCCCCGGATTTGCTAGGGATATAACCCACTTGCAAAATGGGGATAAAAAATGTAGAATAAACGAGAAATAAAGGAGTTAATAGAAGATGAACAAAAAAGAGAAGCGCATGCGAAGAATTATTGCGATTATTGCCCTTGTTGTTATTGCCGCAATGTTAGTTACGGGTATTGTCCCCTATATAATGTAAGTAGGTGTAGAAATTGGGGTCAGAGAATCAATTTACAAATAGGATGGCCGAGAGGCAGGCACGAATAAAGAAAAAAAGACTGAAAAGGCAGTTATTCCTTTTTGGTCTTTTTGTAGTTGCTGCTTTGGTTATCTGGATTATTATTTTTGCGAATATGCATCACTATGTAAAGCAGTTTCCAAAGGATAAGATTGCGGATAATATCATTATCGCGAGCCTGAATGTGAGTGGCATGACGAAAAAAGAAGCCACAGAACTTTTTGCTGCCAGCCAGACCCGGGTCGACCAAGTGGTCATCACTGCGAAAGTGAACGACCAGGAAGTGCAGATGCAAGCAGCTGCTCTAGGACTAGCTTATAAAGACGTGGATAAGGTGATCGATGAGGCGTTAGCTTACGGTAGCCGAGGTGGTACGGTCTCCCGGTACTTTCGCCTAAAGAAGCTTGCGAAAGAAGGGAAGACCTTTAAAGAAGACCTACAGCTAGATAAAGACCTTGCGGATGCCGTCTTCGCGGAACAGGTTGCTCCCCTTTGCTTGCAACCAAAGGATGCGGCGATTACCCACGTCGATGGTAAGTTTGCCATCGAAGAAGAGCAGACCGGTTTTACTCTAGACTTAGAGAAGACGAGAGCGGCTCTTGAAAAAAAGGTAAACGATAAGTGGGACTACGGCGATATCGTGGTAGAAGTGGTGGAAAAGAAGCAGGAACCTAGAGTAAAGAAAAGCGATTTAGAAGGAATTACTGATCTTTTAGGCAGTTCGAATACCGCTGCTGGTAGTGGCGCTAGGGTTCAGAATATCCAAGTAGGTACAGAAAAGCTTAACGGCAGTATTATTATGCCTGGAGAAGAATTATCCTTCTTAAGTAAGGTAGTACCCTTTACCGCCGAAAATGGCTATGCGCAAGCAGGCGTATACGAGGAAAACCGGGTGGTAGATGATTATGGTGGCGGGATTTGCCAGGTTTCTACTACCTTATATAACGCAGCGATTTATGCCGAACTGGAGATTGTTGAGCGCTACCCTCATTCCATGACGGTAGCCTATGTCTATCCGTCGATGGACGCAGCTATCGCTGATGATATGTTGGACTTAGTGATTAAAAATCCGTACGATCAGCCGGTGTATGTAGAAGGCTTTCTGGACGGGAATGGGTTAATCAACTTTAATATCTATGGCAAAGAGACGAGAGAAGCCGGTCGGGTGGTTAGCTTTGAAAGTGAGACTCTTAATACCGAAGCGTCAAAAGCGGTCTACGAAGAAGATCCTAGTATGAATTTCGGCACGATGAAAAGCGAAGGCCACGCTTCCGATGGGAAGGACGCCCAGCTCTGGAAGATTGTGACGATTAACGGTGAGGAAGTAAGCCGGGAAGTCTTTAACACCAGCCACTACACCACCTCTAATGTGAAGATTAAGGTAGGTTCAGCCGGGGCTTCTAGCAGTGTCTTAAGCGCTCTCCACGGGGCCATTGCCCGCCAGAGCGAGAGTGAGATTAACGCCGTGATTGCCGGAGGTTCAGGAGGGTCTAGCGATGCCAGCGAATAAGATCGTTATGACCGGAACCGCCGGAGCCTATGGTGCAAGCCTATTATTTGCCCTTAAGGAAGCAGAAATTAGAGAACGCTTTTTACCGGAATTTGTGAAAGGACTTGAAGCTACCTCGCAAATCCAGGTGGAAAATATAGATGATTTTTTAAGTGAACAGGAATCATTCACCGTGCCTATTGGGAAAAGAGGAGTGTTGGGGGCATTTTTCGAAATGGGTAAGAAGCTTAAGGTGGGCTTCGATATTTTTCAGGAGGCAATCCCTTTGTCTCAGGAAGTCATTGAGATGTGTGAAAAATACGATATCAATCCTTATCGGTTAGAGGATCGGGGGAACTATCTAATCGTTACTAGCAGTAGCGAAGACTTGTGCGCACGCTTCCAGGAAGCCGGCATCCAAGCGACGGTAGTAGGCGTGCAGCGCCCGGATAAGGAAAAGCGCATCATTATTGATGCTGAAGAAGTGACTTACTTGCAAAGACAACAGGAATTGGAACTAGAAAAATTGTAGCTAAGGTGAGGAGTAAAGGTGGAAAAATTTAGAAAAGAGATTCTTAAATTTTTGGAGCGCCACGGGAACGTGGATTTGGAAGAACTAGGAGTGCTTTTAGGTGTCTCCGGAGCAGAGGTGGCCAATGAGGTGGCAACTTTAGAAAAAGAGGGGATTATCTGTGGTTATCACACGGTGATTAACTGGGATAGTGCCGGGGTAGATAAGGTAAATGCCCTAATTGAAGTGCGGGTGACGCCTCAGCGAAACGAGGGCTTTGATAAAATCGCCAGACGGATTAGCAATTACCGGGAGGTTTCCAGTGTGTATCTCATCTCTGGTGCGTTTGACTTATTGATTACGATTGAAGGGAAGACGCTTTTAGAAGTGTCCCGCTTTGTCTCGGAGCGGCTATCGCCTCTTGAAGACATCGTCAGTACTTCAACCCATTTTATTTTGAAAAAGTATAAAGACTTCGGGACTTGTATGGAAGTGCCAAATAAAGACGAAAGGATGTTGGTGACGCCGTAATGAGAAATCCTTTGTCAACGAAAGTACAAGAACTGAAGCCGTCTGGCATTCGGAAGTTTTTTGATTTGGTTAGCGAGATGCCCGATGCCATCTCCTTAGGTGTAGGGGAACCGGACTTTGAGACGCCTTGGCGAATCCGGGAAGAGGGCATCTACTCTTTAGAGAGAGGACGCACCTTCTATACCTCTAATGCTGGGTTAAAAGAACTAAAAAAAGAGATTACGAAGTATATGAAACGGACCATTGGCGCCAAGTACTCTTTAGATGAAGTGCTAGTAACGGTGGGTGGTAGTGAAGGAATTGACCTAGCCTTTCGGGCCATGCTTGATCCTGGCGACGAGGTGCTAATTCCTCAGCCAAGCTACGTGTCTTACGAGCCTTGCGCCCTTCTAACGGGAGCGAAGTCGGTGATTATTGAACTAAAGAACGAAAATGAGTTTCGCTTAACCGCGGCTGAACTGGAAGCTGCGATTACGCCTAAGACGAAGATGTTGGTCCTACCTTTTCCTAATAACCCCACCGGCTCCATTATGACAAAAGAGGATTTAGAACCGATTGCGAAGCTCTGCATAGAGCACGATATTTATGTCCTATCGGATGAGATTTACTCGGAGCTTACGTATGGGACGAAGCACGCATCTATTGCCGCGCTTCCAGGAATGCAGGAGCGCACCCTAGTGATTAACGGATTTTCGAAAGGCTTTGCTATGACCGGATGGCGCCTTGGCTACGTCTGTGGTCCCGAGGCGATTGTGGCGCAGATGGTCAAGATTCATCAGTATGCCATTATGTGTGCACCGACGAATTCCCAGTATGCCGGGATTGAAGCACTTAGAAATTGCGAGAAGGACGTGAAAGAGATGCGTACCGCTTATAATCAGCGGCGCCGGTTTCTCGTCGACGCGTTTAAGAAGATGGAGATCCCTTGCTTTGAACCTTTTGGCGCCTTTTACGTATTCCCTTGTATTAAGGAGTTTGGCTTAAGTTCAGAAGAGTTTGCCACAAAGTTTTTAGAGGATCAGAAGGTGGCGGTGGTGCCAGGAACGGCTTTTGGCGACTGCGGCGAAGGCTTTCTGCGGATTTCTTACGCCTATTCCATCGAGGATTTGAAACTGGCGATGAGTCGCTTTAGAGATTTCGTAGAGGCACTTAGAGGAGAGAAATAAAATGCTTAATATTGTGTTACTAGAACCGGAGATTCCGGCGAATACAGGGAATATCGGCCGGACCTGTGTAGCTACCGGGACCAGGCTTCATCTTATTGAGCCTTTAGGCTTTCGCCTAAATGAAAAGAGCATTAAGCGGGCCGGAATGGACTACTGGGCCGATTTAGACGTGACCACGTATATCAACCTTGAGGACTTTATGGAGAAGAACAATCATCCCAAGTGTTATATGGCAACCACTAAGGCAGAGCAAAACTACGCCCAGGTTGCTTATGATGAGGATGCTTATATTATGTTTGGCAAAGAAAGTGCCGGAATTCCAGAAAATATTCTCGTTCAGAATAAGGAGCGGTGTATTCGGATTCCTATGGAAGGGGACATTCGTTCCCTGAATCTGGGGAATTCAGTGGCGATTATTCTCTACGAAGCCTTGCGACAGCAGGATTTTGCGGGACTTAATGAGGTGGGTCATCTTCACGAAAATAAATGGTAAGGAAAGGACAGGTTCGCCTGTCTTTTTTCTTTATCTATTATTAATAAGAAGAGATGTGTGACAAATGTCCGAATTTTTTGAAATTATCGAAATTTATAGTGTAGACTTTTAAAAAGAAACATATTATAATTTGAATATTGAGTCAAACAGTACTCGGGAGGTGATGGAAAAGTGGTAGTGGAGACGATTAACGAGATTAAAAAAGCGGAAGAAGAAGCAAACACCATTATCAAGGAGACAGATGTAAAATGTCAGGAGATTTTGGAAAAGGCCAAGGCGGATGCGAGTGCTCTCGTGGAAAATGCAAAAAAAGAGAGTGCAGCGAAGTTGACTCAGGCCTTAGACACAGCCAAAGAAGCTAGTGACAAAGTCGTTTCAGAAGCGAAAGAAGCAGCCCAGAAAGAAGCCATGGCGCTTCAGGAGTTAGCCGGAGCTAAAATTTCGCAGGCGACCCAGCTAGTGATAGATTCGCTGTAGAAGGAAAAAGGAGAAGGAGGAAAAGGAGGACAAGTTTATGGCAAAACTGCAGATGCAACGAGTGAGTATCTGCGCACTGAAACGAGACCGAAAAGCGATTCTAGAGAAGTTGCAAAGCCTCGGGACCTTAGAAGTGAACGTCATTGAGGATGAGAGTCTGACAAAGATGGACACTAGCCCAGCTAAGCAGCGGTTTGACCGTAAGGTTCATCAGACCCAGACGGCTCTAGAAATCCTAAATACTTATGTCCCAGAGAAGAAATCGATGTTTGCATCCTTAGAAGGACGACGGGATGTGGAGAGTCATGACTTTAGTCAGGCGGTTTTTTCTAGGAAGAAGGTAGTGGATACGGCTAAGCGGGTTGCCGCGGTAGACAAAGAGATTGCGGAAAAGAAGGCGACGATTCTAAAAATGGAAGCCCAGATAGACAGCATGCAGCCGTGGCTGAGTCTTGAAGTTCCTTTAGATTTTAAAGGGACCGAGAAGACAGGGATGCTAGTAGGCACCATGGACCCAGAGACGACGCTAGAAAATATCTACACCTACCTTAAGGAATTTGACGATTCTTTAGAGGCGGTGGAAGTGGATATTATCAGCAAGGACCGCAATGCGACGTATGTTTCGGCAATCGCCTTAAAGGAGATTCTTGGGAAGGTGGAGGAAGCCCTGCGTCTAAATGGCTTTACGAAACCAGCAAATCCAGTAAATATGGTTCCTAAGGATTATGTAGAGCAATTAAAGGTCGATATTCAATCATGTGAAGCAGAAATAGCAGATAGTAAGAAAGAAATGGAAACACTAGCGGCGACCCGGCGAGAAATCGAAATGGTAGCTGACTATTACCGGATGCGTAAAGACAAATACGAAGTATTGGGATTGCTTCCGCAGTCGGAGCGGACGTTCTTCTTAAGCGGCTATATGCCGGCGGAAGAGGTACCGAAGATTGAAAAGGAAATTGCGAGTAAGTATCAGTGTGTTGTTGATATTGAGGAAATAAAGGAAGAGGAAGAACCACCAGTTGTCTTAAAAAATGGAGCGTTCGCTTCAAGTATAGAAGGCGTGGTTGAATCATACGGCCTACCGGGCAAGAATGATATCGATCCGTCCAAGATTACGATGGTATTTTTTATCATCTTCTTTGGCCTGATGCTCTCTGACGCAGCTTATGGAGCAATCGTGTCCATCGTTTGTTTTATTCTGTTAAAAAAATTCCCTAAAATTAGTGAAGGAATGCGCAAATCCCTTAGACTATTCATGTTCTGTGGATTATCCACTTTAGTGTGGGGTCTCCTATTCGGAGGTGTCTTTGGAGATTTGGTTCAGATTGTGACGAAGACATTCTTTGATCACGAAATTATTCTCAAACCGATCTGGTTTGCCCCTCTTGATAAACCGATGCTTCTTTTGACGCTGTCGTTACTATTTGGCGTTATCCACATGTTTGTGGGATTAGGCATTAAAGCTTACGTGTGTATCAAGGATAAGCGTTACTTAGACGCTTTTTGCGATGTTGGATTATGGTATCTGATGCTGACGGGACTTATCCTGATGCTGTTACCGACAGACATCTTCGCTTCGATTTCCCAGATGACTTTTAGCTTTCCACCGGTGGTCAACACCATTGCGAAGGTTATGGCAGCAGCTGGCGCCATCGGCATCTTCTTGATGAGTGGTCGCAGTTCGAAGAACCCTGTTCTACGTCTCGGTCTAGGGGCGTATGACCTGTATAATATTACCGGTTGGCTAAGTGATATCTTGTCTTATTCAAGACTACTAGCTCTTGGTCTAGCGACGGGAGTTGTGGCTTCTGTTATCAACCAGATGGGTAGTATGGCTGGCAAGAGCGTGGCCGGGGTAATTATTTTTATCTTCGCCTTTGTCTTCGGACATTTACTAAATATGGCGATCAACTTATTAGGCGCGTACGTGCATACAAGCCGTTTGCAGTACGTGGAGTTTTTTGGAAAATTTTATGACGGGGACGGGAGACCGTTTAACCCCTTTAAAACAAATAATGAATATGTAGATATTAAGGAGGATTAGGAAATGAATGGATTAACTTGGGCACTACTTGGAGCAATGTTGGCGGTAATTTTAGCCGGATGTGGTTCGGCACTGGGCGTAGGTCTAGCAGGACAGGCAGCCGCAGGAGTTGTAACCGAAGATCCTAGCAAATTTGTAAAGGTACTAGTACTTCAGCTTTTACCTGGTACACAGGGAATTTACGGTCTGCTGATTGGCTTTATCGCGCTTTCAAAGATCGGTCTTTTAGGTGGCGGTGCAGCGGATATCTCAAAAGGTACAGGCATGATGATTTTTGCCGCATGTCTACCAATCGCGATTGTTGGTCTTATCTCTGCTTATCATCAAGGTAAAACTTCAGTTGCTTCTATCGGTATTATTGCGAAGAAACCAGATCAATTCGGTAAAGCGATGCTTTTCCCAGCGATGGTTGAGACTTATGCAATTTTAGCACTTCTGATTTCCTTTATGGCAGTTAGTGCAATTCCGGTATAAAGGAGAATGTTATGGCAGGCGGATTAGAGAAAGTAAAAGAACAGATTTTACTAGAGGCAAAAGAAGTTGCCGAAGGTAAAATTAAAGAAGCCCAGCGCGAGGCTCAGGAAATTATTGATGAGGCCGAGGCAGAAGCGAAGAAGCTAAGTGAGGAAGCCCAGCAAAAATCCGCAGACGAAACCGCGAAGTATAAAGAACGAAGCCATGCCGCTTCCGATATGGAACGGCGGACCCAGATTTTAAATGCGAAGCAGGAGATGATTGCTTCTGTCTTTCGTGAGGCTCTTAAACGAGTGGACGAGATGGACGCTCCTGAGTATTCAGCGCTACTTTTGCGAATACTGAAAGGACATTTAAAACCAGAGGCGGGGGTTCTGTATTTTAGCGAGGCGGATTTGGGACGTTTGACTTCTGAATTTACGGAAGCTGCAAAGGCAGAAGCAATTAGTGCCGGCGGTAGTCTAGAGATTGGCCTAGAACCGAAGAATATTAAGAACGGTTTTGTGCTGGCTTATGGAGAAATTGAAGAAAACTGTACAATTACGGCTTTATTAGACGATAAAAAGGATGATTTAAGAGACGAATTAAATAAACTCTTATTTGCTTAACCGAAGGAGGATTTTAATGAGTGAACTTTATACCTATGCGGTAGCTAGGGTACGAGCAATGGAAGACTCTTTATTCTCCGACGGGATCATCGAGCAATTGATAAACTGTAAAGATGAAAGACAAGCGCTGACTTTTCTTGAGGAAAAGGGCTGGGGTAGCGGTGACGGGAATCCGGATGCCGAGGTGATGCTCCAGAAGGAAGAAGAGAAGACCTGGTCTTTCATTGATGAACTGGGAATCGATAAGAAGATTTTTGATGTTTATACCCTTCCCAAATGCTTTCATAATCTGAAGGCAGCGATTAAGGCCGTTGGTCTTAATAAGGAAGATGCGCAGTTTTTCTATGAAGATGAGCATTACGGACAGACCGAAATGCTGCAGATTATCCGTGAAAAGAGCTATGAAGATTTACCGGAGATGATGAGAGAGGTAGCAAGTGAGGGCTACGAGGCTTTCATGCAGACTGGGGACGGTCAACTGCTGGATGTGATTATTGATAGAGCGACGCTAGAGGCGATTCTAGAGGCAGGGAAGAAGACGAAAGAACCGCTAATTGAGAGCTACGCCGAGACGACAGTGGCGGTAGCTAATATCAAGATTGCCGTGCGTTCGGAAGCGACGAAGAAGAATCTAGGGTTTGTTGAGCGAGCATTAGCGCCTTGTAAGACGCTGGATGTAACGGCTCTTGCGAAAGCGACCCAGATCAATCGGGATGCGATTATCGATTATCTTAGCGGTACTATCTATAAAGAAGGCGGCGAAGCGCTTGCAGAATCAGCGTCTGTTTTTGAGCGCTGGTGCGACAATCAGATGATTGCCACGATCGCCGGGGAAAAATATAACCCCTTTACCATCGGACCGGTATTTGCTTACGTTATCGCTAGGCAGAATGAAATAAAAACGGTACGAATTATTCTTTCAGGAATCAGAAATGATTTGCCAGAAAAGGAGATTCGGGAAAGGGTAAGGCGAATGTATGTATAAGATCGGCGTTCTAGGAGATTATGATAGTATATATGGGTTTGCAACCCTAGGTATCGAAACTTTTCCGGTAGATGCAAGTGGTGCGGGAGAGAAGATTAAAGAATTAATTGCCGGAGATTATCGGGTGATTTATATCACCGAAGCTTTGGCAAGTGAGATACAACCGGAGCTGGAGAAATATGAAGAACAGATAACACCGGCCCTGATTCTGATTCCGGGTATCACCGGGAACACAGGGGATGGCGTAGCGAATGTAAAGGCTTCCGTGGAAAAAGCGGTGGGTTCTGACATACTATTTGGCGAAGAATAAAACGAAAGGAACGGTGATTTGTAAAAATGAGTACGGGAACGATAAAAAAAGTAGCCGGACCTCTGGTTATCGCTAGCGGTATGCGGGACGCCAATATGTTTGACGTGGTCCGTGTAAGCGAACAGAGACTCATCGGTGAAATAATTGAAATACATGGAGACGAAGCTTCTATTCAGGTTTACGAGGAGACTTCAGGACTAGGCCCAGGCGAACCGGTAGAATCTATGGGTGTACCGATGTCAGTAGAATTAGGCCCTGGCCTGATCACCAGTATTTATGACGGTATTCAACGTCCGCTAGATGAGATTATGAAACAATCTGGCAACCTCCTTAAGCGAGGGGTGGAAGTTGATTCTCTAAATAAAGAGAAAAAATGGCAGTTTAACCCAGTGGTAAAAGTCGGCGATGAGGTGACCGAAGGCGATATTATCGGTACGGTGAAAGAGACGATTATCATTGAGCATAAAGTGATGGTACCCTTTGGTATCAGTGGTACTGTTAAAGAGATTAAAGACGGCGAGTATACTGTTACCGAGACGGTAGCGGTGATTACTACAGAAGATGGGGATAAAGAGGTTACTATGATGCAGAGATGGCCTGTTCGTAAAGGTCGTCCTTACGTTAAGAAATTCCCACCTCAGATGCCGCTAGTAACGGGACAGCGAGTAGTCGATACCTTTTTCCCCATTGCCAAAGGTGGTGTAGCCGCCGTACCGGGACCTTTTGGAAGCGGTAAGACGGTGATTCAGCATCAGCTAGCGAAATGGGCAGAGGCGGATATCGTGGTTTATATCGGTTGTGGTGAGCGTGGAAATGAGATGACCGACGTTCTGAATGAATTCCCAGAACTGAAAGACCCGAAGACAGGCGAGTCCCTGATGGAGCGGACAGTGCTAATCGCTAATACTTCAGATATGCCGGTAGCCGCCCGTGAGGCGTCTATCTATACAGGTATTACCATTGCTGAGTATTTTAGAGACATGGGTTACTCCGTAGCCCTCATGGCAGACTCGACTTCAAGATGGGCAGAGGCTCTTCGTGAGATGTCAGGTCGTCTAGAAGAAATGCCTGGTGAAGAAGGCTATCCGGCTTACCTAGGTTCACGCTTAGCTCAGTTCTATGAAAGAGCCGGAATGGTGCAGACCTTAGGAAGCCAGGAGAGAATCGGTTATCTATCGGTAATCGGCGCCGTATCACCTCCAGGTGGTGATATTTCGGAGCCAGTATCCCAAGCGACTCTACGAATTGTAAAGGTGTTCTGGGGACTGGACTCAGCTCTTGCTTATAAGCGGCATTTCCCAGCGATTAACTGGCTTACGAGCTATTCCCTTTACTTAGATGATATGGGCAAATGGTT
Source organism: Ohessyouella blattaphilus (assembly GCF_024721265.1). GTDB lineage: Bacteria > Bacillota > Clostridia > Lachnospirales > Lachnospiraceae > Aequitasia > Aequitasia blattaphilus_A. The sequence continues at coordinate 4,669 of NZ_JAMXOC010000021.1, read as the reverse complement.
TGATAAGGAAGTATCGCCAGAGTGGATGGAAGATCGTCAGAAAATGATGAATCTCCTAACGGAAGAGGCAGAGTTAGACGAAATCGTAAAGATGGTTGGTATGGACGCCTTATCGGCAGCAGACCGCCTAAAAATGGAAGCAGCCCGGTCGATTCGTGAGGACTTCTTACATCAGAACTCCTTCCACGAAGTGGATACGTATACTTCCCTGCCGAAGCAGTTCTTATTGATGAAACTAGTACTGGCGTACTATGAAAAAGCCAATGAAGCGCTGAAAGAGGGTGCGAGTATTAATCAGCTAATCGGTCTTCCGGTAAGAGAAAAAATCGGTCGTTATAAGTATACAGATAACGCCGATATTGAGACTGAATACGAGAATGTTATGAAAGATTTAGATAATGAAATCGGACACGCACTAGGAAAGGAGGGCAACTAAAAATGGCTAAAGAATATCGCAGTATCCAAGAAGTCGCCGGCCCTTTGATGTTGGTGCGAGGTGTAGAAAACGTCACCTTTGACGAGCTAGGAGAAATCGAGCTAGCTAGCGGGGAAAGAAGACGTTGTAAAGTACTAGAAATTAACGGCAGTGACGCTCTCGTACAGCTTTTCGAGAGTGCTACCGGTATTAACTTAAGTAACTCTAAGGTTCGTTTCTTTGGACGGACGATGGAACTAGGAGTTTCTGAGGACATGCTAGGCCGAGTGTTTGACGGTCTTGGTCGTCCTATCGATGATGGCCCGGAAATCCTTCCAGATGAGCGCCGAGACATCAACGGCTTGCCGATGAATCCGGCGGCTAGAAGCTATCCTCAGGAGTTTATCCAGACGGGAGTATCGGCGATTGATGGACTAAATACCTTGGTTCGTGGACAGAAGCTGCCGATTTTCTCAGGCTCTGGTATGCCTCATGCCAACTTAGCAGCGCAAATCGCTAAGCAGGCGAAGGTTCGGGGAAAAGACGAGAAGTTCGCCGTTGTTTTTGCCGCCATGGGTATCACTTTCGAAGAATCAAACTTCTTCGTCGAGTCCTTTAAAGAGACGGGAGCTATTGACCGAACGGTATTATTCGTCAACTTAGCCGATGACCCGGCTATCGAGCGTATTTCAACGCCCCGGATGGCGCTGACAGCCGCTGAATACTTAGCTTTTGAAAAGGATATGCACGTACTGGTTATCCTCACTGACATTACGAACTATGCAGACGCTCTTAGAGAGGTCTCTGCGGCTCGTAAGGAGGTGCCGGGACGCCGTGGCTATCCTGGATACCTATATACTGACTTGGCGACGTTATATGAGCGCGCTGGCCGGCAGGCGGGACATGACGGTAGTATCACCATGATTCCGATTCTATCGATGCCAGAAGATGATAAGACTCACCCGATCCCTGACTTAACCGGTTACATTACCGAGGGTCAGATTATTCTAGGAAGAGATCTGCATCGTAAAGGCATTCAGCCACCAATCGATGTCTTGCCGTCCCTTTCTCGTCTAAAGGATAAGGGTATTGGTGAGGGTAAGACGAGAGCGGATCACTCTAACGTGATGAACCAGTTATTCGCGGCTTACGCTCGTGGTAAGGAAGCGAAGGAATTGATGGTAATCTTAGGTGAAGCCGCCCTTACCGAGATGGATATTAAGTACGCTCACTTTGCCGATGCTTTTGAAAAAGAATACGTTTCTCAGGGGTATGACACCGATCGCTCGATTGAAGAGACCATGGATATCGGTTGGGAGCTTCTGCGGATGCTACCGCGTAGCGAGCTGAAACGTATCGATGAGAAGTACCTAGATATGTACTATGAAGGGTAGGTGATTAGATGGCATCTACTCAGGTAATACCTACCAGAATGGAGCTTACGAGACTGAAGCGTAAGCTGGTTACAGCTCGTAAAGGTCATAAGCTGCTGAAGGATAAGCGAGACGAATTGATGCGCCAGTTCTTAGAAATGGTAAAGGTCAATATGGACTTGCGAAAAGGTGTAGAAGCCGGGATTCACGCAGCAAATAGAAACTTCGTTATCGCGAAAGCCGGGATGGACGAAGCGACCTTACATACGGCGCTAATGGCGCCTAAGCAAGAAGTCTCTCTCGAGGTGGGGAAGAAAAACGTCATGAGCGTTAATATCCCCGTCTTTGAGACGAAGACCAGAACGGCGGATGAGAACGATATCTACTCTTATGGGTTTGCGTTTACCTCCAGTGATCTTGATGGCGCGGTAAAGTCCCTTGCCGATATCCTACCGGATATGTTAAAATTGGCAGAGATTGAAAAAGCGTGTCAACTGATGGCCGCAGAGATTGAAAAAACCAGAAGACGGGTAAATGCTCTCGAGCACGTAATTATTCCGCAGACGATGGAAGATATTAAATATATCTCCATGAAGCTAGATGAGAATGAGCGTTCCTCTCAGGTTCGCCTGATGAAAGTAAAAGACATGATGCTGAAAGAGGCGCATGGTTGGGAATAGCAGATGAGAAGAGAGGGCGCATGCTTTGCATGTATCCCTCTCTTCTTGATTTGCTATCTGAATCCCTTGCTGGGGACATGGTCTACGTGTCCCCTGCAAGAACAAAAAGGAGACTTATGAGTAATATAATATTAATCGGCATGCCAGCCTCTGGCAAGAGTACCATCGGCGTGGTCGTTGCCAAGCGACTAGGCTATCAGTTTATCGATACGGATCTTCTGATTCAAGAGCAAGAAGGGAAGCTGCTGCGGGAGATTATCGATGAACAAGGAATAGAAGGCTTTCTCGCCATTGAAGACCAAGTGAATACTGACGTGCAGGCAGAAAGGACCGTGATTTCTCCCGGTGGCAGCGTGGTTTATTGCGAAGGCGCAATGAATCACTATAAAGAAATTGGTACTGTAGTTTATCTACAAGTTCCTTTTGTCACTATCGATGAGCGCATCAATAGCGCCACTGGTCGGGGAGTGGTCTTAAAAGAGGATCAAAGTTTGAAAGATTTGTACGAAGAACGGGTGCCTTTATTCGAGAAATATGCAGATGTAACGATCGCTGCCGAAGGCCTTTCCATCGATGAAATAGTTACAAAAGTATTACGGAAATTTAAAAAATAGTTTACAAACCCTAATCCTATGATATAATATCACAGAGTATGTAGAGCGAGAAAAGAATCGTAAGAGGTGTGATTAATGGATCAATATGTGATTAAAGGTGGTTCGCCGCTAGTCGGAGAAGTAGAGATAGGTGGCGCAAAGAATGCGGCACTAGCTATCATTGCTGCGGCGATTATGACGGATGAGACCGTGTTGATAGATAATCTTCCGGATGTGAATGACATAAATGTATTGCTACAGGCGATTGAAGGAATTGGTGCTACCGTTACGAGAGTAGACTGCCATACCGTTAAGATCAATGCTAGCAATATTTCTGATTTTAACGTAGAGTATGATTATATCAAGAAAATAAGAGCTTCTTACTACTTACTAGGAGCGATGCTCGGTAAGTATAAGCGAGCCACCGTGGCTTTACCAGGCGGTTGTAATATCGGGAGCCGTCCAATCGATCAGCATTTGAAAGGCTTTCGGGCACTAGGTGCGGATATCGATATTGAGCACGGGAAAGTGGTAGCGGATGCCGAAGTCTTTAGAGGCAGCAACGTGTACTTTGATGTAGTGACCGTAGGCGCGACGATTAACGTGATGATGGCAGCGACCATGGCGGAAGGTTTGACGGTAATGGAGAACGTTGCCAAAGAGCCCCACGTGGTGGATGTGGCCAACTTCCTCAACAGCATGGGCGCCAACATTAGAGGTGCTGGTACCGATGTGATTAAGATTCGCGGTGTGAAAAGACTGCACGGAACTCAGTATTCGGTGATTCCGGATCAGATTGAAGCTGGGACATTCATGTATGCGGCAGCGGCAACTCGCGGAGACGTAACCGTCCTTAACGTGATTCCTAAACATTTGGAATCCACGATTGCTAAGCTAGAAGAGATTGGCTGCGAAGTAGAGGAATTTGACGATGCTGTGCGCGTTGTCTCCAAGGGTAACTTAAAAAGCACTCATGTAAAGACTTTGCCGTATCCCGGATTCCCGACGGATATGCAGCCCCAGATGGGCGTTGTGCTTTCCCTTTGTAACGGCACCAGTACGGTGACGGAGAGTATCTTCGAAAACCGTTTCAAATATTTAGACGAGCTTTCTAGAATGGGTGGTGTTTCCAAGATTGAAGGCCATTCCGCCACTATCGAAGGTGTGAAAGGCTTAAGCGGCGCCAGAGTTAGCGCGCCTGACTTGCGAGCCGGTGCAGCCCTTTGTATCGCCGGGCTAGCGGCCGAGGGAATTACCATTGTGGACGATATCGTCTACATCCAAAGAGGCTATGAGCGCTTTGAAGAGAAGCTGAAAGGCTTAGGTGCGATTATCCAGAAAGTCTCTAGTGAAAAAGAGATTCAAAAGTTTAAATTTAGAGTTAGTTAATTGAATAGAAAAACCTTTTATTAAGAGCGGTGGAGATACCAGGATCTGTGAAGCCGCGGCAACCCCCTAACCGGAAGGTGCCAACCGAAGCGATTTAGTCGAACAATAAAAGGATTGGTTGTAAAGAAAAACAGGCAGTCCTTTATTGGACTGCCTGTTTTGCAGTGCGCCTGGCGGCGCACGTTTCTAACCGGTGTAAGTCCGCAATCCGCCCGGTAG
>NZ_JAMXOC010000020.1 GCF_024721265.1 Ohessyouella blattaphilus | reverse complement strand
GCTACAAAGCCGAGTGGGCAGGAATCTCTGTGTACGAACAGGAAGAATCTTATACATCAAAAGCAGATTTTCTGTCGAGTGATGCCATGCCAGTATATTCCAAAAAGCAAATGAGTGATCCTTTGCCGATTTTTAGCGGCAATCGAATCAAAAGAGGTTTATATGCTTCTGGGTCAGGTGTCGTTTTAAATGCAGATGTAAACGCAGCGGCTAACATAATGAGAAAAGCGATTCCAACATCTTCTCTAGAGATAAAAAGAGAAGCATTAGAATCGCCTAAGGTTATTAATCTTCGAGATTTAAACTGTAAAAGTATTCCGGTCAAACGGATAGTGGCGGCATGAGACCGCCTTCATGGCACGAACAGCCTGTACAATACAGGTTCGAAAGACGAAAGTGTTACGGCTAGTAAAGTAAGTCGAAGACTTACATCCTTGTTCGCACTTCAGTGCACAAGATACCACTTCCAAGCATAGGCATTAGGAGTTGGTTATTCATTCTTCTACCGTAACTACTTCTTCCGCAGCCTCGGTCTCTTCGCCACCTTCGCTAATGACGATGTCATCCTCGAGCTTGTAGTCCGACTCCATTACCACGTCCCGGTATTTACGCATACCCGTACCAGCCGGGATGTGCTTACCGATAATTACGTTTTCCTTCAGACCCACAAGGTGGTCAACCTTACCCTTAATAGCGGCTTCAGTCAGAACCTTGGTAGTTTCCTGGAAGGAAGCAGCAGAGAGGAAGGAATCCGTTGCGAGAGAGGCTTTGGTAATACCAAGCATAATCTGTTCTCCCGTAGCTTCTTCTTTACCAGCAGCTGCTAGTTCTACATTTTTATCTTCAAATTCGAGCACGTCGACCAAGGTACCTGGTAAGAATTCGGAATCACCAGCCGTCTCAATCTTCACCTTCTTAAGCATTTGACGAACGATAACCTCGATATGCTTATCGTTGATCTCAACACCCTGGAGGCGATATACTCTTTGAACTTCTTGGATCATGTAATTTTGAACAGCCTTAAATCCTTTGATTTTAAGAATATCGTGAGGATTTACACTACCTTCTGTCAGCTCGTCACCGGCTTCTAGCTCTTGGCCGTCCGTAATCTTGATACGTGAACCGTAAGGAATTAAATAAGCCTTAGACTCACCTGTTTCGTAGTTCGTTACGATGATTTCCCGTTTCTTCTTCGAGTCGCTAATTTCTGCACGACCAGCAAATTCAGTAATAATTGCCAAACCTTTTGGCTTTCTTGCTTCAAAGAGCTCCTCAACACGAGGAAGACCCTGGGTAATATCATCACCGGCTACACCACCGGTATGGAACGTTCTCATAGTAAGCTGAGTTCCCGGTTCACCAATGGACTGAGCCGCGATAATACCTACAGCCTCACCCACTTGTACCGGCTCACCAGTGGCCATGTTCGCACCGTAACACTTGGCACATACGCCGTTGTGAGAACGACAAGTAAGAATTGTTCTAATCTTCACTTGCTTAAGCTCGTTGCCATCGGCGCCAACACCGTCGCGCATAATAAGCTCTGCTCGCTTAGGCGTTACCATGTGATTGGCTTTGACTAACACATTGCCATCTTTATCTTTAATATCTTCCGCTAAGTAACGACCAGTGATTCGCTCTTGCAAGCCTTCAATCTCCTCGTTACCTTCCATAAAGGCTTTCACATAGGCCCCTGGGATTTCGCTACCTTCGCAGCAATCCACATCGCGAATAATCAGCTCTTGAGAAACATCAACCAAACGTCTCGTTAGGTATCCCGAGTCAGCGGTACGAAGAGCGGTATCGGATAGACCCTTACGAGCACCATGGGCTGACATAAAGTATTCCAGTACGTCAAGTCCTTCACGGAAGTTCGACTTGATCGGCAACTCAATGGTCCGTCCTGTCGTATCTGCCATCAGTCCACGCATACCAGCAAGCTGTTTAATCTGCTTGTCAGAACCACGGGCACCTGAGTCAGCCATCATAAAGATGTTATTGTATTCATCTAGACCATCAAGAAGAGCCTCGGTTAATTTATCATCGGTGGCCTTCCAGGTCTCTACTACTTCCTTGTAACGTTCTTCTTCCGTAATCAAACCACGTTTGTAGTTCTTGGTGATCTTATCAACGGTTGTTTGCGCTTCCTCGATCATCTGTGGTTTCTCTGGCGGTACGGTCATATCGGAAATCGATACGGTCATAGCCGCTCTTGTTGAGTATTTATAGCCAATGGCTTTTACCGCATCAAGCACTTCTGCTGTCTGAGTAGAACCATGGTTATTGATTACTTTTTCAAGAATTTGCTTCAATTGCTTCTTACCTACGTGGAAGTCAATTTCTAGCGTCAGCTCATTGCCTTCTTGTTCACGATCAACAAAGCCTAAATCTTGAGGAATAATCTCGTTAAAGATAAATCTTCCAAGGGTGGATTCAACCACGGCGCTGATTTCCTCACCGCCAGCAATCTTCTTCGTCATCCGCACCTTGATTCTGCTATGAAGGGTAACTGCCCCATTTTCATAGGCAAGAATCGCCTCATTTACACTCTTATAGAAGGTTCCTTCACCCTTTACCCCTGGTCTTTCCTGGGTTAAGTAGTAAATTCCGAGAACCATATCCTGTGAAGGAACAGCTACCGGTCCACCATCTGATGGCTTCAATAAGTTGTTAGGTGAAAGCAAGAGGAAACGACACTCTGCTTGAGCTTCTACAGAAAGTGGCAAATGGACAGCCATCTGGTCACCGTCAAAGTCTGCATTATACGCGGTACACACAAGGGGATGTAGCTTGATTGCCTTACCTTCTACGAGAATCGGCTCGAAAGCCTGAATTCCCAATCTATGAAGGGTCGGGGCCCGGTTAAGCATAACCGGATGCTCTTTAATAACATCCTCGAGCACATCCCAAACCTCAGGCTGTAATCTCTCAACCATCTTCTTAGCATTTTTAATATTGTGAGCGGTCCCATTACCAACTAACTCTTTCATAACGAAAGGCTTAAATAGCTCGATTGCCATCTCTTTTGGCAGACCGCACTGGTAAATCTTTAGCTCAGGGCCAACTACGATAACCGAACGGCCTGAGTAGTCAACTCGCTTTCCAAGTAAGTTCTGACGGAAACGTCCCGACTTACCTTTGAGCATGTCGGATAAAGACTTAAGGGCACGGTTTCCTGGTCCCGTAACCGGACGTCCACGACGTCCATTATCGATTAAAGCGTCAACCGCTTCTTGAAGCATTCTCTTCTCATTGCGAACAATGATATCCGGTGCCCCAAGCTCTAATAGTCTTTTCAAACGATTGTTACGGTTAATAATACGACGGTATAAATCATTTAAATCCGAAGTAGCAAACCGACCACCGTCAAGCTGTACCATCGGACGCAAATCCGGCGGAATAACTGGAACAGCTGTCATAATCATCCATTCAGGTTTATTTCCCGATTCTCTAAACGCTTCGATTACTTCTAGACGCTTCATAATACGCGCCCGTTTTTGTCCCGTAGCGCTCTCCAAATCGCTTTGAAGGGTCTCGTGCTCTTTCTCAAGATCGATCGCTTCTAGCAACTCTTTAATCGCTTCTGCACCCATACCAACTCGGAAGTTGCTATAGCCATAATCCTCTACTGCTTGTTGGTATTCACCTTCTGAGAGCACTTGCTTGTAGACAAGTCCTGTCTCGCCGCTGTCTAACACGATGTAAGAAGCAAAGTATAGGACTTTTTCTAGGGTTCTTGGCGATAAATCAAGGATCAAGCCCATCCGGCTAGGAATTCCTTTAAAATACCAAATATGAGAAACTGGGGCTGCAAGATCGATATGTCCCATTCTTTCTCGGCGTACACTGGCTTTCGTTACCTCGACACCACAGCGATCACAAACAACTCCACGATAGCGGATTTTTTTGTACTTACCACAGTGACATTCCCAGTCTTTGCTTGGTCCAAAGATCTTTTCACAGAAAAGACCATCTTTTTCTGGCTTCAAGGTTCTATAGTTGATGGTTTCTGGTTTCGTTACTTCGCCTCTCGACCACTCGAGAATCTTCTCCGGTGATGCCAAACCGATTTTAATAGAATCAAAAGTCATTGGTTTATAATTTTCCACATTTGTTACAGGCATTTAGGCACCCCCTTCTATAGTTCCTCGTCATCAGAATAATCGTCACTATCTTCATCCGAATATTCGTCAAACGCGATTTCAAATTCAGCTTCTTCTGCTTCTGGGACCTCACTCGCCTCTTCTTCAACCGCTACAAATTCGCCGTTTTCGATTTCTTGCTGTGAGTATCCTTTATCTGCAAAATTTTCATTCTGGTTGTACTTACGATCCCCTTCCATTACCGAACGGAAATCTGTTTCGCCCATATCTACGGTCTCTACAATCTCTACTTCCGTATTGTCTTCCCGGAGAACACGAACATCTAAGCCTAGGGACTGTAATTCTTTTAATAGTACCTTGAAGGATTCAGGAATTCCCGGCTCAGGGATATTCTCGCCTTTAATAATGGCCTCGTAAGTTTTTACACGACCGATAACATCATCAGACTTAACGGTCAGAATTTCCTGAAGGGTGTAGGAAGCACCATAGGCCTCAAGTGCCCATACTTCCATCTCTCCAAATCTCTGGCCACCGAACTGAGCTTTACCACCCAGCGGTTGCTGCGTTACCAGTGAGTACGGTCCCGTTGAACGGGCGTGAATCTTATCATCAACTAAGTGATGGAGTTTTAGATAATGCATGTGACCGATGGTTACCGGGCTATCAAAATACTCGCCGGTACGACCGTCCCGCAGTTGCACTTTACCGTCTCTTGAAAGAGGTACACCCTTCCATAGTTCACGGTGGTCCTTATTCTCATCTAAGAACTGCATAACTTCTTTACTTAGTGTATCTTTATGTTTTTTCTCAAACTCGCTCCACTCCATATTGACGTAATCATTGGCCAAATCCAGAGTGTCCATAATATCATCCTCGTTCGCTCCGTCAAATACCGGCGTAGCCACGTTAAAGCCTAAGGCTTTGGAAGCGAGGGACAAGTGGATTTCTAGAACCTGTCCGATATTCATACGAGACGGTACACCAAGAGGGTTAAGGACGATATCAAGCGGTCTACCATTTGGCAAATACGGCATATCCTCTACCGGTAATACTCTAGAAACAACACCCTTATTACCGTGACGACCAGCCATCTTATCACCTACAGAAATCTTACGTTTCTGCGCGATATAGATACGAACCGCCTGATTTACACCTGGAGACAGTTCGTCGCCATTTTCTCTCGTGAAGACTTTGGCATCAACGACGATTCCGTATTCTCCATGAGGTACTTTAAGAGACGTATCTCTTACTTCTCTTGCTTTTTCACCGAAGATGGCGCGAAGCAATCTTTCCTCTGCCGTAAGTTCTGTCTCACCCTTCGGAGTTACTTTACCAACCAAGATATCGCCGGCGCGAACCTCAGCACCGATGCGAATAATTCCCCGTTCGTCAAGGTTACGGAGGGCGTCATCACCAACACCTGGGATATCCCGAGTGATTTCTTCTGGCCCTAGCTTGGTATCACGAGCTTCCGCTTCGTACTCTTCGATATGAATAGAAGTATATACATCATCTTGAACAAGACGCTCGCTTAAAAGGACCGCATCCTCGTAGTTATAACCTTCCCAGGTCATAAAGCCGATTAGAGGGTTCTTTCCAAGAGCGATTTCACCGTTTGCTGTTGAAGGACCATCAGCGATAATATCACCAGCTTTTACTTCGTCCCCTTTAAAGACAATCGGTCTTTGGTTGTAACAGTTGCTTTGGTTACTACGTAAGAACTTTGTAGTTTTGTATTTTCTTAACTTACCGTCATTTTCCCGAATACTGATTGCGGTTGAAGATACGTGTTCAACCACGCCATCGTTTTCTGCCACAATGGTAACACCGGAGTCAACAGCGGTCTTTTCTTCCATACCCGTTCCGACAATCGGTGCTTCTGTGATCATTAGCGGTACCGCTTGACGCTGCATGTTTGATCCCATCAGGGCCCGGTTAGCATCATCGTTCTCAAGGAAAGGAATGAGGGCCGTTGCCACTGAGAATACCATCTTCGGCGATACATCCATGTATTCAAACATCGTCCGCTCGTATTCCTGGGTTTCATCCATATAACGACCAGATACGTTGTGGTGAATAAAATGTCCTTGCTCATCTAGAGGCTCATTCGCCTGAGCTACGTGGTAGTTATCTTCTTCATCGGCTGTCATGTAAACAACTTCATCGGTAACTACTGGATTCTCTGGATCCTTATGGCTAATCTTCCGATAAGGCGCCTCAATAAAGCCGTATTGGTTAATACGAGCATAAGAAGCCAAGGAGTTGATTAGACCGATGTTAGGACCTTCAGGGGTTTCAATCGGACACATTCTTCCGTAATGGGAATAGTGAACGTCACGAACCTCGAAACCAGCCCGGTCTCTAGAAAGACCACCTGGTCCTAGAGCCGATAGACGACGCTTGTGAGTAAGCTCACCTAAGGGGTTGTTCTGATCCATGAACTGAGACAACTGAGAAGAGCCAAAGAACTCTTTTACAGCTGCTGTTACTGGCTTAATATTAATAAGTGATTGAGGAGAAATACCCTCTAAGTCCTGAGTGGTCATTCTCTCTCTAACGACTCTTTCAAGTCTTGATAAACCGATCCGGTATTGGTTTTGTAAAAGTTCACCAACCGCACGAATACGACGATTTCCTAAGTGGTCAATATCATCGTCATTACCTAGACCGTACTCCAAGTGGATATTGTAATTAATCGAAGCTAAAATATCTTCTTTCGTTACGTGCTTAGGAATCAAGTCGTGGATGTCTCTTTTTACAAGAGCCTTTAACTCTTCCACATCCCCTGCAGACTCTTCTAAAAGTCCTGCAAGAACCGGGTAGTACACAAGCTCTGTCACACCCACTTCAGCTGGGTCAATATCAACAACCGTCTGGAAGTCTACCATCATATTAGAAAGCACTTTAATATCGCGCTCTTCCTCAGGAAGCTCGATTAGCACCGAAGCCACGGCTCCGTTTTGAATTTTATCCGCTAATTCACGGGTTACCGTTTCGCCCTTTTTAGCGATTTTACGTCCCGTAATACTACTTTTCACGTCTTCTGCTAACACTTTTCCGGCAATACGGTTTTTAAGAGCTAGCTTTTTGTTGAATTTATAGCGTCCTACTTTAGCCAAGTCGTATCTTCTAGCATCAAAAAACATGCTGGTAATCAAGCTTTCAGCACTATCTACCGCAAGCGGCTCACCTGGACGGATTTTTTTGTATAACTCTAAGAGACCTTCCTGGTAGCTGTTTGCAGCATCCTTTTCCAGACTGGCCATAATCTTTGGTTCTTCACCGAAAAGTTCCACGATTTCCGGGTTTGTGCCGATACCAAGGGCACGAATCAAGACCGTAATCGGTACTTTTCTAGTTCTATCTACACGTACATAAAAAACGTCATTTGGATCTGTTTCATACTCTAACCACGCACCACGGTTCGGAATCACCGTAGATGAAAAGAGCTTTTTCCCCACTTTGTCTCTCGAAATTCCATAATAAATTCCCGGAGACCTTACTAGCTGACTTACGATAACACGTTCCGCACCGTTGATAATAAAGGTACCGGTACTTGTCATTAACGGTAAATCACCCATAAAAATCTCGTGTTCGTTGATTTCTTCCGACTCTTTATTATGAAGTCTCACTTTGACCTTTAAAGGTGCCGCATAAGTAGCATCTCGTTCCTTACACTCTTCCATGCTGTACTTCACATCGTCTTCGCATAAGGTGAAGTCCACAAACTCCAAACTTAACTGACCACTATAATCAGCGATGGGGGAAATATCTGCAAAAACTTCTTTTAACCCTTCGGTGAGGAACCACTGATAGGAGTCCTTTTGGACCTCGATCAAGTTGGGCATCTGCAGAACTTCTTTTTGTCTGGAATAGCTCATCCGTGAACTTTTGCCACTTTTAATGGGGCGAATTCTGTTTTTCTCCATATTGACGTTTCACTCCTCTTTATATTGAATTGTGGAAAATGCGAAAAGAGCTTTTAGCGGTATAATTATATAAACTCAACGCACACTTTCCCATAATAGCGCATTTTTAACTATACCACAAAGCTCTTGTCTGTGTCAAACACTTTTTATATCTTTATATGCGAAAAGGACGTCCCAAAGTAGGACATCCCTCGCGAAACTTGAATTATTTAAGGACAACTTCTGCGCCTTCGCCTTCAAGCTTAGTTTTGATTTCTTCTGCTTCTGCTTTAGAAGCTCCTTCTTTAACAACTTTAGGAGCACCGTCAACAAGTTCTTTTGCTTCTTTAAGGCCAAGACCTGTGATTTCACGAACCACTTTGATAACCTTAACTTTTGAAGCACCAGCGCTAACAAGTTCTACATCAAACTCGTCTTTCTCTGCTTCGGCACCTGCTCCGTCTCCTGCTGCTGCAACTACTACACCTGCCGCTGCAGATACACCAAATTCTTCTTCACAAGCTTTTACTAACTCATTTAATTCTAATACAGATAATTCTTTGATAGCATCAATAAATTCAGCTGTTGTCATTTTTGCCATTTTTTTATTCCTCCATTTAATTTTTTATGCTTCTGTCGTTTCTTCTTTTACTTCTTCCGTTGCTTCTTCAGCTGGCGCTTCCGCTACTGCTTCTTCAGCTACTGGTGCAGCTTCTTCAGCTGGCGCTTCTGCCGCTGCCTCTTCGGCTGCCGGAACCGCTTCTACAGCTGGGCCCGCCTCAGCGATTTGATTAAGCACACGTGCAAGATTGGTGATTGGCGATTGTAAGCTTCCAAGTAACTTGGAGAGAAGTTCTTCTCTTGATGGTACACTTGCAAGTTCTTTCATACCGTTTTCATCGTATACGTTGCCTTCAACTACGCCTGCCTTCATCTCTAATGCTTGAGCTGTCTTTGCAAACTTTGCCAGAATTCTTGCTGCCGCTGTTGCATCGTCTTTAGAAATAGCGATTGCGCTTGGTCCTGCTAGGTATTCATCAAGACCGGCAAACTCTGTTCCTTCAAAAGCTCTCTTCATCATCGTGTTCTTATACACTTTGTAAATGATGCCTGCATCTCTAAGAGTACGACGAAGTTCTGTATCTTCAGCTACGGTTAATCCGCGGTAGTCAACTAACACTACGCTAGCTGCGTCTTTCACTTCTTCAGCGATCTTGTTGATGATTGGTTGTTTTAATTCAACTTTTGCCATGATTTTCCTCCTTATAATTTTTCACTGCGAAAATATGAGAAAAAAAGTCCTCCCACGTCGAAAGACGAGGAAGGACAGTAAATTCAACATTCAGAATAAACATTTCCTCGGCAGGCGTAATCTCTTACTTACGCATAGGCACCTGCTGTCTTCGGCAGTTAATACTGTGCTATTTTAGCACTATATTTTTTTTCTGTCAATAACTTCCTTAAGCTAATTTGCTAGGATTAATCTTAACCCCAGGTCCCATCGTGGAAGTAAGTGTAATACTCTTTAAGTATTGTCCCTTTACAGCTGATGGTTTTGCCTTGTTAACGGCATCAATTAAGGTCTGGAAGTTGTCGGTAAGCTGCTCTTCTGTAAAAGAAGCTTTCCCTACTGGTACGTGAATGATGTTGGTCTTATCAAGACGGTATTCAATCTTACCGGCTTTGATTTCTTTAACAGCGTTAGCTACATCCATCGTTACCGTTCCCGCTTTCGGGTTAGGCATTAAGCCTTTTGGTCCAAGTACACGTCCAAGACGTCCAACTACACCCATCATGTCTGGGGTTGCCACAACCACGTCGAATTCAAACCAGTTTTCGTTCTGAATTTTAGGAATCAATTCATCGCCACCTACAAAATCAGCACCAGCAGCTAGCGCTTCTTCCGCTTTCGCATCCTTAGCAAATACTAAGATTCTGGTTGCTTTTCCCGTTCCGTGAGGAAGTACTACCGCTCCACGGATTTGTTGATCAGCGTGACGTCCATCACAACCGGTTCTAATGTGAAGCTCGATGGTTTCATCAAACTTCGCAGTTGCATTCTTCTTAACAACAGAAACTGCTTCGTCGGTGTCGTAAAGTTTACTTCTGTCGACTAATTTCGCAGCTTCTTGATATTTTTTTCCTCTTTTCATAATTACAATAACCTCCTTGTGGTAATGTCGGGATAACCCTCCCACATCTATGTTTACAATGTTTACTCTTCTACCGTTACGCCCATGCTTCTTGCTGTACCAGCAATCATCTTCATCGCCGTCTCAATTGTTGCTGCATTTAAGTCAGGCATTTTAAGCTCAGCAATTTCTTGAACCTGTGCTTTTGTGATAGTCGCTACTTTTGTTTTGTTTGGAACACCTGAACCAGACTTGATGTTACATGCTTTTTTGATAAGCACAGCTGCTGGTGGTGTCTTCGTAATAAAACTAAAACTTCTGTCATTGTAAACCGTGATTACTACAGGAATAATCAAGTCGCCTTGATCTGCAGTCTTCGCGTTAAACTGTTTTGTAAATTCCACGATATTTACACCGTGTTGTCCAAGAGCAGGACCTACCGGTGGTGCTGGAGTTGCTTTACCAGCGGGAATTTGCAATTTGATATAACCTTCTACTTTTTTTGCCATTTTGGTAACCTCCTTGTGGTGATGGCGGGCCTTTTATAAGTCCCTCCCACGTTAACTACATTTTCTTTATCTCTGCAAAATCAATCTCGACGGGCGTTTCACGCTCAAACATCTCGACATTGATTGTTACATTCTGCTTCTGCATGTTGATCGCTTGGATCATGCCGACAGTATCGGCCCATGCACCGGCAACCACTTTAATGGTATCGCCGACTTCAAAATTAACTTTAATGTTTTCCCGGCGAATACCCAGCGAGGACATTTCTAGATCTGTTAGTGCAACTGGCTTTGAGCCTGGTCCCACAAACCCAGTAACCCCTCTGGTGTTACGAACAACGTACCAAGTATCGTCGTCCATAATCATGTGAATCAACACATATCCAGGAAACATCTTTTTTTCGGAAACTTTTTGCACGCCGTCTTTCATTTCCACAACGTCATGCATTGGTACACGCACTTCAAGGATTCGCTCTTCAAGGTGCCTGTTTTCAATCGTTTTATCGATATTAGCTTTCACTTTATTTTCATAGCCAGAGTATGTGTGAACAACATACCACTTGGCTTTTTCGTTCGCTTCTGACATAACATCACCTTTCTTGCATTATTAATTATCCTAACTTAAGATTGACAAGCAAATCTACCCCGTACTTTAATACGAAATCGATAATCGCAATCAATCCCCCAAGGATAACCGAAACAGCAACCACGGCTGCTGTCTGCTTGGCGAGCGTCATCTTGTCAGGCCAAACTATTTTCTTAAACTCGTTTGAAAGCTCCTTAAAACGGCTTTTCTTCTGAGTCTTTTGAGATTTATCAGCCATTTCTTGCTCCTCCTAGAGACTATTTCGTCTCTTTGTGCAATGTATGTGTCTTGCAGAACTTACAATACTTCTTTGTTTCCATTCTTTCAGGATGAGCTTTCTTATCCTTCATCATAGTATAATTACGCTGTTTGCATTCAGTACATTCCAATGTTATTCTAGTACGCACAACTTCCACCTCGCTTTGTGTATTATTTACGAAAAATTAGGCATAAAAAAAAGACCTACTTCCATTAGCTTGAACATTGTATCATGGCACGGTCCAAAAAGCAAGTGCCAATTGGGGACACCTTTTTTTAATTGGGGAGGTCGTTTTGTTAACAAAACGACCTCCCCAATGATTATCTGTCGCGCAGTGCTGGATAGATCTTTACAAATTCTTGATATTTTGCATTGTATTTTTCAACTAGCTCTGGATCTGGTTCTACCGTATCCACAACTTGTATCATCTTATCCGTCGCTTCTTCGACGCTGCTGTACTCACCGCAGCCCACCGCTGCCAAAATCGCGCCACCAAGGGCGGGGCCTTCTTCACTGGCAATCATATCGATTTTAATACCTAGGACATTGGCCATAATCTTCTTCCACAAGGGGCTCTTCGCACCACCACCGGCGATTTTACTGCGTTCAATGTGAATGCCCAGCTTCTTCGCCACTTCAAAAGAATCGCGAATACCAAAGGCCACGCCTTCTAGAACCGCCTGATACATGTCTGCTCTGGTGGAATCCATGGTCATGCCCACAAAAGCCGCCCGGGCGCCAGGATCGTTGTGAGGCGAACGCTCACCCATTAGATAGGGTAGAAAATACACGTTGTTTTCCCCTAATTCACCAATTTCCGCTTGTTCTCCGGCAAAATCCTTAGACTTAAGAATCTCCTCCATCCACCATTTATTACAAGATGCTGCACTGAGCATAACTCCCATCAAATGATACCCGCCATTAGCGTGTGCAAAGGAGTGGAGAGCATTGTTTTCGTCTACGCCAAACGTATCACTGGCAATAAAAATGGTTCCCGATGTACCCAACGAAATGTTACACATACCGTCCCCCACCGTACCAGTTCCTACAGCCGCGGCCGCATTATCACCGGCGCCAGCAATCACCTTAACGTGACCTGCTAGCCCAAGCTCTGCTGCCAAGTCTGGCTTAATCTCGCCCACAACTTCATAGCTTTCATAAAGCTTTGGCAGTTGCTCTAAGGAGATTCCGCAAATATCGATCATCTCCTGGGACCAACGCTTATTCTTCACATCTAATAAGAGCATGCCTGAAGCATCGGAGTAATCGCAGCAAAAACTGCCTGATAACTTATACGCCAGATAATCCTTCGGAAGCATAATCTTCTGAATACGCTTAAAATTCTCCGGTTCGTTTTCTTTAACCCAGAGGATTTTCGGGGCAGTAAAACCAGCAAAGGCAATGTTTGCCGTATATTCTGATAACTTCTCTTTACCGATTACCTGATTAAGATAATCCGTCTCTTTGGTGGTTCGGCCATCGTTCCAAAGAATGGCCGGACGAATCACTTCGTCATTCTCATCAAGAATAACTAGTCCGTGCATCTGACCGCCAAAACTAATGCCAGCCACCTGGCTTTTATCTACGCTTTCTAGTAGTTCTTTTAGCCCGGCGATACTTTGTTCGTACCAGTCGCCAGGATTTTGCTCCGACCAACCGGGATTTGGAAAGCTTAATGGATACTCTTTCGAAACGATCTTTTCTATTTTTCCGTCTTGATCCATCAGCAGTAGTTTAACTGCCGATGTACCAAGGTCAACGCCTATATAAAACATAGTCTACCCCCAAGGATTCTCCGTCTTGTATCTCACGCCTTTTGGTTGATTGTATCCGATTTCCTCTACTTCAACACCGATATACTTAAACACTTCATATAACGCTTTGCCATAATGACCAAAGGCAACCGCACCGTGGTGAGGATAACCACCTTCAATTAATACGTGACGATAGAATCTACCCATCTCAGGAATTGCAAAGATACCCACGCCGCCGAAAGATCTAGTCGCTACTGGCAACACTTCACCGTGAGCTATGTAAGCTCTTAAAATGTTGTCTGCGGTACTTTGCAATCTGTAGAAAGTGATGTCTCCAGGTACAATATCGCCTTCTAGTGTTCCTTGGGTCACTTCTTCAGGTAAGTTTCTTGCCATAATCATCTGATACTTCATTTCACAAGAAGTTAACTTAGAAGATGACGTATTACCACAGTGGAAGCCCATAAAGACATCCTTACCGGTATAGTCAAATTTGCCTTTAATATCACTTTCGTACATATCGTTTGGCACTGAGTTGTTAATGTCGAGAAGGGTTACCACATCATCACTGACAACCGCACCGATAAACTCACTTAACGCTCCGTATACATCCACTTCACATGAAACCGGAATTCCTTGTTCTGTTAGACGGCTATTTACGTAGCAAGGCACAAAGCCAAATTGGGTCTGGAAGGCTGGCCAACATTTGCCGGCAATCGCCACGTACTCACGGTACCCTTTATGTTCTTCTACCCAGTCTTTTAACGTTAATTCATATTGAGCGAGTTTACTTAAAATCTCTGGCTTCTTATTACCAGCCCCTAGCTCTTCTTCCATTTCTTTGACAATGGCAGGAATCCGCTCGTCACCGTCGTGCTTATGGAACGCTTCAAAAAGATCAAGCTCAGAGTTCTCTTCAATCTCCACACCGATGTTATAAAGTTGCTTGATTGGTGCATTACAAGCTAAGAAGTTAAGAGGACGAGGTCCAAAAGTAATGATTTTAAGGCTGTTCAGTCCGATAATAGCCTTGGCAATTGGCGCAAATTCTTTGATCATCTCTGCACACTCAGCTGCGTTACCCACTGGGTATTCTGGAATATAAGCTTTTACATTGCGAAGCTGTAGGTTGTAGCTCGCATTGAGCATACCGCAGTAGGCATCTCCTCGACCACCAACTAGGTTGTCGCCAGTTTCTTCAGCGGCCGCCACAAACATCTTCGGTCCTTCAAAATGCTTTGCTAAAAGGGTCTCCGAAATCTCTGGCCCAAAGTTGCCAAGATAGACAACTAAAGCATTACAGCCAGCTGCCTTAACATCCTCAAGGGCCTGTACCATATGGATTTCGCTCTCCACGATACAGATTGGGCATTCATAAATTTCATCAGCACCGTATTTTTCGGTGTACGCCTCAATAAGGCGTTTTCTTCTGTTAACGGAAAGTTCTTCTGGGAAGCAATCACGACTTACAGCGACGATTCCCATTTTAAGCTTCGGTTTATTATCGTGCATAATCATTCTCCTTTGTTCGAATTTCTAGAATTATAGTTTCTCTTATCATTCATAAATGTAACAATTAGCTCGTCTTTTTGCTACCTCTTTCTTGCGAACATAAGGGTTATTTCTTGCGATATTCACTAGGCAAAATCCCGTATCGCCGCTTAAACACTTTGGCAAAAGATTTCCCACTGGCAAACCCGTGCTTATCTGCAATCTCAGAAAGGGTTAGCTCCCCTTTTTCCAAATCGCCTAGGGCGTACTCTAAGCGGATCTCCTGAAGGTACATTTTATAACTAATATCAATACTTTCCCGGAACATATGAGACAAATAAGTAGGGGAATAACCGAAGATTTGTGCCACTTTCTCCAGACTAAGTTCCTGCTGGTAGTGGTCCCGTAGATAATCCGTTATCTTGGCCAGCCTATTGAGCTTTTTATTGCGATTAACCTCTTCCTTGTCCACTGCTTTTTCCCGGTACTCTGTCACCAAAATATAGAGGAGGCGGTAGTAATCACTTAGCACCTTTAGAAGATACCCCTCTTCTCCTGCTTGGTACGTGCGGTAGAGCTTTTTTAGCACCGTCATTAGCGCTTCGTCATCAGCGCCCTTCGTAGGTGCAAAGCGAATGTAACGCTCCTCGGTAAAATAACCTTCAAAAGTACCTAAAGGAATCTGTAAAACAATGGTCGTGTTAGGCGTCGGCGCCATTACCGAGTGAACCTCATTAGAGTTAATCAGAAGCAATTCCCCGGCCTTTAAGATCGTGCGCTCACCACCTCTAAAGAAGCGAATCTCCCCTTCTGTAACCGCAAAGATTTCCACCGAGCGATGCCAGTGCCGCTCCCGGATATAGTTGCCGTCGCCTCCTTCGAATAGGAAAAGCTTGAAGGGCAAATCCTTATTCGGTAAAACCAATTCGTGTTGCCTTTTATCCATTGCCTCTCTCCTCACAAACAGTAGTCTTCTTCCATTGTAAAAGGGATTGCCAAATATGGCAATCCCAGTTTATCTACATCATTTCTAGATCTTGTTTATCATTGGTGTATTTAAGAGCATCTCCTGGGGAGATTACGCCACTTTCCATCAACCGTTTTAAGTCTCGATTAAGAGTATGCATCCCATAGACACCACCGGACTGCATAACCGTACCTAGTTGGTGTCCTTTATTTTCCCGGATCAGATTAAGGGCCGCATCGGTGCCCACCAATACTTCCGTTGCCGGCACGCGCCCCCGACCATCTACCGTCGGAATCAAGCACTGGGTGACAATCCCTTGAAGCATGCCCGAAAGCTGGGTTCGCACTTGATTCTGAACATCGCCTGGACAAGCATCGATAATCCGGTCTACAGTCTGAGCTGCCCCCGTGGTATGAAGGGTCGCTAGCACTAAATGCCCGGTCTCCGCTGCCGTAATCGCCGCCGAAATGGTCTCATAATCCCGCATCTCGCCGACAAGAATCACATCCGGATCTTCACGCAGCACCGCTCTTAGCGCCTTGGCAAAACTGGTGGTATCCTCACCTACTTCTCGCTGATGAATAATCGATTGCTTCCGTTCAAAAACGTACTCTATGGGGTCTTCGATGGTCACAATATGATCCGCCTTATGCTCGTTAATATAATCTACCATGGCCGCAAGGGTGGTTGACTTACCACTTCCTGTGGGCCCTGTAACGAGGACCAGTCCTCTGGTCTTTAGCGCTAACTCCTCGAGAACCTTCGGTAGTCCCAGGGAATCCAGCGTCGGAATCTCGCTATTAAGGAGGCGAATCGTAGCCGCAATTTTATTCTGCTGACTGAAAACATTGACCCTCTGCCGATTGCCATCAGGTGTTCGTCTAGCAAAATCCACTTCTAAGCGCTGCTCGTACTTGGCCCTTTGAGCATCAGAGAGCATGTCGAAAATAATGCCTTCCACCTCTTCGTCGGCCAGTTGCAATTCCGAAACCAAGGTCAAGCTACCGTTAATCCGAAAGTAAGTGGGCATCCCTTGGGAAATATGGACATCGGATGCCCCTTTTTGCCTAGCTAATAAAATAATATCATCTATGTTCATAACATCCCCCTATGAATAGTACGCAACCTTCATCAGCTCCTCGATGGTGGTTATTCCTTCTGCTACCAGCTCTTGCCCCCGGTCAGAGAGGGTTTTCATCCCTTGACTGCTGGTGGCATACTCCACAATCTCCTCTACGGATGAGCCTAGGGTAATCATCTTTTTCACCGCCTCGTCAATCATGAGAATTTCATGAATAGCAATCCGACCGCTATACCCGGTATTGTTGCACCGGCTACAGCCCACCGCTTCCTTAACCGTGGTAATACTAGGATCTAGATAAGCCTGTTCGGCAATCGTTACCGGGCGCTCGCTGCTGCAGTGCTTACATACTTTACGCATCAGTCTCTGAGCCACTACCCCCACTAAGGAGCTGGCAATCATATATTGTTCCATCCCCATATCCACTAGACGCACAATGGTGGCTGCGGCATTATTCGTATGGAGGGTTGATAATACTAAGTGTCCCGTGATTGCGGCTCTAATTGAGATTGCCGCCGTCTCCGCATCTCTCGTTTCACCGACCATAATAACATCGGGATCTTGACGAAGAAGGGCGCGTAGTCCGATATCAAAGGTTAGTCCCGCCATATTATTCGTTTGCATTTGGTTAATCCGGGGAAGATTCTTCTCCACCGGGTCTTCAATCGTCGAGATATTGACCTGGCGCTTAGATAGTTCCTCGAGCACCATGTAAAGAGTGGTGGTCTTACCCGAGCCAGTAGGTCCAGTAATATAGAGAATGCCGTTTGGCGACTTAAGCATCGCCGTAAACTTCTCAAAGTCATCCTCTAACATGCCGTAAGTGGAAGGATAGTCGATATTGCCACCACTAGCTAGAAGACGCATAACCGCCTTTTCTCCGAAAACCGTAGGAATAACCGAGACTCTGACGTTGACAAACTCCTCGCCAATCTTCGTCCGGAAATGTCCATCTTGTGGAATACGCCGCTCAGCGATATCTAGGTCCGAGAGAATCTTAACCCGGGCAATCAAAGAAGCATGCAGGGATTTTTGTAAAGTAACATAATCCACAATCGTTCCGTCAATACGCATCCGCACATTTGATTTTGTCTCGAACGGTTCAATATGAATATCACTGGCGTTTACACTATAGGCCCTTGCCACCAAAGAGTTTAGCAGATTAACAATCGGTGCATCTCCGTCCTCTTCGTTAATATCAAGATCTAGAGGGATTTCCTCTAAACCATCGGTACTGGTATTGGCCTTTTGGGCCGCCTGCTTCGCTGAAACCTCCGAATAATAATAACTAATCGCCCCTCGGATTATCTCCTTTTCGCAGAGTACCGTATCTAACTGCATTCCAGTAACCTGGCGCACATCTTCAAAGCCGTAAAAATCAAGAGGATCGCTGGTCGCCACTACAAGTCCTTCCGGACTTTGTTCAATCGCTAACATACTATACTTTTCTGCCAGCTGCTTAGGAATCTTCGCGACCGCTTCCACATCCACTTCGTAATTACTTAAGTCCACAATTTTGAGTTCAAAACGCTGAGCCAGAGCTTCCAAAGTCTGACGCTCCGTCACGAACCCCAGAGAAATCAGAATTTCACCAAGACGCTTACCCCGATTTTCCTTTTGATAAGCCAGCGCTTGTTGAATCTGTTCCTCCGAAATATAGCCACTTTCTTTTAATAGCTCCCCTATAGGAATATTTTTAATATTTGCCACAATTTAGTCCCTCAAATCCTTCTTTACTTTTGATACATAAATATATCTACCGAAAGCGACATACTCCCGCCGTCTTCTGTCTTCGCTGGCATTTGCATTTCTTTAACTAGCATCAGCTTCTGACTCCCATTTATATCGTTAATCAGATTCCAATACTGATCCCTGGTTCCCGATACGCTAAGCTTAGCCGTCGCCTTATAGATACTTTTTGCCGTGGCTTCCTCTTCAGCATCGACTGCTGCATCTGCATCGTCATCCACGTCCTCGGTCTCATCTGCCGGCACTTCGCTTCCGTCTGCCTCTTCTCCCTTAGGAAGATAGTTTTCCAGGAGCAAAGGCTCCGTCGGCATGGTAATTTCCATCCGCTCGATCTTAAGACCGGCACTAAGAGCCTTTTCCGTAATCAGTTTGTCTACTCCCTGGCTCTTTAACATGCCATAGAATTTTTCCTCGTACTGGCTTACTTGCTCTTCGGAA
Source organism: Ohessyouella blattaphilus (assembly GCF_024721265.1). GTDB lineage: Bacteria > Bacillota > Clostridia > Lachnospirales > Lachnospiraceae > Aequitasia > Aequitasia blattaphilus_A. The sequence continues at coordinate 40,805 of NZ_JAMXOC010000020.1, read as the reverse complement.
TCCGCTACTTTCTTATCCATTACTGGATACTGCATAAGCTTCGTTTCAAGCATCTCTTTTTCTGCCTGAGCTTCACTGATTTGGTCACCCTTTTCCATACCTTTATCAAGTAAAGGCTTTGCTAGAAACCAACCAAATACCACAATTAGGACGAAGCAGGCCAAGAAGACCAATAGTTTTTTATCTCTTTGTGTTAATGTCCCCATGACTACCTCCCCGCTTCTTTCTTAAGATATCCGCTAATCACCGCGCTGTAACCGTCTGTCTCTTTATTCTCATCGTAGCCGTTGTAAACCACATCAACGAACAGCTCGGTGTTATAAAGTCTGGTTACGTAGTTATTAATTTCCGCCACATTGCTAGCTTCGACCACGATTAATAGTTCGCCTGTCTCGCCTTTATAGGACGTTATCTCACCCGTCACCGCTCCGCTATTAGCTGCCAAAATCGTCTTTTCGATTTTCGTATTGAGAAGAGGGTATGATGCAATCATCTCTTCCGTCTTCTTGCCATCGCCAATCACGGCGTTATTCCCAGTTAGCGTCCGGTTAAGCTCGTCGTACTCCTTAGCCGTCTGCTGATTAGCTGGATCGTTTACATACTCTTCTAGTTCACTAAGTTTCGCCGATTGGCTAAAGTAAAAGGCTCCGGCTGCCACCGTAAGCACAATCCCTAAAGCTGCCGAAATCAAAATCGGAATCAACATTTTCTTACGCTTTTCCCCTTCGCTTACGGAGACAGAATCCTTACGAAGCCTTGCCAGAAAGTCCACATCCTTCTTCATCCGGACAAGACCACCTAAAGGATGGGTGAAATCGTTGATAATCTGATCGCTCATGCCCGCGCCTTCTTTTAAGCTAGAGATGGTTACGCCTGGCAGCACTTCTCTAGCCATCTCATCCGCATCATCAATCTCTGCCTGGGTAAAACCGCAGAGGTAGATATCTTCTAGCGGTTCCTCTCTCTTCATAGAATTGTAGAATTGCATGGTGGAGTTGGTATGACGCATAATTTCGGTAACAAACTCTGTTGTGCCTCTTTGGGTGAAAAGGCGTCTCGTAGAAGAATAGCGATACTCCCCGTCAACCCAGATAAGACTTTCCATATTGGCGCCGTCAAGCACGTGAATCATACACGTAGCTTCTTTTAAAGATTTCGTAGCGTAAAAGGCTTTAATAGACGCCGTCAAACCGTTGGTAATTCCCTTTAAGGTAATGCCAATGCTTGAAAAAAGCTCCTCGTATTCGGCTACCATTTCCCGGTCCGCCATCACCCCGATAACTTCCTGCATGGCGCTTTTCCCGTTTTTATTAGGCGGAATTAGATAGTCATAAATTGGGTTCTCGTAGCGATCCACCTCAGCAAATTCTAAGGGAAGGATCTGCTCTGTCTTCTTTTTGTTAACCTTTGGTAGCTCTAATTGTTTGGAAACAAACTTGCTACTGTAAACCACCAAGTAGACGTCCTTTTTAGGCAAGTGATTTTCGTTCCAAAAACTTAGCAGGTCTTCTTTTAAAACCTCCTGATTGGTGATCACCCCGTTAATCAAGCTGCCCTCCGGCACGACTTTGCGGTATTCTTTTTTCGCTCCTGGAAGGCCGGTAGAAGGGTTCCCTACCACCGCCCGTAGGATGTTATTTGATAAATAAATGGATACTGCCATACTCTCTTCCCTCTCTTATACTGCCGAATTTTCAATCGCTCCGTATGAACCGTATAACGGCATAATTACGGAGATAATGATGACTCCCACGATAATCGCCATAATGATAATCATCGCCGGCTCTAAAAACGTAAGCATCCGGCTAATGGCCATCTGGGATTCGTAATCTAGCTCATCAGCAATGGAGTCAAGCATCGTATCGAGACTACCAGTCTCTTCACCTACCATAATCGCCGAAGCTAGCTTCTGGATAAAACCGTCGATTCCCATGAGCGACGAAGATAAGTTGTCGCCTCGGCGGACCCCGGCGATTGCCACCTCAAACTGGGCTTCGATATAAGCATTGCCAATGGTCGAGGCGGCTATCGGCAGCGCCACTACAATGGGTAATCCCGCCGAATATAAAGAACTTAACGTTCTCGCAAAACGCGCTGTATAGATAACTTTTAATAATTTGCCAAAAATCGGTAGACGTATCTTCAAACGATCCAGCTGAAAACGCACGGCCGGAATCTCGGCGATTGCACGAATCAATAGGACAAAGAGGACAACTCCGATAATAATGAGATACCAGCGCTTAATCACCACATCACTAATGCCCATCACGAACCTAGTTAGCGCCGGTAACTCCTCCATCTGACCAAACAGCTCACTAAACTGAGGAATGACAAAGGTAAATAGAATCAGCACCACTGCCACAATCAGCACTAGCAAGATAATCGGATAGGTCATGGCATTTTTGATCTTGGTCTTCATCCGACTCTCTTTATCGTAATGATCAGCCATCCGCATGGCGACTTTGTCTAAATCACCGCTGGTCTCCGCCGAACGATACATATTAATCAAAAGCTCCGGGAAGGCCTCTCCTTGCTCTTCCATCGCCACAGAAAGAGTGACTCCTTGACGAACCGAAGCTAGGACCTTACCATACACATCCCGGTACTTGGCCTTTGTCAGTTCATCACCAGCCACGATTGCCAGCGCTCGCACTAGCGAAACACCGGCTGCCAGGAGCGTTCCGATTTGCCTTGAAAACTCCGCAAGCGGCTTAGCCTTAATCCTCATTTTATTGCTGCGAACTTTCCCTTCGCTACACGTAATCATATAAAGCTCTTGCTGACGCAGCTTTTCGTATAAATCGCTTTCGCCACTGGCTTCCATGACGCCCTTTGTTTTCTTTCCAGCCGCTGTTGTGGCTGTATACTTATATTTCAAAGACAAACCCTCCCCGCTACAAATTCCAAAATTTTAGATACCAGTTAATAAGCTCCGTGCCCCACAAAAGGGAGATCGCTAACCCGAGACAGAGAAAAGGACCAAAAGCAAAGTGATCTTTTCTACCTTTTTTCTTCCTTGCTAGCAGGATAATTCCATAAAAGCCACCACCTAAGATGGCGATAAAGAGCGCCAAAACATTTAATTTCCAGCCCATAATCAAACCAGCTGCTGCCATCAGCTTAATATCACCGCCACCAAAGGCCCCAGGAATAATAAGGGCAATCAGGAGCAAAAATAAACTAACGCTAAAAAATCCCACAATGCGTTCTACGAAGTGTAGCTCTGGCATGGTAAAAAAAGACACCACTCCGATTACTAACACTGCCACAATAAACCCATCCGGAATTTCCATAGTATCCATGTCCACTAAAGCAATTACTGTAAGTATAGCAAAAAAAGCGAAAACTGTTACACTTTTCGCATAATTTCCATAAAAAAAACATAAGAAAACCGCTATAATCCCGCCAAAGAGCTCGACTATAGCATATCTCGGTGATATCCGCGTCTTACAGTACCGACATTTTCCACCTAAAAACAACCAGCCAAAGACTGGTATCATATCGAGAAAAGTCAAGTCGTGTCCACAACTAGGACAAAAGCTTCGCCCCTTTGTAAAGTCCTTTCCCAGTGGCACCCGATAAATTACCACGTTTAAAAACGAGAAAATCGCTGCTCCCGCAAAAAAAATCAGCACATAAAGCAGCCCCGTCATCGCCATTAACATCCCACACCTCATTATCTAGTCTTATCTAGTCGTTTGCCAGTATCGTTTTATTATGAGAATACACCTTGTACGCGATTGTCTCATCAGATCCTCTAGTAAAGTCTACCAGAACCCCTTCTGTTTCATAAAAGAAGCGGTAGTTTCCGGTACTTTTAATCTGCGTACTCACTAGGTAGATATCCCCCGATACCTCTGCTAATTCTCTAATCTCATCCTCCGCTGCCTTCGTAAATCCGCTGGTCCGCTTACGATCTAGAATCGTCGTCCCATCTGCATCGGCTTTTATGGTCTGTATCTTAATCGCCAGCGAGATATCCTTAGCCTCTCGTAGCGCCCTTCTCGCTTCCTGCTTCGTACTAAAAAGAGTGGCAGCGGACCAAACCGCTGCCACACCTATCATTACCACCAGCAAAGAAATTAAGATCCTTTTGACCATTAATTTACGCTTATTTAGCGAAGATGACGTAAGCTGTATCGCCATAATCATCCTCCTGTTTTGTTATTAATTATCACTTATGGTGCAGTATTTCCAATTACCCACTTCTCACCATCGTATGTAGCTGTTTTCTTACCTTGCGTGAACACATAAGTATCTACATCGCTGTCTTTAAAAGTAATCTTAGCCGAATAAGTTTTCTTAATAGCTCCAAGTGTAGCAATCTCACCCTGAAGACCTGTCTTGCCAATCTTTGCTTGCGTTACTGTAACATCTCCATCCGCAACTGGCGTTCCCTCAGCATATTCTTCTGTCGCAACGGTTTGTGCTGCAATATAAATGGCTCTTGCATCCGCTTTAATCTGTTGTTCTTTTGCCTTATCAATATACTTCATTACTGAAGGTACAAGAATCGCTGCCAAAATCGCAATAATAACGATTACGACGATTAATTCTACTAAGGTAAAACCTTTTTTGTTTTTTAATCTGTTTCTCAATTTTCCTAATAATTTCATGTTCATTTTCCTCCTCAGGACTCTCAATTAGTTTTCGTTTTGTTTCTATAATTAATTGCTTCTCACAAGAATGATATTATCACAGGCAAACCCTTATTACAAGGGGCTTTCAAGCATTTTTTTGTTTCTTAACGCTTAGTTTATTTCTAGTTTATATTTGTACCATTCACATTATAAATTTGGATGGTTTTTTTAGAGGTAAACGTAAAACCTGTGATTTGATTCTTAATGGTCAAGGTGGTAGTAATTACATTTTTATTATCTTCTAGTTTTTCAAACTTCAAATCAGTAATTTTATTACGCAAATACGTGTTTTTCCCGAAGTAAAAATCTGCCTCAGCGGTTCCGTCTGTCTCCACGTCAGCCTCTGGATAAATCACCTGTAAGTAGCCGCCCTTTTCCTTATCGTTGTCATCATATTTAACACTAAGCGTGGTGGGAATGCCTTGGGCATTCACAAATCTAACCTGACCAGGCTCCGAGATATCAAAAACCTTGCCACTATCTGGTGCTGGAAGGGGATAGGCCTTAGCCGAAGACAGTTCACTGGAGATGGATTCGAGGATCATATCGGAGACCGTCTGGGCTTTCGACAAATTGCTAATCTCCGTGTGCACCTTGTAGGCATTAGCTAACACCATACCTGCCGTCACCATGAAAATACCGATTAGCGCAAAGGAGACGATTAACTCCACCAAAGTATAGCCGCGTTTTTTTTCTATGCAGTTTTGTGGTTTTATTATCGCTTTAAACACAGCTATTCTCCTTGCTCAAAATAATATAAGCTGACTTTTGTCTCCGTATCATAAAAGTGAAAAGCTTGCGAATTACTAATGGAAAACTTTTTCCCTTCTTGATCTTCAAACTCAATTACACGACTACTGCCAGCAATAGCTGGCTCTCCTTCCATGTCCCCTTGGTAAAATTCTATTATACTTTCTTGAACATCTTGCCTTACAGACTCTGCTTCTTTCGTTACTTTTAAAGATGTAACTACCGCAGTTGTAAAGGCAGCAATCCCCATCATCAAAATAGCAAAGGCCACAATGGTGGAGATAAGGGACGAGCCGTCCTTGCTTTTTAAAAGCTTAATCATTTCACCCCCTCCTTTTCCCATGTGTTCCCATCATTCTCAGAGATATACGTGACGGCAAGCTTATATTTATTATCCCCTTTGCTAGTTGTGGTGGTAACCACTAATTTTTCCTGTCCCGATTTTTTAAAATGATACATCTCCACTGCCACATCAAAGCCATCTAGTTGTTTGCCAAACGATTGATTGTTTTGAGTGACTTCTATTTCCTTATTCACTTTATCTGCTTGGGTTTCGGCTGCAGGGTCATACGCAGGCCAATTATCATCAAGGGCGTTTTTCACATACTCTTTTATCTCACTACTTCCTGTTGACGTTAACTCTTTTTCTATCACCTCACTAAAGGAAGAAGCCATAATCTTTAAGCGCTCACCAGTAACATTCTTTTTGGCTGTCCCGAGAACCATACTGGCCGATAAAAGCAAGGTTACTCCTAGGACAACCATAACCGCGAGGATAGCCATGACGACGATCATGGCATCCCCTCTTTTTTCTTTTGTGATTTTCCTAAGTCTTCTCATTCTTACCCCTACTTTTATACCTATCTTTATAGCGTGCCAAAATAACTTGTAACGCTCTGATCTAACGCCTTCATTTGCGCTTTTGTCAACGTCTCAATATTCAGAGCAAACCCGCCTGTTCCAAGTAAGATAGCTTCTTGCTCATCGTCAGTAACAAGGTTGTTATTAGCACTAACTAGACGCATGCCCAGTGTCTTATTAACATCATCTCTTAAATCTGTCAATTTGCTATCGAAGTAGAAATCGTTCTGGCTTGTAAAGGTTCCCGCCGGTGATTGAAAGATAAACGGTGTCGCGCTTGTGAGGAAAGTAAAACTATTGGATACTCCCACCTTACCGCTTTGATTAATGCTGTATAACATACCCGCACCACCATCTACTTTGACATAATTTCTGCATTTATCAAGAATCGCATTATCATCTGCTTGATTAATAACAATGCCAATAATCCCGCCAGTATACTTACCACTTGTAATCGTACCAAAATTAGCGCAATTTTGAATGAGGAATGTTTGTGTGCCTACCTTCTTCTTTTCATCGTAATATCCAACAATTCCGCCAGTCGAAATATTATCCTTCTGGGAGCCGTCAATGGCTGACTCGTTATTGCTATTTTTGATTTCTCCGCTTACAGCGACATAACCACTAATTCCACCAAGATAACTTGCACCGGTTGAGTCTTCTACTCGCAAAGCAGTTCGCTCGCTCGTAGTGCAGTTATCGATCGTGGCGCCACTACTATAGCCAGCGATTCCGCCGAGGGATCCGTAACCGATTTGTAAGGTCACGCCTACATTCGCATCCGCCGGATACGTGATGTTTTTGATGCTACCGCCTGGACTTAAATCACCAGCAATGCCGCCCACATGACACGCAAGCTGCTTCCCACTTTCTTGACCGATAAGGATATTCGCGCGACCACCACTTGAAGCGCTTAAAAAGCCCGAGTTCTCGATTTTACCGGCATTGTTTCCGGCAATACCACCTATCGCAAGAACTTTGTCCTTCGCCACCTCACTAACAGTTAAACTGCCATTCATATAACTATTATATATGCCGTGCTGGTTATTCGCGCCACCGGTATTATAACCGGTTATTCCGCCATAATTAATTCCTTTGCTTGCGCTTATATTTCCTGCAAATACGACACCATTAATTGTTCCTGTATTCTTACCCGCAATGCCCCCGCGATTGCTCGCTGCACTACCAGCGACAAACTCAGGCGAGGTATTAACGTCTTGAGTTCTCTGTGAGGCATTGCCAGTAATATATCCCTTATTTAAACCGACTAGCGCACCGGCATCCGTTCCCGCTGATAGCTTTACGCCTGCAACCTGATTGTTCCAAGCCATACTTAAGGTGCCCGAGTTAGTACCAATGAGTCCACCGGCATTTCCACTACTAACTAACGTCGTATTGTCAACTTTTGTGCCCACGATGCTTGCGTTTCCTTCTGTCTGACCCGCAATGCCGCCTACACTTTCCGTCCCTTCGACCGTGAGATTCTCAACACAATAGGCACCTTCGCCACTACCGGAGACAACACCATTAGCTGTGTTAATCCCCACTAGGCCACCTACACTTTCCGTTCCTTTAACTTTCGACAAAAGCAACGAAACCTGACCCCAGTAGTTATGATCTATAACTCCACTATTTCGTCCTGCAATCCCGCCAGTATATCTACCGCCGTTAAGTGTGGACGTTTTAATATTTACATTTCTAATCGAAGCGCTATCCCCTTGATTATCACCAACGATACCACCCGTTCGATATCCCGTTCCAGTAATCGTCATATTTTCTAACTCGCCAAACGACCAATTATCAAATCGATAGGTACCTTTGTTTTCTCCTATAGCTCCGCCTACACTATTCACTCCGTTTACATCTACATTACGCGCCACCACATACTTTATAGTTGCCAAGTTACCACCGGATATCCCACCTACGCAACTACCTTTTCCTGCGACTTCAACATAAGTAGTCACCCCCAGCTTATCACTCGGGAATTCATAAGTACCAGAGTTTTGTCCAAGTGCACCACCTACATAGTTCGTACCACTAACCGAGCTTTTCTTATTTGAAGTTCCTTTAGTCACTACGTACTTAAGTGAATTTGTATTTTCACCAATGATGCCACCCACATAATCAACTCCCGTGACATTCACATTTGAAATACTCTTAGGCGCATGAGAAGCAAACTGATATACACCGTCATTTTTGCCAAGCGCACCACCTACATAGTTCTTGCCTTTAACTAACGAATCTATCAAAGCGGTACTTTGCAACACCCCTGTACTCGTACTGCTTCCAATAATTCCACCTACATAATTTTCGCCAGTCACACTATAATCTGATAAAGCCGATATAAGCGGGTACACCGTCGGATCACTAGCATCGGTTATTCCATAGGTTGCGGTATTATAACCAATAACTCCGCCGACGTGATCTCCGCTCGCTTCTACCTTTGCCTTGAATACAAGAATTTTGTTAATATTACCTTCGTTTCTTCCTATCAGACCGCCAACCTGCGATACTCCTTTGATGGTAACTTCGTCAATAGAAAGATACTCATTATACTCATTATGAGATGTTTCTGCATAATTCGCTCCAAACAGACCACCAACCTGACTATCACCTGTAACCGTAATATTCTCACTTCCGTTTCGGTACTTATCCTGCTTTTCTACATACCTTGTATCTGCAGTAAACCTACCCCTCTCTGTATTCTTTCCAACAAATCCGCCTACATTCACAGCCTTTTCTGCCGTGATAGTCGCCTTTTTCAAATACACATTGTGAATTCTACCTTCATTACTGCCCACAATCCCGCCGACGCTATCAAGCACAATATTCTCGCTAGAAGCCAAGTCCGTCTTATCTATTTCCAGTTTCTGCACGGTGCCTTTATTAATTCCGACAACCCCGCCTACACCTTCAAGCTTGGCGTTATCCGCCCCGGTAATTGTAATGTTTTCTACAACTGACTTTTCTACTGTACCATTGTTAATTGCCGCAAGACCGCCAGCACCATCCACCTCAAGACCAAGCTTATCACTTAGCTCTATGTTCTCAACAAACATCTTTTCTATGGTGCCTTTATTATCACTTACAATGCCGAGGGTCTTTGATTGTTTCTCGTCATTCTCATTAAGCCCCACTTTAAAGTTCTTTAATTTATACTGTGTGGCTTTCCCATTTACCGTACTTTCTCCGCTTATTTTATGACCTGACTTCAGAACCGGAATAGCCGGAAAATACGCTTCGTCCTTAAGCAGATTATTCTTGGCATCATTATCAAATACGGCCGGCGAATGAATCCCTTCCGCTTTTTCACCGAAGACAATATCACTTTTTAAAATATAAGGCTTTCCTTCATTTCTCTCTTCCGTAAACCGAATATTATACAAGTGCCGTGGATACCCAATCTCACGTTCGGCGCGGTTTCCTTGATTATCCTTACCATCCCACTTAAAAAACGGCGCCTCTTTATTTGTCGTAAATGGTTCCACTGCTACGGAACCGCTTTTCGTGCTGACAGTTATTTTCGCTTGAATCAGCTCTTCACCGAAGATTCCTAAGCGCATCCCACTATAAGTATCTTTATAGGTTGCCTTATCGAGTGCGGCAGATGTGCCGGTGGTTTCGTTTAGTTTTCTAACGGCACTAATATCCATTGCATCAAGAATAATGCCTAGCTTTCCATCTGCAGTTATATAGGTTTCGAATATACACTCCGCCGTCTCCGGCTTATTGTTATTATTAACCTTCCCATATGTTACTTTCGTTTTTACTTGCTTTGATACATAAGCACTTGGCAACGTGTTATTGGCACTGCCATCATTAATGACGAACTCCGATATTTTATTGCCGTTCCCATTACCATTTCCAGCACCTTTGTACAATTCCACCTTATAAACGCCGTTTCCTATCACCGCCGGACTAGCGTTCTTAAAATCCAAAACAATTCTCAGGGTTTCGTCATTGATTAAGCCACTCGTTTGTTTATCAATATCCCCTATATCCCCGTCATCTTCCTTCTCTTTCACCTTCCGGAAATGGATATCGGTATCGTAATAACCAAGCATTACCTCTCTTCGTAGGCTCTCATCTTCACGCATGGCTACGGCTACAGAGACTTCGGTCTCATTTGTGCTTTCGCCTTCGACGAGGCTCTCGGCTTTCGTGCTATACGAAACAGAAAAGACCGTACCAGAGGCAGGATCCAGTTCAATCCTGATGGCACCGTTATAGATTGATCTGTCGCTAATATAATCTTTTGTTAGTTTATAAACCTCTGTCTTTTTAAGGTCTGCATCTGTAAGACCTGGCTTAAGGTCTACGTGAATCAATTGACCGTTCTTGTCTTTCGCATATTCAGCAATCTCTGCACTTACCTTATCGCCGTTAATTTCCTTCGCAAAGTCCTCTAACTCACCGCTTGACTTATAATATGTGAGCTGTGACTGAGTCGCCAGGAAAAGCATCTCGGCATATTCATTATTCTTCTTAAATTCCGCATGCTTTTGGTACTGAATTACACCAAAAGTAACGCCAGAAGCCAAGATAGCCATAATCGCAATGACCACTATCGTTTCTACTAGCGTAAACCCCTTGTTCTTTCTCAATATTTTTTTAATTCTCATCATTATCCCCACTTCTGAAATTCTATTCTCTTTAGTTAATCGCTTAATCCTCTACACCGCTGGTCTCTCCGTGACCTTCTTTACTACAGCATACGGTGTTATTATCGGGTGCGCTGTAATCACCACCATCAGAACAGTATAATTCACTTTTATACTTATCAATAACTTTCTCCATGGTCATACTCGGATCCCTTAGGCGTTCACTTTTTAAGTGAAGCACTAATGCCTTCTGCTGAGTCCGACATTCTTCTGCCTTTTGGCGTTTTAGATATCCGTTAAAGCTAGGAACCGTTACCGCTGCCAAAATCGCAATAATGGCGATTACCACTACCAGTTCTACTAGCGTAAATCCCTTTTTATTATTCATTCTCATTTCCCACTTTTTCTTAATTCTAACACGCAAAATGCATTTTTACTAGAATTATGCCTAATGTAAACATATTATACATATTAGCATTATATACACAACTTGTTACACAAGCATTACCATCTCTTATAAAATACCACAAAATACACCTTTATGGCGGGATTTCAGTATCTTTTCGACAATTTTTTAGATTTTTTTTAGATTTCCTCTTTACATTTTTCTTCCCTCATTCTATAATGATGCACAAACAAAGGCGTTTTTCCTACTGGGAAAGGCGCCTTTTTTTATGCATTATCCACAACACTACCTATGAGGAGGGATTTTATGAGAAAATTAGAAATTGTCATCCGGCCTGAAAAGCTGGAAAGCCTAAAAGCATTATTGGATGAAAATAATGTGAACGGCTTGATGATAACCAACATTATGGGTTATGGTCATCAAAAAGGACATAAGAAATACTACCGAGGTGCTGAATATAATGTCAATCTGCTACCAAAGGTGAAGGTAGAAACCATTATTCACAAAGAGATTGCTGAGCCGCTAATCGACAAAATCGTTGCCGAAATTCAGACAGACACATACGGCGATGGTAAGATCTTTGTCTATGACGTGGAAGACGTGGTGCGTATTCGTACCGGAGAACACGGAAGTGATGCTGTTTAAGCATTCTAACTGCATATTGACTATTATCAAAGACGATAATTGTGAAGTTCCTTCACGATTATCTTTTTTATTCTAAGGAGGAATTGACATGGATTTAGCACAACTAATAGAAAACGGAATGGATGGTATAGAAGCTACTGGTCTACTGATGAACATCATGTGGACAATGATAGCAGCCTTTCTCGTATATTTTATGCAAGCTGGTTTTGCTTGCTGTGAGGCAGGATTTACCAGAGCGAAGAACTCTGGGAATATCCTAATGAAAAACATGATGGACTTTGTCCTTGGTAGTTTATTCTTTTTTGTTATCGGCTTTGCTTTAATGCACGGTGATGACATCGGCGGTATCATCGGCGGTAAAGGCTTTTTTAACCCCACGAAACTAGCGGGAGCAGATGGTCTTTTTAACGGCCTACCAATCGGCGTCTTTATTATTTTTCACACAGTCTTTTGTGCCACGGCCGCAACCATCGTATCTGGTTCAATGGCAGAACGCACCAAGTTCCTAGCTTATCTAGCTTATAGCGCCGCAATCAGTATTTTTATCTATCCCATTACCGGACACTGGATCTGGGGTGGCGGTTGGCTTTCAGAAATGGGCTTTCATGATTTTGCCGGTTCTACAGCTGTTCATATGGTCGGTGGTGTCTGCGCCTTAGTGGGCGCCAAGATTCTTGGTCCTAGAATTGGTAAATACGGCAAAGACGGCAAGGCCAAAGCGATCCCTGGACACAACTTACCACTGGCAGCTCTAGGTGTCTTTATCCTCTGGTTCTGCTGGTTTGGCTTTAACTGTGGTTCTACCACTGCCGCTACTACTAGCCTTGGCGATATCGCCGTAACGACTAACCTGGCGGCGGCAGCTGCTACATTGATGGCCATGATCGTCACTTGGGTGCGCTACGGCAAACCTGATGTGTCCATGACCTTTAACGGTGCCCTTGCTGGTCTAGTAGCCATCACTGCTGGTTGTGATACAGTAAGCCCCTTCGCCGCTATCATCATCGGTGCCATTGCTGGTGTGGTCGTGGTCTTCTCCACTACCTTCATCGACCAGAGACTAAAGATTGACGATCCTGTTGGTGCGATCAGCGTTCACGGTGTCTGCGGTGCCATGGGTACTATCCTAACCGGTGTCTTTAGCGACGATTATTCCGTACTCACCCAAACACTCGGTGTAGCTGCCACTTTAGTATACGTTCTTATCGCCGCCTTTATCGTCTTCAAGCTCATCGATGTTACCATCGGTCTTAGAGCTAGCGAAGAGGAAGAAAAAGAAGGTCTTGATCTTCACGAACACGGTTCTAGTGCCTACGCTGACTTTAACTTTAGACTTTAATCATTAAATGCTCAAAAAGGATATCGCCGAAATGGCGATATCCTTTTTCTTGTATTATTGGGGAGCTACGTCAAAGCTCCATTAAAAAATCAATTATGTTTTTATGAATGATCCCATTTTGCGAAAAATCAAAGCGATCAAGGGAAAGAACATACTTAGGATAATTATCCATCACCTCTTTATAAGCGCCAAACTCTCTTTCAACCACATCTGCTGTCGCTAACAAATAGGCTACTTGATAGTATTCTTTTTGTCCTTCTTTTGTCGCCACAAAGTCAATTTCCCCTTGTCGCGTTTTGCCAACATAAACTTGATACCCTCTTACAATTAGTTCATTGTAAATTATATTCTCTAGAAGAGCTCCAATCTCGGTTTTTTTTCCGGTATTAGCGATTGCACTGAACCCAAGATCCGTTAGATATATTTTATCACTTCTCGTTAAAACTCTTTTCCCTCTAATATCATAGCGCTTAGCTTTTTCAATTATCATAGCCGAAGTTACGTATTCAATATAGTTATATAAAGTCTCTGTTGATATTTTAAGACTGATGCTCTCAAAATACTTGGAAACAGCATTCGCCGAAAATAACTGCGATGGTGTTTGAAGTAAATACTCTAACACCCGATTCAATATGCCAACATCTTTTATTTTATAACGCTCTAACACATCCCTTAGAACGATTGAATTGTATAAATCCTGAAGAAGAGCTCTTTTCTCATTTTCATTTTCGAATTGTAACAGTTGAGGCATACCTCCCCATTTCATATATTCCATCATTAATTCTTCATCCACCTGTTCTCTACGTAAACCTTTGTAGAGACATGTTTCCGCAAAAGAAAATGGCATTATTTTAAAACTTATGTAACGACCCGAAAGATATGTGGCTAAGTCACCCGTCATAAGTCTACTATTCGAACCAGTAATATAAATATCACAATCTAATGTTGCCCGAAAAGAATTGATCGCCTTTTCCCATGAATCAACTTCTTGAATTTCATCAAAAAATAAGTATGTTCTTTTACTTTTCACAACTTTATCCAGCACATAATCATTTAAAGCCTGGGCATCTTTTATCTCAGAGTACTGTAAATCTTCAAAGTTAATCGAAATAATCTGTTCTTTTTTTATCCCGCTATTTTGTAACTCTTCAATTATCTGCTGTAGCAAGACAGACTTACCACACCGTCTAATACCAAGAATAACTTTCACCAGTTCATTATCGTAAAACGGTCTGATTTTTTTTAGATAATTTTCTCGTCTAATCATAGGCCCTCCTTTTTACTTGATTATATCGAAATTTATCCTTGGATTCAACTTTTATTTTGTTGTATCGAAATATCTATCGTTTTTTTCTTTTTATTTCTCTATATCTTTAGGTTCGATCGCGCCTTTTTGCTTGCACTATTGGGGAACTACGTCAAAGCTATAGACCTTATCGTAATTCTTACCTGTGCAGATATCTACACTTTTCTTCGAGTTGTTAAAGACCATGCTATACGATGTATTATAATTAATACCACTTAATTCGTCATAATCATCGTTAGCAATTACACTTTCTAGCATAGCCATCGCTTCTTCTGTCGTCACTACACCTTCGTGTTCATCTAGGGCAGCTTGTAAAATCTGGAGACGATCTTCGCCGTCGCGGTACTCTTCCACTACATCTTTACTTAAAAAGTAATTCGTAACCACATGACCGTATTCTTCGGGCGTAAGCCTACGCATTTCTCCATTTACGTATTCGATAACTACGCTGTTACCCTGGGCATCTGCTAGCTGAAAGTGAATATTTGAGTTGGCAATACTATGCATATCGTACTCTTCTAATAACGCTACGGCTTCTTCTACATCGGCGGCCTTATCAAGCATTAAGCGAATAGCCATGCAAGTAGTGATGGCAGTCTTTCCTGTGTTTTGAGCCACCGGTGGAGCTGCGTACAATAGCAACATGGCCGCACTAAAGCCTTTTTCATTAATACCATCCACGACATAATAAGGTGCCGCCAAAAGATTAAGTTGCCCCATCTTATCCTCTGGCATGTAATCATAATACCCAAGAGCTAACCCACTAGCCGTCGCTAGGCTAGCATACCCGTTCTTTGGCTGAGTTCTAATTAACGTATTCTGGGCATCGGCAATATCCAAGTTACGCCCCTGAAGATACTCGCCATCTGGTGTCACAGAAGTAAAGGCCGAACACCCTAAAGACGGAATCGTATTAGCAAAAGGTAGGCCGTGAAGGACTTTTTCCGACACTTGATATGCCAGCTCTTCTGTATTGGTAGCTCCCAAGGCTAACATCTCATCCAGTGCGTAATCCGCCTGATAATCCATAAAGTAAAAATCATCGGACACCTGCTCTAGCGAATCCAAAGTGTTATATTCAGCAGGGCTGATTTCGATACTTTTTTCTTCCTTCGCGGCTTTCGTCGCCGAGGCATTTTGGGACTGTTTACAACCAGTCAAACTTGCCATCATAAGTGCTAGCGCCACCACGGCCGCCAATCTTCGTATCCATTTTTTGCTCATTTGTAAATCCCCCTCATTGTAATTATTAGTAAACTTTCCATCCTAATAATATCTGAGACCACATGAAAAAGCAATGTCTCCTAACCTTTTACTCTTTGAAGCCCGGGCTCGGTCATGGCGTAGGGATCAAGCACCTCTTCCACCGCTTCTTGGGGCAAAAGCTTTTCAGCCATCACGATCTCTCTTACCGGACGATCGGTAGATAATGCTTCTTTGGCGATAACTGCGGCCTTCTTATAACCAATATGGGGACATAGAGCCGTGGTAAGACCTGCGCTATGTTCTAGAAGCTCACGACAGCGTTCCCGATTGGCGGTAATTCCGCTGATACAGTTATCAGTAAGAGTACGGATGGCTCCCCGTAACGTCTCTAGGGATTCAAAAAGATTGAAAAATACAATTGGTTCAAAAGCGTTTAGCTCTAGTTGACCAGCTTCGGCGGCCATGGTGATGGTCACGTCGTGACCGATTACGTGGTACGCCACCTGGGAAACCACCTCAGGAATAACAGGATTTACTTTGCCTGGCATAATCGATGAACCATTTTGCTTAGCCGGCAGATTGATTTCTCTAAGTCCTGTCTTCGGTCCAGAAGATAGTAACCGCAGATCATTGCTCATTTTAGATAGGTTAACGGCACACGTCCGCAGTACTCCTGAGACGGTTACAAAGCCGTCCAAATTCTCGGTGGCGTCAAATAAATTCGCTGATTGATGCAAAGGAAAACCCGTTAACTCCGCCAGGATAGGCACAATATTGTCTAGATAATATCTAGGCACGTTGATGGCTGAACCAATAGCCGTCCCTCCCAGATTGACTTCTTCCATACTAGCCTTTGCTGCCATTAGCCGGCGAAAGTCTCTTGCCACCATTTCTCCATAAGCGGTAAAGGACTGACCTAGGCGCATGGGAACAGCATCTTGAAGCTGGGTTCTACCCATTTTAATCACATCGTCAAATTCTTTACCTTTTGCTTTTAACGCTTCCTCTAGACGCTTTACTTCTATGCCTAGGTCGTCAATCAGCTCCAATACTGTCAGCTTACCAGCGGTAGGAATCACATCGTTGGTAGACTGGGCCATATTCACGTGATCATTCGGATGGACAAATTCATAAGCGCCTTTGCTACCTCCGAGGATTTCTTCTGCCCGGTTGGCAATCACTTCATTGATATTCATATTTGCGCTAGTACCGGCTCCGCCCTGAATCGGATCCACGATAAACTCATCTCTAAGCTTCCCCCCAATCACCTCATCACAGGCCTGATCGATGGCTGTCGCTTTATCTGCATTTAGCTTACCGCCCTGCAAATTCGTCTGGGCGGCCGCTTTTTTTATATATGCCATGTATTTTATAAACACCGGGTGCATCCGCTCGCCGCTAATGGAAAAATTGTTTTTCCCACGAAGGCTTTGGACTCCGTAATACGCTTCTTTTGGTACGTCTAACGTCCCGATAGAATCACTTTCTCGTCTATATTCCGTTCTTTTTTTCATTATCTAATACCTCTCTTTTTTTATCTTAATGACAAGGTGAGCATAACACGGAGCTTAGGAGACGTATATAGACACAGGGCAGCTTCAAAGATAATAATGTATTTACGGAAAACCACTTTATTAAAGAAAAATAAATTCTCAATCTACTTTCAATAATTAATTGTTTTAAAGGGAGATTATGCTATACTCGAGAGTAGAAAAGTCATTGGGGGACATTTGCTATGCCACACAAAATAGATGATATCGATAAGAAGATTCTCGCCATCCTTTACCGAGATGGCCGGGCACCGGTTAAAGAAATCGCCAAAGCGGTCTTTTTATCCGCACCGGCTACCGCTACGAGAATTGAGCGTTTAGAGAAAAATGGGATTATCAGCGGCTACCAAGCCCGTATCAATCCTCACGCTTTTGGCTTTGCCTTAAAAGCTTTTATCAACCTAGAAGTTGCGCCCGGAGAAAAGCAGGAATTCTACGACCTGATTAGAGACATTCCCAATGTCATCTCCTGTGATTCTGTTACCGGCGAGTACTCCATGCTTATTCAAGCCTTCTTTCGAGATACGGAGGAGTTAGATAACTTTACCGGTTTGCTCCAGCGCTTTGGGCGAACAAAGACGGTTATCTCTTTTTCCACACCAATTGAACATGGAGATTTCTTTTCACATGAAAAAAAAGGGGATTAACCCCTTTTTTTTATTTCGATTTCTTTGAATAGCTTCTGTTGATCTTCTGGTTTAAAAAAGCCTGTCTTATCGTACATGGCCGATGCCGTAGAAACCGAACTGGCCATTCTTAGGGCTTCCGCTGGCGAATAGCCTTGGTCAAAAGCATACGCAAAACCAGCAATCATCGCGTCACCACAACCAACCGTATTAACCGCTTCCACCTTTGGCACCAACGCCTGGTAGAGACCATCTTCACAGGCCATAATCGCCCCTTCACCGCCTAGAGATACGACCACCACGGGGATGCCTGTTTGCTGAAGACCCCTCGCGGCTTCCATAATTTCGTCCAGGTTATCACAAGGACGCCCAGTAAGTGAGCGAATCTCGTCGATATTCGGCTTAATCATCGTCGGCTTCGCCTTTATACCCTCATCTAGCAAGGGACTACTGGTATCTAAAATCACTTGCTTTCCTTGAGTCTTTACGATGTCAATCATCCGGTTGTAATAGTCAAGAGGGATTCCTTTGGGTACACTGCCAGAGATGGTCACCACCCTAGCTTCCTTAATCGTCTCGGCAAATTCCTTTAAAAAGGCTTCTTGTTCTTCCTCGGAAACGGCCACACCGGGCTCTAAGAACTCCGTTTGTGTCTTCTTTTTTTCATCCCAGATATTAATACAAGAGCGACTTTCATCGGCTATCTGAAAGAACTTATTGGCAATCCCTAGCTTAGTGACTTCTGCTGCAAGATACTGTCCCGCAAAGCCGCCTACAAGACCGGTGGCTAAGAGCTCTGCCCCAAGAATCTTTAAAGGCTTCGATACATTAAGCCCCTTGCCGCCAGGAGTGTATTCACAGGTACTAACTCGGTTCACTTCGCCTTCCTCAAACTCGCTCACTACGTAGCGCTTATCGATGGCCGCATTTAATGTAACTGTAACAATCATTTGCCCTACTCCTACTCATTATATAGTAATATTTTGCCTTGTACTAAACCTGGGGTTTTAAACAACTGGAACGCTTCCTGAGCCTTGCTCATAGGCATTTTTTTATAGATAAAGCCTGGATCAAATTTGAGTTGACCGGTCTTAAAGTAGTGAGCGGTAAGCTCCCATTCTTTACCAGGGAAAGGCGCTGAGTAGCTCATCCAAGACCCTGTTAATTTGAATTCTTTCCGGTTCATATTCTCCCACATCTGGGGCGTAAAGCTTAAATCCACATGAGGCGTTCCGATAAAACAAACATGAGCTTTATTCCCAGCCAACTCAAATGCCATCTGCATCGTTACCGGTTGTCCCGCTGTTTCAAAGACGTAGCCATAACCGGCACCGCCTGTTAGGGCTTTCGCCTCTTCCAGATAATTATCTTTCAGGGTATTTACCACCGCGTCAGCTCCTAGTCGCTTGGCTAGTTCTAAGCGCTCGTCGCTAATATCAAAGACCACCACTTTCTTTGAACCGAAGATTTTGGCCCACTGCATGGTAAACATGCCGATGGTCCCCCCGCCTAGCACTGCCACGTACTCACCCCCTGCATAATCGTTGCAGAGCACACCGTGAAGGGCTACAGTAGAAGGCTCAAACATGGCGCCTTGCTCGTAGGGAATGGAAGGATCGAAAACTACCGCATTGCTTTCAGGAATCACCACGTAATCGGCGTTGCTTCCTTGGATCCTGGAGCCAATAAACGTATAGTGTTTGCAAAGGGAATAATTGCCTTTTTGACAATCTGCGCACTTCATGCAAGGAACGAGGGGTGCACCGGAGACTCTATCACCGACTTTAACCCGTTCTACTCCTTCCCCAACTTCGACTACGTCACCGGAGAATTCATGTCCTAAGACGATAGGATAAAAATGCACCCCATTATGAAGAACTCTCGGGATGTCTGAGCCACAAATGCCCGACATTTTCACTTTTACCTTCACTTCACCAGGACCTGCACTTACCTCATCCACATCTTGATATCTTACATCTTCATTTGCTACCACTACTGCCGCTTTCATGGGCACCTCCTAATCATCCATCACTGTCTTTAAGTTTTGATAAATCGCTAAGTACTTAGCAAAGTTTTCGTCGTAAATCTCTTTATTATCTAGGTTAGGCTCGTGAGACCTAGTCTCCCTAACAGTCAAAGCTACCGCTTCCTCGAAGCTTTCATATAGCCCTACGCCAACGCCGGCGAGAATACAAGCACCGAGAGTCGTAGCCGCATCAGAATACGGCACCACAATCGGCTTACCGGTAATATCGGCCTTAATCTGAGTCCACAAAAGGGAGTTTGCGGAGCCGCCGATAGCTTTCATAACCTTTACAGAAACACCGGCTTCCTTGGCTACTTCTAAGTTGTGGCGTAGAGAAAATGCCACCCCTTCCATAGCTGCTCTAATAAAATGCCCCTTCGTTTTGGAAAAATCTAGACCGTAGAAAATCCCTTTGGCCCTCGGGTCCCAAAGAGGCGAACGCTCGCCTGCCATATAAGGAAGAAAGATTAGCCCTTCACTTCCTGGTGGTACCACCTCAGCCAAATCATTAAACTGCACCAACGCACCTTTTCCTAGCTCGTCTTTTCTTAGGTCTTCGTATTTACCAAATTCCCGGTGAAGCCAGCGCATAACACCGCCGCCGCCGGTGGTGCCGCCTTGTAAGAGCCACTTATCGGGAACTACGTGATAACTGAGGATCAAGCGTTCATCGGCATGGTACTCATCGATACAGATGCTCATACCACCCGCTTGCCCCCCTTGTTCCTGGGTCTCACCTTCGTGAATCACCCCGGCCCCTAGGGTTCCGCAACAGGCATCTAGGCCACCTGCCACTACGGGCGTTCCTAGCGCTAGTCCGGTCTCTTTTGCTGCCTTTTCCGTAACGGTTCCTACCACTTGGTGGCAAGGATAGATCTCTGGTAAAAAGGATAAGGGAATTCCTAATTTTTCACACATCTGCGCATCCCAAGTTCCTTTTCGCATATCAAAGCAGTGAAGTCCATATCCCTGAGACATGTCCTGGGAATACTGGTCTGTGAGCTTAAAAACGATAAAGCTATTGGACTGTAGCACCTTATCAATCTGAGCGTAAAGCTCTGGGCGCGCTTCTTTATACCAAAGGATTTTGGGCGTTGTATAAGAAGGTACGAAAGGGTTTCCGCAGACGGCAAAAATCTCTTCCTCAGGTACCTTTTTCTTTACTTCCTCGCAGATTTTATCGGCTCTTGTATCCATCCATATAGGAGTGTTACAAAGTACTTCACCAGCAGCACTTATTGGAATCGCCGACCAGCTTTGGCCGTCCACCCCAATACCTGCAATCTCCTCTGGCCTAATATCACACTTTTTAAAGAGCTCTTTCGTCGCTTGGCAAACCGCTACCCACCATTCATCAGGGTTTTGCTCGGCCCAACCCTCCTTAGGATAATAGACTGGGTAGTCGCCAGCACCGCTTTCAATTAGCGTTCCCGCCTTATCAAAAATCGCCACCTTACAAGCACTTGTCCCAATATCGATTCCTAATAAATATTTTTTCATAAACACCTCTAAATCGACTTTCCTTCAATATACTCTGCTTCTAGTTTCCATATCCCGCCTGGCTTCTTACTATCACCCCCAAGACGTTCTAGCATCTGTTGAGCGACTATCTTGCCAATCACCTTCGTTGGCTGAGCCACAATCGAGAGACGAGGATTGCTGGCATAAGCGAATTCTTTGTTATCGTAGCCGATAAAAGCTAGCTCCTCAGGGATCCGCACCCCTCGTTCGTTTAACTCAATCATGGCCCCCACCGTCATCTCATAGTTAGAAACAAAGAGAGCGCTCATATCCGGCCTGCTGTCTAAGAGACTTGCTACCGCTTTGGCTCCACCGCCAATTGTGTAATCCCCTCTGGAAATCAAGGTTTCGTCTACTTCCAGTCCGTGCTCTTCTAGGGCTCGCCGATAACCTTTAATCCGTTCATCAGACGTATAGACATCCTTTGGGCCGGCAATCAAGCCGATTTTTTGGTGCTTAGCTTTAATCAACCTACTGACACCGTCTTTTACCGCCTTCTCATTATCCACCAGGACACAGTCGCAATCCACATCCGGAAGCTTGCGATCAATCACCACCACCGGCTTATTATGATCGATAAAGCGCTTTAATCCTTCACCACTTCTTGACGTAGGCATAATAATCAGACCATCTACCCGGCGGTGAAAATGAAAATCTAGCGCCTCTTCTTCCCGCTTAACATCAGAACGACAATCACAGACAATGGTAGCATAACCGTAGTTTCTAAGGATATCTTCTACTTCCGTAATAATCTGGGCACAATATATCATTTCTAGCTCGGGAATCACTACCCCAATCAACTTGGTGTGATTTGTCTTTAGACCTCTAGCTACTTCATTAATTTCAAAATCTAGCTTCTTGATGGCCGCCTCAATCTTTTCTCTGTTTTTCTCTCTAACGTTTCCCCCGTTAAAATAAGAAGAAATAGTCGCTAGACCAAGACCGGTTTCCTTGGCTAAATCCTTCATCGTTGCTGACATTATTTTGCCTTTCCCACACAGCCGCAGACATTCATACGATTCTTAACCAGTTCTTTTACCGCTTCCATACTTACCGTACCATATTTCTTAGGATCAAAAGTATCTGGTGCTTCTTTTGCTAGCTTCTTCATCGCATCCGTATACGCCACTCGCAGTTCTGTCGCAAAGTTCACCTTACACATCCCTCTACGTACACATTCGCTCACGTCGCTATCGCTAAGTCCTGACGCCCCGTGTAACACTAAGGGAATGGAGACTACTTCCTTAACCTTTGAAACGAGCTCTTTATCTAGTACTGGTTCACCTACGTAAAAACCGTGAGCGGTACCAATGCCAATCGCCAATGAATCCACGCCGGTACGCTCTACAAATTCCTTTGCCTCCTGAGGATCGGTGTTCGCATTTCCCTCAGATACTAGATCATCTTCTTTGCCGCCCACTTTACCAAGCTCTGCTTCCACGGGAATTCCTTTTGCCTGAGCTTCGTCTACCACTGCCTTAGTCTTACTAATATTGTCTTCAAAAGAATCATGAGACCCATCGATCATTACCGAGGTATAACCAGCTTCTATCGCTGCTGCCGCCAGTTCAAAATCCGTTCCGTGATCTAGGTGAATGCAAACTGGTACTGTCGCCTTCGCTGCTCTTGCTTTTACCATCGCTACGTACATATCTAGTGATGCGTATTTCACCGTAGAAGGTGTGGTCTGAAGCATAACGGGAGCTTTCGCCTCTTCTGCTGCAGCAATAACTGCTAGCACCATCTCCATATTCTCCACATTAAATGCACCAACCGCATATCCACCCTTCTGAGCCTCTAAAAGCATTTCCTTTGACGTTACTAATGGCATAAATTCTTCCTCCGTTTGTTTGATTAACCGAAACGTTTCGGTTTTGCTTATATAGTACTCCTTCTAAGGGCTCTTGTCAATTCTTTAAGGACACAAAAAAAGACCCGCAGGTCTTTTTTTGCATAACTTATTCAACCACCACGCCTTTTTGTAACATGATGTTGGCATACAGTGCTTTTTCACTAGTGGCGATAATGGCATAAGCTGTCTTTGATTCATCATAAAACTTGAAGCGTTCGATATTACCGATACAGGCATCCCCGCGGCTATCGTTCTTTGTAACGATCTCCTTATATTCATCCCAGATCGGTGTTTCCACCGTATCGCCTTTCATCACTTCCATCAAGCTTACTGGATGATCGACGTACGTATCTAAGGGGAAAACCTTTAGAATTGCATCTAGTATCTCGGGTACGCCGTGACCATCCATGCGGATGACAATGGCATCTTTTCCCATACTTTCCGCAGGGAAGTTGCCATCGGCAATTACGAGGCGATCGCTATGTCCCATTTCACACAGGACTTTTAAAAGCTCGGGAGACAGTATCTGTGGTATTCCTTTTAACATGATTTCAAGCCTCCTTAGCGAATGGTTTTGTAAAGTGGTCCGTAGGCCTGGCACGCTCTGTAGTCTTGGCCTTCTTTATCCGAACCAAAGGCTGTCCAAGCCGCTGGTCTAAAGATGGTATCTTCCTCCACATTGTGCATATTTACAGGAATGCGAAGCATAGAGCAGAAGGTAATTAAATCAGCGCCGATGTGGCCGTAGCTTATAGCACCGTGATTAGCTCCCCAGTTATCCATTACGTCATAGGCGGTTTTGAAATAACCCTTACCTGTTACTCTTGGCGCAAACCAAGTACAAGGCCAAGTGTAGTCTGTGCGTTTCCATAGTTTATCAGTTACTTCATCCGGAAGTTTCACCGTCCAACCTTCCGCGATCTGAACCACCGGTCCAAGACCTTTTACGAGATTCAGTCTCATCATCGTTACTGGCATCTCTGCTTCTGTTACGAATCTAGATGAGTAACCAGCTCCTCTAAAGTAGCCATTATCGGCAGGGTTCCAAGTAGTGGCGTTAAGAATCGCATCCTGATCTTCTGGTGTTACATCATACCAAGGCTTGATCACGTTATTTCCGTTTGCGTCTTTGGCCTGACCATTCGCATCTAAGCAAGCAGCACCAGAGTTGATTAAGTGGATCATTCCACCAGCTTCTTTCGCTTTTCCTTCTAATTGATAGCCCGTGGCTTTACTAACGGCTTCTGGGCTCCAATAAGTACGCACATCGGCAAAAATCTGGGCCGTATTGGTTAGGAGCTTACCAAACATCATACCAAGACCGTTTAACACGTCGTTTTCTGTAGCCAGGATATAAGGCTCTCTAGCGCCTGTCCAGTCAAAAGAAGTGTTTAGTAGCGCTTCTGGGTAATCGCAGTTAGGATAGAAATCCGTCCATTGTCTTTGGCCCTGGAAACCAGCAGCTAAAGCGTTGTGACCTACTCGTTCTTCTTCACAACCCTCTGGTAGATTTTGATTGCCGTTCATCAAGTCTTTGATGATGCACATCATTTTTACGACAAATTCCCAGTCCTCATCTTTTTGATCTCTGGTTCTTTGTAGTTCTTCAGGGTTTTTATCAAAGCCTTCTATGCACTTTTCCTTCGTCCACTTAAGAGCTTTCTGAAATTCTTCCTCGTCGTAGATACCTTCCGTCATTCGGCGAATGATTTCCACCTCATCAACAGACTCTACCCGCATGCCTAAGTATTCCTCAATAAAAGCTGGATCGATAATCGAACCACCAATTCCCATACAGATAGAACCGATTTGTAAGTAAGATTTTCCTCTCATGGTCGCTGCGGCAACGGATGCCCGACCAAAGCGCAGGAGCTTTTCCATAACATCTGCAGGGATTTCGGTATCGTCAGCTTCTTGTACGTCGTGGCCATAGATACCAAAGGCTGGTAAGCCTTTTTGGGCGTGAGTCGCTAAGACAGAAGCAAGGTACACAGCTCCTGGTCTTTCGGTTCCGTTAAAGCCCCATACCGCTTTAATCGTCAGCGGATCGGCGTCCATCGTTTCCGAGCCATAGCACCAACAAGGTGTTACCGTTACGGTGATATCTACGCCTTCTTTTCTGAATTTGTCAGCACAAGCGGCAGTTTCACCTACTCGGCCAATGGTTGTGTCAGCGATCACTACCTTTACCGGCTCACCGTTTGAATATTTTAAAGTCTTTTCGTATAAGGCTTTTACCGATTTTGCCATGTTCATGGTCTGCTCTTCTAGACCTTCTCTTACCTTAAGTGCACCTCTTCTTGCATCAATTGTTGGTCTGATACCGATTACCGGGTAATCACCAACTAATCTTGACTTTGCCATTTTAACTTCCTCCTTCTTTTTACGCTTCTTTTATAATTATTTGTTTAAACTTCTGATAGGCTTCTTCCCAATCTTCCCCATTTTCTGGACGATATTCTTTGGTGTCCTCGGACGCCCGGATAATCTCTCTGGCCTTTTGTAGATTTTCGATTTCTCCAAGAGCCATCAATTGCACCGCAATGTTTCCTAGCGCTGTTGCTTCCACTGGCCCGGCAATCACTTTTTTATTATTGGCACTAGCGGTCATTTGACACAGCAGTTTACTCTGAATGCCGCCACCAATCATATGGATTTCGGGATACGTCTTTTTGGTGCAGGCCTCTATCTGCTCCAAGGTATAGCGATATTTAAGAGCCAAGCTCTGATTAATACAGCACACCACATCACCCACTGTCTCGGGGATAGCTTGACCGGTGCGAGCACAAAACTGGCGAATCCGTTTGGGAATGTTTCCGGCAGTATTGAATTCTGGGGCATCGGGATCGATAAAGCTAACAAAGGGCTTGGCTTTTGTCGCTAGCTGTTCTAACTCACCAAAGCCGTACTCGACCCCTTCTCGCATCCACTGGCGCCGGCTTTCTTGCACGAGCCACAAGCCGATAATGTTTTTAAGCAGGGTGGTCGTGTTACCATAACCGCCTTCGTTACTAACGTTGTATTTTAAAGAATCCTCGTTAATAATCGGCTCTTTAAGCTCGGTGCCAAATAGGCTCCAAGTACCACAGCTAATAAAGAGAAAATCTTCCTTCTGAGTAGGTACTGCTACCACGGCACTCTGGGTATCGTGACTGGCAACAGAGATGACTTTCGCTTTTTCAAGTCCCAGTTCCTCGCAGATATCTTCGGATAATTCGCCAACCGTAGTACCGCTAGGCACGATTTCTGCCAATAGCTTTTCGGGAATCTCTAAGGCCTCAAGAATCTCTTGCGACCAACATCTATTCTTGGCATCCATCAGCTGAGTGGTCGTTGCCATGGTGTACTCTGCCTTCTTTTCACCTGTTAAAAAATAGTTAAAAAGATCCGGTGTTAGGAGCAGGGTCTCTGCGCGCTCCAGAAGCCATGGTCTCTTTTTGACAAGGGCATACACTTGAAAAATCGTATTAAAGTTTTCGAACTGGTTACCGCTTAGGTTGTAAACTCTATCTTTTGGTAGCACCTTAAAGACCTCTTCTTGCATGCCTAGCGTCCGGTCATCACGGTAGTGAATGGCGTTCTCTAAGAGCACGCCGTGCTCATCAAGCAGACCAAAATCCACACCCCAAGTATCGATTCCTAGACTTTTAAAGCCACCCTTTTGCTTAGCCTTAAGCATTCCCTGCTTAATTTCAAAAAATTGTCTTAAAGTATCCCAGTACATGGTTTTCCCAACGGTTACCGGGTCGTTGGAAAAGCGATACACTTCTTCCATTTTGATTTTGCCGTCTTCTAGATAGCCGATAATCGCCCGTCCACTGGATGCCCCAAAGTCAAAAGCCAAAACTTGATTTTTACTCTTTCCCACTTGCTACCTCCTTATCCTATTTTCACAATGATCATCACTTAGAGTGTAGCATTCCCTATCTGCTCTTACTTGTGTTATAATAGTAAAAACTATAACAATATTCACTTTCGGAGGTTTTATGCAACATTTAAACTATTTGGAGCGCCGAACCCGGGGAACGGCGGATTTTCCCATCGACTACCATCACGTCACCCCTAGACACCCCCAATATCACATGGCTCTTCACTGGCATATGGAGTATGAACTTATTCGGGTATTAAAGAATACCTTTTCTCTAACCCTTGAGGAAACAACCATCGAAGTGGGCGAAGGTTCGGTAGTCTTTGTGCCCTCAGGTCTCCTTCATGAAGGTACGCCCCGTGATTGTATCTACGAATGCATCGTTTTTGATATAAATATGCTGATTAGCCGCAACGATTCTTTCAAGCAGTTGATTAAAAGCATTCATAATCACGAACTGGACCTTCGCCATATCTTTGATCCTTCATATAAAGATATTCATGATATCACTTGGACGCTTTTTGATGCCATTGCTTCAAAGAAACCAGGCTATCAAATGATTGTGGAAGGCTCTCTTTATCTTTTTTTTGGAACCATTTTCGCCAATCAGTATTTTAGTCCCGTTCAAAATAAGGGCGTCCATTCTCAGCGCCGGATTCTCCAATTAAAGACGGCTCTTGAGTATATCGAGACCTCATACCAGTCGCCACTAACCTTACAGGAGATTGCTGATACTGTGCATATGTCACCCAAATACTTCTGTCGCTTCTTTCAAGATATGGCTGGGCGCACCCCCATTGACTATCTGAACTATTACCGGATTGAACGAGCCTGCTATAAAATTCTCACTACCGATGATTCGATTACGGAAATCGCCTTTAATAGCGGCTTCAACGACTTAAGCTACTTCATCAAAACCTTCAAGAAATACAAAGGGGTCACCCCGAAGCAGTATCTAAAATGACAGATGAACAAATGGGGAGGTCGTTTTTTCAAAAAACGACCTCCCCATTTAAATAAAACGACCTTCCCAACCGACAACCGATTAATCGTATAGGTTTTGAGAGATCTCTTCTGAGTCCATGTTGTCTGATGTATACCATTGGCAACCGGTATCCACATCAGAAACTGATTCGCCTCTAGCGGCTTTTACGCAAAGGTCTACTAATGCTTCACCCATTGCTACTGGAGCCTGAGTAACGGCACCGATAAATACTTTATCTTTTACAGCCTTTTTAATGTTTTCACCAGAGTCGAAAGCAATACCGATTACTTTATCATCGCCTTCGCCGAACTTGTCTAAGTTAGCATTTCCGGTAATCATAGCTTCACCTGAATGTTGGTTAGAGCCGTAGATACAGATAATGTCTTTTTTGTTTAACAGAGTTTGGCAGTCAACAGCTGATAATTCGTTTGTTACTTGAGAAGGTACTACAACTTCTACGATAACGTCGCCATCTTCGCTCTTCTTATCATCGATAGCTGAATCACCAACGTATTTTTCGTTTCCTGTGATAGAGATGGTTTTGCCATCAGCTTCTACTAATTCTTTTAACTTATCGATAAAACCAAGTCCACGATTAATGATTGACTCAGCGGTAGCGTCTTGAGCCATAACCCCAACTCTTACTGGACCATCGGCATTTTTAATTCTGTCGCCAAGAGCAGCTTTATAACCTTCTTCAGCTGCTAATTCACCAGCTACGTAGTTATCTGTAGAAGCATTTGCTAAAATTGCGCCTTCAGGTGCCCCTGGAACACCAGAGTCAAAGCCGATAATCGGAATTCCAGCTGCTTGTGCCTGAGAGATCGCATCTAATAAAGCGTCTGTGTCAAGAGCGGCCAGTCCAAGAGCGGCTGGTTTTTGATTAATCGCACTTTGGAACATCTGTACCTGGTCAGCGATGTCTGATTCAGAGTTAGGTCCAACAAAGTTGATAGTAACCCCAAGTTCTTCCGCTTTTTGATCCGCACCTTTTTTCACTGCTTGCCAGTATTGATGCTGGAATCCTTTAGAAACGATCTCAATCTTTTCCCCGCCATTACTAGCAGACGAGTCGCCTCCATCGCTTGTCGATTCCTCTTTTTTAGAACCGCATCCTACTAACATGGATCCTACAAGTACTACACATAACAATGCACTAATTACTCTTCTTTTCATCTTTCTTCCTCCCTATGGATGAATTTTTATTTATTAATTCACAACTACTGTGAAATTAATATCCTACTTTTTAGCATTTTTTAAAATATCAACGAAGACGGCAATCAATAAGACGATACCGGTAATAATCTGTTGCCAGTTAGCCTGCAACCCGATAAAGGGTAGTCCTGTTTTAAGAAGAGACATAACGAATACTCCTAGTAGAGTACCGCCCACTGTTCCCGCACCACCGGTCATTGATGTTCCGCCGATAATGGCTCCAGCAATCGCATCTAACTCAAGTCCCGCTCCCGTTCCCGGCACTACCGCTTGAAACGTGGCCGCATAGGCGATGGCTGCAAGACCGGTGAAAAATCCGGATATTAAATACGCTAGCGAATGCCATTTCACAACATTGATTCCTGATAGTCTAGTTGCTTCTTTATTGCTACCAATGGCGATGATATAGCGTCCTGGTCTGGTTTTATTTAAGACAATCGACATGATGATAACGACGGCGATAACGATTAGAAAACCAATCGGAATCATCTTCCCGCCCACATTTATTTTGAAAATACTACGGAACCACCCATTTGGCGTTCCCGCTTGGGGCCAAGTAATACTGCTAGCACCAGCCATAATCGAGCCCAGTCCACGAGCGACCATCATCGATCCTAGAGTAGCGATAAAAGGTGGCAACCCGAGAATCGCTACCGTAACGGCGTTAAAGATTCCTAGGAACAAACCAAAGGCGATACATACTAGCATGCCCACAGCAACCGGTAAATCATAGTGACCAACCACGTAGCCACCAACCAAGCCAGCGGCAATGGTACCCGTACCGATGGAAAGGTCAACGCCGCCGGTAATAAGGGCAAACGTCACGCCAACGGCCATCAAACTAACGTAATAGGAATAATCAAAAATACTAACCACCGTCGAGTACTGACGAAAAGCTGGACTTAGCACGCTGAAAAAAGCAGCTAGTAAAATAATTACGCCAAGGACTACGATCTTCTGGGTACCGATCATCTTAACAATCGGATTATTGGTAAAGGCATTTCCCTTTTTCACATTCTTCTCCATTTTTCTTTCTCCCCCTTACCCTTCTCTTTTTGTCGCGCAATGCATAATAGCCTCTTGTGATACTTCTTCAATAGCCATTTCGCCTGTTTTTCTACCTTCACACATAACGATTACGCGATCGCTCATTCTAAGTATTTCGGTCATTTCCGAGGAAATCATGATAATGGATTTGCCCATTTTAACCAATTCGTTCATCAATTGATATATTTCACTTTTGGCTCCTACATCGATACCTCTTGTAGGCTCGTCAAAAATCAAAATCTCACAGTCTCTAACTAACCACTTGGCGATAACCACCTTTTGCTGATTACCTCCAGAAAGATTGACTACTAGCTGTTCAACGGAAGGTGTTTTCGTCTTTAACTGCTCGACGTACTTTTCAGCCACCTGGGCTTCTTTCTTCTTGTCGATAAAAATCCCTTTCATAAAATGATTAAGGGAAGCCATCGTCGAGTTCTCGGCTACCGTCTTCTCTACCGCAATCCCAAAGCGTTTTCTATCCTCCGATAGATAACCAATTCCGTTAGCAACCGCATCGGCCGGACTTTTGATATGAACGGTTTTGCCACCGATGATAATCTCACCGCTATCGATCGGATCAGCACCAAAAATCGCCCGTGCAGTCTCGGTTCTACCTGCTCCCATCAAACCAGAAAAGCCAAGAATTTCTCCTTTATGAAGCTGGAAACTAACATCCTTTACCATTTTCCCGGCATTTAAATTTTTCACTTCTAAGACCACAGGCGCATCCGCTGGTACATTGCTTTTGGTCTTTGGTTCTTCATAGATAACCCGGCCCACCATCATGTTGATGATGTCTTCTTTCGTACTGGTCTCGGTATCGAGAGTCCCTACGTAGCCACCATCACGCATAACCGTTACCCGGTCTGTGATCATCTTAATCTCATCCATCCGGTGAGAAATATAGACGATACCTAGTTGTTTTTCCCGAAGGTCCCGGATAATCTTAAATAATTCTTCAATCTCTGATTCCGTTAACGCTGCCGTCGGTTCGTCAAAGACCAAAACCTTCGATTCATGAGAAATCGCCTTAGCGATCTCACACATCTGCTGTTTACCAACCGTTAGGTTGCCCATCTGTTCCGTCGGGTCAATCTCGATATTAAGCTTAGCGAACAATTCTTTTGCCGCCTTATTCATGCTGGCATCGTTAATTAGCTTGCCACTCATCTTCTCCCGGCCGATAAAGATATTCTGAGCCACGGTTAGATGGCTAAGCATATTTAGCTCCTGATGCACAATCATAACACCGGCTTCTTGCGCTTCTTTAGGGCTTGTGAATTCCACGTCTTTACCTTCGTAGGTAATCGTTCCTTCATCTTTTTTATAAATTCCTGTCAAAACCTTCATCAAGGTAGATTTTCCTGCACCGTTTTCACCCATTAGGGCATGTACTTCTCCCTTTCTCACTTCCAAGTCAACGTGATCAAGAGCATGTACTCCCGGGAAGGATTTATCAATACCTTTCATTGTCAAAATTACTTCTCCCATGATTTCCACCTTCCTCTTTATTAATTCTTCCGTCTATGGCTACGAACATTGGCATAGACGGCCACTAGGACGATTAACCCGGTGATAACGTATTGCCAGTCCTTCTGAAAGCCCATCGCTAAGATACCTTCTTGTAATAGGGCGATAATCAAGACCCCGAGAAAAGTGCCACCAATGGAAGCCGTACCACCACTCATGGCGGTACCACCCATCACACAACCTGCGATTGCTTCGTTGTTGTAGGTGTCTCCTAGTCCTGGTTGAACGGTGGAATACGCACCCACAAAGATAATGGCGGCGATTCCCGCTAAGGTACCGCAGATTACGTAGGCCAGCATTTCCCATTTTTTAACATTTACGCCCGATAAGCGAACGGCTTCTTTGTTGCTACCGATGCAAAGGATATACCGTCCGGCTTTTGTCTTATTTAAGATAATGGCACAAATAATAGAAGCGATAATCAGGACTAGCAGACCTGTCGGAATCTGGGTACCATCGCTAGTCATAATCTTTACTAGTTTTCTAAACTCGCCATTTTCCTGAACCGCTTGGGGCCAACTAACTGACTGCGTTTTCGTAAAGACGGAACCGATACCTTTGGCTAGCATCATGCTGGCCATCGAGGTGATAAACGACGGTAAGTTCCAGTACGCTACGAGATAGCCGTTAAGGCAACCGAATAAAGTACCAACTAGAATCGAAATCAGCAAGCAGAGAACTAGGGGCAGCCCGTTCTGGGTTAAAAGGTAGCCGCTGATTAGCGCGGCGCAGAACATCACTGGACCAATGGAGAAATCAATTCCTCCGGTAGCGATGACAAAAGTAACTCCTAGCGCCAAAAATCCTAGAAAGTAGGCGTAATTAAGAGCGCTTAAAATACGGTTATAGCTCAAAAACGTCGGGCTTAAAATGGCGAATATTCCGTACATTAATAGCAGTACCAGAAATAAAACAACCCGGTTAAAGCCAACCTTTTTGATAAAAGTGTTGTTTTTCAACTTTTCCAATTTCCATTCCTCCAATTCATTAAACTACCGTAAGTATAAAGAGGTTTTTAGAAATTTTTAATTGAATTATCTACAAAAAAAGGTTAAAAAATTACGTTTCGTAATTTTTTAACCTTTTTACTAATCCTCTTGGGTAGTTACCGGATACAAGAGCCGCTGGTTCTCATCTAGATACATATTGCTCTGATTAATCAGCACGCTCCCTGAATCGATATAACTTTCTATTTTCTTTCCTTGAACTGCATGAAAGCCTTGCTCCACCGCTAAATACCCCATATTTACCGGCTTTTGAATCACAATCGCGCTAAAGATATTCTGTTCGAGAAACTGAATCTCTTCAATCGAATTATCAAATCCCACCATCTTCACTTGCTCGGTAAGTCCTAAATCCCTAATTGCCCTGGCCGCACCCACCGCCGAGTATTCATTCATCCCCATAATCATGTCGATTTCTGGATATTTCTTCATCATCTCTACCGTTAAGCTATAGGCTTTTTCATAGGAGGAATCGCAAAAGACCACTTCCTTAATATTCTCCTCATACTCACCAAGACCTTCTCGCATGCCCGCTTCCCGGTCAATGGCTGTGGAAACGCCCTGAACATGTCCCACCATGCCTATTTGAGACTCGCCATTTAAAAAACGTCTGGCATACTCGCCAAGACTAACTCCCGCTTTATAGTTATCCGTCGAAACTACACTAGCACCAATGTCCTCATCGATTTTGGAATCCACCAGTACCACCTGAATACCGGCTGCCTGGGCTTCTTTTAAACTAGGCGTTAGGGCTACTGTACTGGTAGAAGCAATCATAATTGCTTCCGGCTCTAAAGCTATGGCTTCTTTTACCTTTTCGATTTGACCTGACACATCTCCTTCGGAGTAAGTCCCCATAATCGTAATCTTTATATTGTTCTCTGAGGCCCCAAGCTTCGCCCCTTCTATCAAAGAATTCCAAAAACCGTTCTGGGGATCTAACGTTTTCGGGATAAAGATAAAGTGATACTCCCGTTCTCTTTCTTGTTCCTTGCGATAGGCACTAAAGACATAGATAGAAATCGTCACTAATGCAAGCAAAAGAATTCCTATCCCGATTAAGTTCGCTCTATTCTTTTTTCTCATAAACTTTCCCTCTCAATCGGAATGGTAATTCTCGCCTTCGTCCCAATGCCTACTTTGCTTTCGTAGTGAATACCGTAGTCCGCACCATAATAGAGCTGAAGACGCCGCTGTACGTTATTGACGCCCACGCCACCACGCTTATAGTCATTCTTCTTCTCATCAAAAATATGATTTAAGGTCTCGGTATCCATGCCCACACCGTTATCACTTACTTCAAGATAGGCATTTTCACCTTCTAAGCCCCCGGTAATAAGCAGTTGACCTTTTTCCTCTTTTAGCTTGAGACCGTGATAAATACTATTCTCTACTAGCGGCTGAATGGCAAACTTAATAATCGGGATGCCCTCAATCCGGGGGTCAATTCGCATATCAAAATCCATCTTGTCCTTATAACGCATCTTCTGAATGGTCAAATAGTTCTTAACGTAGGCAATCTCTTCCCTAATCGGCACTTCCTCTTTGTCATTGCTGATTGCCTGACGAAAAAGCCTGGCAAGAGCCGAGGTCATTAGAACCACTTCTTCATTTTCCCCGGCTTCAGACATCCAGATAATCGAATCCAGGGTGTTATAGAGAAAGTGGGGGTTGATCTGAGCCTGTAAGGCTTTCATTTCGCTTCGCCTTTTCTCCTTTTGCTCATGGATATTCTCTTCCATCAAATTCTGGATTTGCTGGGTCATACTGTTAAAAGACTTTGTCAGCGAACCCAGTTCATTGTTGGCCGTAACTTCCACACTCGCCTCCAAAAACTGTCCCTTTTCCACCAGTACCATGGAGTCTTTCAAATCGCGAATCGGCCTGGTTATCTCTTTGGAAATAAAGCTAGACACTAGCAATACGCCGGCTAATAATAGAAACATCGCTACAAAGTAAATCATCTGGGTCTGGGTATCGTTTTTTAACAAATCAGAAGCATAGGTGGCGCCGACTACACTCCAGCCGGTTTTATCGGAAACCGACTTGGTATAAATAATACTATCCTCACCGGAGTCGTCAATCAAATAGGGCTGATCGCTTTCCATAATTCCTGTAATATTCTCCGTCTTAAGACCACCGTACATAAGTTGCATTTTCGGGTGATACACTACATTTCCCAGTTCGTCCAAGATAAAGACATACCCTTTATTCCCTAGGCGGTTCCGACTACAAAGGTCGCTAATCGACTCGTAGTTTAGATCGACGAAAAAAACGCCTTCCCGCTGAGCCGTTTGATGATTGATTAGAGCTTTACTTAAAGTAATGACCCATTTATAGCTACTAGGAATCACATTCTGCACATGAGAAGAAGAAACCACTTGTCCGCTTTTTGAAGAAAGGGTGGTCTGGTACCACCGCTGATTCTTAATGTTAACGTAATCGCTTAAGGTATCGGTACCGTCATTTACCAAGTATTTTCCGTTATCTGCTACCGCGGCAATATTCGAAATGTCATCCCGACTATCGCGAATGGTATTAAACTGAGAGATAATTCGGTTTTTGTTAGTAGTCTCCGCCACATCCGACTTCTCGTCGTTAAACAGGTACATGGAGAGCTCGGTCCCATTGGCTACCACCGCGGCAATATTTTCCATACTCTCAATATAAGAATCGATATTATCGTTTACCTGCTTGGTAATAGCCGTGGTTGCCTCCACCGAATTCTCAAAAGCCACTTCCCTAGTGTGGCGTAGTGCAATAAATAAAAAAATAAGCATGGCCAGCACCATGAGGAGTGAAAATGACACCATCATGGTACTTTGCGTGCTTCTAAATTTTCGAAAAATATGTTTCTTTAGATTATTGATTTTCATTGGCGATGCTCCTTAGCATAATGCTTCGGGGTCATTCCTACTATTTTTTTAAAAGCTATATTAAAATAATGGGGGTCACTAAACCCAACTTTTTCAGCAATCTGATAGTTCTTAAGACTTGTCTCCCGCAATAACTGCTTCGCCTTCTCCATGCGCACGCCGTTAAGCGCCTCAAGAAATGTCTTCCCTGTCTCCTCTTTGAAAATCGTACTAAAGTGACTGGTACTGATATTTAAATACTCACACATCTTTTGGAGGGTGATGTCCGAATCCCCGTAATGAGCCTGGATGTAATCTAAGGCTAATCCAGCTTGCCTTTCCTTGCTGGACTGAACCACAGACGCTACGGAGGTGAGAGCGTACTGGGTGTACTCCTTTAAGCGCTCAATTGCCTTATCAAGGGTACGAGCCCGTAAGACGGCCGTAATATCGCCATCTTCTAATCTAGCATTATCATTAATCTCGACCACCCCTTCATAGATGCGGTAGTGAACTTGATGAAGATAAGCAATAGCCTGGTTTTTATCCACATCGTTTGTACGAATCCAGCATTTAAATTCGTCAAGCACTCGAAAGGCTCCCTCCTGAGAGTCCTTCCGAATCTCCGCTATCAAGGCAGATAAAATATCTTCTAAGTCCTCAGCACTTTTCTGAGCGTCCGCTTCCTCACAGTCGAAAATCACCCCGTCACCTCTAATATAGCGATATGTCAGACTCTTTATGGCACTTTCATAAGAGGTGTCTAGCTCTTCAAGAGAAGTAACAAACTCACCAAGGCCAACGGAAATCGTCAGCCCCGTAGTCTCCCAGACCTTTTCCTGAATCTCCCTGGCAATTCCTTGGACTTCTTTCTTCTCTTCTTTCACTCGGTTAGTATAAAATAAAATATAGCTGCGGTTATCGTTATCTTGAAAAACCAGGCCGGCTTTGTGAGCTTCCACAATCTCACGAGCGATATTATTTGCTACGAAAGCCATTAGCGCGCTTTCCTTCTTGGCCTCTTCGTCAATCTCATATAGTTCCGAATACACGTCAATATCAAGAATCGCCACCCGGTAGGCACTGCCTTTAATCGCCAGATCGCATTCCCTTAACTCTTCGAGACACGTTTCTACCCGCTGGGTTCCTTTAATCAGATTGGTCAAAGTCTTCGCCACAATTACTTTTTCACTCTTGGTGTGATTCTTATAGGCTTTCGAAAGCTCCTGAGACTTATCTAGCTTTTCTTTTACTTTTAATAAGATTTCTTTCAGTTCCCTACCGGTAACCGGCTTTAAGATATACTCTGACACCTGATACTTAATCGCTTGCTTCGCATACTCAAAATCATCGTAACCACTAAAGATAATAATCGCTGTCTGGGGATACTCCTCGTAGAGATACTTACTTAACTCCATCCCATCCACGTAAGGCATACAAATATCCGTTAAGACAACATCAACAGGATGCGCTTGCAAATAAGCAATCGCATCCTTTCCATTCTCACAGTCTTTCACTAGCTCAAAGCCTAGCTCCGCCCACTTCACATTATCTCGTATGGCTTCTCTAACTAATATTTCGTCGTCGACTAATAATATCTTATACACACAAACCTCCGTTAGCGGACGATTTCCCCATCCTCGTCCCACAAATCATGCCAATCTTTTGCTCCATCCCATAGGAACACCTGGCCTTTTACCAGACGATTCTCCTTTTCAAGGGTCGCTATCACTTGCATCTCTTCCTCGGTTAAAGGATCTTCCTCGATGCACGCAAGGTTGCTGATATAATTGCGA
Source organism: Ohessyouella blattaphilus (assembly GCF_024721265.1). Taxonomy (GTDB): domain Bacteria; phylum Bacillota; class Clostridia; order Lachnospirales; family Lachnospiraceae; genus Aequitasia; species Aequitasia blattaphilus_A. The sequence continues at coordinate 3,176 of NZ_JAMXOC010000020.1, read as the reverse complement.
GGCGTGGTAGAAAAAGGAATCGGTAGCTGCCCTCTACCTACAGCCCACTTAAGTGCTACACTGGCTGGGTGAATCCCGTGGTTTTTAGCAATCTCTTTAATTTCTGGGAGCTCAAGGTCCGCAATATCATTCGGATCGATATCCCGCTCCGGTCTCCTAGGCGAACCCATCGGCATATAGGCAATTGGCAACATCCCGTGAGCTTTCGTATACTGAAATAACTCCTCTTGCTGGAAGCAAGGGTGAAGCTCCATCTCGTGAGCGGCTGGTTTAATCATCAGTTTATTTAAGACACCCTCAAACTTCGGAATCGTCATATTGGAAACGCCGATATTTTTCACTAAGCCTTCCTGACATAACTCCTCAATTTGGTGATACGTATCGCAAAACTCGCTTTCGCTAAAAGGCTGCGAATCCGCACTTCTCGCCTCCACGTCGCATCCTGGTGCATGATAATTAGGAAACGGCCAGTGAATAAAATACATATCTAGGTAGCCACATTGTAAATCCTCGATAGACTTTTGGCAAGCGACTTTTACTTCTCGGTGCATGTCATTCCAAACTTTGGACATGATAAATAAATCTTTTCTTTCTACCACGCCTTCAGCGATTAGCTTGCTAATTACTTCACCGATTTCTTTCTCGTTTCCATAGACCGAGGCGCAGTCAATTAGGCGATACCCCGCCCGAATGCCCCCTTCTACCGCGGCTGCCACCTGAGCCGGCGTAAAGCGATCTGACCCAAAAGTACCCATCCCGATTGCGGGAATTGCTTCCCCATTTCCTAGTTTCATCATTTTCATAATACGTGTCTCCTTTTCCAAACCGAAACGTTTCGGTTTTGTTTGATACCTATCATACTTCCAATGATTTAGATTGTCAATTAGAATTTAAAAAGGAATGGCAAAAGCCATTCCCTAAATCGTAATCTCTATTTGATTGTCTTCAATGCCGATAATACAGCTTTCATAATAGCCGTCGCCAGTAGTTCGAGGACCACTGATTACCTGGTAACCGTCCTTCTTTAAAAGACTTGTTAGCTCGTCTACTTTTTTCTTACTCCCAAGGCTAAATGCCAAATGGATATAGCCTGTTCTTACAAGAGTTTTCGCTGGCGCTTCCATTTCTGGCTTGTTCATAATTTCTAAACGGGTGCCTTCGGTAAAGCTTAAAAAGTAAGAACGAAACCCTGTGCTCTCGTTATGATACCCATCATTCGCTGTGGCCTGAAAGTACTTAATAAAAAACTCTTTCGTTTTTTCTAAATCTTCTACGTACATCGCTATATGTTCGATTTTCATAAGCACTTCTTTACTTAATCAACCGAGAAATCTGTTTAAAACTCTCGCTTCCCGCCTCTTTTAAAAGCTCAAAAAGAATACTTTCCGTCGTTGTCAGAAGTGCGCCTTCTGCTTCTAAGCGCCGCAGAGCAATGTCTGAATCGGCCTTCTTTCTCGAGGTAACGCAGTCGGTAACAATCATCACGTTGTACCCCTTCGCAATCAGATCAAGAGCCGTTTGTTGCACACAAATATGGGTTTCCATACCAAAAATAAGAACGTTTTTCTTTTGGTAGGAATCGATTCTCTCGGCAATCTCCTCACTACCATAGGCACTAAAAGTCAATTTGTCACTTGGTTCATGGCTGCCGAGAGCTTCCTTAATCTCTGGGATATAATCTCCTAACCCTTTAGGGTATTGGCGAAAGGGCACTACTGGTACACCTAGGATCCTAAGTCCTTCGATTAAGCGCACGCTTGCAGCTACCGTCTCCACCTTACGATCCATCACCGGGACTAATCGCTCCTGAACGTCAATAAGTATTGCCATGGTATCTTCTTTAAAATATCGCATATAAAAAGTCTCCTTTAAAAAGTTATAATCATTTAATAGCATCTGCCACAATTATAGCTCTTTTTAGGAGACTTTTCCAATATTCTACTGATTTAGGAAAGCAAGCGGGAATCCTCGGTTCTTCAAGTGCCGAGAGTAGTCACATAGTGTTTTACTAACTCGGGGCTCGACTGCTCCGTAATATTTTGATACAAGTCTGCAGATAGTTGGCGCATCTCGGCGAAGGTCTCGGGAGAGAGTTCGACGATTTCCACGCCGTTTGCCGCCATAATACCTAGACGGTCTTTGACCCTTTCATCGGCCTGCCAACAACTGTCCAAACGGCACAAAAAACGCCAGCGGCGAAAATATATTCACCACTGACGTTTTTTGTGCTATTTTGCTTGCTATCACTTAATGTTCAAAGATAATAGCTATTGTTTTTTCTCGGATATTAACTTATCGATATCATCAAAAGCATTTTCAAGTCTCTCTACATGATATATCTCATACATATCATAAATAAAATCTCGCAAATGAAGCGCTTCCCATTCCTCTAATACCTCAGCCGTATTTCTATTTTTTACTTCTGCATAACGTTCTATGAGATATATAAAGAACTCTGCCTGCTTACTCATTATCTTCACTCCCTTATATACTGTGAATTGCGCGGATCACCAGTAACTTTTTCACTCTCCCACATATCAAATACAATACGAGGGCTCATTGCGTAGACTTCGTAAGTCGAATCACTTAACATATCGTACGTTTTTGATTTAATAAATGCTGTGATAGCCTCTTTTTCTTCCAAACCATACTTTTCAGTAATTAATTTAATAACCTCAAGGTCAAAAAAAGTCATTGTTCTCGCCGGCACTCTCATTTTATCATCTCACTCCTTTCAAAAATCAGAATACGAATTGCCCTTTCTGTTAGAAATGCATATTGATCTGTAAGATTCTGGGGTAAGAGACGCTTTACAGCTTCTTCTTTTGTATATATTCCACTCATATAATCGTCAATCACTGGTAAAGTCGAGTCGTTTGCTACTGGTCCAATTACAATATCATAAGGATTTATTCCAAGAATTTCTTTTCTATAAAGTTAAGCAGAGTACCACGTCCATAAAACTTGCATGGGCGTGGGTGAATGCTCATATCTTACATGTTCACTTAAATGAAAAATTAAATTCCAGCAATCTCTAACCGCAGTAAATCTGCGGAAGTAACTTCTGTTTTGCACCTTAACAAATTCATATGTTTGTCGTATAATTAACCTAGAAGCACCCAAAATGTAAGCTTTACTGCATGCCAAACGGGCATCTGAAAATAGTGTGCGAGACT
>NZ_JAMXOC010000002.1 GCF_024721265.1 Ohessyouella blattaphilus | reverse complement strand
TTTTTAAAAAATCCCATTAATCAATGACTATAAAAAGATTTACCTTTCAGAGCTGAAAGTAGCGAAAAAAGGTTGATAAAAAACCTTATAAAATATATAATATAAATTGGCGAAAATTGGATGATCTGTTGGATGTTTTGTATACAACAGAGGTTCATTTTTTATAGAAAAAGAGAGAAAATGGAGGTTCAAACTATGAGCAACACGGCAGAAAGTAGGATAAAATCCTTACTTGATGATGGCAGCTTTGTTGAAATAGGTGGTAGCGTTATGGCGCGGGCTACAGATTTTAACATTCAAGCAAACAGCGGTGCAGGAGATGGCGTTAAGTGCGGATATGGAGTTATCGATGGTAACCTAGTATACGTCTATTCCCAAGATGCTTCCGTCCTCGGTGGCTCCGTGGGTGAGATGCACGCAAAGAAGATCGCTAATTTATACGATATGGCGATGAAGATGGGAGCTCCAGTAATCGGTCTCGTTGATAGTGCGGGAATGCGTTTGCAAGAGTCCACCGATGCCTTAGAGGCGTTCGGTACAGTTTACAGAAAACAAGCACTGGCTTCAGGGGTAATTCCTCAGATTACAGCGGTGTTTGGTAAGTGTGGTGGTGGGTTAGCAGTCCTAGCAGGTCTTGCAGACTTTACCTTTATGGAAAGCGAAAAAGGGAAGTTATTTATTAATTCTCCCAATGCTTTACCGGGAAATGAAATCAGTAAAGAAGATACCTCTTCTGCAGAGTTCCAGGCTGAGAACACTGGCGTGGTGGATGCAGTAGGAACGGAAGCAGAAATTCTTAGTAGCATTCGTTCATTAGTAGCGATGCTTCCTATTAACAATGAAGAAGAAGCCGCACTTAGTGAAAGCACGGATGTTCTTAATCGCGTGATTGCGAATCTAGAAGCGTCTAAAGAAGATGGTGCCTTGGCCGCCAGCTTACTATCTGATAATAATGTGTTTTTCGAAACCAAGAAAGCGTATGCTAAAGACATGGTGACAGGCTTTATTAAGCTTAACGGCATGACCATTGGCGTGGCCGCGAACCGCTCAAAAATCTATAACGAACAAGGGGAAGTGGCAGAGGAATTTGACGCTGCTCTTAGTAGCAAAGGCGCTAAGAAAGCCGCTAGCTTTGTGGAGTTCTGCGATGCTTTCAATATCCCTGTTTTGACTTTAACAAATGTAAATGGCTTTAAGGCTTCTAAATGCAGTGAGAAGACTTTAGCGAAAGCTGTCGCTAAGCTTACCTACGCCTTTGCTAATACCAGTGTTCCGAAAGTGAATGTGATTGTGGGCAAAGCCTTCGGTAGTGCTTATGTGGCGATGAACTCGAAGTCTTTAGGAGCAGATCTTGTCTTTGCCTGGACAAATGCTAAGGTAGGAACGATGGAAGCGGATATGGCAGCAAAGGTTATGTATCCAGACGCTTCTAGCGAGGATTTGAAAGAAAAAGCGAAAGAGTACGAAGCTCTTCAGGATAATGTAGAAGCAGCCGCTAGAAGAGGGTATGTGGATCAGGTGATTGATGCAGCCGATACTCGCAAATACGTAATAAGTGCATTTGAAATGCTTTTAACGAAAAGAGAAGACCGTCCCTATAAAAAGCACGGGACTGTGTAAAGAGGTGAATGACTGTGAAGAGAAAACTAAGTATCCTAGTTTCTATCTTAGTCTTAGCCGTTAGCTTTTCTGCATGTGGAAAAAAGGAAGAGGTTGCTACCCAAGATAATGCTTATTACGAGCAGGTTAGTGATATTATGCTGACCCAACTTCTACCTTCGATAACGGAAGAACAGATAGAACAATTAGAAAACATTGAAGAATTTGCTTTTAATTCTCAGCTATATCAAAGTCAATTACCACTTACGCCTACAAGCTACGTAGAGTCGGCTAAAGGTTGGTTGGCAGCGAAAGAAGAATGTGGCGAATTTTTGGGACACGGCGACTACACCTTTGAAAACTCTACTGATAAAATGGTAGTTTCTACTCAAGGTGAATTTGAAAATCGCGATGCGAAAATTTCCTTTACCTTTAACGGTAATGGAACCCTTGAAAGCACCACGGTAAGCCCTTCTTACGCAATTGGTGAGATTCTTGAGAAGGCTGGTCTAAATACGATTTTAGGTTTGGGCACAGTATTTGCGGTTCTTATCTTTATCGCCTTTATAATTTCACTTATGAAATATATTCCTAAGTTGCAGGCGGCTTTTAGTGGCAAGAAAGAAAAGCAAATTGAGACAACTACGGAAGCGGTAGCGGCACCAGTAGCACCGGTTGTAAGTGCAAGTACAGGAACAGATGAAAAAGAATTAATTGCGGTTATCTCGGCAGCCATCGCTGCAGATACAGGTATGAACACCAGCGATTTTGTGGTTCGCAGTATCAGAAGAAGACCGAGTAATAGATGGTAAATTAACGAAAAGGAGAATGAAATAGATGAAAAATTATACAATTACAGTAAATGGCGTTGCTTATGATGTAACCGTAGAAGAAAAAGGTGCAGGTGCAGCACCAGTGGCACCTGTAGCCGTGGCACCAGTAGCACCAGCTGCGCCTGTGGCTCCAGCAGCAGCTCCAGTAGCTCCGGCAGCGGCTCCTGCAAATGCCGGTGGAATCGAAGTGAAAGCCGGTGCGGCCGGAAAAGTATTTAAAGTAGAAGCAGCTGTTGGTACAGCAGTAAAAAAGGGTGATCCGGTTATCATTATCGAAGCGATGAAGATGGAAATTCCCGTCGTAGCTCCGGAAGATGGAACGGTAGCAAGTGTGAACGTAGGCGTAGGTGATGCAGTGGAAGCCGGCGGCGTACTTGCCACTTTAAATTAATGACGAGCAAGTTTTAACGACTGGAGGTTAAAAAATGGATTACATTATGAATACATTAGGAAACCTCGTGCAGCAGACAGCTTTTCTAAACCTATCCATCGGTAATGTGGTGATGATAGGTGTTGCATGTCTTTTCCTATATCTGGCAATACGCCATGAGTTCGAGCCTTTACTTTTAGTGCCGATTGCTTTTGGTATGTTGCTGGTTAATATCTTCCCAGGCATCATGACTTCTACTCATGATTCGGAAAATGGTGTGGGCGGGTTATTATATTACTTTTACTTATTAGATGAGTGGGCGATTCTACCATCCTTAATCTTCTTAGGGGTAGGAGCGATGACGGATTTCCGTCCGTTGATTGCTAATCCTAAGAGCTTTTTACTAGGGGCAGCCGCTCAATTTGGTATTTTTTCCGCGTATCTTGGGGCGATGGCCTTAGGGTTCTCGGATAAAGCGGCGGCCGCAATTTCAATTATCGGCGGTGCTGACGGACCGACTTCGATTTTCTTAGCCGGAAAACTAGGCCAAACGGATATTATGGGACCGATTGCGGTTGCAGCCTATTCCTATATGTCTTTAGTGCCGATTATCCAACCACCGATTATGAAACTTTTGACAACGAAGAAAGAGCGGGAGATTAAAATGGAACAACTCCGTCCAGTTACGAAGTTAGAAGCGATTTTATTCCCGATTATCGTAACGATTGTCGTGTGTACGATTTTACCGACGACGGCTCCTCTTGTAGGTATGCTAATGCTTGGAAACTTATTTAAGGAATCAGGTGTGGTTAGACAGTTAACCGAGACGGCTTCAAATGCTTTGATGTACATCGTAGTTATCTTGCTGGGAACCTCAGTTGGGGCCACCACCAGTGCCGAAGCTTTCCTTAACTGGGATACAATCAAAATTGTCGTTTTAGGCTTAGTGGCCTTCGCCTTTGGAACGGCGGCCGGTGTACTATTTGGTAAGCTGATGTGCTTAGCGACTGGCGGTAAGGTGAACCCACTAATTGGTTCGGCGGGTGTTTCGGCGGTGCCCATGGCGGCGAGAGTATCGCAAAAAGTGGGAGCAGAGGCCGATCCTACCAATTTCTTGTTAATGCATGCAATGGGACCAAACGTTGCTGGAGTAATCGGTACTGCCGTAGCGGCAGGTACCTTTATGGCGATTTTTGGAGTTAAATAGAAGAGGAGGAAATTTCATGTCAGAAATTCAGAAAAAACCGGTTAAAATTACCGAGACCATTCTCCGGGATGCGCATCAGAGTTTGATTGCGACCAGAATGACTACCGGTGAGATGTTACCGATTGTAGATAAGATGGATAAAGTCGGATACCATGCCGTAGAGTGTTGGGGCGGGGCAACCTTTGATGCGTCATTACGCTTTTTAAAGGAAGATCCTTGGGTGCGTTTACGCCAATTCCGGGACGGTTTTAAGAATACAAAATTACAGATGCTTTTCCGTGGCCAGAACATTCTTGGTTATCGTCCTTACGCTGACGACGTGGTGGAGTATTTTGTACAAAAATCAGTAGCTAACGGTATTGACATTATTCGTATCTTCGATTGTATGAACGATATGCGCAACTTACAGACCGCTGTAAGCGCTGCAATTAAAGAAAAGGCAGAAGCTCAAGTGGCGATGTCTTACACCCTTGGCGATGCATATACGTTAGATTACTGGGTAGATTTGGCAAAAAGAATCGAAGAGATGGGAGCCACTAGTATCTGTGTTAAGGATATGGCGGGGCTGTTACTTCCTTACGAAGCGACAGAGCTTGTAACGGCACTTAAAGGTGCGGTAAGCTTACCAATCGAAATGCATACTCACTATACTTCAGGTGTCGGCTCAATGAGCTACTTAAAGGCTGTTGAGGCGGGAGCGGATATTATTGATACAGCAATGAGTCCATTTGCTCTTGGTACTAGCCAACCAGCCACAGAGGTAATGGTAGAGACCTTTAAGGGAACGCCTTATGATACTGGGCTTGATCAAAAGAAATTGGCTGAGATTGCTGATTACTTCAGACCACTGCGTGACCACGCGCTAGAAACAGGTCTGTTAAATCCGAAGAACTTAGGTGTAGATATCAAAACTCTTCTATATCAAGTGCCAGGTGGTATGCTTTCCAACCTTACTTCGCAGTTGGCTGAGCAAGGTGCGGCAGACAAATTCTACGAAGTGCTAGAAGAAGTTCCACGAGTACGTGAAGATTTAGGCCAGTGTCCACTGGTAACACCTTCTTCACAAATCGTTGGTACTCAGGCGGTATTTAATGTCTTGACCGGTGAGCGCTACAAGATGGCTACGAAGGAGACGAAGGATGTCTTAAGTGGTCGCTACGGAGCTACCGTTAAGCCGTTTAATCCAGAAGTTCAGAAGAAGGTTCTTGGCGATAACCCTGATATTATCACTTGTCGTCCAGCGGATCTAATTCCGGATGAACTTGATACGCTTCGCAAAGAAATGGAGCAATACTCACAACAGGATGAAGACGTATTAACGTATGCGCTATTCCCGCAGGTAGCGGTTGATTTCTTTAAGTATAGAGAAGCACAACAAACAAAGGTGGATGCAACAGTAGCGGATTCAGAAAACAAAAGTTATCCAGTCTAAAGGATAGAGATAAACGACAAAAGCGACGGCAGGTGCCGTCGCTTTCGTCGTTTTAATGGATTTCCTTCCAGATGATTTCGCAAGGGGCTAAAGTAAGGGATTGACATTTTCCCTGTCCGTCGTAAACATTAGTTTCTTGTGTCTCATTGGAATTATTGAGAATGGCATATTTCTTATTCTCCGGATAAGCGTGTACTTCGCAGTTCAAATTATCGGTTTGCCAAACATGGAAATTTCTTTCCTTATGGGCCGCATAATAAATGCTTCGCATTAACAGCCGGGTGTTTTCGTAGCTGTAAGGGAGACCAGCGATATATACGCCTCTTCCCTCGCCGTAGGCATTAGCCGCTAGATGAACTTCATGGTTAGAGTATTCGATGATTTCTGTATCCTCAGAGAGAGCATAAATGCTTTGCTTGCTTTCGCCAAAAGAAAGGGGAGTGAGAGCATCACTAGTGATAAAATGCTCAGTAAGCGCCTTTGTATAATACTTGTCTGTAGAAAGTGAGAAGCCAAGCTCTTTATCTACGCCCAGAATATCCGCTAGCTGAAAGAATCGTCCGCCGTGCTGGACGGCAGATGGCTCACCGATACCGATAAAACCGCCGCCCTCGTAAACCCATTTGCGAAGGGTAGTAACTAAATCGGGATCGCACCATTTCTCACCGCCGGAAAAAGCGGTACCAGCATCACCGGCATTGATAATGACATCTACGTCTTTGGGAACTCCGTTTTCACGAATGTCATCAAAGCTTAAGAAAACCGTCTCAATGGCAGCGCCGCTTAGAGCTTCAAGAATACCGAAATAGGAATACGTTTGTTTATACCAGAGAGCATGAGCGACCATATAACTTTGCCAAGAACGCAGCTTTCCCCAGGAATTTAAAATAGCGACCTTCACTCCAGAGTAAGGTTTTTGTCCTTTAACATTTGCGTAAATCATCCGAAATTCATCGGTGACCTTTTCGATATAGTCAATGAATTTTGGGAATTTGTAAGCTAAACTTAAGTAGCCGCCATAACCGATTCGATCAACGGGGCTTCGCATAATGGCCCGCCTGGCGCTCAACCAGTTATCGATGGCTTCTATGCAGGGGTCATTTCCTTCGTAGAAGGTATCTGGGAAAAAGTAAGGCAGAAAACGTCCTTCGGTATACTTGACCCCGGAAATATCAGAAATAAGTCGTAAAGTAGCACCGCCGCCAACGCTTCCGACGACACCATCAAGGCCGATTCTAGAGAAGTAGGGACCGTAAGGCTCGGTACCAATCCAGTTATCACCCAGAAACATCATGGCTTCACGGCCAGAATCGTGAACGAGCTCGACGAGTTCTTTCGCCTTTTCGGCTACAAACCGTTGGATAAAGTCCATATAGTCTAAGTATCTCCTAGAAGGGACGCAAAAGGTGGTGTTGTAGTAACCATTATCGACGATATCCTCAGGACGTAGAGCATACCCGTATTCTTTTTCGAATTCAGCAAGCGCCTTAATCGAGACGGTTGCACCGTAGCCAAACCAATCAACAAATTTTTCTTTTGCCTCGGCATTAAAGACGAGAGTAAAGTGATAAAAGAACGTGGTAAAGCGAACAACATCGGTGTCCGGGTTCTCTTGTAACCAGTCTTTTAAGCAGCGTTTTGCAAAAGCGGCAGAATGAGGCTGGCGAATGTCAAAAGGGATATCGTGAGGAACGTCTTGCCAATTATTAGTAATGTAGTTATACATTTGGGTAGGGTCCCAAATCATATAGACGAAGAAGGAAACCGTATATTCATGAAACGGTATGGCACTAGTGATTGTAAGCGAGTCGGTGTCTTGATCCACGGTCCATAAATCGGGTTCAACAATCGTATTATTCGTGCGATCGATTACTTCCCAATAGCGCTTGGGATCATGGCGATAGTCAGCAACTACCTGCTCCTTGTAAAAACCATCGAGAAAGTCAATCGTTAAAGTGTCGCAAATAGCCAAGTTGTGTTTTGACATTAGGAGCATTTGGACACATTCATCAAGATGAGTAGAAGCAAAATCATTGTGACCACGGGTAACAAAATAAGTGGAATATACCTTGGCATCTAAAGCTTTTAATTCGTCGTCGAGCTTGGTACCATCGCTGTCTCTTATGGCATCAGCACCCCAGCGCTCAAGGATTTCTTTTGTTTCCTTTAGAAAATTGGCTTCACTTGGAAGCGTAACTCGTCCTTTTGTTTGTGACATGGTAACCTCCTGATTTTTCACTATTGAATGATATTTTGAGTATAGGTAAAAGAAGGGGAGAATACAATAGCACGATTGTTGATTTTTTTTGCACAAAAATATAGCTGAAGGTTCCGTTTAAAAGGTTCCTTCAGCCATTGCTTTGATAGAAGAAGCGTAATCGGAGGGGGTCATTCCTGCGATTTGCTTAAACTGGCGGGAAAAATAATGAATGGAAGTGTAACCCATACATTCAGCGATTTGTGTAAAGTTCATTTGATTGGTGCGAATCATCTGTTTAGCAGCTAGAATTTTCATATGTGAAAAGTATTCAATGATACCTAGTGAAGTCTGTTCTTTGAAAATTCGCTGAAGTAGAGCTCGGCCAATTAAGTTATCCTGACATATCTTTTCAATCGTAAGGTGAGAGGATAGGTTTTCCTCTAAATAGTCAACAATTCGGTTGAATGTCTCCATGTCGCTTTTTTTCTTAGTGGTCTTTATGGGGACGGCGGTTGGCAGTTTTTTGCGGATAACGATGGGGTTTGAATAACGACGAATTAGATGAATCAAAAAGTGATGCAGGTTTATGTTGATTAATTGCTCGGCGCCAAAAGCATCGGGATCCTTTTGCGGCATGTTTTGCAAATAGGGATCATCAAGACGGCAATCAAAGCAGCGCCTAGCCTCAATAATAATGTCTGCAAGTAAATTCCGTTCCGTTTCATCGATACGTAGCGTCTTGTGGCGGAAAAAATCTAGCACCTTATCGTGGCAGTCAAAAGAGATAACCACGAGATTTGGGGCAATTTCGCCGGTGGCCTTAACATTGTGAAATTCGTTAGGTGGATGGAAGGCGATTTCACCTCTTTTAAGGATTTTGAAATCGTCGCCAAAGCGAACACCGACTTCACCTTTGTCGACGCATATGAATTCCCAAAAATCATGGGATTCACCTTCAAAAGAAAAATCACTCATGTATTCAAAGTAGTGGATACTATATATTTTCCCTAGATTAATCGAGCTCTTTAGAGTGACACCTTCATAAGCCATAGAGCGATACCTCCTAATATAAATAAATGTAATGAGATTGTGCATTATTACCAGTGATAAATTTAATTATAAGATAATTTGCAGAAAAAACAAGATATAAAAAGCTAATAATGCAAAATAATGAGTAAATAAGATAAAGAAACTTGTGCAATTTTGCAATACACTAATGACAACAAGTAAAGTTCATGTTAGGAGGATGAAGTATGAAAAAGAGAGTTTTAAGCGTGTTACTTTGTACAGTCATGGTTGCCGCAATGATCGTAGGTTGCGGAAAGAAGTCTGACGATGGTGGAAGTTCTGAATCAGGGGGCAAAACATTGGTGTATTGGTCAATGTGGAGCGAGGAAGAACCTCAAGCGAAAGTAATTAAAGCGGCGATTGCGAAATTCGAAGAAGAAAATGACATTAAAGTTGATGTTCAATTCAAAGGACGCAATGGTCAACGTGAAGGTTTGCAACCGGCACTAGATGCGAAACAGACGATAGACATTTTCGATGAGGATGTGAATCGTGTAAACGGAACTTGGGGAAAGTATCTATTAGATTTAGAAGATTTGGCAGCTGACTATGAGGCGACCCACGGTGTAGAATCCTTAATGGCTATCGCCCGTAATGCTTATGGGCAGACACATGATGGGGATGAAACCTTGCACTCAATTCCGTATCAGCCATCTATCTTCGGTATGTTCTACAACAAAACCTTATTTGATAAGGCGGGAGTAGAAGGGGCACCTGAGACTTGGGAGGAGTTTGATGAGGCTTGTGCAAAGCTTTTGGATGCCGGAATCACACCGATTACTGCTGATGATGCTTACATGACACCGTATATTGGAATTCATTTAGCAAAATACTTAGGTCAAGATGGGGTGAAATCCTTGGTTATGGGTGAAGAGGTAAATGGCGTAAGCGTGACTTGGGACGACCCGAAAGTACTTGCAGCCGCTGAAAGTTTTGCGGATTTTGCGAAGAAGGGTTATTTCTCTAAAAACATTACGACGAACGCATATCCAGCTGGACAAAATCAAGAGTTTGCACCAGGTGAGGCGGCTATCGTAATCTGTGGTTCATGGTTACCTAATGAAGCAAAAGAATCCGTAGCGGATGATTTGGTATGGGGATACTTCAATTATCCAACGGTACCGGAGGGAACGGACGATAATACTGCAAATAACATTGCTAATCAAGTCTTTGCCATCAATAAAGATAGTAAGATGCCTGAAGAAGCATTTAAACTCATTGAATATTTGGTGACTGGCGACACAGACAAAGCCTTCGTATCTGATGCTATGTGTATTCCAGCAGATAAAGAAAATGCAGACAATTGGCCAGTAGAGTTAGAAGGTGTTAAAGCAGGCTTTGATGCCACAACGAAGTATTATGACTGGGCGGCAGGCGTGGAAAATAATAACGATTTGACCCCAGCGCTTAAAGAGAATACCATCAAGTTAGCAGGTGGAGAGCTTGACGGTGCGCAGTTTGTAAAAGCGATGAAAGAAGCTGCTGGTCAATAAGATAATGAATAATATAATTATATAGTAAATAAGCAGGTGGCAGGTGGTTAGGGGAAAACCATCTTCACCTGCTTGTCTCTTTAAAAAGAGGGTAGGAGGAGATTGAATGAAGAAGAATAAAGGGATGATAGTGGCATTCCTAACGCCAGCAGTCGTAATTTTCCTCATAGTGTTTCTGTATCCGATTATTAGAACGGTGATGATGAGTCTTTATAAGATTGACTCGGTGACGGATGCGATGGATTTGTGGGAATTTGTCGGTCTTGGCAACTTCCAAAAGCTATTTTCTACAGCTATTTTCAAGACGGCGATGTATAACATTCTAAAAATTTGGGCGATTGGTGGGGTAATCGTTATGACGCTCTCGCTACTCTTTGCGGTAATCTTAACCAGTGGCATTCGCGGGAAAAAGTTTTTTAGAGCGATTATCTATCTGCCGAATATTGTTAGTGCGGTAGCCCTAGCAACCATGTGGCTACAGTATGTGTATAGTTCAAAGTTTGGACTATTGAAATCCTTTTTCGAAGCCTTAGGCTTAAAAAGTTTAGCTGCAACACCGTGGCTTGATACAGCTCATAAGTTTTGGGCTCTGCTTTTTGCATATTGCTTCGGAATGGTTGGCTATCATATGTTGATTTGGATGAGCGGAATTGAGAGGATTAGTCCAGAATTATATGAAGCAGCAACTATTGATGGCGCAAATATAGTACAAAAATTTCGCTATATTACTTTACCTCTTTTGAAAGGGGTCTTTAAAACGAATATTACCATGTGGACAGTAAGCTCGGCGGCTTTCTTTGTATGGTCACAACTATTTTCAAATGTTACCGCCGATAAATCTACGCTAGTTCCGGTTCAATATATGTATATGCACACCTTTGGTGCAGGAAATGCGGTAACGGACCGAAATGCTGGTTATGGCGCAGCGATTGGAATTATTCTAAGTCTGTGTGTTGTTCTAATCTTTACTATATGTAATAAACTACTTAAAGATGACGATTTGGAATTGTAGGAAGGAGGGGTGATAATGGCTGGAAAAAATATGAAAGAAAAGAAAAAAAGAGAAAAGATTAACTGGAAGAAGGAATTAAAACTCACTCCTGGATATCTTATTATTCTGATTTGGGTAATTTTTACGTTTATGTTATTAGGGTGGATTTTGGCAGCGAGTCTTTCCACCACTAGTGATATTTTTGCAGGAAATACATTGAAGTTCCCGAGTGGCTTACACTTTGAAAATTATGCAAAGGCTTGGGGTTCTTCGAATGTGGCCACCTTCTTTTCAAATTCATTGGTTTACTCCTTGATTTCATGTACCTTGCTGATTTTGATATGTGCACCGGCAGCTTATGTTTTATCACGATTCAAGTTTATTGCCAACAAGGTGATACAGACGGGTTTTGTTTCGGCAATGGGTGTACCGATAACGATGATTGTACTTCCTTTATTTGGTGTTGTAGCAAATCTGGGTATTTTGAATAATGTTTTGGCGACAAAAGGGGTATTAATCCTTTTATACGTGGGAATAAACATTCCCTATACAACAATTTTTCTACTTACTTTTTTCAGTAATATTTCGCGCACGTATGAAGAGGCGGCGGCAATTGACGGATGTCCGCCGATGAAGACGTTTTGGCGAATTATGTTTCCAATGGCACAGTCAGGCATTGTAACCGTTACCATTTTTAACTTTATCAATATCTGGAACGAGTATTTCTTATCTCTGATTTTCGCCAATAGTGATGAGTTACGCCCGGTAGCAGTAGGTCTATACGGAATGTTGCAGTCCATGCAGTATACCGGCAATTGGGCAGGGATGTTTGCGGCAGTTGTAATTGTTTTTTTGCCAACCTTTATTTTATACATTTTCTTATCAGAGAAAATTATTTCCGGTATTACAGGCGGCATAAAGGGGTAAAAGAAAAATGGAAGGTATCTACCCAGATAATCTGTGGGAGGATTAACGAATGCAGGAGATAACAAAAGAAAGGCTGAAGGAGGTAAGAGAGAATTTTCAGTTTGAAGGTACTCTTATTTACGAAGGCCTGTATGGCAGTGGTCATATCAACGATACTTTTTTGCTGGTGTATGAAATTGCCGAAATGGGCCAGATTAAAGTGATCTTACAGCGGATGAATAATGAAGTTTTTTTAAAACCGGTGGAATTAATGGAGAACATCGTTGGAGTGACGACTTATCTGCGAGAGCGAATTATCGAACACGGAGGCAATCCAGAACGGGAAACGCTGAATGTGATTCCAACGATTAGTGAACAGCCCTATTATGTAGACTCTGAAGGTGATTATTGGCGCTCGTATAAATATATAACAGATGCAACGAGTTATGATGTTGTAGAAAAGCCAGAGCATTTTTATGAAAGCGCGGTTGCTTTCGGTAATTTTCAGTATCTATTGGATGGTTACCAAGCGGATACACTACACGAAACGATTAAAGGCTTCCACGATACTAGGGCTAGAGTGGTAGCGCTTAAAAGAGCTATCGAGTCTGATATAATGGGAAGAGCGGCTTTCGTTCAGAATGAAATCGCTTTTGCCCTTGAACGGGAAGAGTTAGGAAACTATTTAGGAGAGTTATTATTAATAGGTGATTTGCCTTTACGAGTGACCCATAATGATACAAAATTCAACAATATTATGATTGATAATAAAACAGGTCATGGCATTTGTGTTATTGATTTAGATACCGTGATGCCGGGGCTTGCAGTCAACGACTTTGGTGACGCCATACGCTTCGGTGCAAGCACAGCAGTGGAAGACGAGCAAGATTTAACAAAGGTCGCTTGTGATATGGAGTTATTTGCGTTGTTTACAAAAGGCTTTATAAAAGGGTGTGGCGGTAAACTTACTCCGCAAGAAATCGAATCCTTGCCTATGGGAGCAAAAGTGATGACGTATGAATGCGGTGTTCGCTTTTTGACCGATTATTTACAAGGAGATATTTATTTTAAGACGCACCGGGAAGGGCATAATCTAGATCGCTGTCGAACGCAGTTTAAATTAGTAGAGGATATGGAAGCGAAATGGGAGATTATGCAAGAGATTGTAAAAAAGTATAGTTAAACTACAGAATGAGTACGAGACTTTCGTTTTTGGGAAGTCTCGTTTTTTTATAGTAATTATGTTATACTTCTAAGATGAAAAAGGAGGTGGAAGCCGATGAGTTATAAAGTTAAATTAATACCGGTCGTAGCTCTTATCTGTGCCATGATTCTGGTGACGCCATTGCAAGCGATGCAGATATTTGTAAAAACTCTAACAGGGAAAACGATTACGCTAGAGGTAGAGCCGACCGATACTATTGATAGTATTAAATCTAAGATTCAAGAAAAGGAAGGGATTCTTCCAATACAACAAAGATTAATATTTGCGGGCAAACAGTTAGAGGAAGGTAAAACATTATCCGATTACAATATTCAAAAAGAATCCACCCTTCATCTCGTGCTTAGAAATGCTATCGATGGTCTTGAAGTGATTGAGCTTCTTGACAATTATCACGAAGGCGACTACGAATATGTTGTTATTTCAGCTAATATACCAGAGGGATGTATTGCGTCACTTGATAATTCTTATGAAGGCAAATTAGAAGTAGGCTATGATAGTTATAAGATTAACTTAAAAGTCAAGAAAGGTCTTAGCATTGGTGAATACAGCACGAATATTCAACTTTCATCTAACGAAACAGTGATTTCCCAAAAGGCGATTACGATTAAGGTCAGTAGCGCTAGCGAAGAGCCGGTTGCGGAAGAGCCGGTTGCGGAAGAGCCGGTTGCGGAAGATGTGCCACCAACGGGCGATACCAGCAATCCGTCTAGTCCGCAGGTGAGTATGAATGGCGGGGGCGTGCGAACAGGTGATGCTACGGAGGGGACTTCGGTTGTTCTGTTAGTTTTTTTATGTTTAATGATGATACTGGGTTGGAGTGTGAAACATGTCAAGAGATAACAACTTACTAGAACAGATGGAAGACGGCTACGCCAAATTTAGCAAGGGTCAAAAGCGGCTAGCCGATTTCTATGAGAAGAATTACGATAAAGCGGCCTTTATGACGGCGGCGCGAGTGGGGAAAGAAGTAGGTGTCAGCGAGTCCACGGTGGTTCGCTTTGCTACCACGCTGGGCTTCAGCGGTTATCCGGAGTTACAAAAGGCATTAGGGGAATTGGTACGGACAAAGCTTAATTCCATTCAGCGCATGGAAGTTACCTACGGGCGGATTACGGAAAAAGAGATTCTCGATAGTGTCCTCCACGCCGACATCGATAAGATTAAGCAGACTATGGCAAATATTGACCATGAGGCTTTTGAACTGGCGGTGGATACCATCTTAAAGGCAAGAAAGATTTATATTATCGGGATTCGTAGCTGTGCGCCTTTAGCAGGTTTTCTCAATTTTTATCTCCATTTGGCCTGTGATCAGGTGACCTTAATTAATACCAATAGCGCCAGTGAGATTTTTGAGCAGATGATTCGCATTAGCGAGGAAGATGTGATTATCGGCATTTCTTTTCCCCGCTATTCGATGCGAACCTTAAAGGCGTTAGAGTTTGCCTGCAACCGTAAGGCCAAGGTAATTGCCATTACCGATAGCGCTCGTTCGCCGATTACTATGTATTCGTCCTGCAATTTAATTGCCAGAAGCGATATGATTTCGATTGTGGATTCACTAGTTGCCCCATTAAGCGTAATCAACGCCCTTGTGGTAGCCCTTTGTATGAAGAAGCAAGACGAGGTGGTTAGGACTCTAGAAACCTTAGAGGATATCTGGGATGAATACCAGGTTTATAATAAAGAGGAGCTGAATCGGGTGGCCGATCGGTTGGATTTGAATCCAGGAGAAGATCGTGAAGAGTAAGGAAGTATTGATAATTGGTGGCGGCGCTGCCGGAATGATAGCGGGAATTAGCGCGGCTAGAGAAGGGGCTGCGGTTACCATTTTCGAAAAGAATGAAAAGCTGGGAAAGAAGCTTTTTATTACTGGGAAAGGTCGCTGTAACTTAACTAATGGCTGTGAGAGTGAAGCTTTTTTTGAACAGGTGATTTCCAATAAGAAGTTTATGTACAGTAGCTTTTATAGCTTTGATAATTTTCAGGTGATGGCCTTTTTTGAAAGCTTAGGTCTGTCGCTAAAGGAAGAGCGAGGGGAGCGGGTATTTCCCGCAAGTGATCGTTCTTCCGATGTAATTAAAGCTTTGGAGCGAGAGCTTCGTAAGCAAAATGTGAAGATCCTACTGGGGAGTGAGGTTACTAGTCTTAATTACCAAGAAGATGCTTTTAAGTCTCTTTCTACAAGAGAAAAGGAATACTTTGGCGATAGCTGTATCATTGCTACTGGTGGGTGCTCATACGAATCTACCGGTTCCACAGGGGACGGCTATAAGTTTGCTAAAGAACGGGGATTAAAGGTAGTTTCTCCGAGACCGG
The DNA here is from genome assembly GCF_024721265.1 of Ohessyouella blattaphilus. Classification (GTDB taxonomy): domain Bacteria; phylum Bacillota; class Clostridia; order Lachnospirales; family Lachnospiraceae; genus Aequitasia; species Aequitasia blattaphilus_A. Next base: position 263,612 of record NZ_JAMXOC010000002.1, on the reverse strand, counting down.
CGTTAGTTGGCCTTGAAGTAAGAGATCCTTGGGTTCCCCTTTTGCAAGGGTTATCCCTTAAGAATGTAAAAGGTACCTTCCTAGCAAAAGGGAAAGTACTTTATCAAGAGTTTGGGGAAATGTTATTTACCCATTACGGAATTAGCGGGCCCATTGTCTTAAGCGGCAGTAGTGCGTGCAGCAAGGCGTTAAGTGGGCAGGAGCTTACCTTTAGCCTTGATTTAAAACCAGCGCTTTCCGAAGAGCAACTGGACAAACGGATTCTGCGAGAATTTGAAGCCGGCCTTAATAAGCAGTTTAAAAATGTGATTACGGCGCTGTTTCCGGCGAAATTCGTACCGGTACTGCTAAGTGAAGGGCCTATTAGAGGCGATCAGGTGGTAAATGAGATTACGAAGGAGATGCGCCAAGAGCTAGTAACCTATATCAAAAACGTTAAGATGACGGTAACAAGGCCGCGACCGTTTAAAGAAGCGATTATTACCGCCGGCGGTGTTGATGTAAAAGAACTTAATCCAAGTACTTTAGAGACGAAGAAGATTACCGGTCTATATTTTGCCGGTGAAGTAATAGATGTAGATGCGCTGACTGGTGGATTCAACCTCCAAATCGCTTGGTCAACTGGGTATCAAGCGGGAATCAGTGCTGCGAAAGGAGAAGAAAATGGGATTTAATGTGGCAATTGATGGCCCAGCAGGAGCGGGTAAAAGCACCATTGCCAAAATGGTAGCAAAAAATAGAGGTTTTATCTATGTAGATACGGGAGCCCTCTACCGGGCCCTAGGATACTCTTTATTACAAGCCGGTGTGGATACGAATGATAAAGAAGCGGTTACTAAGCATCTGCCAGAGGTGAACGTAGAGCTTGCGTACGAAGCAGGGGAGCAACAGGTCCTTGCTAATGGCAAAAACGTTAGCAAGGAGATTCGCAGGGAAGAGGTAGGGAACATCGCTTCAAAAATAAGTGCGATTAAAGAAGTGCGAGCCAAACTTTTAGATTTACAAAAAGATATCGCTTCTAAAAACGACGTAGTCATGGATGGTCGCGATATTGGTACCTTTGTTTTACCGGAGGCTCAGGTAAAGATTTACTTAACAGCCAGTGTCTTCGAACGAGCAAATCGCCGCTATCAAGAACTAATAAAAAAAGGTGAGCAACCAGAACTCTCCCAAATAGAAGCAGATATTGAGCAGCGGGACTACCAGGATATGCACCGAGAGATTGCTCCACTAAAGCAGGCCGAAGATGCTCACTTAGTTGATAGTTCCCGGATGACGATTGCAGAAGTAGTGGCTAGGATCGAAGGATATATTGACGAGGTGATGTAATGGAGATAATTACCGCTAAGAGCGCTGGGTTTTGCTTTGGTGTTGAAAAAGCTGTTAACTTAGTCTATGAAGAGCTTAGAAAGGGAGAAAATCGTCCGATCTATACGTATGGTCCGATTATTCATAACGAAATTGTAAATGATGATTTTAAAGCAAAGGGCGTCCGGATTATTGATGGTTTAGAGGCTTTAGCTGGCGTTAAAGAGGGGACGGTGATTATTCGTTCTCACGGGGTTCCAAAAAAGGTTTACGATTTGCTAGAGGAGCGAAAAATCCATTACGTAGATGGTACGTGTCCTTTTGTAAAACGAATTCATAACATCGTCGCAGAAAAGACGGCTCAAGGAGAGTTCGTAATCATTATCGGAAATCCTGCTCACCCTGAAGTGGAAGGCATCAGAGGCTGGGGGGATGAGAAGATTGAAATCATCAGCGACGAAGCGAAGGCGCGGGCCTTTACCCTAGAGGATAAAAGCCAGAAGGTGACAATCGTTGCCCAAACAACTTTTAATCACAATAAATTCAAAGAATTAGTTGAAATAATTTTAGGAAAAGGGTACAATGTAAGTGTTTGCAACACAATTTGTTCGGCAACAAGAGAAAGACAGGCCGAGGCAAGAGAGATTGCAAGTAGAGTGGACGCCATGATTGTGATTGGCGACATGCATAGTTCGAACAGTCAGAAGTTATTTGAAATATGTAAGGACACCTGTGAGAAGACTTTTTTTGTACAGACCATCAGGGATCTTGATAAGACAAAGCTTAAAGACATTAATGTTCTAGGAATTACTGCAGGGGCATCCACGCCTAACAAAACAATAGAGGAGGTTCAAAAAGGATGTCAGATATGACTTTTGAACAAATGTTAGAAGAATCATTTAAAACTATAAGAAATGGAGAGGTAGTGGATGGCACTGTCATTGACGTTAAGCCTGAGGAAGCTATTTTAAATATAGGTTACAAAGCAGACGGTATCTTAACACGCAGTGAATATACAAATGAGCCAAACGTTGACTTAACAGATGTGATTAAAGTTGGCGAAGTAATGACTGTAAAAGTCTTGAAAGTAAATGATGGCGACGGACAAGTTCTCCTTACCTACAAGCGTTTAGCTGCTGAGAAGGGCTTAGAGGTTCTTAGAGAAGCAGCCGAGGCCGGAACGGTTCTAACGGCTAAAGTTGATCAGATTTTAGGTGGCGGTATTACCGTAACTGTAGACGAAGCGAGAGTATTCATTCCTGCAAGTCTTGTATCTGATACGTATGAGAAGGACTTAAATAAGTACAAAGATCAAGAGATTGAATTCGTCATTAGCGAATTTAACCCTCGCAGAAACCGGGTAATCGGTGATAGAAGACAGCTACTTGTGAAAGAAAGAGCAGCTAAGCAAAAAGAAGTGTTAGCAACTCTTAACATCGGCGATACCGTTGATGGTGTGGTTAAGAATGTAACCGACTTTGGAGCGTTTGTTGACCTTGGTGGCGTAGATGGTCTACTTCACATCTCAGAGATGAGCTGGGGCCGTGTAGACAATCCGAAGAAAGTCTTTAAAGAAGGTCAAGAACTTCGCGTTCTGATTAAAGATATTAACGATACGAAGGTAGCCCTTAGCCTTAAGTTCCCAGATGAAAATCCATGGGAAAATGCGAAAGAAGATTTCGCAGTTGGCAAGGTAGTATCTGGTAGAGTAGCAAGAATGACTGATTTTGGAGCCTTTGTTGAATTGGCACCAGGAATCGATGCGTTACTTCACGTATCACAGATCTCTAAGGATCACGTTGAAAAGCCATCTGACGTTCTTAAGATTAATCAACAAATCGAAGCGAAAATCGTTGATGTTAATGCTGACGAGAAGAAGATTAGCTTAAGCATGAAAGCTTTAGAATCCGCACCAGCACCAGAGGAATCACCAGAATTTACTGGTGAAGTAGGAGAAGGCTCAGCTTCTGATGCCGCAGATCCAGAACCAGCAGGAGACGCTCCATTCTGTAATGAGACTTCTGAGGGTGCCGTTGGACCAGCAGGAAGCTGTGAAGTAGTTGATGAAGAACTTTTAGCTGAAGAAGTTGCTGAAGAGACTACAGAAGAATAATTTTGATTTTGCAAAAGAGCAGGCGTTATAACCTGCTCTTTTTTGTGTTCAAGATGATTATTGTATCATTTTTTTTGACGTGATATAATATTTCTGATACATTTTACTTGCTTCAAAACTACAAAACAAGAATGAAAAAGAGGGGTTGCTTATGAGAAAAGTACCGAACAAGACATTAAAGAAGTTAATAGCTATGCTAGTTGTGTCGACATTGACACTTGTGCCAACAGTAGCACTGGCCCAGGGTCCAACTGACGAACCAGTCTGCGCGTGCAAAACGTTATGTGATGTTAGGGAAAACGCCAATACAGACTGTGCGGTATGCGGAGTAGACTTTGCCGGTTGTGAAGGACTAGAAGTGCCAGAGGTGTCAGAGGTGATTACAACAACACCGTCTCTTACTCTACAGGGAGAGCTTAGGGCTTTGGAGGAATATTCTACGGAAGATATTAACGCAATGAATAAGATTATAGAAGAACACCCAGAGCTTGAGTTGACAAAATTCGAAGAAGGGGATACAGAACCGCCAGAAGACTGGACAGAAGTTGTCACTTGGAGCGATGAGGGTGAGAGTCCGAGAAACATTATTGCTTTGATGCTGAGCAAATTGGAGGCAACCGATGACGAACAGGATGAAGTGAACAAAATGGACCTGCTCGGTAAATTGGATGTATCTGACTTGAAGAATTTGAGAGAGCTGTACTGCGATAACACCGGGGTGGGCGAACTAGACGTGAGTCAAAATACTGCGCTGACTCATCTATCCTGTGATGGTACTAATTTAACGGCTTTAGATGTAAGCAAAAACGCTGCACTTGCGTATCTATCCTGTAATAAGACCCAGGTGGCGGATCTAGACTTAAGCAATAAGACCGCACTTACGTATCTGTCTTGCTCATATACGTCTTTAGAAAATCTGGACTTAAGGAGCTGTACTGAACTTGAGGAGCTATTTTGCGATAGCAAGGGCTTAGAGACACTGGATGTGAGTAAAAACACTCAGCTTAAAAAGTTAACTTGCAATGGCGCTGGTGTGAGCGCTCTGGATATAAGCAAAAACGCCGCGCTAGAGGAGCTGTACTGCGATGGCACTGAAATAAACGTACTGGATGTGAGCAAAAATACCGAGCTGATTATTTTATCTTGTAATGGCTCCAAGGTGAGTGAGCTGAACGTATCGTATCTGACTAACCTAAAGGAGCTATACTGTAATAGCACCGGTGTAAGTACTTTGGATGTAAGCCAAAATGCTAAGCTTACCCATCTGTCTTGTAATAGTACTAGTGTGAGTGCGTTAGATCTGAAAAAAAACGAGAACTTGTCGCATCTAGACTGTTCAACCACTCCTATTAGCGAACTGGATGTAAGCGAAAACATCTCGCTAGAACAGCTAGATTGTCATAGTACGGAGATAACCGAATTGAATGTAAGTGCAAATACTGAACTGACAGATCTAGACTGTTATGAAACGAAGTTAAACGTTTTGGATGTGAGCCAAAACACGAAACTTGGCTGGCTAAGCTGCGATAATACCGAGATTAGCGAACTGGATGTAAGGAAAAATGAAGCATTATCTATACTGACTTGCAATAATACCCAGCTAAAAGACTTAGATGTGAGCCGAAATACATGGTTGGAGACGCTATATTGCCATAACACCCAGCTAAGTGAATTAGATGTGAGTAATAACGCTGCACTAAAGGAACTATACTGTTATAATAATCCTCAACTAAGTAAGCTAAACTTGAACAACGAAAACCTAGAATGGGTATTCTGTTCGGGCAACCCTGTTCGGACCCTGATAACCAAGACTGGTCAACTAAATCTTCCGGCCGGCACGGTATTAGGGGTGCCAGGCGATATCAATCCCAAAGAAAATAAGAATTACGGATATGATGTTTTTACAAACATTGTAACGCTGACAGCGACACCGGTAGCAGGCAAGAGCTTTGTGATGTGGAAGCCTTCTCCGGCAGTTGCTTGGGAAAATGGAAGTACTCATACAGACAAGCAGGTTTCCTTTAAACTTACGGGAGAGGTAACCATGGCGCTTTGGTATGAATATGAAATCCTTTCTGCTCCGGCAACATACACCGGAGGCGTAGACGGTGTGACTTTCTCTGTAAATGGCGAACTCTCTGATTACGTTAAAACGACGGTAAACGATGCAGATGTAGCAGCTACAGCAAAGGCAGGTAGCACAGTCATCACCTTACCCACAAGCTATTTGAAAACGTTGCAAGAGGGCACATATAATGTACAGGCGCTTTATACGGATGGTTATGCAAAAACGACACTTACTGTGAAAAAGCTAGTAGAGCCTACAAAACATCAGAGCAACCCAAAAACAGGAGATGATAGCAACCAGCTCCTGTATCTCGTTCTCTGCATGATTGCGGGCGTAGCGATTCTAGGCACGGCCACGTATCGCAGGAATAAAGCAAGATAACAAATATTATATTAAGTAGAAGACCGGGAGCTTTGGACCAATATGGTACCAACCTCCCGGTTGTTAAATATATGGCAAAATGTTTTAAAAAAGATACATCTATTTGTCTATATTTCATGGCAAAAAATTGAAAATTAAGTTATAGTTAAGAAAGCATAAAAAGGAGGGTTACGAGATGGCGTTGTTTACTTTTAAAGGGGGCGTCCACCCAGCTGACGGTAAAGAGTTGGCGAAGGATTCGCCCATAGTAACGTTGAAGCCGCAAGGTGACTTGGTATTTCCGGTATCTCAGCATATTGGAGCACCGGCAGTACCAGTGGTAAAAAAAGGCGATGAAGTACTACGTGGCGGGTTGTTAGCAGAGGCTGGCGGATTTGTGTCAGCACCGGTTTATTCATCTGTTTCGGGGACAGTGAAAGGAATCGAAAGAGTTTTGACAGCAACTGGTGGTCGCGTAGAGGCAGTAGTCGTGGAAAGCGATGGGCTGTTTAACGAAGTGGAGTTTGAAGGGTGTGATGATCCTTTTAGTCTACCACGGGAAGAGATTATCAAGAAGATTCAGACAGCAGGAGTTGTAGGCATGGGCGGTGCCGGTTTCCCAACTCATGTAAAGCTTTCACCAAAAGAACCAGAAAAAATCGAATACATCATCGCGAACTGTGCTGAGTGTGAACCGTATATCACTGCCGATTATCGTCGTATGCTTGAAGACGGTGAGAAGATTGTGGAAGGTTTACGTATCGTGCTTAGTCTATTTGATAACGCGCGGGGAATTTTAGCGATTGAAGACAATAAGCCAGATTGCATCGCGAAGATGACTGAGCTTACTAAGAATGATGAGAAAATTACAGTCTGTAAACTAGAGACAAAGTATCCACAAGGTGGTGAGCGTCAACTGATCTACGCTACCACGAAGCGAGCAATTAACTCAGCAATGTTACCAGCTGATGCCGGTTGTATCGTGGACAATGTGGAGACTTTGATCAATGTGTATAAAGCAGTTCGCAAAGGAATTCCTACCATTAACCGAGTTACTACCGTTAGTGGCGACTGCGTTAAGAATCCGGGGAACTTCCGGGTATATATGGGAACGAAGTACTCTGAGTTAATCGAAGCGGCTGGTGGCTTTAAGGAAGATCCGAAAAAAGTAATCAGTGGCGGCCCGATGATGGGCTTCTCTATGTTTGACTTAGATGTTCCGGTAACGAAGACTTCTTCTGCCGTACTAGCCTTTAGCAAAGATGCTGTTGCCGAGATGGCTGAGACAGCTTGTATTAACTGCGGTCGCTGTGTCGAGGTCTGTCCTAGCCGACTAGTGCCTTCACGACTAGCAGATTACGCCGAGAACAAGGATGAAGAAACCTTTGTTAAATGGCAAGGTCTTGAATGTATGGAGTGTGGCTGCTGTAGCTACGTGTGTCCAGCAAAGCGTCCCCTAAAGCAAGCAATGGGAACCATGCGTAAGCAAGCTCTTGCGAATAAGAAGAAAAGCTAAAGGAAGAGGTGAAGAGAGTGAATGAATTAAAATTAAATATGTCAGCATCGCCTCACGTAAGAGATAAAATAGATTCAAGCAAAATTATGATGTATGTCGCCATTGCCTTATTACCGGCTTCGGCTTTTGGAATCTATAATTTCGGTTTACAAGCTTTAGCGATGCTGCTAACGACAACGATTGCGGCAGTTTTAGTGGAATTTCTTTATGAAAAAATGATGAAAAAACCGGTCACGGTGAAAGATTTTAGTGCCGTGGTAACTGGCTTGCTTTTAGGTCTTAACATGCCTCCTACAGCGCCTTTATGGATGGGCGCCCTAGGTAGCTTCTTTGCCATTGTAGTGGTTAAGCAGCTTTTTGGTGGTTTGGGCCAAAACTTTATGAACCCCGCTCTTGGGGCTAGATGTTTTCTCGTAATTTCTTTTACCGGTCCGATGACTCGTTTTATCTACGACGGTGTGAGTGGAGCGACGCCGCTTCAAGCGCTTAAGTCAGGAAGCATCGTGGATACCACTTCGATGTTAATCGGTAAGACAGCAGGTACCATCGGGGAGACGAGCGTAATCGCTATCTTACTAGGGGCGATTATCTTGATTATGTTAGGGATTATCGATTTACGAATTCCGGGGACCTATATTTTAACCACCGCGATTTTCGTGGGTATCTTTGGTCCTGTAGTCAATCCTGAGGTAAGCTTTTTTGACCCTTATTACATTACCGCGCACCTATGTGGTGGTGGCTTAATGCTAGGAGCATGGTTTATGGCGACGGATTACGTGACGAGTCCGATTACTAAAAAAGGTCAATATATCTACGGTGCCTTACTGGGGATTCTAACTGGTCTGTTCCGTCTCTTTGGTGGTTCGGCAGAAGGCGTGTCCTATGCAATTATAATCAGCAATTTATTCGTTCCTTTGATTGAGCGATTTACGCTACCAAAGCCTTTTGGCAAAGGAGGGGAATAAGATGAAGATGATGAAAAATACAATTATTTTAACTTTGATTACAGTTATTGCCGGCGCGGCGCTTGGTCTGGTGTATGAGATTACAAAAGAACCGATTGCTATAGCGACCGAAAATGCCAAAAAGGCAGCTTGGCAAGAAGTATTTCCTGAAGCGGCTGCCGCTGATTTTGAAGTGCTTTCTGTCGATAAAGCCGGAGAAGATGCGGTAAAGGAAGCTCTACCGGACATTACGGTGAATGAAGTCTGTAAGGCAGGCGATAAGGGCTATGTAGTGACAACTACCAGTAAAGCAGGTTACGGCGGTGATATTAAAGTTACTGTAGGGGTTACCACCGAAGGAACCGTTAGTGGTGTATCTTTCCTAGAGATTTCTGAGACCGCAGGTCTGGGTATGAAAGCCAAAGAAGAAAGCTTTTATGGCCAATATATCGGTAAAGGCGCAGAAGGTTTTGCCGTATCTAAAGACGGCGGTTCTGGAGAGCCTATCGATGCGATTAGTGGGGCGACCATCACTTCTCGTGCAGTAACAGAAGCAGTTAACGCAGCCTTAGTGTATGCTCAGGCTGGATTTTAGGAAGGAGGGTGAAAGATGAGTAAAGCAAAAGATGTCCTATTAAATGGATTGATTAAAGAAAACCCGACCTTCGTGTTAATGCTAGGTATGTGTCCGACCCTTGCGGTAACCACCTCAGCTATTAATGGTATCGGTATGGGCTTATCAACAACAATCGTTTTGATTTTGTCTAACGTCTTGATTTCGATGCTCCGAAAGATTATTCCAGATTCGTTGCGAATCCCGGCATTTATCGTTGTGGTAGCGTCTTTCGTAACCATTGTTCAGTTCCTGATGGAAGGATTTACCCCTGCTTTGTACCAATCACTGGGAATCTACATTCCACTAATCGTGGTTAACTGTATTATCCTCGGAAGAGCGGAGAGTTTTGCTTCGAAGAATCCTGTCTTTTTATCAGCCGTTGATGGTGTTGGTATGGGACTTGGATTTACCGTAGGTTTGACAGCTATTGGTGTGGTAAGAGAGCTAATCGGCTCCGGTCAGGCTTTTGGTTATCAACTGATTCCTTTGGCAGATGAAGCCACCGGACAAGCGGGTTACGTACCGATTACCATCTTTATTTTGGCACCGGGTGCCTTTTTGGTCTTGGCGATTCTGGTAGCGATTCAGAATAAGGTACGTATCGAAATGGCGAAAAAAGGCAAAAAAGTCGCACCAGCGAAAGAGTGTGGTGAAGGCTGTGCAAGCTGCGGCGCTGGCTGTGGTAGCCAAGTGTTCCCCACCGGTGAAGCGGAAGATAAAAAAGTAGAAGATAAAACAGACAAGGAGGACGAATAGATGAAAGAATTATTATTAATTGCTATTGGTTCAGCCTTAGTAAATAACGTAGTACTCAGTCAGTTTTTGGGAATTTGTCCTTTCCTTGGTGTATCCAAGCGAGTAGAGACAGCTTCAGGCATGGGCGGTGCGGTAATCTTTGTAATTACCATCGCTTCTTTTGTAACGAGTACCATTTATAAGCTAGTCTTAGTACCTTTACACTTTGAATATTTGCAGACGATTGTCTTTATTTTGGTAATTGCTGCCCTTGTACAATTCGTAGAAATGTTTTTAAAGAAAGCGATGCCAGCTCTTTATAGTGCTCTAGGGGTTTACCTACCGCTGATTACTACGAACTGTGCCGTTCTCGGTGTAGCAATTGTGAATGTGCAAAAGGACTATACGATTCTTCAGGGAGTTATCAACGGTATTGGTACCAGTGCTGGTTTTGCTCTGGCCATTATCATTATGGCAGGTATTCGGGAGAAAACCGAATATAACGATGTACCAGCAGCTTTTAAAGGTACTCCCATTGTATTAATTACAGCAGCGTTAATGGCAATTGCCTTTTTTGGCTTTGCTGGACTTATATAGGAGGAAAGGATGAGTATTTCAGGAATATTAATTGCTACGGCGATCGTCGGTGCAGTCGGTTTATTTATCGGTCTTTTTCTCGGTCTAGCCGGAAAAAAGTTTGCCGTTGAAGTGGATCCAAGAGAAGAGGAAGTATTAGAAGCACTGCCAGGAAATAACTGTGGTGCCTGTGGTTATCCAGGTTGTTCTGGCCTAGCAGCGGCTATTGCGGCCGGAGAGGCACCGGTTAACGCCTGTCCGGTAGGTGGTGATTCAGTAGCAGAGACGGTAGGTGCAATAATGGGTGTTGAAGCCGGGGCCACTGCGAAGAAAGTAGCGTACGTGAAATGTGCCGGTACCTGTGAGGCGGCTAAGCAAAATTATGAATATTACGGTCTTGATGATTGTGTGATGATGAAGGGCATGCAAGACGGCGGTGCAAAAGCCTGTAGCTTCGGCTGCTTAGGTGGTGGCACGTGCGTGCGCGCTTGTCCTTTTGACGCCATTGAAATGAAGGACGGCATCGCTCTTGTTAATAAGGAAGAGTGTCGCTCCTGTGAGCAGTGTGTGTCTGCTTGTCCACAAAAGATTATTGAAATGGTTCCTTACGATCAGAAATATTGGGTAATGTGCGACTCCAAAGACAACGGCAAAGGGGTTATGGCTGCCTGTAAGGTGGGTTGTATCGCTTGTCGTATCTGCGAGAAGAACTGTGAGTTTGACGCTATTCATGTAGTAGACAATATCGCTCATATCGATGTAGAAAAATGTACAAACTGTGGCGTTTGCGCGGAAAAATGCCCGAAGAAGATTATTTACAATGTCTAGATTAATAGATGATATCAAGCAGCAAAAATGGGCAATTATTTCGGTAATTGCCTATTTGCTGATTATGAAGGTGTTTTTTCACAATCTTTGCCCGATTGTCCTAATTACCGGCTACCCTTGCGCAGCGTGTGGCATGACAAGGGCGGCGCTCGCCTTGCTACGTTTAGATTTTCAAGAGGCTCTTTACTATCATGCCTTTATCTTTCCTTTAGCGGTCATGGCGATTTATCTATTTATTAAGCGCTACCTTAAAAAGGAGAGAATTGGCAAAGGTGTAGTCTATATTTTTATAATTATGGTTGTCCTTAGCCTTATTTATTATATTTACCGAATGTATCGGTATTTTCCTGGAGAACCGCCAATGTCGTTTTACTATCAAAATATTCTCGGGAATAGCCTGGGATAAGAGAAAAGATTGCGTAGGATATCATATTATGATATTCTTAAGAAAGAAAAAATGATAGGAGAAATGACTATGGAAAATAATGAAAATAATGGAATGAACAATGAGAATCAGGATCAATACAATGTTTACAACGATCCTAATGCAAATGTAACCCCAGAGGCAACACCTGAGGCAGCACCAGCGCCGGAGGTAACACCAGAACCACAGCCTCAACAACAATACCAACAGCAATATCAACAACAACAGTATCAACAACCATACCAACAACAGTATCAACAGCAACCAACGTTTGATAAGGATGCTAACTTAGATAAGAGTCCTATGGAGATGAAGGATTGGTTATTAACTTTAATTGTCCTGATGGTTCCTTGTGTAGGTATTGTAATGTATTTTGTATGGGCATTCTCAAGTACAGGTAACATCAACAGAAGAAACTTCTGCCGTGCCGGACTTGTTATGTCAGCAATTGCTTTAATATTATATATCTTGTTTATCGCCATTTTTGGTGCCGCTATCTTTGCTGGTATCGGTTCTTACGGATATTAGAAAGTGTGAAAGGTTCTTGGGAAATATGCCCAAGAACCTTTTTATATTTCTGAAATCTTTTTTACGAAAAATTCAGAATATTAGTGACCCATCTGTGACTATTTCTTGATATAGTAGATACAAAGAAATGTGAAGGGGGAAGTGATGTGAAATATTTAAAAAGTATATTTTTGTGTACACTTGGTTGGTTACTCATTTCCTTGTCGGTTTACGCAGACGAAGCGATACCTGATGACAAAGAAGGTACAACGCCAAAGATAGAGATGATTGTTGAAAGTAACTTGGCCGCTCGTTTTAAGCTTAAGATAACCGTTCAGGAGACAGAGGAGACGGAAAAGAGTGAAGAACTGATTATCGAAACCAAGGAAACAAAAAACGGTGAGGTTACCTTTTATCAGGGAAAACAGGAAGTTGCCATTGAGTCGCTAATTCCGAATTACACTGGTGTCATCAAGGTAACTCAGGAAACTTGGGTGAACGACGATAAGAAGTCATCTTTAAATGGCTGGCTTTTGGAGCAAACCGTAAGAGAGATCGAGTGTGAAAATGGGCGGATTGCTTCCGGGGATGGGGTTATTACCTTTAGAAATGCCCAATTAGGCGGTAATGTCAAACTAGAAAAGAGTAGCGCCTCTGGGCATGTTCTTGTAGGTGAGTTGGTAACTGAGAGCATTAAGGTAATCAATAAAGGACAGGTAGATTTAACCGCCCTAAAGGTTTCCGATAAAGCCTTAGTTAATTACGACTTAGAGGCACCGGGTCAGGGATTAAATCTCTTTAAGAAGAAAGACGAGGCAGAAGAAGCGCTTCTACCTTGGGTTGATTATGAATTCGATTTAGAGACAGGGACGATTACCTTGCTTAAGCCGTTATTAGTTAATGAAATCGTTCGTATTGAGTTTGCGTTTACGCCGGAAGAAGCAAGAGCCTACGAAAGTGATGTGGTGCTTGAAGGCGAGCAAGTGGGTACTCCTGAGGTGAAGGTATATGACACTCTTACTCATTCGGTGCCAGTATCTACGCCCCTACATCCGGAGGTAGCCCTTAGCGCCGAACATAGCAGTAAAGAGGACGCGGCCATTGGAAGCACCGTGATTTACAAATTAACGGTAACGAATACCGGTAGTGATGAACTGAAGGAGATTAGGATAAGCGACAAGTATTTGAAGACGTATATCGGTCAAAGCTACCATTTTGAGGAAGATTCACTGAAAGTGAAGAAGGGGAAAGAGGAGTTATCGCTTGCCAAGGATTATACCTTTGCAAACGATAATACTGGTGGTGAGATTACGCTTCTTGAAAGTCTACCGGTAGCAGAAAAGCTAGTGGTTACCTTTGCTATCCGTATGGAAGGTCTTGGGGAATATGAAAATGAGGCAATAGTTAGAGCCTTAGGCAGTGAACGGGGCACAGAAGTGTCCACAGATGCTACGGTAGGCCTGCTGGTTAAAGAGCCAACGGTAAGCAAGGTAAAGCTTACGCAGACCACCGATAAGAAAGAGGTTTCTCTAGGGACACCTGTTAATTACACCCTTAAGATTGAAAATGCAGGAAATGGTGTCTTAGAAGGCATCCGTATTGAGAACGAATTATTTACGCGAGGTGCGACTGGGCTTCAGGTTCTTAAGAATAAGAAAGTATTAGCTCCTGGAGAAGATTACCGTTTAAACGGTGAGGAGTTACAGATTACCACCCAGCTAAACCCAGACAAGGACACCTTAACGATTGTGTATACCTACACGCCAACGCTGATTACAGATAGCTTAGAAAGTGAATCTTTCGTCTATGCTGGTACCTTTGGCAGTGAAGAAACCGTGACAGCAAGTAGCCGTAACATAGTAGCCGTTACCATTGGGGAAGAGGGACTCATTGTACCAAGAGAAGCTCTACCTTCGGTGAAGGGCAAAAAAGGGTATCCGGAAATCCACCCAGTGATTCCCGGAGATGAGGTGACGCCCCTTGCGGTTAATTAGTCGATTTTATGGACTACCAAATCTTTAGTGATGAAGATTCCTTGAACGTCCTCAAGGCTTTCGATAAAGGCAGCGCCTTTTTCATAGCCCATAACAAAGCAGGCTGTACTAAGAGCATCTGCCATTGTGGATGAATCGCAGATAATACTAACGCTTTCTAAGTCATTATCTGCCGGATAACCGGTAGCTGGATCAAGGAGATGATGGTAGCGAATACCATCTTGTTCGAAGAAACGCTGGTAGGTACCGGAGGTAACTACGCTTTCGTTGTCAATTTCGGCAACAGCTAAGGCTTCACCAGTCTCTTCCTGAGGGTTTTGAATACCGATTTTAAAGGGGCTGCCCCCTGGTTTTTCACCAATAGCGAGGACATTCCCGCCGAGGTTAATCAAGGCGTTTTCCACACCTTTAGAGAGCAGATAATCTTTTATTTTATCAGCGATGTAACCCTTAGCGATACCGCCTATATCTACTTGCATCAAAGGATTGTTTAAGGTGATCGTTTGCCCATCAATTTGCAGATCTTGATAATTGGTGTTCTCTAGCGCTACTTCTAAATCAGCGCTAGAGGGCACTGTTTTTTTGTCTTTAAAATCCCAGAGGCTCGTCACGCTTCCCAGGGCCGGGTTAAAGCAGCCATCGGTCATGGCAGCGTATGACTTGGCTAAGGTTAAGAGCTCAGCCGTCCCCGCATCCACTTCGACGGGAGTACCTCCGCTGTGATTTAAACGAAAAATATCGCTTTCTTCGTTAGTTTTGGATAGTAGATCATCGTATTTTTGGCAAAGGGCTTCGATTTCTGGACTTAACTTAGCACTTTCCCTGTCATAAAGCGAAATCGTAACCACCGTATCAAAATACATTCCTTGAATATTGGTCACCGCATCCGGCGTGGAACAGCTACTGCATAGAAATAGTGAACAAATAATTAGTGATAATAATAGTTTTTTCATAGTGATAAAAGTATACCAAGTGTTCCTCTTTATCGCAATCGAACACTTGGTTGCTTTTGTCTCATTGCTGTGCTAGAATGCTAAGGAAGAGGGACGATGATGAAAACGATAAAACGCTATTTAAATCGCTACGATGTAATCTTAATATTGGTGATTGTCTTAGTTGCCGGGGGGATTTTTGCTGGGACTGTATTTGCGGCTAAAGCAGGCGGGCAGGTAAGGATTCAAGTAGAAGGCAAGGAGACTGGCACATATTCGTTAAAGACAGATCAGGAAGTCCAGATTCTCGGCGGGAAAAACACATTAAGAATTAAGGACGGTCAAGCGAAGATGATTACGGCCACTTGCCCGGATCATTTATGCGTGAATCATAAACCGATTTCCAAGAATGGTGAGAGTATTATCTGCTTACCTCATAAAGTGGTAGTCACGGTGGAAAGTGACCAGTTAAGCGAGCTTGATAGCACTACGAATTAGGAGATGCCATGACGAAGAAAATATCACAATTTGGCCTACTTTTAGCCCTAGCTTTTATCCTTGGGTACGTAGAGCGCTTAGTGCCTTTAGGATTTGGCATTCCAGGAATCAAGCTAGGCCTGGCAAATCTGGTTATCGTAATCGCAATATATCTATTTCCGCTAGGTGAAGTGATTGCCTTGGATGTTCTGAAGGTACTGTTAACAGGCTTTACTTTCGGCAATATGGCGTCTCTATGGTACAGTCTAGGCGGTGCGCTTTTAAGCCTTCTAGTGATGCTTCTACTAAAGCGAATTGGCCGTAACACAGTAGTCGGTGTCAGCATTGCCGGTGGCGTGTTTCACAATTTAGGTCAGCTGA
This sequence comes from Ohessyouella blattaphilus, assembly GCF_024721265.1. GTDB lineage: Bacteria > Bacillota > Clostridia > Lachnospirales > Lachnospiraceae > Aequitasia > Aequitasia blattaphilus_A. The sequence continues at coordinate 247,833 of NZ_JAMXOC010000002.1, read as the reverse complement.
TGGTAGCGGCGGTCATGGTTTCTACGAGACAGGTGATTTATTATTTACCAGTATTACTGATTGCCGGATTAGTGACAGGGTTTGTGCTCGGCGTCGTCGCCTGGAGCGTCCTGGGTAGATTAAAACAGATAAGGGGAAGTGGAAGATGATTAATTATATTAAGGGAGATTTAGTGGCTGTCTATGACGGCTATGTGGTAATCGAGAACGGTGGCATCGGCTACGGTCTCTTTATGGCTAATGAAGCGATTAGCCGCTTAGGTGGTCTTCACGATGAGGTGAAGGTGCATACCTATCTAAATGTAAAAGAGGATGCGATGCAGCTCTTTGGCTTTCTAACGCGAGATGATTTGGATATCTTTAAGCTCTTAATCGGCGTTAGTGGCATTGGTCCTAAGGGGGGCTTAGCAATCCTTTCCATTATGACACCGGATGAACTGCGTTTCGCGATTATCGGTAAAGACGCTAAGGCTATCGCCAAGGCTCCAGGTGTGGGGAAAAAGACTGCGGAAAAGCTGATTATCGAATTAGCTGATAAGGTAAATATCGAGGACACCCTAAGAGGGGATGGGGACGTGGATTTTGCCGTCTCATCTGATAATGAAAAGACAGCCGAGGCCGTGCAAGCCCTTGTGGCTTTAGGATACGGTAATTCGGAAGCCTTAAAGGCGGTTAAAAAGGTGGCGAATGCCGATGAACTTGAGGTCGAGGCGCTGCTTAAGCTGGCACTGAAAAATATAATCGGTTAAGATAAGGGGAATTGCTGTGAAGAAGCGAATTATTACGACGGAAAATATCGAGGAAGATGTCCGGATTGAGAACAACTTACGACCGGAAAGCCTGGATGAATATATCGGACAAGAGAAGGCCAAGGAGATTTTAAAGGTCTATATTGAGGCGGCGAAGGGCCGCAGTGAAGCCCTTGATCACGTCTTATTCTACGGACCACCGGGACTTGGGAAGACGACGCTAGCAGGTATTATTGCCAAGGAGATGGGCGTTCACTTAAAGGTTACGTCAGGACCGGCGATTGAAAAGCCAGGGGAGATGGCGGCTATCCTTAATAACTTAGCGGAGAATGATGTGCTCTTTGTAGATGAGATTCATCGCCTAAATCGACAGGTAGAAGAGGTACTATACCCAGCGATGGAAGATTATGCCATCGATATCATGATAGGAAAAGGTGCCACAGCCCGGTCAATTCGTCTTGATTTGCCGAAGTTTACGCTAATCGGCGCCACCACAAGAGCGGGGATGTTAACAGCCCCTTTAAGAGACCGCTTCGGAGTTGTACATCGAATGGAGTTCTATACAGTTCCTGAGCTGGAGACGATTATTAAGCGCTCAGCCGGTGTGCTAGAAGTAGGCATTGATGATGCGGGAGCGACAGCGCTAGCAAAGCGTTCAAGAGGGACACCTAGACTTGCTAACCGTTTGCTTAAAAGGGTTCGCGATTTTGCTCAGGTTAAGTATGAAGGACATATTGATGCGAAGGTGGCTGATTATGCCTTAGATTTACTTGATGTGGATAAAGAGGGACTTGATCAGACGGATAGAGAACTACTTCAGGTTATGATTGATAAATTTGCAGGGGGACCAGTGGGTCTTGATACCCTTTCGGCTTCCTTAGGAGAGGATGCGGGGACGATTGAAGATGTCTACGAACCCTATTTGCTAAAGAACGGGTTTATTCAGCGGACCCCAAGAGGGCGCCTGGTAATGGATAAAGCCTATCGCCATTTAGGCATTCCTAGGGAAAATGTCTAAAAATGGTAGTTTTTTCACACAATTTAGTTTATAATGATTTTTAGAGATGAAAAAGCAATGAGGAGGCACTTATGGCATCATCAAAGAATTTCACCGAAGTCTTAATTGGCGGAAAAGTCTTTACACTTAGTGGATTTGAAAGTGAAGATTATCTTCAGAAGGTTTCCAGCTATTTAAATCATAAAATCGAGGAGTGTAGTAATAGTGAGGGTTATCGCAAGCAGAATGCCGAGACCCGCAGTATTTTGTTAGCGCTAAATATAGCCGATGACTACTTTAAAGCCAGAAAACAAGGTGGTACGTTAGAGACGGATATTGAGACGAAGGATAAGGAGATGTACGATTTGAAGCATGAACTTATCTCGGCTCAGATTAAACTAGAGAATGCGGAAAAGACGATGGATAAGCTGAAAGAAGAAAACAAAGAGCTGCAAATGCGCATCGTCAAGTTAGAAACACAATTAAAAGGTTAAGAAATTTAGAAGGACATGCAAAGCATGTCCTTCTTACGTAATAGAACGTTGATTTAATTAAAAGGTGGTTTGTATGAAGAGAAAGGTAGAGTTACTCGCACCAGCGGGGTCAATTGCTAGCCTTAAGGCAGCAATTAGCGCCGGTGCAGATGCGGTCTATATAGGTGGCCAGAAGTTTGGGGCCAGGGCGTTTGCTAAGAATCCGGAGACGGAGGATTTGCTAGCGGGAATTTCCTATGCCCATTTGTATGGAAAGCAGATCTATTTGACAGTAAATACCTTAATCAAAGAACGAGAGTTAGAGGAGTTTCGCGAGTTTTTAACCCCTTATTACGAGGCGGGAATCGATGGGGTCATCGTTCAAGACCTAGGTATAGTCAAACTGATTCACGAAGAGTTTCCAGGACTACCAATTCACGCAAGTACCCAGATGAGCTTAACGACGAAATACGGAGCCCAACTTCTTAAGGATTACGGCTTAACCCGGATTGTACCGGCTAGGGAACTAACCTTAGAGGAAGTGAGAGAGATTAAGGAGGCGGTGGATATTGAGCTGGAATGCTTTATTCACGGAGCGATGTGCGTCGGCTACTCCGGACAGTGTCTCTTTAGTAGTATGCTTGGTGGTAGAAGTGGCAATCGGGGGGCTTGTGCTCAGCCTTGTCGCTTGCCTTTTTCCCTTGGCGATAACCGTGAACAGACCTTAATTAGCATGAAGGATATGGAGACGTTACACCTGATTCCTCAGCTGATTCAGGCGGGTGTGGTCTCTTTCAAAATCGAGGGACGTATGAAGTCGCCGGATTATGTGTACCAGGTGGTAAAGATATATCGCAAATATATTGATCTTTATTTGGCCAGTCCCCAGCAGTATCAGGTGGCGAAAACGGATGTGAAGAGTTTGCAAAGTGCTTATCGCCGCCGAGGGTATAGTAATGGATATTACAAGGAGAGCCAAAAGGGCAGTATGCTTTCTCTTAATCGTCCAGAAGGGAAACTTGAGGAGGTTATAGAAGCCCAAGAAATCCCTGAGAAAAAAATAACTTGTACAGGCATAATAACTATTCGCAGTGGTCAGGAGATCTGCTTTCGCGTTAGCAGTGGCGGGAGTGAGGCAACTGTCTATGGGGTAGTGCCTTCACCGGCAATGAATCAGCCCTTATCTGCTGCCGCGGTTGAAAAACGGTTAAAAAAGACGGGCAACACCCCGTTTGTATTTGCGCATATCCAGGTCGATTTAGATGAAGGGCTTTATTTAGCTATGGGTGCTCTTAATGAAATTCGGCGTATTGCTTTAAAAAGTCTTAAGAATAACTTGCTAGACTGTTATCTTAGGGAACAGGAATGGTTTTCTAAAAGAACGCCGCGAACGCTAGCTGTTAACGAAAAAGCGCCAGTGGTAAAGTCGCAATCACAAATAAATTTGATCCACGTATCGACAAAAGCCCAGTTAGAGGCAGCACTCTCACTAGATAGGGACCAGCAACTTATCGGCACAGAAGCGGTATTATCAGGTGCTGAAGAAAAGGGCTATCTAGAATTACCGATTATCTTTCGTCCTAGTCGCCAAAAGCAAGTGGCACTAAAGCAGTTAGAAAAATATAGGGGCGTATATATTCATAATCTGGATGAACTGGCCTACCTAAAAGAGAACGGTTACCAAGGAGAAATTATCGCTTCGCCTAGGCTCTATACGTTTAACGAGTATGCAGTTTCGTTTTTAAAAGCCCAAGGGGTAGACGTGCTTAGCTATCCGCTAGAGCTTAATCGCCATGAACTAAGAGATTTAAATACCCCCATGGTGTTGATGGTCTATGGTCGGATTCCGCTAATGGTGACGGCTCAGCAGGTGACTTTAACAGAGGGCGAATTGGTGGATCGTTATCAGAAAAAATTTCCGGTTAAAAATAGTGATAAATACTGCTATAATGTAATCTATAATAGCGCTATCTTAAGTCTCTTAAAGGAGACAGAAGCACTCAGTCGCCTTTCTCCCCAAGGTTTTCTCTATTACTTCACAGGTGAAGAGGGTGAAGAGGTCCGGGAGGTGCTTTTAGGTAACGAAGCGCAGACTGGTCCTGGCGTAGATTATACGAAAGGGCATTGGAACAGAGGAGTATAAGTAATTATGAGTCATCTTATTGTGGAAATATCAAAATACGTAATCATTATCCTTATGGCTGTCTATACGTATTCCTGTTTTGCTGTATTTAGCACTTGGGATCCGGATAGCAAGCGGGATATGCTACGCAATCAAAATGTCCTGATGTTTTTATTGCATTTGATTTCTTTTTTGATTCTCTTTATGCAAAAGGATTTTGATGTACAGATTGCTGGGCTATATGGTTTGCAAGTGGTGCTACTAGCAACCACTATATTGGCGTATACAAAACTATACCCGAAAGTATCCCGAGTGGTCCTAAATAATATGTGTATGCTACTAACAGTTGGCTTTATTATGCTGACGCGCCTAGAGTATGAGTTGGCCTTTAAGCAGTTTATCTTTGCCGCTATCGGCATTGGAATTTCGCTAGTGGTGCCTATTATCATTAAGAAGCTAAAGGTGCTTTCGGAACTGCGGTACATCTATGGCGGCGTAGGGATTGTTTCCCTCTTAGCGGTACTGCTTTTGGCAAAGGCTTCTGGCGGTGCGCTCCTTGGCTTTACCTTTGGCGGTTTTAGCATTCAGCCTTCGGAGTTTATTAAAATCTTGCTGGTATTCTTTGTGGCATCAAGTTTTAAGTATAGTTTGAGCTTTAAGAATATCGTGTTTACTACGGCGGTAGCGGCTCTGCACGTTCTGATTCTCGTATACAGTACGGATTTAGGAGCGGGGCTCATTCTCTTTGTGGTTTATCTTACCATGCTGTATGTAGCGACAAAGCAACCGCTATATCTACTTGCTGGCGGGGTAGCTGGGGCTGGGGCTTCGGTACTTGGCTTTAAGCTTTTTAGCCACGTTAAGGTCCGGGTACAGGCTTGGCAGGATCCCTTTGCCAATTACGATTACGGCGGTTACCAGGTAGCCCAGTCCCTCTTTGCCATCGCTACTGGTGGCTGGTTAGGTGTGGGACTTATGCAGGGTGAGCCCGAAAAGATACCTGTAGCTGAGTCAGATTTTATCTTCTCGGCCATCTGTGAAGAGTTAGGGTTGATTTTTGGCATCTGTCTAATTCTGATTTGTATTAGTGTCTACATTATGTTTTTGAATATTGCTATGGAACTAAAGGGCATGTTTTATCGCTTAGTAGCCTTAGGTCTAGGAACGGTTTACATCTTTCAGGTGTTTGTCATGATTGGTGGTGTTACCAAGTTTATTCCCTCTACAGGGGTAACCTTACCACTCGTTAGCTACGGCGGTAGTTCTTTACTAAGTACATTGATTATGTTTGCGATTATTCAGGGGCTTTATATTCTTAGAGAAGAGGAAGAAAATGAGCAAAGGAAGAAAAAGTTACGAAGAGAAGCAGGCTCTAGAAAAGCTGGAAGAAGAGCTGGGAATTCAGGAAATGACCGCCAAAGAGCGAAGGGCCTATAAAAAAGAAAACAAGCAAAAGAAGAGAGAAAAGAAAGATAGAAATCGACAGTTTGCTTTTGTTACCTATAGTTTTGTCGCGGTGTTTCTCTGTCTCATCGGTTATCTTGTCTACTTTAATGTAGTGCGTGCCGATGAAGTAGTCAGAAGCCCGTATAACGCCAGACAGGATAATTATGCAAAGTACATAACCAGAGGTACCATCTACGACCGAAATATGGAAGTGTTAGCTGAGACTGTTAAAGCCGAAGACGGCAGTGAGGCCAGAGTGTACCCTTACGGTGATCTCTACAGTCACGTGGTAGGATATAACGTTCACGGAAAAGCCGGTTTAGAGTCCACTCTAAACTTTGACCTACTAACATCTAATGCCTTTATTTTAGATAAGATTAAGGCAGATTTTGCTGATGAGAAGCAGCCAGGTGATAGTGCGGTCACCACTTTAGACACCAGTCTTCAGCAGGCCGCTTATAATGCTCTTGGTTCCTTTAACGGAGCTGTCGTCGCCATTGAGCCAAGCACTGGGAAGATTCTTGCCTGGGTTTCGAAACCGAGCTTTGACCCTAATCAGGTGTCTGCTCAGTGGGAAGGTCTTAACTCTGATGAAAATAGCGTCCTTATTAACCGGGTTAGTAACGGTAGCTACGCACCAGGGTCTACCTTTAAACTGGTAACCACCTTAGAATATATGCGGGAAAATCCTGATACCTATGGAAATTACACCTACGATTGCTCAGGCGTTATCGACTATAACGGTGTCAGTATCGCTTGTTACAACAATACGGCTCACGGTCATGAGGATTTAGGAAATTCCGTAGCCTATTCCTGTAATACCTCTTTTTCTAATATTGGTCTTAGTCTTAACCAAGACAGATTTCAAAAGACGGCAGAAGAACTGCTTTTTGAAAAAAAGCTGCCTGGCGGCTTTGGGAATACCGTTAGTCATACGGGAATAACCGCTGCCGCTAGTGATGGCGATAAGATGATGACGGCCATGGGACAAGGGAAGGTTCAGGTAAGTCCTTATCATATGGCTCTTATTACCGCAGCGATTGCTAATGGCGGGGAGCTAATGACTCCTTATCTTCTAGACTACACCCAGAATAATGGTGGTAGCGTAGTAGAAAAGAAGATGCCAAAAAGCTATGGGGCGTTAATGACTGCTGCAGAAGCGTCACAGCTGAAAGAATATATGAAGCAAGTAGTGGATTACGGGACAGCCAGCAACCTAGGACGCGGTGGCTACGATGTGGCTGGCAAGACAGGCACCGCAGAATATAGTGATGAAATGGAAAAGAACCACTCATGGTTCGTTGGTTTTTCCAATATGGATAACCCGGATTTAGTCGTCAGTGTGGTAATCGAGAAATCTGACGGGGCTGGTCGGGCAACCGATGTGGCCGGGGCGGTCTTTGACCAGTATTACAATCAGTAAAGTGAGGGAAAGAGATGGAAGTCTGGAATTACCTTTATACAGGAGCAAAAATCGGCAGTAAAAAGCATGATATCCTTTACCAGATTAGAAATCGGCAGGAGAGCAAAAGCGTCTATCTGCTGTGTCTCAATGGTAAGCTTGATAATCGGCTGGAGATTATTAGCTACCGGGAAACCCTAGGAGAGCATTATCCTCATGAAGACCTAACGGTAGTGGGACTGGCAAAGGACTATGAGGAAGCCGAGGATTTGCTCGAAGAGATTGCGACGGAGGTCTATCTTGCGACTAAGGATGTAAATATCAGCGATTTTTTGCTAGATAGGATTAAGGAGAGGCGTTAATGCTAGGAGTACTTTTGGGAATTATAAAAGTAATCGGGATTATTTTATTAGCGATACTAGGGTTACTGGTATTGCTAATCTTGATTGTGCTTTTTCTAGCCATTAAGTACGAAGCAAGCGGTGAGAGCGCTGGGGACTTTGAAAGTACCCAGGTACGGATTAAAGTGAGTTGGCTATGGTCGCTGCTTCGCATTCGCTTTTCTTATAGCAAGGAAGATAGCAAATTATCGGTCAAAATATTATGGTTTGAACTCATAAAGGAGGAGAGCCCTGATGAAAGTTCTTATGAAAACACTAGCGAAATCAGTCACGAAGTGGTCCCGGCGAGGGAGGACTCTGGGGAGTCTATACCGGTCACTAAAGAGTCTCCGCCGCCACAGGCAGAAGCACCCCGGATATCTACGGAAGAAAAGGTAAAGACGGAGAAAACCTCGTGGAAAGACAAGGCTATGAAAATCTTTCAGAAGATCAAATATACATTAAAAAGCATTTATGATAAAATAACTTCAGTAAAAGATTTCCTAAACGAAGAAACGACAAAAATAGCATTACGCTATTTCTTTAAACAGCTTAAAAAGCTTCTCCGAAGATTAACGCCAAAACGCTTCAAAGGAAGTGTAAATATCGGGTTTGATGATCCTGCCACTACGGGATACTTAATGGCAGGTTATAGCGCCTTAAAGCCACTGGCAGCGTTTAAAGAGATAGAGCTGTATCCAGATTTGGAAAACAAGGTTTTAAGCGGTGATCTTTATATAAAAGGAAAAATAAGAATGGTCTATTTTCTCGGAATGGCCATTACGCTATTACTGAAGAAAGAGATTCGCCAGACAGTTAAAGACGGTTTGGCACTACAGAAAGGGGTTAGCAATGGCAAATAATGACTTTAAGACAACAGTTGAGGCGCTTTTTAAAGGAATGGACGGCCTCGTATCTTCCAAAACGGTAGTAGGGGAACCTATCTATGTAGGCGAGACGATTATCCTTCCTTTAGTCGATGTATCGTTTGCTATCGCCGCCGGTTCCTTAGCAGAGAACGCTAAGGATAAGGGCAGTGGTGGAATGGGTGGCAAGGTTACCCCTAGTGCGGTTCTCGTCTTCCAAAATGGCAATACTCGCTTGGTTAATATTAAGAATCAGGATACGATGACGAAGATTCTCGATATGATCCCAGAAGTGCTAGATCGCTTTGGAAATAAAAAAGAATCGAAATTGTCCGAAGAAGATGTCATGGAAATGCTTGACAAGGAAGAAACCATTTAGTAGAATATTACTGTTGCGAGTTCGTTTGAGCGGACTCTGAGAATGTTAGGAGGTGCAGTCATGGCAAAATGTGCTATTTGTGAAAAAGGTGCTCACTTTGGAAACAATGTAAGTCACTCACATAGAAAGACACCAAAAATGTGGAAATCAAACGTCAAATCAGTACGTGTTAAAACTACAGCAGGTGCAACAAAGAAGATGTATGTTTGTACTTCTTGCTTAAAATCTGGCAGAGTAGAAAGAGCATAGTCGGAAACTCAGATTCTAACGGGTCTGAGTTTTTTTTGTAGAAGGCGCAAGAATTTGCCAAGTGCAAATTCTATTTTATTTTAGGTTGTTTTTGCACCACAATTGAAAAGATATAGCAAACCATGTATAATTGGTTTACGCGAAGTATGACACTTCCGGTTATAATTTGGCAATTAATGGAGGTATAAAATATGCAGGGAAAAGTTAGTACAGATCTCGGGGACATCGTCGTTGACCCAGAGGTAATTGCAACGTACGGCGGCACAGTTGCTGTTGAGTGCTTTGGAATTGTCGGCATGGCAGCAATGGGTGTGAAAGATGGCTTGGTTCATTTATTAAAAAGAGATAGCTTACAAAAAGGTATTCAAGTAACCTTTGAAGAGGATAATAGAATTTCTCTCGATTTTCATATTATTGTCTCTTATGGTGTAAGCATACCCACGGTCACGGAAAATCTAATCAGTAACGTTAAGTACAAACTGGAAGAATTTACCGGCATGACAGTTGAGAAAATCAACGTGTTTATCGACGGCGTTCGGGTTATTGATTAATTTAAGGAGGAAGTACTGTGGCAGTTAAGACTATTAATGCAGAGCTTCTGGCAAAGATGTTTTTGGCAGGTGCAGCAAATATCGAAGCTCATAAAGCATACATCAACGAATTAAATGTATTCCCCGTTCCTGACGGCGATACCGGTACCAATATGTCACTAACGATTATGGCGGCAGCTAGAGAGGTGACAGCATTAGAAAGTCCGACGATGAAAGAGCTAGCAAAGGCGATTTCTTCGGGATCACTTCGAGGCGCTAGAGGTAACTCAGGCGTAATATTATCTCAGCTTTTGAGAGGTTTTACAAAGGTTATTAGAGACGATGAGGAGATTGATGCCCTGACGCTAGCATCTGCGGTTGCCAAGGCGAGAGACACGGCCTATAAAGCGGTTATGAAACCGAAGGAAGGTACCATTCTAACGGTAGCTAGCGGCGCAGCCGAGAGTGCGGCTCAGCTAGTGGAAGAGACAGATGACATTGAAGTTATGCTTCCAAAGATGATTGAACATATGGAAGAAGTCCTAGCAAAGACTCCGGATATGCTGCCGGTGCTTAAAGAAGCTGGAGTGGTTGACTCAGGTGGTCAGGGACTTGTAGAAATTGTTAAGGGTATGTATGACGCTTTCCTTGGTAAAGAGGTGGATTATAGCGCCATTGCACCTAAAAGTGCTGCTCCTAAGACCAGCACAGAAGGCAGTAGCGAAGAGATTAAATTCGGTTACTGTACCGAGTTTATCGTTAACCTAGAAAAGAAATTTACGGCTTCTGATGAGGAAGCATTTAAAAATTACCTCTCTTCAATTGGTGACTCGATCGTAGTCGTTGCCGATGATGAGGTGGTAAAGGTTCATGTACATACCAACGATCCTGGTCTAGCTATACAAAAAGGCCTTAAATACGGTTCTCTTACCAGCATGAAGATCGATAATATGCGAGAAGAGCACGAGGAGAAGTTGCGCTTAGAAGCAGAGAAGACGGAAGAAGTAAAGGCTGATGAACCCCGTAAGCCAGTAGGCTTTATTTCGGTATCGATCGGTGAGGGGCTTAACGATATCTTTAAAGAGTTAGGCGTTGATTATATTATCGAAGGGGGACAGACCATGAACCCTAGTACCGATGATATGTTACATGCCATCGATCAGGTAAACGCTGAGGCAATCTTTATTCTACCGAATAATAAAAACGTAATCTTAGCGGCAAATCAGGCACAGGCGCTGACGAAGGATAAAGAGATTATCGTGGTTCCTACAAAGACCGTTCCTCAAGGTATTACCGCCATTATTTCTTATCAACCAGAAATCACAGCTGCAGAAAATGCAGAGATGATGGCTGAAGAGATCAAAAACGTTAAGACCGGTCAGGTAACCTATGCTGTTCGCGATACGAAGATTGATGATAAAGAGATTCATGAAGGCGATATCATGGGCCTTGGAGATAAAGGCATCTTAAGTGTAGGTAGTGATATCGAAACAGTAGCCTTCGAAACATTAAAGGCGATGACAGATGAGGATTCTGAACTAATCAGTATCTATTACGGTGAGGAAGTAAAAGAAGAGGAAGCAAATGCCCTTCTTGAAAAAGTGACCGAACTGTATCCGAATTACGACGTGGACTTACAATACGGCGGACAACCGATTTATTACTACGTAATGTCTGTTGAATAGTAAAAGAAGATGATTGAAAGCACTCCAATAAATGAAATAAAAGGTATAGGAGATAAAACCGCCAAGCTTTTCGCATCCTTAGGGATCGAAAGGGTTGGCGATTTAGTTCGCTATTTTCCCAGTAGCTACGATATCTACGAAGAACCGGTCCCTATTAGTGAAGTGGAAGAGGGGACAGTGGCAGCGATTACCGGTCACGTAGCAGGTAATATTCGGCTGAGCAGAGGTCGTAAACTCGCAGTTACCAGCTTAAAGCTTAAGGATTTAACGGGAACCCTTGATGTGGTGTGGTTTCAACTGCCTTACGTGAAGACGATGATGAGCAAAAGTAGCGCGTATATCTTAAGAGGGCGGATTACAAGGCGGGGCGGGATTCTGACTATGGAGCAGCCGGAAATCTTCGAATCGATTGAAAAATACCAACAAAAATGCGGTCAACTGTGGCCACTTTATAAGACGACAAAGGGCCTCGGAAACAATGGTATCGCCAAAGCGATTCGCACAGCCTTAACGGAACTTAATTTTAAAGAGGACTATTTAAGTAGCGAGCTACGAGCGAGCTACGATTTATTAACCTTTAAAGAGGCGGTTCGCGCCATTCATTTTCCGGTAGATAAAGAGGATTATATTAAGGCGCGTAAGCGTTTGGTGTTCGATGAGTTCTTAAGCTTTATCATCTCTTTGCGGGCGCTATCAGAGGATAAGCAGGAGTGGCAAAATCACTTTTCCCCTGAGGATACCCAGGCTAGTGAAAAGCTAGTAAAAAGCTTACCCTATAGCCTTACGAAGGCTCAAGAGAAGGTAATTAGGGAAATCATGAAAGATATGAACAGCCATCGCCCCATGGCACGTCTAGTGCAAGGGGATGTAGGAAGCGGAAAGACGGTGGTCGCCCTTTACGCCCTTTTAGCCTGTGTGGGAAGTGGTTACCAAGGAGCGATGATGGCACCCACAGAAGTGCTGGCAAATCAGCACGCAGAAGGGATTAAGAAAATGCTTTTAGCGGCAGGGCTTAACTATTCTGTAGAGCTACTAACCGGGTCGTTAACTGCTAAAGAGAAGCGAGAGGCCTATCAGCGAATCGCTAGTGGCGAAGCCCAGATTATCGTCGGTACCCACGCCCTGATTCAAAATAAGGTAGAATATCAAAACCTTGCCCTTGTGGTTACTGACGAACAGCACCGGTTTGGCGTTAAGCAGCGAGAAACCTTTGCTAGCAAAGGCGATGTGCCACACATCCTGGTAATGAGCGCAACTCCTATTCCCAGAACGCTAGCTATTATTTTGTATGGTGACTTGGAAATCTCGGTTATTGATGAGCTACCAGCCAATCGGCTACCGATAAAAAACTGTGTAGTCGGTACAGGGTATCGGCCTAGCGCTTATAAATTTATGGAAGAACAAGTAAAAGCGGGACGCCAGTGTTATGTAATCTGTCCTATGGTAGAAGAAAGCGAGAACCTAGAGGCAGAAAACGTAATCGACTATAGTGAGAGTCTACAGGAACATCTAGGTGACGCCGCTAAAGTAGCCTTTCTTCATGGAAAAATGAAGCAGACTGAAAAAGAAGAAATTATGGAAGCTTTTGCCAAAGGACAGACGGATATCCTAGTCTCAACCACGGTTATCGAAGTCGGTATCGACGTGCCCAATGCAACGGTGATCTTAATTGAAAATGCCGAGCGCTTCGGTCTTGCGCAACTTCACCAGCTAAGAGGCCGAGTAGGAAGAGGAGATTACCAGAGCTACTGCATCTTCATGACAGGTAGCAAAGCGAAAGCGACTAAAGAGCGTTTAGAGATTCTAAATGAAAGTAACGACGGGTTTAAGATCGCTAATGAAGACCTACGCCTTCGCGGACCAGGTGATTTATTTGGAATTCGTCAAAGTGGTCTGATGAACTTTAAATTAGGCGATGTCTTTCAAGATAGTATGCTTTTGCAGCAAGCCGCCGAAGCGGCAGGGGAAGTCACCTTTCACCAAGGAGATAACGGTACCGTAGTAAGAACCTTATAACACAATCATTTGAAGGGAGAACAGATGCGAGTAATTGCCGGCAGTGCCAAAAGTCTTAAATTAAAAACAGCTCCTGGTTTGGAGACGAGACCAACCCAGGACCGGATTAAAGAAACTCTTTTTAACATGATTAGTCAGTTTCTTATTGATGCTAAATTTCTCGACCTCTTTGCTGGTAGTGGCGGAATCGGTATCGAAGCCCTAAGTAGAGGTGCTAGGGAAGCTGTCTTTGTAGATAAGAACAAGGTGTGTACTAGCATTATTAAAGAGAACCTTGAGCACACCCACTTAGAAGGCAAAGTCCTGACGGGAAATGTGCTAATGGAACTCTCTTCTCTAGAAGGACCTTTTGATATTATCTTTATGGATCCGCCCTATAATTTAGAACTTGAGAAGCAGGTTTTAGAATACCTGGCTAATAGTAATTTGATAAACGAAGAAGGTCTTATTATTGTAGAAGCAGATCTACATACGGAATTTTCATATTTGGATCAGCTATCTATGAGAGTCATAAAAGAGAAAAGATATAAGACGAATAAACATGTGTTTATAGAAAAGGCGTAATTAATTAAAATACCCTCTGCCGAGTTTTGTACCACTTAGGTTACAATTCCCCACAGAGGGTTTTTATCATTTTTCAATTACATTCATTCGCTTATTGACCATTAGCGCGATACTGACAAGGGCTACGCAAAAGAGAAGCTGGATGCCGAAGCCTTGGTATAGCTGCAAGGTCTGACTTTTGGTGGTGATAGCCACCTTGTTTAAAAGACTCACATTGTTTTCGTACCAATATAAAGGCAAGAACTGAGCGAATTTCTTGACGCTATCTCCTAGTAAGGTGAGGGGGACAAAGACCCCGCAGAGGAAGCACATGCCTAGGGAGATGACATTGGTAATGGCGCTTAAGGCGTCATCTCTTTTTAAGAATGTAGATATCAGAAACGCAATGGCCAGCGACACTAAGGTTAGGCACAGGGAGTTTCCTAGGTAATAGCTTACATTTGGGCTTTGTAAGAAGGCTTTCCCGTCCATAGCCAGGACGAAGAGAAGATTAAGCACCCAGAAACCTAATCCAAGAAGGGCAAAGCCTAGAAATAGTTGCAAGCTTTGGCTACGACTGGAAATAGGTGCGCTTAAAATGCGCGTGCGCAGATCTTTTTTCCTAAAGGCCAAAAGGACGATAGGCGGAATGTAGCAGCATAGACACAGGATAATGTAAGGCATATAGACGAAGATAAAGCTATAGGTCGAAAATACGCTGGTGTCTTCACTGATAAGGCTGATATCAGCCGTTACGCTTGCGGCTTTTTTAGTTTCTTGGCAGGCTTCCTCTAAAGAGTAACCAGCGAGATTAAGAGACCTTACGTCGTTTAAGAAGGCGTCTACAGTCTGATCGGCGTACATGCCGTTGGTGCTATCAGGAATCTTATTGGTAATTAATTCTTGGCTGCCCGTCTGAAAATCATCCTGAAAGTTTTCAGGAATCTGGATAATATACTGAGTTCTCCGGTTGAATAGGGCATCTTGCAGAACGTTTTCCTTATCCTCAAGGGGTACTAAGGTAAAGGTTTCACCTAAGTGAGCGCTTAAAGCTTCTGAGAGCGGTGACTGATCCCGGTCAATCACGGTGACTAACAGTTCACTGGCGGTAAAGCTATCGTCGGTATTGGTATTTAAATTCTTGCTTACCATTAAAGAAATTGAGAAAAAGATGGATATGTACATCAGTGCAATACCAGCATTTTTCTTTACCAGTTTCATAAATCCTTTAAATACTATCATAATCCTCCCTTCTGATGGACAAAAAGGCTACGGTTAAGAGTAAAGCCGCCATCACGCCTAAGATAATCAAGTTGCGGGTAAGTCTTGTCTGGTCGTTATAAACACCTAAGCAGTAGAAGGCATCAGCAAGGACCGCTGCCGGATTTAGGCGATTGACAAGAGGAGCGTGTACTTCGATTATATTTCTGATGTCGCCAAACATAAGTCCTGCTAAAAAGGCAGGGAATAGGGAGACGGCTACCGTAATCCCTATTTTTATGCCTTGACTTAAGCGAGCTATACTGCCAATGGCGATGCCAATACTAATACTAAGAATGGTACCCATCAACTCGATGAAGAGGAGTAGAGGAATGTTATCGCCTAAATCTATTTTTAAAAATAGGATCAGATAAGCTGTTAAAATCAGCATATTTACAAATTGAATGAGAACGAGGGTTGTAAGGTCGATAAAAATCAGCTTTAATTTATGGGTAGGGCTTATACAGCGTCTAGCGCCTAAGGCAGAGAGATTTGCCTGGGAATCAAAGGTGGAACGGGTCCCGAGAAAGGCACCACATAAGCAGGCGTAAGCTAAGAGGGCAAAGAAGTAATTGATCATCGGATCAAGGGTGCGCCCACCAAGGGAAGCATTTTTGGTAAAACTTTGATAATCTCCTAGGGATTCGAGAAAGGTCTCTAGTTGCTGGGGTTTTTCGGTAGCTACTTTCATAGCTAAAGAAGCGTTCTTTTCATACGTATTTAAGAGATTAGCCAAAATACTTTCTTCCAGACCATTGCCTGAGAGCTTTAAGGCCAGGTTATTATCAATCACAAAGTAGCCTTTGATTTTTTGATTATTTAAAGCCTTCTTGGCCGCCCCTTCGTCGTCGTAAACCTTTCCTTTAATCAAATCGCCATCTAAGCCATCAAGAAAGGCTTCAAAAGGTTGATTTTCTGAGACGTTTACAATGCCTACAGGAATCTCGCTCCAGGTACCATCACCAGCGGCATTATTTCCCATATTGCCAAAAGCAAGGGAATAAAAGGTTCCGAGAAGTAAAGGGAAAGCTAGGGCCCAGAACATCATACTTACGTCTCGCACATTTTGTAGTAAGCGATATTTAAAAAGTTGTATCATAATCTTCCTCCTAATCCCTTAGTTCCTTGCCGGTAATCTCTAAGAACACATCGTTTAGCGTAGGGAGTTCCGAGAGCACGCGACCAAAGGGAATGTCTTTTGCCTGCAAGTAATTTAAGAAGCGAACTAAGTTGTGTTTGGCGCTACTTAGGCGAACCACCAGCGTTTGTTCCTGATAATCTAGGCGATAGACGTGGGGAAGTTCCCGCATATCAGCTAAGTGTTCTTCCGTTAAGACGAGATTTTCAATGCGAATGGTTTCCCCCGTTTTAATCATTGCTTTTAATTCTTCCGTACTGCCAGTTGCTAGGACTTGGCCTTTATCGATAATGGCAATTCGCGTACAGATTTGCTCTACCTCTTCCATGTAGTGGGAGGTGTAGATAATGGTTGAGCCGTTTTCATTGAGCCGTTTAATCCCTTCTAAGATGTTGTTACGGCTTTGGGGGTCGACCGCTACCGTAGGTTCATCCATAATGATTAACTTGGGCTTGTGAACGATGCCACAGGCGATGTTGAGACGCCTAAGAAGACCACCAGAGAGTTTTTTTGGTCGCATTTTCTGGTAGTCCCCAAGTTCTACAAACTTAAGAGCTTCCTCTACCAGAGCACGACGTTTCTTTTTATCGCTTACGTAAAGGCCGCAGAAGTAATCGATGTTTTCGTAGACGCTCATTTGGTCAAAGACGGCTACATTTTGGGGAATTACCCCGATGCCTTGTTTGAGTTCATAGCTATCAGGAGTCATATCCTTACCAAAGACGGTAATTCGACCTTTGTCATAGCGAAGTAGGGCGAGTAGACAGTTAAGGGCCGTCGTCTTACCTGAGCCGTTCGGTCCTAAAAGTCCAAAGATTTCTCCTTCTTTAATATCCAAGTTTAGGTGGTCAAGAGCTAAGAGATCACCGTAGCGTTTTACTAGATTTTCAATATGTACCATAATCAATTCCTCCATTCGTTGTACTTGTAGTATACTTTGGCCTTGTATATAATAGAAGTGTTGCAAGTAATAAGATGAGGGTGACATTTGTCATGATGATAATTATCGAACTAGGTATCTTGTTTATATATTGTTTGGGGAGTTTGTTCTTTACGAGAATAAGCGCCTCTTTTCTGGTAGCCCTATTGCTTCAAATTACCTATAGCTGCTTAGGGCAGTATCGGCAAGACAAGAGCTTTGCCATCCTCAGTACGATTATCTACGGAGTGTTTTCGCTTTTTTTACCAGAGGCATTGCTTTTTTTGCCTTTGCTCATTTATAATCTAGTAACGAAAGAGCAGCTGCTACTGACAGGCCCTTTCGTTTTGCTTTTCTTTTATTTCTGGCACGATACGGGTATATTCCCGATGATTTTCACCGGCTTTGGCGTTCTTCTTAGCCTTTTTATCTGCTATCAGAAGCGGCAGATGCAGGATTTACAGGAGCGCTATTATAAAGAACGGGATGAAGGCCGGGAGCGAGAACTACTCTTAGAGCAGAAGAATCAGGCCCTAAGTACAGGGCAGGATGCCGAGATTGTCATGGCCACGCTTACCGAGCGTAATCGGATCGCCAGAGAGATTCACGACAATGTCGGACATTTATTATCCAGAGGGATTCTCATGACCCAGGCACTAAAGGTAAGCGAAAAAGATTCCCAGCAAACGGAAGCGCTAGAGGCCCTAGGGGAGACTTTAACAGAGGCTATGAACTCGGTACGCAGTAGCGTTCACGATTTACATGAGGATTTCTTAGATTTAGACATAGCGGTTCGGGAGCTAGTAAAAGACTTTACCTTCTGCCCGGTTACCTTAGAGATTGGCAACCACGGTCATATTCCCCGGGATGTAAAGTATGGATTTTTGACCTCCATTAAGGAAGGACTTAATAATATCATACGACACAGTAAAGCAACGGAGGCGCGGATAATTATTCAGGAACACCCTGGCCTTTATCAGCTAATTATCAGTGATAATGGGCCAGTTATAAATGACGATGAAGAAAAAGGAATCGGACTTTTAAATATGGAAGAAAGAGTCCGAAATTTAAAGGGAACACTACGAATTTTAAGAGCCGAGGGCTTTCAAATTCAGATTGCTATCCCTAAATAGGAGAGCCCATGAAAATACTGATTATTGACGATGACAAACTGGTAAGTGGCGCCCTTAGCACCATTATTGGTGCCGCAGAAGATACTAGTGTGGTGGCAACTGGCAGTAGTGGTGAGGCGGCAATTGCTCTTTACGACGAGACGGCGCCCGATGTGGTGCTGATGGACATCCGGATGGGAGAGATGACGGGGATTGAGGCAGCGAAAAGAATCCTTGAAAAGGACAAAGAAGCTAAAATTTTATTCTTAACCACGTTTACCGATGGCGAGTATGTAACGGAAGCGATCACATGCGGAGCTAAGGGCTATATATTAAAGCAAGACTACGAAAATATCGTGCCGGCGCTTAGGGCGGTGTATTTAGGACAGACGGTCTTTGGTAGCGATATTGTGAAAAGTCTTCCAGAGCTTTTAAAGGGCGGTAAGAATTACGATTACGGCGCCAAGGGAATCAGCGAACGGGAGCTAGAAGTCCTTGAGCTAGTTAGCGAAGGGCAAAGTAATAAAGAGATTGCCGAAAGCCTTTATTTAAGTGAGGGCACGGTACGCAATTATATAAGCAGTCTGTTAGACAAGCTAGAACTACGAGACCGTACCCAGTTGGCGGTATTCTACTTAAAAAATAGCTAGGAGGAAGAGAATTATGAATAGAGCAGTATATCCAGGGAGTTTTGATCCTGTGACTTTCGGGCATTTGGACATCATTAAAAGAGCAGCTAGAAGAGTTGACGAACTAATTGTGGGAGTGCTGAACAACAATGCGAAAATTCCGTTGTTTTCAGTAGAGGAACGTGTTAAAATGTTAGAGGAAGTAACGAAAGATATAGAAAATGTGAAAATCGTACCTTTTTACGGTCTATTAGTTGATTTTTTAGAAGATGTAGATGCAGGTATGATTGTTCGTGGTTTACGAGCGATCACCGACTTTGAGTATGAATTACAGATGGCCCAGACGAATCACCGGATGAATCCTGAGATTGAGACCATCTTTCTTTCTACGAACGTGGAGTATTCGTACCTTAGTTCCAGTATGGTGAAGGAGATTGCGGAGTTTAAGAGGGATGTATCTCCCTTCGTGCCAGAGATGGTAGCCGGGAGACTTAAAGAGAAAATAATTAAAAAGGAGAGTGCACGAAATGAGCAGTAGAATTGAACAGATTATTGAAGAAATTGAGGAGTACATTGATAACTGTAAGTTCCAACCATTATCAAGTACGAAGATTATTGTAAATAAAGACGAAATCGACGAGCTTCTGCGAGAGCTGCGGATGAAGACTCCTGATGAGATAAAGAGATATCAGAAGATTATCGCTAATAAAGATGCGATTTTAGCTGATGCAAAAGCGAAAGCTGAAGCGATGATCGAAGAGGCGAAGGTACAGACGACGGAAATGGTAAGCGAGCACGAGATTATGCAGCACGCTTATACTCAGGCCAACGAGGTGGTAACCACCGCTTCTAAGCAGGCTCAGGAAATCCTCGACAACGCGACGAACGATGCAAACGATATCCGAGTAAGCGCCGTTCAGTACACGGACGACTTGCTAGCAAATGCTGAGGGCTTATTAGGCAATGCATTAGAATCTTATACCACCAAGTACGATGGCCTCGTAAACTCCCTACAGGAGAATTACGATACGGTTCGCTCTAATCGTGCAGAATTAGACGTGCCTCAGCGTTCTTCAAGAAGTGTTAGTACTAGCTATGAGGAAGAGGTTAGCGAGAACGATTTTCTCGATACCGATGAGGATATGCTATAAACATTCTTTAAAAGGTGATAAATAGAATTTGCGCTCGGCAAATTCTTGCGCCTTCGGCGTGTGCGGTTGCACAAAGTTCCTTTCGCCGAAGTGCGCATCCTTAGCGGAGCGCTTCTATAGTATTAGGAGATTTTTTAAAATCTTCTAATACATAGAATGAGGCTCTATATCCATAGTGGTATAGGGTCTTTTTTCCTTGCTTTTTGGGGCCAAACGTCTCATAATGGAAGAAGAATAAAATGGTACGGGAGGTAGAATTAAATGAGTGTTTTAAATGGGTATGAACCACAAGTAGTTTTTCATTATTTTGAGGAGTTGAATAAGATTCCTAGGGGGACTTATAACTGCCAAGCAGTTAGTGATTACTGTCTTAAGTTTGCGAAGGATTTGGGGCTTGATGCAAAACAAGACGAAACGTTAAATGTGATTGTAAAGAAGCTGGGAACAGTCGGTTATGAAAATGCAAAACCAGTTATTTTACAGGGACACTTGGATATGGTGTGTGAAAAGACACCGGAATCCACCCATGATTTTGAAAAAGACGGTATTGAAATGTACGTAGAAGACGGCTTTGTTAAGGCCAAAGACACGACTCTTGGCGCTGATAACGGCATTGCCGTTGCCTATATTATGGCTTTACTCGCCGCTAAAGACATCCCTCATCCACCGCTAGAGGTTCTCCTTACAGCGGATGAAGAGACCGGCATGTCAGGGGCGATGGGAATCGATATGACCCAGTTTGCGGGAACGAATTTAATTAACTTAGACTCTGAAGAAGAGGGGATTATTACGGCTGGCTGCGCTGGTGGGGTGCGGGGTGAATATCAGATTGACATTCGCCGAGAAGCGTATTCAGGAACCACCTTTAAGATTAAGATTCACGGCCTTTTAGGTGGCCACTCGGGCTCAGACATTCACCTCCAAAGAGGAAATGCCCACAAGATGATGGGACGTCTTTTAGACTTCTTACGCACAGATATTGATTTGCGCCTTGTAAGCGTGGATGGCGGTTCAAAGGATAACGTTATCTCTACCATCAGTGAAGCGCTCGTAGTCTTTCCTGAGAATGAACGAACGGCCCTAATTGAAAAAGTGGCAAAAATGAAAGCTATCTGGTTAGATGAGTTTATGGGTGATGAGCCAGGCCTTTGCGTAGAAGCTCTAGAAGTTTCCGAGAGGGCGTTTGAACCGATGACTAAAGAAAGCGGTGACCGGGTGATTGATGTGATGTTTGGTATTCCTAACGGCCCTATGGGCTTTTCTCGTAAGCTAAAGGGATTAACGGAGACATCGATGAATACCGGTGTTTTCAGCACTAGTACCCAACAGGTAACGGGCAAAGTTTTAATCCGGAGCTCTGTAGAATCTAAAATCGAAGAGATGAAAGCCCTTGTGAAAACGGTAGTAAAAGGATTAACGGGCGCGACAGTTAACTACCACGACCAGTACCCAGCTTGGCAATTTAGACCAGAGTCCGAGCTACGGGACGTGTTAGTTAAAGAGTACGAGAATCTATTTGGTAAGACACCAGAGGTTTCGACGATTCACGCTGGCCTTGAATGTGGCCTCTTTGTGGGTAAGAACCCTGCCCTTGACTGTGTTTCTATCGGTCCGGAAATGTTCGACGTCCATTCGGTCAACGAGCGCTTAAGCATCGCGTCTACAGAGACTACTTGGAAATATTTACAAAGCATATTAAAGAATTTAAGGTGAACATTAGATGATACAATTACCAGCTGCGTTTAGCGCCAAAATGAAGAGGATTTTACAAGGAGAATACGAAGATTACCTAGCTTGTTTTGACGATGAACGGCTATATGGACTGCGGGTAAACGAAGGCAAGATTTCCGTAGAAGAGTTTCTTGAAATATGTCCTTTTGAGCTACGGAAGATTCCGTGGATTCACAACGGCTTCTTTTACGACGGGGAAAGTGTTTCTCCGGCTAAGCATCCGTATTATCACGCTGGACTATATTATCTACAAGAGCCTTCAGCCATGACTCCGGCTAGTCGCCTACCGATCGAGGCTGGTGATAAGGTGCTGGACTTGTGTGCCGCACCTGGAGGGAAAGCTACTGAATTAGGAGCTAAGCTTAAGCGCACGGGAATGCTAGTAGCCAATGATATTAGCAATTCTCGGGCCAAGGGGCTTCTTAAAAACATAGAAGTTTTTGGAATTGGCAATGTCCTGGTTCTTTCAGAAGAGCCGGGACATCTTATAGAGTTCTTTCCCCATTTTTTCGATAAGATTTTGATTGATGCTCCTTGTTCGGGAGAGGGTATGTTTCGCAAAGACCCGAAGATGATCAAAGCGTGGAGTGAAGAATCTCCAGAATTTTTCGCAGGTCTTCAGCGGGGAATCCTCGCCCAGGCTCTAGCTATGCTAAAACCTGAGGGAATGCTGCTTTATTCAACTTGTACCTTTGATGAACGGGAAAATGAGCAAATGATTGAAGAGCTTTTAATTGCCCATCCTTCCTTAAGTCTAAAAAATATTACTCCGAATTATGAGGGCTTTACTAATGGCTTCGTTACCCTTACAAAGACCGAAATGCCAGAGATTGCTAAAAGCGTTCGAATCTTTCCTCATAAGATGGCAGGGGAAGGCCATTTTCTCGCCCTTTTAGAAAAGAAAGAAGAGAGCAGGCCCTTGAGCTATGAAGAGGCTACGTATCAGGGAAAACTGCCAGTGGAAGCGAAAGAGTTCCTCGATCTTTTAGGGATTTCTTTCGATAAGTCGCGGCTATCCCTCCAAAAAGAGCGTTTGTTTTATATGCCCGAGGGTGTACCAAGGCTGAAAGGACTGCGCTTCCTACGTTCCGGTCTCCTATTAGGAGAGTGTAAGAAGAATCGCTTTGAGCCCAGTCAGGCGTTAGCGATGTATCTAAAGAAAGAAGAGTATCCTTTCGTCCTCGATTTAAGTGCCACTGATGAGCGGGTTTTACGGTATTTAAAAGGAGAGACGATTGCTGCGCCAGAGTTAAGCGAAAAAGGGTATTATCTCGTCTGTGTAGACGGATACCCACTAGGGTGGGGAAAGCTTGTAAACCGAATGCTTAAGAATAAGTATTTACCAGGATGGAGAATGTCATGTTAACAGATAAAAATGCCGTAATCTTTGATCTAGATGGAACCTTAGTGGATTCTATGTGGGTATGGCGAGCGGTGGATGATGAATTTTTGGCTCGTTACAACCAAGTAAAGCCAGAGGATTTAGAGTCTCGTATGGAAGGGATGAGTTACCGGGAGGTAGCCCAGCTTTTTCTGGACTCTTTTCCTGAATTACCCCATGATTTGACCATGATTATGGATGAATGGCAGGAGATGACGTATACAAAATATTGCGAAGAGGTGCCCCTAAAGCCAGGCGTACCGGAATTTTTAGAGGCGATGAAAAGGGCCGGTAAAAAGATGGGGATTGCCACTAGCAACTCGGAGGAGCTAGCTAGGGCCGTTCTCGAAGCTAGAGGAATTGCCTCTTACTTTGACGCAGTCTGTACCGCTGATGAGGCGAGAAAAGGCAAACCAGCCCCAGATGTCTACTTGCTTGCTGCCAAAAAGCTAGCAGTTTTACCGGAGCGCTGTCTTGTCTTTGAGGATGTACCCATGGGAATCTTAGCGGGCAAAAATGCCGGGATGCAAGTGTGTACGGTAGCCGATGATTTTTCTAAAGAACAAATACAACGAAAACGTGAATTGGCGGATTACTATATTACCGATTACTTTGATGTAATGGAAGGGACTTTTGAGATTATATGAGCAAACAATTTTTGCCAATTACGAGAGCAGAGATGGAAGAGCGAGGATGGGACGAAGTAGACTTCGTCTACGTAAGCGGGGATGCCTATGTAGACCATCCTTCTTTTGGTGCGGCGATTATAACGAGACTACTTGAGTCCATGGGCTTTCGCGTAGGTGTCATCGCTCAACCAGACTGGCGCGACCCGGCTAGTATTGCAGTCTTTGGCAAGCCGAGGCTAGGTTTCTTTGTCTCAGCCGGCAATATGGACTCCATGGTAAATCATTACTCTGTCTCCAAGAGACGGCGTAGTAAAGACTCCTACAGTCCTGGCGGTGAGATGGGAAGACGTCCGGATTATGCCTGTGTGGTGTATGGGAACTTAATTCGCCAGACTTATAAAGATGCGGCAATTGTGTTAGGCGGAATCGAAGCCTCCTTGCGTCGTCTGGCTCATTACGATTACTGGTCAGGCAAGCTTAAGCGCAGCATCCTTCTAGATTCTGGCGCTGATTTAATTTCTTACGGAATGGGTGAACGCTCTATTAGAGAGATTGCCGAAGCCTTAGAAAGCGGACTTAATATTCGGGATTTAACCTTTATTCCGGGAACGGTTTACCGGACTAAAAGTTTGGATAATCTTTATGACTACACGGTGCTTCCAAGCTATCAGGAGATGAAGAAAGATAAGCTTCTATATGCAAAGAGCTACCAAGTACAAAACCAAAATACGGATCCTTTTACAGCCAAGATCTTAGTAGAACAGTATAAGGAGCAGGAATACGTGGTGCAAAACATTCCATCCGCTCCGCTTACCATGAGGGAAATGGACGCTTCTTACGGCTACCCTTATATGCGGACGTATCATCCAAGCTACGAAGAGACTGGCGGCATTCCGGCGATTAGTGAGGTGAAGTTTTCCCTAATTAGCAACCGAGGCTGTTTTGGTGCTTGTAGCTTTTGCGCCCTAACCTTTCACCAAGGACGTATTATTCAGGCCAGAAGCCATGAATCTTTGGTAAAAGAAGCGGAGAACTTTGTTTGGGAGCCGGATTTTAAAGGCTATATCCACGATGTTGGCGGACCGACAGCCGACTTCCGGGAGCCAGCTTGTGAAAAGCAAATGAAATACGGGGTTTGTAAGGATCGTCAGTGTCTGTTCCCTACGCCTTGTAAAAATCTCCAGGCAACCCATCAGGATTATCTAATCCTCTTGCGGAAGCTGCGGGAGATTCCTAAGGTGAAAAAGGTCTTTATCCGTTCCGGTATCCGTTTCGATTACGTGATGGCCGATAAAGACGATACGTTTTTTTATGAATTGTGTGAGCACCACGTAAGCGGTCAATTAAAGGTGGCCCCAGAGCACGTTAGCGATAAGGTGTTAGAGGTCATGGGGAAGCCGAAAAACCATGTGTATGAAGGGTTTGTTAAGAAATATAAGAAGATAAATAAGGAGATTGGGAAGGAACAGTATCTGGTACCGTATCTCATGTCTTCACATCCTGGTTCCGACCTTAAGGCGGCGATTGAATTAGCGGAATATCTGCGGGATTTAGGATATATGCCTGAACAAGTACAAGACTTTTATCCGACTCCGTCCACCCTTTCGACGGTTATGTACTATACCGGCGTGGATCCGCGTACTGGAAAATCCGTCTATGTGCCCAAAGATCCTCATGAGAAGGCGATGCAGCGAGCGCTTATTCAGTACCGCAATCCTAAGAACTACCATTTGGTAATGGAAGCCCTTAAGAAGGCGGGCCGAGAGGATTTGATCGGTTTCGGTAAAGGCTGTCTGATTCGCCCGGCTTACACTGGTAAGCCAAAGGGTAAAACCAAACCGCAAAAGAAAAAGACCATTAGAAACGTCCATAAGAAGAAAACGAGCAGGAGGTAAGAGCGTATGAGAATAGCAATCGTAACGGGAGCGTCATCAGGAATCGGTCGCGACTTTGTCAGAAATATTCCAAAAGTATACCGCCACTTAGATGAAATTTGGGTTTTTGCCAGGAGAGAAGACCGTCTTTTAGAACTTCAAAAAGAGCTAGAAAAGAAAAAGACGGTTAAGCTACGACTATTTACCGGTGATCTTATGAGAGACTATATCTATGAGCGTCTAGCAAAGGAGCTTGCCACAAATAACGCCGATGTGCGGATGTTAGTTAATGCGGCAGGCTTTGGTAAGTACGGTTTGATCGAGTCTTTAAAAGAAGAGGATATGCTAGGGATGATAGATCTTAATTGTCAGGCGCTAACGAAGATGACCTTAAAGGTTCTTCCCTTTATGTCAAAAGGCAGTCGTATCATTCAAATGGCTTCGGCCGCCGCCTTTACTCCCCAACCTTACTTTACGGTGTATGCAGCTACGAAGAGTTATGTAAAAAGCTTTTCCTTCGGTCTGCGTAATGAAGTGAGAAAAATGAAAATCAGCGTGACCTGCGTCTGTCCTGGCCCGGTGCGGACAGAGTTCTTTGGTCTGGCTGGTGAAGCTAGCAAATATACGAATCCGCGGATGATGACGACTAGCGTCCACGTGGTGAGAGAAGCGCTTATTGGCGCCATTAGAAGACAGGCCGTTATTACGGTGGGTCCTTATATGAAGGTTTCGCGAGTGCTTGCGAAATTTATTCCTGATGGGATTACGGCATATGGATTTCAGATTTTTAACAAATACAATAATTAGGATTGGTACTACATGAAGTTAATCAAAGGAACACATGAATACTTAAAAAGAAAAAAACGGTTATACCTGTTACTGACGATTCTTGAATTTGGTGTGGTTATTGGCTTGGTGGTAACTGGCATTATTGCTACCGGCGATCGCCTTAACGTCTTAACGGTAGTTGCTGCTGTAGGCTGTCTACCGGCGGCAAAGATGCTGGTGCAGTTTATCGTGATGATTCCCCACCGTTCTTTAGAAACTGAGAAGGTGGCGGAGCTAGAAAGTGAAGCAAATTATATTACTAAGATCTATGATCTGGTGATTACCAGCAAGGACCGTACCATGCCCATCCAAGTTCTTTGCCTGTATAACAATACCATTTGCGGATATTCTGAAAGTGAGAAGTTAGACCCTGATAAGACCGCTCAGTATTTGAAAGGCTTTTTGGAAAAAAACGGCTATCCCAAGATGACCGTTAAGATCTTTAAGGATTTTAAGGCGTTTTTAATGCGAGCAGAAGTTATGAATAACATTGCTACCGTTGAAAAGAAAGATTCGAGTCGCTATGAGAATAAGCTAAAGGCCCTCCTTCTTTCCCAATCACTCTAGGAGCACCATGAAAGAATTTACAATCGATGAGAAAAGAGCCGGTCAACGCTTTGATAAATACTTGCAAAAGCTATTAAAAGAAGCCGGGACCGGATTTCTCTACAAGATGCTAAGAAAAAAGAATATCGTTCTAAACGATAAAAAAGCCTCCGGGAAAGAGATTTTAGAAGCAGGCGATGTGATTAAAATCTATTTAGCCGATGAGACGTATGATAAATTTGCTGGCCCGCCCTTACGGGTTCCTTTAAAGACTAGCCCGAAGAAAGGCAGGCGCCTAGAGGTGATTTATGAAAATAAGGATGTCCTCCTTCTTAATAAGCCAAGGGGCGTACTGTCTCAAAAGGCCAAAGGAGGGGACTATTCTTTAGTAGAGATGCTAAGAGATTACCTGCTTGCTAGTCAGGCGCTTTCGCCTCAAGACTTACAGAGCTTTTCCCCAGGGATTTGCAACCGCTTAGACCGCAATACCTCTGGTCTTGTAATCGCCGGTGCTAGCGTCTACGGCCTGCAGCAGATGAGCGAACTGCTGCGTACCCGCCACGTGGATAAGTACTATTTAGCTCTGGTTCACGGCTGTCTTAAAGACTCCCTGACCATCAAAGGGTTTCTGACAAAAGATGAGAGGAAGAATCTCGTTACCATTTCGGAAACGGCAGGCGAGTCCTACATTGAGACGTATTATGAACCCTTAGCCTTTCGTGAAGACTTGACCCTATTAAAGGTTAAGCTCATTACCGGTAAGACCCATCAGATTAGAGCCCATTTACAAAGCATTGGTCACGGTCTTGTGGGGGATTATAAGTACGGTGGCAGCGTACGAAATGATAAGTATAAGAGGCAGTACGGTTTAAGTGCTCAGTTTCTTCATAGCTATGAAGTGGTCTTTCCCGAGCTACCGGAGCGTTTAAGCGATTTATCTAGACAAAGCTTTCAGGCACCGTTACCAACTCTTTATAAAACGATTTTGGAGGATATACAGTGGCAACATGGAATTCCCGCGGTCTCAGAGGTTCTACGCTAGAAGAATTCGTAAACCGCACCAACGAACGCTACCAAGAATGCAACCTAGCCTTAATTCAAAAGGTGCCAACCCCTATTACCCCGGTTCGCATCGATCAGGAGACCCGCCAGATAACACTGGCCTACTTCGATCAGAAGAGTACCGTTGACTATATTGGCGTGGTCCAAGGAGTGCCCCTTTGCTTTGATGCAAAAGAGTGCAACAACGGTACCTTTCCCCTACATAATATTCATCAACACCAAGTGGATTTTATGACGGACTTTGAAAAACAGCAAGGTGTTTCTTTTATCTTAATTTACTTTAGCAATAAGAATATCGCTTATTATATGCGTTTTTCGGAGCTTTCTACCTTTTGGGAGCGGGGCTTAAACGGTGGCCGAAAAAGCATCCGTTTTGAAGAGCTAGACGAGAATTATTTTCTCGAAGTAAAGAGCGGCTTCTTTATTCCGTATCTAGATGCGCTTAATCAAGATCTAAACCAGCGGCCTTAGCTTGACAATAAAGGAAGAAATACGTATAATAAAGAACGATTTAGCGTGGTAGCACGCTAAAGTGAAAGGAGAAATACCTATGAAACAACTGTTGCATACTCCGGAAGGTGTGAGAGATATCTATAATGGGGAATGTGGGAAGAAACTGGCCCTTGAGGACCGCCTCCACGAAACCTTAATGCATTATGGCTATACCGATATCCAGACACCAACCTTCGAATATTTTGACGTATTTCGTAAAGAAATCGGAACCATTCCTTCGAAAGAGCTCTATAAGTTCTTTGACCGGGAAGGGGAGACCCTGGTACTTCGTCCCGATTTTACCCCAGCGATTGCGCGGGTAGCGGCCACTATTTTTGCAGATGAAAAGATGCCGATTCGTTTATGTTACACTGGGAATACGTTTATTAATCACACCAGTTATCAGGGGCGGTTAAAAGAGAACACTCAGATGGGCGCCGAGCTAATCGGCGATGATAGCGCGGCTGCCGATGCGGAGATGATCGCTCTCGTTGCCGCTTGTCTTCTAAAGGCCGGCTTAAGGGACTTTCAGCTTAGCGTTAGCAACGTGGATTTTCTAAAAAGCCTAATTGAAGATGCTGGTCTTGATGAGGATCAGGAACAGGAACTAAAGGAGCTGATTAAGAATCAAAACTTCTTCGGTATCAACGAGCTTTTAGAGGGACTAACCGTTAGCCGTAGCGCCAAGGCGTCTTTTAAGCAGTTAGACGAGCTGGTTGGGGGCTATGAAATCCTAGAAAAAGCCCGGGACGTAGCCCCCAGTACCAAGGGGATTTTGGCGATTAAAAGATTGGAAAAAATATACGATATTCTGTGTTATTATGGAATGGAAAAATACGTTACCTTTGATCTAAGCATGAGTAGTGGTGCCTACAACTACTATACAGGAGTAGTTTTTAGAGGCTATACCTTTGGTTCAGGTGATGCAATTGTCAAAGGCGGACGTTATGACACGTTAATTGAAAAGTTTGGCAAAGAAGCGCCTTCCATTGGTTTTGCCATCGTGGTGGATGAACTCCAAAGCGCTCTTTCTAGGCAGCATATTACGCCGGTTCTACAGCCTGAGAAGACCCTTGTGTTATACGCTGGTGGTCGCGAGGAAGAAGGCATTCGCCTAGCCAGTGAACTGAGAGAAAAGGGTGAGCGAGTGGTGCTAATGAAAAAGGAAATGAGCAAGTCGCTAGAAGACTATCAAGAGTATGGACGAAGAAGTGAGATTTGCCAGCTTTATTACATCGCTCACGATAGAGACGTGACTGAGTATTCGTTATCGTAAAAAGGGGGAGACCATGAGGTATTTAACAATTGCCCTGACGAAGGGCCGCTTAGCTAGTTCGACGTTAGCATTATTTAATAAAATCGGTATTACTTGCGAAGAGATCGAGGATAAGAGCTCACGGAAGCTAATTTTTACCAATGATAATTTGAAACTTCGGTTCTTTCTGGCAAAGGGTCCCGATGTTCCTACTTATGTGGAATACGGAGCTGCCGATATTGGTATTGTAGGGAAGGACACTATCTTAGAAGAAGGACGAAGTGTACATGAGGTGTTAGACCTTGGTTTCGGAAAATGCCGGATGTGTGTCTGTGGAAGCGATAAGGGGAGAGAAGCGCTTAACTCTCGGGAACTGATTCGCGTGGCCACAAAGTATCCTAAGATTGCGAAGCATTATTTCTTTAATAAAAAACACCAGACGGTCGAGATTATTAAGCTAAATGGCTCCATTGAGCTAGCGCCCATCGTCGGGCTCTCGGAAGTGATCGTAGATATCGTCGAAACCGGCTCGACCCTCCGGGAAAATGGCCTAGGGGTTCTTGAAGAGGTTTGTGATCTTTCGGCGAGAATGATTGTAAACCCTGTCAGTATGCGGATGGAAAACGAACGCATTAAGGAAATGGTGAACAAACTAAAACAGGTGGTATAGATGAGAATACAAAGGATTGATGATAACAATAGCATCAGCGAAGTATTAGCTGCCCTTTTAAAACGTAGCCCTAATAATTATGGGGAGTATGAACAAGTGGTGGCAGAAATTCTCGCGGATGTAAAAGAGAATAAGGATCAGGCGTTATTCGCCTATACGGAGAAGTTTGATAAGGCACAGATTCAAGCGGGTACCATTCAGGTTAAGGACGCGGAGATTGCCGAAGCTTATGAGCAGACCTCGCCAGAACTAATCGCGATTATCCGTAAGGCGAAAGAAAATATTCTTGACTTCCACGGAAAGCAAAAGCAAAATAGCTGGATTGATACGAAAGAAAACGGCAGTATGCTAGGACAAAAGGTAACTCCTCTGGACCGAGTAGGCGTCTACGTTCCTGGTGGTAAGGCCGTCTATCCTTCTTCGGTACTGATGAACGTATTACCGGCGAAAGTCGCTGGTGTAGGTGAAATCGTAATGACCACGCCACCAGGACCGGATGGGAAAATTTCACCTCATACATTAGTCGCTGCGAAAGAAGCCGGAGTAGACGTGATTTATAAAGCAGGAGGAGCCCAGGCCATCGCTGCCTTAGCTTATGGTACCGAGAGCATTCCCAAAGTGGACAAGATTGTCGGCCCCGGTAATATTTTTGTGGCTCTTGCTAAAAAGGCAGTCTACGGTCACGTCAATATCGATGCGATTGCTGGCCCCAGTGAGATTTTAGTCCTTGCCGATGAAAGCGCAAATCCGCGTTTTATCGCTGCTGATTTATTGTCACAGGCGGAACATGATGAGCTGGCTTCGGCCATTCTCGTTACGACAGACGAAGGGCTAGCAGAGGCTGTATCTATAGAAGTAGACCGTTTTATAGAGGTCTTGCCACGCCGTGAAATCATTCAAAAATCTATCGATAACTACGGCTACATTCTGTTGGCGAAAAATGAAGAGCAGGCCATTCACATTGCCAATGAAATCGCCTCGGAGCATTTGGAAATCATGACGAAGCGTCCCTATGAGACAATGACCAAGATTCGTCATGCAGGTGCTATCTTTATCGGTGACTACGCCAGCGAACCCTTAGGAGATTATTTTGCCGGGCCCAACCACGTGTTGCCAACCAATGGAACCGCTAAGTTTTTCTCACCCCTTGGTGTAGATGATTTTATTAAGAAATCTAGTATTATCGGGTATTCTAAAGAAGCTCTGCGGGAAGTGTATAAAGACATTGAGAAATTTGCTATGGCTGAAGAATTGTCAGCCCACGCCAATTCGGTGACGGTACGTTTTGAGGAGGAAGAATAAGCATGAAGATAAGTGAAATAACGAGAGAGACAAAAGAGACCAATATTCAGTGCACCCTTAATCTAAACGGAACAGGGAAGACAGAAATCTATACCGGTATCGGTTTCTTTGATCATATGTTAGACGGGTTTGCCAGACACGGGCTATTCGACTTAAAGCTCAAATCTGTAGGCGATTTAGAGGTGGATTCACACCATACCGCCGAAGATACAGGTATTGTCTTAGGGACGGCGATTAAGGAAGCGGTAGAAGATAAGGCTGGCTTAAAGCGCTTTGGTCACTTTACACTACCAATGGATGAAACGTTAGTACTGTGTGCTCTTGATTTATCCGGACGGCCGTATTTGGGCTTTGATGCCAAATTTACAGTCGAAAGCCTAGGCGGTCTTGAGACAGAGCTGATCAATGAATTTTTCTACGCCTTATCCTATAGTGCCATGATGAATATTCATCTAAAGGTGCTGGAAGGGCAAAATAACCACCATATGGCTGAAGGGCTATTCAAAGCTTTTGGCCGGGCGCTTGATATGGCAACGACAATAGATGAACGGGTAAGCGGAGCCTGGACGACGAAAGGAAGCTTGTAATGGGTTTAAAACGAATAATTCCCTGCCTTTTTTT
Organism: Ohessyouella blattaphilus; assembly: GCF_024721265.1. GTDB lineage: Bacteria > Bacillota > Clostridia > Lachnospirales > Lachnospiraceae > Aequitasia > Aequitasia blattaphilus_A. The sequence goes on along the minus strand of NZ_JAMXOC010000002.1, from coordinate 215,397 downwards.
GAAAGATAAGAAGGCGGTTAAATGGTTTGATGACGAGACGGTAGTTGCCGAAAATGTCCTCGAACTCGTAAAAACATATAACGAAAATGGTGCCGATGAACTGCTCATTTTCAATCTAACCGACAATGAAGACGATAAGGATGAAGCGGTTCATTTTCTAAAGAAGATTAAGAAGAATCTCTTTATCCCCATGATTGTCGCCGGTAGCATCGACAACCTAGAAGACGTAAAGAAGGTTCTCTACGCTGGGGCTAACCGGGTGGTAGTCAATATGGCTAAGCCCAATGCAGATAAGCTGATAGAAGATGCTGCTACACGTTTTGGGAAAGAAAAAGTAGCCGTTTCGATTAACGATTTTGACACCATGTTTAAACATCAGCGTTTGATTAATGAATTTGCTAAGGACGTTCTCCTTCTTCACCAGATGGACCTTAATTCGGTGACCAATGTTAGTGAAAGTGAGCTAGTCGTCTTTACAAAGCTAGAAGATATGGACGTAGTACTTTCGTTTTTAGAAAACGAAAAGGTTCGCGGTGTAGTCGGCCCCGTCTTTAGCGCCGCCGATGCCAAACTGACGAAGATAAAAGATATCTGCGTAGAGCGGGGGATTGAAGTATCCTCCTTTGAGGCGAATATCGAATTCTCGGAATTTAAAACCGATGACCAGGGGCTAGTCCCTGTTGTGGTTCAGAACTATCGAACCCAAGAGGTCTTGATGGTAGCTTATATGAATGAAGAAGCTTACTATAAAACCATTAAAACGGGAAAAATGACGTATTACAGTCGCTCCCGTCAGGAATTGTGGGTAAAGGGCGAGACCAGTGGTCATACCCAGTACCTAAAGTCTCTGGATATCGACTGTGATAAGGATACTCTTCTAGCCAAGGTGGATCAAGTGGGAGCCGCTTGCCACACAGGCAGTCCCACCTGCTTTTACACCCGAATATCGGGAGAGACTGAGGCGACTTCCAATCCTCTATACGTTTTCAAACACTTGTATGACGTAATTGTGGATCGCCGGGAAAACCCGAAAGAAGGCTCATATACGAATTACCTATTTGATAAAGGGATTGATAAAATTCTGAAAAAGGTTGGGGAAGAAGCTTCAGAAATTATTATTGCCTCAAAGAATCCTAGCACCGAAGAAATTAAGTATGAGATCGCTGACTTCCTCTACCATATGACGGTTTTAATGGTAGATAAGGGCATTTCATGGGACGAGGTTATTAACGAACTAGACGATAGATAGGGAGATGTCATGAGAAAAACTGCACTCAGTGATGAGGTTTTAATGGCGGTAGAAAAGCCGGCCAGATACATCGGTAACGAAGTGAATTCCGTAATGAAAGATAAAGATAAAGTGGATATTCGCTTTGCCATGTGTTTTCCCGATGTTTACGAAATCGGGATGTCTCATCTAGGAATTCAAATTTTATATAATCTGTTTAATGCCAGGGAAGATACTTGGTGTGAACGAATCTATTCGCCGTGGTTTGATTTGGATCAGAAGATGAGGGATGATAACATCCCTCTCTTTGCGTTAGAATCCCAAGATCCGGTGATAGATTTTGATTTTTTGGGGATTACGATTCAGTATGAAATGTGCTATACCAATATTTTGCAAATTTTGGATTTAGCAGGCATGCCGTTGCGTGCTAAAGACCGGGATGAAAGCTATCCTCTTGTAATCGGCGGCGGACCTTGTGTATATAACGCCGAGCCGATTGCTGATTTCTTTGATTTTTTCTATATCGGCGAAGGGGAGACCTCATACGATGAACTTCTGGACTTATATAAAGACCACAAGCGTAAGGGTTACTCCAAAAAGGCTTTTCTTGAAGCCGTTGCCCAGATGCCAGGGATGTACGTACCGTCTCTCTACCAGGTGATTTACCACGAGGATGGTACCATTCAGGAGTTTGTAAAGCTTTCCGAGACGGCTCAGTTTCCCATTAAGCGCTTAATGGCTAGCGATGTGTCGACTCTCCCGTATCCAAAGGCACCGGTAGTGCCTTTTATTAAGGCTACCCAAGATCGAGTGGTTCTCGAAATTCAAAGAGGATGTATTAGAGGCTGTCGCTTTTGCCAAGCTGGGATGATTTACCGACCTGCTAGGGAAAAGGATGTGGAAGTTCTAAAGGAATACGCCCGAGAAATGCTAAAAAATACTGGCCACGAAGAGATTTCCCTGTCTTCTTTAAGCTCTAGCGATTACCATGCATTAAAGGAGTTAGTGACTTTTCTAATAGAAGAATTTAAAGATCAAGGAATTAATGTTTCCCTGCCCTCTCTACGAATCGATGCCTTTGCCTTAGATGTGATGAGCAAGGTCCAAGATGTGAAAAAGAGCAGTATGACCTTTGCACCGGAAGCGGGTTCTCAGAGACTTCGGGACGTGATTAATAAAGGGCTTACAAGAGACGATATCCTAAACGGTGCCGGTGAGGCTTTTGCCGGCGGCTGGACGAAGGTTAAGCTTTACTTTATGTTAGGACTACCGACGGAGACCACAGAAGATATGGAGGCGATTTCCGAACTAGCCGATGCCATCGCTAGACGCTATTACGAAATCCCTAAGGATGAACGGGTAGGTAAGTGTCAGATTACCGCCTCTTCCTCGTTCTTTATCCCCAAACCCTTTACCCCCTTTCAGTGGGCACCGATGTTGACTCGCGAAGAGTACCGCGAAAAGGCTCGTTTTGTTAAAGAAACCTTTAATCAGCAACTGAATCGCAAGAGTCTCCGTTATCAATATCACGATCCGGAGACCACGATTATCGAAGGCGTTCTCGCTCGTGGCGATCGTCGCTTAAGCAAGGTAATTGAAGGGGTTTACCGCCGAGGATGTCTATTTGAATCATGGACCGAACACTTTGATTATCAGGTCTGGGATGAGGAAATCACCCGTCAAGGATTGACCATTGACTTTTATAACCGCCGAGAACGCGGAAGTGATGAAATCTTTCCTTGGGACTTAATTGATATTGGCGTGACGAAGGGCTTTTTAATGAACGAATGGGAGCGGGCAAGGGAAGGAAAAGTTACGCTTAACTGTAAAGAAAGCTGCAGTGGCTGCGGCATGGCAAAAGAAATGGGAGTGGCAGAGGAAGATTCATTTCCGAAAAGGGGGGCGATCTGTGTTGAAAGTTAGGCTAAAATTTTCTAAAAATGGCGTAATGCGCTATATCGGTCATCTAGATTTGATGCGTTACTTTCAAAAGGCGATGCGCCGTGCAAATGTGCCCGTAGCGCTATCTGGCGGCTATTCCCCCCATATGATTATGTCTTTTGCCCTTCCTCTTTCGGTAGGACAGACGGCCGACGGAGACTATATGGATATTGCCCTAAGTGAAGAGATTGATTTTCACCAGACGATTGCGGATTTGAACCAGGTAATGGTGGAAGGAATAGAAGTACAGGATATCGTTCCCGTTAGCGATGACAGACGCCAAGGAGGGATGGCAATTGTGGCAGCTGCCTCCTATCTAGTTTCCTTTAAAGAGACTCAGGAAATCCCCGCCGATTGGAGCGAAAAGTGTCAATCCTTTATGGCAGAGGACGAGATTCGGATTGTCAAAAAGACGAAACGCAGCGAAAAGGAAGTGAATATTCGTCCCTTTATTTTCGAAATGAGAGTAGAGGAAGGCGGTATTTATCTGCTTTTAGCCGCGGGAAGCAGCGCTAATCTTAAGCCAGACCTAGTTTTAAAAGCGTTCCTAGATTATGTAGGCGCAGCTGTAGATACACCTATGCATTTTCACCGTCTAGATTTATACTATAGAGAAGCAGATGAGTTCAGAGCTTTAGGAGATGTGAAAGATGACAGGAAACGTTCCTTATCTTGATGCCAAAACGATTATCACCCGTGCCGGAAACCCTGGTGCGTGGTTTGGTATGGACTATAATATGAATATTTATCGGGGCTGTTCTCACGGTTGTATCTACTGTGATAGCCGTTCGGATTGCTATGAGATTACGAATTTCGATCAAGTACAGGTAAAAAGAAATGCGTTAAAGATTATTCGGGAAGAGCTTAAAAGGAAAAAAAAGAAGGGTGTGGTGGCAACAGGAGCCATGAGTGACCCCTACAATCCTCTAGAAAAAGACTTGGAACTTACAAGAGGCGCCCTTACGCTCCTCAGCGAGTACGGCTTTGGGGCAGCGATTGCCACAAAAAGCGGCTTGCTAGAAAGAGATATCGATATCTTAAAGAAGATAAAGGAAGAGGCGCCGGTTATCTGTAAGGTGACGATTACTACGGCAGACGATGAACTCTCAAAGCAGATTGAACCGGGAGCATCCACTTCTTTTGAACGGTTTGACTTAATTAGAGCCTTGGCAGATAACGATATTTTTAGTGGGATTTTATTAATGCCGGTGTTACCTTACTTGGAGGATACGCCGGAGAATATTAGAGAAGTGGTGCGCCTCGGGGCCGAATGCGGGGCTAAGTTCGTCTACCCTGCCTTTGGCATGACGCTGCGAGGCAATCAGCGGGAGCATTATCTTCATAAATTAGATACGCTTTTCCCTGAGAGAGGCTTAAGAGCTCAGTATCATGCCGAGTTCGGTACGAAATATCAGTGCGTTTCCCCTCGGGCGAAAGAGCTATGGCAGGCCTTTAAGGAAACATGTGAGGAAAAAAATATCGTTTATCGCATGAACGATATTATCGATGGTTATCAGAAACCGTATGAGATTCAGCAGTTGAGTTTATTTTAGGAGCTTAAGATGGCAAAAAAAGAGATGAAAACAAATGCTATGCGCATTTTAGAACGGGAAAAGGTTCCTTTTGAGCTGGTCACTTATGAGTGTGAAGAGTTTCACAGCGGTACGGAAGTGGCCAAGCTACTAGGGCAACCGGTAGATGAGGTTTATAAAACGCTAGTAACGGTCGGAAAGTCAAAACAATATTACGTCTTCGTTATTCCCACAAACGCCGAAATCGACTTTAAAAAGGCGGCAAAAGCGGTAGGAGAGAAGTCGCTAGAGATGATTCCTCTTGCGGATTTAACCAAGGTTACCGGCTATATTAGGGGCGGCACCACGGCCGTAGGCATGAAAAAGCAATTTCCCACGATTATACAAGAAGATGCAAAAGCAAAGACTTTGATTTATGTCAGTGGCGGTAAGCCAGGCACTCAGATGCAGCTTAGACCAGATGATCTATTGCGAGTTGCGAGAGCAAAGTACGACGATGTAATATAATTCTCTGTTGCGTTAACGTGCTACATAGGGTAAAATAAAAAAACAAAATTTATAAGAGGAATGAGGCAGGTATCATGATAAAAGTTGTAAAATTTGGTGGCAGTTCACTGGCAAGTGCAGAACAATTTAAAAAAGTTGGCAAAATTATTAAAAAGGATGAAGACAGACGCTTTGTCATTCCTTCAGCCCCAGGGAAACGCTTTCCTGATGATACCAAGGTTACCGACATGCTTTATAGCTGCTACGGTCAAGCGATGGTAGAAAATGATTTTGACAAGCAACTAGAACAGATAAAAGAGCGTTACAATGAGATTATTGCCGGTCTAGGACTCAGCCTTAAGCTAGATCAAGAGTTTAAAGTAATTAAAGAAAACTTTAGCAAGAAAGCCGGTAGGGGTTATGCCGCTTCTAGAGGTGAGTATCTAAACGGAATCATTATGGCGAATTATTTAGGCTATGATTTCGTGGATGCGGCAGAGGTGATTCGCTTTAAAGAGGATAAGAGCTTTGATGCAAAGACGACGAATACTCTTCTAGCCGAGTGTTTAAAAGGCAAGAAGAACGCCGTTATCCCCGGATTTTACGGTGCTAGAGAGGACGGTAAAGTAGTAACCTTTTCTCGAGGTGGCTCCGATGTTACTGGTTCCTTGGTGGCGCGAGCAGTCTTTGCTGATATGTATGAGAACTGGACCGATGTCTCTGGTTTCTTAGTATCTGATCCACGAGTAGTGAATAATCCCAAAGCGATTGAGGTGATTACTTACAGAGAGTTACGGGAGCTTTCTTATATGGGCGCTTCCGTGCTTCACGAAGAAGCAATCTTCCCTGTTCGCAAGGAAGGTATTCCCATCAATATTCGCAATACCAATTGCCCAGAGGATAAGGGAACTTTGATTGTTGAAGGTACCACGAGAAAACCTCGCTTTACCATCACCGGTATTGCCGGTAAGAAGGACTTTGCTTCCATTACCGTAGAAAAGGCCATGATGAATAACGAGATTGGTTTTTGTCGTAAAATCTTAGAGGTCTTTGAAAATAACGGCATATCTATTGAACATATGCCTTCGGGAATCGACACGATGACGATCTTCGTTCACCAAGACGAGTTTGCGGAGAAGGAGCAGAAGGTAATCGCTGGTATTCACCGAGCTGTAGAACCAGATTTGATTGAACTAGAGTCAGACCTTGCTCTAATTGCTATCGTTGGTCGCGGTATGAAGGCTACAAGAGGAACCTCCGGTCGTATCTTCTCTGCCCTAGCTCATGCCAATGTGAACGTGCGGATGATTGATCAAGGAAGTAGTGAGCTCAATATTATCGTTGGGGTTAGGAACCACGATTTTGAAAATGCTATTCGCGCAATCTACGATATCTTTGTTACGATTCAAATTTAAAGATAAAAGGAGCGAATGAAGGGGGGACGAATTGAGTCCCCTCTTTTAAAAATTTATGATAATTGATTTTCACACCCATGTTTTCCCTGATAAAATAGCTGAGAGAGCAATTTCAAACCTAGAAAATGTTTATGGTGGAAAAGCTTTTCTAAGAGGCAAAAAGAACGAACTGCAGGAATCAATGGAAAAAGCAGAGATTGATTTAAGTATCGTCTTACCGGTAGTTACTGATGTTCGCCAAACGGCTTCGGTAAATGAGTATGCGGTAGCGATTGCTGGCGATGGCCTTCTTTCTTTTGGTGGTATTCATCCAGAAGATAGTAATTATAAGGATACCCTTCGCCAGATACGACAATCCGGACTAAAGGGCATTAAGATACACCCTGACTACCAAGGTGTCTACATTAATGACCTGCGTTATAAACGAATTATTGAGCAGGCAACGATAGAAGACTTAATCATCGTTACTCACGCCGGCGTTGATCCTTTAAATCCTAAGGATATTCACGCAACTCCAGAGATGCTTAAAGAAGTAATTACGGAAGTCGCCCCTGAAAAGCTGGTCCTCGCTCATCTAGGCGGTTTTCAGTTGACGGAGCAGGTGTTAGAGTTATTAGTCGGCAGAAATGTCTATTTTGATACGGCGGTAATACTAGATAAAATGAGTGAAGAGCAGATTACGACTTTAATTCATCAGCACGGCGCTGATAAAATTCTCTTCGGTACCGATTCACCTTGGGCTGAACAAAAAACCTTTGTCGATATCCTAAAAAGCTTTTCGCTATCTGAAGAGACAAAAGCACGGATTTTTGCCGGGAATGCCCAAGCACTATTAGGAGTGTAGAATAATGAAGAAAGTAGCCCCCTTATTTATCATTGCCGCCACCCTTCTCTGGGCGGCAACGGGAGTTGTTACTCGTTATATAGCGACTACTGGTCTAACTACAGTGGAAATAGCCGCTCTTAGAGTGGTATCTTCGGCGATAATTTTCTTTATAATTCTTTTGCTTTTTTATCCCGATAGACTTAAAATCAAAGTTAGAGACTTAGGCTGGTTTGCAGGGATTGGTCTTGGAAGCCTTTTCCTTAATAACCTGGCCTATTCAGAGACCGTTCAGCGTGCCTCCCTATCTATGGCCGTGATTTTACTGTATACTTCACCTTTCTTTGTGACGATTATGGCCAGAATCTTTTTCAAAGAAAAGATTACCACTAGAAAGCTTTTCGCTTTAACCCTAGCTTTTATCGGTTGTCTCTTCGTAGTGGGAGTTAGCAAGGCGGGCCTAGAGGAAGGGATTGTGCTAACGATTCTGATTGGTATGTGTGCTGGGTTTGGGTTTGGCTTGTATTCCATTCTTGGAAGTGTGCTTCTTAAGCGTTATGATTCACTGACCGTGGCCTTTTACGCGATTCTATTTGCGGCTCTCGGAACCGTTGTTCTCACTAAGCCAGCAGCAGTAGTAACTACGTTAATGGCCTCACCTTCGAAGCTTCCGCTATGTATAATCGGTAGCTTTGTAACGGTAGCCCTGCCTTATATATGCTATTCTCTGGCGTTAAAGTATATGGAGGCTGGCAAAGCTTCCATCATTTCTTCCTTTGAGGTGGTGGCCGCTAGTCTTTACGGAGCCGTATTATTTGGGGAGCGGCTTCAGTTAAAAAATATTTTGGGAATTGTTTTGGTATTAACCGCGCTGATTTTGCTACAGTTAAAGCCTAAGGAGAGAGGAAATGTTAAAGAAAATTAGTCCGTTACTGGTTATCTGTTCTACCTTATTGTGGGGTGGGATGGGGATTGTTATTCGCTACGTGGGCACCATGGAAGCGAATACCTTTCAGATTGCTGCCATTAGACTTTTGATTTCAGCAGTCTTTCTAGTCCTTGTACTTTTAATTGTTGACCGTAATAAACTTAAAATCAAATTAAAGGATTTCCCCTGGTTCTTACTGACAGGGATAGTGTCTTTGTGTCTTAATAATATAGCCTATTCGGAGACGACCCGCCGAGCGAACCTTTCTGTGGCGGTGGTTCTCCTTTATACAGCGCCCTTTTTCGTCTTGATAATGTCTATTCTTATCTTTAAGGAGAAGCTGACCTGGATAAAAGCACTGGCGTTACTCCTGTCCTTTGTGGGGTGTATGTTTGTGGTAGGCGTCTTTACCAGTGGCATGGAAGTAAAAGCGACCACGATTTTAATCGGACTCGTAGCTGGGTTTTGCTATTCGCTTTACACGGTAATTGGTAAGGTCCTGCTTAAAAAATACGATTCCTTAACGATTGTTACGTATACGTTTATCGTAGCGGCGGTGACTTCTTCATTAATTGCCGGACCTAGCGCGACTTTTACGGTCATTAGTAATCACCCAGAGAAGCTACCGCTAGCGATTATCGGGAGTATTTTAACGGTGGCCCTGCCTTATATCCTATATTCAAAGGCGCTAACCTATATGGAAAGCTCTGCGGCCTCCATTATTGCCTCCTTTGAAGTGGTAGCAGCTAGCCTTTACGGGGTCGTTTTATACAATGAACACCTGCATATTACCAACATCTTAGGAATCGGGATGGTCGTTGGGGCTATTATCCTCTTAGAAGCGCGGTTTCTCAAAAAGAATTAGATTGCATTTGTTGTTGACAGTCATTCTTCCTGTATGATAAAATATACCAGTATGCCGCACGACGAGGTAGTAAGCATTGCGAAGCAATCACCATAGTCGGCGAGTAATTATTTAGGAGGTGCCATATGTACGCTATTATTGCAACAGGTGGTAAACAGTACAAAGTAGAAGAAGGCGACATCATCAGAGTAGAAAAGCTCGGTGTAGAAGCTGGAGAAACTGTTACATTTGATCAAGTATTAGGAGTTTGTAACAGAAAGCTTAAAGTAGGAGATCCTACAGTAAGCGGTGCAACTGTTGAAGGTACAGTAGTTGAAAACGGAAAAGGTAAGAAAGTTATCGTTTACAAATACAAACCTAAAAAGACTTATCACAAAAAGAATGGTCATAGACAACAGTACACAGCAGTAAAGATTGACAAGATCAACGTAAAATAGTCAAGCGAATAGAAGAGGATATAAGATGATCCGTATCACCGTACTTAGAAATGCAAAGAGAGAGATACTTGGTTTTGATTCTATCGGTCACGCCGGTTACGACGTGTGTGGTAAGGATATTGTGTGCTCAGCGGCGTCGATATTGATTATTAACACTATCAATGCCATTGAAAAGTTCACCAAAGACAAAATCAATTATGTCAATGATGAGTCCGAAGGCAAGTTGGAATTTCGCTTTGCCGGAACGCCTAGTAAGGAAGCTGATTTGCTTTTTTCTACTATGCTTCTGGGACTAAATGACTTGGTGCGTGATGAGAACTATTCTAAATACATTGAATTAACATACGAGGAGGTGTAAACCATGATGAAACTTAACCTTCAATTTTTTGCTCATAAAAAGGGAGTAGGTTCTACCAAGAACGGTAGAGATTCTGAATCAAAAAGATTAGGTGCGAAAAGAGCAGACGGTCAGTTTGTTAAAGCTGGAAATATTCTTTACAGACAAAGAGGAACAAAGATCCATCCAGGAGTTAATGTAGGTCGCGGTGGCGATGATACATTATTCGCTTTGGTAGATGGCATTGTTCGTTTTGAAAGAAAAGGAAGAGACAAGAAACAAGTGTCTATCCGCCCAGAAGCACAATAAGACTTTTAAGAAGCTCCGGATTTTTTCCGGGGCTTTTTTGTAAAGAAGCGCAGCTTTCATTGCAAAAAGAGAGGATACAATATGTTTGCAGATAGAGCAAAAATAATAATAAAATCGGGAAGCGGCGGCGAAGGCCACGTAAGTTTTCGCCGGGAGAAATACGTACCCAACGGGGGACCTGATGGTGGTGACGGCGGTCGCGGTGGCGATGTAGTCTTTGAGGTAGAAAAGGGACTGAATACCCTTGTAGACTATCGCCACAAACGAAAGTTTCGAGCCCAGGACGGAGAGCAAGGCGGTAAGCGCAACTGTAGTGGTGCTGCTGGCGCTGACCTTATTTTAAAGGTTCCCGAAGGCACCTTGATTAAGGATGCTGCTAGCGACAAGGTGATTGCCGATATGTCTGGTGAAAACACGCGCCAGATTATCTTGCGCGGCGGTCGTGGCGGCCTCGGAAATCAACATTTCGCCACCTCCACGATGCAGATTCCTAAATTCTCTAAACCAGCTGGCACCGGCCAGGAGATGGAAGTTAAATTGGAGCTAAAAGTCATCGCCGATGTGGGACTTATCGGTTTTCCAAACGTAGGAAAATCTACGTTTTTATCTCGAGTAACGAATGCCAAACCGAAAATCGCCAATTATCATTTTACCACTATTCGACCAAATCTTGGGGTAGTAGACCTTGAGGGTAAAGGCTTTGTCATTGCTGATATTCCGGGACTAATCGAGGGTGCTTCTGAAGGAGTCGGCTTAGGGCACGATTTCTTACGACACGTAGAGCGGACACGAATGATGATTCACATCCTCGATGCTTCTTCTATTGAAGGGCGCGACCCCGTTGAGGACTTCTATAAGATCAATGAGGAGCTTACTAACTACAACAAAGAGTTGGCCCAGCGTCCTCAAGTAATTGCGGCGAATAAAATCGACTTACTTTATGATAACAAGGACGAAGTCATTGCTAAGTTAAAAGCGGAGTTTGAGCCTCAAGGAATCCGAGTATTTCCTATTTCCGGGGTAACTGGTGAAGGGATTCATGAACTTTTGTATTTCGTTGCTGATAAGATTAGCACGATGGAAGTGAAACCGATTATCTTCCCACAGGAATACTTCCCCGAAGAGGAGCTGATTAATGTGGATCTTCCTTATACGATTGAAGTAGAAGATAATGTCTATGTGGTCGAAGGACCGAAGATTGATCGTCTATTAGGATACACAAATCTCGATTCTGAAAAGGGCTTTGCTTTCTTCCAAAGGTTCTTAAAGGATTCGGGAATTTTGGATGAATTAGAAGAAAAAGGAATTGAAGAGGGTGATACCGTTAAGATGTATGGTCTTCAGTTTGAGTATTTCAAGTAAAAGAAAGCAGGATAGATAAATGACAACGAAACAAAGAGCGTATTTAAAAGGCTTAGCGATGAAATTAGAGCCCGTTTTCCAGATTGGTAAAAGCAGTGTGACACCAGAATTCGTCACCGCCATCGATGAGGTTATCGCTAAGAAGGAATTAATAAAAATAAGCGTCTTAAAAAATTGCCTAGACGATCCTAAAGAATTGGCTCAGGTTATCGCTGAGCGCACCCATTCTCAGGTAGTTCAGGTCATTGGCAAGAAGATCGTTCTTTACCGTGAAGGTAAAGATAAGAACAAAAAAATCGATTTACCGAGGTAGTTTATGAGAGTTGGTATTATGGGTGGTACTTTCGATCCTATTCATAATGGACATCTACATATTGCGAAAGCCGCTTTGGCACAATTTTCTTTAGATGAGATTTGGTTTTTGCCTAATGGCAATCCCCCTCATAAGGATGCTAGCGTGATAAAATCTAAGGTGGCGGACCGGGTGGCCATGATTGCCTTAGCAATTGCTGACCAGCCATATTTTTTGCTGAATGAATACGAAAGCAACCGCTCAGACGTTTCTTATACGTATCAAACGCTAGAGCATTTTAAAAAGCAGTATCCCTATCACGAGTTTTACTTTATTCTAGGTGCAGATTCACTACAAAATCTAGAAAAGTGGAAGTGCCCGGAACGGGTCTTTGCCGCTGCTAATTTTCTCGCGGCCTACCGGGATGAAATGGATACACGCTCAGAAATGGAGGCTTGTATTCGCTACCTAGAGGATAAATATCAGGCCCATATTAGCCTGTTAATTGCTCCGCCGGTAGATATTTCTTCAAGTGATATCAGGGAAGCGCTAAAAGAAGGGCGCGAAATCACCGGTTTGGTACCGGATAAGGTCTATGATTATATTAAAAGCCAAGCTTTGTATAGGAGTCTTTAGATGAATAGGGAACTTAATGATTTGTCGGCAGAGATAAAAAAAGAATTGACGAAAAAGCGTTTTTTGCATACCGTTCGCGTAACTGTAACCGCTCAAGCTTTAGCTATGAGTTATGGTATGGAGACGGAAACGGCGGGGATTGCCGGTATCCTACACGACTGTGCCAAATGTATTCCCGACGATGAGAAGTTAAGTCTGTGTAAGCAGTATGGGCTTGGGATTAGCCCATCAGAAGCGGCGTACCCAGATTTGCTACATAGTAAATTAGGCGCTTTTCTAGCAGCTAAAAAATATGGGATTACGGACGAAGATGTCCTGGCAGCGATTACCTACCATACCACGGGACGTCCAGAAATGACGTTTCTAGAGAAAATCATCTTTGTAGCCGATTATATCGAGCCTGGAAGACCAGACTTACCGAAGATAACCGAAATAAGAGAACTGGCTTTTCACAACCTGGATAAATGTGTATACTTAATTATGGAAAACACCCTTAATTATCTGGAAGCAGAAAAGCAGACTATCGATAAAATGACCATTGCTGCTCGGGATTATTACCGAGAGCAAGTAGAGAAACAGGAGAGTATTGATTAATGGATGAATCAAAGAAAATGTTAGAAATTGCCTATAAGGCTCTAGAAGATAAGAAGGGCGAGAGCATTCTGGCTCTTGATATCACCGGCATCTCGATTGTGGCGGATTACTTTCTGATTACCAACGGTAATTCAGATGCTCAGAATCGCGCTCTAATGGAAGCCGCTGAAGAAGCTTTAGAAAAGGCTGGATATACCCCTAAGCAAATCGAAGGAAATCATCACAGTGATTGGGTTTTAATGGATTATGGCGATATTATTATCCATATTTTCACCAAAGAAAGTCGTGATTTCTTCGACCTTGCCAGAATCTGGAGTGACGGCAAAAGAGTAGAATTATAAATATACAAGGCATCATAAAAGGCGGGAACTTTCAATTTACGGAAAGTTCCCGCCTTACTTTTATACTTTTATCTAAAAAATCTAAAGACGCCAATTACTTTACCGAGAATCTCGACTTCTTGAACAATAATCGGCTCCATATCCGGGTTTTCCGGCTGTAAACGGAAAACGCCTTCTTCCTTATAAAAGGTCTTAACTGTGGCACCATCTTCAATCATCGCCACCACCATATCACCGTTGCTAGCGACATTGCCTTCTTCAACTAAAACCATATCACCGTCAAGAATACCGGCTTCAATCATACTTTCGCCTTTAACACGCAGCAAGAATGCTTGCTTATTACTTAGAAAATCCACAGGGATAGGGAAGTAATCTTCGATATTCTGTTCCGCTAGAATCGGATCACCAGCGGCTACACGCCCGAGAATAGGAATATTAGACATCTCACGACGATTGAAGTTAAATGATTCGTCTAAAATCTCGATTGCCCGGGGCTTAGTCGGGTCGCGTCTGATATAACCGTTCTTTTCTAAAGTTTCTAAGTGGGCGTGAACAGAAGAGGTGGACTTTAATTTTACCGCCTCACAGATATCCCGAACAGAAGGTGGAAACCCACGTTCTAAAATTTGTGATTTGATATATTCTAAAATTTCACTTTGCTTTTCGCTAATGGTACCTTTAGCCATATATTTGCCCTCCGCTTAATCTCTTTTTTTTAGTTTATCATAGCAGTCGTGTAAAAGCAAACAAAAGTTCCGAATTTATGTTCGATTACCTCTTGACAAACATTTGTTCGTTTGCTATATTCTTATTAAGAACATTTGTTCCTCGCGGAGGTAGTAAGATGAAAAGAGTAAATTCAAAACGTTCAACGATTAAAAGAAGAAGAGAAGTATATATTAGAAAAGTAATTTGTAGCCTAGTACTTATAGCGATATTTGCCGCTGTAGGCACCGGTTACAGTATAAAGAATGTTGAAGCTAAGGACAATGGCTTAGAAGTGGAAAAGTACTATAAGAGCATTCAGATTACTTCTGGAGACACCCTTTGGGATATTGCCAATGAATACCGAGGCAATCAAGAAATCAAGTCCTATATTAAAGAGATTAAAAAGATGAATAATCTAAAATCGGATCAGATAAATGATATGAGCTATTTGACCATAATGTACTATGAACAAGATCCAGCATAGATCAAATTTACCAAGGGCAATCTGTAAAAGGAGTGCCTTTTTTACTTACTAGGAAAGTCCATTTCATAATTTGTATCCCTTATCTTCATAAAATCTTCACTTTGGCACGCGTAATACTTAAGATACGTTCCCTATAATTAGCAATATAAGGGAGGAGTGATGATTGTGAAGATAAAGAAAGTAAATAAATATATAGCCGTCATAATACTCGTCTGTTTGTCATTCTTAGTTCTGGCCAATGCATTACTACGCCCTGTGAGAGCGGAGAGTGCCATTACAGGAACGAAACAACCACTAATTACGATTTCAATAGGAGATGAGTATGAACAAAGAAAAGAGAGGTTATCGCTTCAGGACTATTTCGAAAATAAAGCAAGCACTTATGAAAAGATTCCTCATCGTGGCTTTGCTAAGCTACTACAAACAGTGGGCCAGATAACGGAGCTCTTGGACATTCAAATGACGGTGAATAAAATCGTGCGAGAAATTATGCGAGGCTTCATATGAGACGACGTAATCGAAGGCTTAGACAAAAAAGACTTAGAATAGCAATGATTATTCTCTTAACCGTGTTAGTTATTGTGGCAACCTTTATGTTTATCTCTAAGCTTGTAGTTACAAAAACTAAGGCTACAGCGAAGAATATTACCACAGAAAGCACCAGTAAAGAGAATGACTGGAAATTAATTCTTGTAAATAGGGATAATTATATTCCTGAAGATCATACGGTGGAACTTATAAGATTATCAAATGGTGAGAGTGTAGATGCAAGAATTTACCCAGAACTCCAAGAGATGTTTGACGCCGCTCGCTCAGAGGGACTTAATCTTCTCGTAGTCGCAGGCTATCGCACCGAAGACGAGCAACAGCAGCTCCTTGTTCAAAAGAACGAGGAGTACATACATCAAGGATACTCCCGAACTGAGGCAAAGGAACTGGCCGAAAAGTGGGTAGCTATTCCCGGAACTAGCGAACACCAGCTGGGTATTGCAGTTGACATAAATGCCGACACTACCATAAGTTCAAGTGACACAGTATATAGCTGGCTTGCAAATAACGGACACAAATACGGCTTTATCAAGCGTTATCCCGAAAATAAAACCGCCATAACTGGTGTCATTAATGAACCTTGGCATTATCGATATGTAGGAAAAGAAGCTGCTAGTGAAATATATTCTAAGGGATTTTGTTTGGAGGAATACTTGGGTAAAAAGTAATTTAGGAAGTCACTATAGCTCTGACACCTTATTTTTAAAAATGAATAATGCAGTAGAAAAAGTAACAATAGCCACCAATAAGATTTGTGGCAGAGACTCTTGATTGGTAACGTTTTTACTGATAACCACTTGGCGAATAAAAATAACAAGTAGCGAAGTGACAATTGTTGTAGGTACAGATTTTCGAATCATGCCAATGATAAATGGCCATACTGATAGAATTGTACATACTATTACAGTGGTAATGGCCATTGGTGTCCAGGCTTTCAAGAATGATGTTGTGAATGTTCCTTTCAATAGATTGAAATATCTATCAACCCATATAATATAGACACTACAACAGATGTATCCAATTATAATTGAAATTGCCGTGTAAACCATAATAATAATGAGCTTGCTGGCAATCAGTTGGTATGGCTTTATAGGTCTTAGCACGTCGGATATTTGCCTTAATCCTTGCGGTAAGTTCGATTTCACGTTTTGTTTGGCTTTATGACCCTTCGTCATGACGGAGGCAAGAAAGCCTAAGTTCTCAAGGTAAGTATACAGTTCGGGCTCTTTCCTCTTAGATATTAATATTTGCTTCGATTTATACATATGGTTGACTCATTGATAACCCTTTGTTTCTATAGTATAATTATACCATTATCACAAACGGATGTAAAGGAGGAAAGGAACGTATGTTCAAGAAGAAAAATCAACCTTATTATACCAATAGGCACTCTTGTTTCCTGCTTCAATATCACCTTGTCTTAGTCACAAAGTACCGAAAACCGGTCTTGACTGGCCCAGTTAAAGATTATGTGTACCAGCTAATTAGAGAGATCTGTAATGAGCGAGGATACAATATCCTAGAGTTAAATGGGGAAGAAGACCATCTACATTTGTTATTTGAAGCTACACCTCAGATGGCACCAACGGAATTTGTCAATGTGATTAAAACTAAGACTGCAAGGTTCGCTAGGCGCGATTACCCAGCAGAAGTAGGAAAGTATTATTGGAAACCTTATTTTTGGTCAAGTAGCTATTTTGTTGCTACCGTTAGTGAGCAAAGTCTTACTTTAGTACAAGAGTATATTAAAAATCAGTAGCATTCACCCCCGCCCATGCAGGTTTTATGGACGTGGTACTCTGCTTACGATTATAGATAGAGTTGCGTGTTTGTATAATTTGAGTAATAATATAATTATCAGTGAGACTGGACAAATGGAGAATTGGAGGTAAGGATGGATAATAGAGAAGCTTTAAGAGAAAAAATTTTATCTTGTCATGCAATGAAAGATGTTCACATCTCTTCTCTAGTTGTCCTAAATGAATATGCCAAAATTCATAGGCTTAAGAAGGGTGAACATCTCTTTCATGACCGCGACACGGTAGAGAATATCTACTTCGTAACGAAGGGCCACGTCTCTTTGTATAAGCTCAATTATGACGGCAGTAAGAAGGTGATGTTTGTCTATGGTGCTAGGGAGATGCTAAATGAGGTGATTCTTCAGAATTGGACGGCTTCGATTAGCGCAGAAGCAATGGGTGATGCCGAAGTAATCTATTTTCCCCAAGAGATATTTCTCCAAGTAATGGAAGCGGATTTTGTCTTTACAAAAGCAGTCATGGATTCCATGGCAAAGAAAATCAGGCGATTGTACCGTCAACTTAAGAATACGACCGGGTCGCTTCGAGGCGATCGCCGAATTGCGGCCAAGCTATGGAAGCTTTCTCTCGATCATGGATGTCCTACGAAAGAAGGTGTGCGCATCGATTTAGAACTTTCCGTTACGTATCTTGCAGATATGTTGGGAGCCAAGCGGGAAACCGTCTCACGCCAATTAAAATTGCTTCTTGAAGAAGGTCTGATTATTCAAAAGAACGGTTATTTCACCGTTGTTGACCAAGATAAAATAAAAGAATACTTTGCTAGGCCGTGATATATATCACAGTAACCTCCTCATTCCCGTGTTATGCTACAAAAAACATGAGAGTGAAGGAGGTTTTTGTATGTACAAAGAAGAAGTAGATGCGGTAGCAGAGGGAGCAAAGAAAAAGGTGACTTTACTAAATAATAACCCTGTCGGCTATTTTATCGCTTCCATGCTAGCTGGAATGTATGTGGGCTTCGGTATCTTATTAATCTTTACCATCGGTGGTCAACTACAAGGCGCCCCTTACACAAAAATAATTATGGGGATATCCTTTGGCATTGCTCTTAGTCTAGTGGTTATCGCTGGTAGTGAGCTCTTTACCGGTAATAATATGGTGATGACCTTAGGCCTAATGAATCGCAAGGTAAGTCTGCTAGAAGCGATCAAGCTATGGCTCGTGTGTTGGCTAGGGAATCTAACTGGCTCTGTGTTGCTAGCGATTATCTTTTGGTTAACAGGATACGCTAAAGGAGATGTGGGTTCTTTTATCGCCACTGCTGCGGCCGCCAAGATGAGCGCACCTATTATTGAATTATTGACCCGAGGGATACTCTGTAATGCTCTCGTCTGTCTCGCAGTCTGGTGTGCTCTTAAATGCAAAAGTGAAAGCGGTAAATTAATTATGATCTTTTGGTGTCTCTTTGCCTTTATCACTTGTGGTTTCGAGCATAGTGTGGCAAACATGACCCTGTTATCGGTGGCACTGCTGGCACCTCTTGAGGCTGGTATCAGCTTAGGTGGTTTTTTCTACAATCTACTCATTGTAACTATTGGTAATATGCTAGGCGGTATTCTACTGGTGGCGCTCCCCTATCAGTTAATCGCTGGTAAGAAGGAGGTGGCCTAATGGGTTATCGTATGGACCAAGCCGGTATAAACCGGGTATTCAACGGACTAGCAAAAGAGTATCGACTCTTTGCGCCAAAATGCTTTGAGTACGAAGGCGCGTTTTCTGACACAGATTCCATTCATTACGGGGAAGTACAGACAATCGAAGAAATAGAATTAATGAAAAAAAGTAACCACAGCTTTAAGGATGCACTGTTGCCAATTTCGGAGACTCTATTTTACTTTACGGAAGATGAAGTCAAAGTGGCTGATGCACCAGCCAAAGGAGCACTTCTTTTTCTACGGAGTTGTGATCTTCACGCTTTAAAACGATTAGATGCTATCTATCTGCAGAATGGGGAAAAGGATTTTTATTATAAGCGGTTAAGAGACAAAATCAAGATAGTCCTAATTGGTTGTGAGCAGGCTTTTGAAAGTTGCTTTTGTGTAGATATGAACACCAATAGAAGTGAAAATTATGATCTTAGCTTAGATACAATCGACGGCGAATATTATCTCAATTGTCAGTTTCGTGAGTGGGATATGCTATTAAAAGAAAATGCTCTTGAAGAGACCATCGTAATGCCCAAGCATGTTACAGAAACGGTTACCAAAGTTCACGTTCCCGATAATTTAACGGCAGCTGTTGCCGCTAGTACTATGTGGGATGAATACGATGCCCGCTGTATCGCTTGTGGACGCTGTAATTTCAGTTGTCCCACTTGTACTTGTTACACCATGCAAGATATCTTCTATACCGATAATGGGAAAGTGGGAGAACGACGCCGAGTACAAGCGTCTTGTATGGTAGATGGCTTTACCGATGTGGCTGGTGGCGGTAGTTATCGCAAAAAGCATGGTCAACGGATGCGCTTTAAAACCTTGCATAAAATGCTAGACTTTAAGCAGCGCTTCGGTTATCAAATGTGCGTAGGTTGTGGCCGGTGCGATGACGTCTGTCCAGAATACATTAGCTTTTCTAACATCGTCAACCGCCTAGATTCTGCTACCCAGGAGGTGTCTAAGAATGAATAACGAATACATCCCTTTTTCTTCTGAAATACTAGAAGTTATTAAACATACAGATATAGAATATACCTTCCGCCTCGCTTATAAAGGAGAAGTACGCCCAGGACAATTTTTTGAAGTTTCCCTTCCTAAATACGGTGAAGCGCCTATCTCGGTTTCTGGAATTGGAGAAGAGTGTGTTGATCTAACTATCCGCCGAGTAGGGAAAGTTACCAACGAGATTTTCGAGCACTACGTAGGAGACAAACTACGCCTGAGAGGCCCTTATGGTAACGGTTTTGATATTGAGCAATATAAAGGTAAGGAGCTGGTTGTAGTGGCTGGTGGCACAGGGCTTTCACCTGTTCGCGGTGTAGTGGACTATTTTGCTTCCCATCCTGATGAAGTGGAAAGTATGACCCTAATTGCTGGTTTTAAAACAGTAAAGGATATTCTTTTTCTTGAGGATTTGGCAAGGTGGCGACAATCTATTGAAATCATTCTCACGGTTGATTGCGGCGAAGCCGATGCTGTTTGTCAAGTAGGACTAGTTACTGAGCATTTGCCAAAGCTTAAGAATAGAAACATTCAAAACGCTGCCGCAATAGTCGTAGGACCACCGCCAATGATGCGATTTACCTGTTTGGGGTTACTTGAGCTTGGTTACCTTGAAAGTAATATCTGGGTCAGCCAAGAACGCAAAATGTGCTGTGGTATCGGTAAATGCGGACATTGTAAGATTAACGATGTGTATGTATGTGTGGATGGTCCCGTCTTTAACTATACGAGAGCTAAACACTTAATCGATTAGGAGGTGAATTATGAGCCAAGATATCAATACTAAAAAACTTAAAAAGAACGCCTTTCGGGTAACGAAGGTGCGGGGCAAAACCGCTTCTCGTATTCGTATTCCCGGTGGTTACCTACCTGCCTCGCTTTTATCAGAATTGCAGGACATCGCTCAGACTTACGGCAACGGTTCTCTTCATATTACCTCCCGTCAGGGCTTTGAAATTCCAGGAATTGACTTTGCCGATATGCCTACCGTTAATGAGAAACTACAACCTCTCATTGAAACTCTAGAAATCAACCAAACTGCACCGGGAACAGGATATCCCGCTGCAGGAACACGAAATGTCACTGCCTGCATTGGTAACCGTGTCTGTCCTTATGGATGTTACGATACGGTAGGCTTTGCCTCTCGTATTGAAAAAGCGATTTTTCCTAATGACCTGCATTTTAAAGTGGCCTTAACTGGCTGTCCCAATGACTGCGCGAAAGTACGGATGCATGATTTTGGCATTATCGGCATGACCTTGCCTCACTTCGATGAAAATCGCTGCGTATCATGCAAAGCGTGTGAAAAATATTGCCGTCGCAAATCAGTACAAGCCATCTCGATGGTAAATGAACGCCCTGTTAGAAACGAAGAGAAATGTATTGGCTGTGGGGAATGTGTAATAAACTGCCCAATGCGCGCTTGGACTCGGGGAGAAGGAAGTAAGAAACGGTACCGCCTTACTTTATTCGGTCGCACAGGCAAACGAAACCCTCGCTTAGGGGAAGACTTTATCAAGTGGGCAGACGAGGAAAGTATTATCAAAATCATCCTTAATACCTACGATTATGTAGCTGAATATATTGACCGCGATGCCCCCGAAGGGAAGGAACATATCGGCTATATCGTAGACCGGACAGGATTTGAAGAATATAAAAAATGGGCTTTAAAAGATGTAGAGCTGCCATCAGAAGCAATTGTATACAGCCCTCTTTACTGGCACGGTCCGAAATATATGTGAAATAAGTTAATTTTTTAAAGAGAATAGGTTTATATAAACAAAAGCAGATACACCTTCATGGGAGTTGGAACCTCTTGAAAGTGTATCTGCTTTTGTTTACATGGTTTACTTGCTAACTGTGAGGGGTTATCGTTGCATAAAACAGATATTGAAAAAAATGGTAAAAGAATTTACAATATAAATAATTGGAAATGGGGTTTTTCGACCGCTACAAAAGTTGAACATACTGGCAAGGTAAGCCGATATATAACTAAGGAATTATATGATGTAATAGTCGGTCGCATGCAATCAAAGAAATGTCCAATAGCGGGGCAGAAGATAACGTACGTTGAGATGGACTATTAGGGGGAGCTTATGAAAAGTATTCAACGAAAAGACTTTGAAAAACAATTAAAGAAGCTTGCAAAAGAAAATAAAAAAACAAAGAAGATTGTCGCAAAACAAAAGGAACAGCTTGATAAAAAGATAATGAAGCAAGCGAAAAAACCTTATAAGGAACCTAAGAAAATATTGACAATGGAAAGAGTTTTTTTCTTTTACGCTGTTGTTATTGTTATCTTGTTAGTAGTATTTAAAATCAGATTGTAATGTACAAAGAAGAGAATGTTTAGAGCATTCTCTTTTTTTGTTGTTGACAAATTCGGGGTCCTCTTACTTGACAATAGCAACACTCAAACGTCAGTTTGTTGAAAAGGGGACGCGGTGGAAGGCAATCAGCCAGAGAGGTAAAGGCAGTAAATACAAGGGATACACCAATCTATACGTCAAATACAGCAGGTTTTATTAAAAGATTGCAAATGCTATTAAGAAAACGGGTATTTGCCGTACTAGATGGAAGAGTTGAACTTGAAATTCATGTGTCTGAACCCTTTAGAAAAGGGTTCCCTTTTGTTGATGTGTCGGCAACTGTCAAGGGCGGTACAGGTTTTATTGTACCGCTTGCCTTGCCCTTGACGTTGGATAGGGTTGTACGCTCTAAAAAAAGGAAAGGAGGGTTTCCCCCTTTCCGTGCCATGGGAGTGCAACTCCCTGTTGGGGTCAAGCAACCTTTGCTTGCTGGGGTTTGGGGCAAGCGCCCCTAGAAAAAACAAATAAAAAATTTAAACAAACAAACTAACATTTTTTAAAATCAACTAACAAACAAAAGAACATTAGCATTCATGATGCGTAGCATCATATCACGCATATTGCACACAACAAAACACACACATAAAAATACACAAATAATATAATAATATTGCTCAAAAAGGGAAATAACGCTTTTAGCGGTACATATAGCGCACTGGGCACGCGGGCGATTTTGGGGTGTTGGGGTCCCCTTGAGCGCGTGCGCTCGGTGCACTAGTGAGGTGCTAAATCGGGTTTGCCTATACTTGACAATAGCAACACTTAACAGTCACTTGTTAGAAAGGGGGTTGCACAAGCCAACACGTAGCTAGAGAGGTAAAGCTAGTAAATACAAGGGATACACCAATCTATACGTCAAATACAGATTTAGAGTAGACAGATAGGTGAAAACATGATATACTTAACACAATTACGTTAACCCCTGTATTTATCAGGACTTTGGAGGTATTCTTATGGCTGAAAAACTATCGTATCATCAAGAATTAACTATTAAATATACACTGCAGCTTCGTGAGGTTCTTAAAACGCTACCATCTTTTGCAAAGGATTATTTCCGGGCAATCGAACCGACTACATCAGCAAAAACAAGAATTAGTTATGCATATGACCTACGGGTATTCTTTAACTTCCTAAAGGAATGCAATCCAACGTATCGTAAATATTCCATGGAGCAATTTACACCGGCTGATCTTGATCGCATTCAAGCGGTTGATATTGAAGAATATATGGAGTATTTGAAGGTTTATAAGGATGAAAAAGGCGATATTCAGACGAATACTGAGAAAGGCTTGGCCCGTAAAATGTCCGCTCTTAGAAGCTTTTATGCTTATTACTTTAAGCGCCAGGTGATTAAAACCAATCCCACGCTATTAGTTGATATGCCTAAGCTTCACGATAAGGCGATTATTCGCCTAGATGCCGATGAAGTGGCCGAACTCCTTGATTTCGTAGAAAATGCTGGTAATACGCTGACCGGACAAGCGTTAACGTACTATAACAAAACCAAGGATCGGGATTTAGCCATCTTAACCTTGCTTTTAGGTACAGGAATTCGTGTCTCTGAATGTGTTGGTCTTAATATCTCTGATGTAGATTTTAAAAATAACGGCATTACCGTTACCAGGAAAGGCGGTAGCCAGATGGTTGTCTATTTTGGTGATGAAGTCGAGGCGGCTTTAATGAACTATTTGGAAGTAGTTCGTAACAATACCACTCCTCTTCCATCCGCTGAAGATGCACTTTTCCTCTCTACTAGAAGAACTCGCATGGGTGTGCAAGCAATTCAAAATATGGTTAAGAAATATGCAAAACAGGTAACCCCTAATAAGAAGATTACCCCTCATAAACTACGCAGTACCTATGGCACCTCACTCTATAAAGAAACCGGTGACATCTATCTAGTTGCGGATGTCCTTGGCCATAAGGATATTAATACTACTAGGAAGCATTATGCGGCTATTGATGATGAAAGACGCAGAAAGGCAGCAAATATTGTTAAATTACGAGAAGATTAAGCATTTTTATGCTATAATCTGCTTTGGAATTAAATTTAGATTGCTGAGGAAAAATTAAAATGAAAATGCAACAAATATTAAGTTTAACGCGAAAAGCCGTCGACGAATATAATTTAATCGAAGAAGGTGACCATATTGCTGTCGGTTTATCCGGTGGCAAAGACTCCTTGACCCTTCTCTATGCCATGAAGGGCTTGCAACGTTTTTACCCTAAAAAGTTTGAATTAAGTGCGATTACTGTGGATTTAGGTTATGACAATGTGGATTTTAGCGCTCTGGTTACAATCTGTCAGGATTTAGACATCCCTTATCAGATTGTCCCTTCGGAGATTGCCAAAATTCTATTTGAGGATCGTAAAGAAAAGAATCCTTGTTCACTCTGTGCGAAGATGAGAAAAGGAGCCCTGAATCAAGCAATTAAGGAGATGGGCTGTAATAAGGTGGCATATGCCCACCACAAGGACGATATTATTGAGACGATGCTACTCTCTCTTCTGTTTGAAGGTCGGTTTCACTCCTTCTCACCGAAGACTTACTTAGACCGTATGGATTTAACGGTAATTCGACCACTGATGTTTATGGACGAGGCCGATATTATCGGTTTTAAGAATAAGCAAGGACTACCCGTTGTGAAAAGTCCTTGTCCAATTGACGGCTATACAAAGCGAGAATACGCAAAGAACTTGGTAAAGCAGCTAAATACGGAACACCCTGGTGCAAAGCAGCGGATGTTCTCGGCCATTCTTAATGGCGATATTAGCGGTTGGCCACTTCGCCAATCACGTTCTCAAGATGACACTCAGTAAAGGTTTCCGTGGTATAATGAGCGCCTGTTAAGGATGCCTTAGTAAAGTCGCATTCTTTAAAAGAGGTCCCCGCAAGGTCACAGCGATTCAGAAGGCACTGCTTAAATTTACAGTTGTAAAAGTTGCAGCTTAATATCTGTGAATCGGAAAAATCCGTCATCGAAAAATCAATATTGCGAAAAGTACATTCTGTTAGGAGACATTGTCTAAGCGACTCGCCTTTTAATTTAAAGTTGGCGAGGGTGGCATTCGACAAGTCTCCTTCTTTCAATTGTTCAATTAAAAGTTCGATATGCCTTAGTTCTTTTAAGATAAAAGCCAGAACATAAGCTGGTGGCGTCTTGGCCCCCCTCTCCCAGTCCCTGATACTTGGTAAAGGAATAGGTGGGTCGATAATTTTAGATAGATCACTACCGGTCATTTGCAGTTTTTTTCTTAAGAAGATTACTTCTCTTATTTGTGCATTCATAAAACTTCCCTTTTTATAATTTACTATCTATTAGATAGTTTTAGTATACGATAAACAGTTTTACTATGCAACAGAAAGTATTTAATAATGATGTAAAATAGAATTTGCGCTGGGCAAATTCTGGCGCCTTCGGCGTGTGCATACGCACAAAATACATTACGCCGAAGTGCGCATCCTAGCGGAGCGCTTTTTATGTAACAGGAAAGTTCTTTGAACTTTCCTGTTACATAAAAAGCTGCGAATAAATCGCAGCTTTTAAAGGTTTATTATAAAATCACTTCTTTAAGACTTTCTTTGGTCTCTACTAATTTAAGGATGGCATCAGCGGTTCCGTCGATACCGAAGATAGAGCTATCGAGGCAAGCGTCGTAGGTCTCGGCATTTCCCCATTTTTTATTGGTGTAATAGTTATAATAGCTAGCTCTTTTCTTATCGGTCTTATGGATCTGCTCTCGCGCTTTTCCTTCTGTCAAATCGTAAAGACGGCTAATCCGCTTTACTTTCGCGTCCATATCCGCATGAATAAAGACACTTAAAACGTTATCGAATTCTTCTAGTGCATAGTCTGCACAGCGTCCTACGAGAACACAGGGACCTTCTGAAGCGATCTTCTTAATGGTCTCATATTGCGCTAAAAAGATCTTGTAGTTGATTGGCATATCAGAATAAGCGGTAGAATACCCTAAAGAATAGGTGTCCATTACCAAGGAATAAAGGAAACTACTACTCGGCTTTTCGTCGTGTGTCTCGAAGAGTTCTTCCGCCAAACCGCTCTCTTTTGCCGCTCTATCAAGCATTTCCCGGTCATAAAGCTTTATTCCTAACTTATCTGCCACTTTATAGCCGATTTCCCGGCCGGCGCTTCCGTATTGTCTACCGATTGTTATAATTGTATTCATAATCTGTACCCCCTTTATTGTTATCTCTATTATATAGCAAATAATGGTGAAAGGCTAGAGGCTAACTAGCCCATTATTTCTAAAAGTTTGCTAAAGTAATCCGGTAAGGGCGCTTCAATCTCTAAGTGTTCTCCCGTAGTCGGCTGAAGAACTCCAAGGATTCTCGCGTGTAGAGTCTGGCCTTGCAAGTTCTTAAAGGGCGCGTTCTTTGGCCCGTATAAAGAGTCCCCTAAAAGCGGGTGCCCGATACTTTTTAAATGGACGCGGATTTGATGGGTGCGGCCTGTTTCTAACTGACATTTAATGTAGGTGTAGTCGCCAAAGCGCTTAAGTACCTGAACGTGAGTCACGGCTTCCCTTGGCGTCTTAGAATGAATGCTCATTTTCTTTCGGTCTTTTATATCTCTGCCGATAGGCTTGTCAATGGTCAGGGTGTCTTCCTTTATATTACCCGTCACAATTGCCTCATAGACTCGCGTAATCGAGTGCTCCTTTAGTTGTTCTGATAAAGCAGCATGAGCCTTGTCATTCTTACAGACAACCAGTACACCGGTGGTATCCATATCGATTCGGTGCACAATTCCAGGACGGAGTTCACCGTTAATACCTGAGAGCGAATCCTTAAAATGATACATGAGGGCGTTAACCAAGGTGCCTGTGTAATGGCCTGGGGCCGGATGCACCACCATTCCTTTGGGCTTATTCACAAAGATCAAATCATCGTCTTCATAAAGAATCTCCAGTGGAATATCTTCCGCAGGGATTTCTGGCTCCTTAAGGGCAGGGATTTCTAAAGCTAGCTCATCTCCTGCCTGTAGGATATAGCTGGCCTTAGCTGTCTTACCGTTAATGCTTAAGCAACCGTCCTTAATTAGCTTTTGAATCCGGGAACGGGAAATGTCTTCCAACTCTTCGCTTAAAAACTTATCAATGCGCTCATTATCACTTTCTGCTACTGTGAAGTATTTTTTCAAGATCATCCTCCTTGTAGTAGAAAAAAATCAGTAATACTAAGACGATTACCGAAACGGTAACATAAATATCGGCAACATTAAAGATGGGAAAATCAATCAGCTTAAAATAGATAAAGTCAATAACGTATTGAAAGCGAAGGCGATCAATCATATTTCCCAAAGCCCCTGCCATAATAAAGAGAATACACGCTCTTAGGGGCAAAAATTGCTTCGTCAACGGCACGCGTCTAGCAAACATAACGAATAGAAAAATGACGACGATAAAGCTTATTAAAAAGAAAATAATTTTTCCTTGAAGGATACCAAAAGCGGCACCTGAGTTTTCTAAATAATAGAATTCTAGGACATTGTCAATCAGCACAACCGGCGCTTTATCTTTTAGAAAGTGCACTGCCAATACTTTTGTTAGCTGGTCGAGCGCTACCAAAGCGGCAAGGCCCAAACATGAGATGAGATAGTATTTAATTCTTGAGTTTTTTTCCATCATGCACTCCTTATATATACTTCAGAACTTGAATAATTTGCTTGCCTTTTTTAGAAGTCCCTTGGGAACCTAGGTATTTTAACCGCCCGTGGCCTCTCACGGAGATAATGTCGCCATCTTTAAGAGAATAGCCATTACTGGTGATTAACTTACCGTTTACATAGACCAGACCACCCTCGATTAAAGGGGTCAGCTTGCTTCTTGATAAGGGAAAGGCTGTTGCGAGCACCGCATCCAAACGGACGGATTTGACCGAACCGGAGATTTCCTGAGTACGCGGCTCATAATGAATGTCTGCTGTATCAAGAACCTGGCACTTAACGGAAGTATGTCGAACTTTTGAAAGTTTTTCACAGATAAAAGCGGCGATCTCCCGGGTGACAAAAATATACGTTACCGTCTCAGTAATCACGATATCACCGAACTTTTCTCTAACGACTCCAAGATTCATTAGCGAACCGAGGTAGTCGCGGTGGCTTAAGTCTTCCGCAAAGCGCTTATTCACCGGGGTGATGGCAAGAACTTGGAGCGGCGGCGATATTTCTTCATAATAAAGAGCATCAGGGGAAAATCTAGCCATCTGACGCTCTGGGTTATCATAGCCACCAATCAAAGTATAAGAACTGGCAAACAGCCCTTTCGGGGTGCTATGAAGTATATTCTGTTCATTAAGACCGAGAAAGTCAGAGTAAACGGCGATATTACGAGAATACGCCCACTCTGAAAGCTCAATCAAGCGATTTTGCAATAACTGCTCTTCCTTCGTCATATCAAATTAGAAGCGATTCCTCATTGAGGAATTGTCAAAAGAAGTATTTAAGAGATCTTGTAAATCTCCGGAAATATCTACGTTGCTTGGGGTTACTAGGAAGATATAGTTAGATATCTTCTGTAAATTACCACCAATGGCGAAGGTCGCCCCGGAAACAAAGTCAATAATCCGCTGAGAAACTTCAATATCAAGACCTTCCATATTTAGAATTACCGTTCTGCCTTCTAAAAGGGTCTCAGTAATCTCACGTGAATCTTCAACAGAAGTTGGTTTGATAACACAAACTTCCATGGATTTGTTGCTTTTACGCGGAGCACTAGAACGCATCGGGGTTACATTGTTCCCTCTGCCTGCTGGGCTAGAGGATGAGTAATCCTCGTCTTCATAATCGTCTAGCTTAGAACGACTACTTTTCTTGCTACCGCCGAAGAGGCTCTTTTTGGGCTTGTCTTCGAAGTCATCACTATCTACAAAATCATCGTCTTCATCAAAGAAGTCGTCTTCGTAGTCATCATCATCTGTCATCTTAATTATGTCTAAAAATTTGTCAAGAACTCCCATATTTAATACTCTCCTATATTAAGTGTATTATTAAGCATAATTTCTTTCACCGAAGATCTCTGTACCCACTCGAACCATGGTGGCACCCTCTTCAATAGCAATTTGATAGTCATTGGACATACCCATCGAAAGTATACTCACATTAACATTATCAAGGTTTTCCTCCTTGATGTCAACTAATAATTTGCGTAAAGTGGCGAAAACAGGGCGATTTTCCTCAGGATCGCTGACATAAGGGGCGATCGTCATCAATCCCTTCACCTCGATATTTGTAAATGATTGAAGAGATTTTACAAAGGGAAGCGTTTCTTCCGGCTTAAGGCCAAATTTGCTCTCCTCACCAGCCACGTTTACTTCGATCAGAATCGGCACCACTACCCCTTTTTTCTTCGCTTCCTTATCGATGGTCTCGGCGAGTCTTAGGGATTCCACTGAATGAATTAGGGCCACCTTATCGACGATATACTTCACCTTATTACGCTGTAAATGTCCAATCATGTGCCAACGGATATCCCCTGGCAAGCGTTCGCTTTTATCGTCCAACTCCTGAACCTTGTTTTCGCCAAAATCCCGGACACCTAAGTCGTAAACGCTTTTTACCACCGGAATCGGTTTGGTCTTACTGACGGCGATTAAAGTGATTTCTTCTAGGTTACGCCCGGCTTTCTCGGCTGCCTTAGCGATTTTTTCCTGTACTGCTTTTAAATTCTCGTTTATCATAGCTCTCCTTTAAAATACAACTTCATTCTCTACCACCGGACCACTATCAAGGGCGATGTGATCGTAATTGCTGATGCCGTAAGCGTTGCCACTAGTGACGATATAGTAGTCGTCATTCTTAGCCTTAACTTCGATTTTTCGAAAAGTGGCATACCCTCTATTGATATTGTAAACCCCTTCCAAATCTTTGGTCTTTTCTAAGGTATACGTTTCTTTCGAGGTGGTCTTTACCAAGGTCTTTTGATTGCTTTCGAAAACGGTAGGATCGATATAGGAAAGTTCTTTCTCCTCGTCCTTCGCGTAGATGTTTACCGGAACAAAGGTGGGATTGTCGCTGCCATTATCCACTAAAACACCAGTTGCTGTTGAATTACCGCCCTTTGTTAAATACTCATCAGGAACCTCGTAAAAACTTTTCTTTGTAACTGCCGATACGGGGATTTTAAGACCCTCGGCGTTGGCAAGGATTAAGTCTAAGTCCACGTAGCGCTCGTTATAGTAACGAACCATGCCTTTATTGAAGGATAAAATAGCAATATTTGCTTCCTTTTGAGTAAAGACCTGAATACCAGCAACATCCGTTACCCCATCTTTGGCAAACTTAACAGATACGCTTTTCTTATCGATTAATTCCTGAGCGGTATCATCATCAATTAAAATGGCTACTTTCCAGGCATCATCGGTAATAACCTTATAGACCGGGTTCGCTGCTTTAACCTGTTCTTGATCTAGCAGCTCTTCCCTTTGATACTCCTTCTTCTCAATCATGTCTTTTGTCAGCTCTTCTACGCTTAAGGTTTCATAACCGTCTATCTGATAGCTAATAATGCCTTCATGAGCCGCATTATAGAGATTTAAGCCCGGAGTTGCGGAAGCGCTTAAGCCATCGATTTGCATTTTTTTACTATTGGTCGAATTGGTCTCGAAGGCGGTGTCAATTGAGCCTTTCAGCTGATAGACATCACTAAAGCTAGAGGTCGTAAAATGACTGCTAAAGGCCTGAATCTTCGCATATAAATCCTCGCTTTGTTCTTTCGACAAATCATTG
Source organism: Ohessyouella blattaphilus (assembly GCF_024721265.1). GTDB lineage: Bacteria > Bacillota > Clostridia > Lachnospirales > Lachnospiraceae > Aequitasia > Aequitasia blattaphilus_A. The sequence goes on along the minus strand of NZ_JAMXOC010000002.1, from coordinate 184,533 downwards.
ATTTCCTCTTCTTTAGCCTCGGCGAAAGTAAGCTTTTCATCAGTCATCGCATAAACCAGCGTCCGCGCGCCTACTCTTGAGCCTTCAACGGCCAGTTGGCTAACGTAGCCATCACGGTCGGTCTGGACAACCATCTCTTGGCGAAGGACTAAGCCGCTATAGGAGGTGTCGCGGTAAATCGAACCCTGCCTAACCTCGTAAATCGTCACATTCTTATCCATAAAGAAGGTAATGATGTTAGCAAAGATATAGAAAAAGGCCAACCCAAAAAGAACAAGGCCGATGTTAAACCCTGTTTTTTTGTGATATTTTTTTATGTTACTAACTGTTCCTGTCATTTATAAACTCCCTTACGGCACGACCGCCGAGATAATTACATAAATCCCCTTGTTTCGCCTGATAGGCGGCCATTTTATCATTAAACTCATCTTTTAGCTTCCACCAGCTTGTCTGCCAATTAGAAAAGAGGCAGTCCTGTTCCGGAATCCGGCTAAAAAGCCGTTCCACTACCATCTCCTTCTTTAGGTGACGGATAAAAAGAACTAAACGCTCTAGATATTCCTCCTTACTGCAAAGAGAAAGCTCGCCCTTTTCATATAGCTGGGCCAGTGGGGTGTTCTTAGCGATATAAAGAGAATGGATCTTGACGATATCGTTCTTCATCGCTGAAAGGACCTTGGCGGTCTCTAGCGCGTCCCGGTCTGTATCCCCTGGTAAATTTAAAATCACGTGGGTACACAAGGTAAAGCCATAGCTTTTAATAAGCTGGGCAGCCTCTAAATATTCTGCCAGAGAATGCCCCCGCTTAATCTGATCTAAGCTATGGTAGTTAACGGTCTGTAACCCTAGCTCAATGGTGACTTCTAAGTGGTGAAGTGCTGCCTGCTCCTTTAAGATATCCAAGTACGCGGCGGCGATGGCATCCGGTCTGGTAGAAACGGAAATCTCCACAATATTAGGAAAAGCTGCCGCCTCTTCGATATACTTGGCAAACTGGGATAACGGCAAATACGTATTCGTATAGTTTTGGAAATAAGCGATATACTTATTAGCCTTATATTTTTTCTGGATTATCGTTACTGTTCCTTCTAATTGGTCTTTCACGGAAAAGGTAGCCGCCATCGCCTCAAACCCTGTGCCTACGTCAGCGCAAAAGGAACATCCAGGTCCGTCTACTTTATTGGGGCAGGTAACGGGAATGTTTAGCGGTAGCTTGTAGACCTTCTCCCCATATTTTTCCTGCAAATAACGAGAATACGTCTTGTAATACTCCATGAAACTAACCTCTAGGAACGGTGGCAAACATACCGTTCATATTCTCATAGACCAGACTTTTATCGCCAGCCCCTAAGACTAGGCAAATATAAGGCTTGTCTTCTACGGTGCCATAAACCAAAAGACAGTTTCCGGCTTCATCGGTAGTGCCAGTCTTACCGCCTAAAATATGGACTCCTTGGGGCTCTTCCACATTCCCGTTTAAATAGTAAATCGTGGATTCCCACTCTTCCTCGCGGCTTCCGCTATTTACGTTCTCAATCGTAGGCTTGTAGCTTCGCTGCTCGATAATCTGACAAAAATCCGGTGAAGCCAGACACGCATTAAAGATTAAGTATAAATCATAGGGGGTGGTATAGTGATTAGGGTCATGAAGACCGTGAGCATTGACGTAATGGGTACTAGTGGCCATCAAAGAAGCGGCCTTATCATTCATCATCTGAATAAAATTTTCAATGGTCCCCCCTACGTGAAGTGCAATCGCATTGGCCGCATCGTTTCCCGAACTGATTAACATGCCGCTAAGCAGATCGCGCAAACTGATAACATCCCCTACCTGAAGGTTACAGACGGAGGAGTAGCTAGGAATATCTAAGGCTTCCGGGGTGATGGTCACCATCTCGTCGAGATTGCCGTTTTCGATGGCCACAAGGGCCGTCATTATCTTGGTAATACTAGCAGGATAAACCATTTGAAATAAATTTTGTCCGTAAAGGACTGTTTCTCCGTCTAAATCAAAGAGAGCGCTGCCACTTAAAGGACTGACGGGATTTACACCGGTCAAGTTCACATCTGTAGGGGCAACGCATAAGCCCGGGCTATACTTAAACTCATAAGTAAGCTGGGCTTTCGTAAACGTAGCTTGTTCATATGCGTGGATAACCTCGCTGGTACTGATGCTCTCCTCTTTCTGACAGCCAGAAAGCAAGAGTATCAAGGCTATGCAAAATACATAGACTTTATTTATAGATTTCACGCCAATCCAAATCTCCTCTATCAATTGCTAAGATAATCAGTTCTGCCGTCGCCAAATTAGTGGCCATGGGAATATTATACAAGTCACAAAGCTTGATAACATCATTTACCTCTGGCTCGTGAGGCTTCGGGTTTGTCGGCTCTCTTAAAAATATTAAGGCATCAATGCCATTTTGGGCAATCTGAGCGCCTAACTGTTGTTTTCCCCCTAGCGGTCCGGCTAAGTATTTGTGAATGGAGAGATTTGTTACATCCTCCACTAAACGCCCAGTGGTATCCGTGGCGAATAAATTATGTTTGCTAAGTATTCCGCGATAAGCAATGCAGAAATTCTGCATCAGTGATTTTTTTGAATCGTGTGCGATTAATCCTATATTCATTTCTTGAGTACCAATCCTCTCTTGCTATAGTTGCCTACTTGTAGACCAACATTCAGTACCATTCCTACGCCGGCAAATAAACTAACCACCGAGCTTAAGCCATAGCTGACAAAAGGAAGTGGTACTCCGGTATTCGGAAGTACTTGTGTGGCTACCCCAATGTTGATAAAACTTTGAAGACCTATCCAAGCGCCCACGCCGGCACAGATTAACTTGCCGGTAAAGTCAGGGCTTTTTAATCCTATTCTTATACATTGTATCACACATATTATTACTAAGGCAATAATCAGCATACAACCGACAAAACCTAATTCTTCACCGATAATAGCAAAGATAAAGTCCGTCTGTGGCTCGGCAATAAAATTACCATTTTTTACCGAGGCAGTAGTATTGCTATTTAAACCTTTGCCGGTAAGTTGTCCCGAACCAATAGCAATCACGGAATTGTTTTGTTGATAGGCTGTATCCGTAGCATACTCCTCCGGTTCAAAAAAAGCCATAATGCGATTGCGCTGATAAGGTTCGATAAGCTTCTGATCTTCCCTTACCACAATGCTGAGAAATATCACCGCTAGCGGAATAATCACCAGGAAGGCTCCACCGATGATTTTATAGCTAAGGCCACCAACAAAGACGATTGCCATCACAATCAGAAGCACCGTAATCGTACTGGACATGGAAGGTTCCTTATAAATCAAAAACGCAGGAACTAAAATCAAGATTCCCAAGCCCCCAAGAACCGGCCATGTATTTAGGCGCTCACGGTACTTGGTGATGTACGTAGAAACAAAGATAATCAGAAAAAGTTTAGCTAGCTCTGACGGTTGAATGGTAATTGGTCCCACATCGATCCAGCGCCTAGCCCCATTTACCACATTTCCAAAAAGTAGAACGAGAACCAAGGCGACATTAGTGACCCCGTAGATTATCCAATAGAATTTGGTAATCCATTTATAGCTGATAAGGGACATAATCGTCATTCCTACTACGCCTAAGCACACCCCCACTAATTGGCGTAGCTGAAGGCTTGGCCTTGCACTTCCAACTGCCATTATTCCAATTGCCGACAGGATAAGAACGCAAATGATAAGTATAAAATTATAATTACGAAAATCATAGGCTTTTGTCAGTCTACGAAAGGTTTTCTTTAAAGATTTCATAAATTCTCCACTACCATTTTAAGAATAATAGGCTGTTTTTGTTTAGGTTGATAAAAGGAATCTCTTCGCCTTCCAGACGTCGACTAATATTTTTTAAAGCTCGTGCTGACATTTTCTTACTATCGGCGCGAATTAGCGTTCCTTGTTCCATAGCGATATTTAAAGTATCTTCAAAAGGGATGATGCCCCAGACGTTAATGGGGAAACGCTCGCTCACTTCCTCAAGTGAAGGATAGACGCCCCTTTTAATTAAATCCTGACGAACCATATTAAAGATAATTCCCACTTCTTGGATTCTGTGCTCTCGAAAGATGCTGTAGATTTTATCAGCATTACGAATTCCCGTCTGGGTTATCGTGCTGACAATAAGCGAAAAGTCGCTTGCGTTTATCGCCATCTTTAACAGAGTCATACTTCCTACCGGCAAATCGAGAAAGATATAGTCATAGTGCTCTCTCGCTTCTTTTATTAATTCCTTAAAAGCTTCATCCTCGATGCAACTAGCATCCTTAGTCCAAGAGGCAGAAAGCAGCTGTAAATCCTCACAGTCCTGATGTGGAATAGCCGCCTCTAGTAACTTTATTTTCCCGGATAAAACATCCATAATATTAGTGGTAGCTAACACTTCGTCACCCATTAGTAAGTCCAGGGTACGTAGCCCCATATTTAAATCGATCAGTAAAACTTTCTTTCCCTGACGAGCATAGATGCCGCCAAGATTAAGGGCGATGCCCGATTTGCCTACACCACCGCTTCCCGATAGAAATGATATCACCTGTTTCAATAATTTTCTCCTTTAGTCGTTATGCGTAGAGTCTACAGAAACGCTCTTTGCGGCTCCGGTAATGACTTCCTCCCGTGGTTTTGTATTATAATAGATACTCAACATATCTCCCGCCACTTCGGCTGCATACGTGGAAGAATACCCGTTGGTAATCCGAATAGCAAATGATACTTCTGGGTCAGCTGCCGGGGCAAATCCCACAAAAAGAGCGTGGTCAGCACTGGTCTTGCTTTGCTGAGCTGTACCGGATTTTCCTGCTACGGTAATGCCGTTGCTAGTAAGGGAAGCAAAAGGTGCAATAAAGTTTTGGGGAATTACTTGCTCCATTCCCTGATGAACGCTATCCCAAGATGAATCGGCCACGCCTTCTACGACAGTCTCCTCTTTGTCGTCAAATTCTTTAACTACATTCTTATCGGTATCAGTCACATTATTTAAAAGAGTCAAGTCCTTAACCACTCCGCGATTGGCCACGCCACCGATATACTTTACTAGCTGGCTAGTGGTAAAGTTATTCGTTCCTTGACCAATCGCTGAAGGTACAGAGGCTTCATCGGAAATCTTCGGTTCACTCTCTGGTAGCTCCAACCCGGAGACTTCATCTAGACCAAACTGGGTGGCGTATTTCTTCAAGGTATCCGTTCCTAAAGAGGAAGAATATTGTTCCTCGCCTGTCTCGCTAGGCTCTAGGCTCATCTGGTAACCGGCCTCATAAAAGAAAATATTACACGAATGGGCAATCGCTCCCGTTACATTAAGAGCACCGTGTGCCCCAGGATAAATCCAGCATTTGGGATTAGGGTTTACTTTTTCATACGTTCCCGTACAGTTGACAATCGTACTGGTATCCACAACCCCTTCTGTTAAGGCCGCAATCGCCGTTACCGGCTTATATGTAGAACCAGGAGCCGTCGCTTCTTGCGTAACTTTATTATAAAATGGCGTACTTTGATCCTGAACTAGCTTATTGTAATAATTGGAGTCCATAGTATTGGCCAAGCGATTGTTATCATAACCTGGATAGGAGACACAGGCCAGTACGTTCCCCGTCTTGTTTTCCGTTAAGATTAGGGAACCGGTACAAGGCTCTAGGGCTAATTGTCCCGGCGTAATGCTTAGAGTTTCTATTTTGCCCCGTAAGAAATCATAAGCACCAAGAGAAGAATCCGCTAAGCGGTTGTACTGATCCTGATCAAAAGGCAGCACATTTTGCTCGTAAAGAATCATACAAAGCTGACGTCCCGTTACGGCTCCGCTCTTTATTAAATAGCGATAAACTAGCTTATTAAGGGTATTGTCATTATCGATCGCCTGAATTATATAATCCACTAGACTGTTGTATAGTTCGCTAGAGTCAGAATACTTGTTGGTGCTCTCTTCGGCCTGTATCTTCGAAGCGTCAATCCAGTTTTTGCCGATGGCGTGATTTAAATACGTATAGATATTGACGCTCCCCTCGTCGTGCCACTGTTTATAAACCTCGTCGTTGCGGTCAATTGCGGAACTTACCAGTATCTGATACCTAGAGGTTAAGACCGTGTCGGTAATATGATTTAGATACGCCTTTACCTCTTCACTAGAGCCCTCGTAACTAGCCGCCCCAGGATCCCTTAACAGAGCTTCTATCGCTCCTAAAACTTCGGCTTTTTTGCCCTCAAAAATGCCATTCACTTCTACTTCTGTTGCTCCCGCCCCCTCTTCTGTCATATGGCGGATGCTAAGAACGTCGTTAGACACTAAAGCGTCGTAGGCATCACCGATAGGCACGATAAGCTCGGAAGCATCTTCCACACTCTCCCGGTCGTAGTCAAGAATATTTCGCAGCCTAGATAGCAGTACTCCCGCCACTTCTTGCTCCAAAACATTATAGGCTGCCACCTGTAAGTCCAGATCTAGCGTTAAGTGAACGTCATTACCGGCCTTGGCTTCCTTAGTCTCGGCGGTTTCGACAATCTTACCTTCATTATCTACAAAAAGCTTAACACTTCCCGATTCGCCCTTTAAATACGTTTCCAGCTCGGCTTCTAAGCCGGACTTGCCAATCTCGTCCGTTAGAAAGTAGCGCTTTTGCTCGTCCTTTTCCATCTCGTTATACTCCTCTTGGGAGATACCACCGGTATAACCAATCACCGAGGCAAAAGCGTACGGCTCATTATAGCGCCTTAGGGATTCTTCCTTAATATCTACCCCTTGTAGATGGCTCATATTTTCCATGATTTCTGCCACCGTCTCCTTAGAAACGTCTTCAGCGATGGTGGTTTCGATATATTTCTGGAAACTGTTAAGGGAAATGGCGTAGCGGACGTTTACCAGCTTCAAGACCTGAGCCTTGTCCATTTTTTTCATATTGATGCCATATCCGTACTGTTCATTCGTACAAAGATACTTCATGATATCATCAGCAGTACTGTTTTGCTGTTCCTCGGAGAGGTCTTCAATATACGTCTTTCCATAGACATCGGCGATAAACCGTAACAGTTGCGTATCATTAGTAGCCACAAATTTATAGTTGTTGGCAGCATCTAAGATGATGCCAAAGTTATTAATGACCACGTCGCCGTTTCGCTCCACGATTTCCATCGTCGTTTGAATGGTCGCGTTTAGTTCCTTGTTGAAATCAACTAGGCTATCGTATTCGCCGTTATCTTCAATAGTTACTGAATAGGCCAATTCGTTATAGGCGATGATCTTTCCATTGCGGTCGTATATATTCCCCCGTGTCCCCCCCGTATTTTTAGTCTTTTGAATCTGCATGGTAAACCCGTCCAAGTATTCCTGACCATTCACGATTTGTAGCACAAAAAGACGTCCTATCAGAATGACAAATAGGACAATAATTATAAAAATAGCAACTAAGAGACGGTTAGCAACAATCCCTTGAAGACGGTTTTTAGCATTTGTAAATATTCGTTTAAACAAATCGACTAGCACTCCTTTGTTCGGCACTGGCAAGACGGTGACTAATATAAAGAATAATCGGGTATAAAACAATGGCAATCACCATCGTATAGATTGTTTCTGGTAAGATAATCCGCAGTAAATAATACCCAAAGCGAAAATCTCCGGCTAGCATAAAAGCGATAAAATAAAAAACTAGACCGTAGGCTAAATCACTAAGGGAAATTAAGATTATCGGCAATTTAATATCGTCGTCGAAGAAAATTCGACTAAAGATGCCATTAATGTATCCTAGTAAAGTATAAAAAATCATATGAAAACCGGCTACCGTACCAAAGGTATTATCTAGCAAAAAACCGGCGAAAAAACCCACCAACATCCCCGTTCTTTTGCCCCCCATAAATCCATAGGCTGACACCAAGATTACCAAAAGATTCGGTTTGATCCGGGCAAACGTTAAATGAGGAAAAAGACATGTTTGCAAAATATAGCAGACAAAAACGATAAGACCAGTAATCAGTATTCTTTTTACATTGAATCGCTTCTTCATTCGCTCTCCTTGCTTCCTACTAAATCCTCTTTTGTCTCGGTAATCACTAGCACCTCGTAGAGAGTACTAAAATCTGCCACCGGTGTAATATAGCCAGATCTGGTCAAGTTATTGGCATCGACCTCAATTTCCGATATCTTACCGATTAACAGCCCCTGAACAAAGTAAGGGCTAATATGAGAAGTTACCACTTCATCGCCAATCTTGACTTCGTTATCGTTATTCGCTAGTTTCTCAAAGCGAATTTTGCCACTGGCGATATCCTGCAAGTCTCCCCGAATCACACACGTATCGGAAGTAGTTAGCACCATGCCGCTAATATTCATATTATTAGCGATAATCGTCTCCACTCGAGCCGTATTTGGCGTTACTTCCGTAACAATCCCCACCAGTCCTTGACCGGCTAAGACGTTGGCATTGACCTTTATGCCGTCATTTGAGCCCTTATCGATAGTAAAGTCCGCGTACCAATTTGAGGAGTTATTGGCGATAACCCTAGCACCTACCTTCTCGTAATCCAAATAGTTATCATCAAGCTTAAAAAGCTCCCGCAACCGTTCTAGTTCAAAGGTGTCTTGACGCAAAGTGGTATTTTCGTTCTTTAACTCCTCCACTTGCGCTTCTAAATGTTGATTTTTTTTCTGAAGTTCCTCTAACGTTTGGAAGTTATCCTTTAAGTCCGACGTCCATTTCCCAATTTTGCTGACCCCTTCTTGAAAGGGAAGGACCGTATAGGCAGTTAAGTAACGCAGCGGCGTCTTACCGCCGGTGACGCTGTCCACCGTGATAATCAGGAGGGACACCAGTATCAAAATCAAGAGCCAGTATTTACTTTTTACTCGATGTCTGTTCTTCTTTTCCATTTATCTCATCCACCTGTAGCCTTCATCAATCATCGAATACGCCAATGTCTTTAGTTCTTCGGAATTAATAATTTTCTTAAGTCCTTTTACCACGCTAAGAGCTGGTTTCGGAGCACACCGGGTCCGTAAGTTAATCGTGCGACCAATATAGCGGTCGATACCCACCGTTTCCGCCACGCCACCGGTTAAGATAATCCCGGTCTTAATAATCGATTTTCGCACCTCAGGCGGCGTTCTATCAAGAATGGTATAGATGCCTTCTAGGACCTCCGCTAAAGACTCTTTCACGGACGCTCGCACCACATTTACCGTAATGTTCTTTTGCATTGGTAAGCCCGTAATCAGATCCCGGCCTGCCACCATGGTGCCAAGACCGCTATCATCGGTAAAAACGTTAAAGTTCTTTCGGAGGTTTTCTGCGGCTTTTTTACTAATTAAAAAATCCTGTGAACGCTTAATTAAATTGATAATCCCCTGATCTAGATGGGAACCGCCGACCTTAATTAAACGATCAAGAACAATGCCTCCTTCGGCGATTACCGAAATCTCGGTGGTCTCCCCGCCTAGATTTACCATCATTAACCCCTTCGTCTTCGCCACATCCAGATTAAGACTTACCCCATCTGCAATGGCCCGCTCCACAATATTTACCTCGCCCGCCTTAGCATTGGAGTGGATAACCAGATCGAAAAAGGCTTTCTTTTCTACCTCTGTCACATCAGTAGGCACCGCCACTACGTATTCCGCTCCCTTTGCATAGGACGAGGAACGCTTTAATAAGGTCGCCAGCAGAAACTGCAGGTTATCAAAGCGAGAAATCGCACCCTCTTTCATCGGATAGACGACCTCAATCGCATCAGGAACCCGTCCGTACATATCATCAGCCTCTTTGCCCATGGCGATTACTGTCCGTTTATCTTCAATCGCCAGCACGGTTTTCTCACTCCAAATTTTATCACTTTTTTTATCGTAAATCTTAATCTCGGTGGAACCAAGATCAAGACCAAATACGTTTTTTGACATAGTTACAGTTTCTCCTCTTGCCTAAAGCTTACATAGCGACAATCACCAATGATAATATGATCTAGTAATTCGATTCCTAGGAGCGTACCGGCTTCCTGTACTCGTCGGGTTACCTTAATGTCCTCGCGACTAGGAGTCGGGTCTCCGCTAGGATGGTTGTGAAGTAAAATAATGCTCACCGCCCCAGCTCCGAGAGCTTCAAGAAAAATCTCTCTCGGTGAGACGAGACCAGCGTTAACGGTACCGACAGAAATATCCTTTTCGGCAATTAACGCGGCTTTGGTATTAAGCATCAATAACTTTAAAATTTCCCGAGACTGATGCCGCAAATCTTCCATGTAATGGGCAGCAACTGTTCGGGGTTCATTAAAGCACAAAGGTATCTTTGTGCGCGCTTTCGAGAGTCGTTTGCCAAGCTCAATTAGGCACAGAATTTGGATGGCTTTCACACTGCCAATCCCTTTTATTTTAAGGAGCTTTTCATATGAATAGCCATGCAGGTCTAGAAGACCTGTCCGCCCCTGACCGTATAGAATACGCCCGGCTAATTCTAGGGCATTCTCTCCCTTGGTGCCGCTTCTTAGAATAATGGCTAAAAGTTCCCGATCACTTAGGGCTTCTCCACCGTATTGGTGAAACTTTTCATAAGGCCGTTCAGGGGTAGCCAACTCTCTCATTCGATTATTTTCTTTCATTTCATAATTTGAATTCGTACTAATTCAAGTTTCTATTTTATCATATTCGGTAACGGCTTGCAATAAAGCTGGCTACCCGCAGGCCATCCATTCCGGCCGAGGTGATGCCACCGGCGTATCCTGCCCCTTCTCCGCAGGGATAAAGCCCTGCTAAGTTCGAGATACCCTCTTCATTTCGCTCGATTCGCACCGGCGAAGACGTCCGGCTTTCTACTCCTGAGAGGATGGCTCTAGGGTCGTCAAACCCTTTTATTTTACGGCCAAAGGCTTCTATCCCTTCCGTTAGCGTCTCTTTTATCTCCTTGGAAAAAAGTTCATGGAGAGGGGCCTCTTTATAGGCACCTTTAATTTGCGGAAGAAAGCCTATAGACTCGCCATTCATTTGATTATTCTTAAAATTTTCATAAGTTTGAATTGGTACGCTACCCTTTCCGAGAGAAAAAGCCTTGGCTTCAAGTTGACGCTGATATTCTACACCGGCTAAGACATCATTACCGGGGAAGTCTTCTGGGGTAACGGTCACGACAATGGCCCCATTGGCATTTTTCCCGTCTCTAGCTGCGTAGCTCATACCGTTTACAGCAATTTTTCCCTCTTCCGAAGAGGCGTTTACCACATACCCGCCTGGACACATACAGAAGCTATAGATGCCGCGGCCGTTTTTAGCTGTCGTGGCCAGTTTATAATTTGCCGCTGGCAGAGCATACTGCTCATAACCCCTGCCGTACTGAGACAAATTAATTAACTCCTGTGGGTGTTCGATTCTTAATCCGACGGCAAAAGCCTTAGGGCTCATCTTCACCCCTTCCTCTTTTAAGGTATAAAATGTCTCACGAGCACTGTGACCAGTGGCGAGAACGGCAATGGTACAGGGAAGGGTCTGCGTTTTCCCCGTCTTAACATGAAGTAGCTTTAGTCCTGTAAGGGACTGCTCCTTCTGAATAAAGCCCGTTACCTTCGTGTCAAAGCGCACTTCGGCGCCTAAGCGTTTGATTTCCTCACGCATATTCTTTACAACTGTGACTAGGATATCCGTACCGATATGGGGCTTTTGCTCATAAAGAATTGCTGGCGGCGCGCCAAAGCGGACAAAGGTCTCAAGGACAAAGCGCCCCATTCCCGTTTTGTCCTTAACTAACGTATTCAACTTCCCATCGGAAAAAGTCCCGGCACCGCCTTCGCCAAATTGGACGTTGGAATACGGGTTTAATTCACCCGTTTGCCAGAAGTTGTCTACTTGCTCTATGCGCTCGTCCACCCGGCTCCCCTGCTCCAACATGCAAGGCTTAAAACCGGCCTTGGCTAGCGCTAGGGCCGCAAAGAGGCCGGCCGGTCCGCTGCCGATAATTACTGGCCGATCGGTTAGCTCCTCACAGCCGGTTACCGCCATATCATAGCATTTGCGTTCTGGATTAAAAACTAGGTTCTTTACCTTTTTAAATCGCTCTCGTCTTTCGTCCTTTAAACTGGCATCTAAAGTATAGACGTAGAATAGCTCTGGTTTTTTACGAGCATCTAGGGAGCGCTTGACAATCTCTAGGGAAAGGATTTCTTCTACTACTACTCCTAGTTCCCTAGCCGCAATCTCGTTTAGCGAACGGGTCTCTTTTAAGCTTACCTTTAAATTAGTAATTCGAATCAATGGTTTCATCCTTTCTCACTGCCATTCGCCCCGCGATTATACCACTGGTAAAGGCGAAATGGAGGTTGTACCCACCACAAAGGCCATCCACATCAAGTAACTCTCCGGCTATATATAAGCCGTCCACCCGTTTTGATTTCATTTCTAGAGGGTCTACTTCCGTTGTCAGAACACCGCCGGCACAGACCTGAGCGCTGGCAAAGCCTTTGGTGGCACGAATGGTTACGGGCATAGCTTTTACCGTCCGCAAGAGGGTAGTGATTTCTTCCTCCCTTAGCTCATTTGCCAAACGACTTTTCTTAATTCCCGCTAGGGATAAAAGCGCTTGAATCAGTTTTTCTGGCAATAAGGAATTGAAAATCCCCGCTACCGAAAAATAGGGGAAGCGCTTGATTTGTTCCTTAAATCTTATCATTACTTCTTCATCAGGGTATTCGGGAAGAAAATCCAGTTCGATAATGGCGCGCTTCTTGGCTTCTAAAGCCTTGCTAACGTGCCGGCTTAACTGAAAAATCATAATCCCAGAAAGACCGTTATCGGTAATTTGTAACTCTCCCACTGAAGTATAGTTCTCACATCCGGCAATGTGACAGGTAGCCCGTGCCCTTGTCCGGACACCGCTGGCTTTAGCCAGAACCTTGCCACTAGTTAAAAGGGGGACTAACGCCGGTGTGACGCAACTCACGTGATGCCCCATTTCTGTGGCCAGCCCATAGCCACTTCCGTCTGAACCCAGTACCGGGGCCGCCTGCCCACCAGTAGCCAAAATTACCCGGTCAGCGTGAAAAACTTTTCCCGCGTCAATGATAAATTCTGCGCCCTCTTTGTGAATCCTCTTCACAGAATTGTTATTCTTAAGAGTAACACCTAGATGAAGACACATCCGCTTAAGGGCGTCTTTTATTGCCGCCGCTTGTTCTGAGCGGGGGTAATAGTATCCCTCTTTTACTACGGGAACCACGCCTATAGAATCCATAAACTCCAGTAAAACGTCGCGACCGTTAGCAGCAAGAAAAGTTTCGATAAACGCGGGATCATCACCATTGTAAAAGGAAGATGTGATTTCCTCGTTGGTAAAATTACATCTTCCATTCCCGGTGGCTAAGATTTTCTTGGCCACATCTTCTTTCCTCTCGTAAACTGTAACTAGCGCACTACTATTTTCTCTTTTCGCGCTAATGGCGGCGGCAAGTCCCGCCGCACCACCACCAATAATGGCAATTCGCATCTGTTTTCCTCCTAGCATAAGAGATATGTTTTAAAGAGTAACGAGTCCTGCTTTTACCAGATGATCAAGGGAAGAGATAATCCCTAGCTTACTGTGAGCCCAGGTCAGTCCTCCTTGAAAATAGACATTATACGGCTCCTTAATCGGACCGTCGGCGCTTAGTTCAATGGATGACCCTTGAATAAAGGCGCCTGCCGCCATAATCACATCGCAGTCGTAACCAGGCATGGGCCAAGGCTCAGGGGTTACGTACGCATCCACCGGAGCAGCGGCCTGAATTCCCCGACAAAAAGCAATGACTCGCTCTTTATTTTCTAAAGTTACCGCTTGAATAATATCGTAGCGCTCCTCGCTGCCGTTTGGAACTACCGAAAAGCCTAGTTTTTCGTAGATGTTCGCCGCAAAAATAGCACCTTTAAGGGCGCTGGCAACCACCGTGGGGGCAAAGAATAGCCCTTGGTAAAAGCTCCGCATCACATCAAGGGAAGCACCCACTTCTTTTCCCAGACCCGGCGTCGTTAGGCGATATGCCGCGTTCTCCACGCAGTCGGCGCGACCACAGATATAACCGCCGATAGGTGCCAGACCGCCACCAGGGTTTTTGATTAGCGACCCCACCACCATATCTGCGCCCACTTCGCTAGGCTCTGTTTTCTCTACAAATTCACCGTAACAGTTATCTACCATGCAGATAACATCCTCGCGAATACCTTTAATAAATGCGATTAACTCGCCAATCCTGGCCACCGATAGCGTGGGTCTGGTCTGATATCCTTTTGAACGCTGAATGGTAACGAGTTTCGTCTTCTTTGTAATCGCTGCTTTTATTCCTTCATAATCAAAGCTACCATCCGCTTTTAAGTCTACTTGACGATAAGAAATACCGTATTCTGCTAAAGAACCCTTGGCTTCTTTGATACCGATAACCGAAGCTAACGTATCATACGGCTTTCCCACCGGCGAAAGAAGTTCGTCACCGGGACGTAAGTTGCCAAAAAGTGCCGTACTTAGGGCATGGGTTCCGCAGGCGATTAACGGGCGGACCAAGGCATCCTCTGTCTTAAATAGGCTAGCGTAGACTTTTTCTAGCGTATCTCGGCCTACATCGTCGTAGCCGTAGCCACTGGCGTAGTGAAAACAATCGGCATTGACCCGATTATCCTGCATCGCCTTGATTACTTTTAGTTGATTGTATTCCGCAATTTCATCGATTTTTGCAAACCGCTCTTTCAAATCCGGTAATACACCTTCACAGTAAGCTGCTACACCGGGGTCTATTTTCATCTCTTCGTATAGATTATTCATGCTAAAATTTCCTTTGTCTTTTCTAGTATGGTGGCAAACTCCTGCCCATCCTTTTCTACCATAATCACCTCTTTTTCCCGGCGGAACCAAGTAAGCTGACGCTTAGCAAAGTGCCGCGTATCTCGCTTAATTAGGTACACTGCCTGAGAAAGAGGAATTTCACCATCTAAGTAGGCAAGAATTTCTTTGTACCCTAATCCTTGCATAGATACTTGTCCTTTGTGATAACCTTTGTCCCTTAAACCTTTTACTTCTTCGACTAGACCAGAGCTTAGCATCTGCTCTACCCGCTGGTCAATCCGTTCATACAGCACCTCTCGGGGCAGATTTAGGACAAAGTAGCGATAATTATAAGGGGATTCTTTTTGGCGTTCCCGGTCATTGTGCACCGATATTTTTTCGTGATTTAACTCCCAGTACTCTAGTGCCCGAATCACCTTTTTCACGTTGTTCGGATGAATGGTCGCGGCCGACTCAGGGTCTACCTCCTGGAGACGCCTATGTAGGGAGTCATTCCCTTCTTTGATAGCAAGGTTTTCTAACTCTTTACGAACCTCTCCCTTAGAAGCCTCTTCACCTTCTGGGGTAAAGTCGATATCGTATAAAAGGGCTTGGATATAAAAGCCTGTACCGCCAACAATAATTGGTACCTTGCCCTGGGCGTAAATCTCCGCTAAGGCTTCCGTTGCCATTTCTTTAAAGCGAGCCACGTTAAAGTCTTCACTGGGATCGAGAACGTCCACTAGGTAATGAGGAACGCCCCCCATCTGTGCCGCAGATATTTTGGCAGAGCCAATGTCCATCTGGCGGTAGACCTGCATGGAATCGGCGCTTATTATACTGCCACCGATGGCCTTTGCTAACGCAATCGATAATTCAGTTTTTCCAACAGCCGTAGGCCCTGAAAGCACTACTAATGGTTTTTTTCTCATACTATCCTTTTAAACTTCTTTTCTATTTCCCGCTTCGTCATGGCGATAATCGTCGGACGTCCGTGAGGACAATGATAAGGATTATCTAATTTCAACAATTCATCAATCAGTTCCCGCATCTCTTTCTCGTTAAGCTGCATATTGCCTTTAACTGCTGCTTTACAAGATATACTGGCAATCTTTTCATCAATCAGAGAAGTGGTTGTGCGTCTGTTAAATTCCTCAGAAAGCTCATCTAGCATTTCGAGTAAAAGGTCCTTTTTCCCAACGGAAAACAAATTGCCGGGAACGCCGCTCACTTTATAGCTATCCGGTCCAAAGGCTTCTATTTCAAAACCGATTTTAAGAAAACTATCTAGGTTTTCCTGAAGTAACTGAGCCTCCTTCATACTTAAGTTCAGTACAATTGGCGGCGAGATCATCTGGGTGGTATAGTCCCGATTTCTCATTTCTTTTAACGTTTTCTCATATAAAACTTTCTCATGAGCCGCGTGCTGATCGATAATATAAAGGCTTTCCTGATACTGAATTAACCAATACGTCTCAAAGAGCTGGCCGATAAACTGATAGGTGCTAGCTGCTTTTGGCTGAATAAACTTCTCTTGAAAAAGATTAAGCTGTTCGTTTACTTCCGGCTTTTCCCGGATGACTTCAGGCATCGACCAAGAAGGTGCTACCCCTTCCTCCCGTTCAGGAATTGGTGGTGCTACCTGTGTCTTCTCATGGTAGGCACTGACCCGGCGCTTCATCTCCTCCAAGTAATATTCAAGGTCACGCTCTTCTTTTGCTGGTGGCGCTTCTCTAGTAATCGTCGGTGCCGCATTCAGCACTGACTCACCGCTATTCTCGGCGGTGGTTTTAACTGGCAAAGGCGCTTCCACTTGGGGAATATGCTCTTCTATTTTGAGAGTTTGATGAACAGCCTCATAGACGTCTTCATACACCTGCTGAGTATTGGCAAAGCGGACTTCCATTTTCGTCGGATGCACGTTTACATCCACTAACTCCGGATCGCAACTTAACAGAAGACAGGCAAAGGGATAACGGTGCTGCATCGTGTACTCTTTATAAGCGTCTTCAATAGCCTTGCTAATCAAGTTGCTCTTAATATAACGACCACCTACAAAGAAGTTTTCAAAATTCCGGTTTCCCCTATTAATACTTGGATTCCCTACGTAACCAGTTACCTGCAAGTTCTTACCGGTAAAAGTGACCGCCCGAATATTACTAGCCACCTCCCTACCATAGAGGTGATAAATCACGTCCTTTAAATCACCACTTCCGGTGGTGTGGAGCTTTACTTGATTATTATTGATAAATTGAAAGGATATCTCCGGATGAGAAAGGGACAGCCTTGTCAACAAGTCGCTAATATGGGAGGCTTCGGTAATCGGCGTCTTTAAAAACTTACGTCTAGCAGGCGTATTGTAAAAGATTTGCTGAATCTCAAAGGTTGTTCCATTCGGTGCCCCTACTTGACTAAGTGATGCTTCACTGCCACCGTTTATTTCATATAAAGAGCCATAATCCCTATCATGGGTCTTTGTGGTTAAGCGAACCATGGAAATCGCAGCAATACTCGATAAGGCTTCCCCGCGAAAGCCGAGGGTCGCAATCGTCGTCAGATCTCCGGCATCGCTGATTTTACTAGTAGAATGGCGCAAAAAAGCTTTGCGGATATCCTCTTCGGCAATTCCCTCGCCATCATCGATGACCCGTATCGAACTGATGCCGCCATCGGTTATCTCTACGGTAATCGTCGTCGCCCCAGCATCAATGGCATTTTCTACCAACTCTTTAACGATGGATGCAGGACGCTCTACCACCTCACCGGCGGCAATTTTATCGATTGTTATTTGATCTAATACATTTATCTTTGCCATCTTACCACCTGTTTTTTAGCTTGTTTTGGAAACGATGGAGCATATTAAGAGCTTCTAGAGGCGTTAAGGACTCCGTATCTAGCTCTTCAATCTCCTTTAGGACATCATCATCGGTTACGGTATCAAAAAGGGACATCTGACTTAGATCCACCTCGTCGTAGAGGGGTTTCTTCGTCCGACTCTTTCTACCGGCATTTACCTCAATATCCTTAATTTTATTGGTTATGTCCGCCTGGTCTAGCTCGTTAACGATGACCTTGGCCCGTTCAATTACACTACTGGGTACCCCAGCCAGCTTCGCCACCTGAATACCGTAGCTTTTATCGGCACCGCCCTTCACTATTTTTCTCAGAAAGACGATATCGTCGCCTTTTTCCTTAACGGCGATACAGTAATTATTCACATTCTCGATTTTGCCCTCCAGTTCCGTTAACTCGTGGTAATGGGTGGCGAAGAGGGTCTTTGCTCCAAGGAGTTTGCTGTCGCTAATATGCTCCACCACCGCCCAAGCGATACTAAGACCATCAAAGGTACTGGTACCACGACCGATTTCATCTAAAATGAGAAGGCTCTTACTGGTGGCATTGCGTAAAATGCCAGCCACCTCGGTCATCTCAATCATAAACGTACTCTGCCCTGAGGCCAAGTCATCAGAAGCGCCGACTCGAGTAAAGATACGGTCTACCAAACCGATCTTGGCACTTTTTGCGGGAACGAAGGAACCGATTTGGGTCATCAGCACAATCAGAGCCGTTTGTCGCATATAGGTGGATTTACCCGCCATATTTGGACCGGTAATTACCGAAATCCGCTGCTTCTTATCGTTGAGATACGTGTCGTTGGGAATAAAGCTGCCTCCCGGGATCATTTTTTCCACTACCGGATGACGACCGTCCTTGATATCTAGTTCTCCGTTTTCATTAATCGTCGGACACACGTAATTATTCTTTTCGGCCACGTAAGCTAGGGAACAGAGAACATCCAGCGTAGCTACCGCCTTCGCGCTTTTTTGAATCCGCACAATATTATCGGCAATGGTCCGGCGAATTTCCTGAAATAACTCATATTCCAAAGCGTAGAGCTTATCTTCGGCCCCTAAAATCGTGTCTTCTAGCTCTTTTAGTTCAGGAGTGATATAGCGCTCAGCATTAGCAAGTGTCTGTTTTCTCGTGTAGTAATCCGGGACCTGTCCCTTATAGGAATTGGTTACTTCTAGGTAATAGCCAAACACCTTATTGTATTTTATCTTGAGGTTCTTAATTCCGCTCTTTTCTCGTTCCTCTTCTTCTAGTTTAGCTAACCATTCCTTGCCTTCACTTTTGGCTGCTCTTAAGCGGTCGACTTCCTCGTTATAACCTGTCCTGATAATCCCGCCCTCTTTCATGGCAAGAGGCGCTTCTTCCTGAATACCGTTTGCCAGTAAATCGTGAAGGTCTCTAAGATCATCTAGCTCGTCTTCTAGTTCTACTAATAACGGCGCCGAAAACTCTCCCAATAACCCTTTGATAAAAGGTAGCATGTAAAGAGAATTCTTAAAAGCCAGTAAATCCCGGGGATTGGCACTACCAAAGACTACCTTACCGATTAGCCGCTCAAGGTCATAAATAGGTCCTAGGTACTCTCGCAATTCTTCTCGGTTAATCATTTGGTTTTTTAGTTCTTTGACGCTTTCTAAGCGCTTCGTAATCAGTTCTTTAGAAAGGAGTGGCTCTTCGATGTATTTCCGTAAAAGCCGGGCACCCATAGCCGTTTTCGTCTTATCTAACACCCATAGAAGACTTCCTCTTTTTTGTTTTTCTCTTAGTGTTTCCACCAACTCAAGATTTCGCCTCGTGGCATTATCAAGAATCATATAGTTGCCTGTCGTATAGACCGAAATTCCGGTAATATGGGATAAATCCGTTTTCTGGGTCTCCTGGAGATAAGAAAGCAAGGCGCCAGAGGCGATTTTAGCACAGGCAAACTCTCCTAATCCCAAGCTATCCACAGTACTTACTTTGAACTTTTCAAGCAACACCTTTGTACAGATGCTTTCGCTAAAATACCAGGAATCTAAGGTAGAAACGCTAGCATCACAGCGATTTTCCAGCTCTTCCTGGGAAATACTACTCATATGTAAAGATTCGTTGCAAATCACTTCTGAAGGCGCGTATTTACAGATTTCATCCAAGGCCTTGTCGCTACTATCAAATTCCGTTGCAAAAAACTCACCTGTCGTTACGTCTGCTAAAGCCAGACCAAAACGATCCGTCAAGTAAACGATAGCACACAGATAATTGTTCTTCGTCTCATCAAGAGCCGCCGTATCTAAGTTGGTACCGGGAGTAACGATTCTGACCACTTCCCGCCTAACTAGACCTTTGGCTTCCTTGGGGTCTTCTACTTGCTCACCGATTGCCACCTTGTAGCCTTTGGCTACCAGACGACTTAAATAGCTATCCACCGCGTGATAAGGAACACCGCACATAGGGGCCCGCTCTTCTAGTCCGCAGCTCTTTCCTGTTAGGGTGATTTCCAGCTCTTTCGAAGCGGTAATCGCATCTTCAAAGAACATTTCATAAAAATCACCTAAACGGTAAAAAAGAATACAATCAGGGTATTCTTTTTTTGTTTCCATATATTGTTTCATCATGGGAGTTAATTCTGCCACTTTATTCTCCTTGTTCAAGTTTTTCACCGAGGTAATAGAACCCCTTACATTCGCTGAGTTTGACGGGAACAATCTGACCGATCAAATCCTCACTGCCAGGAAAATGCACCAGTAGATTGTTGCTTAAGCGTCCTGTTAGGTACTGAGGATCGTGCTGATTCACTTCTTCTACGAGAACATCCAGTACCTGCCCTGTAAAACGCTGTGTCCGCTCGTGAGCGATCTCCTGTACCTCTTTTAAGAGACGGTCAAACCGCTCTTTGGCGATATCTTCGGGAACTTGATCCGTCATCGTCGCCGCTGGTGTATTGCTTCTTTTCGAATACAAGAAAGTGAACGCGCTATCGTAGCGCACCTCTTTTACCACCGCTAACGTTTCTAAAAAGTCTTCTTCCGTTTCCCCAGGGAAGCCAACGATAATATCCGTGGTTAGGGATATATCCGGTATTTTCTCCCGAAGCTTCTTCACTAAGGTAAGATAACCCTCTTTCGTATAGATTCGATTCATCTTCTTCAAAACCCGACTACTACCCGCTTGGACCGGTAAGTGCAAATGATTGCAAATCTTTTCTTCTCTGGCCATTACCTCAATCAGTTCATCCGATAAATCCTTGGGGTGGGAAGTCATAAAGCGAATCCGCTGAATTCCAGGGATGGCAGCAATCTGCTCTAGTAGTTTGGCAAAGGTAATCTCTTCGGGGAGACCTCTCCCGTAGGAATTGACGTTTTGGCCTAGTAGCATGATTTCGACTACGCCTTCACTAGCTAATCTTTTGATTTCGCTAAGAATAGCCTCCGGACGCCTTGAGCGCTCCCGGCCGCGAACGTAAGGAACGATGCAATACGTGCAGAAATTATTACAGCCAAACATAATATTAACCCCTGACTTAAAGGGGTACTTGCGCTCTGTTGGCAAGTCTTCCACTATTTTATCCGTGTCTTCCCAGATATCGATAATCATATCTTTTGATTCAAAACGCATAACCAAAAGTTCCGCTAGCTTATAGACATTGTGGGTACCAAAAATCAAATCCACAAACCGGTAGCTATCCTTTAGCTTGTTTACCACTAACTCCTCTTGCATCATACAGCCGCACAGACCAATCATCATGTGGGGATTTTTCTTTTTAACTGGCTTTAGTCGTCCCAACCGACCATACACCCTGGTATTGGCGTTTTCTCTGACCGTACACGTATTAAAGATGACCAAATCAGCCATCTCTTCGCTACTTTCTTCATAACCGATTTCTTCTAAGACACCGAGAAGCTTCTCCGAGTCTTTAGAATTCATTTGACAACCGAAAGTTGTTATACAAGCCCTGGGCGTTCTCCCGAGCGCCTCCCCTAACTGACGGACGTAGGTTCTGGCCTTATCTATAAAATAATATTGTCGATCCGGTTCGTTAACCGGCACCATCTGTAATGTACTCATATAAATTGATTCCTCTTTTCATCATAAGTGTAATTGATGAGAGCTAACCTATCGACTAGCCCCTGCTTATCTAGGTTACGGTCCTCACAGAGGGCATCTAAGCTTGGATAAAAATCACGAAGATCGGTATTAATTACGCTTAAGAGCATCACCGGATCGCTGGGCAAAACTTTAGTTACACACACACTCATACATCTCCTTCTGGGTAAAAATTAAATCTAAGGGTACATCTCGTGCATCCGTTGGTACCCGTTCTATTCTTTGCAATTCATAGGCAAGGCCTATTTTGTTCATATTGTTATGGCTGGCAAAAAAGCGATCGTAATAACCGCCACCATATCCTAAGCGTCTTAGTTCTTTATCAAAGGCTAAAAGGGGCGTGATCACTAGACCTTCCTCTCCTTGATACGCTTCCCGCGAAAGAGGCTCACGGACGCCGAAATGCCCAAGTTCTACCTGGTCTAATGCCCGTAACCGATAAAAAACCATCTCCTGCTGACAGACTTTGGGAATATACACCTTCTTCCCTCTTCGTAAGCATTCGCTAATCAGCAAATCTGTACCCACTTCATCCGGTAAACTTAAGTAGCACAGAATGGTTTCACTCTTTATAAAGAACGGATGCTCGTATAGGCGCTTATGAATCTCCAGGTCCCATTGCTGGTGATCGGCAACGGGGACCTGGGCTCTCTTCTTAAGAGCAATTGTTCTTATCTGTTTCTTTGCTTCCATATTTTTCACCTAGGTCCGTAATGGAGCCATCCGCTTCCTCAATCGAAATATTATTAAGCTGAGAGCGCAGATTTGCTTTAAAGCTCTCGACGTACTCCTTGCGCAAAACCTTTTGTTCCTTGCGCTCTTCCTCGGTTAAACCAACATCTTTCGCTTTATGATAGAGCTCATTAATGCGAGCTACTTTTTTGTCATCCATAGTATTATCCTACTTTCCTAACGATACAAGTGTAATTTGCGACATATTTTTATCAACAGGTGTCCCTTTGGCATTCCCTTCATTTCAGACTCCTTGATTCCCCCAAGGAGAATCAAGACCACGAAATAAACGATTACGGCGACCATGCAGGTAATCAGCGTTGCCACTTTCCCTGGTAGGAAAAGCTCCAGGACAAGCTGAGAAAAGAAGGCGATAATACCCATTATCGCTGCTGAAATCCCGGGAATCACATACGTTCGCTTCTTTTCCTGAACGTAACCGATATAGCGGCGCACGTCCTTGGCATTTAGATAGCTTGCCGTCATCCCGTAGATAATACGGCTAATAATCACGCCATAGATGCCCAGCTTTAGCACCACCAACATAAAGAGTTGGGCTACCACATAGACAATCAAGGCGATAAAGGCATTCTTAACCGTTGCCCCCATCTCATCGATTCCCTGGAGAACGGCGTTAGAGACCATCATATAACCGAAGAACAGAATAGACAGTGCCCCTACTCGGAGCATATTGGCCGCTAAGGTATTATCCCCAGAAAAGAGCAAGTCGAGAATCGGCCGCGCCAGCACGAAAAGAGCCACGGCGCAAGGTATCATTACGATCATATTAAAGCGATACGTACTTTCAATTTTACCGAAGACCTCTTTCTTATTTCGAGTTTGCATAGATGCTACCAAACTGGGAATAAAAGAGGCCGCTAGAGCGGAACCGATGGAAATAGGCACAGCGATTAAGGTGGAATAGCGCCCACCAAAAACACCGTAAATATCGATATAGTCTTTCTTCGCCATTCCCTGGGCGGCCATTACGTTATTAAAAATCGTCCCATCTAGGAAGTCATTCATATTGGTGATGGTGGCACTAATCAAAATAGGGGTAATCGTTAGCAGTAATATCTTTAGAATATAGCGGGTATCCTCGCTTTTTTTCGTTCCATCCCGCTTCATTTTTCGCTTAAAATACTTCTTATACGCCACAAATACCAGGAGCATAAAAAGTAAGGCGACGAAGGCTCCTAGGACCGTACCGATGGTACCGCCGGCAGCGCTGTAAGCTGCGCCATAAGAAGTACCTTCAGCGGTTTTTCCTAATTTCTTCCCAATGTTAAAGAGCACGTAAGCTCCGGCGATACTGGCGATAGCGTTAACAATTTGCTCAATAATCTGGGATACGGCCGTTGGTACCATCGAGCCAATCCCCTGAAAAAAACCACGAAGCGTTCCCAGCACAGACACCACAAAAATACAGGGCGCTAAGACGCGAATCGCATATACGGAAAGGTCTGATTTCATAACCACCGAAGCCAAAGTATTTGCAAACAAAAAAAGAAGGATGGAAACTGCCCCGCCAACACCTACGGCTAAAGACATAGCACCCCTGAATACTTTGTATGCGTTTTTATACTGTCCTTTGGCAATTCTTGCCGATACCAGCTTCGAAACAGCCAGTGGTAAGCTATAAGAGGTTAGCGTCCAGAAAACAATATAGATGCTAAAGGCCATGGAATAATAGCCGTTTCCTTCTTTTCCTAAGATATTATTAAGAGGTACCCGGTACACGAGACCAATGATTTTGGTGATAATCCCCGCTACCGCGAGAATCGATCCCTGTACCAGGAAATCATTACTTTTATTTTGCTTATTGCCTGCCATAGTTTACTCCATTAACGTCTAATTTCCAGAAAGTCGAGAATCTCTTTTTGCTTCTCTTCCATCACTTTCCGTTCCCCTTCTTCTAAATGGTCATATCCTAGTAAGTGTAACACAGAATGGATAATTAGAAAAGCGTATTCTCGCATCGACTCATGCCCATACTCGGCGGCTTGAGAGAGCACTTTTTCCTTGGAAATTACAATATCGCCTAGTAGCAATTCCCCCGATTCAGGATTGAAGGACAGATGCTCTTCGGCGGTAAAATCGAGAGGCACTGCAAAATCATTCATAGGAAAGGACAAGACATCCGTCGCCTTGTCGATTTCCCTAAATTCTTTATTTAAGCTCTTTATCTGCTCGTTATTCGTCAGCAGTAAATTAACCTCACACTCAAAAGGAACGCTTAAGTAGTCTAGCGCTCCTTCTATTACCGCGAAAGCGGTCTCTTCCCCATCTAATCCTAACGATATCTCGCTTTCATCTTCATAAAATAAGGTCATCGTCTTCTTCCTCTCGCTCTCTCTTTACCCTTTGTTTGCTTTGCCTCATAATTCTCGTAAGCTTTGACAATTCGCTGTACCAGCGGATGTCTCACTACATCCTTAGAAGTTAATGTGCAAATTCCAATATCATCGATTCGCTCCACTACCTTAATGGCTGTATCCAGTCCTGATAGCTGTCCTTTTGGCAAATCCTTCTGGGTCAAATCGCCAGTCACAACTACTTTCGAACCAAAGCCGATTCGCGTTAAAAACATCTTCATTTGCGCCGGTGTAGTATTCTGAGCTTCATCGAGAATAATAAAGGCGTTGTCAAGAGTCCGTCCCCGCATATAAGCTAAAGGCGCTACCTCAATTAAGCCTTTTTCCGAATTGCGGATAAAGCTTTCTGCTCCCATAATCTGATACAAAGCGTCATATAAGGGACGCAAATAGGGATCAATCTTACTCTGTAAATCTCCAGGCAAGAACCCCAGCTTTTCACCGGCTTCGATTGCCGGCCGGGTCAGGATAATTCGACCTACTTCATCTTTTTTAAAGGCGTTTATCGCCATGGCCATCGCAAGATACGTCTTTCCTGTACCAGCTGGTCCCACTCCAAAGGTAATCATATTCTTTTTGATGGAATCGATGTATTTCTTTTGTCCTAAGGTTTTCGGTTTGATCGGTTTTCCTTGTAAGGTGTGGTTTACCACCTCACTATCGATATCCACAAGACTCTCATTACTTCCTTCCATTACGAGAGATAGAGCGTAATCAACATTTTGCTCGCTGATAATATTGCCCTTTTCCGATAGCGCTACTAGTTGCTCTAGAACCTTTTTGGCGCTGATTGCGTGATTTTCTTCACCCATTATTTTAACGATACCATCCCGCATAATCAAAGTAACCCGCAAGGTCCGTTCAATCTTTTTAGCGAAGACATCGAACTCCCCAAAGACATTGCTTTCGTGTTGAGCGGGAATCGTGGTGGTTATATCTGTCATGAAACATCCTTCTTTCGTAAATTCGTTACTACTATTCTACTTAAAATTTGCTGATAATACAAGAAAAAAGACTCTTTCGCTATCAAGGAAAGAGTCTTTTTTCTCATATGGTCTACTAATCTTATTTGGGGATAAGTGTAGGTGTGACATACCAATGTTCACATGGACCATAAGACAGTTTTACTGTCTGAAGTCATTATATTAGCTTCTCCTAAGTTAAGAAGTGCCCCTTTGTCACTTTTTACTTAATTTATCACTACCCGTTTGGGTAGTTTTTTGCAAAAGCTCTATGGTAGTATGGGATTATAAAGGAAGTGATTTAATGAATTATAAGATAAAAAGACCGAAGCTAGACGAGCTTTTAGAAAAGTCTTTATCTACCCCGCTAACCACGGTAGTGGCCGCTCCCGGTTACGGAAAGACCACTGCAGTTACCAGCTTTGCTGAAAGCGTAGACATTCCCGTTCTCTGGATAACCCTATCTGAACTGGACAATGACCGCGAATACTTTTGGAAAAGCTTTATTCACGCTGTTACCGTTTCCGATGAGACGTACGCCAGGCATTTTGAAGGCCAGTCCTTTCCTACAGACACGGAGAATTTCTTAACTATCTATTTAAACCTATTAGAGCAAAGAGATACCCTGATCCAGGATGTATTAATCGTTTATGATAACTTTGAACTCCTAGAAAACCCTGATATTATGTCTTATATTGGGAAAAACCTAACGCTTACCAACCTACGTTTGCATCATATTCTTATTAGCAATGAGAAGATGGATAAGGTCAAGAACCCTTTTTACATGCAATACTTAACCCCAGGAGACTATAACCGCATTACCGAGGCTGACTTGATTTTCAACGTCGATGACGCCGAAAAACTCCTCTCCCTCTACAACTTAGAAGGTGGTGAATATAGCGCTACGGAACTGGTGGAGCGCTCGGATGGTTGGCCAATTTTTATCTCCCATTACTGTGAATGCGGAAATATTAATAAGACTTACTTAGTCTTATACGAGCTTTTTGAAAACCACTTTTTTAGTAACTACCCGCTTTCTATGCAAATGGCCCTAATAAAAATCTCCATCCTTAGCGACTTTGATTTAAACTTAGCAAACGAGGTCCTTCGGAGCGAAGGAGACGAAACCTTAACAAGTCTTACCAGAAATATCTTTATCTACTATAATTTCGATTTAGAAACCTTCCATATGCAGAAGGTTTATCGTCATTTTTTGCAAAACAAAATTATTATTTTCGACGAAGAAGAACGGCGGCGTATCTGGAACCTAGCCGCTGACTACGCTCTTCGAAACGATAACCCTGATGGCGCTATCGAATACTACATGTTGGCGAAAAACTTCGAAAACTTATTGGAGTGCCTTTCTGAGGCTCGAGACACTCTCCACTGTGTCTCTAAATCTGCCAATATTCAGGCTTTCTTTAGCGAAACGCCTTCGGGACTAAAAAAGAATAATCCGCGAATCGACTTTTATATTGCCTACACCTACGTAAGCTGTAGTCAAGTAAACTTTGCCAAACTTAAATTTGAGGAGCTTTTAGACGAAGAATTGTTAAAGAAAGTGCCCAATCACAAGTTGATTGCGGAAATCCACCGCTCTCTTGCCGATATCAGTCTTATCAAAAATAACCTAGAGGGCATGGAGCACATTCAGAAAGCCGCTGCGATTGTCGAGCGTGAATTGCCAGTCTTTACCCAATCTCCTAGTATGGTGGATGAAAACCACCTCTTCTTTTTGCCTGATGGTGATGAACATACTCCGAAAGACATGATTGCCTATATAGACCAATATATGTGTTATCGAAATATCGTTTGTAAAAATAGCGATTTTGGTTACGAACACCTCTTTGAAGCAGAAGCCTTTTACTATAGCGGCAAGTTTCGCGAAAGCAAGGTGGCGGCCAAGTTGGCAATTTCTAAGTCCCTGTTAATAAAGCAGTATAATATCGCCATGCAAGCACACTACCTGCTCTCTCTAATCGCTTTATCGGAACGGGATTACGCTACTATGTTCCAAGAGGCAGAACAGATTAACAATTACTTTACCCACGATGAAGCCTCGCCTTATCGCCAACTTAGAGACATTTTAAATGCCTCCTTTTACCTAGAGGTAGACGACTCCCAGCGGATTGAGTCCTGGATAAAGGAAAATAACTTTGATGCCTACGAAGAACATCCGCTAAAGAAAGGACGTAATTATTTAGTCGGAGCCATCTATAATCTCCATATTGGCGATTATTCAAGAGCCCATACAATGCTCTTTCAAATGGAACCCCTTTTCGAGCAGAAAGGACTCTGGGTTTTACGGGTCTACTACTACTTGATTAAAAGCATTTTTTTCGCAAATGAAAAACAACGAGAAAAATCCGTATCCTATTTCGCCAAATTGTACCAGATGATTTATAAGTACAATCTCTATATGCCCGTTGTGGAACTAGGCGCCCTAGCGCTACCAGCCATCAGTATGGCTAGGCTCCCGAATCCCTATGACTTTAACTACGAGTGGTTAAAGGATTTAGAGTCGAAAACCAGAGCCGGGGCAGAAAACCGCAAAGGCTTACAGGCGGCCTACAAAAACGACCAAAAGAAGCTACAGCACAATGTGTCTAATTTAACCAAGCGAGAACGCAACGTTCTCTCCCTGCTCTCCCAGGGCTATACCCGTAATGAGATCGCTGAAGCCATGGGAATTTCCATTAACGGCGTAAAGAAATTCATCAACTCTATCTACAACAAGCTAGGTGCCAAAAACCGCGCCGATGCCATTTACATCGCCACCCAAAACCACATCATCTAAAATCCGTCCCAACCGGAAGCATCACGCTTCGCGAAAATCGAAAAAAAAGTGTGTCCCCACCGGAGGTGAGGTCACACTTTTTCTTCATTTTTACTTATGATAAGGTTCGTTATTTAAAATTTTATAGCTACGATATACCTGTTCCAAAAGAATTACGCGCATCAGCATATGGGGAAAGGTCATATTGGAGAAGCTGATTTTCAAATCGGCTCTCGCTAGCACTTTCGACGATAATCCTAGGCTGCCACCGATCAAAAAGACCAGATGGCTATTGCCTTCTAACATACGCTTCCCGATTTGCTCCGATAGCTCTTCTGAAGAAAAAATCTTGCCTTTAATCTCTAAAGCAAATACGTAAGCATCGTCTTTAATATAAGAGAGCATTTTTGCGCCTTCTTTATCCTTCGCTTTTTCCACATCTGCCTTTGAAGCGTTAATATCTGTCTTTTCATCAGGTACTTCGATAATCTCTAGAGTGGCAAACTTCTGTAACCGTTTGCTGTACTCAGCGATTGCGTCCTTTAAATACTGTTCCTTCAACTTGCCAATGGCAATTATTGTAATCTTCATAGTTTTTATTTCTGCGATAGAGCCTCGTCGATTCCCTTAGCGCCAGCCTTACCAGCTCCCATTGCTAAAATAACCGTAGCTGCACCTGTAACCGCATCTCCTCCTGCAAAAACAAAAGCCTTAGACGTTTGTCCTGTTTCATCATCTGCCACAACACACTGTCTTTGATTAATCTCTAAGCCCTTAGTGGTAGAGGCAATCAAAGGATTTGGAGATGTTCCCAGAGACATAATAACTGTATCGAGCTCGATTACAAACTCTGAACCAGGAATTGGCACTGGACGACGACGTCCAGAAGCATCCGCTTCTCCTAATTCCATCCGGATACATTTCATGCCTGTAACCCAGCCTTTATCATCAGCGAGAATTTCTATCGGATTCGTTAATAAATCGAAGATAATTCCCTCTTCTTTCGCGTGATGTACCTCTTCTACTCGAGCCGGTAACTCTTCTTCGCTACGACGGTAGACGATATGCACTTCTGCACCTAGGCGAAGAGCCGTTCTTGCAGCATCCATAGCTACGTTACCACCACCGACAACAGCGACTTTTTTGCCAGCAGCAATCGGGGTATCATAGTTATTATCGTAAGCTTTCATTAAGTTGCTACGAGTTAAGTATTCATTGGCCGAGAAAACGCCGTTAGCGGTCTCACCAGGGATGCCCATAAACATCGGTAGACCAGCACCAGAGCCGATAAAGACAGCTTCAAAGTCTTCCTCTTCCATTAACATATCAATCGTCGTTGATTTACCGATAACCACGTTGGTTTCGAATTTAACACCAAGCTCTTTTACCTTCTCGATTTCCTTCTTAACCACTTTATCCTTAGGTAAACGGAATTCAGGAATGCCGTATACAAGTACACCGCCGAGTTCGTGCAAGGCTTCAAATACAGTTACCTCGTAACCTGCCTTAGCCAAATCGCCAGCGGCTGTAAGACCTGCCGGTCCCGAACCGATAACGGCAACTTTATGGCCATTGGTCTTCTCGGCTTTCTTAGGTGAAATGTTGTTCTCTAAAGCGTAGTCAGCGACAAAGCGCTCTAACTTACCAATAGAAACAGATTCGCCCTTTATACCTCTCACGCATTTGGCTTCACATTGTGATTCCTGTGGACAAACGCGGCCACATACTGCTGGCAAGGCTGAAGACTTACCAATTTCTTCGTAAGCGCCCTCAATATCGCCATCCTTTACTTTCATAATAAAGCCAGGAATATTAATTGCTACCGGACACCCTTGAATACAACGAGCATTCTTACAATTTAGGCAACGAGTGGCTTCGTCCATTGCCTCTTCTTTATTATATCCGTAACATACTTCTTCAAAATTTGTTGCCCGCACCTTAGGATCTTGTTCTCTTACAGGTGTGGCTTTTAAAATATCTGCCATTATTCGTCACCTCCACAATTACCACAACCGCCATGATGGGTGTCGCCTTCTTTTTCTTTTAGCCAAGCTCTGCCCTCAGCTGTTTTATATAGGGTCTGACGCTCCATTGATTCATCAAAATTAACCAGGTGACCATCAAACTCCGGTCCATCAACACAAGCAAATTTAATCTCATCGCCAACATGTAAACGGCAAGCGCCACACATACCGGTACCGTCTACCATAATTGGATTCATGCTAACAACCGTTGGTAAATCAAGCTTTTTGGTAAGTAGACAGACGAATTTCATCATAATCATTGGTCCGATGGCTACGCACACGTCGTATTTCTTGCCCTCTTCGCTCACTAACTGCTCGATTTTGGTAGTCACCATTCCTGAATGACCGTAAGAGCCATCATCTGTACAAGGATAGTAATTTCCCGCCACGGCCTTCATTTCATCCTCTAAAAGTAACATGTCTTTCGTCTTTGAGCCCACGATTACATCCGCTTCCACACCGTGTTCGTGTAACCATTTCACCTGTGGGTATACCGGCGCGGCACCAACCCCACCAGCGACAAAGAGAATCTTCTTTTTCTTCAGCTCTTCTAAATCTTCCGTAACAAATTCTGAAGCCACACCTAGAGGTCCTACGAAGTCTTTAAATGAATCGCCTTCTTGTAAACGAGACATCCGCTCTGTGGATGCGCCGACAATCTGGAAAACGATGGTAACTGTCCCAGCTTCTCTGTCGTAGTCACAAATAGTAAGTGGTACTCGTTCACCAATTTCGTCAATCTTAACGATTACAAATTGACCTGGTTGACAGTGACGAGCCACTCGTTCTGCTTTCACATCCATAAGATATATCATGTCTGCGAGCTTTTCAGCCTTTACTATCTTATACATTTCTTTCCTCCTACTGTAAAATATTCTACACTTTATAATACGTTATTGTTAGCTAAATATCAACCAGATTAACAGGAAAAAAGGACATGTTTTCACACGCCCTCCTCTCTTGTCTTATCTTTTTTAGAAATTCACTTCCTCACCGTAATAAATAGCGATAAATAATTTTTCCATGGTTTCCGGATCGATTTCCCTTGGATTTGAACCGGTACAAGCATCCGCAACGGCATTCACAGAGATTTCACCAACTTTTTCTTTGAATTCTGTTTCCACAATACCAAAGTCTTTTAAAGTTGAGGGAATGGATAATTCTTTATTCATCTCCTGGATGCGCTCGCAAAGCGCTTCCATTAACTCAGTATCACTCTCACCGCTAAGACCAAGGCGTTTGGCAATAAACGCGTAGCGCTTAAGAGCCTCCCCGTTTTTGGCATTATATTTGATTACGTAAGGAAGATACATAGCATTTGCTAGACCGTGAGTAATGTGACCTGTAGAAAATGCCGCACCCGTTTTATGGGCCATTGAATGAACGATTCCTAGTAAAGCATTAGAAAATGCCATTCCCGCTAAGCACTGACCGTAATGAACGTTTTCTCTAGCGGCTTCTTTACCTTTATAAGAGTCAAGTAAATCCTTATTCACAATCTCGATAGCTTCCATTGCTAAAGGATCGGTGAAGCAGGAATGGAGAGTCGACACGTACGCTTCTATTGCATGGGTGAGAGCGTCCATACCCGTATATGCCACCTGATTAGCTGGAAGATTGGCAACCAAATCTGGATCGACAATCGCCACATCTGGAGTAATATTAAAGTCTGCTAAAGGATATTTAATACCTTTGGCATAATCGGTAATAACGGAAAAAGCCGTAACTTCTGTAGCCGTTCCTGAAGTTGAGGGAATTCCCACAAATTTTGCCTTCGTTCTTAGTTCTGGGAAGTTAAAGGGGATACAAAGCTCTTCAAAAGTAGTGTCTGGATATTCATAAAACGCCCACATCGCTTTGGCCGCATCAATTGGGGAACCACCGCCAATGGAGACAATCCAGTCCGGTTCAAATTCCTGCATTACTTTGGCGCCTTTCATTACCGTCTCAACGGAAGGATCTGGCTCAACGCCCTCGAATAGCTTGACTTCCATGCCCGCTTGCTTTAGATAGTCCACCGTTCGCTCGAGAAAGCCTTGCTTCTTCATGGAACCGCCGCCAACAACGACAATCGCCTTCTTACCTTTTAAATTCTTCAGTTCCTCTAAACAACCTTTTCCGTAATAAATATCTCTTGGTAACGTAAATCTACTCATATGCTTGTCTCCTTTTCGTTTATTTGGGTTTCTCGTCCTTAAGTATACTCCTGTTAAATATTAAACACAATAGATAATTTATTAACATTCCCTAAACAACAGGTATAAAAAAAGTACACTTTTCTCTCGTGAGCTTGCTCTTAAGAGATAAAGTATACTTTTCTTCTTACTAAGGTTCATAAATATAGTTTCTGGTAGTGATAGCACTGAGCTTTCCTCTGCTATCGACCAAAACCGCCTTAAAAATCGTCGTACCCTCAGGCATGTCAATCGGTCCCTCATACTTAATTGAGCCGTTTGTAGGATCCGATTTATCTAGGGTATAAAAAGCTGTATACCCTTCCGGAACGACAATTTCGATTTTGGTCGGCTCATCATACTGTCCCGTAGAAGGCTTAACGGAAGGTGCATCGACGATTGGCAATTCGATAGTATAGACCTTCGCTACCGCCACTGAAGGGATATCTTCATCGTTAACGGCAATGGCCGTAATCGTAGTGTCCCCTTCATTGTTAATCTGGATAGGTTCGGTGTATTTTGTGGTATTTTCAGCACCTACAACAGGCTGTGAGCCGTCTACTGTATAGTAAATGTCCTCGTCATCTGCGGTCAAAGAGAGCTCCTGTACCACATCATAAACCACACCTTCATCTAGACTAAACTCTGGCACCGCTATTAAATATTTGCTAAGTTTATCCTGCACTTTCTCTGGTGCGCCAGAGAGTAAACCGGGAATTTTTGCCTGCTGATCTGTATCCAAGTAGAACAAGATGTATGCTTCGTAGATATCCACATTATCTGGATACTCACCGATGGCTTTGCTAAACACGGCTTCGGCTTGCTCCAAGTCATCTTGAGCTAGAAAAACTTTGGATAATCCAGTGTAAGCTTCCGGCTTTTCTGGCTTTTTGCCGATAGCTTTATTGAAAGCAGCGATGGCTTCGTCGTACTTCTTTTCTTCTGTTAAGGAATAGCCTTTTTTTACAATGCCAGTATAGGAATTGCTATAAATCAACAAACCGGCAACCACCAACACCACCGCGAGAACCGCCATGGTGATTAAAAGAATCCGTCTTCGCTTTTTCTTCTGGGCCTTTCTTTTGGCAATCTCCGCTTTTCGCAAATCCCTAGGACTAATGGTGCGCGTCCGGCGCCCACCAGAGGTGTTGCGTCTTGCTTGGCGCTTCTCACCGCCATACGTATTATTTAAAACTACCGTTTCCAAATAATCATCATCGCCAGCTAAGTTATCTTCACCGGCTAAGGAATCCTTAATCTGAGCCTCTAACACATCATCTATTGGATTATAATCAGGGACAATCCTGGCTTCTCGGCCACAATGGGGACACTTAAGTGAATCGCCATCGATCTGGGTCCCACAATATTTACACTTCATCTATTGT
Source organism: Ohessyouella blattaphilus (assembly GCF_024721265.1). Classification (GTDB taxonomy): domain Bacteria; phylum Bacillota; class Clostridia; order Lachnospirales; family Lachnospiraceae; genus Aequitasia; species Aequitasia blattaphilus_A. Next base: position 150,391 of record NZ_JAMXOC010000002.1, on the reverse strand, counting down.
AAACCTCCAAAACATCTATAAAGTCATCTCCCTTAGAATAGCCCAACAATCTCACCGACCCCGTTTACATCAATATTATTTGCCGCTGGCACTTTCGGTAACCCTGGCATCGTCATCACCGTTCCCGTCAGCGCCACCACAAATCCCGCACCTGCACTAACGTATAACTCCCGAATATGTAAAGTAAAATCCCTTGGCCGACCAAGTAGCGTCGGATCATCTGAAAGGGAATACTGATTTTTGGCCATACATACTGGTAAATGATCAAAGCCTAAGCTCTTAAGACGGGCTAACTGCTTCGAAGCCGCCACTTCAAACTGGACATCTCCTGCCCCGTAAATTTCTGTCGCCACCTTCTTAATCTTCTCTTCTAACGGTAATTCGGCGTTGTAAAGAGGTGCAAAGTTAGCGTTTCCTTCTTTTAGAACGGCTTTCACTTCATCTGCTAAAGCAAGGCCACCTTCGCCGCCTTTCGCCCACACTTCTGATAGCGCGAAACGACAGCCTTTTTCTTCACAGAATTTTTTCACAAACTCGTTTTCTTTTTCTGTATCACTCACAAAGGCATTTAAGGTAACTACGACTGGCACATTATATTTATGGAGATTCTCGATATGTTTCTCCAAGTTAACGATCCCTTTGGCTAGGGCCTCTAAGTTTTCTGTATTTAAATCTTCTTTTGCAACCCCACCATTATACTTCAAGGCTCTAATTGTTGCAACTAAAACAACGGCATCCGGCTTAAGCCCCGCCACTGGACATTTAATATCAAAGAACTTTTCAGCGCCTAAATCAGCGCCAAACCCGGCTTCCGTAATCACGATATCGCCTAGTTTGAGGGCAGCTTTCGTCGCCTTTATGCTGTTACAGCCGTGAGCGATATTGGCAAAAGGACCACCGTGAACAAAGGCCGGCGTATGCTCTAGGGTCTGAATAAGATTCGGCTTAAGGGCATCCTTTAACAGTGCTGCCGCCGCTCCCGTCGCCTTAATATCGGCAACGGTCACCGGTTCATTTTTATAGTTGTAGGCCACAATGGCGCGACCGATTTTCTCTTTTAGATCATTCAAATCGGTAGCCAGACAAAGGATGGCCATAATTTCTGTCGCCACCGTAATGACGAAGTGATCTTCCCTGACTACACCGTCCATCTTATTACCTAAACCGACAACCACATTTCTAAGGACCCGGTCATTCATATCAAGGCACCGCTTCCAGACGATTTGTCTGGGATCAATCCCCAATTCGTTTCCTTGTTGAATATGATTATCAAGCATGGCGGCGATTAAGTTATTGGCAGAAGTAATGGCGTGGAAGTCTCCTGTAAAATGTAAATTTAAGTCTTCCATCGGCACCACTTGGGCATATCCGCCGCCAGCAGCCCCACCCTTTATGCCAAAGCAAGGACCAAGGGAAGGTTCCCGAAGAGCGATTACTACCTTTTCCCCTTGTTTCTTTAAAGCATCACCAAGACCCACCGTGGTGGTAGTCTTTCCTTCACCGGCCGGCGTGGGATTGATAGCCGTGACTAGCACAAGTTTTCCCTGGGCTTTTCCTTCAAGCTTATTAAGGGCTTCATCAGCCACTTTTCCTTTGTATTTACCGTAGAGCTCAAGATCGTCCTCTTCAAGACCTAACTCTAGCGCTACCTCTTTTATCGGTTTTAATTCACTCTCTTTTGCAATCTGAATATCTGATTTCATCTTTTTTACTCCATTCCTTCAAATTCCTGGATCGTCATTAGAATTTTCCGCGGTTTTGTACCTTCTTCTCCGCCCACGACCCCAGCTTCGTGTAACTGATCCATAATTCTGGCTGCCCGGTTAAAGCCAATCTTAAAGCTTCGCTGCAACATACCGATGGAGGCCTTCTCCTTTTCGATAATCAAGCGTCCTGCCTCCGTAAAATAGGCATCACGGCCATCACCATCCTCACCACCAGTAATACTTGTGGTACTATTCGTCGTCTGCGTGTTTACCTGCTCCACAATCTCTTCATCATAGTCTAACACCTCATTGTGCTGCTTTAAGAAGTCCACCACCTTTTGCACCTCTTTATCGGAAACGAAAGCCCCTTGTACCCGGACCGGCTTTTGATAGCCCGTGGGATAAAACAGCATATCTCCTTTACCTAGAAGCTTTTCCGCACCATTCATATCGATAATGGTTCGGGAGTCCACTCCAGAAGTTACACTAAAGGCAATTCTTGAGGGCATGTTGGCTTTAATCAGCCCGGTAATAACATTAACCGATGGTCGCTGAGTCGCTAAGACCAAGTGAATGCCGGCGGCTCTAGCAAGCTGCGCCAAACGACAAATCGCTTCTTCCACATCTCCCGGCGCCACCATCATCAAATCCGCCAACTCGTCCACGATAACGACGATTTGCGGCATTTTAACCGGATCACCTTCTTCACCCTTTAAAGTAGTGGTCATCTTATTATAAGAAGCCATATCCCGCACCTTATATTCAGCAAATAATTGATACCGTCGATTCATCTCAGCCACCGCCCAGTTAAGAGCACCTGCCGCCTTTTTAGGATCGGTAACAACCGGAATAAGTAAATGGGGAATACCATTATAGACACTTAACTCTACCACCTTGGGATCGATCATTAAGAATTTCACATCATCTGGATGGGCACTATAGAGAATGCTCATAATCAGCGTATTAATACACACCGACTTACCCGAGCCGGTAGCCCCAGCAATTAAAACATGAGGCATCTTGGCAATATCGGCAACGATAATCTTACCAGCAATATCCTTACCGGCGGCAAACGCAATCTTCGACTTCGTCTCCTTAAAGGCCTCGCTTTCAAGCAGATCGCGAAGCATGACGGTGGCGTTAGACTTATTGGGAACCTCAATCCCCACCGCTGCCTTCCCAGGAATAGGCGCTTCAATCCGGATGTCAGGAGCCGCCAGGTTAAGTTTTATATCATCAGCTAAAGCAACGATACGGCTTACCTTGACCCCCATCTCCGGGTGAAGTTCATACCGCGTAACCGAAGGGCCACAACTGACGTTAGTCACCCGTACATTCACCCCAAAATTATTGAGAATCTCTTCTAGCTTCGTCGCTGTCTCCCGCAAATCAGCATCAGAGATACCGGTATCACCAGTCCCTCTCTTAAGCAGATCAAGGGGTGGCATCGCGTAGTTTTCATTTGTCACTGGCGTACTGTTTATTTCTACCTTTTCGGCCACATTCTCGTTCTTTGCTGGCTTACTCTTAGGAGGTGTCTGTTCGGCTCGGTTAATCACAAAGCTTGGTTCACTAACCTCTTCTTTTGCCACTTCCACTTCCGGCACTGTCGCTTCCTTGGCTTCAAGCTCTCTAAGTTTTGGTGCCTTTGTTTTCTCTTCCGTTAGTGTGGTTGCAAAAGAAACACCTCTTGCTTTTTTATCCGCTCGTTTTAGAGCAGTGGTCTCGCGGCGGATACGAGACGTTTCCCGGCGGGCATCGATATCCTCTTTGGCTTTTTCATAGGCAAAATCACTGCCCGACTTTACCCCTTTTAGTAACGATTTGCCAGTCAAAATAATAATACAGATGATCAGGCCAACGATAACCACCACGTAGCTACCGATGGTTCCAATGGCTGGCACAAGGCCAGAAACAATGATATTTCCTAAAAAACCACCCTTACTATCTACCAACGAGAGAAAGGTGCACAGCAGGAAGATAATCACCGCCACCACGATTAGCCGCGGAACCACACCTTTTTTCCCCCGATTGGAGATCAAAAAGGCGACGGAAACAAAGAGCACAATCGGAAAAATGTAAGCTATTAAGCCGAAAACGCCGATTAAACCGTTCTTAACCATATCACCAGCAAAACCGCCTACCCCAAAAACACCTAACATTAATAAAACAGCGACAGCCAAGGTAGCCCAAATGATAATCTCCCCGTAGAGATACGTTTCCTTCCCTGTCTCTTTCTTTTTAACGCTTTTCTTTCTTGTTGGTTTCGCTTTCTTTGTTGCCATTTTTTCTCCCCTAATTTATTGCTTTATTTAACGCTTGTTCGATGTCTTCAATTAGATCATCCACATTCTCGATGCCGACACTCAAGCGAATCAAATCCTTCTTAATGCCACCCTCTTCTAACTCCTGATCGCTCATCTGACGATGGGTGTGGCTAGCCGGATGCAAGACGCAGCTCCTAGCATCCGCCACATGGGTAACAATAGCGATTAGCTGTAGATTATCCATAAACCTTTCTGTCCCCTGCATATCGGTCTTAAGGCCAAACGTCAAAACGCCGCAGCTTCCCTTTGGCAAGTACTTCTTCGCTAAGTCGTAGTAACGATCCCCTTCTAAATCCGGATAGTGAACCCAGGCCACTTGCTCGTGATTCTTTAAGTATTTAGCAATTGCCAGAGCGTTTTCGGTATGTCTGGCCATCCGCAGATGCAAGGTTTCGATACCGATATTGAGTAAAAAAGCATTCATCGGCGCCTGAATAGAACCTAAGTCGCGCATTAATACCGTAGTGGCTTTTGTAATGAAAGCGCCCTTTCCAAAACGTTCGGTAAAGACCACTCCATGATACGTCTCATCTGGCGTCGTCAGTCCTGGAAACTTGTCCGCGTATTTATCCCAATCAAAATTACCGCTATCGACAATCGCTCCACCAACACTGGTAGCGTGACCGTCTAAGTATTTTGTAGTCGAGTGGGTAACGATATCCGCACCCCACTCAAAGGGCCGACAGTTAATCGGCGTTGGAAAGGTGTTGTCAACGATTAAAGGCACCCCGTGGGCATGAGCAATCCGCGCAAACTTTTCGATATCTAAAACGGTAAGCGCTGCATTAGCAATGGTCTCCGCAAAAACTGCCTTCGTATTCTCTTTAAAGCAAGCATGAATCGTTTCATCATCGGCATCGGGATCCACGAATGTGGCTTCAATCCCCATCTTCTTTACCGTGTTGGCAAAAAGGTTGTATGTGCCCCCGTAAACTTGGGAAGCACAGACAAAGTGATCACCGGCCTCGCAGATGTTAAAGAGGGCGTAAAAGTTAGCTGCTTGTCCAGAAGAGGTTAGCATCGCTGCTACTCCACCTTCTAAATCGCAGATTTTTGCCGCCACATTATCGTTGGTGGGATTTTGTAACCGGGTATAAAAGTAACCCGCCGCCTCTAAGGCAAAAAGCTTACCCATTGCTTCCCCAGAGTCGTATTTAAAAGTCGTGCTCTGCACGATTGGCATTACCCGGGGTTCACCGGTGGCTGGCTGATAGCCGGATTGTATACACTTCGTTTCAATTCGATATTCTTTTCTGTTTTCGCTCATGCTTGTCCATCCTCATTCTTTAGTCTTTTCTATGAGGGTAAATACTTACCCCGTAAACCATTTACCATGGCCTTATACTTATCTTTACAACCTTCGTAGTCACCGCTGGCAATCGCCTCTAGGCAAGGAAGTAGCGATTCTTCATAGATTTCTCCATATAACTCTTGGCGGTTTTTCTGCATATCTAGCATCATCACCAATACGGGAGCAATCTCGTAGTACTCTTCCACTAACGCGCGGCCATCTAGTGAATGCATCAAATACGTATCCCGGTAGTTTCTAAGGATTTCTAACTCCTGACAGTTATCCGGTTTCCCTTGCTCTGCGCAGACCGCCGTGGTGATGTAACAGAGCTTTTTCTTAAAGCCACCGCTAATATCTTCATAGGTAGATGTCTGCAAGGTTAACCCTGTCACTTTCTGCCCATTCCACTGCTTTACTGTTTCCTCAGCAATCTGCTTACAGAATGCTCGGTCGCCGTAACGGATGGCAGGAATTACGTAAGCTGCCATATTCATATTAAAATCAATTTGCTTGGCATTTAGTTGGTTTTTCGACATTTCTGCCGTTTTGCTTTTTGCATATTCAGGAATAACCGCGCCGAATTCTTTAATAAGCACCGGCTGCTGTTCTTCATCTGCTGTATAGATGGCCTCCTCAATTAACCGTAGATTTTCACTATGGGCATCCATCATATCGCTAAACGTCTGCTCGTACGTCTTGCTCTTAAAACTCTTGGTCTTAGGTAGCATCTCGTCAAACAGGGTGCGTAACCCTTGTTTTAGTTCTTCCATCCTGATTATTCCTCCCAGTTGTGGTACACATCCTGTACGTCGTCATCTTCTTCTAACATATCCAGTGTCTTCGTTATATTCTTAATATCCTCGCTATCGCTTAGCGTCACAAAGGTTTGCGGAATCATGGTAACACTGGCCATCACCATCTCTACCCCGGCTTCTTCTAACGCTTCTCGCACCCCGCTAAAGTCATCAGGAGCGGTAGTGATTTCGTAACTATCATCTTCTTCTACAAAATCATCGGCTCCGGCATCTAAGGCTAACATCATCAGTTCATCGGCGTCCTTCTCCCAGGAGTTCTTATCGATGATAATCTGCCCTTTATTGTCAAACATAAAGGCAACACAGCCAGGTGTACCTACGTTACCGCCACCTTTGGTAAAAGCATTCTTGACGTTTGACGCGGTTCGGTTTTTATTGTCCGTCAAAGTCTCTACAATAATCGCTGTACCATTTGGCCCATAGCCTTCATAAGTGATCGCCTCGTAGGTAGAAGGGTCCGAATCCGCTCTCTTAATATTCCGTTCAATCGTATCATTGGGCATATTATTCGCCTTAGCCTTGGCGATTACATCTCGCAGTCGCCGATTGATACTTGGGTCTGAGCTTCCTCCTTCTTTAACGGCTACTGCCAGTTCTTTTCCGATTTTCGTAAAAATCTTCCCCTTAGCCGCATCATTTTTTTCCTTTTTATGTTTAATATTGGCAAATTTTGAATGTCCAGACATTACTTAAACTCCTATCTTTTCAATTTTAACTTTATCAATGGTATTGTTATCCATCCCGAGAATTGTGAACTTATAACCGTCATAAAGCACTTCACAGTGCTCATCGGCACTGGGAATACGATCCAGTTCATCAATTAAAAACCCGTTCAAGGTCCCGTAATCCTCTTTCTCAAAGGTCAGAGGAATCAGCTCCTCTACTTCTTCAAGTTCTGTCAGCCCATCCACCACGTAACTACCGTCACCTTGGGGTGCAACTTGTTCTTCCTCTTCGTCGTGCTCATCGAGAATATTGCCCACAATCTCCTCGAGAATGTCTTCCATCGCCACCAGACCTGAAGTCTGACCGTACTCATCGAGAACGATAGCTAGGTGATTCTTCTCTTCTTGCATCTGCTTAAAGACAGAATCAATATTCTTCGTCTCCGGGATAAAACTTACCATCCGTGGTAAATGCTCTAAATCCTTTAGCGCCTTCTGGCGCAAGTCTTCGTTTAAAAAAGTGGTCATTGCATCCCGCAAATGCATAATGCCGACAATCTCGTCAATGCTATCTTTATAGACGGGAAACCGAGAATATGGAGCCTGAAGCATGGTATTAAGTGCTGCTTCTAGCGTAATCTCTTCATCTAAAGCGATAATATTCTTACGATGAGTCATAATATCCTTGGCGTCTTTGGAGACGTATCTAAAAATGTTCTTCACTAGGCCAAGAGCCTCTTGAGTGATTTCTTCATTCATCTCCTCTTCTTCTGCGAACAAATTCTTCATTCGCTGAAATATACTGCCATCTTCCATACGTTCTTTCTTACCTCCTGCTAAAAGTAACTACGCTGGGAAATCACCTTCCCCTGCGCGATGTATTCTCTAGGAACACGTTTACTAATATCACATACAAATTCGTAGTTGAATCGTCCGGAGAGCTCACTTAAGGTGTCAACGGACAAACAACCCCTACCATTATACCCTACAATCGTCACTTTGTCATATAAAGATACGTCAGGAATGTCGCTTACATCTACCATAAACATATCCATACAAACCCGGCCCAGAATCGGTGCCTTCTGTCCCTTGATTAGAACATACCCTTTTCCCGAAAGGCTTCTAGGATACCCATCCGCGTAGCCAAAAGGAACCACACCAACTTTCGTCTCTCTAGTGGTGGTGTGTGTCCGTCCATAACTGATAGGCGAACCTGCTGGTAAAAGCTTAACTGAAGCTAAGTGACTGGTGATTTCCATCGCTGGTTTTAAAGGCACCGCTTGTTGCCGTACGTCTTTTGACGGATATAAACCGTAGGCCGCAATACCGCTGCGGACCAAATCGAAGTTTGCTTCCTGGTGGTCAATAATACCGGCGCTATTTGCTGTATGGTGATTGGCAAAGGTAACGCCCATTTTTTTAAGTTCCGCAATCCCGTAGTTATATTTTTTTAGTTGTTCACCGGTAAAGCTTTTATCGGTTTCATCGGCGGCAGCAAAATGGGTATAGACCCCTTCTAGGACGATTTCCGGCATCTCTTTAAGATTCGCAATTGCCGAAAGACCGGTCGCATCTACCGGAAATCCTAAGCGCCCCATCCCTGTATCTAGCTTAATGTGAACCTTAACGGGTTTTCCTAGTTCCCTGGCTACCGCTACCACTTCATCAATGGCGAGGGTATCGTACATCGTCAGGCTCAAATCCTGGTTGATTGCTTCTGCAAATTGCTCAGGAAAGGTACAACCGAGAATTAAAATCGGCTGAGTAATGCCGCCATTTCTAAGACTGAGCGCCTCATCGAAAGAAGCGACGGCAAAGCCCCATAAGCGTTCATAATCGGCCATATGTTTTGCAATTTCTAAAGCTCCGTGTCCATAACCATCCGCTTTAATCACGTTAATAAAACGAGTGCCTGGTTTCGTGTTTGCCATTAGACTCTCAATATTTCCCCTGATTGCGTCTAAATCGATGCGGGCTAGCGCCCTTCTGTACTCCTTCATTCTTTCCTTCTCCTCTCTAATTCCTTGATACACCTACCTATTTCCGGTAATAAATCCCGAGCCATCACTCCGGACATTCCCCATTTCTCACTGGCCTCTTCTCCGGCCTTACCGTGAATATACACCCCCGCTAGCACTTGTTCATAAAAGCTAGAGGCGTCTTTTACCTGTTTGCTGCCAGCACTAATTAGGCCACTTATCGTTCCCGCTAACACGTCCCCACTGCCAGCTTTTGCTAGCCCAGCATTGCCACTAGTATTCACCACCAGCCGCTCTCCTAGTCGATAACTTATGGTTACGCTGTCTTTTAGGACCACCGTACACTCATATTTCTTACAAAAATTTATAATAACAGACTTCCGCTCACTCTTAATGGCGTTCACACTCTTCCCCGTTAAGCGCTCCATCTCCCGTAGATGAGGAGTTAGTATCCGATTCCTCCCTGGCAAAGTAGCCATCAGTCCTGCCTCTTCGCTAATAATTCTTAAAGCATCGCCATCGATAACAAGAGGCTTATTTGTATGGGTAAGGACGTAGCTAACGATCTGCCTGCTGTCCTGACTAAGTCCTAGACCGGAGCCCATCAGAATTACATCGGCCCAGGCTAGGGCCTCCTCTAAAGACTCTTCCTGATACGTCTGGTACGTCTTCATAATCCCCTCATAAAGTAAGCTTTGGAGAATCACTCGGTTGTCTTCATGGGTATAGATTTGTACCAAACCGGTTCCGCTGCGATAGGCGCTCATACCGTTTAAGAAGGCGGCCCCGGCCATGCCCTTAGAGCCAGCGATTATTAGTAGTTTGCCGTAGGTTCCTTTATGGCTATCCCTTAAGCGTCTTGGTAGCATCTCTGCGTACTCTTTCTGAGTATGCGCAGCCGCCACCTCTTTATCAGCTGCAAATAGAGATTCGGTAATGCCGATATCTATAGGGATAACCTTTCCTGCCCACTCTTTCCCTGGATAGAGAAATAGACCCAGCTTAGGACACTGCACCGCGATGGTTATGTCCGCTTTAAAAGCTGCGCCTAATATTTCACCGCTGCCGGCGTGTATTCCTGAAGGCAGATCAATCGCTACCTTTTTACCAGAATAATTATTAAGAGTGTTGATCAAATTCTGGTAAGGCCCCGATAATTCCCGGTCAAGCCCCGCCCCAAAAAGAGCATCGACAATTACCGTATACTCTTCTTCAGCTAAAGTCGTCTGAAAATCCACACCCGCCTCTTGGGATTTGTCTTTCTGGTAACGGCTCTCAGCCGTTAACTTCTCTTCCTTACCCCAAAAGAGGATTTGGGGAGTATAGCCTAATTCTTTCAGCATCCACGCCAAGGCAAACCCATCACCACCGTTATTTCCGGCACCACAAACAAGAAGGACTCTCGTCAAATCGAGACCTTCTGCCACCAGTTGCGATAGCACTCCTCTCGCAGCTGCCTCCATCAAGCTTCTTCCGGATATCTGTAACTCGTTAATCGTATATTGATCCGCTTGCTTTATTTCCTGTCCTGTCGGCAAATAGTTCATTTTTCCTCCAAAACGAATCACAACGTGTAGAGACTTTGGTCTTTACACGTTGTTCCGGTTTTCTCTTAGTTATCTTTTTGGTAAGCGTGTTCACCATTTTGCTTGAGGCGATATGACAGCTTCATCAAGCTCTCCGACAAGTGTACATTCTCTACCATCACACTTTCCGGCACCGCCAAATCCGTGTGAGCAAAATTCCAAATCGCTTTTATCCCTGCCTCCACTAAGTGGCTAGCCACATCGGTAGCATGCTCTTTCGGAATCGTAAGAACCGCTATCTCCACATTGTTTTTGGCGATAAAATCTTTCAGTTCATCCATCATTCGCACGGGAATCCCGCGGATAGTCACATCTTCCATGACCGGATTATTATCAAAAATACCGCGCAAAATAAACCCGCGCCGTTCAAAGGTCGTGTAATTTGCTAAAGCCTGTCCTAAATTACCGGCACCGATAATAATATAGTTATGGTTAACATCTAGTCCCAAAATCTTACCGATTTCTGTATATAAGTATTTAACGTTATAGCCGTATCCTTGTTGACCAAAGCCACCAAAGTTATTTAAATCCTGACGGATCTGAGAAGCCGTCACCTGCATCCTCTTACTCAGCTCATTGGAAGAAATTCTTTCGATATCATCTTCTAAGAGTTCCCCTAAATATCTGTAATAGCGTGGTAATCTTGTGATTACAGCTTGTGAAATTTCTCTTTCTCTCACGCTTTTGTCCTCCCGTTTATTTTCTATCAACAATTATATAGAAAAGGCCTTCATAAGTCAACTAGCCTGTGGACGCGCTCTTGTTTTTTTCTTCGTACTCGGTATAATAAGAGAGACAAACTTGGAGGTTATTTATTTATGATCCTATCTGTACAAAAATTAAGCAAAAGCTTCTTAGACGAACCTCTGATTAAGGAGGCTTCTTTCCATATAGAGGACTATGAAAAAGTCGGACTTGTAGGCCCTAATGGCGCTGGTAAGTCAACGTTACTAAAAATGCTAATTGGCGAAGTCCCTTTTGACGAGGGCACCGTCTCGCTAGCAAAAGGCAAATCCATGGGCTATCTCTCCCAGTATCAAGAGGTTACTGGCGGACTCTCCATCTATGAGGAAGTAAGTAGCGCCAAAAAAGAGGTCATGGCGTTGGAACAGCGCTTGCGCCAATTAGAAAAAGATTTAAAAGCCCTAACCGGCGATGACCTCGAAGCCGCCTTAAAAGAATACCACAACTTGACCACGGCTTTTGAAAATGCCGATGGCTACGCCTTAAAAAGTGAAATCACCGGGGTCTTAAAGGGGCTAGGCTTTACCGAGGACGAATTTACCAAAAGCGTCCAAACCCTCTCGGGCGGACAGAAAACGCGCGTGGCACTAGCTAGACTTCTCCTTTTAAAACCTAATCTTCTGCTTCTTGACGAGCCTACTAACCACTTGGACTTATCATCCATTAGTTGGTTAGAAACTTTTTTGATGAATTACCGGGGAGCCGTTATTATCATCTCTCATGACCGCTACTTCCTTAACCGAGTGGTTAGCAAAATTTTAGACTTAGAACAGCAAAGCCTTTACTGCTACTCCGGTAACTACGAGGCCTTTGCCGAAAAGAAGAAAGCCAGACGGGCGGCCGAATACAAAGCGTATCTTAAGCAAGAACAGGAAATCAAGCACCAAGAAGCCGTTATCGAAAAACTAAAGTCCTTTAACCGGGAAAAATCCATTAAGCGGGCGGAAAGCCGGGAGAAAATGCTGGCAAAAATCGAGCGTCTCACCCCGCCGACGGAAGAAAATTTGAAGATGAATATCACCTTGCAGGCGGCCTCTAGAAGCGGTAACGACGTCTTAGAAGTCAGCCATCTAAAAAAGAGTTTTGGGAAAGAAGAGCTCTTTCACGATTTGAACTTTCAGATTAAACGGGGCGAAAAGGTTTCCATTATCGGAGATAACGGTACGGGAAAAACGACGATTTTAAAGATTATTAACCAGCTTCTGATGGCGGACGGGGGCACCTTTACCTTAGGCGCCGGCGTGGAAATCGGTTATTACGACCAAGAGCACCATCTCCTACACGGTGAGAAGACGGTCTTTGAAGAAGTGGGCGATACGTATCCGGATCTAGATAATACCGAAATTCGTAATGTACTAGCTGCCTTTCTTTTTACCGGTGATGATGTCTTTAAACTAGTTAGCGCGCTCTCTGGTGGTGAAAGGGGACGGCTGTCCTTAGTGAAGCTGATGCTTAGCGAAGCCAACTTTCTCATCCTCGACGAGCCCACTAACCATCTGGATATGGATGCTAAGGAAGTCCTTGAAGAAGCCCTTAATAACTACGACGGTACGGTACTCTACGTCTCTCACGACCGCTACTTTATCAACCATACCGCCACCAGAATTCTCGAATTAAAGAATGAAACTCTTTATAGCTACCTCGGAAATTACGATTACTATCTAGAAAAGAAAGAACAGCAAAAGGCCATCTGGCAAGCAGAGAACGCCCAGGCACCAACCGAGGTCTCCAAAAGTAAGCTAAGCTTTGAGGAGCAAAAGCAGGAAAAGGCTGCCCAGAAACGCCGGGAGAATGAAATCCGCCGGGCTAGCGAACAAATCACCGTTACCGAAAGGCGCATCGAACAGATTGATGAACTTCTAACCCAAGAGGAAGTCTATACCAATTCCCTTAAATGCCGAGAGCTTGACGAAGAAAAGCGGGAACTTGAAGAAAAGCTTCTGGAGCTATACGAAATCGTATTATAATTACGAATATGTACAAAAAAGCGACGCCAAGAAAATAATCCTGGTATCGCTTTTTTTCATTATAGGGCTTTCGCCACTTCTAAGATAAAGTCTTCACTATTTAAAATAGTCGGGTTCTCTAAAGAGGTGATGAGGGCCAAATCTTTGGTCATCTTTCCACTCTCGATAGTGGCTAAGGTCGCCGCTTCTAGACGATCGGCAAAGGCCATCAGTTCCTGATTGTTATCTAGCTCGCCTCTTTTTCGCAGAGCGCCGGTCCAGGCAAAGATGGTAGCCACAGAGTTGGTCGAGGTCTCTTTGCCCTCTAGGTGCTGATAGTAGTGTCTCTGTACGGTACCGTGAGCCGCTTCGTATTCGAAATAGCCTTCTGGGGAAACCAGCACCGAGGTCATCATAGCCAGGGAGCCAAAAGCTGAGCTTACCATATCGCTCATCACATCACCGTCGTAATTCTTACAAGCCCAGATAAACCCGCCTTCTGCTTTCATCACCCGGGCTACCGCGTCATCAATCAAAGTGTAGAAATACTCAATTCCCGCCGCCGCAAACTTATCCTGATACTCTGCTTCAAAGATTTCGGCAAAGATATCTTTAAAGGTATGGTCGTATTTCTTAGAAATCGTGTCCTTCGTGGCAAACCACAAATCCTGTTTAATATCCAGAGCATATGCAAAACAGCTTCTTGCAAAGCTAGCGATGGACTCGTCGGTATTGTGCATACCTTGAATAATTCCCGCTCCGGTAAAGTTATGAATGAGCTCTGTCTCGGTGCTGCCATCGGCCTTCGTGTAGAGGAGCTCTACCTTTCCCGGTCCGTCGATAATCATTTCTGCATTTTTATACACATCCCCGTAGGCGTGTCTGGCAATCGTAATCGGCTTCTTCCAGTTCTTTACGCAAGGTTCAATTCCTTTAACCACGATGGGGGCGCGAAATACCGTCCCGTCAAGAAGGGCACGAATGGTTCCGTTAGGACTCTTCCACATCTCTTTTAAGTCGTACTCATCCATCCGGGCGGCGTTAGGGGTAATGGTCGCACATTTAACCGCTACCTTATATTTCTTAGTGGCTTCGGCAGCAGCTACCGTCACCTGATCATCGGTGGCATTACGGTGCTCTAACCCTAAGTCGTAGTATTCTGTCTGCAAATCGAGATAGGGAGTAAGCAAATGCTCTTTAATCATTTGCCAGAGGATCCTGGTCATCTCATCTCCGTCCATCTCTACTAGGGGGGTTGTCATTTGAATTTTGCTCATCTCGTTCTCCTTAAAATTGTACTCTGATTTCTTTTGGTTTTAAACCCTCATCGCTGAGTGCTTTCATAATCTCTAATTTATGTTCGGTGCCAAAAGCCTCCATGGTAATCCGTAGTTCTACGGAAGCGTTCCTGTTGATACTAACGAACTGGTTATGATCTAGACGAATAACATTTCCTTTTGCATTCGCCACTGTCTGAGCCACCCGCACCAACTCTCCTGGCTTATCCGGCAACAGCACCGAGACAGAAAAGATCCGGTCTCGCTGAATAAGGCCGTGTTGGACGACAGAGGACATGGTAATCACGTCCATATTGCCGCCGCTAATTACACAAACCGCTTTCTTGTCTTTCAAATCAAGCTGCTTTAAAGCCGCAACGGAAAGTAGTCCCGAGTTTTCGGCAATCATTTTGTGATTTTCCACCATATCGAGGAACGCTGTTACTAGTTCGTCGTCTTCTACTGTTACTAGCATATCGATGTTCTCTTTCGCATAGGGGAAAATATTCTCGCCAATGCACTTAACGGCCGTACCATCGGCAATCGTATTGGCGCTTTCTAATGTAACCGGTCCCTCAGCCTTAAAAGCAGCCGTCATACTAGCTGCCCCTGCTGGCTCGACGCCGATGGTTTTGATCTTGGGATTTAGCATCTTGGCCAGAGTCGCTACCCCACTTGATAGACCGCCGCCACCAATGGGCACGATAATATAGTCTACCGTCGGTAGCTCTTTCACGATTTCCATGGCAATACTTCCTTGGCCACAAGCTACGTCTAAATCATCAAAGGGATGGACAAAGGTCATCCCGCTCTCCGCAGCCATCTGCTTAGCATATGCGCAGGCGTCATCGTAGACATCGCCGTGAAGCACCACTTCGGCCCCGTAGCTCTTCGTTCGGTTGACTTTGATTAGGGGTGTAATGGTGGGCATTACAATAACCGCCTTTAACCCATACTTCTTGGCCGCGTAGGCTACTCCCTGAGCGTGGTTGCCGGCAGAAGCCGTAATCAGCCCCTTCTCCCGTTCACTAGCGGTCATTTGACTAATCTTATAATAAGCGCCGCGTACCTTATAGGAACCGGTATACTGCATATTCTCTGGTTTAAGATACACCTTCCCCCCGGTATTTTCACTATAAAACTCGCTGTAGACTAGTTTCGTCGGGGTGGTAACCTCCTTCACCAGTTCGCTGGCTTCTTCAAACTTTTCTAAGGTTAACATTCTCTCATCCTTCTTTCTCTTATGCAAATAAACGTTCCACGAAGTCATCGGCATCAAAGCGTTTTAGGTCGCTGACCCCCTCGCCAACGCCGATATACTTAACCGGTAGATGGAGCTCAGCTTCAATCGCTACCGCAATTCCGCCCTTAGCAGTACCATCCATCTTTGTCAAAATCACTCCCGTCACATCGGTTACCTCGCTAAACTCTCTAGCTTGCGCTAGGGCGTTCTGTCCGGTGGTTGCATCCAGTACCACCAAAGTTTCCTTTTTTACATCCGCCAATTCCTTATCAATAATACGGTTCAGCTTTCCTAGCTCGTCCATCAGTCCTCGCTTATTGTGCAGCCGTCCCGCCGTATCGCAGATTAAGACGTCCACGCCTCTGGCTTTCGCTGCGCTAACAGCATCAAAGATCACACTACCAGGATCGGCACCTTCCGCTGCGCTTATCATTCCGGCGCCAGCACGCTCGGCCCAAGTCTTTAGCTGCTCCGTTGCCGCCGCCCGAAAGGTATCCGCCGCCGCCAAAAGCACTTTTTTTCCAGCGTCTTTATACTGACTGGCCAGCTTACCGATGGTGGTGGTCTTTCCCACCCCATTCACACCGATAACCAAAAGTACGGCTCTGCCCTCTTCAAAATCATAAGCGTCATCGCGAACTTCCATCTGCTCCTTAATGGATTCCTTTAACAGTTTTTTACAGTCCTCCGGCGTCGTTACCCGGGCTTCTTTCACCTTGTTTCTAAGTTCTTCCAAGATAGTATCGGTAGCTTCCACCCCGATATCTCCCATAATTAAAGCCTCTTCTAACTCTTCGTAAAACTCCTCGTCGATTTTCGAAAACGCACTAAATACACTGTCTACAAACTTCTTAAATATCATTTTCTCTACTCCTCCAATTCATCTTCTAAAAGACTTACAGAAACCAGCGCCGAAACGCCTTTTTCCTGCATCGTAATTCCGTAGAGACGATCGGCTGCCGTCATCGTTCCCCGGCGGTGAGTAATCACGATAAACTGGGTATTTTTCGTCAGCTTATGCAAGTAATTGGCAAAGCGACCCACGTTGCTGTCATCAAGAGCGGCCTCAATCTCATCGAGAAGGGCGAAAGGCGAAGGCTTTAAGTTCTGGATGGCAAATAATAGGGAAATCGCAGTTAACGCCTTCTCTCCACCGGATAGTTGCATCATGTTCTGCAGTTTCTTTCCTGGTGGCTGGGCGATAATCTTAATCCCGGCTTCCAGAACGTCTTCGTCTTCCACTAGTTCTAAGGTACCTTTACCGCCTCCAAAAAGCTCTTTAAACACTGTATCGAACTCTTCTTTAATCTTGGCAAATTGCTCGGTGAACTGCTTCCGCATGGCTTCATCTAGCTCGGCGATAATCTTCATCAGCGTCTTCTCAGCTTCCACCAAATCATTGTGCTGATTATTTAAGAACTCATAGCGCTCTGATACCTGTTTATAGTCTTCAATGGCATTAACATTGACGTCTCCTAACTTGCGAATTTCGTTCTTAATCTCCGTTATTCGGCGGCGCATCTCCTTTAAGTCTGTCAAATTCTCATCCCGCATCTGGGTCGCAGCGTTAAGAGTAATCTCGTATTCATCCCACATATACTCAATCTGCTTTTCCACCGATTGCTGATAAGATTCTTTTCTCGTTTCCAGGCGATAGATTTCTTTGTCTAGCTCCGCTAGGTGAGCCGATATCTCTTCCCGTTTTTCCAAAAAGTCCTTATTTTTAGCATTTAACTGATCTTTCGTCGCCACCTTATCGGTAATGGCTTGATTAATCTCCGCAAAAAGCTCCTTAGAATCCTCGATGGTCTGACGGATGTCGGCAATCTCCTTTTCCTTCTCTTCGATTTCCTTACCCGCGCCTTCTTTAGAAGCCAGTAGCGCTTCCAAGTCACCGGTGTGCTTCGCGATTTCCTCTTGCACCCGGTTGACGTTCTCATCAATATAGCCTACTTCTTGGGACGCCGCCGCATAAGCTAAATTAGCTTCACCCGCCTTTTGCCTGCACGCGCTTAAGTTTTCCTGAGCAGTAACAAGACCCGCGTTCAACTCTTCAATTTTAGCATTTAAGTCGCTTTCCAAGTTCTTAGAACTATCTAGGTCTACTTGAATGGAATCCTGATTAAGAGCGATTTCATTTAGTTTTTCATTTACCTCGTAAATTTCATCTTGTTCTATTTTCGTCCGTTTTTTCAGGCTATCAATTCGCCCCTTAATACTTTCAATGCTTAGCATAATCGTATTTTGTCTAACGAATTCCTCTTTCAGTCCTTCGTTAATACGATCAATGGCGGCAAAGGCACTGCCTCTCCTGGCGCGAATACTTTGTACTTCCTTTTCGGCGGCTTCTAGTTCCTGCTTTAGCGTAACTACCGTCTTTTCAAATTCTTCTATCTCTCGCCGGCGGCTAAGAAGGTTACTAGAATTTCTAAAAGCACCACCTGTCATCGAGCCACCAGGATTGATCAACTCGCCCTCTAGGGTTACTAGCCGCAAAGACTGATTATACTTTCTCGCAATCTTTGAACCCACTTCAATATCTTTAACCACAATCGTTCTACCAAGCAGAAATTGAGACAGGGTTTCGTATTTATCCGCCACTTTAGCCAGAGAACTAGCCACACCGATGACTCCCTCTTCTTTTAAGACCGCTTCTCCGGGACTGTATCTATTTGGTCGAATGGAGGTTAAGGGTAAAAAGGTAGCACGACCGAATTTGTTTCTTTTAAGAAAAGCAATCATCGCCTTGGCGGTTTCCTCGTCCTTGGTAACAATATTTTGAATACTGCCACCAAGAGCCGTCTCTATCGCCACTTCGTAGTCCTTATCCACCTTGATTATATCGGCAACCACCCCGATAAGACCGGGATTCTTTGCCTTTTCATCCATCACCTTTTTAATACTATTGCCGTAACCGTCATAGCGTTCGGTAATATTCTTTAAAGACTCTAGCCGAGAGTGTTCCCGGTGATACGCTTTTTGACCGATCTGGAATTTATCGTTTTCCTTCTTAAGCTGCTCTTCTAGCGTCCTAATTGCCTGTTCATGAGTCTTGATTTCCTGTTTGCGCTCTTCGATTACCTGGGTAACCTGCTCGTATTCCCGTTGTTTACTCTGCTGTTCCTTTTGCTGAGTGCTAATCTCTCTAAGCTCTTCTTCAATGGACTCACCAATCGCTAGCTTCTTGTTGCTAAGCTGTTCCCCTAGCGTGGTATACTCCTGAATCTTCGCCTGAGTAGACGCCCTAGAGCCTAAAAGCTCCATAATATTGCTTTTACTGGTTTCAATCTCGTGAGTATCCGAAGCTATCGCCGTCTGCACTGCCAAAAGTTCTTCTTTTGCTCGCTCCTCTGCCGCCTTTTTTTCAGTTAAGCGCTGCTTGAGGGTTTCCTTATCGGCCTGGAGTTTGTCTAACTGACTTTTTCGTTCCTCAATCTCTTTTTGAATCTCCTGGTGGCGTTCCTCAAAGTGTTCGTCGGTGGCCTTCGCTGAGCGGATTTGTTCCGAAAGAAGCTCAATCTGGTTTTCCAGCTGGCCTTTTAACAGCGTGGTTTCATTTAGCTGCTTTCTGGAAGTCTCGATATCGTGTTCGATCTCTTCAAGCTGCTCTTCGATTTCTTGGTAGAGAGATTTCATCTTGGCCTTCTTCTGAGCACTACCCTCTAAATCGTCTTGAGCGATGGTAAGGTTCTCTTCAATCCGACTAAGCTCGTCCTTTAAGCGGGCGTTTTCTAACAAGAACATATTAATATCGTAATTCTTTAGTTCATCTTTTTTTGCTAAATACTCTTTCGCCTTAGCGGCCTGCTTTTCTAAAGGCCCCACTTGTATTTCTAGTTCCGATAAGATATCCCTAACCCGAACTAAATTCGCTTGTTCCGACTCTAATTTCTTTAGAGACGCGTGCTTTCTTCTTTTAAACTTAACAATACCTGCGGCTTCGTCGAACAGTTCACGACGCTCCTCAGGCTTTCCACTTAAGATTTTATCAATTTGTCCTTGGCCGATAATTGAGTATCCTTCTTTACCGATTCCCGTATCGTAAAACAATTCGTTAATATCTTTTAACCGACAGCTACTGCCATTCAGCAGATAATCGCTTTCACCCGAGCGATATAGCTTTCTCGTAACCGTCACTTCTTCATAGTCGATGGCCAGCTGGTGATCGGAATTATCTAGGGTAATAGCCACCGAGGCGTAAGATAAGGGTTTGCGATTCTCCGTACCGGAGAAAATCACATCGGTCATGGCGCCCCCTCGAAGTTGTTTGATTCGCTGTTCGCCGAGAACCCAGCGAACCGCATCCGCTACGTTACTCTTACCACTACCATTGGGACCCACAATCGCGGTAATCCCATTGTGAAAATCAAACTTTATTTTGTGGGCAAACGACTTAAACCCCTGTATTTCAATACTTTTAAGATACATATGGTGCTCCTATCCCTTAGTTTCTTTCAGCGAGGCAATGGCGTTATAAGCCGCTTGTTGCTCCGCTGCCTTCTTCGTGCGACCCTTGCCGCTACCATAAACCTCACCATCGATTAAGACTTCCGTCTCAAAAGACTTATCGTGATCCGGTCCCTCTTCACCGATAAGGCGATAATCAATCGCCCGGTTGGTCACACTTTGAACCATCTCTTGTAGGATAGTCTTGCTATCATAAAAGAGCTTTTTTTCGTCAATATCATTTAAAATCATCTTATGGATGAACTCTTTTGCATTAGCAAGACCACCATCCAAATACACGGCCCCGATAATCGCTTCTAGGGCGTCGCTGGTAATGGACTCCCGCTCCCGGCCGCCGGTGGCATCTTCGCCCTTCCCTAAAAAGAGATAGCTGCCTAAATTAATCTGCCGGGCACAGTAAGCCAGTGCCGGTTCACAGACGATGCTGGCTCTTTGCTTCGTCAGCTGACCTTCCGGTAGTCCTGGGTTTTCTTTGTAAAGGTATTCACTAACTACTAGCTCAAGCACCGCATCCCCCAAAAACTCTAGGCGCTCATTACTTGCTTCTTTACGTAAATGCTCTTCGTTAATGTAAGAACGATGAAATAACGCTTGTCTTAGCAAGTCAATATTCTTAAAACGATAACCGATGATTTCAACCAATTCATTTAACATTCTTTGCATAATATCCTCACAAAAAGGAAGCCCGCTTAAATTCGGGCCCCTTTGCAATACCTAATCTCTAGTTGCGTTTTGAATCTGTGAAACCGCATCGCCAACGGTAACAATCTTTTCGGCGTCGTCGTTGTCAATCTCAATGTTAAACGTCTCTTCAATCCCCATCACAATTTGGAAAATATCTAAGGAGTCCGCTCCCAAATCGTCCACAAAAGCGGTCTCCATCGTAATCTCGTCCTTATCAATGCTAAGTACATCGGCAATAATGTCTTGTAATTTTTCAAATTCCATTTTGTTTCCTCCTTCGTAGCCTCTAGCGTCTATAGCGCTTCGGCAATCTTTTCACTGATTTTTTGTTGTTTAAACGTAATACACTGACCTAACGCGTTCTTTATCTCTTTATGACTGGCATTACCGTGAGTCTTTACAACTAGACCGTTAAGTCCTAAAAGGGGCGCGCCGCCGTGTTCGGTGGCATCAAAGTCCTTCATGGTTTTCTTTAAGGCATCTTTAATAAGTAGCGCTCCTATCTTACTTTTAAAAGTGCTCATTAATCCCGTCTTTATCTTCTTTAAAAAGACCGAACCGACCCCTTCGTAAAGTTTAATAATTACGTTACCGGTAAAGCCCTCACAGACGATGACATCCACTGCACCTTCAGGAATCTCACGAGCTTCTACGCTCCCCACAAAGTTAATGCTAGGTTCTTCCTTCAGAAGCGGAAATGTCTCTTTAACCAGGGCATTTCCCTTCTCTTCTTCTGCTCCCACGTTGACAATCCCCACCTTTGGGTTCTGAATACCCACGACGTGTTCCATATAGATCGATCCCATCTTGGCAAACTGCACCAAGTGTGCCGGTCTGGCATCCACATTGGCACCGCTATCAATTAGCAAAGAGATACCGGTAGCCGTTGGCATAATCGGTGCCATCGGTGCCCTGTCAATCCCTTTCACGCGGCCTACGATTACTTGACCACCTACGAGAATCGCTCCCGAACTACCGGCCGAGACAAAAGCATCCGCACGGCCTTCTTTAACTAGCTTCATGCCGACAACAATGGAAGAATCCTTTTTCTTCCGAATCGCATTCACCGGCGGTTCGGCGGTCTCGATAACCTCTGTGGCATTTACGATACTTATTTTATCCTGTGCATATGGCATCCCCTCTAGGGTCTTTTTAATCACTTCTTCCTGACCCACTAGCAAAACCCGGAGATCGGCAAATTCATTAATCGCTGCCACTGCACCCTTTATAATCTCCACAGGGGCATTGTCACCACCCATGGCATCAAGAGCTACCGTTGTTATTTCGCTCATCTTATATCCTCCTTATGTCACTAGAGATAATTTTACTAAAATCACGGCTAAAAAGCAAGGAAACTCCCTTTGATTTCTCAAAGGGAGTTTATCTTCAGCATTAGTCTACGCTAATAACTTCTTTTTTGTTGTAAGAGCCGCATGCTTTACATACTCTATGAGGCATCATTAGTTCTCCGCATTTGCTGCATTTCACTAAGTTGGGCGCGCTCATTTTCCAGTTCGCTCTTCTCTTGTCTCTTCTAGCTTTAGAAGACTTATTCTTTGGACAAATTGACATAGGTTACACCTCCTTAAACAGATCACGGATAACTGACATTCTCGGGTCCAAGCCTGTATCTTCACAGTCACATTCCCCTACATTTAGGTTTTGACCACAAGTGCCGCACAGACCCTGACAGTCTTCCTTGCAAACAATCTTAGTCGGCCACCCTATGAAAAGCTCATTTTTAACCAGCCTCTCAACATCTAGGCAATATCCGTCTTTTTTAATTATTTCGTCCTCTTCTGGAGCCGCTACGTCAATTAGCTTGTCCGCTTCCACGGTCACATTAATCGGCGTATCTTCTAGACAACGATCACAAGCAGCGATAATTTCAAAATCGCCTTTCGCTTTCACCTTAATCTTACTCTCACCGGCATACTCTATTTCTAGGGCGAGCGGTGTATTTGCAATAAGGGGATACTGATCGCCATCGAAAGCAAAAAACTGGCTTTCTACGGTCACTTCCTCTTTAACCTGGTTGTGATTTTCTCCTAGGACTTTCGATAAATTCATTAACATATTGGTACTCCGTAAGTGCACCTAGATAATTATAGCAGAATCAGAACATTTGTCAATCATTATTGCAAAAGACTTACCGTCTCGCGACAAATAGCTAATTCTTCATCGGTAGGCACTACCCAAACTTCAACTTTAGAGTCTTCTGTAGAGATACGTTTTTCCTCTCCCCGAAGACCAGTATTTACTTCTTTATCAAGCTCTACACCTAAATAACCTAAGTATTCCATCACATCGCTACGAACTAAATCGTCGTTTTCGCCGATTCCCGCAGTGAAGGCGATAAAGTCCACACCGTTCATGGCAGCTACGTAAGAACCGATATACTTAGCCACGCGATAAGCGAACACTTCCATTGCGATTGTCGCTTGGTGATCGCCTGCTAATCTCTTCTCCGTCAAATCACGGAAATCCGAAAGACCACCAGAGATTCCGTATACGCCGGACTTCTTATTTAACACATTCATAATCTGGGCGATATCTAAGCCTTCCTTCTTATTAAGGAACTCAAGAATTGCCGGATCCACATCTCCAGATCTAGTCCCCATCGCTAGACCTTCAAGAGGGGTTAAGCCCATTGAAGTATCCACTGATTTGCCGTTTAACACGGCACAAACGCTAGCCCCATTACCTAGGTGACAAACAATGGTCTTCATTTGCTCATATGGTTTGCCCGCAATCTCCGCGGCCCTTTTAGAAACGAAGCTGTGGCTCGTTCCGTGGAAGCCGTAGCGTCTCACTTTGTATTTCTCGTAATACTCGAATGGTAATCCGTAAATGTACGCGTGTTCTGGCATTGTTTGATGGAAAGCCGTATCAAATACCCCTACCATCGGTGTGCCTGGCATAGCTTCCTGACAAGCCCGTACGCCCGTTAAGTTAGCCGGGTTGTGAAGCGGCGCCAAATCGTTACAAGCTTCTACCCCTTTAATAACTTCTTCATTAATTACTACCGAACTAGAGAATTCCTCTCCACCGTGTACCAAGCGGTGCCCTACCGCACTAATCTCGTCAAGGCTTTTTACCACGCCGGTAGCCTCGTTCATTAACGCCTCTAGTACAAAAGCAATGGCTTCTTTGTGAGTAGGCATGTCTTTTTTCGATTGCTCTTTCTCGCCGCCAGTCTTTTTGTAAGTTAAGGCTCCATCAATCCCGATTCTTTCGCAAATTCCTTTTGCCAGTGTTGCTTCTGTCTCCGCGTTGATTAGTTGGAACTTAAGTGATGAACTCCCACAGTTAATAACTAATACATTCATTTTTTCTTTTCCTCTCTTTGTTTTAATCAACCATTGATTGAACGGCGGTGATTGCTACCACGCCTTCAATATCTTTTGCACTACAACCACGAGATAAATCGTTTACCGGTGCAGCGATTCCCTGAGTAATCGGTCCGTACGCTTCCGCTTTCGCAAATCTTTGCACCAATTTATAACCGATGTTACCAGCATCAAGATCTGGGAATATCAGAACGTTTGCCCGGCCAGCCACTGGCGAATCTGGAGCTTTTTGAGCGCCTACTTCCGGAATAATCGCGGCATCTAGTTGGAACTCACCATCGATTAACAAACCTTCTGGCTTATTCGCTTGAGCGATTTTCGTTGCTTCTACCACCTTATCAACGTCAGGGTGCTTCGCACTACCCTTGGTTGAATGAGACAATAAAGCTACCACTGGATCTTTTCTCACAAAAGTTCTAAAGGATTCCGCTGCGGATAAGGCAATGGATGCTAATTTTTCAGCATCGGGATTTTGCTCTAGACCACAATCGGAAAAGACGAAAGTTCCGTCTGATCCCAGACTCGTATCCGGAACTTCCATCAAGAAGAAAGTTGATACCAGCTTCGTTCCCGGCTTTGTTTTCAGAATCTGTAGCGACGGTCTTAGCACGTCAGCCGTTGAGTGACACGCTCCCGAAACCATACCATCAGCATCGCCCATCTTCACCATCATAACCCCAAAGTAAAGATAATTTTCTTTTAAAAGCTTGGTCGCTTCTTCTTTCGTCAACCCTTTTTTCTGTCTTAGTTCCACCAACTTATCGATGTACGCATCTAATTTGGCAAATGTCTTCGGGTCGATAATAGTCGCCCCAGTCACATCAAACATGCCTTTATTAGCAGCGATTTCTTCGTCGCTCCCAATAATTACTAGGTTGGCAGTTCCATCTCGTAAAATCGCCTCTGCTGCTTCGTACGTTCTAATGTCTTCTGATTCCGGTAATACGATTGTCTTCTTGTTGGCCTTAGCTTTCGCCTTAATCTCGTCAATAAATCCCATGATTTAAAAGACTCCTTTCTACTGGTTGTATATAATCACATTAATTATAATCAAACTATTATCTAAAAACAAGCCAGTTTACCTACATATTTTGTGTATTTTTCGGTACAATCGTCGTTATTATTTTCACATGGCGGTTATATATGAAAAATTGCGGTTACAATGGCGAAGTACACCGTTACCGTACTGATATCGACTAAGGTAGAAATCAGCGGCGTCGCCATAATCGCCGGATCGAGACCAACCCGTTTGGCAAAGAGGGGCAAGGTACACCCCACAATCTTGGCAATCACAATGGTACAAGCCATGGTCAGCCCAATTGCCAGTGCTGTTAGTGCTCCCCCTTGACCCATCAGTAAAATCCGCACACCGTTTACCACGGAAAGAATCAAGCTGATAATCAGGGCTACCCGCACTTCCTTAAACATCACCTTTAACACATCGTTTAGCTGAATCTCACCCACCGCCAGTCCGCGAATCACTAGCGTCGAACTCTGGGAACCACAGTTTCCGCCAGTTCCCATTAGCATGGGGATAAACCCGGCCAGTTGGGGCATTACCGCTAACGCCATCTCATAATGACCCATAATCATTTGGGTAACCGTGGCTGAAAGCATTAAAAACAAAAGCCAGGGCAAGCGATTCTTCACGTGTTCAAAAACCGTGGTCCCAAAATAAGAATCCTCATTCGGCGACAAACCGGCCATAATGCTAATGTCCTCGGTGGTCTCTTCCTGAATTACCTGCATCGCATCGTCAACAGTAACAAGACCCACCATGCACATTTCGTGGTCCAAAATAGGTAGCGCAATCAGTCCGTACTTATTGATAATCCGGGCCGCATCTTCTTTATCATCCGTCGTCTGGGCAAAAATCAGATTCGTATCCATCACGTCTTCAATCAGCCGGGATTCACTGGTGGTCAAAATCTCTTTTAAATCCACCTGACCAATCAACCGACGTTTCTCCGTAACGTAGCACGTATAGATTGTCTCCTTATTAAGGCCCACTTGGCGAATCTTTAAAATCGCTTCCTGGACCGTCATCTCTTTTCTAAGCGCGATATAATCCACCGTCATAATACTTCCGGCACTATCTTCCGGATACTGCAAAAGGGTATTAATCTGCGCTCGTTTTTCGGCGTCGATGGATAATAGCAAACGATCTACCACATTGGCTGGCATCTCTTCTAAAACATCTACCGTATCATCGATATACATCTCTTCCATCACTTCCTCAAGCTCCTGCTCCGTAAGAGCGTTAATCAGCTCTTCCCGCATGTCTGAGTTCATGTTGGTAAAGGTCTCCGCCGCCTCTTCTTTCGCTAGCAAACGAAAAATAAGCACCCTTTCTAGTGGCTCTAATTCCTCTAGCATTTCTGCCAAATCCACAGGATGCATCTGTTCTTCTAATTCTTCTTTTAATTTCTTGTATTGGTGAGCGTGCAAAAGTTCTAATACCCGCTCTTTATTCATTTGCATATCCATAACCGCTCGACCTCATTTGGAGTAAATGCTCCTAATTTGCGTTACTCTCATTTCTTTAGTATAATCAATTTCAAGCTTTTAAACAAGGAGTTTTAGATGAAAACTGTCGGATTAATCACAGAATATAACCCTTTTCACAACGGACATAAATACCATATAGAAGCGGCCAAAGCACTCGCTGGCGCCGACTACGTGGTCGTCATTATGAGCGGCGACTTTGTTCAGCGCGGCGAACCGGCGCTAATCCCTAAGCATCTACGTGCAGAAATGGCATTAAAAGCCGGAGCGGACCTGGTTATCGAACTACCGCTCACCTTTGCCACCGCTAGCGCTGAGCGCTTTGCTTTTGGCGCGGTCTCCGCTCTCCATAAGCTTGGTGTCATCGACTTCCTCTGCTTCGGTAGCGAAGCGGGACAGATCACGCCCCTTCAGGAAATCGCTAGGACTTTAAACGAAGAACCTATCCTCTACCGGGAAGCTCTCCAGGAGAACCTAGCTCTTGGTCAGCGCTTTCCCCTAGCCCGGGAACACGCCCTAAGCACGTACTATCAGGGACAACCCGAACTAGTAAAACATCTCAAAGAGCCTAACAACATTCTGGGAATTGAATACTTAAAGGCTCTCCTAAAACTAGGCAGCTCCATCACTCCCCTAACGACGAGAAGGCAGGAGTCCGGTTATCACGACCTAACTCTAGCGACCACCTATAGCTCAGCCACCGCTTTGCGAGCGCTTCTTAACGACCAAGGGCTAACCTTTGGTTTTTTATCTCAGGTTCCTGAGGAAATAACTATGCTCTACCAGGATAATTATAAGCGGCGCTTTCCTGTATACCCTGATGACTTCTCGCTGCTACTAAGAGCCGCCCTTTTAAAAACCAGTAGGGATGAACTAGCGACCTATGCGGATATCGGCCTCGAACTGGCGAATACCATCTATCGCCAGCGCAATCACTTTCGCTCTTTTTCTGATTTCGCTGACCTTCTTACTACGAAGAACTACACCCGTACCCGGATAATGCGCGGGCTCTTACACTTACTACTAGATATTCGGAAGGGCGACCAAGAGACGGAGCCTCCCTCTTTTCTTAGAGTTCTCGGCTTTAATCGAAACGCCCAAGAGCTATTAAAAGAAATCAAGAAAAAAGGAAAGGTTTCTCTCCTGACAAAAATCGGCGATACCCTTCCTAAAAAAGAAATCTACGCTTCTAATCTATACGAAAGCGTAGTTTCTGATAAGTTTTCGGTTCCCTATCTGGAAGAACACGAAAAATCTCTGGTCTTTATTAAATAACTTTCGAACAGGCAATCGCTAGTGCCCCTTGGCCGATGTGACTCGTCACACTAAGGGATAAGGGGTCCATAATTAGCGGATAGCCAGGAAAGCGTTTTTCCACCTCTTCCTGCCATTCCTTTGCCACTTCCTCGCTACAGGTATGAGCGAGAGCCATATGCACCTCTTGCCCGCGAAAACGACCGTGTAAATCCTTTTCGATGGCATCTAGCATAATCTTCTTTCCGTTTTTTCGACCTCTGGCTTTCGCAAAAGCATCCAATTTACTTCCTTGAATCTGCAGAACCGGTTTAATCTTAAGGACCGTACCGATTGCGGCTCCCGCAGCCGTTACCCGGCCACCCTTTTTCAGGTATTTGAGCGTGTCCACCATAATATAAATACTGGCTTCTAACCGTTCCTTAATCAAAGTCTTTTCTACTTCATCAATGCTTCGCCCTTCTTCGATCATCTTCATCCCATCGAAGATAGATTGCTTCAAGGTTACGGAGATTCGGTGGTTATCAATTACCCGCACTCGGTTATCGAAATCTTCAGCTAGCATCAGCGCCGTTTGGCAAGAACTACTAAGTCCGCTGGACATAGGAATATGCAAAATATAATCAAATTCCTTTAAGATCTCCGTCCACAAATCCATAATATCAGCCACGGCCGGTTGAGAGGTGAAGATCTCCGCATCCGCCTCCTGCTTTTCATAAAACTCTTCTCTGGTAATAGAAATCTCTTCGTAAAAAAGTTCTTCATCTATGGCAAAGGGCATGGGCACCACAAAAATCCCCATTTCCTTTGCTTCTTGTTGCGTAATGCCGCTGTTGCTATCTGTTACAATTGCAATTCTATCCATACCAAACCTCTCTTTGCTAGTTCTTGAACGAATGTATCGGCGCTGGAATTCGGCCCTGACGATTTACAAAACGACTACAGTCGAATTCGTTCACCGGCATAACGGGAGCATACCCCAAAAGTCCACCAAATTCAACGATTTCTCCAACGTCTTTACCGATTACCGGGATTAGTCGCACCGCTGTCGTCTTCTGATTAATCATGCCGATCGCCATTTCATCGGCGATAATGCCGGAAATGGTGGTCTCTTTTGTCTTTCCCGGAATCGCAATCATATCAAGACCGACGGAGCAAACACAGGTCATCGCTTCTAGCTTTTCTAGGGTAAGTGCACCGGCATTAACCGCATCGATCATCCCTTGATCTTCACTTACCGGAATAAACGCCCCACTTAATCCGCCTACGTATGAACTAGCCATAACGCCGCCTTTTTTAACTTGGTCGTTTAGGAGGGCTAGGGCTGCTGTCGTTCCCGGAGCTCCCACCTTCTCTAAGCCGATTTCTTCAAGAATCTCCGCCACACTATCGCCAATAGCCGGTGTTGGTGCCAGCGATAAATCCACGATGCCAAAAGGTACTTTTAAGCGCTTTGAGGCTTCCTTAGCTACCAATTGACCGACCCGAGTCACCTTAAAGGCTGTCTTTTTGATGGTTTCGCAAAGCTTTTCAAAACCTTCACCGCGCACCCCTTCGATGGCGCGCTTAACTACACCAGGACCGCTAACGCCTACGTTAATCACCGCGTCCCCTTCAGTAACCCCTAAAAACGCCCCTGCCATAAACGGATTGTCATCCGGTGCGTTACAGAAAATCACTAGCTTCGCACAACCTAGGGAGTCTCTCTCCTTGGTCGCTTCCGCCGTCGCTTTCACGATTTCGCCGCTTAGGCGCACCGCGTCCATATTAATCCCTGTCCGCGTACTCCCTACATTAACAGAGGCACAGACTCGCTCGGTAGCTGCAAGAGCCCCAGGAATTGCCCGTATAAGAAGCTCATCGGCTCTGGTCATCGCTTTCGATACTAAGGCCGAAAAGCCACCGATAAAGTTAACCCCCACCGTAGCTGCCGCTTTATCTAGCGTTTTCGCTAGTTCTACGTAATCGTCCGTGCTCTTACAAGCCCCTGAGCCCACTAGCCCGATCGGGGTGATGGAAATCCGCTTATTGACTATGGGAATGCCAAATTCAGCTCCGATTTCGTCGCCGGTCTTAACTAAATCTTTGGCTAGCGTCGTAATCTTTTCGTATATATTCTTTTTGAGAACCTCTAAATCCCCACTCATACAATCCAGTAGGCTAATGCCTAAAGTGATGGTCCGAACATCGAGGTTTTCATTTTCAATCATCTGGTTTGTTTCGTTTACTTCTTTAAAATTAATCATCGTTACTCTTCCTTTTTCTAGATTTATAGGCGGTGCATCTTTTCGAAGATCTCTTCTCTCTGGCAGTGAATCGTAACGCCGATTTCGCCCCCTAACACTTCTAGGTCACGGCTTACTTCATCAAATTTCTTTGCGCCGTTTTCCATATCTACAATCGCCATCATATTAAAGAAGCCGTCACGAATCGTCTGACTGATATCGAGAACATTGATCCCGTTATCGGCCAGATAATTGCACACTCCAGCGATGATTCCCACTTTATCTTTACCTACAACTGTAATTACACACTTCTTCATCTTCTCTCTCCTTGTAGCTATACTGTTATTATCTCGGAAACGGTGTCTCTACGAGCCACCATCAGCGGCAAATCCTCGCCGCGGTAACCGCTCTCACCCATGGTAATCTCCAGCTTAACCGTCTCATAAGCCAGCTCTTCGTAGTTGTTTTCCTTACTCAAATGTCCCAACAGAATCCCCTTTATCTTATCATTTAAGATACTGGATAAAAGCCGTCCTGAGGATTCGTTAGAAAGATGGCCCTTCTCGCCCATTACTCGCCGCTTCAGGGGATAAGGATAGGGGCCTAATTCTAGCATCTTCACATCGTGATTCGCTTCGATCAAAAGGGCGTCTAGACCTTGGAGATTCTCCACGATATAATCATCATAAAAACCTAGGTCAGTGGCTACTGCCACCTTGGCCTCCCCCTTTTCCATCCGGTAACCACAAGGCTCTTTGGCATCGTGACTGATGGCAAAGGGATGGACGTTAATCTCGCCTAAGCAAAAATCACTATCGATTTCCACGATATTTAACAGGCCCTCCGGCATCTTACCGATGCTATTACAAGCGGAAATCCCCGCCACCGTGCCGGCGGTGGCATAAATCGGCACGCCAAACTTGCGACTAAAGACACCCAACCCTTGGATGTGATCGATGTGCTCATGGGTAATCAAAATCCCGTCAACCTCCTCCCCCTTAACGCCTAGGTGATGAAGACCGGCTTCGATTCTTTTCTTACTAATTCCCGTATCCACCAAAAGGTGGGTGTGGTCGTCTCCCACGTAGATACAGTTCCCACTACTACCACTGGCAATGCTGCATAATCTCATACTTATCTTTCCTATTCTAATTAAAATTCTTCATAATGGCATCAATTTGGTAGCACGCTTCTAAAAAGGTGCGGTTATTATCGATTACTCGATCACACAGTTTAAAAAATTGCTCTTTCGGCGCCTGGTTTTTCATAATCGACGTCACCTTTTCGGTATCGTAGCCTCGGTTAAACTTTAACCGTTTCATCCGATTTTCGTCGCTGACATAGATGTACCATATCTCGTCGCAGATTTCCTCGTAATGAGCTTCTAGAAGTAGCGCGGCCTCGATAAAGAAATAATTCGTGTTTTTCTTACGTTCCTTTTCAATTAAGCGATTAATTTCTTCTTTCACTAGCGGATGGGTAATTTGATTTAACGCATCTAGCTTTTCCTGGTCGTTAAAGACGATGTTCGCCAGCGCCTTCCTATCGATTTCTCCCTTTTCATCAAGAATCCCGTCACCGAAATAGTCTACAATGGGCCCGTAGCACTCTTTGCCTTTTTTCTGCAACTTTTTTGCCACTTCATCGGCTTTAACGATAGTTGCCCCGTATTTGTCGTGTAAATATTCCAAGACATCTGACTTTCCTGAACCGATTCCACCGGTAATTCCAATTACTTTCATAAGTCATCGCTCCTTTACTACTTCGCTTCATACCAATTGTGCCCGATACCTATATCAATTACAAGAGGTACTTCTAAAGTTACCGCTCGCTCCATATGCTGGTGTAAAATTTCTTTCACCTGCTCAACTTCGCTTTCGTAAGCTTCGATTAAAAGTTCATCGTGAACCTGTAAAAGCAACCGTGATTTTAGTCCGGCGCTTTTAATCGCTTCATTTACCTGAATCATAGCAATTTTCATAATATCTGCAGCCGTTCCTTGAATCGGTGCATTCATCGCCACCCGCTCGCCAAAGGAGCGCAGGTTAAAATTACTTGATTTAAGTTCGGGAACCGGTCGCCGCCGATGAAAAAGGGTGGTCACGTAACCGTCCGCTTTCGCCTTTTCTACCTGCCCATCTAAAAACTTCTTAATTCCCGGATACGTCTGGAAGTAGTTCTCGATATACTCCTGGGCTTCCTTCCTGGTAATACTTAAATCCTCACTTAATCCGTGAGCAGAAATCCCATAGACGATTCCAAAGTTTACCGCCTTAGCATTCCGGCGCTGAAGCTCGGTAACCTCCTCAAAAGGCACGTGAAACACTTTCGCGGCGGTCAGACGGTGAATGTCTTCCGCCTCTTTATATGCGCTAATCAGCTGCTCATCACCAGAGTAATGAGCCAGAATTCGTAACTCAATTTGCGAGTAATCCGCATCCACAAAGGTATACCCTGGTTCCGGGATAAACACCTTGCGAATCAAACGTCCCAGTTCCATACGAATAGGGATATTCTGCAAATTCGGTTCGGTGCTGGAGATCCGACCAGTCGCTGTAATCGTCTGGTTAAAGGTTCCGTGAATCCGCCCATCACTGCCGATATAGTTTGCTAGCCCATCTGCATACGTGGATTTAAGCTTAGCTAATTGCCGATATTCCAAGATTTTACTAACCACCGGATATTCTGGCGCCAACTTTTCTAAGACCCCGGCAGCCGTCGAATATCCGGTTTTCGTTTTCTTGCCGTGTGGCAAACCTAATTTATCAAAAAGGATTTCTCCCATTTGTTTGGGCGAGTTAATATTAAACTCTTCACCTGTCTCGGCATAAATCTCTGCCTGTAACTGCTCGATTCCTAGGGCAAGCTTGTCGCCGTATTCTTTAAGGGTAATGGCATCTACCTTGATTCCCGCTTCCTCCATATCCTCTAGGGTAAAGACAAGGGGCATTTCCACCGTATCATAGAGCTCGTCCATCTGGGTTTCTTTTAATTTCTTTCGCAAAATTTCTTTCGCGTTACTCACCGTGTACGCCTCATAGCAGAGGAGTAACTCGGGGTCTTGCTCATCAATCACTAAATCTAAGTGTTCCTGAGCGACATCCTGAAAGGTATAGTCATTCTTTAAAGGATTTAGAAGATAAGCTGCTAGCGAAACATCAAACCACGATTTATCCCTTGGGACACCGTGGAATTTAAGCAGTTTCTTTACGTCGAAGGCGCAGAACTTTCCAGGCTTAGATAACGCCTGGACAAAATAGGGCAACAAAAGCATCTCTGTCATTGGGTTATTAAGAGGAACGGCAAATGCTTCCCCCTGATCACTAATGGCAAAGCCTATATCCTTCTGGTAAGCGACCCCAAAGCAGTCGTTCTTTAGATTCGCTAGTGCCGTCTGTATTTCTTTCTCATCGGTAATAACGCGAAATTTCTTCGCAATATCATTAACGATTGGCGCCACCGTAAATTTCGGCAACAAATTCTTGAACTGTAAATCCTGGAAGTAGACGTAGGCCTCTTCCGTAAAAATATTGTTAAGCTTAGCGCCCTCCAGTTCAAAAGGGAAGTCCGCCGTCACGTTAATCGTCGCCAGTTCCTTACTTAAAACCGCTAAATCATAGCGCTCATCTAACATTTTTGACGCCCGAGGCGGTTTGACTTCAGCGCGGTGGGCATAGGCGTTTTCGATACTTTGATACGTAGCGATAATCTTCGTCGCCGTCTTTTCCCCTACCCCTGGAAGTCCAGGAATATTGTCTGAAGAATCCCCCATAAGGGCCTTCACATCAATGAACTCCGAAGGGGTAACCTGGTACTTATCTTTTACATCCTTGGCATAATACTCTTCTATTGTGGTTTGTCCTTTAGACGTTTTGGGGATCTTAATCTTTACAGTATCGGTGGCCAGTTGTAGCAAATCCTTATCCCCTGAAAGCACCACCACTTCCTTATCCGCACTACTACAGCGCCTTGCCAGTGTCCCGATAATGTCATCCGCTTCAAGTCCTGCCTGCTCAACTACCGTTATGCCCATCGCTTGTAGCACTTCCTTCATTACGGGAACTTGTTCGCGAAGCTCTTCTGGCATCGGCTTTCTGGTGCCCTTGTACTCTTTATACATCTTATGACGAAAAGTAGGCTCCGAACGATCAAAGGCAACCGTTAAATAGGAGGGCTTTTCCTCCTCAATCGTCTTTAAAAGAATCGTAATAAAACCATAAATAGCATTTGTATGAAAACCTTTTCCGTTTGTCAAAGGGGGGAGTCCATAAAATGCTCTATTTAGAATACTGTGTCCGTCTATTAATAAGATTTTATCAGCCATATTTTCCTCTTTATTTTATCTTCAGCTACAAACTTCAGTATAACACAAATGACAATCCCTTTAAACTAGGGATTGCCATTCTTTCATTTTTTTCGTAATATCCACATCGACCGCCTGGGCTGCTTCTTGGTTAAAAGCAATCGCCTCAGCTAGTTCACCGCGGAGAATTTTCACTTCTCCTGGAGCCTCTATTGCCAGCTTTACACTGTCCGCTCCTACCTCAGTAACAGTAAGGCAAATATCCTCGCCGATTAATATTTTTTCACCTTTTTTGCGTTGTAAAACTAACATTACGCGCCCCCTTTCTTCGTTAACTCCTCTAAGCTGACGCGCATACTGTAATCATTACTATCTAAGATTACTTGCAAACCTTGCCGGTTCTTACTATTAAACACTAACGGGCACTTCAGATTGACGGTACTCTTTCCAAAGGGCTCTTTAACCACACAGATCACATAATATGAAAGTTCCTCTTCCGACGTGGTACCTAACTTCTCATAATCACCTTGTGTGAGCACTGGCTCATATTCTTCTAACAAAAAGAAGGGATTCATAGCGATAAATTCTAGTTCCTCGTTCTCCACACACTGTAGACTAATGATAGCATCATTCTCTTCGCTTATCGGTACCGGGATATATTCTCGGTACTCGCCAAAGCCCAAAATCCCCTCTGGGAATTCCACCTTAAGCTCTTGCATCTATCTGCTCTCCTGACTGTTGCTCACTATTTCCAGTAACATAAACCGCATCACCGATATACTCTATAAGTACTTCCGGATATTGTAACACAGTTAGCTGTATATCTCCAGGGATAAACTCGATAACCCCCTCTTCTATTTTGGCATCGAAATGTAACTTGTCCATTTCATAATGAATGGTCAAAGACGGCTCTTCCCAATCAATCTTAGGTCCCGTGCGTGGGGTGAACGTTAGCTGAAAGTCACTTGAAGGCAAAGGATTTTCCGCATTCCACATCTGCTGCAAGGCGGCCCCTTTATCTCCTGGTTTCGCCGCTAATAAATACTGCCCTCTTCTCGCATACTTGGCGATGGTCTCATAGACATCTTGCCGGCCTTTCGCTGCCGCATTCGCTATAGACGTACGTACACTAGGAGAAATGGAGTTACGCATTTCAAAATTATCAAGACGCAACTTGATAGGCTTACTTTTAATCTGCAAGCCCCCACCTTTTTCACGGGTAATCTCAAGCTCTGCGGTGCCTCTTTTCATTTCTAGTCTGGCATTATCTACTCTCAGTTCATATTCTATGGGAATAGATGTAATCTTTATTAGTTGCTCCACGTTCTCCCTCCTCTCCCTTTTAATTGAGGAAATCTAACAATGATGGGCTCAGAACATTGGTCCCTACCTTAAGGGCCGAATTGTATACGTAATTGGCCCAAGAATAGTTGGTAATCGCCTCAGCGCCATCAATATTTACGGTAGTATCAAATTGAGTGGTCAAATTAACCTTTTCCGTTTCCAAGCGATTTACCGTCGTCTCTAGAAATTTAGAGCGTGACCCGATAACCGCTAGCTGATCTTTAAGTTCATTACTGCCTTTGCCAAACTGGGTCCATAACTGTTCGTATTTCTCCCGATCAAATTCCTCTTGCTCTAAAAGCTCCGCCATCTCACCCGCAAGGGAAATCAAGTTTTTATTAACCGTGCCTTCTCCTTGTCCAAAGCCTACGGCATTAATGCCTGGGAAAGATGTATTAAACGCACTAGACGAGATGATTCCTCCCTGCTCGTCGAAGCTTAAACCAAAACCTAAATCAATATAGGAAGATTCTTTTGACATCTTTAGCAGCTCGTCTTGTACGCCCGGGTCATTTACATCCAACCCTCGGTAGAGTACCTTTCCGTCCTTTAATTCAAAGGGAGGATTTTTAGCGTCATTACCAGCTAAGACAAAGGCATTCCCAAACTTTGTATTAAGGGCAGCAACCATGGCTTGTTGCATTTCCCTA
Source organism: Ohessyouella blattaphilus (assembly GCF_024721265.1). GTDB lineage: Bacteria > Bacillota > Clostridia > Lachnospirales > Lachnospiraceae > Aequitasia > Aequitasia blattaphilus_A. The sequence goes on along the minus strand of NZ_JAMXOC010000002.1, from coordinate 114,030 downwards.
AGGCTCGTGGCATAAGCCTCTCTTCCTTCGACTCCTTTCGTATCGTCAATTGCTGAAAGGGCATAGTTTTTATCAATCTCGGTGACAATGTCATTGAGTTGCCGCAGGGCATCTTCTTGATTGTCTTGCCAATTCTGCGTGTTTTTTGCCGACTCTATATTCTCTTCGTTACGCGCATAACGGGCACTTAAAACCGCGGCTTTTGCCGCCGCTGCCGGATCTTCATAGGAGCGCATGAACTTTCTTCCGGTTTCTACTTGTAGTCTTGCTTTTTCTAATCCACCTAAAGTAGAACCTAAATTATTCATATAATTTCGTCTTATCATACTATTGGTGATTCGCATATACCCTCCCTATTACCTTCCGACCACGCCGGTTTCATTAATTAATTTATCTAATATTTGATCAAGTGTTGTCATCAATCTAGAGGCAGCATTATAGGATTGCTGGTAGCGCATCAAATCCATAACCTCTTCATCCATGCTAACCCCTGACACGGCATCCTTGGAATTCTCGATTTGTCCTAATACCGTTAAGTGATTGGTTAAGATGGCCTGGGTCGCCTTACGGTCAATCGCCTGGGTATTTGCTAAATGATCATACCCGCCTTCTATCGTCCCTTCAAAAACAACATTTCCGTCTGCATTCACAAATTGATGCTTATCTGAACTTAACGCGTTAAACATCTTAAGAACGTTCTCATAGGCAGAACTTCCTTCGACGTTTCCATTTTCATCAGGCTGACAAAGCGTTATGCCAATTTCACCGTTCATCCAAGCTTCAGACAATTGAATATTCTCGGCGGTAAACGTATCCGCACCATCTTTCTTAACAAAGAGATCCTTATTTGTGACGGAACCATCGGGGTTCTTGATGGCATTTAGTTCATTCATAGTTGTGGCTAACTGATTCACAAAAGAATCGAACATTTTTTCATAATAGCCAACCCCTTTCACACCGGATCCGTCAAAGGCGCCTGCTTGATTCAGCATATCCAGATTACCTTTTAGCACACCATTGCGTAGGAGATCCGTAATATCCTTGGCTTCGCCGTCACTTCCTTTAAAGCTAAGGCTCACAGGTATTTTACCGTCATTATCATCTAGGGTAAATTCTCCCATCTCGTTATCAGAAATCAACAAATGCTCTTCTCCACTGCCATCTCTAAAGGTAACCTCAAGGACATCTAGTGGTACACCAGTAGAGGTATCCGTGCGATACTTTACATTGATCGGTAAATACGTCGCCAGATCATCTAGCAGAGCATTTCTTTGATCCTGAAGTTCGAGTGCTGGGCTCCCTAGTACTTGAGCATTCTTGATCGACTCATTAAGCTCCACAATTCTTTCTATACAAGAATTCAGATTTTTCAAATCACTGTCTTGTAACTGAGAAATCAGTTCCTCTTTGAGCCCATTTATATCCTCGGCCTTTTGGTTAATTAGATTCATAAGGACTTGCATGTTGGATTTCAATAGTGCTTCCACGCTTTGCTCGCCGGCGTTTTCTGGATTAGCCATCTCTTTTAGCTGCTTTAGCACCTCCCCTAAAGCATCTTTGATTCCCGAGGAATCGGTTTCGTCAAAGATATTACCAATCTGTTCTAATATTTTATCGGTAGCATCAGCCGTCCCCACTTTGGCAATCTGATTTCTAAATTGAATATCTAAAAAAGGATCGCGAATCTGGGAAATCCCTGTCATCATCACACCCTGTCCGACCTTCATATCAAAAGGAGAGCTGGAATAACTTGCCCCCACTGGGTTGATGCTTGCAAGATCTAGGCGTTGTCTAGTAAAGCCGTACGTATTGATATTCGAAATATTGTGTCCCGCAATATCTATTGCTCTTTGGTTAGACATTAACGCTAATTGAGCCATATTAAATCCTGAAAACGTTGATCTTATCATTCCTCTTCCCCTCTATGCCTTATGATTAATCTGATTCGTAGTCATATTATTCAAATGCCGCAATTTTACCTGTAACAGCGTACCTGTATCCTCATGGATTCGACTAAATATTTGAATTTCTGTACTTAGTTCCTCGAAAATAGGGATAAACTCTTTTCGGCTTGAAACATCCATTTTTTCTAATATTTGTGTGAAAGAAAAACCCTCGTAACCGCATTCATCAAGAGCCTGATCCTTTATCCGTTCAAGGCCCCGTAACTTCATAACTGCTGACTGCTCTCTGATAATGCCTTGTTCAACTTGGGATAATTTATTCGCTGCTACCGCTTCCATAATTTCCTCTTCAATTTTAGAAATTTTTCGAAACTGCTCGCTTAAGGCCTGTATGGCCTCTTTCAATTTATTCATCCTTATTCATTCCCCCCTGAAGCAAAATACGTTTCGCAATTTCATCGATGTCAATTTGATACGAACCCTCAGCAATTTGCCTCTTTAGACTCGTTATCTTATTGCTGTCAGTGCCTTTAAGAGTCTCTAGGCGAACCTTCTTCGTTAATTCCTCAATTATTTGCTTCTCGTCTGGTGTACTTTTTTCTTTTGAAAGCAAAACCTCATCAAACTGTTTGCTTCGTTCCATCTTCATACCCTCGTTTACGTTCTTCTTATCTGTAGAAAGAGAATTAGCACAGCGGTGTTTGAAACTATCATTTGATATTCTCATAAGCTCTTCCTCCTTTTCAATCATCTTACTTAGTTTATCGGCATTCTTTATTTTTTATTAACCTTTTTTGCAATAATTTTATCTTTACGTAAACGCACTCCTCTAAGAAGCCAACAAAAAGGTAATAAAGGAGGAACATACCGCAATATCCGATACATCGCTTGCATGTATTCTAGGTTGGGAAACAAGATTTCCAGCCGTTCCCGGCGTCGCTTTTTTTGTAATTTTCGCTGATAGATATCCACTACCTGCCTAACTAACGGTAATAATTTTTCACTTTGTACTCGCCCACTTTCTCCTTTCGTCAAAACGTAGGCCTCCATCTCAGTAAGTATGGCATCCTCCCAATCATCCACAAAACCGTCATACCACAGTGCTGATAGTTTCGTTATATACTCGGGAAAGACGCCCATTTTCAGGCGCTCACTCTCTTTACTAAGATAGCCCCAATCCAATGTTTTATATAGTGCTCGGTAAAAACAGCGGTAATCCAACAAAAGTCCCATATCCATATCGCCCTTAGCATAAGCTTCCGCTACACATGCAAGTAAATATAGGTAGAACTCTTCTGGTTCAAACCCCCGGACGTATCTATGAGCACTCAGAGTCACATACTGTTTCAAGGGAATATTGAAGTATTTAGAAAATTGCTTATTAAGAAATTCCAGACGGGGATAAAAAGTGATACACAGTCCCGGTTCCTTTTTAAAAGAAAGGGGCTGCTCCTCGGAAAAATCCAAATCCATCATAATCGCTCTCACGGCTTTACAATCTCTTTGGTCAACCAAGAAATTTACACTTGATAACGGTCGCATTTCCGGACGGGGATAGTAAACTCGAAGAATATAGTCCCCAAAAAGAACACAGTCTATCCGCGCTTTCTCAAGCGCCTCTAAGATCCGCGGAACCTGGGCTGTATAATGTCCCTCTAAAGACACCGCCTTATGATAAATCTTGGCAAGTTTTTCTTTCCAAGGGTCAAGCTCATACGCCTCCGTTCCCAACAGACAACAGTAGGCAATGCTCCCAACATTATGATATATGGCCAACTTATACAACTTTTCCCAATCGGGATCTTGTTCAAATTTGGGCAGCTCTTGTTTACTAAGAATAGCTTCAATTAGCTTAATTAGGCAATCCGCCTCGTAGGTTCTGATACTGTCTTCTCTCATTGTAAACTCTCTTCTCTGCAAATACATCCATGGCTTTTGACGAGTAAATACTATTCTTCTCGTCAGCAACCACTACTCCTGAGACTAACGTAATAACTCGTTTCTTCATTATCGTCACCAATTCTCGGGAATGACTAGCTACAATCATAGTAACTCCCATTCGGTTTAATTCATTTAGCAAACACATCATATCCCAAGAAGCATCTGGGTCGAGGTTGGCCGTTGGTTCATCAATCACCAAAATCCGCGGGTTAATTACTAAAGCTCTAGCTAGCATTACCCTTGCCGCTTCCCCTCCTGACAACTGGTTTGGGTACTGTTTCGCGCAGTGACTGATACCAAGCGTCGCCATCGTCTGCGTAACCCGCTTTTTAATCCTGCTAAAAGGTTGCTCCGTTGCATACATCGCTAAACTAATATTTCCCCGCACGTCTAGATCTGGCAAAAGACCGAGTTCCCTTTCCATAATGCCAAACTGACGACGAAAAAGAGGCAACTTTCCCTTCGGAATTGCAGATAAACATACACCACCTACGGTAATCGTCCCTTCGCTTTTCGGCATCTGCGCGCTTACTAGTCTTAACAAAGTGCTTTTCCCAGAACCACTCTTACCAACAACGAAGACGAACTCGCCTTTTTCCACGGCAAATGAAGCGTTTTCCAAACCAATGCCGCCATTGTCGTATATCTTACTCACATTTTCAAATACAATTTCTTTCATTGCTCCCCTATCCTTTCCTAATTCTTAACTTTTCACCCCTTTTAGCCGACAATCTATTTATAGAGTATTTTGCAAAGGAGACTGAAGATGCAACCATATAAACGCTTACTATTATGTTTAGGCCTCTCACTAATCGGCCTCTCTCTTCCACATATAAACGCCCTAGCTCCTAGCGGGGCTATCGCTCTAGCCTCCCCGCGCGAATGGCAAGAGCCACCTAGCGGCAGCGAAAAAATAATTCCGCTAACGGCTTATTCACAACTCGACCCTCAGTGGGCTTCTTATCTATACGGAAACGTGGACCCACTTTCCACTCACGGCTGTGGTCCTGCCGTCCTAGCAACCGCCATCAGCACGTTAAATAAGCAGGTCGTAACCCCACCTGAAGTGGCTAGTTGGTCAAGCACTCACGGTTTCTTTAGTCCCGGCTTTGGTTCTGCCCATGAACTCATCCCTAGCGGCGCGAAGGCCTATGGCTTAAAAGTGGAACACCTTCCTAGCATTACGACTGAAAGCCTACGCTTAGCCTTAACTTACGACAAACTGCTTATCTTTCTCATGGGTCCTGGAAACTTCACAAGTAGTGGTCATTTTATCGTGGTTAATGGGTATGACGCAGATGGACAGTTTATCATCTTTGATCCCGCAAGCCCTGAACGAACTAGCATACGTTGGTCAAGTGAGCTACTCCTCTCCCAGCTTCTTACCACCGCTTACAGCGGTGGTCCCATCTGGGTCTTATCGAAGTAAAAAGAATCTTTACCCGCTATCTTCGTATTAAGGTGTTGATCAAGGGCAACTGTTTTGCGCCACACTTGAAGCATATAATCATTACATTCTTCTATCTGTTTTTCTAATTCTTCCTTTTTTTCTCTGGGTAAGTTCGCTAACCCTTCCCGAATCTCCTCATCAATGGTAGCGATGGTTGCTAATTCTTCCCCTCGCATATCGAGTACCATTTGAATGACAACCGTATCGTTATTTCCTATGGCCTCGCCTAGCTCTCTTGTGAGCCGCCACACTTCATTTAAGTGGCGGCTTTTCATTTGGTAGTGACCGATAATATCTTTTCTCATGCCGACTTACCTGCTACCTCAAAGGCCTCTCTAAGTTCAATAACCAAAGGCAAAATTTCCTCGACCACCGTAGCCTTACGCCCCGACTTTAGACGACTGAGTTCAAAAATGAAAAAATCGTACATTCGCGCTAATTCATAGCTTAATTCATACTCAAAATTAAGACACTCTTTAAAATATTTCACAATTTCTACACTACGATCAACAGACTCTTCAAACAGTTCATACTTCTTTCCGTCCAGAGAAATCTCCGCACGACGTAATCTCTTTATCAGCTCATCGTATAAAACAATTAGCAATTCCTCTGGTGTCATGGTCAAAACGGATTGCTCCTTGTACTGGCTATAACCTCTTTGCTTCATCCTTGCTTATTCCCCTTTCTGCTCTACATAGAAAACATCTGACTTAAGTAACTACTTTGAGAGTTCATTTGTGAAACCAAAGATTCCAGTGACGAAAACTGCTTGATATAACGATCTTGTTCCATTTTAAGTTTATCGTTCAAACGACTAATATACGTGTCGAACTCAGTCACTTGACTTAAATAAGTGTTCTTAAGCATGGAAAGCGGGGAATGAGGACTTCCCGCCCGTTCAACAAGGATTCCCTTAGTAGCACCTGTCATGGATGCGTATTTATCAAAGGTTGTCTTCAGATTCGTCATTAGTCCCGCACCACTGCCGCCAGCATTTGATAAAGCATCTCTAATCTTACTAGGGTCTAGGCTCATCGCCTCCTTAAACTGCTCTTCATCAAAGACCAATTTGCCATTGTCGGCATAGTTCGTTGACACCGATATGCCGATTTCCTTAAACATTTCACGCATATCGGCAGGGATAACAAACCGCAATTCGTTGGTTAACGATCTTAAATCCGTATCACCAAAGAGCAAGCCTTCTTGAGCTTTCTTTTCCCACTCTTCTATCTGTTGCTCTGACATTTCGGCTTTTTGTTCATCAGACAGAGGGGAGTAATCCCGATTTGGTTTTTGCTTAACTTCTCCATTGACTAAAGCCAGAATTTCATTAAACTCATCGATCATCTCTTTGACCGCTTTAAGAGCTGCGTCCGTATCCGTTTTTGCCTCAAAGGTAATCGCTTCCACCTCTTTTAGAGGGTTCCCTGATTCGTCATAGCCAAACGTGCCGTTAACAGTAACGTTTAAACCATCTAAGGAAAAACTATTGCTACCGCGCACCACCGTGGCAACTTCATCGCTTCCGGCATACTGTACACGGATTACCGCATCCGTTCCCGCTTGCACATCATAGTCTACTCCGGCCTCGCCAAAAAGCGCCTTTGCTAGGTCGCCACCAAGGTCAATATCACCACTAGCACCTGGTCGCGTTGACTTAATAACAAATTTATCGCCGCTTTCTTGATAGGAAATATGAATCCCTAAATCTTTATTGCTGTTTATTTCGTTAATAATTGAGGAAACCGAGCTATTTTCATCAAACTTTTCCGGATCAAGGGTAAAGGTGTCACTTCCGTTGCTAATCGTTAAAGGCATCGTTAGCCCGCTACCAAAATTCAACCCTGAATCCTTTAAGCTAGCCGAGAGCTGTAACCGGTTAGAAGCCCCAGAGGCAATCCCCAAATATCCATTTTCTCCTAAAAGGCTCGCATCACCACCGCTAATCTTGATAATAGAGGTGGCATCTGCTTCCCCGTTTGGAGTGATTGTCTGAAATGTTAAGGAGCTTTTATCACCAGTGCTATTTTCCTTTAAATCGGCTTTGACTCGCCCTCTACCAAAGGCGTCATCAAGGCCTTTTTGGAGGTTTGCAAGCACATCATCCATCGTCGCTTGGCTATCGTACTCGCCAAGTTTAATCGTTTTTGTCGTACCGTTATACGTAAATTTAAGACTCTTCCCGCTAAGTTCGCTAGCAACCGTTACCTTCTCCGTTAACTCAGCATCATTCACTGCCGTCAAACCGTCCGCCGTAACCTTCTTTCGTTCATCGTCTAAATCTTTAAGGGACTCACCCTCGTCTAAAAAACCTAAATCGACCAACACATTCCCCGTGCCGCCAACAATCTCTAGGGCGTTACCACCACTAGAGATGTTTTTAAACGTAAACTTTCCTGCCTCTTGAGTTACACTCATAACATCGGCTAGCGTCTGGTCTGCCCCTACTTCTACCTGCTCTAGCGCTTTATTTATCGCCATCGCAGCTTTTTCAGGCGTTGAATAATCATATTCGCCTCCTTGAGGGAGCTTAACTGCGTACTGTTTGCTTCCATACTTCAAATAGATGCTATCGCCACCGATTACATCCCGGGTTATCTCCGTTCCTAAATCATTTACCATTTCACCGGTTGTTAAAACTTGTTCCGTTACCGGGCGACTTGAAGACGCCTGGGCATTTTTGGCCAAGGTCTTAACCCCAAGAATCGAAAACATTTCCGCTGAGCTAGCACTACCACTTACCGAGACGAATTTACTATTCGCTCCTAAAGCCGTAATCTGATTACGCGAAAAAAGTTTTCCCGAAAGTAAACTTGTTGAAGAGGACAGGGAGAGAAATTTATTACTAAATTCATACATTTTGTTCGTAATTCCCTGTACCGCTTGCTGTTTCCACAAAACTGACTGTCGTTTTCCCTTTTGCGCAGCAATTTTTGCTCGCGTGGCATAAGTCATTCCCTCTATCAGAGAATCCCGGTCTAAGCCACTTGCTAATCCACCGTATCCAGATAACCCACTACTTCCTGTCGAACCTAATCCATTGATTGTCGCCATAATCAAACCCTCCCCATTCTAACTTTTCTCTTTAATTATCGGCATGATGTGGCGTTTCCATAACCTGCCTTCCCGCTTTCATTAATTCAATGGAAATATTACCTTCGTATTTTCGAGAATAATAGTTCAGAAGGGGCGATACCTCCTCCTTCTTAGCAACTACGTATTTCGCATCTAAACGGGTCAACGAAAGCGCCATCACATCCACGGTACACCTGGGACAGGTACACATTTCTAGCTTATCCATATAATAGCGAACGTTATCTTTAACTAGCTGTTCCATAACGTTAATAACAACGTAATTTTTGGGCGTCTTCATTAGCGACTCCTCTTGTTCTACGCCTGCTTCTTGTTCTAACGATTCCTTGATGGCATCTGCTAATTCATGATTCGCTTCCTCGGTGGTAACAACTGCCGAATTGGTAGTATCTGCCATCTCTTCTCCCGTTGAAAGTAAATTCAACACATGATCCGTCTTGTTTGTTTTCTTAGCCATAAACCCCTCCTAATTACATATTTTTTCCATCGTTTCGGCCACGAATAATTGATAATCATAAGCTGGCTTTGACTTTGGTGAATAATCAAAAATACTGACTCCATGTGCTGGTGCCTCGGCTACCACCACGCTATTACTGATTTTTGTATCAAATACCTCTGTGCCAATCTTTTCAGCAACCGTTTTTACCATCTCTAACACATCCTTCGACAAATTCGTCTGCTTAAAGTACTTTGTCATTAAAATCCCTAATACCCGTAACTCTGGGTTAAGAGAATCTTGCACCCCTTGAATGGTTTCTTTTAACTGCATCAGCCCAACTAAGCTTAAAATCTCGGCCGCCATTGGTATTATCAGCTCATCCGCTGCCGTATATGCATTAAGGGTAAGTATATTTAAAGCTGGGGGTGTATCAATGACAATAAAGTCATAGTTATCGGCAACCTCATCCAGCATATTTTTTAGAATCAAATTTCGCTCTTCACCTTTTAGAGATAACTCCATTTCACTTAGTAGAATATTTGAGGTAATTACATCACCATAATATTCGGTATGACGGATGGCCTCTTGTAAGGAAATATCCCCTTTAAGGACCTCGTACATGGTATACCCTTCTTCAATATTTACTCCCAAACTAAATCCCAGGTTTCCTTGAGGATCCAAGTCGATGGCTAATACACGTTCACCACTCTTTTTAAGGCCTACCACAAGGGCTGCTGAAGATGTGGTTTTCCCCACCCCACCTTTTTGATTTGTTAAGACAATTACTTTTGCCATCCTCTTCATCCTCCTACCGACTATATTCCACCATCAAAGTACTCCAAATATTATTTACACTCTCAATACAATTTAAATATGTCTGTGCCAGTAAATAAACCGGCACCCCTAACTCTCCCGCTCTTTTTTTACATTCTTCCCAGTTTGAGCGCTCGTAAGCTAAGACAAGATAATAAATATTCCCCGGCATTCCCTCCCGTTCAATTAGCCCCATACTCACATCCTGATTCAGGGGGATTCCTGATAGAATCTCTTCAAAATCCCCTTCTACCATGTATTCCATTGCCGAAAACATGCCTATTAGGTAGGCATCATTCGCACTTACTTTACAACCTTTTATATAATGGACAAGTTCGGCCGCGTACTTTGCACGAATGAAGGAGAGCTTAAGAATTTCCTCAGCTGCCTGACCATTGCTGCTTAGCTTAAAGCTCATCATATAGGACCACTGTTGAAGCTTACGAAGCCCAATCGTAACAAGGGCTTGGAGGACGGAATCCGTTCGTTTGCGTAGGGCAAAATAAGCGGAATTGACCATTCTAAGTAAAGCATAGGTCAGCCCGGCATCTCTTTTTACAATTCCTTCTAAGACCGACATCCTCGGTTCATCGCTCATAACTTCAAGCATAAACTGATAGAAATTGCCTTGTAAAAATTCTACTTTATCAACCTTCGTGACTAAGGTGCTGGCGATAAAGTTGCCTTCTAGATAATCAGCGCCTGTTTCCACCGCTGCTTCATACAGTTCTTTCGTTTCTATTTCACAGGCTATACATTTCTTATTAACAAGATGTAAGTCTCTGATTAGGCGAAGCTCACGAGAGGAGCGGCTATCGATCCAGATATAATCGATATACGAATTTAAGCACATATGTTCCTGCTCGTACTCTGTCACTCGCGTTGCAAAAAGATATCCCGCATCATATAGCTCTTCTACTAAAGCTACCAAACTATCCGTTACTTCTATCTGTCCGCCTAGGTTAATAACTATCTTTCCCGGTTCAAAAAGCCGAATCGTTTTCCGCAGGATGGGTTCTGTGGGAAAAGGTACGAAGGTGATTTTTTCACTAATAAACTTATTACTATTATTGAGAAGAAAATCCATTACCACATCCGTACTCTCGTCCTCTTGTTCGGGAATATCTAAGTGATATCCCAGAATCATCCCTGTTTCTGCTACCTTTATCGCTCTGCGAACAATACATCTATCCATTTTAATTTCTCCGATTAAGCAATTCGTCAATTACGTCCACTAGTAAACCTATCTCCGGCTTTGAAAGCTGTTCATCTGCCCCAACCTCTTTCCCTTTGATGGACATTTCCGGAGTAATTAGAGAAGAAAAAATAACGACTGGTATTTTTTTAAGAACGCTATCATCTTTAACCAGCTTCGTTAGGCGGTGACCGTCCATCATCGGCATTTCAATATCTGTAATCAGAAGATCAGCCCTTAACTCGCCATTCTCCTTTCCTTCCTCTAAATAAGTGTAGGCATCTTTTCCGTTACCAAATTTCGTAATCTTAGAATAGCCGGCCTTTCTTAATGAGTCTTCTATCATCCGGGTGAGCAGTACGGAATCTTCAGCCATTACTAAAGAATATTGACTCCTATCCGTTCCCTCATAAACCGCAACTTCCTCCGTCTGAATGCCCGTTTCCGGAGCAATATCAGCCGTTATTTTTTCAAAATCAAGTATCGTCACTAACTTCCCGTTTATCTCTGCGATCCCGGTAGCAATTCCGTCTTCATCATTTTTAAGTGTTGCATCCGGTTTACTAATGTCTTCCCACGAAATTCGTTCAATCCCTACAACCCCCTCCACGCGAAAGGCAATGTTAAGCTTATTAAATTCCGTCACCATAAAAATATCAATATCCGTTGGTGTGGTTTTCTTGCCCGTCAGATAGTGAGGTAGATCAATGACTGTAAGCAGCTCCTCTCTTGGTTTAAAGATTCCTTCTACAGAAGGATGAGCATGAGGAATTTCCTTAACCTCATCGGCCCGCATAATTTCTCGCACTTTTGCCACATTAATACCATAGAGTTCATCATAGATAGTGAACTCCATGATTTCGATTTCGTTTGTACCGCTTTCTAATAAGATTTCTGCCTTTTCCATACCTATACTCTCCTACATAATTATTTCTGCTAATCCATGGGTTCTGATCTGTACCACTCCCGTCGCCGCCTCTACTCTCATTGTTCTAGCAATGGTGCCACCTACTTGTGCATTAGAAATTCGCAACCCTTCACTTTGCAAAATTTTTTGTACACATTCAAAGTTGCGTTTCCCAATATTAGCCACCGGACTATTTCCTGGCAACTGAAACATCTGCGCTCCCCCTGCCACTTTACAAACGTAACGACTTTTCGCTCCCCCTTGAAGGCTAAGAATTCGCAGCGTCTCTCTAATCCCCGAGTCCGCAAATTTGTATACGTGTTCGTTACTAACTTGATTGCTTTCAGGTAGTAAAATATGCAAAAGAGCCGTCAACTTTATAAGCGGATCGTGGAAGCTGACACCAATACAAGAACCCAAAGCATAGGTGATTAAACTTCCCGTCTCTTTCACAAATTTCATATCGGCAATACCAACACACAAATCCCTATTCATAGCGACCCACCAATTTCTCTGTCAATGTTTGTAAAGAGGCAATGTCAGGGACCATCATAAAACTGCTATCAAATTTCTTTTCCTCAATGATAAAATTACCCGTAACCATCATGATTTTATCCGTTTCATACCCCAGCATGGTCATCGGAACGCTGAGGATGGCTCCTAGCATATCTCTTGAGATAGCTGGAGGCGTGACTTGAATATCCATTTGCGCTAACCCTGCCAGCGCATTGATATATGCAGAAATCACAATATTGCCAACTTCCGCTAAGGCCGATAAAGCGATGTCTTGTAGGTCTTCATACTCTTCAACTTCCACCCCTAACATAGGACCAATAATTTGATTAATTAAATCTTTGCGCATTAAGAAGAGCATCATCCCCTTCATCTCTCCTGACAATGTGGATAGAACACAGAGAATTTCTTCTTCAAGATTACCCGCTTCCTCTAAGGCTTCATTAAAATCTAAAAACCGCACATCAGGTAAACTAATTTTAACCTTCCTATCTAGTAAGGCCGATACCGCCGTCGCCCCATGAGCCGTCCCGATACTGCCAACCTCTCTTACCACGTCTAATGTCTGCTCATTCATATCCATCCCGTTATCCCCTTAATTCATTAATTGTCTGTTCCACCTCATCTGCTGTCTGTACCATCTTAAGCACGTAGGAATACGCTCTTGAAGCCTCGATAGTATCTGCCATCTCTTTAGCCAAATCTACATTAGACATCTCCAAATACCCATTTACCAGCTGGGCATCCACTACTAAAGTCGCATTCCCGTTTTTTTCCACCGGTGCAAACTCATTATTACCAATACTTAACATCCCATCGGTATTAGCAAAATCATAAACGGCTGGCTGGCGAGAAAGCTCTCCTTGATTGACACGAATGGGCTGCCCCTGACTATCTACTACAAATTTGCCTGAGTCGGTGACCAAATAAAACCCATCACTTCGTCTTGACTGTCCAAAATGACCATTACGTGTGTAGGTCACTTCCCCCGTCTGAGGATCTTGGAGCTTAAAAAAGCCCTCCCCATTAATAGCAAAATCCAATGCTCCGCCACTAACATGAAAGCCAGACCCACTAAAATCCGTGGTAATATGGCTATGCAGCGCTCCCGTACCTGCGGTTAAATTCGTCACCTCGCCCGCTCTATCTCGTTGATTGTAATAGAGCATGTCCTGAAAAGAAGAATTCTTCGTCTTATAGCCGTAGGTATTTACATTGGCTATATTGTTAGAAATCACATTCATCCGCTCTTGCTGTGTCTTTACCCCTCTTATACCTGTATAAAATGATGTATCCATCTTTCGCTCTCCCCTTCTAATTCACCCCTAGATTATTTACTATCTTCCCAATCAGTTGATCGTACATCCGCATCACTTGGGCATTACTTTGTAGCGAGCGCTGAGCACTCATCATCTCCGACATTTCCACAACAGCTTCTACATTGGAATACTCCAACGCATTTTGAACTACTGTCGCCGTCGCCACGGTCCCCTCGCCACTCGCTGTAAAGACACCATTGCCTGATTTCGTTAGCATTTCGTCTTCATTTTCAAAAGCAACCACTTTAAGCGTTCCCATATTCGCGCCGCTTTCATTGTATATATTCCCCTTTTGATCAACTTGTATTTTATCGGTCCCAAGATAGATCGGTCCGTTACTCCCTTGGACTCTCCCCACTCCTTGCAAGCAAAGATAACCGGCGCCATCGAGAGAAAAAGATCCATTCCGTGTATACACCATCCCCTGAGCTGTATTTACTTGAAAAAACCCTTTCCCACTAAGGGCAAAGTCAAGCGGGCTCGTACTTTGGCGAAACCCTGCCTCCGTGTAATCCACATAGTTGCGATCAGCTGTGACAATGCGATTCATCTGTCCGAGAGGCGTTCTTATATTTTTCACATTGTTACCACTACGATAAATCAATTCTTCCTGAAACGTTTTTGCTACAAACTGATCTCGTTTATAACCAGGCGTAGAAACATTTGCCATATTATTGCTAATCACATTTAAATTTCTCGTTTGGGTCAGCATCCCTGAAGTCAAATTATAAAATCCCTGAAACATATTCCCTCCTCATCTGCTTCCTATTAACCATATACTCTTTCAATTTATTAATAGCTTTTGCGTGAATTTGTGATACCCGCGGCTCACTCACTCCAATCACCTCCGCTATCTGCTTCATGTTTAGTTCCTCTTCATAATAGAGAGAAACAACTAGCTGTTCCGCCTCCTTTAAAGACGTAATTCCTTGTTTGAGCATCTCTTTTAATTCATTATCAAGAAGACTTGCCTCTGGTTGCTCAAAACGATTTGTTGAAGCAACTTGAGTTCGGGAAAAATTATCCGCGGTTTCCTCAAGCACCATATCTAAGGATAGTATTGCTGAAAGATTTTCTTTTCCCATTACGCTGATTAACTTATCCTCCGGCATCTCGAGAATATCCGCCAGCTCTGTTATCGTCGGTTCCCTACCGTAATCCGCAAAAAACGTATTTCTCTCTCTTTCAAGATCACGCAAACTTTTTCTCAGTCCCCGCGGAACCCAGTCTTGCTTTCTTGCTAGGTCAATCACCATGCCCCGGATTCGTTTTGAAACATACGTTTCAAATTTCGCATTCTTAGACTCATCGAATTTATCGATAGCTCCCATCAGAACAATGACTCCTTCGTTAATAATGTCATCTAATTGAGCAAACCCGGCAAAGACATCTCGCATTTGAATGGCAATACTTCGTACAATATAGAGATAACGCATGGTTAACTCTTTTTTGATCTTGATATCGCCTGTAAGTCGATACCTGACTAATAATTCTTCATTTGTATAATCCAACATCTGCTCCCCCCTTACATCGTGATATTGTCAATTGCTTGTATCTGTACGTTGCCGGCTATTTCATTAAAAGCAAGTACATGTACACTCGGATAAAACTGTTCTAACAACTGATACAAATGTGCGCGAATCACCTGACTAGTCAGGACGACCGCCTCTTGAGATAGCTCTTGAAACTTCTTAACCTCTTCTCCTAGTTGAGCTAACAAACTCTGCATCACTTCCGGTCTAACCGCCAAGTATGCTCCCCCCTCACTCTTTGCCAGACTTGCGACTAGCTCCTTCTCAAGCTCCGAATCAAGAGTCACCACTCTAAGTTGACCCCCTTCGCAGAACTTTCGTGTGATGGTACGCTTTAGCGCGCCTCTAATTTTCTCGGTCACGCTATAAATATCTTCCCCAGGAACCGTACTATCAGCAATTGTTTCTAGGATCGTTTCCATATCTTTAATAGGGATTCCCTCTTTGAGAAGTCTCACTAAAATCTTTTGGAAGTTTCCATATGAAATAATTCCCGGCACCACTTCTTCAACAAGCTCTGGCGCTTGTTGTTTGATATTTTCCAATAATTGCATCGTTTCTTTACGATTCAGCAGTTCGTAGGCGTGTTGTCGAATCGTTTCCGATAGATGAGTAATCATTACCGATAAAGGATCTATAACGGTATAACCAAATACCTCGGCCATCTCACGATTTTCTGGCAATATCCACTTGCTAGGAATACCATAGGCGGGCTCCAGCGTTTCAATCCCATCAATAGATCCGCCTGGTTCACTAGGTTCTAGCGCCAGGTAGTGATCTACCAAGATTTCTCCTTTGGCCACCTCTTCTCCGCGTACCTTGACGACGTATTGATTCGTATTTAAATTGGCACTGTCTCTCAGTCTAACAGAGGGAACTACAAACCCCATTTCCTGAGCAAACTGACGACGGAAAATAACGATTCGATCGATCATTTTCCCACCGGTGGTTTCATCAATGAGAGGAATTAAGCTATAGCCAAACTCCATCTCGATTGGCTCCACTTCAATAAGAGAATAAATATTGTTAATATCCCGAAAGTACTCCTCCTCTGGTAAATCTGGCATAGCCTCGGGGATACTCTCTGGCGCGTCGATAAACTCACTGCCTTCTTCCATGCGTTTGTGCAAGCGGTACCCCAGCATAATCAAAGATAGGGCTCCTAATGCTAGAGGAATCTTTGGCATACCTGGCACTAATAGTAAAACCATCAGTACTGCCCCTGTCATAATAATCGCTCGCGGCTGCGCCAAAAACTGTTTGGTTACATCCGTATTTAGACTTCCCTCTGACACGGCTCTTGTTACAATCATGCCCGTGGCTGTAGATATTAGAAGTGCAGGGATCTGAGAGACCAAGCCATCACCTACCGTAGCAATTGAGTACACTTGTAACACTTGTGTTAACTCCATTTGGGATTGCACTAGACCGATGACAGAACCGCCAATTAGATTGACCGCAGTAATGATGATCGACATTACCGCATCCCCTTTTACAATCTTTGTGGCACCATCCATTGCTCCATAAAAGTCTGCTTCACGTTGGATCTTTCCGCGTCGCTCTTTGGCTTCTTGTTCATTTATTAGACCGGCACTTAAATCTGCATCGATCGCCATTTGCTTTCCTGGCATCGCATCAAGGTTAAAGCGAGCGGCCACCTCGGCGACGCGTTCGGCTCCTTTTGTAATAACTATAAACTGAACTAACACAATGATAATAAAGACAACGAATCCCACAATTACATTCCCTTGAAGAACAAAGTCTCCCATGGATTTAATCACGGCCCCTGCTTGTCCTTGATTCTGGAGAATATTCTTCGTCGAAGACACGTTAATGCCGATACGAAAAAGCGTAGTAACAAGGAGTAAAGACGGAAAAATAGAAAACTCCAAGGGCTCTTTGATGTTCATACTAATCAGTAAAATCATCATCGAAACAGCAATATTTATAATAATCATGACGTCTAGCATAAACGGCGATAACGGGATGATTAAAAGTAGAACGATCACCACCACAAATACCGCTACTGCATTGTTGGCTAACCTTTTCATGTGTTACCTCAATTCCTTATTAATCTTTAATACCTGCACGAGTATTTCCGCTACGGCCGCATAATAGTTAAGCGGAATCTCTCTATCAATTTCCGCCTCTGCGTATAGCCCTCTGGCTAATGGCTTATCTTCTATACAGACGACGCCGTGCTTTTCTCCCATTTCCACAATCCGCAAGGCTAATTCCGATTGCCCCTTTGCTACCACAATAGGCGCATTATGAAGGTCTTTATCATATTTAAGGGCAACTGCATAATGAGTTGGGTTTCTAATAATAACATCTGCCTCTGGTACAGCCTGCATCATCCGCATCCGCGCTCTTGCTCTTTGGGTTTCCTTAATTTTGCCTTTGATTTCCGGATTCCCCTCCGTCTGTTTGAACTCTTCTTTTAGCTCTTGCTTACTCATCATAATCTTTCGCTCATAATCCCAGCGCTGAAACAGATAATCGAGAAAGGCCACTACTGCAAAAAAGAGACAGACACGCGTTATCATACCCATCATCATCTCGAACATAAGCTCCCCTGCGGCGACAATTGACATATCCATCGTCCGCATGACCGAGACGCTGTTGTCTTTTAAAATAGAAACTAAGATAAAGGCAAGGATAACTAGTTTCAATAAGCTCTTTACCAGTTCTACAGCATTTTTCATCGAAAAGAGTCTTTTGATCCCCTCTAAAGGATTAATCTTTGAAAACTTAGGACGAAGACTTTTGGTAGCAAAAAGAAAACGCGTCTGCACCCCGTATGCAAGAATACCTGCTACCATACAGATAATTCCCAGCGGTAAAACCCCTATCGCCGTCGCCTTAAGCAATTCATTGCTGAGGATGGCTAAACTATCCTGATTTAAATCCGTCATTTCCCCTGACAAGACGATAAAGCGTTTCATAAAGGCGTTTACACTGTTATACATATAAGGAAAGAGACTTTTCAAAGCGTAGAAAGAACAAAAGATTAAGACCACGCTAACAACGTCTTTACTAAGGACGACGTTTCCTTCTTTTCGTTCATCTTTGCGCTTCTTCGAAGTGGCTTTTTCGGTTTTATTATCTGCCGCCATTTTCCCTCTCCTTTGCTAGGCCCTTAAAGTCGTTAGAACCTCTTTCAGCGCCAATAGCAGTTCGTCTATCACGCCGTTTAAATAATTCCCTATCGGCGAGACCATCGTAATTAAGATGACAACTCCGATAATCACTCGTAACTGTATACTAATGACAAAAACGTTAACCTGGGGAACGATCCGCATGAGCATCCCCACTGCTACCTCTGCCAAAAATTCAAAGACGATAACGGGCAAGGCTAATTTCACCGCTAGCACTACACATTGTACGAAAATCATCACGATTGCTTCCGCCGTCTCTTTCCCGATGGTAATCCCGCCATAAGGAACGATTCTTGACGATTCTCCGATAATTCTTATCAGTATCAGATGACCGTCAATGGCAAAAAATAAGAGGTAGTAATATATTTGCAGAATATTCCCCGTTAAGGCCACTTGCGTTCCATTCTGAGCGTCATAGACTGTCGCCATGGAAAGTCCCATTTGAAAATCGATTACCGCGCCACTATAGGTAAGTACCATTTCAAACACTTGCATCACAAAGCCAAGCGCAAAGCCAACGGCAAATTCTTTAAGCAGTAAGATTCCGTATACGAGAGCACCGTTCACTTCTAGCTGCGAACTTACCGCACTCGGATATAAGCAGTAACCTAGCATAAAAGCAAAGGCAGCTTTAAACGGGGCGGGAATATCTTTTCTTCCCAACACCGGATTTAAAAAAACAAAACCGAAAACCCTCATTAGTACTAAGGTAAAAAACATAAACTCTGGGGTGTTGCTAATGAGCATCCTACACCTACCTAACTAGCGATCATGCTAAATATATAGAGGGTGAATTCCTGTAAGCTTTTTAACATGCTGCTTCCTGTCACTACCAAAAGTATGCCGATAACAATCAACTTCGGAACGAATGTCATCGTTTGTTCGTTAATCTGAGTGGCCGCTTGAATAATCGAAATAGCAATTCCCACCACCATACTAATTAGCAAAATTGGCCCTCCCAGTTTTGCTGCCATAATAAACAGACGATACAAGACATCCGTAATCTCTCCTGTCGTTAACATTTCCTAAGTCCTCCTTCGTCAGTAGTTAAAGCTTTTTACGATGGTTGAAAATAAGAGTTCCCAACCATTTAAAGTGACAAATAGTAACAATTTAAAAGGCAAAGCAATGGTTGCCGGGGGCAACATAATCATCCCCATGGACATTAAGGTACTTGAAACGATAATATCTATTAGCAAAAACGGTATAAACAGCAGCAAACCTGCCATAAATCCTCGCTTAAGCTCACTCGTCATAAAAGAAGGTATCACTACTGTCAAGGGGATTTCGTCCGTTTTTTTCTCTTCGTATTTCTCTCCTGCCATCTCGGCAAACATCTTTAGACTGCTTTTTTCCGTTTGCTTTAGCATGAATTCCTTTAAAGGTGCCTCTGCTAACACAAGAGCCTCTTCTTGAGTGATGCTACCTGCTTGGTAGGGCTTATACGCCTGAGTTTCAATCTCCTTTATTACCGGATTCATAATAAACAGCGTCAAAAACAAGGCGATTCCCACTAAAACCATATTGGGTGGCGCCTGTTGCACGCCTAAGGCATTCCTAGTAAAAGAAAGAATAATAATTATCCTTACGAAAGAAGTCATCATTATAACGATCGAGGGCAAGAGCATGATAACGGTTAAAGTTACCAGAATCTCTAACGAAGGTGTTTGTTCACCATTGATATTTACAAATGCATTGCTGTCCATATAATTACTTCTTTCTCATCACTATCTTATCCATAAGTTTCTTAAAATCTGGAGTTTCCATCTCTTTAGCAGAAAAGGGGAGTTCCTCTATCGTATCCATTTTCTCTAAGACGGTAATGCCGCTAGCACTAACTCCTAACAGTAAATACCCCGCTTTCACCTGAACAATAATTAATGATCGGTCCTGGCCTATAGGAAGCTGTTCTATCTGCTTCATATATTTACCACCGCCTCGTACGTTGCCGATCTTGGTCAAACTACGAGTACAAAACCAAACGAAATATAAAAAAGCACAGACTAACAGTAGCGTTCCTACCGCGGTGATTATTTCCTTAAACATACCTTGCTCCCTCTACTCGACGGCCATAAATTCTTTCGCCAGAATTTCCGTAATTCGCACCCCAAAGTTATCTTCCACCACGACAACATCGCCTTTCGCAATACATTGACCGTTTACGTATAGGTCAACAGGCTCTCCTGTTAGCTTATCCAGCACAACTAAAGAGCCTTTATTCAACTCTAAGATGTCTTTAACTAACTTCTTTGTTCGCCCTATCTCTACCGATATTTCCATCGGTACCCCCATAATCAATTCCATGTTTTCCCCTTGCTGAGCTGGTGTTATCATTCCGTTGCCAATATTTAGATTGGGTAGCGGTGCGGTTTCAGCATTTATTTTCCTCGGTTCGTGGGCATTCATTTGGGCTTGCATCAGTTGAATCATATCTTTAATCGCTGACAATACTTCGCTATCATTATTCCCACGGGGCGCTTCGACTGGAACACGCGGCGGCTCAACTTCTGCCTCTTTTACCACTTCTACTCCTTCTTCTTTCGCCTCTTTGATAACCGGTGGCTCAGTCCCTTCCTCATTTGGCATCTCCAAATTCATATCCTGAAAGAAGCCGGCAACTAATTCTTTGGCCATCTCTAAGGGCATGATATTGATGAACTCGCTGTTTAACTCATCGCCTACTTGCAAATTAAAATTAATAACCGCTAACTGTTCGTGACCTTTTAAATACCGTTCCTTATATTCATCCACCTCATCAACGGCAAAAGGTTGAGGTGTGGAAATATTTACCTGGTGAGTCAATAACTCGGATAAGGCCGTGGCAGAGGCTCCCATCATTTGATTCATCACTTCGCAAATGGCACTGACTGTCATCTCATCTAGCACAAAGTCCGCTGCTGGTATATCGGACCCCATGAGAATTGACACAATGACGCGAACATCTTCTTGCCTTAGCAACATGACATTGCTGCCAGTTAACCCTTCGACGTATTCGATGCCGACCCCGACCGCCGGGTCCATATGATCAAAAACCAATTCTTCTTTGTCCATAATCGTTACAACCGGAGTCGTAATTACCGCACGTCGATTTAGCATATTGGAAAGCGCCGTAGCCGAAGCCCCTAAACTTATATTTAGAATTTCACCTATGGCATCCATTTCCATGGTGTTTAGCTTGTTGTTTTCCATGTCTATAACCTACTTTCTACTTGCCGATTTCCAAGGCTTTTTGCGCCATTGTTCGGACGGTGTTAAAGGCCGTGATATTGGCCTCATACGCTCTTGTTGCCGCCATTGCATCTGCCGTTTCTTGCACTAAGTCGACATTGGGCATCATCAAATACCCTTCTTCATTCGCATCTGGGTGGGACGGATCATACACCGCTTTTAAAGCACTCTCATCTTCTATAATTCCCGTTACTTGAACCCCACCCGTTTGCTTCGCTGTCGCGGCTCTTTGAAGCGCACTGCGAAAATCACTTTTTGCTTCTAATTGCACCAATTTCCGCCGATACGCAGTTCCTGCTTCCGTTCTTGTTGTTTCTATATTTGCGATATTTTCTGCTACTACATCTAAACGCAAACGCTGAGCCGTCATTCCCGAAGCGCTTATATTAAGTGAACTTAAAAACGACATCTCTTTTCCCCCTACTTACCAACGATTTTTTCAACTGTATCGATGATTCTCTCTGGTTTGAATGGTTTGACGATAAAATCTTTTGCTCCTGATTTGATTGCATCAATAACCATCGACTCCTGTCCCATTGCTGAACACATCACCACGTTGGCGTTGCTATCAATGCCCCTAATTGCTTTTAAAGCCTCCAGACCGTCCATGTTTGGCATGGTAATATCCATTAGTACTAGGGCGGGCTTTTCTGCTTGATACATCTCTAGTGCTTCCGCTCCATCACCGGCCTCGCACACATCTGTGTACCCACCTTTTGCCAAGGTGTCTTTCACCATCATTCTCATAAACGCGGCATCATCAACTACCATAATTTTACTCATTTCCCTCTACCTCTTTCTTTATATTCTTATCAATCTTAACGGCGGCATGCTTTTTATACGCCCCCAAGTCACATTCAAACCAAGGTTGCTCTTCCACATACAAGGTAAGCGTGGCATCTTTGCTTTTCTTCAAATCAATCACATCTCCTGGACGCATACTACAGATATCGCTTAGAGATAACATAGCCTTTCCAAGCTCTGCCTTTACAGTTAATTCGGTATCTCTAATTTTCTCAAGAATTAACTTGCGTCCATCTGGAAGACCTTCTTCATAACTACCGGATTCCCTTCGCTTATCGATAACGGCAAAAACATTTGCTAACAGATTCCCCGGAATACAAATCGTCAGCCGCCCCATCACCTCATTCATCTTTACATTGATTAAAACAATGACAACTGGCGATTCCCCTGTCACCTCTTGAAACATTCCCATATTTGCGTCAAATTCTAGGTTGCCAGTACTAATTTCAAGATATTGGCTCCAAGCTTCTCCCGTAATATCTAGAAGATACTGCATCATTTTCTCATAAAGACGCTTCTCGATTTCCGTATACGTATAGCCCACTACTGGACTTTCGTCACATTCACTTCCGCCAAGAAGACGGTCGATCATTCCTAGCATCAGTCCGGAACTCATATGACTCACAATCGGCGGCGCCTTTGACTTATCTGGTAGATAAAGTGGCTGAAGAACGATGATATCGTTATCACTAAGAGCATTGCTAAATTCGAAATAGCGCTGTTCCTCCACCGAGACCACTTCCATTTCACAATTTGCTCGTAGAACCGAGTTGACTCGTGAGGCAGCCATCCGTGTATAATTGTCATAAATTCCGTTGATAACTTTAAGACGATCCTTCGTGAATTTCTTCGGACTGTAAAAATCATATTTTTTGTATTCTGGTTTTGCTATCTTCTCATCCGTATCCTCTGACTTTGTGGACGGACTGTCCATTTCACTTAGCAATGCGTCAATTTGACTCTGCGTTAACACTTCAGCCATGCTTATCTACTCCTAATATACTTGTTCGTAGTATTCTTCCAAACTCTTCTCTACAGATCCTGTCTTCGTAATTAAAATCTCTACTCGGCGATTCAAAATTCGCTCCTCCTCAGTGCCAAATCCGGCAATTGGGCGATGCTGACCATAACCGATACTAACTAGTTTGTCCGCACCAATAATCCCTTTTTGTTGTACGTATGCTACTACCACTGCCGAACGATTTGCTGAAAGCACTCTATCGTTCATAACCTCATTTGGAATCTGGGGATCAGCCTGGGTCGTATGCCCTAGTACTTGTATCTCTTTAATTGCCTCTGCCGCTGGATGAATGGCGGAAGAAAAGGCATCTAATACGTGACGTCCCTCTTCCCTTAAAACGTAACTATCACCGTCGAAAAACACGCTGTCACGAAAAGAAATAAATTGCCATCCATCTCCCATCGACACTTGAATCGCCGAAGAATCCCCTATGTTTTCCTTGATATCGAGAAGGTTGTCATATAATTCCTCGAACTGAGTGTCCACTTCCGTTGTGTTCACTCCTGGGACATTTTCCGTCCCTTCCTCTTCGGTACCTTCTTCTGTGACGATTTGCGAGGCTTTTGCTGCTTCTGGATTCATACTCTTTACTAGGTTCTCCCACTTTACTTGATCCACACTAGAAATCGAATAGAGTAGTACAAAGAAACACAGAAGAAGCGTAACCATATCGCCATAAGTATCCATCCAACTGCCGCCTTCTTCAGGTTTTTTATCTCGCTTCTTCATCTGCTTCCTTTCTATGCTTCCGCACTCTTTTGTTTGCCACCGGCTTTCGCCTTGCCTTTGTTTGCCCCTTTGCCTTCAAGCAGTAACCGTTGTCTTTTTTGTGGCAGTAAAGAGACCAGTTTTTCTTTCACATTTTTCGGATTCACACCTGCTTGAATATCCATAACGCCTTCAATAATGATTTGCTTATACAAAACCTCTTCTTCATTACGAATTCGCAATTTTTTAGCAATCGGCGCAAAGATAAGATTCGCTAACATACATCCGTAAAACGTAGTTACCATTGCCACCGCCATGTTTTCTCCTAATGAGGAGGAGGAACCTTCCGACAAATCCATACTTTTTAACATATTGATAAGACCAATCAGCGTTCCTATCATACCGAAGGCAGGAGCATAGGCGGCCGCCTTATCATAAATAGCCGCCTCTTCCTCGTGTCTGCCAATCATCGAATCCAGCTCCATCTCTAGCATTTCCCTCGCCTTGTCTGGCTCCGTAGCATCCACAACTAACATAATTCCTTGTTTGAAGAAAGGATCCTTTAGTTTGTTCGCCTTTTCCTCTAGGGCTAGCAGACCATTCTTTCTAGCTATCTGAGCAAACTCCACTAAATCATTGATAACCGGCTCCACTTTATACGCCTTCCCACTAATTAATTTTTTCATGTGGGCCCCTACATTTTTCAACTTACTGAGAGGAAAACTAGCGATAACAGCACATATTGTGCCACCCACAACAATGACTACACTCGGTGGGTCAATAAAGTTATCTAACTTCCCACTACCCATAATGCCGTTCACGATAAAGGCAATCCCACCTATAATGCCGATAATTGTTGTAATATCCATAAACTAAGCCTCCCTCCTCTCTTTAATCTCCGCGTAAGACTGTTGGTGAAACCGGATCGTCCGAGCCATGATTTCGTCCTTATCTTCTACGACAATGTGATACTTCCCATTCATCATGATGATTTTTGATTCTGGTATCAACTCGATGTACTCGATTTGCAAGGAATTAATCAAGATAACTTCACCATTGATTTTTGTTAGCTCAATCACAATCTCTCTCCTACTTATCTTTTCATGTTTACGAGCTGCTCCAGCATTTCATCAGTTACCGTAATTATCTTCGTATTTGCTTGATACCCTCTTTGCGTGGTAATCATATTGGCCATATCCGTTGACAAGTCGACATTAGACATTTCCAAATAGTTACTGAGGATTTCGCCGGTCGCTCCGGTAGTAGCAATGCCCGATACCGCACCTGCATTCTCACCGATATCGTATAAGTAACCGCTACTTTGACTCAAGCCGTTAGGGTTTGTAACCGAGGCGACTGCTAGTTGACCGATGGTAATCGTCTCAGAGTCTTCCGTCACACAGGTGATGGAACCATCCGCCTTAATCGTATACGAAGCGATTACGCTCCCGCCTTCTTCCCCATCAGGTACAGGTGCCTTAATCGGGACTAGCTTCGAGGTGTCAAAGCCTTCCGCATCCTCGCCGGCATTAGGTGCAAAGCCGTACACGTAATTCCCTGAGGCATCGACCAAATACCCATTATTATCCACCGAAAAAATTCCAACTTTTGATAAAGACAAACCGCTTTTACTGATATCATCTGCCGAAATTTCCCCTTCTTTCATAGGACCTACGATAAAGAACCCGGTACCATTAATCATGCAATCTAAACTTCTACCCGTATAACCCCAGCTACCCGTCGCAAAATTGGTAGTAATCGATCCCATATTTACACCGTAACCGATTTGCGAAGCATTGACACCACCGCTACCACCATTTGCAACATTTCCTCCCGTTGAGTTCACCATATTTTGATACATGGCATCTTGGAAATTTGCCGATCTTGTTTTATACCCCCACGTATTAACGTTCGCGATATTATTACTAATTACATCCATTTTTGATTGATGTGTCCTAAGTCCTGCAATTGCAGCATACATTGATTTAACCATGTTATTAACTCCCCTTTTTTATTTGATTGTTTTGCCATACTGTAGTGACCATAAGGGTCCTAACAATCTATCTCCTTATCAAGGACCGATTAGATTAATACGGCACTGTCTATATTCGTAAAAATACTTTCTCGCATCTCGGCAGCGTTCATAGCTGTTACCACTCGATTATGAGCTACATCGACGATAAACGCCTTGTCCGTTCCGATAATCGCCACTTCTTTAGCTCCTTTTTCTTTCGCCTTTGTTACGGCTTCGTTAAGCTCTTTCATCAGGTTTTGGTTTAGAATTAAGCCGCGTTCCTTTATCCGTCCCAGCGCATGTTTAGAAAACTCAACACCTGCGGATAGTTGTTTCTCTTGGAGCAAATCCGAAAAATTTGTAGCTTGTAATCTCGCCGCCACTTGCATTCCCGATTTCGCTGTCGTTAGATACCGAAGCTGTAAATCCTTCGCACTGGTTAAGCCATCTAAGCTTCCCATTCCATCATCTCCTAACGCTTATTCTGTTTCTGGTATTTCTTCCGGTTTTTCCTCTGGATCTTTATCTGGATCTAAGAAGTCCTCTGGTACCTCGCCGATAGTCATAATCTGCGACAGCGAATACGCTTTTCCATTTACAAAAATAATTGGATTATCGCCCATAATAAGGCCTTCTATTTTCCCTTTTGTATGTTCTCCAGTAAATTGACCTGTCAATTCATCCACTTCCGCCATAACCACCTCCTTACCTACTAATGAATTTGCATAGGTAATGGTATTGACTTGTGACATTTGGGTGATAGCCGAAATCATTTGCGTTTGTACCATTTGTGCCATCATTTGGCTAGTATCCATAGGATTATCGGCATCTTGATACTGTATTTGCGCGGCTAATAATTTATAAAAATCATTAATACTAAGTCCTCCACCGGAGCCTGTCCCGGCAATTGACATCGCCCCGCCGCCACCAACTGTTCTTGTGGATACTTGATTCGCATAATTCGTAAATCCCGTCACCCCTGAAATATCTGGCATTTCCTTTTCCCCCTTTACTCAAAGTAACCCTAAGCGCAACTGCTGTAAAAAATCATCTTCCCGGGTTTCTTGTTGCTTCTCGTTCTTATTTTTTTCCTGTTGCCCTTTTTGGTTTTGCTGTTGTTCTTGCTCCAGATAATCCGGCGCTTGTGACTCTGTCACCACTTGGCACGGTGTGCCTAAGCGCTCTTGAATTAGTCCTGCTAAGTTAGGCGCTTCCTGAGTCAAGACTTTAAGAGTCGACGCCTCTTCGCAGAAAACCGAGACAATCGTGCGTCCCTGCTCATCATACGTAGCTTTTATGGTAACTTCCCCAAGATGAGCTGGCTTTAGCTTAATTTCAAAATCTCTAATCTCTTGTTTAAGCTTTTGCGCGGTCACCTCTGGCAGCTCCTGCAAGGTCACGACAGGCTTGCTCTTCGTGTAGGAACTTTCTTGCAAAACTGGTTGTTCGCCTGTCTTTACGGTAAACATCTCTTGATGAGCACCTAATTCCACCCCGTCTACTAACCTCTCTTTCGGCTCGTCCTGATTAGCGAAAACCTCTGGTCTAGACACTTGTCTTGCCTCCGGCCTTTCCTCCGGCCTTGCCTCCGGCTTTTCAACTGAAAGAATTGACTCTTGTTCTGAAGCAATGGTTGTTTTCGGATTCTGTTCCACAGCCTTTCCGGATAACTCGGCAACCTGTTCTGGTACAACCTGGTTCGCAAATACTCGTTCGCCTGCAAACGTCTTCATTTCTGGCTGTTTAAGCTGCGGAATGGGAATGCCTATACAGCCGGCTATATCCGGCACTACGACTTCTTCGCTCTCTACTTCCGCCTCGGACTGGAGATTTAAAAGTTCTCCGAATTCAACTACTGGATTAGTTGCTATCGTTTTTTTGGTAATGCTCCCCTTTTGAAATAGCAATCCATCCGCTAGACCTGGAATAACCTGATTCATACTCCTTCCTCCTTCCCCTCGTATTTTTATAGTTAAACAATTGCTCAAGCAATCACTTACTACCCCTCTTAGGCACCCTTCTTTTGGTGCATGATGCTAGCGATGAACTCTTCTAATTCCCGTTCCTCATTTTTTTTCAAAGTTTCTGTATATTCGGTTAATCGCTTTCCTTTAAGTAAATCAAAGGAAGCTGTTTCTTGTTTTGCCACTACCACTTCTTCCCGCTTTTTTTCTTCCTTTTGTCGAAGCAAAGTGAGTAGGTATTCTTCAAGAGCAATGCTTTGACGCAAAGTTTTGCAATAGTCTTCATAGGCTCTTAAATTATTAATCGTCGTACCTGAGCGTTTGACCTCTTCAAATTCCTTAGACGTTTCTTGATACTTTTCCTCTAGCCGCTTGATACTCTCCTCTTGGCGTATAATCTCATGAAGAATATTTGCGTGTTCATTACGTAGATTTCGTTCGATTTGCGACTTGAATCGCAATACCTTTTCTAATGAGAATGAAAATTTTTTCATTTGTCCCCCTTATGTAAGAATTTTCTTCATTATGCTTACAGTCTCACTCCGTGTAAACGTATCTTCAATTTGCTGCCTACATAGATTATTAATGGCTTCTATCTTGTTAATCGCCTCATCGAGCTTGGGATTTGTCCCTGCTTTATAGGCGCCAATCGCAATCAAATCTTCGTTCTGCTCATAAAGACTGATAATATCTCGAATTTTAGCGGCTAATTCTCGATGCTCCGCTTCCGTAATTTGGGTCATTAATCGCGAGATACTAGCACTAATATCAATTGCCGGAAAATGACCACGGTTAGCTAATTTTCTCGTTAAGACAATATGGCCATCCAGAATTCCTCTAACGGTATCCGCTACCGGTTCATTGGTATCGTCGCCCTCTACTAAGACCGTGTAAACTCCGGTAATTGAGCCCTTTTCAAACATCCCACTTCGCTCTAAAAGCTTCGGAAACTCAGCGTAAATCGACGGCGTATACCCCCGCGCGATGGGAGGTTCTCCCGTTGCCAGGCCGATTTCCCGATGCGCCATTGCAAACCTAGTCAAAGAATCCATCATCAGTAACACATTTTTGCCTTGATCCCTAAAGAATTCCGCGATTGTGGTTGCCACTAGCGGACATTTCATTCGCATCATTGCCGGTTGATCTGACGTAGCTACCACCAAAATGGAACGCTTCATCCCCTCTGGACCTAGGTCCTTTTCAATAAACTCACGTACTTCCCGGCCTCGCTCACCTACTAAGGCAATGACGTTTATATCCGCTTCCACGTTTCTAGCAATCATCCCTAAAAGTGTACTTTTACCCACGCCACTTCCTGCAAAAATACCAATTCTTTGTCCTTTACCTACGGTGTTCAAGCCGTCAATAGCCTTTACGCCAAACCCTAGCTCTTCGCGAATGGGTGGTCTACTTAGAGGATTAATCATGGTATTTTCCACATAGTAATACTGTTCCGATTCAAAGGGTCCTTTATCATCCAAAGGATTCCCTAGGGCGTCGATTATGCGGCCTCTAAGAAAATTGCCAACTGGTATTTTTAAGCGTTTCTTCGTATTGGTAACGTAGCAGCCAGAGCCTACTCCTTGCATGCTTTCATATGCCATTAGCTGTAGTTTATCGTTGCGGACACCGACTACCTCGGCTGGTATTTCTTTTTTTAGATCACCGTTTTGTACCATAACAATATCGCCGATATTCGCACTGCCGCCACTTGCTTCTATCGTCATTCCGGTAATATTTTCTATCCGCCCAATATGGTTCATGGTTTTTCCGTTTTTAATAATCTCCGGAATTTGTTGTAACATATACGCTCCCCTTATATCCGTGCATTCTCCACAAGATCCTTTATATTCTCTAGCTGGGTCTTTACACTAGCATCCACAATTTCTTCTGGGGTTTCGATATAACAACTTCCCAGTTCGTCTTCCTCAGAAAGAATTACTTTAACATTGTCGGAAAGGGTTCCCAGTTCGTTTAGAAATTTTCGGTCCCCAGTTACCGCAAGTGGTTTTCCGCCACTGCCAATATGGATTTTGGCCCAGGCGGTCTTCTTCATTCGCGAGATCGCCGATAGTACCATCCGTCTAACCACATCTTCACTCGCCCTTAAGCTTGTTTGGAGAATTTTCTCACCAATTGCTAACGCGATATTCTTAAGGTCTTCGACGTGTTGCTCGACGTACTTTTCTTTAATGTTTTCCAGATCCTTGATACAATCGCGAACACTCTTTTCAAGCTCTCCATTCATTGCTCTTATTTGTTCAATGCCTTCTTGCTCTGCCCTCGCTTTCCCCTCTTCATACCCTTTTGCTAACCCTTCCTCGTATCCTGCGCGACGGGCCTCATCAAGGATAGCGGCAGCTTCGGCCTTGGCCTTTTCCATAACTTCCTCTGCTGTTTGATTTAAAACGGAAGCTTCTTCTGGGACCAACTCTATTCTATTTTCGTCACCTGAGTTATCCGCGCCGCTATAGAAATCCGGGTAGAGGATATGAGGTGCAATCTCTTTAAAATTTTTATGCAATGATATCATCTTTACCACCCTTGCCTAATACCAATTCCCCTTCTTCATCTAATTTTCGAATAATCGCCACAATTCGTTGCTGCGCTTCCTCAACATCCCGAAGCTTCACGTTAACTGTTACCTCTAAGTCAGACTGTATCGTCTCGGACATTCGTGAAGACATGTTAGCAAAAAATATACCCAGCATTTCCTGGCTGGCATTTTTAAGAGCGTAGACAACATCCTTCATATCGCACTCTCTGATAAAACGCTGAATCGAACGATTATCCATCCCAAGAATATCTTCAAAGACAAACATTTTCTTGCGAATGGTTTCCGCTAAGTCTGGATCTTCTTGCGACATGGCATCAAAGATTGCCTTTTCACTGCTGCGATCCATATGGTTCATTACCCCGGCGATATAATCGATACCACCAATCGTCATAAAGTCGGTGGTCAAGATACTGTCAAATTTCTTCGCCAATTCCTTCTCAACTAGCTTTATCACTTCTGGAGAGGCGCTTTCCATGCGCGCAATGCTCTCTACAACCTTTAAGCGCTTTTCATCGGACAAGTTACTAATAAGCTCCGCTGCCTGGTTCGGATCCACATAGGAAAGAACTAAGGCTATCGTCTGTGGACGTTCGTGCTGTAAAAAGCTAATTAGATTTTTCGTATCCCCGCGTTTGATAAAATCAAAGGAACGCCCCTTCATGTGTTTGCCAACTTTTTTTAGAAGCTCTTGAGCCACCGATTCGCCATAGGCCTTTTCTAATACCGCCCTTGCATACTCCATTCCGCCATCGGTAACCACTTTTTGCGTTAGACATGTTTTGTAAAAGTCATCCAGTACTTTTTCTGTTTGCTCTGCTTCCACATGACCTAATCTAGCCACCTCTAAGGTTAGTTTTTCGACTTCGTCTTCGTTTAAATACTTGTAGACTTTTGACGCTTTTTCTGCCCCCAGCGCAGCAATCACTGCCGCTGCCTTCTGGCCAATATTCAACTTATCTTGTCTACTCTGGCGAGTCGCCTCCATCTTGTGTTCCTCCGTTTAACCAATTCCTAATCATCTGGGCTGATAATTCTGGATTATCATCCACAAATCCCCTTACATTTTCTCTTAATTCTCGGCTTTTCTCATTTTTCATATTTAGAATTTCCGGGTTTAAAGTGTTGTCAGGAATAATAAATTTTTCAAACTCCTCATCCTCTGGATGTCTTTTTTTTCGTCGTTTCGAAATAATGATAATAATAGCGATTAGAAGTAAAAGTACACCGCCGGCAATGGCTATAAGCGGCCATTTATTCTTTATTTTCTCAATGAAAGCATCTGCCACTACACTTTTCTCCTCTACCTCTTCCTTTTGATGAAAAGGAGCGTTTACAATCGTGATTTTGTTTTGCCTGTCGGTAGCGGCAATTCCCGTAGCATTCCCTACGAGATCTCGCAGTTGATTCATATTAAGCTCCAGCAACGTGTCGCTATTGATAGCAATTGCAATGGTCATATCCTTAAGAACACCTGGATCAATCTCGCCTAGCTCTTTAATCTGGTTAACGAGAAAATCTCGGGTTGCACTTTCGCTTAGCGCTCCGCCATTTTCATCGGTAGTGCCGGCGTTATATTCACTTTGATCGGCATTGGCCTCTGTCCCGGTTACACCACCTGCAGAAGCCCCGCCACCACTCACATCTCGCGTGGTACTTTCACTAGCGATAATCCCTTCTTTATCTTCCTCACTGATTTTTTCCGGTGTTTCGTAAGTAGTTGTCTCTCGAACCACTTTTTGCATATCTACGGTTCCTCTAGCAGATACGCGAATATTCTCGCTACCGTAAAAAGGACCAAGTACGTTTAATACCTTCTGGGTTAACTGCGCTTCGATTAGCCGCGCAATTTCTTCAGCAACATTTCCCGAGGTGGTACTACTGCTAGCCCCCCCAACAGAAACCTCAATTCCGTTTCCGTCAAAGACCGCCACATTCTCCATTTCCATACCGGGAACACTTTTAGCCACTAAGCGCTGAACTGCAGAGGCTTGCTTTTCCGAAGGCGAACCACCATCATTCATCATTACAACCACCGAAGCGGTGCCACTTGGTTCGTCACTGCTATCACTAAGTACGTACTTATCCTCTTCATTTAACGCGATCGTCACTTTCGCATCCTTTACGTCATCAAACAAACGAATGGTTGCTCCTATGCGGTTTTGCAATTCATAAAGCTTATACGTTTGCTTTTCGGAATCCGTAGTCATCCCGCCTGCGTTTGCAGTAAAAACATCGTAGGCAAATCCATTTTTTGGATAACCCTCTGCCGCTAAATCCGCCCTTGCTTGATCGGCATCTTCTTCAGGAACTTTAATCGTACCGCTTTCGTCGTACTGATAATCTACTCCGGCCTCTCCAAGCTTAGCAATAATCTGATTCGCTTCATCTTGGGTGATATTAGAATATAAAACCGTAAATCTTTGTTGATTTAAAATCGCTGCAACAACAATTGCTAGCACTAAGATCCCAAAGAAGGTCGCAACAAAAGTGATTTTGGTTTTTCGATTGTATTTTTTTAAAAATGCCGTTGCTTTATCTTTGTATTCCTTAAACTTATCCATTATATTCCCATTCGCATCAATTCGTTATACGCTTCTAAAGCTTTGTTTCGCAACTGAACCAGCATATCCACCGCCAATTGGGCTTCCGAGGCTGCCACCTGCACCGTATGAGCATCGTCAATTTGTCCCGTCGCCAGTAAATATTGTTGATTTGCCAAGTTGTTTTCCGCCTCTTTAACCGTCCCAATCGCTTCCTCAAAGACACTTTTAAATAATCCTTTTTCACCTTGTGAATTCTCCTGTAAACGGTACAATTCACTAATGCTAGATGTCGGTGTGGTTGATCTAATAAACTGTGCTTCCATCTTCTCGCCCCCTATTGTCCCTTAATTACGGTACTTAATCTTGCAATATCTTTGTTTACGCTTTCGATCCCGTACTGGTACTGTAACGCTGTCCGCGTTAGTTCAATCATTTGTACTTCTGTGTTCACGTTATTGCCATCTAGCTTAGCTGATTCCCCGTTGTTTTCTTTTACCTGATATCTGGCGCTGCCAATCGCTAAGCTTGCCTCCCGGCCACTTTTCTTTGCTGTCGCCTTCAATTTGTTTTGATAGCTCTCTTCAAATGTAATATACTTTGATTTGTATCCCGGGGTTTCTGCATTCGCAATATTATCACTCGTCACTTTCTGCTTTGCCCACAGATAATCCAACGACTTGCTCATCATATTGATAGAATTTCCCCAAAGATTATTCCCTACACTCATGCGTTTCCTCCTTCGCGCTTAACAAATACTTTTGTTCAAATTCAGCAACCGGTAACGGTCTATCAAAGAGATATCCTTGACCTAATTTGCAACCAAAGCGTTTCAAAATTGCCTTTTGCGAGATATTCTCAATCCCTTCAGCCACGGTATGAGACGTTTCTAAGCCCATGCACATTTGGAGAACGTATGCCGCAATTGTTCGGGCCTTTGATTTACTTTCAATCTGATCCACTAGGCTTTTATCTAATTTAATTTCATTAAAATTACCGATCGAAAGAATCGCTAGGTCGGAATAGCGGGACCCAAAATCATCTAAAGATATCCGAAAGCCTTCTCGTTGTAGATTTTCTAAAAGCGCTCTTAACTCTTGGCGTTCTAAAAGACCAATGCTCTCCGTCACTTCAATGGTGATTAATGACGGATCAATGCGATACTTATTGCAAATTTCACACACCTGCTTCACAATCCCTGAGACCATCATGGTTACTCGCGAGAAATTCACGGACACATTTCCTGGATTTAGCCCTTGACTCTGCCACTTATGCAAAAGTTTACAAACCTTTTCCAGCATATGGAGATCCATATAGTTGATAATCCCTTCGCTTTCATACTTTCCCACAAAATCAATGGGCGGAACGATTTTCCCCTCTTTCGTACGATACCGTACCAGTGCTTCCGCACCGCCAATTTTCTCCGTTTGCAAATCAATTTGCGGTTGTAGATAAACCAAAAAGCGGTCATCGGCTATATCCTTCAAAAGCTTTTCCGTAAGCTTTCCTCTAAATTTATTTCCCGAACCCGGATTCTTCTTATGAGCATTCAATTTGTTAACCCGCAGGCGGTCACCGGTATTGAGAATTTGCTCTTCAATATCGACTTGACCGCTGTGCCAAGTAGCACCTATCGATACTTGGAACTGCTCATCTTCTACGGTTTGCTCAAGCAACCGCTGCTCCTGCTCTCGAAATTCTTCTTTCGTAATGCTTTGAGCAAATACTAAGAACTCATCTTCACCTGTACGGTACACCGGATCAGAGAAGGCATTTTGCAAAACATTGGCCGTGTACTTTAGCATAGAATCGCCCCATAGGCGACCAAAGTCCCGATTAATCCTTCTTAAATTGTCAATATCCACAATCAAAATCCCAAAGTTTTTTTCATTTGACACCTTAATCTCGGCTATTTTTTGCACATATTTTTTTCGATTAAACGTTCCCGTTAAATCATCGTGTTGCTGAAACGATATATCACGAGCAATGGTTAATCGATATTTTTTTCCATCCAAAGTAATTGCCATCTCTTGTACGGCAATCGGTATCCCCAGACTTTCACTATATATCTCAAATTCATAGTGCTCTGAGGCAGATGTAGTTTCGTTTTTGGTGTTTTTTTGATATGGTGCTGACACCATTTCAGTAAGACGGAAACGTTCCTCAATCTTCTCACCTTCTTGATTTAGGTAATAGATCTCCGAACCATCCCATTCAGAAATGCAGACAACGTCCCCCGACGTCATCTTACTAGATGCTTTCCCCTCTGGCATACTCACAATTACACACTCCCCCATTTTTTGTGTTTGCAAATTCCTTGCTAGATCATATATTAAATTTGTCACTCCCCAAAGATATCTATAGTATATATCTTTAAATCAGACTACATTTTTTTCTTTTTAAAGTCAATAAATCAAATATTTTTCTCTGTTTTGCAGGAAAATTTTTGAATTATTTTTTTTCGTTTCTTATTTTTTGTGCAATTTCACATACTAAAATCACTTATAAATTTGCGGACGTTGACGATATTCATGTTGTGAGTATATTTTTTAGAAAAGAGGGGAATTATGTTAAAACTATTAAAACGTAACCAACAAACCGTTAAAGCTCGCCTGATTAGTGCCTTTATCTTAATCGCTATCCTCGCTAACCTTTCTGGCGCTCTAGGCTTTTGTCTCAACATCTGGATGAACGACACCTACAATGAAGCCCTTAAGAACTACGGCTTTGCTTTAGCTGATATTGGAGAAAGTCGTACTGCCATTGCCGATGCTAAGGCTGATTTATATGCCGCTATAGCTTCTACAAAAGCTACCGACAGAGAAAAGGCACAAGAACTAACCAAGAATAATTTAGATCATTTAGATGCTCTTAATGAAACCATCAAAAACGGCATTGTTAGTGCGAAAGTAGAGGAACAATACCTTGCGTACACTCAGGTCTATGAGAGCTACCGGGACACTCTAAGTGCCCTTGCAGGCAAGGTTGGCGCGACAACTTCTCAAGCAGAGCTAGAACTTTTAGAAGCACAGGCTCATGAAACCATCGAGCCCCTTTACCAAGACGCCATGACCACTCTTGGAGCGATGACTGAGGATAAGAAAAGTTCCGGAAATGAAGCCGTTGGCGAATTAGACGCTACTTCAAATACTATCTCCTATATTGCTATCCTCCTATTTGTAATCTCCATTGTGGCCATTGTCGTTATTACTATCCGCCTAAACAAAGGCATTGCCGCACCTGTAAGGGCGTGTGCAAAGCGTTTAGATGCTTTGGCCAAAGGGGACCTTTCCTCGCCTGTGCCAAAAATGAAAGGCTGCACGGAAATCATCGATATGCAAGAAGCCTCTATAACAATTGTTACTACCTTAAAAGGTATCATCGGCGATGAGCAGAAACTTTTAGGGGGAATGAGCGAGGGTGACTTTACGGTTAATTCCGAATGTGAAAATCTATATGTGGGTGATTTCGCCCCCCTATTAGACTCGATCAAGGGCATTTGCACCCGCTTAAACGGTACCTTGGCGCAAATTGCTGAAGCCGCTATTCAGGTGGATTTAGGCGCTGATCAAGTGGCAAGTGGCACCCAAGCTCTCTCCCAAGGCGCTACCGAGCAAGCCAGCTCGGTGGAAGAACTGGCGGCCACAATAAACGAAATTTCTACAGCCGTTGTCGCCAATGCCAAACACGCGACTAAGGCCAATGACCTTGCCACAAAAGCCGGCGAGTCGATTCTTGAAGGCAATCGACAAATGAACGATATGACCGCTGCTATGGCCGCCATCGGTGAAGCTTCCGGTGAAATCGGCAAGATTATTAAGACGATTGAGGACATTGCTTTCCAAACGAATATTCTCGCTCTTAATGCAGCCGTTGAAGCGGCGCGCGCTGGTTCTGCAGGTAAAGGTTTTGCCGTCGTTGCTGATGAGGTTCGCAATCTGGCCGGGAAAAGCCAAGACGCTGCCCAAAATACCACTGCTCTTATTAAAAATGCCATCGCCGCTGTAGAAAATGGTACCCAAATTGCCGGGGCAACGGCAAAGGCCATTGATCAAGTCTCTTCTCATACTAGCGGCGTTGTCGATTTAATTAACGACATTTCCACATCTTCTAAAGAGCAAGCCGATGCCATTGCCCAAATCACCCAAGGTGTGGATCAAATCTCTAGTGTCGTCCAAACAAACTCGGCAACCGCCGAAGAGGGTGCCGCCTCTAGTGAAGAATTGTCCGGACAGGCTCGACTTCTTAGCGAATTGATTGGCAATTTTAAAATCAATGACAAACGCAGCCAAGACAAAAAACGCTTTAAGGCGCTAACAACACCGGAAACAACGGAATACGTCTATGAAGAACGCTTCACTGGAAGCGATGATAAGTATTAAAAAAAGTGCCAGAGAGCGATTCTCTGGCACTTTTAACTATTCTTCTTGAAAATCAAGGAAATACAAATAGATATCTATCACTACTTGGTAAAGCTCTTCGGGAATCTCCATCCCTAGTTCCAATTGCGTAAGAAGTGTCGCTAGAGAATTATCCTCATATATCGGCACCCCTGCTTCGGCCGCTACTTTCAGCATCTCTTCCGCCACATATCCCATCCCCGAGGCAACGATAACCGGTGCCATATTCTTTTCCGTATCATAATTAAGGGCAACTGCTTTGTGCTTGCTATTATATTCTGACATTCACACTATTCTCCTTTTCCATAATCTGCGGAAACGCCTCCGTTAACGGGATCGCCGGTTTACCTGTCTCCACGTATAGCTCCTCTGCTTCTAGGCCGTTTTTTGTGATTAGCTTTGTCAAATCGGTACGCACCGTTTCCAGTTTGTCTTTAACTTTTTCTGGTGCATTTAGCTGCATTTTTACTTTTCCATCTTGATGATATAAAAACAAATCAAACTTGCCTAGCTGATCAATGTCAAATTTAACAAGGCACTTGCTCCCTCTTTTACCAGGGCTTTCCTCGCTTGTTTTATCCGCATCAGGATCCACCCACATTTCACTAAACCTTACCTTGCCATCCGCTTGATAGGGAATCAGCGTATGCAAAATAGGCATATAGACACTTTCATTTACGATCATCGCCTGGAGAATATCCTTATACATCTGTTGTTGCTCTTTTCCCGCTTTCCCAGTTACACCCGCGCTCACAAGTTGCCGGAATTTTTCCACCCACTTCTGTTCCTTTTTTGCCTTCTCATAATCGCTATTTGCTAGTACCTGTAAAATCGCCGAAGGATTCGCCCCTGCCAGATATTTTTGCATTCCTTGGAACTTCATTAATTCCGCAAACGCCTCTTCCACTCGCGTAGGCGCTCCGTTTTCACATCTACCCAGCAGATTTCCTAAAAGCGCTGACAAATCTCTTAGACTACCTCTTTCATTCATGCGGGAAATATAAAGATTTAAAAATGGCAGCACCTTATCCCTTAGTACCTGCAACTCAGATGCCATCTCATCTTTTCCAAAGGTAAGACCAGACGTTAACTCAGCCAATTGCATCTTTGCATCTTTATACATCCACTTGTCAATGCTCGCCAAGGTATATCTTATACTTTCAAGCAGACGCGGCGTTTCTGCCATATCGGTATAACGCCGAAGAAACTCCAGGACCCCCGCTTTTAATTCCAAAGGTTCTTCACCGTTTAAAACTTGTCGTAAGATTCCGAAAAAAGCGCCACTAAACCGAATAGAAGTCTGCGCATTTCCCTTTAGCTGAGCAAGTCTTTCTTCAGGACTATCCGTAAGCGCATTCACAAATTCTTCTGTCATTGCGATAAACTCAGCTGGTGAATTGCCAATATCCTGACTGTTTAAACTATCAAACACTTTCGTCAAACTCTCTGTAAGACTAGGGCTCTCGTGAAGCTGCTTGATAAAATTCCCATAGTTGGATTCATAGCGAAACTTACTGACACTGCCCTCCCCTAAGGCTTTGTCTTGTTCTAGCGGTGCCCCTTTCTCATCCTTACTAGCTGCCTCCGCCGTATTTTCCGTATTTCTCAGTCCTTTGTTCTTAACCGGAGCCGTCTTCTCATAGCCGCTAACCGGTGTTGTGACTTTTAAAATATTTGTCATATTTTCATCCCCAAATTTCTTATTTTTTATCAACTTCTGTCGATATACTATCTGTACATTATCATACGGATTCTTTTGATGCAAGTTGGAAAAAAACAAATAACCGAGGTATAAAAAATATGGATAACGTAAATGACACCCTCTTAGAGGCCTATCTATTTGAAACGGATTCTCTTCTGGCAGAGCTTGATGATTTGCTCATCAGCGCCGAGCAGGAAGGGACTTTTTCTGTAGATGAAACCAACCAAATATTTAGAAATATGCACACTATCAAAGGCTCGTCAGCAATGCTTGAATACCACTCGCTAATGGAAATCGCTCATCATATCGAAGATCTCTTCTTCTATATTCGCGAAAATGGTATGGATAGTTTAAGTGGCAAACAACGAAATCAACTCTTTGAATTAATGTTTGATTCAATGGACACTCTCCGACTAGAGTACGAGAAAGTGAAAGCGGATCTCCCGCTATCCCAGGATACAGACGGCTTAACCCTAAAAATAAATACCTTTATCAAAAAATTAAAGGGCGAAGCCCTACCGACTAAGACGGAGGTAGATACCATCGATGACAAGCATAGCTATCAAGTGTTAATAAACTTCGACACCGACTGTGGCATGGAAAACCTACGTGCCTTTATGCTTGTAAGCGCTCTAGAAGGCGAGGGCCTTGCTTTTACCTATTCGCCGAAAGATGTGGAAACAAACGCTGCCTCTTCAGAAACAATTATTGACCAAGGCTTTAAGCTTTTCTTTGACAGTGAATCCTTAGCAAAAGAAGCGATTGAGACCATCAAAAATTCCGGAAGCATTCGCTCCTATGAATTAATTCAACCTAAGCTGGCAGCTATAACTGAAGATGAGCCCAGTGTGACCGCTGAAGTAAACGAGGCAAAGCCTGAGAAAGCGATACCAAAAGCAAATATAAAACAGGATTTAATCAATGTAAGCCTTAACAAGCTAGACAAATTAATTGCGGTGGTTGGAGAGATTGTGATCACAGAATCTATGGTAGTCGCCATCCCTGAACGCCTGGGCCTTAAGGATGATAGCTTTCTAAAATCCGCCCGGCAACTTCGCAAACTAACCGATGAACTTCAAGATATTGCCATGTCCCTAAGAATGGTACCCGTCTCTGGCGTCTTTCAGCGAATGAATCGCATTGTTCGCGATATGAATAAGAGTCTTGGTAAAAACGTTAAGCTTACCCTTATCGGCTCCGATACCGAGGTAGATAAAACTATTGTGGACGGGATTTCCGATCCTTTAATGCACATTGTTCGCAATGCCATCGATCACGGTATCGAAAGCCCGGAAGCGCGACTACAAGCCGGAAAGGAAGAACAACCAGAAGTCACTCTTAGTGCGAGCCACACCGGCAGCGAAGTAATTATCACCGTTACCGACAATGGACAGGGAATGGACACCGAAGCCATTCTTAAAAAAGCCGAGAAAAATGGACTGCTCACCAAACCAGCCGACGCCTATAGCAAGAAAGAGATTCTTTCTCTCCTGATGCTTCCTGGATTTTCGACAAACCATGAAGTGACCGAATATTCCGGTCGCGGCGTGGGTCTTGATGTGGTCAAAAAGAATGTAGAGTCTATCGGCGGTACGGTAATTATTACCAGCGAACAAGGACAAGGAAGCACAACCACTTTAAAGATTCCGCTTACCTTAGCTATTGTTGACGGCATGGACGTCTCTGTCGGAAAAGAAATATTCACCTTGCCCATTGCCAACATTAAGCAATCTTTTAAAGCTACCAATACCGATGTTATTCGCGATGCCAAAGGCCAAGAGATAATCAAGTATCTTAATGACTTCTTTCCCGTTGTGA
Source organism: Ohessyouella blattaphilus (assembly GCF_024721265.1). GTDB lineage: Bacteria > Bacillota > Clostridia > Lachnospirales > Lachnospiraceae > Aequitasia > Aequitasia blattaphilus_A. Next base: position 73,010 of record NZ_JAMXOC010000002.1, on the reverse strand, counting down.
GGCTGCGAGATTTGCTTCAACTAGAAAACGGCGTAACGGATATGGAAGATGGCATTCTAATCTGGGTTGAATCTGGAGAACACTCTTACTGTCTCTTTGTTGATAACTTGATTGGTGAACAACAAGTTGTGGTTAAGCCTTTGCCTACGTATCTGAATAATTTTAGAATTAAAGACTACGGAATCAGCGGTTGTACCATTCTTGGAGATGGAAGCATCAGCATTATTTTAGATGTTGGCGGGATTTACTCCGCTTTCACCGGCGACCAAAACACAAGAAATATAAGCGAGGTATAAAACATGAAAAGCTATCTTACTTTTACCACCGACAACTTAACCTTTGCCGTTGCCACTGATTATGTGGTAGAGATTATCACGAATTACCAAATCCGTACGGTTCCAAAATCGCCTAATTTTATCTCAGGCATTATTAATCTTCGGGGACAAATTATCCCGGTTATGGATATGCGTCTTCGACTCGGCAAGGATTTTCTGCCCTATACGGAAGCTACCTGTATCGTTATCTTAGATATTGATAATGAGCTAATTGGGCTGGCAGTAGATACTGTCCTACAGGTTCAGGATTTAGATGATACTGCGGTTTCTCCGCTACCAACACCAAAATCAGAGGAACTAGCAAATCAACTCCTAACGATAGCAACCGACAAAGTGGCGCTAATACTTGATGCCGCTTCCCTTCTAGAAGTAGACACCCAAGGAGAATAAACCATGATAGATATCTCCAATCGCGATTTCACGCGCTTAGTCACCTTTATTAAACACAACTACGGAATCAACTTAGCAAATAAGCGCCAGCTAATTATGGGGCGCCTTTCGCCCATGTTATCGCGGCTTGGCTATGCCAATTTTACGGATTATATTGACTACATTATAACTACTGAACATAAAAGTGACATCGATCAACTGCTTAATCGCTTGACCACCAATTATACGTTCTTTATGCGAGAGGTAAACCACTTTGATTATTTTAAGGACACCGTGCTCCCTCAACTAGTGGCTAACAAAAAAGACCGCACGCTAAGTATCTGGAGTGCCGGCTGTTCCTCGGGCCAAGAGCCCTACACGCTTTCGATGCTGATGAAAGAATATTTGGGATCTGATTTTGATAAGTGGGATACCCGCATTCTCGCTACCGACATCTCAATGAATGCCCTTTCTCTAGCGGCCAAAGGGATTTATTCTGAAGATGCTCTTAAAGATATGCCAAACGGGTTTAAAAGTCGTTATTTCCGCCCACTTACTAACAAAACCGACTATCAGGTGATTAATGAAATTCGCGAAAATGTAATCTTCCGCACCTTTAATCTGATGGACCCCATCCGCTTCAAGCGTCCCTTTGATGTGATTTTCTGCCGCAACGTGATGATTTACTTCGATAAAGATACGAAAGAAGATCTCTGTAGACGCTTTTACAATGCCACCTATCCTGGTGGTTATCTCTTTATCGGTCACTCCGAAAATTTGACTAACAAAGATTTGCCTTATGAGCATATAATGCCCTCTGCTTACCGTAAACCCCTTCGTTAGTTTTACCTATGACTTGTGAGGATACCTACTATGTTTAAGAACAATCTTGAAATAATCGCCATCGGCGCCTCTACTGGTGGTACGGAAGCCACCGTAAAGATATTAGAGGCCTTGCCAGCCGCAATTCCCGCAATAGTAATTACTCAGCATATGCCTGAGGGTTTTACCCAGATGTATGCTCAGCGTTTGGATAAAATCTGTAACTTTCAAGTAAAAGAAGCCCGTGATGGCGACTGCCTTACCCCCGGCTTGTGCCTCGTAGCGCCTGGTGGCCAGACCCATATGAAGATCGTCCGGATTGGCCCCCGCTATTTCGTACGGCTTCTAGACGAGGAAAAAGTAAACTGTCATCGACCCTCTGTCGACGTCCTCTTCCACTCTGTGGCTAAATACGCCGGTCCAAATGCTCTTGGTGTCATTCTAACCGGTATGGGGAGCGATGGCGCGAAAGGTCTTCTAGAGATGAAAAAAGCTGGCGCTTATACCATCGGCCAAGACAAAGCCTCCAGTGTGGTCTACGGCATGCCTATGGTCGCCCACGACCTAGGTGCTCTTTGCACCCAAGCACCATTAGATTCCATTGCCAATCTAATCATCAATCGCCTCTAAAAACTCATGAAGCCCTTATAAATAGGCTGTTTTCATGAGTTTATATTTTTTTTAGATTTAAATACTTATGTTTTCTAATCCCCAGACGATAATCTATTTGAACACGAATAAAGCATAAACAAAAGCACTTCATTCGTGGACGACGCGTCTACAAAATAAGTAACTAAGAAACTGACACTCCGGGAAAGGGAATTCCCGGGAACACAATTCAAGGAGGAATTATTTATGAGAATTCAACACAACATTACTGCAATCAACTCTTACCGTAACTTAACAAACAACAACTCTGCTGTTGGCAAGAACTTAGAAAAGCTTTCTTCAGGATACCGCATCAACCGCGCTGGTGATGACGCTGCCGGTCTTGCTATCTCTGAGAAAATGAGAGCTCAAATCACTGGTCTTGAAACCGCGCAAAAGAACTCACAGGATGCCGTTTCTCTAATCCAGACAGCGGAAGGTTCTCTAACAGAAGTTCACTCTATGCTTAATCGTATGGTAGAACTTGCAACTCAATCAGCCAATGGTACTTATGAAAATAAGGTTGATAGAGAGGCCATGGAAGCCGAAGTTACTGCATTAAAAAGTGAAATTAACCGTATTGCTGATAGTACAAACTTTAATGGTAAAAAACTACTAGATGGCTCTTTATCTGCTGATGGCCTTACTTTACAAGTTGGTGATACCGCCGATACCTTTAATCAGATCACCGTTACAGTGGATAGTATGAAAACTGCCGACTTAGGTGTTACTGACGCTAAACTAGATGCCATTACTATTGCTAGTCAGACTGGTGCCTCTGCAGCAATTGATGTTATTAAAGCTTCAATTAATCAAGTATCTACTCAAAGAGCCGGTCTTGGTGCGCTGCAGAACCGTATGGAACACACCATTAACAACTTAAGTGTCAATGCTGAGAACATGACGGCTGCTGAAAGTCGTATTCGTGACGTTGATATGGCTAAGGAAATGATGGCTTATACGAAGAACAATATCCTGATTCAATCTTCGCAGGCTATGCTTTCACAAGCGAACTCTCTTCCTCAGGGCGTTCTTCAACTATTGCAATAATCTTTATAATTACCCTTTTACCTCATGGCAAAAAAAGCCATGAGGTATTTTTTTTAACTCTTATCTAATCCAATTTGTAGCCGATAATAATAGTAGACACATTTGTATGATGGAAAGGATTTAAATATGCTTATATCGCAGTGCATGATTGTAAAAAACGAAGAAAAAAATATCGAAAGAGCTCTGACTTGGGCCAAGGACATTGTATCGGAACAGATCGTAGTAGATACCGGCTCAACCGATAAAACGGTGGAAATCGCCAAATCTTTAGGGGCAACGGTTTTTGAGATTCCTTGGGAAAACGATTTTGCAAAAGCAAAGAACTTTGCTATTGATAAGGCTAAAGGTCAGTGGATTATCTTTTTTGATGCCGACGAGTATCTGCAAACTCAAGCGGAGGCACATAACCTTAAAAAGCTTCTCCCCTCTGTATCTCGTGAATTCGTTGCCATTTCAAGCCCTTTGATAAATCTCGATGATAACCATGATCCAATTTCAAAAATATCACAAGTTCGAGTTTTTCGTAACCAAGATAAACTAAGATACGCTGGGCTTATTCATGAAAATCTCTCCACTTCTGATAATAGTAAAGTCAAGGGTTTACATGTTGATAATTGCTTTACGATAATGCACACGGGGTATTCTGCCTCTGAGCGAAAAGACAAAGATAAAGGTCGACGAAATACCGAGATGCTAAAAAAACTTGTTCAAGATAAACCTAGCGACTACAACGCTAAAGTATACTTCGTAACTGACGCCTTAAGATATGGATTCGTAGCAGAACTTGATCCAATATTATCCGCAATTTTTGAACCTGTAAATTACAAAACAATTTTACCTTCTCTACGTATATATCTGGAAACATGTCTACTCCAAGAGTTTACTGACTCTCCACTTCCTGATAGTGAAGAAAGACTTCTTCAAATCTATCATACTGGCATGAGTTGGAATGCCTCTCATCCAGATTATGATTTTCTTTTAGGCAACTGGTATCGTAAGCAAGAAGATTTAGCAAAGGCCAAAAGCTATTTCGCCAGAGCCTATGATAAACTTCTGACCTACGATGGAATTTTACCAATTGTTCTCCCTTCAAATATGGAAGGTTTGTGCCTGATACTCCTTACTCTTTGCAAGCAAGAAAAGGATGCGCCAGGTGTCGTTAAATATGCTATTGCTACCTTGAAAATAAACCGCTATCATACAAAAACGTTAATGATTCTATTAGAATTGCTTCGTAGAGAAATTCAGGATGATAACAGTGCTTTAAAAGTGTTAAATATTCTTAGCAGTATCTATGACTTCTCCAACTACAAAGACCGAATACTCGTCTTCACCTGTATCGAAAGCGTAGGAATTTCTCCCTTAGAAAAGGCCTTTCGTTATCGCATGACCAAAGAAGACTTTACCCTCTTGAATAACACTCACTAAAAAACTAGCATAGATGATTATTTTAAATCATCTATGCTAGTTTTTTAGAATATCTGCTAGTTCAATTAACTAGCTACATACAGATGTCTTTCACCTATCTTCGCTTGTAAGGCCTTTAACAGACGATTATTATCGTTAGTATTTCTAATAGCCACGCGAATATACCGTTTCTCTTCCCCATCCAACTTCCCTCGTAAATCCTTTATTAGAATATTATCTGCTACTAATAAAGCCTTCGTCAAGGCTGTAGCTGACATATCTGCTGTTATTTCTGCCATTACATAGTTTGCCTGAGAAGGAATCACTCTAAGACCAACTATCGTTTCTAGCTCCTGTACAAATCGTCTTCGTTCGATTCTAAACTTCTCAAGCGCCAACAAATAATCTCCCCGATACTTCTCTTCTATCTGCAAATAAAATTCCGCAAATGAATTTATATTCCAGATAGCTACATCCTTTTTAAGCTCGCTTATCCCTTTAATATCGCCTGATGCCAACACTCCTAACCGCAAACCTGGGACTCCATAAGACTTTGAAATACTTTTCATAACATACAAATGTGGATTTGCAACGAATATCTCTCTCTTAATAAGTGTTGCATCCTCTTCATCGGCAAAATCTACGAATGACTCATCTACTAATAACTTGATTGCCTTCTCCTTGGTCCAAGTAAGAAGCTTTAGCATATCTTCTTTCGGAATATAATTCCCAGACGGATTATCTGGATTAATTAGGATAAGATTATCAATTGGATGCGCATCAAAAAACCTCATCAAATCCTTAACACCATAGCGATAGTCATTATTGTCAGGCCAAAAACATACCAGCTTAGCCCCATCGTAACGATGAGGGTACTCTTCAAAGGTTGGGCGTACAACTCCAACTTTACCTGTTAAGCTACTCATCCAAGCTTTAATTAGCTCCGTAGCCCCATTTCCGACGATAATATTATCTGAGCACACCCCAAAACTTTTAGCCGCAAGAAGAGAATTCACCTTCATCCCCGAAGGATATTGGGTTAGCAATTTCTCAAAATTTGCTTTAATTTCATCCATCAATCTCTGTGGCGGGAAATAAGGATTTACTAGATAACAAAAATCTAGTAGCTGTGGATAACGCCAATAACCACCATAGCGCTCTTGTAGTCTGGTTACTCTTTCCTGCTCACCGACAGCGAACATCGACTCAGCAATATCAAGATCCTGGACATCATCGATTTCATACCAAAGTTGTCCATTTAGTCGTTTTGCTTTGATTTCTGGACAATCAAGCATCGTAATAACACGCAAAACCTGTTCATAATACTCATTTACACCTAAGGCTTCTTGATACGCTTCAAGAAATGGAACGTAAAAACTTGCCGAGAACTTCTGACTAAACTTATAGATATTTACCGTTTTATAGTAGTCGCCAATTTCTGCAAACTTAAACTGTTTACCAGGAATAAACGCTTCAATGCTATCATCATCTCCTAGCTTTACACACGTTCCGTCCATCCAACTCTCGTACTTATCAACTAAGGCTAAGGTCTCTCGCGGATCATCCAGAAGCGCTTCTATTACTCTGTTTTCAAAAATCAAATCTGACTCTAATAGCAAGGTATCTTCTTCCTGAAGGTAACTCTTTGCCAAGGCCAAAGAATAAATATTGTTAGTCTTATGATAGAGCGAATTATTAACGTATACGATTGGCGTCTTAACCTCAAGTGAGGAAATATAATCTATCAACCTTTGTCCTTCATAGCCAATAACGATCACAATCCGCGAGAGATGCTTTTCATCCAACTGCTTGAGCATCCGTTCAATCATCGTCACACCATTTACTTTCACCATACACTTAGTATTATCATAAGTTAAATCCTTTAAACGCTTCCCCATACCTGCCGCCAATATAATTGCCTGCATAAACCTTCTCCCCCTAGACTGTTCCTCTATTTTCTCAAATCCAAAACTTTTCTATCGGTTCCCCTAATTTCAAATTCATAATATTTCCTTCTTGAATTATCATCTGATAGATGTGGGCTGCATAATTAATATCATGAATCGCCAGTCCAATGTTATACGCTAATATCCTCTCTGTATCACTTTCCCGTCCTCGTGCTCTGCCCTTAACTAGCTCCTGAATCTCAGCAAAATATTTAAACTTCTCAAAATTCTGAAAATGATGAACATGTCCATAGTCATCTGCATACACCTTGTCAAAAAACAAGTCACAATTTGTAAACCCTCGAGTATGTACAGGAACTACTAATACCCCCTCATCAAAGCAATCGTCTGAACATATGTCTTTTTGAAAATGAGTTACACAAGAAACGACTACCTCTGATCCTTTTATCACTTCCTCTTGGGTTTCTATATAAGAAAACTCAAGATTTGGATGATTTGCAAACCTCTCCACAAAAGCCTTTTCTTGTTCTTTATACTTCAAAAGTTTAACATGTATTTTCTTATCACCTATTAAGGAGGCAAGCACTAGCAAAGTTGCCCTCGCCGTATTCCCTAACCCAAGCATTGCTATTGTTGAGAATTCTCTTCTAGCTAGCTTTAGAATGGAATGAGCTGCTACTGCACCTGTTCGCATTGCCGTAATCCAGTTCCCATCCATAAGAGCAAGAAACTCACCTGATTCCATGTTTAAGAGTAAAATCTTACTATCGAGGCTTGGCTTTCTTTCCGGATATCGATTAACCACCTTTACTCCGCCCCAAGAGCTGTTCAAAAAACATGGCATAACATTACAAAACACTCCTTCTTTTGGCTGTAAACTAATCTTTGGCGGAAGTGTTGCCTTTTCCTTGTTTTTAATTGTCTCTTCAACCCACTGAAAACAAGTAACGGGATCAATATTTAGTTTAATGATGTCATCAAATGTAACTATTTTCATTCTATCCCTCCATACATCGTTCTAAGATGGTACTCCCACAACTCGGCTTGGGAAAAACTGCAATTAGCGAAAACAATTCTTTCTTTTTATCAGCAAAGAATTGGTATGTCTGCGAGTATGTTGGTAGAACTAAATAATCTAGCAAGCCATTAAGACACGAAGTACTGTCCTCAGAAACAATAGTTAAATCATCTTCATGAACTGCTGATTCCCGATAATGATTTGCACTACGCTCCAAAAATTCTTCGAAGCTATAAGTTTTTTGATCACTTACAAGGTTTACATCTTGATACATTATAAACTTGCCTGTCAAACCATACAGGGAAACTACGGCGCTGTGATCTCCATAATACGCATCTGACCAGAGGATTGCTCGGTACGAATCTGGCGTGTCGTCATAAATCCCTCTCTTTTCCTGACAATACTCCGTGACAATTTCTTGGTATTCGTCGTATAAATCTGGAAGCATGCTTTTATACGTTTCCCCTGTTAAAGGATGAGGTCGCCACCAAAGCACAACATCCTCGCGTTTGTTAAACAATTCAATAACAGAACGTAACTTTTTAAGATACCGTTCGCCACCTTTAAGGTGAGCACCAACCGAAGTATTATAGAGAACGATCTTTTTATTTCTGTTACCCGTTCCTTTAATTAACTGTTGCCACGAAGAAGGAAGTGGTTTATTTTTAAAATCAATATTTTCAAGAATATCAAATTTAGGACTACCAAGAGCGATAAATTTATCCTCTGGGACTCCAAATGCTTCACCGTAATTATTTTCATTTACAAACTCAGTAAACTCGCGAACGTATGTCTCTCTTACTCTTTCGGATTGAACAAATACCTTATCGGCATACACCGTTCCTTTTGTTACGCAAAAATGCTTCGCAACGTCTCCAACTGTAACAAAATAAGGTACATACACTAACAAATCCGTATAATCCTTTAGCTTTTCACTGTAGTAATCGGGATGAATACTGGTAACTCGATTTCCATCGTCATAAGGCGAATGAATAAAAATAATGTCTGGGTGCCGAGACTGGATATCGTATTCCTGCCAATCCGTAATCTTAACATCCGTATACAAATCCCCTTCATAATGCATTTGTCCCAGGGAACCATCTGGCTGCTTATCATAATAAGGAATAGGGCATACATACGTCTCACATTGCGGATTAGCCATTGAAGCCTCCCAAATGGTTTGTAATGAATCCGCCATTGATACTTTATATGGTAGAAACAAAACTTCCATGTGATTTGGCTGCAGCTCGCTACGAATGCTGTTTTCTATTCCTATTAACTGTTTTCTAATGGCCTTAAGGATTGTCTTTGAAGGTTCTTGACTAAACTGGTAAATCGCTTCGCAACATTCTATCAATAACGCTACTGTCTGTGTCCCCTCTCCACAAATAGACTCGATGTACTCTCCCATTTTAATTGCAAAATTCTGGCAATCTGCCAGAAGGTTAATCATACTATCATCTATTTGCTTTGCTTCAAACAAACGAACAAGCTCCTCATATGCTTCCTTTAATGTCTGGCACAATTCCAAAAGTTGCTTCTGCTGGTGTCTACGCATTCTTTTCTCCCCTTTAATTACAAAATATATCTTTAATATCGACACCTTTGCTTATATTCTTAAGTAATTTGCCCTTTTTTTGCTCCTTTTCTTTTTTTTACAATAAAAAAGTTGCCGCAAACCCTTTAAATTCAAGGTTTTTAGCAACTTATTTGACTGCGGATGGTGGGACTTGAACCCACACGATGTCACCACCGCAAGATTTTGAGTCTTGTGCGTCTGCCATTCCGCCACATCCGCATGGCAATCTTGGTCACTCGGACCAAGATTTATTCTACCACAAACTTATTTTCAATTCAACAATTATTCAACAAACATTTTCGAATCTAATTCACCAAGCTCCGCTTCATCCACGTAATAGACATTGTTATCATCTAACTTCACATGAAGGGTCATTGTCTCTTCCTCGCCATAGGTTGGTGATTCGAGATTTTCTTGCAACATCTCCAGATAAATCTGGAAGCCCATTTGCTGGATGTCATCTTCGGTGATCTCACCGTTAAGAAGTTGTTCGCTTATTTTATCCACATCTAAGCGGCTGTAAAGCTCTTCTTCAAGGCTGCTGGTTATCTCGTCGATTTTCATCTGAAATGGTTTGAAAGATACGGTAACTTCAAAGTCCTTATCCTTCTTTTTGGCTTCAACCACCTTATACTCTGCCTTCTTCATCATTGCCACTAGCACATTATTAAGCTCTTCTTCAATTTCGGCGTTTACACCTAGTGAAGCAAAGTTAGCCTCATCAAGAACGGTTTGCACGTTCTCATCGTAAAGCTCCTTAGCTTCTGCTTCTGTCTTCTTCGTGTACTTAATGTAGTCGGCAAATTCCTCTTTGTAACTAGAGTCTAATACTCCCGTTACGTATCCTTTTGCATCTTCTTCACTCCAACCGCCACAAGCAACTAGAGACAGTGACAGTGCCATTAATAGCACCATACCTACAATTTTTTTCATTACTTTCATGTTCCTTTTCTTCCTTTCATTCCTTTTGCTTTTTCCCTCAAACCATTTACATGATTTATTTCAGTTTATCATAGTACTCACTAAAATCAAAGGTAGCAAAATAGTCGCTTGGCTTTTCGGCGCGGCGGATAAGCTTAACGCTACCGTCTTCCTTAAGAAGCAATTCTGCTGATTTTAGCTTACCATTATAGTTATAGCCCATGGAGTAGCCGTGAGCACCCGTGTCGTGAATTACTAAGTAATCACCCATCTCGATCTCAGGAAGCATCCGGTCAATCGCAAACTTATCGTTGTTTTCACAAAGAGACCCGGTGATATCGTATTTTTTATCGGCCATATCTGCTTCTTTTCCTAATACCGTTATATGGTGGTAAGCGCCGTACATGGCTGGTCTCATTAAATCTACCGCACAAGCATCGACCCCAATATAGTCTTTATACGTATTTTTTTCATGGATGGCTTTGGTAACTAAACAGCCATAAGGACCTAGCATAAAGCGTCCTAGCTCCGTGTAGATAGCCACATCGCCCATGCCCGCAGGGACTAATACTTCTTCGTACACCTGACGAACCCCTTCACCAATCACTTTAATATCATTGGCCTCTTGGTCTGGTGAATACGGTATACCAATACCGCCCGATAGATTAATGAACTTGATTTTTACTCCCGTTTCCTTTTGCAGGTCGACAGCCACTTCAAACAGCAGCTTAGCTAGGGTCGGATAATACGCATTTGTCACCGTATTAGAGGCTAGGAAGGCGTGAATACCGAAGTTCTTAGCACCTTTTTCTTTCAGTATTTTAAAGGCTTCAGTAATCTGGGGAGTCGTCATGCCATACTTGGCATCCCCGGGATTATCCATAATAGCCGTACTGATTTTAAAGAGGCCCCCGGGATTATAGCGGCAGCTAATCGTCTCCGGAATCTCTCCTATCGCCTCTTCCAAAAAGGGAATATGGCTAATGTCATCTAAATTGATAATGCCCCCTAACTGGTGGCAATACTGATAATCCTTCGCCGGAGTGTCATTAGAAGAGAACATAATGTCCTCGCCCTTTAACCCCATAGCATCGGCAAGCATTAGCTCGGTGTATGAAGAGCAGTCTACGCCACAGCCGTATTCGCTAAGAATCTTAATCAGATAAGGATTAGGGGTAGCTTTAACGGCAAAATACTCCTTGAAACCTTGGTTCCAAGCAAAGGCTTCCTTCATCTTCTCCATATTCTCCCGAATCCCTTTCTCATCATATAAATGAAAAGGCGTGGGGTAGGTTTTTACAATTTCTTCTACTTTTGTCTTACTAATAAATGTCTTTTTCATCTTTCTTACCTTCCTTTAATGCTAATAATTTTATCTCGTTTGCCAATGCTTTCTTATATAGATCAACAAAATACTTTTGTCCGGAATACAGACAAGTATTATCGCCACCCTCTCCGTATTCACCGGTCATCACGAACCGTGAATCGACAATTAGACCAACACTTGTCTTTCTATCCTCACCGTAGTAAATCTTAAAGTGAGGCATATTCACCGGCTGATCCGTGATAATTACTACCTTCTTATGCTGAGCCTTAAGGATTTCTAACTCGCCAATAAAATTAAGAAGAAAACTGCGATTACAAGAAATGTACGCGCGCTCCGTCGTCTCTAGCAGCAGATTTTTCATCTTATCCAGAATATTTACCTCTCCCTCGATGGTAATATACCCTTCCGTCTCCTGCTTCTCATCCGGCGCGTGCTTAACTAACCAACTTTTCGCCTCTTCTAAGTGACGTAAATGATTTTTACAAAATTCATCGATCTTCACCGGTGCATACTTCTTCGTCTTTCCCTCATAGGCGAGATAGGCACCACCTTTTTCCGTTAAACTAGCTAATGAATTATAGGCATTTGACCGGGAAATTCCCAGTTGCTTAGCCACCTCATACCCTGTCGTCTTCCCCTCACCTAACAAACACTGATAAATAGCGGCCTCTTGCCTAGTAAGCGAAAACATCATTAGCGTTTCCACAAAGCTTCTCTGAACCATTTGACATCCCCCTTTTTTTGTATTTGATTTCTTATTGGTACATTCAAGTACTACTATATAATTAAATCGCTACCGTGTCAAATAAAATGATGATAATTATTCGCAAGAAAGCCGATGTTCCTTACGAAACATCGGCTTTCTTATCAAGATCTGCAACTCGTATCACTATCCTTTTACTCCTGTATGAGCGACTCCTTCAATAAACTGCTTCTGGAAGATAAAGAACAGCACAATCAAAGGGATGACAGCTAAGACCGCTCCTGCCATCTGGGCCGGAAAGTTGGTCGTATATTGGCCCTGAAGGGACGAAAGGGCTGGACCTAGAGTCATCTTCTTTAAAGATGAATTAACAATCATCGGCCACATAAAATCATTCCAAGCGAATTTAGCGGTAAAGATGACTAAAGAAACAATCCCTGGTTTAACAAGGGGCAGCATCACCCGTCCAAAGATCTGGAAACGGTTCGCCCCGTCTAATAGCGCCGCCTCTTCTAGTTCCTTCGGCAAAGACATAAAGAACTGCCGCATTAGGAAGGTGCCAAAGGCACTAAATAAGTTCGGTAAAAACAGTGCTGGCAGTGTATCTAGAAGTCCTAACTTCTGAATAATCAGGTATTGCGGCATCAAGAATATCTGACCTGGCACCATCAAGATTGAAAGCACCAAGATAAAAAGCAGATTTTTCCCGGGAAACTGAAGTCTCGCGAATGCATAGGCAGCTAAGGTACAGATTGCCACCTGAAAAAGCACGGTAATCACCGTTGACAGCAAGGTATTCATAAATACCTGAGCAAAGGGAATGGTCTCCATTATCGTCGAATACGCTTCCGTAGTAAACGTCTGTGGTAGCACCGTTGGTGGAATCTGCATGGTTTCTCCCTTGGTCTTAAAGGAGGTTAGAACCATCCATAAAAAAGGAAATGCGGTAATGCCCACACCTAAAAGTAACAAGAGGTGAGTAATTGCCTTATTTCGTGTTTTCATCAGCTAAAACCTCCCTTCTAATCATAATTAACCCATTTCTTCTGCCCAATCATCTGAATCGCCGTAATAATCAGGATTACCACAAAGATTAGCACGGAAATTGCTGCCGCATACCCTTTTTGTCCATAATCAAAGGCATTTCGGTAGAATAGCATGACCACTGTTTGGGTACTTTCAAAAGCCATGGAGCCTTTGCCTACCATCATGTAGACCGTGTCAAACACCTGAAAACCACTGATGATTGAGGTGATTAAGACGAAGAAAATCGTCGGACTTAGAAGGGGAATGGTAATGGCGAAAAACTGCTTAACGGGACCAGCACCATCAATGGCTGCTGCTTCGTAATAGGACTTTGACACTCCTTGTAGACCGGCTAGCAAGATAATCATATTGTAGCCCACAACCATCCAAATCCCTACTACCATAATGCAGTATAGCGAGGTTTTCGGGTCTTGCAGCCACTCCCGTGCGGATAAGCCAAATGCTCGTAATATGGCATTTAGCACACCGGACTGACCGTTAAAAATCCACTTCCACACCAAGGCGACAGCCGCCGCCATGGTTACGGAAGGTAGAAAATAAATCGTTCGATAAATGGACTTTCCTTTTATTTTGGTATTAAGAAGTGCCGCAATGAAAAGGGATAAGCAAATACTGACCGGCACTACGATTAACACGTATTTAAAGGTATTCCCCAGTGACTGCCAAACCGCCTTATCTTGAAACATCTTAATGTAATTATCAAAGCCGGTAAACGTAGCTACATTAAACTTGTTCACATCATTAAAGCTAAACCAAATATTTTGAATAAATGGATATACATAGAATAAGAGAATACCGGCTAGCAGTGGTAGGATAAAAAGATAAGCTACCAGCCAATCTTTCTTTTCTCTCTTCGTTGCTTTCTTCTTTATCTTTTTGGACATAGTCTCACCTGCTCTTATTCCATCGTCCCTAGTAACTCGTCTGCTGAGATTTTAAGCTCTTTACAAACCTCTTCTAAGCTCTCTTCACCTGCATACGCTAACTTAAGCTTAGATAGTTCCAAATCGTATAACTCTGCCGCAACCTTGCATACTGGAAGGGGAACGGCTTTATCAGCATGATTGGTATAAGCTGCCAAATTAATCTCTTTGTTTGAATCAGCAAAGAAGTGTTGGGCATCGTTACGTGCGGAAATGACGGTCCCGGCTTCTCCTTGAAGCTTCATCGCCTCTTCGCTCATTAACCAAGCCACAAATTCCTTGGCTTCTTTTTCGTGCTTTGTACCTTCAAAGACAGCGTATCCCAGGCCATTAATTACATTTGGCTCCTCCCCGTTAAACTCTGGAAATTCGACTAGGTCAATACTTTTATTAATGGCGTCGTTGGTTAAGTACTCTGGTGTCATATAAGATCCTGCCAAGACCATTGCTGTCTGACCAGCACCGAATAAAGTATCTGCCGAGGTTTCTGCAAGTACAGAAGAGCTTGGCGATAATCCTTGGTCGATCATATCGATCCAACACTGAATACCTTCTTGGGTCTTCGGGTCAGCGTAGCCGGTTTCCGTCTTATCGTCATTTAAAATCCAGCCACCGTTTGCAAAGACGGTAGGATAATACCATGTCTGGAAGTCTACAGGACAAACAAAAGGATACACTCCTTCTTCAAGGCCAGCCTCTTTAAGCTCTGTTGCTGTCGCTACTAAGTCCTCATAGGTCCAGTCATCGGTTGGATACTCCACCCCAGCTTTGTCAAAAATGTCTTTGTTATACCATAAAGCGTTCGTATCGAAATCCTTTGGTAGGCCAATTTGCTGGTCAGAGAAATTATAGGCTTCCACTAACGCTTCTGGGTAGTTTTCTTCAAGGGCTACCTCTTCTGCCACATCGGATAGATCCTTCAAGATTCCTCCATCAAAATAGCTTTCTGCATGCAAAACATTAATCCAGAAAACGTCTGGTGCCGTACCACCTGCCGCTGAAGCTTCCAATTTAGTCCAGTACTCTCCGCCCTTATAAGGTGTGATTTGCACCTCAATATTTACATCTGGATGCTCGGCTTCATACGCAGCAATTGCCTCATCGTAAAACGGCGATTGCTTTACATCCCACATCCCTAGGGTAATCGTCGTTTTCCCGCCGTCGCTCTTCTCCTCTTTCTTGCTTCCACAACCTGCCATCATTCCCACAGTCATAACGCTTACCATAAGCAATGCAACAATTTTTAAACCTCTCTTTTTCATCTGTTTTTCCTCCGTTTTATTATTCTTCACGATAGCTATCTAAATAAACCACATTGCCGCTGTGCTTCCGAGACTCTTCGGCGGCAAAGGCCAAATAGTGACTTTCTACGGAATCCTCAAGAGCTGTTGTTTGACTGGAAGCTTCCTTTTCCCCACTTAAAATATCAAGGAAGTCTTCAACCAAACGAATATCGCCACCCCCATGACCGGAAAAATCCGTTGCCAACTTGGCAACATCCACGATCTCTGGCTCTTTTCCAAAAGGCATCACCGTAATCAACTTACTCTCCATATCAGCAATAATCTCACCCGTTGTCCCCATCAACTTGCAGTAGCGAGAATTGGTTGCTGTAAGTCCACACATGGTAAAACTAATAGTACTGCCATCGGTCATCTTTAGATTTAGCACCTGATGATCGACCACATTGTTGTCACAGTGGTAGACGCATTTTCCATAAGGGCCTTCCTTAATTGCTTCTAAAATCGATTCTTCGGTTGGATGAAGTGATAAAATATCTAGCGGCCAGGTGGTATGTCCGCTACGAATCCCGATTTTCTTATCATCCATATATATTTTTTCCGCATCGAAAGGACAGTTTTCTTTTGCTTGACACCCGTCCATGCAGCGTAAGCTAGCACCTGCTGGAGCCTTTTCTGCCTTAAATAGATACGTGTCACCGTAAGAACTTACGGATTCACAACTCTTACCGGTTAACCAGAGATACATATCCATGTCGTGGCAACACTTCTGTAAGATCATCGGGCTTGTTGTCTCCGAGTTATTCCAATTGCCCCTAACAAAACTGTGTGCTTGATGGTACCACCCCACGTTTTCGATGGCCATAACCGAGACCACCTCCCCGATTGTGCCCGCGTCCAGCAAGTCCTTAAGCTTTTTAAAAAAGGGCGTATAGCGGAGCACGTGACAAATGATTACCCGGCGGTTATACTTCTTTGCGGCTTTCACAAGCTCCTTACACTCTTGGAGACTTGGCGAGATGGGCTTTTCTAACAGCAAGTCATAGCCTTTTTTTAGCGCCTGAAGCGCTTGCGGTACGTGTTGGCGATCTTGAGTTGTAATAAACATCGCATCGGCTAGGCGCTCTTCTTTAAGCATCTCCTCAGCGCTGGCAAAACACGCCTCTTTCGGTACGTGGTAGCGTTTTGCCACTTCCTCTACCTTCTCCGGATCCACATCTGCGATAGCGACAATCTCCATCTTATCGGGATATTGCTCGGCGACCGGAGCGTAACTGTCTTTCCCGCGGCTACCAAGACCGGCTAAGGCAACCTTCATTTTTTTACTCATTTACAAATTTCCTCCTTTGACATCCTGTTGGACAAATCATTGTGTAATTTGTAATTAGTATACGGGTATTTACCTCTTGTTTCTTATCTATTTATCCGATGAACTTGTTATATCGTCCAAGTCCTGTTATAATTTCCTCTAAGGAGAATTATAAAATGACTTATATTAAAACGAAGATTACGAGCGAAATACAAATCGATGAACTAATCACGGTTCACTATTTTGAATATATGAAAGATTTTTACTTTAAGGGCGAATCCCACGATTTTTGGGAATTCATGTTTGTCGATCGCGGTAGTATGCTAGTTAATGCCGATCAAGTAACCATCCCCTTAGAGGCCAATGACATTATCTTTCACGCCCCTAATGAGTTTCACTCCATGCGTTCCACTGGGCGCATCCCGCCTAATATCGTGGCGATTTCTTTTACGAGCACCAGTCCTATCATGAATGAGTTTATCCACCGAACCTTTACTTTGGATGAGTGGGAAAAAGCCTTGATTACCAAGATTTTAGAAGAAGCGAGTTCTGCCTTTGCCTCTCCGCTTTACGAACCTAGCGTTGAATCCATAACCTTAAGTGAGCAGGCGGATTTTGGGTGTTTGCAGCTGATTAAAAATCACCTTGAGGAACTACTTATTCTCATTAAACGCAATCATCTTGACGGAGCTACCAGTCCTATTCTCAAAGATAAGAAACCCTCCCACCACTCGCGCAACCAGCAACTAAGCACCTATGAGCAGATCCAGGAATATTTAGATTTTCACATCTGTGAACCCTTGACGGTAACGGACATTTGTGAGCACTTTTCTCTTAGTCGCTCTACACTTCAGGCCTTGTATCATCAGCATCATAATTGCGGCATAATCGACACCTTCCACCGCTTAAAGTTAAATCGCGCCAAAGAGCTTATCCGCAGCGGTCGGATGAACACTACCGAGATTGCCATGTTCCTCGGCTACAGCTCCCTCCAACACTTTTCCCGGATGTTTAAAAAGTATAACGGAATCCCTCCTAGTCAATATACCCATTCGGTTAAACATATTAATGAACAAGTCAAGAAAACACCTCCTAGGAATCGTTCCTAGGAGGCGTTTTCGCCTATCCCTTTAGCTCGCTAATTATCTTTTCCATTTCTGAGCTTTTGTCTTCCATATCCTGTAACAGCTTAAACTGAGTACGGGCTCTATCAAGGTTCTGCCCCGAGCGCTGGGTTTTAAAGTACGTGTCGCCATTAAGATAATCCGTTAGAAAGCGCATCCCGCACTCAAACGTCATGGTCCTCGCTCCCAGTGGTAACAACTCACATTCTCTGGCTGTCAGCCCACCATTTGCCCCTTCTAAATAGCCTTTGGCATATACTTTAAATAGTTCCAAATCACAGCTCACTTTGCTTAAATCACGCTCATCCTCGGCACCGGTGTTGGCACCAAAGCGAATCGAGTCACCAAAATCGTTAACGGCCAGTCCTGGCATCACTGTATCTAGATCAATTACACAGATCCCTTTACCTGTTCTATTATCAATCATAATATTATTTAATTTCGTATCGTTGTGGGTTACCCTTAGCGGAATTTCTCCCTGTGTTTGATACCCTTTTAGTTCCTTCGCTAGCGCTTCTCTACTAAGGATAAACTCACACTCCGTGCTTACTTCCTGGGCACGGTTCTTAATATCAGCTGCTAAAGCATCCTTAAAGTGTTGGAGGCGAAGTTCGGTATCGTGAAAGCCCACAATGGTCTCCGCTAAAGTCTCGGCGCTATACCCAGCCAAAACATTTTGAAAGCGACCGAAAGCATACCCACTTTGATAAAAGTCCTCCTCACTTTCTACCGCGTCAAAACTGGTGGCATCGGTAATAAAGATATAAGCTCGCCAATAGTAGCCTAAGCTATCTACGTAATAGACTTCCCCCTCTTTCGTCGGAATTAGATTAAGGGTTTCCCGGAAAGGATCCCCTCCTCTTTCTCTGATAATCTTATTCATATAACTAGTGACACCTTCGATATTCTTAATAACCTCTACCGGTTTCAAAAATATATCACTATTGAGACGCTGGAGTATTACCTGCAACCTTCCCATCTTCCCGATTTCGAAGGTTACCAGAAATGTATCGTTAATGTGGCCGCTTCCATAAGGCCTTACAGCCGTCACCTCCCCTATAAAGTCAAAGCTACTAAGTACTTCTCCCATTTCCTCTTCGCGTACCTTATTCACTCTGAATACCTCCCCTTTTGTCTTAATTCTCTTAGTGCCTCTACCACTTTTTCTTTGTCCTCGTGATAAGTCACCCCATACCACTGTTCTGATGTTTGCAACACCTGGACGCTGGCCTTTTCTTCGGCAATCAAGCGACTCACCACCGTTGGCAAAAAGAATTCTGCCTTCAAAGGATTTTCAGGAACTTGATAGTCTAGGAAGTCTTTAAATGCCTTCTGAATCTCACCCACGATGCTTTTGGAGAACCCCCAAAAATTCATAGACACTAAGGTGTCTTTCGGCAACTCGAAATACTGATTCTTTTCTTGATAACAGATTTTATCGTCCTTAACCTCTATTTGGGTCCGCTCAACCACACTTTCAAGCTGACCCTGTTTATCAACTTGACAGACACCCCGAGAAACATACCCGTGCTCTGTAACCGTCTTATTCAGTTCATAGGCCACCATTCCATAGCGATACTTCTCATTATCCTGAGTATTTGCTAAAAAATTCATGATTAGGGTAAAAGCCTCTTCTCCGTAATAATCATCAGCATTAATTACGGCAATAGGACCTGTAATATAAGGCTTTGCGCAAAGAACTGCATGAGCCGTCCCCCACGGCTTAACCCGTCCCTTAGGAAGATCGTATCCAGGTAAAAGCTTACTTATCTCTTGATAAGCGTAGACCACTTCCATCTGCGCTTGCACCCGCTTCCCTATCTTCTCTTTGAATTCCTCGGCGAACTCTTCCTTAATTACGAAAATCACCCGTTCAAAACCGGCCTTCCTGGCATCAAAGAGTGAGTAATCAAGAATCGTTCGCCCCATCTCATCTACAGGATCCATCTGTTTAAGTCCACCGTAACGACTTCCCATTCCGGCGGCCATTATTAATAAGCTTGGTTTTTCCTTCATCGATACAACCATCCTTTCTATCTTTGCTCGTATTTTAGTATAAGAAAGAAAAGATTTCTTTAGACGAAAGCATCACTTTTTTGCACGATTAGCAAATTTTGTTTGCACTTTACATTATTGTTGTTATAATATGCTTATCTTATTAAGGAGGTGTCTGATGGCGTATTTAGGGCTTGATTTTGAAAATGTAATTACTCTTGGTAAAATCTACAGTATTCACTATTTCGAATATATAAAAACGTTCTCTTTTAAAGGCGAAAGTCATGATTTTTGGGAATTCACCTACGTAGATAAAGGTGAAGTAAATGTGGGAATGGGCGACAAAAAACTCTCCTTGAAGCGCGGTGAAGTAGCTTTTCACGCTCCCGGAGAGTTTCACAGTATTGAAGCTAACGGTGTTGTTGCCCCTAATTTAGTTGTTATTTCTTTTGCCTGTGCCGACGCCACTATGGATTTTCTCAGTCAAAAAGTTCTCCGGGTCGACGACCGCGAACGGGCCTTGCTAGCAGAGCTTATCATCACTGCCAAACAACTCTTCGCCAGTCCTTTAGACGACCCCTATCTGGAAAACATGGCCTTTGTAGATAATCCACCTCTAGGTAGCCAGCAACTAATTAAAAATTACTTAAGCGAATTTCTAATTCGGCTTCTTCGCCGCCATACTGTCCCTAAGCGCAATAAAGAACTCAGCCTTCCTGGACACTTTCTCGAAAAGAATCTCACCTCTAGTGAACAACAGACCTTAACGAGAATTATCGCCTACTTCGAGGCACATCTTCAGGAAACCCTGACGGTTGCCACAATCTGCGGGGACAATTTGATTAGCCGAAGCCATTTGCAAACACTTTTTACCAAGGCTACGGGAAAAAGCGTAATTGCCTTTTATCATGCCCTAAAAATAGATATTGCTAAGCAGATGATTCGGGAATCCGAACAGAACTTCACCGAAATCGCGGAAAGCCTTGGCTATTCTTCTGTTCATTACTTTTCTCGGCAATTCAAAGCAATCACGGGGATGTCCCCTTCAGAGTATCTGCACTCTCTGCTTGCTCTTACTGAATAACGGCTATTTTCATGGTATTACTTACACCCTCTTCGCTAATACGGGTATTGATTGCTGGGATTCCGGCTGTGATAATCACCACATCCCCTGTCTCTAGATGACCTTTCGCTGCAATCAAATCAATACTGGCTTTGCAAAGTTCTTCTGTACTTTTACATTCAATTCCCTTAATGGGGATAATGCCCCAGAAGAGCTGCATCCGTCTTAAGGTTCGTTCATTCGGCGTGATGCCAAAGACCCTTGTAGCTGGCCTAAACTTAGAAACCAGTCTCGCCGTTGCCCCGGAATTGGTCGGGGTGATAATACAAGCTGCATTTAGATTATAAGCCGTCGATACGGAAGCGTGACCAATGGCACTGGAGATACTCTTCATGTGCATATCTTTGGCCTTATTAAGAATATCGTCATAGTCAATATGGGCTTCGGTACTCTCCACGATATGTACCATCATTCTCAGCGCTTCGATGGGATATTTTCCCTGAGCTGTTTCCCCGGAAAGCATAACCGCATCGGTGCCATCATACACAGCTGTTGCAACGTCTGTTACCTCTGCTCTTGTCGGGCGTGGGTTACGCATCATAGAATCTAGCATCTGGGTAGCGGTTATTACCGGACGGTAGTTTTCATTACACTTCCTAATAATCTTCTTTTGAATATACGGTACATCCTCTGCGGGAATCTCTACGCCCAAATCACCTCTAGCAACCATAATGGCATCGGCGCTACGAATAATTTCGTCGATGTTTTTGATACCTTCCATATTTTCAATTTTCGCGACAATGGGAATATACGGTGCATCAAGCTCTGCTAAAAACGCCCGGATTTCCAAGATACACTCGGCATTTCTAACAAATGAAGCGGCAATAAAATCGATATCTTGAGAAACGCCGAATTTAATATCATCTTTATCCTTCTCCGTAATGGCTGGTAATCTGACCGGCACGTTTGGCACGTTAACGCCTTTTCGCTCACCGAGCTCACCACCATTGGTAATGGTACAGTTAATATCGTTTTTCTCCACACCGGTAACCTTTAAACCGATCAAACCGTCATCAATTAAAATCACGCTACCTTTGGATACGTCATCTTTCAAACCTTTATAGGAAATGCTGACTTTCTCACTCGTACCCTCTACCTCATCGGTCGTCAATACGAATTTCTTACCTGTCTCTAGTTGAACTTTCTTCCCGTCTTTTAAGAGTCCTGTACGAATCTCCGGTCCCTTTGTATCAAGCAAAATAGCCGTTGGTTTACCTTCTTCTTCGCGAATTTGCTTCAGCATATCCATGCGACCTTTTTGCTCTTCATGATCGCCGTGAGAAAAGTTAAAACGAGCAATATCCATTCCTTTTTTTACTAAGGAGCGCATCAGCTCAGGATCATTTGTGTTGGGTCCCATGGTACAGATAATTTTTGTCTTCTTCATTCGTATTCCTTTCTTATTCAACGTGTTTATGTGTAAATAAATGCTCTTGGCAATACTCATAATTGCCATGGCACTTTGAACAGTACCTAAATTCTAGGTTCGGATTATCAAGCTCCGTTTGCCCACAAACAGCACATTTGTGCTTGGCCCCGCCTTCGTAGGTCTTACGCTCCCGGACCGCTTGATTAATTTTGTTTTTATAATTTACTTTTCTTTTTATCTGGCTTGGCCGGAAGCGGCTATTCTTACGTGAGCTTAAAAAGTAGATAATAAAGTTAAGTAGCGAAACCACTACAGCTAAGGCTTGTCCTCGGTAATAGACTCCATTTATTCCGCCACCGTAAGCCGGCAAAAAAGCCTGCAAAATCGCCCACCCAAGATAAGCTGCGTCAAGAAGTGCTAGCCACTTGACCTTTACGGGAATGACGAAAAACAGTAAAAACTGGGTCTCTGGATAAAGAGAAGCAAACACTAAAAAAAGCGACATAGAAATATAAGTGGTGCCAAAGCCGACACTATAGATCCCTGTGCCCGTTATAAAATACATAATAAAGGCCGCGATAACGGTGAATAACATTCCCGAAAAATAATAGAGATTAAAGCGAAAAGCTCCCCAAGCAGACTCAATACTACGTCCAATAAAGTACGCCATATAAAGAGACAGTAATATCCAAAACAAACTATAGGCTGGCGGCATAAAGATAAAGGTTACGAGGCGCCAAACCTGTCCCTTCAAAATCATGGCTGGATCTAGAGCTAACCACTGAAAATAAAACTCTGGATTCAACATGTGCAAAAGAAAGCCAACCCCGTAGATGATAACGATATAAAGCATTAGGTTGGTAATCGCATAACGACCAAATTTTTTTTCTAATTTATCTAACCAATTCATTCGCATCTCCTCTTCATTCTTACCCTAGAATACTACAACGAGAGGCTCTCTTTGTCAAATCAATTACAATTTGTGTTTTACTTTAATCTAATGTATAATATGTAAAGTTGTAGCAAAATACATATTTATATGAAGTAACTGTTTAAAATAAAAGGAGTTTTTTAATGAATAAAAGGAACTATACACTAGGAATTGATATTGGCTCGACCACGGTAAAGATTGCCATTCTTAACGAAGATAAGGAAATGATCTTTTCCGACTACGAACGCCACTTTGCCAATATTCAAGAAACCCTCTCTGATTTACTCGGACGGGCCATCTATAAACTGGGTCCTCGGGCAGTCTCACCGGTCATCACTGGTTCTGGTGGGCTAACCCTAGCAAAGCACTTAGAAGTCCCCTTCGTTCAGGAGGTAGTTGCCGTCTCTACCGCCCTCTCTGACTATGCCCCCCAAACGGATGTAGCCATTGAGCTAGGTGGTGAAGATGCGAAAATAATCTATTTTGAAGGTGGTAATGTGGAGCAGCGAATGAATGGTGTTTGTGCCGGTGGTACAGGCTCTTTTATTGACCAAATGGCCTCTCTTTTACAGACCGATGCCGCTGGCCTAAATGAGTACGCCAAAGATTATAAAGCTCTCTATTCGATTGCTGCCCGGTGTGGCGTGTTTGCCAAATCTGACATTCAGCCTCTAATCAATGAAGGGGCTGCCAAAGAAGACTTAGCCGCCTCTATTTTTCAAGCGGTTGTTAACCAGACTATTTCCGGTCTTGCCTGTGGTAAGCCGATCAGAGGTCACGTTGCCTTTCTCGGGGGGCCACTCCACTTCCTCGATCAATTAAAAGAAGCCTTTATCCGCACCCTAGAGCTAGATGACGAGCATACGATCGCTCCTTATCACTCCCATTTATTTGCCGCTATTGGCTCTGCCCTTAACTCAGATCAGACCACGGTTATCTCCTTAGCCGAGATGCAAAACAAACTACTGGGCAAAATAAAAATGGAGTTTGAGGTGGAGCGCTTAGAGCCTCTTTTTGCTACCGAAAAGGATTACCAGGAGTTTGAAGACCGTCACCGTAAGCACCAAGTCCCTATGAAAGATTTATCTTCCTATCAAGGCAAAGCTTTCCTAGGAATCGATGCTGGTTCAACCACGACAAAAGCGGCTTTAGTCGGTGAAGATGGAACTCTTCTCTACTCTTTTTATCGCAACAACGAGGGAAATCCTCTTGGTACGACCATCACCGCTATTCGCGAGATCTACTCTCAGATACCGGAGGGGGTGGAAATTGTCCGCTCCTGCTCAACCGGCTACGGGGAAGCGCTTATTAAGGCAGCCCTACTTTTAGATGAAGGGGAAGTGGAGACGGTCTCTCACTACTACGCTGCCTCTTTCTTCGAGCCGAATGTGGACTGCATTATCGATATTGGCGGTCAAGATATGAAATGCATCAAAATTCGCAACCAAACGGTCGATAGCGTTCAGCTTAATGAAGCTTGCTCCTCTGGCTGCGGTTCCTTTATCGAAACCTTTGCTAAATCTCTTAACTTTGAAGTAAAGGACTTCGCCCACGAAGCGCTGTTTGCCAAAAATCCCATCGATCTAGGCACCAGATGTACCGTTTTTATGAACTCAAAAGTAAAACAAGCCCAAAAAGAAGGTGCGGAGGTTTCTGATATTTCCGCGGGGCTGGCTTACTCCGTGGTCAAAAATGCTCTATTTAAAGTAATCAAGGTCTCCGATGCTTCTGAACTAGGTAAGCATATTGTAGTACAGGGCGGAACCTTTTATAATACCGCCGTTCTTAGAAGCTTTGAAAAAATCGCCAATTGTCACGCCGTTCGCCCTGATATTGCTGGTATTATGGGGGCTTTTGGCGCGGCGTTAATCGCTAGAGAGCGCTACGAAGACGGTATGGCAACCACCATGCTTCCCATTGGCGAAATCGAGAATTTGGAATACAAAACCACTATGACCAAATGTCGCAAGTGTACCAATACTTGTCGCCTCACCATCAACCACTTTAGCGGCGGTCGCAAATTCATCACTGGGAATCGCTGCGAGCGGGGACTGGGTAAAGAAAAGCGAGAGAACAAGCTCCCTAATCTCTTTGAATATAAGCTTAAGTGTTACTTTGATTATCCGGCGCTTTCGGAAGCAGAAGCCACTATGGGAACCATTGGTATCCCTCGCGTTATGAACATGTATGAGAATTATCCATTTTGGCATACATTCTTTACGAAGCTAGGATTCCGGGTAGTCTTAAGCCCTCTCTCAACGCGAAAAATATACGAACTGGGAATCGAATCCATCCCTAGCGAAAGTGAGTGTTACCCGGCTAAATTGGCCCATGGGCATGTCCAATGGCTGATTAATAATGGCATTCGTGATATCTGGTATCCTTGTATTCCTTATGAGCGTAACGAGTTCCCTGAGGCGCAGAATCACTACAACTGCCCCATCGTCACCTCCTATCCGGAGAATATTAAGAATAATATCGATGCGATTATTAACGGTGAAGTGAATTTTATGGCGCCTTTTATGTCCTTTAAAGACGAACAAACGTTATCTTCTAGGTTAGTAACCGAACTAGGCGCTTCCTATAATCTTCCTGCTAGTGCTGTAAAGGCAGCTGTACACCTTGGCTTTAAGGAACTGGAAAACGCCCGGGAAAAGATGCGCAGAAAAGGCGAAGAAACCGTTAAATACTTAGACGAAAACGGCTACCGCGGTATCGTCTTAGCCGGTCGTCCTTATCATATCGACCCCGAGATTAACCACGGTATCCCAGAGCTGATTAACGACTACGACATCGCCGTCTTAACAGAAGACAGTGTCTCTCACTTGGCAAACGTAGAGCGTCCTTTAAACGTCATGGATCAGTGGATGTACCACTCGAGACTCTACGCTGCCGCTAATTATGTGAAGCAAAAGGAAAATCTGGATTTAATCCAGCTCAACTCCTTTGGCTGTGGTCTCGATGCCGTTACTACCGATGAGGTGTCTGATATCCTCATCGGCTCCGACAAGATCTACACCTCTCTTAAAATTGATGAGGTTAATAACTTAGGTGCTGCCAGGATTCGCGTGCGTTCACTCCTAGCTGCCATCAAAGTACGGGATAAGCGCAAAGAGAAACGAGAAATTCATAGTTCTGCCATTACAAAAATTCCTTTTACTAAGGAAATGAAAAAGAATTATACGATTCTCTGCCCCCAAATGTCACCGATTCACTTTAACTTATTAGAACCAGCCTTTACCTCTAGTGGTTACAACCTAGTAGTACTGCCTAATGATAATAAGCAAGCGGTAGACGTTGGCCTTAAATATGTAAATAATGACGCCTGCTACCCATCGCTAATGGTAGTCGGACAAATAATGGAAGCTATTCTCTCCGGTGAATACGATACCGAACACATTGCGGTTGTCATCAGCCAGACCGGTGGCGGTTGCCGAGCCTCTAACTATATCGGTTTCATTCGCCGGGCGCTAAAAAAAGCCGGCTACGAGCATATTCCAGTAATCTCTGTGAACTTAAGCGGTCTTGAGAAAAACCCCGGCTTTAAGATTACGCCTATGCTAGGAATACGGGCAGTCTATGCCGCTATCTTAGGTGATGTTTTTATGAAATGCCTTTACCGGATGCGACCCTATGAGCAAGAAGCTGGTTCTGCCAATAAACTGCACCAAGAGTTAGAAGGAAAATGTATTGCCTTTATTAAAAAACGCTACCCCTCAAGAAGAGAGTTCTCTAAACTCTGCCGGGAAATCGTCGAAGCTTTCGACGCCCTTCCCATTACTGATCAGGTCAAACCAAAGGTGGGTATCGTCGGTGAAATTTTAGTAAAATTCTTGCCGGCTGCCAATAACCATCTGGTGGAGCTCTTAGAAAAAGAAGGCGCCGAAGCCGTATGCCCTGATTTGATCGACTTCTTTATATATAGCTTCTATAACCAAAACTATAAAGTAAGCCATCTCGGTTTCAAAAAGATGAAAGCGATCAGTGCAAATATCGGCATAAGCGCCCTAGAATGGCTGCGTTCTCCGGCCTCTAAAGCGCTGGCGGCAAGTAAGCACTTTACGCCGCCGGCGAAGGTCGAACACCTGGCGAAGATGGCAGAGGATATCGTCTCCATCGGCAATCAAACAGGGGAAGGTTGGTTCCTGACAGGAGAAATGTTAGAGCTAATCGAAAGCGGTGTGCCGAATATCGTCTGCACTCAGCCCTTTGCCTGCTTACCAAATCACATCGTCGGCAAAGGCGTTATCAAAGAGCTTAGACGCTTGCATCCTCTCTCAAATGTAGTCGCTATCGACTTTGACCCAGGTGCTAGCGAGGTTAACCAGCTTAACCGCATTAAACTAATGCTTTCCACTGCTAATAAGCACTTAGAAGCAGAGTATTCATAAGTTATAATGGGCGCCACTAGGCGTACAAAAAAGAACAGTCAAGTAAAGCGGTTTCGCATACTTGGCTGTTCTTTTTAACTTTTCATATTCCCTTTATTTTACGTCTTTAATGCTGAAAGACATTCTGCCCATCTTATCTTTTCCAAGGCAAACCACTTTAACGTGATCTCCTAAAGTTAAGACATCTTCTACTTTATCGATACGCTCTTTGGAAATCTTCGAGATGTGAACCATTCCCTCTTTACCTGGAGCAAACTCGATAAAAGCACCAAAGTCTTTAATACTAACCACTGTTCCTTCAAGAACCTGACCTGCTTCATAATCCGTTACGATAATGGAAATCAAGCGTTTTGCTTCTTCCATATCTTCCTTATTGACACCACAGATAGAAACACGACCTTCGTCATTAATATCAATCTTAACCTCACAACGTTCAATTAAGGTGTTGATGGTCTTACCTCGTTGTCCAACCACTTCGCCGATTTTCGCCGGATCAATCTCCATTTGAATAATCTTCGGTGCGTACTGGCCAACCTCTGGGCGTGGCTCGGCAATACATTTGTTCATAACTTCATCTAAGATAAAGGTACGAGCCTTTTTCGTGTTTCTAATGGCCTCTTCCACAATCGGTCTGGTCAAGCCGTGAATCTTAATATCCATCTGAATAGCCGTAATACCTTTATGGGTACCGGCTACCTTAAAGTCCATGTCGCCAAAGAAATCTTCTAATCCTTGGATATCCGTTAAAACGATGTAGTCGTTTTCTGTCTCACCGGTTACCAGCCCGGCAGAGATTCCGGCAACAGCTGACTTAATCGGTACTCCTGAAGCCATTAATGACATCGAGGAAGCGCATACAGACGCTTGAGAAGTGGAACCGTTAGACTCAAAGGTCTCCGATACTGCCCGAATAGCATAAGGGAACTCACTCTCGCTAGGAAGCACAGGTATAATCGCTTTTTCCGCAAGGGCACCGTGACCGATTTCCCGACGTCCCGGACCTCTTGAAGGTCTCGTCTCACCAACTGAATAAGATGGAAAATTGTACTGATGCATATAGCGCTTAGAAGTCTCTGCTTCATCAAGACCATCTAATCTTTGAGCCTCTGATAAAGGTGCTAGCGTCGTTACGGTACAGATTTGGGTCTGTCCTCTCGTAAACATCGCTGAACCGTGAACCCGTGGTAATAAATCGGTCTCTGCTGCTAATGGTCTAATCTCATCAATCTGACGACCATCTGGACGCTTATGATCCTTTAAGATCATCTTACGTACCGTCTTCTTCTGGTATTGGTAAACAGCCTCATCAAGCACTTTTAACCATTCTTCGTTCTCGGCAAAAGCCTCTTGTAGGCGGTCTTTAATACTCCGAATATTCTCTTCACGCACTTGCTTCTCGTCTGTGAAAACAGCAACTTCCATCTCTTCTTCTGGAACGATTTTCTTGATTTCGGCAAAAAGCTCAGCCGGAATTTCACAGCTTTCGTAAGCATGCTTTGGCTTTCCACACTCAGCCACGATGGTGTCGATAAAGTCAATCACCGTACCGTTCATAGCGTGAGCGGCGTAGATAGCTTCAATCATCTTATCCTCAGGAACTTCATTCGCTCCCGCTTCGATCATAATGACTTTTTCCTTTGTGGAAGCTACGGTGAGCTCCATATCGGAGTTCGCCTTTTGCTCAGCCGTTGGGTTGAAGACGAATTCATCGTCCACAAGACCTACTTGCGTCGTCGCAATCGGACCATCAAAAGGAATATCGGAAATGCTCGTGGCGATTGCCGAACCAAGCATAGCGGTAAGCTCTGGTGAGCAGTCCTGATCCACACTCATTACTAAACTCTCTAGAGTTACATCGTTGCGATAATCTTTCGGAAATAAAGGACGCATTGGTCGGTCAATTACTCGGTCCGTAAGAACGGCTTTCTCCGAAGCCTTTCCTTCACGTTTTTGAAATCCTCCGGGGATTTTACCAACCGAGTATAGACGCTCGTTATACTCGACACTTAAAGGAAAGAAATCGATTCCTTCACGTGGCTTTTCTGAAGCCGTTGCCGTTGATAATACCACGGTGTCACCATAGTGCATTAAGACCGCACCGTTTGCCTGTTTTCCTACTCTGCCGACGTCCACTCTCAGCGGGCGACCAGCAAGCTCCATTTCAAATTTTTTATACATAGGATTCTCCTTTTAAGATAATAGCAAACTACGTTCGAAACTACTGAAAAAAATACTTATCCCCAGACAAATATCTTTTTCAGTGGTCTCGATCCGTAAGTTTTGCCCATAACTGCTTTATTATAGCATATCGTGCCGTTAAAGAAAAGCGCTAAAAACTTTCTAGAAGAGCAAATAAATGGCTTAGTTGCTCACTCTCCCATAAGCTGCTTCCCTCTCGGTAAATATACGAAAAGTTCCGGACAAAACGCTTCTTTAAAGGAATCTCTACTACTTTTCCCAAGGCTAATGAATTCTCAGCTGATAATCGTGACACCAAAGACAGACCTAAATCGTTTGCCACCATTTCAATATTTTCGCCATTTGTATGACACATGCGGATTTGATGGGCGCTTAAACGCATGGTGCGCATAAAATCCATTTGCTCTTGGCGGGTTCCCGATCCCTGTTCCCGCACAATCCAAGCTTGCCGACTAAGCGTAGCCGGCTTTAAATCGCTAATTAGAGTGGCTAAGTAAGGGGAACCGATTAAAATCATCTCATCCTCGTAGAAATTCTGGCGAACAAAGGGAAAGTACATATCCCGTCCTTCAATTAACCCTAGATCAATCGTCCCCTTATCTAATAACGAGCATATCTTTTTTGTATTGCCTATCGTCGTGATAATCTCTAACCCTGGAAGCTCCTCTTCTACCAACTTCAAAAGCTTTGGCACTAGGTAGTTGCAAATGGTGTGACTGGCCCCTACCCGCACCCGGGTAACTTCTTCCCGGTCCTTATTATTAATCACTTCAATGGTCTCATCTAAAAGGCTGAGCATGTCCTTGCAACTGGCAAACGCATACTCTCCCGCTTCTGTCAGACGGATACTATTACCCACCCCGCTTTTTTCAAATAGGGCCACACCGCCAAAAAACATCTCTAATCGTCGCACTTGCTGGGAAATGGTGGGCTGTGAAAAGGACATAATCTCTGCCGCCTTCGTATAACTGCCAACCTCTGCTACTGCTACAAACGCTCGCATTTCTTCAAACATATCGCCACCTCAAAAACCATCTTTTCTAGTTAACAAACCAACTTTACCACACTTTACCTTGGTTTAAAAGTCGAAATGCCCAGCCCCTGTTCTCTTTGCTCGAAGAAAATAAAATTGAAGTAACGAATCAAAGCATAGACCACGAAGATAACCGCAATTATCGTTTCGGCCTTTACCGCCACCGCGAGAACCGAACTGTGAATCCCTCTAGCAATCAGCTCCCCATTGGTAAGCTTTAACTCCGTCGCCGTAATGACAAGGGGAAACGTTAGGGACGCGTAGCTAGGGAAAAAAGTTTTCGTTAAGAGCTTCGGCAGCATCGCTAATACTAGTAGATAGAACAATTGCCCGACCACCATTAAGGTGATAATGACTAGGAGGGACTTGTCGGCGATGGCTTTATGATACCCAACTAGACAAAGGTTCGCCGGAGCCGCAAAAATACAAAATAAAAGCTTGGAAGCACTCTCCATATTGCGAACCTTTAGGTAGCGATAACTTACAAGCACCAATAAGGGGACGTAAGCGATAAAGCCAAACCAAAAGATTACACTCCCTAAAGCTTCCGTATGGAAATCTGGAGAAGTTACGCTCGCAATAATAATCCCCACGTAGACAATATAATAAGAGGCATGAACATTTTCAATTTTTAACTTGATGACAAAATTGTATGTAAAATACAGCATTAATGCGATATGCAAAGCGATTGCCACGTACCAAAGCCAAAGGGTTCCAGGAATATGAAGGGCCGCGCCATAGCCTGCTAATAGCATTAAGGACATGGGAAAGGTCCCTAAAACACTGGCGAGAATCGGGTTTCTAAGAGCTTCTAGAAGCGCTCCCTTATCCCAAATCATTTTCGCTATTAATACCAGGGCTAACACGGTCCCTAAAGTACCACAGAACCATTTAATCGCTGGCGAAAAACTCTCCAATAAATTTCCTAATCCTAAGACTCCAAGCATTACCCCACTTAGGGGAAACGGTATTTTCTTTAACATGATAGACATCCTCCATGACTTCTCTTTACTGAAAATACTATAGCATTCGTCCTATGTTCCTGCATAATTAATTATTTTAATTCTCTTATAAATAAATTGAATAATTGACCACAATAAAGCCCCTATGATAGAATGAAGGAAATACTTTGAAAGGAAGAAGGATGAATATTATCGAAGCGAAAAAGAAAGACCACAAGGCCAGAACAATAATAATTGCTCTCCTCCTTTTCTTTGCTGCTTTGTTGTTTGCGGCGGTGCTATTTTTAGAAAATACCAATACCAGAAAGCAACAAGAACTTTTAAAAGACAGCATTGAAAACCAGCTTCGCTCCATTACTTTAGCCGCTAGAGATCTAACCTCGCCCGAGCTAATCGAAAGTTATGACAGCGAAGCAGATATTCATAAAGACGAGGATACCTTCATCGAATTTCGTCAGGAACTACGGACCCTTGCTAAGAACACCGGTGCGGATTACATCTATATTCTTAAGTATGTGGATGGCGAATGCATGTTTATTATGGATACCGATGAAGAAGACGAATCGGTCTTTATTCCCTACGAACCAGCAGCCGTTCACGAAGAAGCATTTGCGGGCAAGATTGCCAGTGGCGTAATGAACGTGGAGGATGAATACGGTAGCTACAACACCGCCGCCGCTCCCATTATGCACAATGGTCAGATTATCGGCATTATCAGTGTGGATATCGAAGACCACTACATCGAAGAAAGTATTAATCAGGCAAACCAGGTGTTTATCGCTCTCGTGGCGGTTATTTCCGTGATTTTGATTGCCATGATTAGCCTTATCGTTTTCTTGATGTACCGAGTGAACCGGATGCAGGAGCAACTGCGAATCCTTGCTCACCACGATACCGTTACCGGTCTCCCTAACCGTCAATACTTACTGGACGTATTAGACGAAAAGATGAAACACAAGAAAAGCTTTGCCTTGATCTTCATCGATCTGGATAACTTCAAAACCATTAACGATACCGCTGGTCACGATACTGGGGATGAAGTCCTTAAGATGGTCGGTAAGTATCTCGATCACACGAAGAAGAACGTTACGGCTTTCCGGCCTTCTGCTGGACACCTTAACATCGCTGCCCGGGTCGGCGGTGACGAGTTTATTCAAGTCGTGGATCATATCGAAACCGTCGAACAAGCAAAGAAGCTAGCCACAGATCTCTTAGAAGGCTTTCAGGGATCTGAATTCGCCCACTACCGGGAGAAGTACGGCTTAGGTATGTCCATTGGCGTGGCTCTCTATCCTGAGCACACCAATAACTACCATATTCTGATTAAGTATGCGGATATCGCTATGTATCACGCGAAACACGGCGGCAAGAATGCCTACCGTATCTATGAAGAGACCATGGCGCCCAAAGATGAAAAATAAGATTATACAAAAAAAGAACTGCCAGCCAATAGCAGTTCTTTTTTTACTTTTATATTCTAGCTACACCGCTATCTCTAGCTGCTTTTGCCACCGCCTCAGCTACCGCTTTTGCTACGTCCTTATTAAGGGCGCTAGGAATAATGTATTCCGGCGAAACTTCCGCCTCTGTGACAAAGCCGGCAATGGCTTTTGCCGCAGCTATTTTCATCTCATCGTTAATATCGCTCGCTCTAACGTCTAGAGCCCCTCTAAAGATACCTGGGAACGCAAGCACGTTATTAATTTGGTTCGGGAAATCACTACGTCCTGTACCGATTACCGCCGCCCCAGCAGCTTTCGCTAGGTCTGGCATAATTTCCGGAGTGGGATTGGCCATGGGGAAAAGAATAGGATCTTTCGCCATTGACCTAACCATTTCTTCCGTTACTGAATTCGGTGCAGAAACGCCGATAAAGACATCCGCCCCTACCAGGCAATCGGCAAGTGTACCTTTTTTCATCTCCCGGTTAGTTATCTTCGCCATCTCTTCTTTTTCTTTATTCAGTCCGTCCCGGCCTTCGTAAATAGCGCCCTTACGGTCTGTCATAATTACATTTTTAAGTCCCATGGCAATTAGCAATTTAATAATCGCAATTCCCGCTGCTCCGGCGCCACTGGTAACCACCTTAATATCTTCGATCTTGCGACCGGTAAGCTTTAGCGCATTAAACATCGCGGCTAAGGTTACTACAGCCGTGCCGTGCTGGTCATCGTGGAAAATCGGAATATCGCATTCTTTCTTTAGACGCTCTTCGATTTCAAAACAGCGTGGAGCTGAAATATCCTCTAGGTTAACACCACCGAAGCTACCTGCCGTCAATTTAATCACATTAACAATATCATCAACTTCCTTTGAGCGAACGCATAGAGGGAACGCATCCACATCGGCAAAAGCTTTAAAAAGGGCACATTTACCTTCCATAACCGGCATTCCTGCTTCCGGTCCGATATCGCCTAGACCGAGAACGGCTGTGCCATCGGTAACCACGGCTACCAAGTTATGACGTCTCGTAAGCTCATAGCTTAATTCTACATCCTTTTCGATAGCCAAACAAGGAGCGGCGACTCCAGGAGTGTAAGCAATTGACAAATCGTCCTTATTATCTAAAGGGACCTTCGAAACCACTTCGATCTTTCCGCCCCATTCTTTATGTTTTTTCATTGCTTCTTCTTGGTAATCCATGTTCGTTCTCCTTTTCGTTTTTTTTATTATTCTAACACTTTAATCAGGAAAAAGCGACAGCAGTCCCTATATTTAAGGGGCACGCCATCGCTTTTGCATCAAAATTATTTTCTTAATCCAAGTTGCTCGATTAAAACACGGTATCTTGCAATATCTTTCTTCTTAAGATAAGCAAGTAATCCACGTCTTTGACCTACCATCTTAAGAAGTCCTCTTCTTGAGTGGTGATCTTTTGGATTCGCTTTAAAATGATCTGTTAAATCATTAATTCTTGCCGTTAAGATAGCAATTTGTACTTCCGGTGAACCTGTATCACCTTCTACCTTACCGTAAGTCTTGATGATGTCCTCTTTCATTTCTTTTGTAATCATCGAATTTTCCTCCTTATATTTCTCTAATGTATCCCCACATACTAAGTAGCGGTTGGAGTTTCCAACTACCGAATATGGGTTCTAACACCGTATTAATATAGCATAAAGCATAGTTTATGTAAAGCGCAAATTCATTTTATGTCCTGAGCGATGGCTTCCTTTAATTCCTCAAGGGATGAAAATTTCTTCTCCGGACGTTTAAAGCGCCGTAAGCTCACACCTATCTCTTCCCCATAAGCATTTCCGGAATAATCAAACAGGAAACTTTCCACCAGTATCCGGGTATTTTTCTCCACCGTCGGCTTCACTCCGATATTCGTAATTCCCCGGTACTGCTTTCCCGATACGGTAACCTGACTTTCGTAAACTCCAAAAGGCGGTAAGACCTTCCCTTCTAGGGGGTGTACATTAAGCGTAGGAAAGCCCAAGGTGCGGCCGATATGATTGCCTTGTTCTACCACTCCCGTATAGCCGTATTCGTAACCCAACAGGCGGTTAGCCTGCTGGATGTCTCCAGCTTTGATCAGACTCTTAATAACGGTACTACTAATCACCGTCTCCCCGTCCTTAAGATTGGGAATTATAATCGTCTGAAAACCGTAACGCTCACCCAGTGCCTGTAAGGTGTTGATATCACCGCTACGCTGGGTGCCAAACCGAAAGCCATCACCTACCACCACATACTTCGCGTGAAAGATTCCCTGAATCACATCTCTTGCAAAAATCTCTGGGGTCATCTGGGTAAGCTTCTTGATAAATGGCGCTTCCACCAAATAATCTACTTTTCCTTCGAGCCGACGCATCCGCTCGCTTCTCGTCATCAAGAGCTCTGGCTTAATCCCCATCACTTGCCATACCGGGGTGAAGTCCATGGCGCAAACTACGCTTTTAAGTCCCTCTAAGCGACTCAGCTCGCCAATTTTAGCAATTAGTTCTTGATGTCCTCTATGCAAACCATCAAATTTTCCAATGGTTAATGCCGTTTTTTCCTTTTTGTCGTAACTAAATAAGTCCTGAATGTGTTCCATTAGTCTTCTCTCTTAGCCTCACTATCGTAAAACATCTTATGTACTTTGAGGCGCTGTTTGTCCTCTTCATATAAACCGATAAATTCGCCGTCCTCATTATATAGCCGCACCCGTTCTCCTACTTGCACTGGGTCGATTGACGCTTCCGCAAACGTAAGCTTATTTCCGTTATATGCAAGGCTTTCAAATTCCCGCTTAACGACCCCTGCTGGGTACCTATCAAAGACCCGGTCAATAGGGATTATTCGCTTTTCTAAGTGGCCCTCATCAATTAACCTTGCTAGCTCACCGAGGCGAATGCTATCAGCAAGGGTAAAATTTGCCACCGCTGTTCGCTTCAGCTTATTCATCGCCCCGCCTACTCCTAGCTCTTCGCCAATATCGTGACATAAGGTACGAATATAGGTCCCCTTTGAGCACCGGATGCGAAGGCTTACTCTAGGTAGATTCATCGCCAAGATATCGATCTCGTAGATATTCACCTCTCGGGCTTTACGTTCAACTGTAACCCCTTCCCGGGCGAGCTCATACAGCTTCTTACCGTTTACCTTAAGGGCCGAATACATCGGCGGCACCTGAGCATACGTTCCCAGATAGCTCATAATCACCCCTTGTACCTGTGCTTCCGTTAAAGCGCTAATATCTCTTTCTTTAAGAAGCATGCCCGTAGTATCTTGAGTGTCGTAGCTAACCCCTAAGAGAAGCTCGGTCTCATAGACCTTCTCTTTATCGGTTAAAAGGCCACAAACCTTCGTAGCTTTCCCTAAACAAACAGGTAGCACACCTGTTGCCTCAGGGTCTAGTGTACCCGTATGTCCGATTTTGCGCTGTCCTATCATGCCTCTAAGCTTGGCCACCACATCGTGTGAGGTATACCCTTTTTCTTTATCAATAATCAGAATTCCGTTAATCACGAGCGTTTCCTTCTAATTCTTTTAGCTGTTCTGCCACGAATTTCGTAACGTTGTTGGTTATATCATGGGCCGTCCCCGCCATATTAAAGCCAGCGGCTTTCTTGTGCCCACCACCGCCAAAGTAAGCGGCGATTCGGTTAACATCCACGATATCTTTGGAGCGCAAGCTCACCTTAAAGTTCCCCGGCTCCAGTTCGTACATAAAGATTGCCACTTCGACCCCTTCCGTCACCCGCATTTGGCTGACAATGCCTTCAAAGTCACCAGGGTTAACCTCGTAGAAATCCATCACCCGGCGGCTAACGCTGCCGGCAATCACTCTACCGTCTAGTAACAGAAAGCTCTCTAGCAAGGTCCGCCCGAGAATTTGATTCTGGGCATACGTTTTTGCATAAAACGTTTCCGAGATAATCCGCGGAGCATCAATCTCTTTGGTAATCAAAAACGCCGCCGCCTGAAACGTTGACGGTGCCACATTGGAATACTGGAAAACCCCAGTATCGTGAACGATACCTAAGTAAATAGCCTGAGCAATCCCCGTATCAATCTCATCTTTATCCAGCAAATCATACACCAGTTCCGCAGTGGAACTGGCTTCTGGATAGATATAGTTGACATCAGCAAAGGCATTATTGCTTTCGTGATGATCAATACACAGCGTGCGCTTAGCTTTATCAAATAACGGTAAGGTAAAGCCTAAACGCTCTCTATCCCCACAATCTAGACTAATAAACAAGTCGTATTCTTTCTCTCCTGTAACCTCGTGCTTAATGTCCTCTATTCTCTGTAAAAAACCAAACGTCTTCGAAAAACGCTGTAAATACACATCCACCTTTACTTCTGGATAAACCTTTGTTAAGTAAAGGTACATGCCGAGGCATGAACCAACACAATCACCATCCGGGCGGATGTGACCGCCGATGGCGACGGTTTTTACCCCATCTAATACCTTAGTTAACATCGTCATCTCCTTTGATTACATCGTCGATTTTCTTCGACATAGCTACTCCGTATTCAATTGACTCATCGAGCAAAAAGGTAATCTCTGGCGTATTGCGCATATTGATACTGCGAGCCAGTTCACTACGGATATAACCGTGAGCGCTTTTTAGTCCTTTAAGAGTATCTTCCTTTTGCTTTTCATCACCAAGAACGCTGACGTAGGCTTTCGCCGTCTTTAAATCAGGTGCCACTTCGGCGTGGGTAACCGTTACCCACTCCGACACTCGCGGATCTTTTACATTCCTGATAATAGTCGTCAATTCTTTAGCCACCTCATTATTTACACGGGTATTTTTAATACTTCTCTTCTTCATTTATTTCACCTACTTATTATCTAGGTACTTCCACCATTTTATATGCTTCTACTTGATCTTCTTCTTTCACATCGTTAAACCCTTCAAAGACAAGACCGCACTCATAGCCAGCCCGTACTTCCTTCACATCGTCCTTAAAGCGTTTCAGAGACGCTAGCTTACCTTCAAAAATCAACTCGCCCTCACGGGTAACCCGTACAGAGCAACCCCGTTCGAACGTACCGTCTAGCACATAGCCACCAGCAATTGTTCCCACGCCTGAAGCCTTAAAGGTCTGACGCACCTCTGCGTGACCTAAAACGGCCTCTTCAAAGACAGGGTCTAACATGCCCTTCATAGCTGCTTCTACGTCTTCAATCGCACTATAGATAACTCTATACAGGCGAAGATCAACGCCTTCTCTCTCGGCGCTTTCTTTAGCCGAAGCATCCGGACGGACGTTAAAGCCGATAATAATCGCATTGGAAGCCGAGGCTAGGCTGACATCGGATTCGTTGATCGCACCCACACCACCGTGAATGATTTTTACTACCACTTCGTCATTTGATAATTTTAATAAGCTTTGTTTAATCGCTTCCACGGAGCCTTGGACGTCTGCTTTAACGACGATACCAAGCTCTTTCAAGTTACCTTCTTTAATCTGCTCAAAGAGAGCGTCTAGAGACACCTTCGTCTTCGTATCATCCAGTAGTCGCTCTTTTCCTTGTGAGATGAAAGTAGCCGCAAAGTTCTTCGCTTCCTTATCATTTGCACAACCAACAAATACTTCACCAGCATTCGGCACATCACCTAGTCCGAGAATCTCTACAGGCATTGATGGTCCTGCTTCTTTCACGCGGCGTCCCAAATCATCCATCATCGCTCTCACCTTACCAGAAGATGCACCGGCAGCTATACTATCGCCTACTCTTAGTGTTCCCTTTTGTACTAGGACGGTTGCCACCGGTCCTTTTCCTTTATCTAATTCAGCTTCGATAACGAGACCACGAGCCCGTCTATTAGGATTCGCTTTTAATTCTAAGACTTCTGCTGTTAGCAGAAGCATCTCCATCAACTCGTCGATACCTTCTCCTGATTTTGCCGATACAGGTACAAAGACGGTACTACCGCCCCAATCTTCCGGAATCAATTCATACTCTGCTAGCTCTTGTTTTACTTTATCGATATTGGCACTTGGCTTATCCATTTTGTTAACGGCAACTACGATTTCTACCTTCGCCGCTTTCGCATGGTTAATTGCCTCCACGGTCTGAGGCATTACCCCATCATCAGCCGCAACTACCAGAATGGCAATATCCGTTGAAGAGGCCCCTCGCATCCGCATGGCGGTAAAGGCTTCATGTCCTGGCGTATCAAGGAAAGTAATTTTTTCCCCCTTTACATCCACAACGTAAGCACCGATATGCTGAGTAATACCACCGGCTTCGCGGTCAATTACATGGGTATTACGAATGGCATCAAGAAGGGACGTCTTACCGTGGTCAACGTGACCCATAACACAAACAACCGGTGGGCGTTTGACCATCTTGCTTTCGTCTTCTTCCTCTTCTTTTAGAAGTTCTTCGATTACATCGACTACGACTTCTTTCTCACATAGAACATCGAACTCTAACGCGATCTCTTCGGCGGTAGCATAGTCGATTTCCTGATTCACAGTCACCACTTTCCCTTGCAGGAATAATTTCTTCACGATTACTGAAGGAACGATCTTCATCTTTTCTGCTAAAGCCTTAATCGTCAAGATTTCAGGAATGGTGATTGACTTGATTTCCTCTTCTGGTTTTACTTCTTTTGCCTTTGGCTTTTCAATTACCGGCGCCACAGCATCTTTGCCCTTGCCTTTGCCTTTCTTGCCATCAGCAAAGCGATTATCGTTCTTACGGAAATCATCTTTTCCTTTGCCTTTGCCCTTATTTACTTTTTTATTATCAACAATTGGTGCAGCTACTGGTGCACTTCCTGCCTTATCTCGGCGTTCACCTGGTCGATTGCCGCCGCCTGGACGATTCATGGCTTGACCGCTACCGCTAGTACCCCGCTGGTTATACGGTCTCTGATTGCCGCCACCTGGACGTGACTGACCTTGGCCCTGAGGACGTGACTGACCTTGCCCCTGAGGACGCGACTGACCTTGGCCCTGGGGACGAGCTTGGCCTTGCCCCTGAGGACGTGCTTGACCTTGGCCCTGAGGACGCGACTGACCTTGCCCCTGAGGACGCGACTGACCTTGCCCCTGAGGACGTGACTGACCTTGCCCCTGAGGACGTGCTTGACCCTGGCCCTGAGGACGTGACTGGTTAGTGCTACCTTGGGCAACCGACTTCGTTTGCTCGCTAG
Organism: Ohessyouella blattaphilus; assembly: GCF_024721265.1. Classification (GTDB taxonomy): domain Bacteria; phylum Bacillota; class Clostridia; order Lachnospirales; family Lachnospiraceae; genus Aequitasia; species Aequitasia blattaphilus_A. The sequence goes on along the minus strand of NZ_JAMXOC010000002.1, from coordinate 32,668 downwards.
CTCCCGTGGGTGCCGCTTTCGCCGGTGCTGGTTGCTTACTTGGACGTCCATTATCAGCCTGTACCGGGCGAGCACCAGGACGCATTCCCGAATGGGCACTGCCGCCTTGTGGCCTTGTCCCGCCTTGACGTCTCTGACCGCTTTGATTTCCAGTGTTTTGCGGTCTAAAGACGTGAACGATATTCTTCTTTTTAGGGACTTCTTCCTTCGCCGGTTCTGCCTTTGGTGCTTCTGCCTTCGGTGCTTCTGCCTGCTTACCGAATTTATTGCGAACGGCCCCTGCCGCGTCGTCTTCAATGCTGCTCATGTGGCTCTTCACCTCGATTTTCCTATCAGCAAGGTAATCCATAATATCCTTACTCTTCACATCTAGTTCTTTTGCTAATTCATGTATTTTAATTTTCGACATATAACTCTCCTTTATTTAGTTTTTTAGTCCCGCCTGCGACCTGATGCTTTTAGCAAAGCCCTCATCGATGATAGCTAAGCTTGCCCGCATTTCCTTACCGATTGCTCGGCCAAGGGACTCTTTATCACCGAATTCGATCATCTCTACATGGCGATATTCGCTCATGTTACGAAACATCTTCTTCGTGTTTTCTGAAGCATCGCTAGCAACAATCACCAGCTTCGCTTTTCCGGATTTTATCTCTTTTTCTGTCATAAACTCACCGCTTACGACTTTACCCGCCTTCATCGCCAACCCGAGAAGGGATAGTACTTTATTTGGTACCAAGATTTTCCATCTCCTTTTTTAGCTCCTCGTAGACAGCCTCAGGAATCGGCGCTTTAAACGAGCGTTCTAAGCCTTTGCTTCTGATCGCCTGATTTAGACAATCGCTATTTGCACAAAGGTACGCACCGCGACCATTCTTCTTGCCCGTCGCGTCTAACGCATATCCGAGCTCTTCGTTTTTCACAACGCGAATCAGCTCCTTTTTCGGCTTCAATTCCTTACAGCCAACACAGAGCCGCATGGGGATTTTTTTACTCATCTTCTGCTGCTACCTCATCAAATACAATTTCTTCACTATCTTCGTCGTAACCTTCGCCTTCTTCATCGTAATACTCTTCTTCAAACACACCTTCTGAATAGTTCATATAGTCTGCTGGAAGCTCTCCTGATTCAATCGCTTGGGTTTCGTTCTTAATATCAATCTTAAAGCCTGTTAATCTAGCGGCCAGACGAGCGTTCTGCCCTTCCTTGCCAATCGCCAGTGACAACTGATAATCCGGGACGATGATGCTAGCGGTCTTCTCATCCGGATCGGCGGCAACGGAAATCACCTTAGCCGGAGAAAGGGCGTTTTCAATCAAGATTGCCGGGTTGTCCGACCAGTTGATAATATCGATCTTTTCGCCTCGCAGTGCTTCCACAATGGTATTTACCCGAGAGCCGTTAACACCGACGCAAGCGCCCACTGGATCCACATCAGGATCGTTTGACCAAACGGCGATCTTCGTCCGGCTACCTGCCTCTCTGGCAATGCTTTTAATCTCCACAACCCCGTCTTTTACTTCGGTCACTTCGGCTTCAAATAAGCGCTTTACTAGCTCTGGATGGGTTCTCGACACGATAATCTTCGGACCCTTCGTCGTATTCTTCACTTCCACTACGTATAGCTTGATCCGCTCTGTGGGCTCAAAGTGTTCGCCTTTTACCTGCTCACTTTCGGTTAACAAGGCATCGGCTTTACCTAAGTTGATGGAGTAGTTATTGCCAACTTTTCGCTGAACCACGCCGGTTACAATATCTTTCTCTTTCTCAAAGTACTGATCGTACACAACTTTTCGTTCTTCCTCGCGGATTTTCTGCAAGATTAGGTTCTTTGCGTTCTGAGTGGCGATTCTACCAAAAGACTTTGATTCAATCGGCACTTGACAGATATCGCCAAGGTTTAGGTTCTTATCGATTTTCTGAGCATCCTCTACACTGATTTGCTCTAACTCGTCTTCCACCTGCTCCACTACTTCTTTTTTGGCAAACACTTTGTAGTCAAAGGTTTCGCGGTTCATCACCACTTCCACGTTATCGGCTTTTCCAAAGTGATTTTTACAGGCGTTAATTAAAGAATTCTCAATCGCATCAAGCAGTGTCTCTTTGCTAATATCCTTTTCCTTCTCTAAAATGTTTAACGCTTCTAATAGCTCTGTGTTCATTTTTTCTATTCTCCTCCTGTTATTTAAAAATGAAAGGCCAAACGGATTAAGGAAATATCCTTTTTCTCAAAAGTGACTTCCTGACCCTCTTCATCGGTTATCGTTACTGTATTTTCATCATAGGCTCCGAGAATTCCGAAGAATTCTTTTTCGCCGTCAATCTGCTTATACGTATGTATTTCTATTTCTTTACCTAGACTGCGCTTAAAGTCCTTCTCTTTCTTTAAAGGGCGCCCCAGTCCGGGAGAACTCACCTCAAGAATATACGCATCGCCAATGTAATCGTCCTCATCGAGAATCTCTGAAAGGGCTCTACTTACTAGCTCACAATCATTGATGGTAATCCCACCTTCTTTGTCCACGTACGCTCGTAGGTAAAAGGTTCCACCTTCTTTAACGTACTCTACGTCTACCAATTCAAAACCTGCTTCTTTTACAATCGGTAGCAGTAAGGACTCTGTCTTTTGTTCAATCATTTCTTTCTTTGACATCTTCGTCTCCTTACACTATTCAGTTTTTCACGTAAATCTCATGAAAAAAGTGGACCTAAGGCCCACTTTTTTGCAACGTTTCTATGTAACTATAGGAAAGTATAGCACGATTCCTTAGTAAAAGCAAGGCTTTTACCCCCTCTGCTTAACCCCTTGAGTATCTCTGTTTCCAAGCTTTAGACGGTTCAGGCTTACTTCTTTGCCCTTATATCGTCCTTTCGTCTCCTGACCTTCTTTAGTCAAATAGACTTTATCCACAAAATCCTTGGCGCCTAGCTTAATTCCGCGGATGCCCACAGCGCCTTTCTTCTTCTCACTGACTTGTTCCGCCGGGAACTTAAGGAAATAGCCTTCCTTTGTCTGAAGAACCACGTGATCAATCGGCGTCAAAATGCCTACATACTTCAGCTGATCTTTCGCGTTTAGCTTTGTCGCGGCAATGGTCCGTTTGGCCACCAAAAATTCCGTTCCGCTAACCTGCTTAATCATGCCGCCTTCGGTAACAAATAAGAACTTACCGATTCGTAGCTGATTCTCATCGCACATATAGACGATTTTCTCTTCGCTACTGCTATAATTGCTAACGTTATCTATCGGTACACCCTTATCTCTAAATTTGCCAAAGGGCAAGTCTAAGACTTTTACCTGATGCATTTTCCCTGTATTAGTAAAGAAGCAAATCTTCCCGATATTCATACAGTAGATAACGTACTTATTTTCCTTATCGGCAGCTTCCTTGTTACGCTCATACGTGCCCACATCCACCACCTTGGAATAACCGAAGCGATCCATTAAGAAGACCACTTCCTGTTCTTCGATCTTGGTTTCTTCAAAGACCACTTCTTCCGCATTCTCAATCGCCGTACGCCTCGGTCTTGCATACGTTTTCTTAAGCTCTTTTAATTCACCGATAATAACCTTGGCCATAGAGTCGTAGTTATTTAAAATATCTTCGTAAAGAGCAATGTTCTTTAGGGTATTCTCATGCTCTTCTAAGAGCACCTCTAACTCTAGACCAATCAGCTTGGCTAAGCGCATATCGAGAATCGCCCCTGCTTGCCGGTCGGTAAAGCGTAGCATGGCTGCCATCTTCTTCGAGATACTGGACTTAAAGGTGATATTCTCCGTTACCCCTGCCGTCATACAAGCCTTTGCATCTTTTAGGTCCTTAGAACCTCTAAGAATCTCGATAATTAGATCGATTACATCGTAAGCTTTGATCAAACCTTCCTGAATCTCTTTCCGATCTTTTTCTTTAGCTAATAAGGTATTATATTTACGGGTCGCCACATCAAACTGAAAATCCACATGGTGTTCGATAATCTGCTTTAAACTTAGGACTTCCGGCCGCTTATCCACTACCGCTAGCATATTGACACCAAAGGTATCCTCTAAGCGCGTCTTCTTGTAGAGCATATTTTTCAGATTCTGGACATCCGCTCCTCTTTTTAGCTCGAAGACAATCCGGATGCCATCCTTAGACGATTGGTTAGATATATCTACAATATCCGTCGTTTTCTTAGAATCGATAAGATTTCCCACATCGTTTAAAAACTTACCGATACCAGCGCCAATCATGGTATAAGGAATTTCGGTTACTACCAATTGCTTCTTGCCACCCTTTAGCTCTTCCACCTCGACCTTGCCGCGAATCTTTACCTTGCCGGAACCCGTTTCATAGATTTGCAAAAGTTCATCCTCATTCACCACAATGCCACCAGTGGGGAAATCCGGGCCCTTTAGATAAGACAAAAGCTTCCGATCGGTAATGTTTTCATTTTTCATATAGGCGATTACGGCATCCACCACCTCGCCCAAGTTATGAGTAGGGATACTAGTAGCCATGCCGACAGCAATACCTTCTGCCCCGTTTACCAGGAGATTTGGCAAGCGTACCGGTAACACCTCTGGTTCTTTCTCCGTCTCGTCGAAGTTGGGAACGAAGTCCACCACGTCCTTATCTAAATCGCTCAAAAATATTTCTTGAGAAACGCGAGCAAGACGGGCCTCTGTATAACGCATAGCCGCTGCGCCATCGCCTTCAATAGAACCAAAATTGCCGTGGCCATCCACTAAGGTAATCCCTTTTTTAAATTCTTGCGCCATCACTACTAACGACTCATAGATTGAGCTATCGCCGTGTGGATGGTATTTACCCATGGTATCACCGACGATACGGGCGCACTTCCTATAAGGCTTATCGAACCGAATCCCCAGTTCGTGCATATCGTATAAGGTCCTTCTTTGCACCGGCTTAAGACCATCCCTAACATCAGGAATAGCCCGCGCCACAATTACGCTCATAGCGTAGTCAATATAGGACTTCTTCATAACCTCCGAATATTCGGTACGAATGATTTGTGTGTCTTTCATATAGCGTCTCTCCTAAACATCCAGTTCTGCTTCCTTCGCATTCTCATAAATAAAGCTACGTCTGGGCGGCACTTCCGAACCCATCAGCATCTCGGTCACCCCTGTTGCCATTCTAGCATCTTCTATCTCTACTAGTTTAAGAAGACGGGTCTCTGGATTCAGGGTTGTCTCCCAGAGCTGGTCAGCGTCCATCTCACCTAACCCTTTATACCGCTGCAAGGTAAAAGCACCTTTTTGCCTTTCTCGGTATTTTGCCAAGGCTTGATCGTCGTATAAATACTCCTCCTCACCTTTACTCGGCATAGCCTTGTAAAGAGGTGGCATCGCAATATACACGTGTCCCTGGAAGATAAGTTCTGGCATAAAACGATAGAATAACGTCAATAAAAGCGTCGAAATATGCGCCCCATCCACGTCCGCATCCGCCATCACAATAATCTTGTCATAGCGCAGTTTTTCAATATCAAAATCATTGCCATAGCCTTCGGAAAAGCCACAGCCAAAAGCATTTATCATCGACTTTATCTCAGCGTTAGCTAGCACCTTATCGATACTGGCCTTTTCCACGTTAAGGATTTTACCACGAATTGGCAAGATTGCTTGAAAATCACGATTTCTAGCCGTTTTGGCTGAACCGCCTGCCGAATCTCCCTCGACGATAAATATCTCACACTTTTTCGGGTCTCTGCTTTCACAGTTCGCTAGCTTCCCGTTGCTATCAAAAGAAAAGCGCTGCTTCGTAAGCAAATTGGTCTTGGCTCGCTCCTCGGTTTTTCTAATCTTCGCGGCTTTTTCCGCACAGCTTAAAATCTTCTTCAGGATCTCCACATTGCGGTCAAAGTATAGCGTGATTTCATCACTAGTCACCTTACTCGTCGCTTTTGCGGCATCCGGATTATCTAGCTTCGTCTTCGTCTGACCTTCAAACCTAGGATCGGGATGCTTAATCGAGACAATTGCCGTCATCCCGTTACGGATATCGGCACCGGTAAAGTTGGCATCCTTTTCTTTAAGAATGCCTAATTCCTTCGCATATTGATTCATAATCGTCGTGAAGGTTGTCTTAAATCCCGTTAAATGGGTCCCGCCTTCTGCGTTGTAGATATTGTTACAGAAGCCTAAGATGTTCTCGTGGAACTCGTTCACATACTGGAACGCCACTTCCACCTCAATCCCCTCTTCTGTCCCCTTATAGTAGATTGGTTCGTGAATCGCTTCTTTTTTCTTATTTAAGTCCTTAATAAAACCAAGGATTCCCTTCGGCTCGTGATAGACGATATGTTCCTTTTCTTCCCCTCGTAAATCCTCAAAGATAATGGTTAATTTCGGATTCAAATACGCGGTTTCATGAAGGCGGCTCTTCACATCCTCTGCCCGAAACTTCGTCTTCTCGAAAATCGTATCATCTGGCAGAAAATTAACCTTCGTTCCCGTCTTTTTCGTCTTTCCCAGAGTGGGCAACAAGCCACCTTCTAAGGCTATCGTCGGTTCACCCCGCTCATAGCGATCATGGTAAATATATCCGTTTTTGCTAACCTCAATGTCTAGATAAGCCGATAAAGCATTGACTACCGAAGACCCCACTCCATGCAAGCCCCCGCTGGTCTTATACGCTTCGTTATCAAACTTACCACCGGCATGCAAGGTGGTAAAGACAATTCGCTCTGCACTAATGCCCTTGGCGTGCATCTCTACCGGAATTCCTCGGCCATCATCCACGATTGTTGCCGAACCATCCGCCTCTAACGTAACCTTGATTTCATCGCAAAACCCTGCTAGATGCTCATCTACCGCATTATCCACGATTTCATAGATTAAATGATTAAGACCCTTCGTTGAAACACTCCCGATATACATCCCCGGTCGTTTCCTAACCGCTTCTAGTCCTTCTAATATCGTGATGCTCGATGCATCATATGTCCCCTTGTTTGCCATCTGCGCCTGTTCCTTTCGTCATTTTCGTTCTAATTCTAGCACAAAATATAGGCCTTATCAACGAAATTCTCCCTCTATGTAGTACTTCCGGAAAAATCCCTTGACAGAGCCGCCGCGGTTTCTTATAATGAATGAGTATGTTTATCGGTGACTCCCGTGTCTGTCAACCTTAAACACTTAAAATGATAATTAATAATATGGAGGTGGATCAGTTGGCTAATATCAAATCCGCAAAGAAAAGAATTTTAGTAAATGAAACGAAAGCTGCAAGAAACAAAGCGATCAAATCAAAAGTAAAGACCGCGGTTAAGAAAGTAGAAGCTGCCGTAGCAGAGAAAAATGTAGATGCTGCTAAAGAAGCTCTTAAAGTAGCTATTGTCGAAGCGACAAAAGCACAGAGCAAAGGCGTTTATCACAAAAACACGGTTGCTAGAAAAGTTTCTCGCTTAACAAAAGCTGTTAACGGGATTGCAGAATAATTATAAAGATTAAAGGAACTACCATCCCCGTCAGATGGTAGTTCCTTTTTATATAAGAGAGGTGTGTCCTCCTATAGCATGGAGTAACCGAAGCTATTTACCATTGCGTCTAGCTTCTGCCCTTTGGCACACAAGGAGCACTCGCCTGCGCTATAAGACTGATAATCAGCCACTTCTTTTTGGCTAAAGATGCTGTGAACAGGCAGTCCTGCCACTTTATTAACAGCGCTAAAGACTGCACACACACCGCTCACCCGTCCTTTAAAATAGATGACCGCACTAATCGCTCTTAGCATACTCTCACCGGTGGTAATACTACCTGAGAGAATGAGCACATCCTTCCCTTCGATCATACGCTTGGTATTATCTCTAAAGATCATCTGTCCTCTATTGATCACCTCTGGCGTAACGACCGAGATATTCTCTCCGCCGTTCATATTACCTATCCCATTGGCTGAGAGCATCTCTGCCATAAAGGCGCCTATTAGCTCCGTCCCATCCACGCAGACAATCGTATCCACCTTGGTACTAAGGGAGTAAAACTCCACCAGGACTTTCGCTGTCTCTCTGGCGTTATTCATCCGGCACGTAACCGTGGAGATATCAATGTAGGTGTTGACATGTGCATGTTCACTAGCAAAATGCCCTTTCATAATCTTGATTCTTGATTTTGGATTTCTTGGAGAACGCAAATCTTGAAGTTTAAATTCCATATTCTGTACCTCCTTCACCTCTTTTTTCTATTTTACCAAGATTTAGACAAAAAGAAAAGCTTCTCTCTACTGAAAGAAGCTTTTCAAAACGTATCTAGTTGTTGATTAATTTATCTTTGTCACTCCAGCTATATAGGCTACGAATTTCTTTACCTACCTTCTCTACTTCATGCTCTGCCGCAATTTTGCGCATTGCTCTAAAGTGAGCCTGACCGCCTGCTGGCGACATATCTAACAAGAATTCTTTAGCGAAAGAACCGTCTTGAATGTCTGTTAAAACTTTCTTCATCGCCTTCTTAGTATCTTCGGTAATCACCTTTGGTCCAGTGATATAATCGCCGTACTCAGCAGTGTTAGAAATGGAATAACGCATACCTTCAAAACCTGATTCGTAGATAAGATCCACAATTAGCTTCATTTCATGAACACATTCAAAGTAAGCGTTACGTGCATCATAACCGGCTTCTGTCAAAGTTTCAAATCCTGCTTGCATAAGCGCACATACGCCACCGCATAGAACCGCTTGCTCACCGAAAAGGTCGGTTTCGGTCTCGGTTCTAAAAGTTGTCTCTAAGACACCGGCTCTCGCGCCGCCAACACCAGCTGCATAAGCTAAGGCTTTGTCTAACGCTTTTCCTGTAAAATCTTGTTCAATAGCTACAAGACAAGGTGTTCCCTTACCGGCAACGTATTCACTTCTAACGGTATGTCCCGGTGCTTTCGGAGCGATCATCGCAACGTCTACATTGGCTGGTGGTACGATTTGGCCAAAGTGAATGGCAAAGCCGTGAGCAAACATCAGCATATTCCCCTCTTCTAAGTTTGGCTCAATCGATTCTTTGTACATCTTGGCTTGGCTTTCATCATTGATAAGAATCATGATGATATCCGCTTTCTTTGCCGCTTCGGCAGCTGTATATACGGTTAGCCCCTGCGCCTCTGCTTTCGCCCATGACTTGCTGCCTTCATACAATCCGATAATCACATTGGCACCAGACTCTTTTAAGTTAAGCGCATGAGCGTGACCTTGGCTTCCGTAGCCGATAATCGCAATTGTCTTTCCCTCTAATAATGCTAAGTTACAATCTTCTTGATAAAAAATTCTTGCTGACATAAGTAATCTCCTTTATTCGTTATATTCGCTGAACGCGATACCCTCAGTTCCTCGGGAAAGCCCCGTAATCCCCGTTCTGGCGATTTCGAGAATCTCATACCCCTTCGCTAAGCGCAGAAATCCATCAAGTTTTGACTGGGTTCCCGTTAGCTCAACAATCAACGACTCTTCTTCCACATCGACAATCTTCGCTCGGAAAATCTCGGTTAGAGAAATCATCTCCGCTCTTTGGGCCGCATTAGCAGCTACCTTAACGAGAATCAACTCTCGGTTAACCGCTTTCTCTGGCTCTAGCACGTGAATACTGATAACATCCTCAAGCTTACGAACCTGCTTTTCGATTTGCTCAAGAATAAGTTCATCCCCTGAGGCCACAATCGTAATCCGTGTATACTTTGGATCCGTGGAAGCCCCTGCCGTAATCGAATCAATGCTATACCCTCTTCTACTGAAGAGTCCGGAAATTCTACTTAACACTCCCGGATTGTTGTCTACTAATAGCGAATAAGCTCTTTTCATATTTTTACCTCTACTTTAAATTGTCTTTGGATAAAAACAGAGTGCGTTCTGTTTTTTAATCTTATCAAGATTATATCCTTGTGTCAACTGCTTTTTAATATCTCCGACAAAATAGTCCGTGACGGTTACAATACCCATAAATAATGCCGTGTCCTCGTAAATGAAAGCGCTTTTCTGGCGCCTGTTCAGGATACAGCTTGAAAAATTCCAGTCTGTCTTCGGTAAGGGCGGCTAAAAAGGATAAATAATGCTCCTTGGTCATTGGGTGCTCTACGCGGACGAGATAGTCATCCTCGATTCGCTCCGTTATGATTTCATGACCGAGAATCGCCTCGCCCTCTTCAGGAAAAAGCTCGATGCCACAGCAGGTAACGCTAATTTCGCCCAATGAATGAATCACATTGCCACACACCGGGCAAACATAAAATTTTAATTTCTTCATATTGCCGGCTATATTTTCATTTTTAATCACCACTCCGGTAAGTAGCACAGACACTCCTATTTGCAAGGCCTTCGCTAAGTCTTCCAGTACCCCGATATCCGGGTAACCTCTTCCTGTCTCCCACTTAGAGACCGCCTTATCGCTCACGGAAATCTTCTCCGCTAACTCTCTTTGGGTAAGCCCAGCCCTCTCTCGCAAACTTCTAATCGTCTCTGCCGTTACGTATTTATCCATAATCTCCTCTTATCTTCTAGAAAAACATCGCATAAAGAATCGCTACCACAATCGCTGGCAACATCCCGGCAATCTTTAACTTAAGACCGGGTATCTCCAGTAGATTTATCCCGATACAAAAAATAAGCATATTACCCACAATCGCGATATTCGTCAGCATACCAGCTGTCAAAACAGGCTCAATAACCTTTGCCAAGCAGGTAATACTGCCCTGAATAATCACTAGAGGAATCACCGAAAATAACGTTCCCACCCCAAAGGTCGAAGCGAGAATTAAAAGCAGCACCCCATCAAGAATCGCTTTCGTATAAAGCATAGTCGGGTCTTGATTAATGCCGTCGTTAATGGCACCTACCACCGCCATGGCACCGATACAAATCGTTACCGAAGCCGTTAAAAACCCTTCTGAAAAGCCGGTGTCTCCGCTTTTGGCAAATCTATTTTTTAGAGCTTCTGAAATCTTTTCTAAGCCCTCTTCAATTCTGAGAACATTACCCAGTAAGGCGCCCACCACCAAAGAGATAACCGCCATCATGCTCCCGCTAAAAGTCGCTTCTTGACCTTTAATAGAGAGCATCCCCTCTAAGGTTCCTGAAAGACCGATGAAAAGTACACATACACCTAAGGCTTGCATAATGGTTTTCTGCAAGCCTTCTCGTAGTCCCTTTTTCAAAACCAAACCTAGCGCCCCACCGCCAAGTACTGCTAATGCATTCACTAGCGTTCCCATTCCTGCCACGCTTATAGTCCCTCAATCTCGATTTGACACATTTTCATCGCCTCTAAAGCGTTCTCGTGACTACACTTACTGACCCCAGCACAGCAAGATGCATCTACCGTGATCGGCAGTTCCGGTAAAAAGCTACGAATTACTAACGCGTTAGAAATTACACAAATATCCGTGCAAACACCGATTAATGTTACACTCTCAATTTTCTCAGCTTCATTCATCTCTACCAGTTTCTCAGCTAAAAAACGACTTCCAAACGTAGGCTTATCAATCGGTTCTTCTTTCACATACTCTTTTAATCTACTATTAATTTCCCAGCCTTTTGTTCCTTTTAGACAGTGGCACACCGGCAAACTCATCCCCTCACGAGAGTCTAGATACGTCTTCTCATGAGTATCTCTCGTGAAAAGGACTGTCCCTTTAAAATTCTTTATCTTCTCTTCTACATTCGGCAAAATGGCCTGCGCCTCTTTCGTCCCGAGACTTCCATCAATAAAATCATTTTGCATATCGATGACAACTAAAACATCCATAATCCATACCCCTTTCGTTGTAGCACAAAAGCCACTACCCTAATTCTAGAGTAATGGCTTTTACTTGTCAAATGATTATAATTTCGGATTGTTATAACCGATAATACCGTCGAAACTTGCCTGTAACTCCTCATCTGTAGGAACGTAATCGCTCATTTCGCCGTTGTGGAACTTCTCGTAGGCTTTCATATCAAAGTAACCCGTTCCCGTCAAACCAAAGAGAATCGTCTTCTCCTCGCCGGTCTCTTTACACTTAAGTGCTTCATCGATAGCTCCCTTAATTGCGTGTGCGCTCTCCGGTGCCGGCAGTGTACCTTCTACTCTAGCGAATAACTCAGCCGCCTCAAATACCTCTGTTTGCCCTACTGATCTGGCTTCGATTAACTTATCCTCAAAGAGCTGCGACAAGACACTGTTCATACCGTGGTAGCGGAGACCACCCGCGTGGTTTGGTGAAGGCATAAAACCGCTTCCTAGAGTATACATCTTCGATAACGGACACACCTTTCCCGTATCGCAGAAATCATAAGCGTAAACGCCTCTCGTTATGGAAGGACAAGAAGACGGTTCAATAGCAATAAACTGATAGTCTTTCTCCCCTTTTAACTTTTCTCTAATAAAAGGAGCCATCAAACCACCTAAGTTTGAGCCACCACCGGCACAACCGATAATCACATCTGGACTGATTCCGTATTTATCCATCGCTGCCTTTGCTTCAAGACCGATAACCGACTGGTGTAACAGCACCTGATTAAGCACACTTCCTAAGACGTAGCGATATCCGTCTTTACCTAAGGCCACTTCCACCGCCTCCGAAATTGCACAACCAAGACTGCCACCAGTACCTGGATGCTCTGCTAAAATCTTTCTACCCACTTCTGTAAATTCAGAAGGCGAAGGTGTAACTTGCGCACCATACGTCCGCATAACCTCCCGGCGGAACGGCTTTTGTTCATAGGAAACCTTTACCATATATACCTGGCAATCTAGATCAAAGTAGGAACACGCCATCGAAAGTGCCGTTCCCCATTGTCCGGCTCCCGTCTCCGTAGTCACACCTTTAAGCCCTTGTTTCTTCGCATAATACGCCTGAGCGATAGCCGAGTTAAGCTTATGGCTACCACTGGTATTATTACCCTCAAATTTGTAATAAATCTTCGCCGGTGTCTTTAATTTTTCCTCTAAGAAATAGGCACGCACTAAAGGTGCGGGACGATACATTTTATAAAACGCGATAATCTCCTCTGGAATATCAAAAAACGCGGTCTGATCATCGATTTCTTGCTTTACTAACTCTTCACAGAAGACAACGCTAAGCTCCTCCTGAGTCATAGGCTTTAAAGTCGCTGGGTTTAGTAGCGGCGCTGGCTTATTCTTCATATCCGCCCGAATGTTGTACCACTGCTTTGGCAGTTCACTCTCTTCTAAATAAATTTTGTAAGGTACTTCATTGTTCTTTTTCATTATACGTACTTCCTTTCGTAAAGTGAGGTCTGGCAAGGAATTTTGGGTAATAAAAAAACTCTCATCCTTGCTTAAACTGATGCAGGGACAAGAGTATTACACTCCTGCGGTGCCACCCGGCTTGATGTCTCCATCCACTCTTAAACGACAACCTCCAAAGTCCATTCACGACGACGTTCCCGCTGCACTCTCACCACCTGCAACTCTCTTTTTTGAGAAACTTGTCGAAGCTACTACTCTTCTTCACTGGTTAATAGTCACTTTATCACATCAAAGCGCCAGTGTCAACCGGAAGCATCACGCTTCGCGAAAAAGACAGCCAGTACCTAAAAGTACTGACTGCCTGAAATCCTATCTTTTATTTAAGCGATTTTTTCTTTCGCAAGCTCTGCTAATACAGCAAAACCTTTCGCATCGTTAACTGCTAATTCAGCTAACATTTTTCTGTTCATCTCCACACCAGCCACTTTCAAGCCGTGCATGAATTTGCTGTAAGAAAGTCCGTTCATTCTTGCCGCTGCATTGATACGAGCAATCCAAAGAGTACGCATTTGGCGTTTTCTTTGCTTTCTACCAGCGTATGAGCTAGCAAGTGCCCGCATAACTGATTGCTTTGCCACACGATATTGCTTCGAACGAGCTCCTCTATATCCTTTTGCTAATTTTAAAACTTTATTATGCTTTCTTTTGGCGTTCATTCCGCCCTTAATTCTTGCCATTGTCTAATCCTCCTTCATCATCTGTACCAAATCTTATAGATACGGTAAAACCTTCTTCATGTTCTTTACGTTTGTTTCATCCGTAATAATTGCTTTTCTAAGATTTCTCTTTCTCTTTGCAGACTTCTTCGTCAGGATATGGCTTTTATATGCTTTCATTCTTTTAAGCTTTCCTGTAGCAGTTTTCTTGAAACGCTTTGCAGCGGCTCTGTTTGTCTTAATTTTTGGCATTGGTATTTCCTCCTTTATTCTATATCGTTGCCCTTACTTCTTCTCCGTCAAAGTCATACTCATACTACGGCCTTCCATCTTTGCCGGTTTTTCAATTGTGGCAATGTCTTCTAGCTTTGCAGCAAAATCGTCAAGAACCACTTTGCTCTTATAGGCATGAGCCATTTCTCTTCCGCGAAAACGTAGCGTAACCTTCACTTTATTACCCTTACCAAGGAACTTTCTCGCATTGTTCATCTTCGTATTGAGGTCATTAGCTTCAATGTTCGGTGAAAGACGAATTTCTTTTAATTCAACCGTCTTCTGCTTCTTCTTGTTTTCTTTGTCTTTTCGGGCAAGCTCATATTTGTATTTTCCGTAGTCAATAATCTTTACTACTGGTGGGTTTGCCTTTGGTGAAATCTTAACCAGATCGAGTTCTGCTTCATCTGCCAACTTCTGGGCATCTCGTGAACTCATCACTCCTAATTGTTCGCCATCGCTACCGATAACACGAACTTCTTTGTCTCTGATTTGACCGTTAATCATTAAATCGCTAATCGCTTTATACCTCCTAAAATAAAAAAAGTGAGTGCAAGGGCACCCACTTCAATATACGCACAAAAAGACGCTTGGTCTTTATCTCGTTATATTTGACGCGTAGTCGCCCGCTTGCGCTACGGTGAGAGTGGATACTCTGCTTTGTTTTGTCTTGACAACATTAATAATCTATCACATTAAGAAAGCCTTGTCAATCCTCTTATCTGAATTCTCCTAAGTTAAACGTGGCCACTACACCTGGGCCAGTATGACCACCGATTACCGTACCGATATTATTAATCAGGATATTCTCAATCCCCATTTCGGTGCGAATAAGATCCGCTACGTAATTAGCATCATCAAGGCAATCTCCATGAGTAATCATAATGATATCATTGCTAATACCTTTCGACTGCTCTTTGGTCATCTCCACGATTCTCTGTAGAGACTGCTTTCTGCCCCGTTTCTTTCCGATGACAGCTAGCTTCCCTTCGTTATCCACATGAATCATCGGCTTAATTTGAATCGCACTACCGATAATTGCCGAAGCCTTCGAAACCCGACCGCCCCGGTGAAGGTGTCCGAGATCATCCACCGTAACATTGTGACATATTCTCAGCTTATTCTCTTCTACCCAGTCTTCCACCTGCTCTAAGGTCTTGCCAGCATTCTTCTGCTTTACTGCATAATAAAGGAGCAAAGCTTCTCCTAAGCACGCACATAAGGAGTCGATCACTACAATTTTCCGCTCCGGAAATTCTTCGCTAAGCTCTTCTGCCGCCATGCGACAGCTGTTACAAGTACCACTAAGGCCCGAACTAAAAGCAATGTGAAGCACATCCTTACCTGCCTCTAGAAGTGGGCGGAAAATTTCTTTTGCCTCTTCCGGATTCACTTGCGACGTCTCCGCCATATGACCTTCCCGTAATTTTGCAAAAAATTCTTTCGGCGATAATCCTGCCATATCTTCATAAGTTTTGCCATCGATTGTATAATGAAGGGGAATAACGGTTATATTTCGTTCTTCTAACCATTCTTTAGGCGCATCTACTGTACTATTACACGTGATTACATAATCATTCATTCTACTCATTGCCTCCATCTGCACATTTACGCCCTTCATTATAATACTTTCTTCTCACAATGACAACACTGAATCCACTACCGCGTGGTACTTCCAAAACCACCATTTCGACTTGTGGCAACATCGTCATCTAAAGTAATGCCATATTCCATAAAGATCCCTTGCATAAAACCGCTACCAGCTTCTAATTCAACCGTCTTCTCCTCGTTGCTATCATTGGTAATCTTTGCAAAGATATGACCCTCGTTATCCGAGAAAAAATAATCACTGTCGATAATCCCCACCGTGTTATTTAACTGTAAGCGGAATTTGAACCCGAGGCCGCTTCTTGGATAACACTGGAGCACCCAGTTTTCCTGCATCTCCACCCGAATACCAGTAGGGATTTTCGCTGTCTTCCCCGGTCTTAACAGAAGCGGTACCGGAGTAAAAAAATCGTAGCCAGCCGACCCCTTCGTTGCCCTTTGTGGCAGCTTAATATCCGCGTAAATCCTTTCAATTTCTTGATCGTCAATCGCCCCGAAAGAGTCCCGAAAGCCCTCTTTAAACTGTTCTAAGGACACCTTGTGAAACTGTCCGATTCGCTTAGTCATACAATACCACCATTCCCACCTCAAGGGTGTTTTTTACATCGATCACCATCTGATTGGCACTGCCTTTCCAGTGTAGCAGCACATCTTTTTTACTCTCTTCAAACTCCCCGTCAACAACTACATCTAAATATTTTACAATTTCATATTCTTTTACCTTATCCCAGGTGTCACCGGTATAAAGCCAAATCGTCTTATCAGGATAACGAGCCTTAATTTCCCTCGCCAGCTCCGTCACATCCGCAATATTCGCTGGATGAAGAGGATCGCCACCGGAAAAGGTTAGTCCACTAACATAGTCCTTATCCAGTTCGTCAAACACCTCTTCCTTCGCTAATCTATCAAAAGGGAGGCCGCCGCTAGGATCCCAGGTAATAGGGTTTTGGCAACCTTTACAGGCGTGCGCACACCCTGCCACCCAAAGCACTACCCGTAGGCCTTCTCCGTTTAACATATCGTCTTTCGTTATATTGTGATATCGCATCCTACATACTAACCCTTTCTGCAATTTCTTCCATCTTCGCCTCGTTAAGACGCGTATCTCCCTTTACCCGGGAGTATGAGAGGTAACCGTTCATCCGCTCTATTTTCGTCAGATTCTTGCTACCGCACTCCGGACACACTTCCATCGAGAGCTCCTCATGTCCACAGTCATCGCAGTAGCTTAAAGAAAGGTTTACCCCTTCATAATAACCCTTATCCATCGCTCTATGGACTAGAGTCTTCATCGCCTGCATATTATAACCGATAGGATATTTTACATACTGAATCTTACCACCGTTACAAAGGTCCCAGAAGCGCCCCTCAAAATCCTGCTTCTGAATGGGCGTAATATCCTCCGTCACGTGACAATGGAAACTGTTACTAATATACTCTCTATCCGAAACATTTTCAATGATACCATACTTTTTGCGGAACTGTTTTACCTGAAGACCGCACAGACTCTCAGCTGGCGTCCCGTAAATCGCGTATAGCCGGCCATCCTCTTGCTTATATTCTTCAATCTTCTCGTTAATATGGCGCATCACGTCTAAGGCAAATTCGCCGTCCTCAGCTAGCGATTTGCGATTATGCAACTGTTGTAACTCATTCAGTGCCGTAATACCAAAAGAAGCCGTGGCTGATTTAAGAAGGGGCTTAATCTTATCATAAAGACCTAACTTACCCCCATAAAAACCGCCTTCACAGTAGGCAAGCGGATTGGTGGAAGCTCGCATCTCTCCTAGGTACGCATAGGTCCGCAAATGCAGCTGTCTGATTAGCTCTAGGTAATAGTCTAAGACTTTATAGAATTCCTTACCCTCTTGCTTAGCCTTCGCGTAAATCATCGGCAAATGCAAGCTAATCGCGCCAATATTGAAGCGGCCAACAAAGACTGGTTGGTCCTGATCATCTGCCGGTGTCATCCCACCTCGCTCATACCAAGGCGAAAGAAAGGCACGACAACCCATCGGGCTAATTACCTTTTTATACTTCTTATACATGCTCGAAACGTAACCTTCACCGGTCAGGCTTAACCAGTCTGGATACATAGTCTTAGCCGAGCACTCAATTCCTGCTTCAAACACATCTTCTAGCGGTTTTCCTGGTCCATGCAACTCTTCATCATATAAAAAGACGATTTTCGGGAAGAGCACCGGGCGCTTATGCCCTTTCTTACCCTGGCCTTCTTTTCGCACTTCTAACATCTTGATGGTTGCTAGCTTACCGAACTTAGTGGTATTAATTCCTGTCGTCACCGTGATAAACGGATAATCTCCGCGACTTGACGAAACGGAATTAAACTTGTACTCCCAGCCCTGGAACCCTTGTTCCATTTCCTTCTCAAGATCTGCCCAAGCCACCTTTTCCACCATATCTTTATCAAGGCCAAGAGCGGTATACTTCTCGATATACTTGTTGTAAGATTTCTCCGCATAAGGTGTTAGGATATCATCTACACTTGGCACCGTAAAACCACCGTATTGCTGAGAAGCCGCACTTAAAACAATATCGCCAATAACATCAAAGGCCGTATCTAGGGTCTTCGGTTCGTTATACCAAAGATTTCCCATTTCAAAACCACCGCTTAGAACTTCCTTAACATCAAAGAGGCAGCAATTCATCGTATCCCGTCTCGCTGACATATCGTGAACGTAAATATAACCATCACGAAGCGCTTGAATCTCTTCAACTGTCAGGAAAAACTTCTTATATAACTCCTTATTGAGCTCATTAAAAATCAGGCTCCGCTTGGTAGATACCAAAGCACTGTCCGTATTACTATTTTCTTTATCCCCAATGTACATAATCGACTGACTTTTCTTATAGACATCGTCAAGCATCTGCACAAAATCTTGCTTATAATTACGGTAATCTCGGTAGCTCTTAGCCACCGTGGCATTTACCCGCTCAAGCGCCCCTTCCACCACGTTGTGCATCTCCGCAATCGGAATCTCCACTTCGCCCATGGAATCCACCTGCTCTTCCACAAACTTGCAGATAAAGCCCAACTCTTCATCTGTAAATTTAATTAAAGCTCGGTAAGCTGATTTATTAACCGCTACCACTACTTTTTGTACATTAAAATCTTCCTTTGTTCCATCTTTCTTAATAATCCATACATCTTTCTCTAACATACCGTTTCCTTCTCCATTTCTTCTATATCTAGTGATATGCAACTTAAAAATCACAATATCGTGTGTTCTTTCTAATACTATCAAACTCAGATAAAC
The DNA here is from genome assembly GCF_024721265.1 of Ohessyouella blattaphilus. Classification (GTDB taxonomy): domain Bacteria; phylum Bacillota; class Clostridia; order Lachnospirales; family Lachnospiraceae; genus Aequitasia; species Aequitasia blattaphilus_A. The sequence continues at coordinate 13,624 of NZ_JAMXOC010000002.1, read as the reverse complement.
ACGTCAACGATTCTAGGCGATTTTAAATATTAAAAAAGCATAAAAAAAGTGCCTCTGCCCAAGGCAAAAGCACTTTTAAAACAAACAACTTAAACTGCATTCATAGCACTCTCTTTAGAGTCATCAATAATCGGTACTGGTGTTGTATCCTTCTTATCAAGATCGTTGATATACTCTTTCGTCGTTCTGGCTATATCATTAGATAGGAGCAAGATCGCCACCAAGTTCGGGATTGCCATTAAAGCGTTTAACGTATCCGCAATTAACCATACTAGATCAAGGGCAACTACTGGTGCAATCGCCGCTACCGCAATATAAATTATCCGATAAACCAGCAATACTCTACTACCAGCAAAGTATTCCACACAACGCTCACCGTAGTAAGCCCAACCAAGAATAGTCGAATATGCGAAAGAAATAATACCTAAGGTTAAAATAATTGGTCCAAGATAAGGAATCTGTTGGAAAGCCAGTGATGTTAAAACACCACCATTAGAAACTTCATCAGCATTGATGGTTGGGTTCTTCATAATTGTGGAAACCAGTACTAGACCGGTCATCAAACAAACGACTACTGTATCCCAGAAAGTACCTGTAGAAGATACTAATGCCTGACGAACAGGGTTTCTTGTCTGAGCAGCTGCGGCGGCGATTGGCGCCGAACCCATACCAGACTCATTTGAGAACAACCCTCTAGCAACTCCGTAACGCATCGCTGCCATCAAACCACCACCTACAAGACCACCAGCAGCGGCTCCAGGTGTAAAGGCCAACTTACAAATCGTTGCAATAGCTGGGCCGATAAAGTCATAGTTCATAACTAAGATAATCAAACAGCCAATCACATAGAAAATAGCCATAAACGGAACTAACTTCTCACATACTTTAGCGATTGATTTGATTCCCCCGAAGATAACGACAGCTGTTAGAATTGCAATAGCCACACCAACAATCCAACCAGGAACGCCTAAGTTCTCATCAAGAACCGTTGCAATTGCATTAACCTGTGTTGCACAACCGATACCAAAAGATGCCAAACCACCAAAGATTGCAAAGAGTAAACCTAACCATTTCATGTTAAGGCCACGTTCTAGAGCGTACATCGCTCCACCTTGCATACGACCATCTTTCGTCTTAACCCGGTACTTAACAGCGATTAAAGACTCCGCATACTTTGTAGCGATTCCGAATACGCCAGTCAGCCAGCACCACAGTACCGCTCCTGGTCCACCAAGCGCAATCGCGGTCCCCACACCGATAATATTACCGGTACCAATCGTTGCTGCTAAAGCGGTGGTTAGTGCGCCAAACTGAGAAACCTCACCTTCGGCATCAGGGTCAGCGGTAACCGATAACTTAATACCTTTAGAAACCGTCTTCACCTGAATGAAGCCCAAACGGAATGTCATAAAGAGATGGGTACCAAATAAAAGGATAATCATTGGCCAGCCCCACACCACTCCATTAATAGCGCCTACTGCATTATTAATAGCATCAAACATAAACTTCCTCCTTCTCTCAATTAAATGATTACACTCTAATAACTACCCTCAGTTTATTATATTTTTCTTAATATTGCAACTTCTTACTAAAACGAATACACAATTTCATCACAATTCACAAATAGTTTGTTAATATTCCGACACACTCAACTGTAATTATTTAATAACCTGTTGCAAATTGACGGTTTCAGTCTTTAAAGTTTGTTAATTTTTTCTTAATGTTTTGCATTTTTTGGTACAATTGCCTACAATTCTCTTTCTTAGCTCAAAGAAAAAGCCGCTTGAATCGTATGGCTTGCTAATACCGAGGTGGTCACACTCCCGGCGCCGCCAGGAACAGGACTGATAAAAGAAGCCTTCGGCTCTACCTCGTCAAAATCCACATCACCGATGAGTTTGCCTTCTGCATTCACATTAATCCCCACATCCACTACCACTGCTCCCTCTTTTATCATCGAAGCTTTCACCAGTTTTGCTACCCCTACTGCCACCACGAGGATATCGGCTCTACGAAGAACCTGATCTAAATCCTTCGTCTTTGAATGACAGATTGTCACCGTGGCGTTTTCTCCTAACAGGAGGATAGAAAGAGGCTTGCCCACAACCGTGCTGCGCCCAAGGACCACCACGTTTTTTCCCGCGATTTGGATGCCGTAATGCTTAAGCAGCAAGACCGCACCTTCCGCCGTACAAGGCGCGTAGCCGGTATGATCGCCGCTAAACACCTTGCCCATATTCGTCGTGCACATCCCATCTACATCTTTTAATGGATTAATATTGGCTTTCACAAAGTCTTCGTCCAGTTGTTTGGGTAAGGGCTGAAACACTAAGATTCCGTGAACTTCCGGGTCTTCATTAAGCTCCAAGAAAGCACTTTCGAATTCCCCTTTCTCTACGTCCTTAGGAAAAGCGCACACTCGAATAGCCACACCGGCGCCTTCGCAGCGTTTAATCGCTCCTCTTTCATAAGCCATATCATCGGGACTTTCACCCACTCGCACAATCGCTAGTGTTGGTGTTACCCCTTTCGCCTTAAGCTCCCCCGCCTGGGTATACAGCCCTTCTTTCATGGCTTTTGCCACTTCCATGCCCTTCATCAGTGTACTCATGTCTTTTGCTCCTTTACTTTCCAATTTTCTTATCCACCAAACTACAAACTACATCTCTAATCTCCTTAGAGCGCTGAATCATCCGCCGAGTAGTGTGGTTAAATTCTTCCTTAACGTATTCATCGGTCATCGCTTTTGTATTGATAAAGATATTAAGGGATGCGGTCTCAAGAGCCGCCTGTCCTAATAGCGCCGCCGCTCCTACATCACTTACCGCTAAAGTACTGCCATTCTTTGCTAAAAACTCCAGACGCATAAGAATATGTAACATTTCCTCCATCATTGCCATTGGCGCCTCGCACGCCGTACGCAGAGCCACCTCCATCACCTCTTGCTTTTCTTGCTTCTGTTCTAGTGTCTCCACCGGCATACCATACGCTTTAGAAAGCGGCAAGAAGCCAGCAGCATCCTCATCCACCAAATGGATTAACTTCTTTTTATGGTTTTCAATCTCTTCTAAGATTGTAATCACTTCCTCTTCCACAAAGGCGTATTTCTTCTTACCAATCGTTAAGTTACAAACCATTTGCCCTAAGGCACCGCTTAACGCGCCTACTAGAGCCGCTGCGCCGCCGCCGCCTGGCACCGGTTCCTTTGAGGATAACTGTTCAATAAATTCTATTGCTGTCTGTTCTAACATCATCTTTTATCTTTCTCCTTTACATTTTCCCTGGGGTTGTTCCTTCTATTAATTCGCCGGGGCGGACAATTTCCTTCACCCACTCTGCCTTTATCTCCCAAATATTGCCACACACATTGAAGATGGTCCACTTATCAATTTCAAACACACGCTCCCAGCTCTCTTTAATTCGCTGCTCTTCTTCCGGATACTTTCCTTTTAGCTTACCGACCAAAAAGTCAAACCGACTGCTAGCGCCCAAGGCTTTTATATGCTCACCATAAGCTGCGCCATCCTCCTCGTCCTTAGGAATATAAATCCGATTTAAGACAAAGTCCCACTTATATTCGTCAAAATACACCACTTGAGACTGGGGCACCTCTAGCACATACACCACTGTGCCTTCAATCGGTCGCAAACAGTTCGCCTTATCAATGGAGCACCAAATCGAAGCCTCCACGTCCTCGGGCTTTGGCACTCTTCGCGCCGCCTCTTTTGTAAACCAGTCGTAGGATTCTAAAAACAAGGGCGCAATATCGCCAAAATGCATCTCCACATAGCGGCGATTATTAATAATTCGTCCGTCTCTTTCTAGGGCCAAAAGCGTCTTGTCATTCTGTCTCGTATAAAGTTTCACCGTTTTTTCTTCCATAATATAACACCTCCCGAAGCACTCCTTCCCCATTATTATACTGCATTTCGTGAATTATTGGTGAATTATTCCTGATAATCGTTGTCATTATTTCTCACAAAACCTATAATAGAAAGTTAGAAGACTAATTATTTTTTTAATCAGGAGTGTATATGCTAAAAATAACCGATATCCATAAATCCTACGAAACCGCCGGTTTTGTACAAAAAGCTCTAGACGGTGTTTCTGTCACCTTTAGAAGCAATGAATTTGCTGCTATTTTAGGTCCTTCTGGCTCTGGCAAGACCACCCTTCTAAATGTTATCGGCGGCCTTGATCATTACGATAGCGGCGACTTAGAGATTGACGGAATCTCCACTAAGAAATATAAAGATAAAGACTGGGACGCCTACCGCAATAACCGGATCGGCTTCGTCTTTCAAAGCTATAACCTAATCCCCCACCAAACCGTCTTAGCAAACGTCGAGCTAGCCCTAACTCTAAGCGGTGTTTCTCGAAAAGAGCGCCGAGAACGGGCCAAGGAAGCTTTAGCTGAGGTGGGGCTTGCGGACCACATTCGAAAGCTCCCTAGCCAACTAAGCGGCGGTCAAATGCAGCGGGTAGCGATTGCTAGAGCGCTGATTAATGACCCCGAAATTCTCTTAGCCGATGAACCAACTGGGGCTCTTGATACCAAGACCAGCACCCAGGTTATGGACCTGCTTACGCAGATTGCCAAGAACCGGCTCGTCGTCATGGTCACCCACAACAATGAACTAGCTGAGGATTACGCTACCAGAATTATTAACCTTAAGGACGGACAGATTCAATCCGATACCGATCCCTATACCCCTGGCGAAAACGAAACGCCTATAGGCGAACCGCCCAGGAAGGTGCGGATGTCCTTTTTGACCTCCGTCGCCCTCTCCTTCAGTAATCTTAAAAGCAAGCTAGGGCGTTCCTTTATGATTGCTCTGGCAGGCTCCATTGGGATTATCGGCATTGCGGCGATTCTCGCCCTTGCCAACGGCATCAACGATTATATAGTCGGGATTGAACAAGATACCATGAGCCTTTATCCCCTTACGATTCAAGAATCCGGTCTGGACCTATCAAGCCTTTTAGGCGAAGGCGCTAGTGAAAGCGAGGAAAAAAATGAGACCAAGGAGACTGCCAATACCAACGATACCGAAGTAACCGCCGAACAAAAACCGGTTCGGGAGTGGAATTTTGTAGAGTCCATCTTTAATTCCCGAAGCCAAAACGACTTAAAAAGCTTAAAGACATATATAGAAAACAACGAGAAGAAAATTAAGCCCTATACCAAAAGCATTGAATATAAGTATAACGTTACCCCTCAGATTTACTTACCGGACACCGATACCGAGATAGCCCAGGTAAATCCCGATACACTGATGAATACCTACACCGGCGGCGATACCGGCATGAGCCAGATGTTTAGCTTCGGCTTTAGTACTGGCACCAGCATTTTCTCCCAACTTCCTACAGATGCGAAGATGTATGAGGATCAATACGATGTTAAAGCCGGGCGCTGGCCAGAAGGGGCTGATGAAGCCGTACTCGTACTAGGTCATGGCGGAAGCATCTCTGATTACACTCTCTACTGCTTAGGTCTTCGCGACCGGCAAGAGCTAAAAGAGATGCTTGAGATTTTTGCCACCAATAAGGATGAGGATATCGAAGTCGATAGTAAGCAGCCAAACTATACGTATCAGCAGCTGATGGAGCCTACTTTTAAAGTCGTAAATCCCAGTGACCAATATACGTATGACGAAGAATACAAGGTTTGGATTAACCGCGCCGATAACGCAAAACACATGGAGAGCGTTTTCGAAAAAAGCATGGATCTAAAGATTGTCGGCGTCGTCGAGCCTTTAGAAGACTCAAGCTCTGCCCTTTTGACCATCGGGGTTAACTACACCCCCGATCTGGTGGATACTTTAATGAGGGGGGCCGCTACAAGTGATATCGTCAAGAAACAGCTAGCCTCACCCGAAATCAATGTCTTAACTGGCAAAACCTTTGCCGATGAAAATGCGGAGGAACCTGCTAGCCTAACCGATTTTATCACGGTTAATGAAGATAAAATTAGAGCAGCCTTTAACGTAGACACTTCCAAGTTAAATATGGACTTTAATGCCCTTAATAATATTACCCTTGATACTTCTGGTCTGGCTCTGCCGGCTCTTAACTTACAAGAGCTTACTGATGCCCTCGCTGGACAGGTAAATATTCCAACGGAAGCTCTAACGGCTATTCTTGACAACTTAATGCTGGACTTTATCGATTACGCGGCTGATAAAGGCGCAACTACTCCTGAAGATATCATAGCGCTTTTTCCTGAGTACATCGCCCTGCCAGAAGTTCAGGAAAAACTAAACCAAGAGATTAGTACCGTGGTTGCTGATTCTCAGATTCAGGAAAAGGTAACAGGAATCCTACAAAACTACTTAAGTACCACCGTGGGATCCTATCTCCAGAATGCCCTAACTACAATCCAGACACAACTAGCTGGACAAATTGCTGGGCAGCTACAAGCGGCGCTTAGCACCTTGCCCGCCCAAATGCAAAACGCTTTAAGCATCGACCAAGAAATGCTGACCTCTGCTTTCGAAATGAAAGCTTCCGAGGAAGACATTATGGAGCTGATGAACGCCTTGATGAACCCAACCAGAAGCACTCTGGAAAACAATCTAACCACTCTCGGCTATGCAGACCCTGAGGCACCCTCACAGATAAACCTTTATTCAAAAGATTTTAAATCCAAGGAAAGTGTGGATACCTTCCTGAAAAATTATAACGCTGAAATGGAACAAAGCGGCGCTGACGACAAAGTCATCAGCTACACCGATTTGGTCGGCACCATGATGTCTTCCGTTACCTCCATCGTAGATACGATTAGCTACGCGTTAATCGCCTTTGTCTCCATCTCCCTCGTGGTCTCTTCCATAATGATCGGTGTCATCACCTATATCTCCGTGCTAGAACGGAAGAAGGAAATCGGCATCCTTCGGGCCATCGGTGCTAGCAAGGGCAATATCCGTACTGTCTTTAACGCCGAGACCTTAATTATCGGCTTCGTCGCCGGCGCACTCGGTATTGGCATCACTTACATTATGAGCTTTATCGCCAATATCATCGTTTATAACCGCTTGGATATTAAGAACATTACGAATCTACCAATTACGGCGGCCTTCGTCCTTATTCTTATCAGTATGTTCCTGGCCTTTATCTCTGGCCTAATACCGTCTTCGGCAGCAGCTAGAAAAGATCCGGTAGAGGCCCTTCGAAGTGAATAAAAGCAATATAAATTTAAAACAGCGAGCTATTCTATAAATCTTAGAATAATTCGCTGTTTTTTTTCGATGATAATATATTATCTACTTTTCTATCCCAGAGCAATCCCTAAGACTTCATCAATGGTTTTTACCGTTTTGATTTCTAACTTATCTTTAACCTCATCGTCAACATCTTCCAAATCAATTTCATTATCATCGGGAATCAATACCGTCGTTACTCCCGCTCGCTGAGCTGCCATCAGTTTTTCCGGAAGACCACCAATCGGCATTACCTTCCCTCTTAGGGAGATTTCACCGGTCATAGCCAGTTCTGGTGATATCGCTTTTCCTTGAATAAGTGACGCTAGTGCAGTAGTTAAGGTGATTCCCGCCGAAGGGCCATCCTTTTTCACAGCACCTTCAGGAATATGAATGTGAAGATCATTTTCCTTGAACAAATCCGCCTTATCTGGATAGATGGACTTAACCAAGCTAATTGCAACTTTTACCGATTCTTCCATAACGCTCTCTAGCTGTCCGGTAATAATCACTTTACCGTTTCCTGGAGTAAACATGGTCTCGATAAACAAAATGTCACCACCAGCGGCTGTCCAGGCAAGCCCTGTTACAATCCCCGGTTTCTTCTCTTTGATTATCTTTCCATGTCTAATCGGTTTTGCATCCAGATACGCTTTCACATTGTCTACTGTTACTGTGATTTTGTCTTCCGTTCCCTTTACTAGCTCAACCGCGGTAATCCGGCACAGTGTATCTAATCTCTTTTTCAGTCCTCTTACTCCCGATTCCATCGTATAGTTTTCAATAATGCTCATTAGGGCATCATCTGTTATCTCCAAATGTTTCTCATTTACACCCATTGCCTTCATTGCTTTCGGAAGCAAATGCTTTCTGGCAATCTGGAACTTATCCGTAGCCGTATAACCTTGGAACTGAATCACTTCCATCCGGTTAAGTAGAGGCTCGGGAATCGTCTCTAGAGAGTTAGCAGTACAGATAAACATAACGTTTGATAGATCATAAGGAACGTTCATGTAGTGATCCGTAAACGTATGGTTTTGTTCTGGGTCTAGCACCTCTAACAGCGCACTGGCCGGATCTCCGTGATAAGAAGAAGCGATTTTATCCACCTCGTCTAAGACTACCACCGGATTAGACACCCCACTTTTACTGATTCCATCCATAATTCGTCCCGGCATCGCCCCGATATAGGTACGTCGATGTCCTCTAATATCCGCCTCATCTCGTACCCCGCCTAGACTTACACGCACGTATTCGCGCTTAAGCGCCTTAGCGATATTTTGTCCAATACTTGTCTTTCCTGTTCCAGGAGCACCAATAAAGAGTAAAATAGAACCCGATTGCTTCTTCTTTAGATTCATAACCGCAATCTGTTGAATCACGCGGTCCTTCACCTTTTCCATACCAAAGTGCTCTTCATCTAGGACTTCACTGGCATAATCCAAATCAATCTTCTTCGCCTTCTCTGTCTCCCAAGATAAGCCGGTTACGAAGTCTAAGTAATCGTACAAAATACCGTACTCACTGCTATTCTGGCCTTCTTGCTTCATACGGTTCAAAACCTTATTCGCTTCTTTTCTCGCAACGTCATTCATCTTCGAAGCTTCGATTTTCTTCTGAAACTTCTGAATATCCGATACATTCTCCGGATGCATCTCATCTAGTTCTTTCTGTAGATAATCCATCTGTTTCTTAATGGCCGACTCTCGGTATAATTTCTGATAATCCTTATTCGTCACCTCATTAGCTTCTTGATTCAGATTGGCAATTTCTAAGGCTTCATATAAAACTTTTTCAATCATCTGCGAACGCGTTAACTTACTGTCCTCGCGAATAATCTCGTAGCGCTCTTCATTACTTAAGGTTAGCCACATAGAAACAGAAGAGGCAATCTGTTCAAAAGAAGTCCAGCGAGCTAACACGACCGCCGCCATTTGTCCTCCTTGAAACTGCTTAGCATAATCTAATGTAGCTGCTTTTATCTGACGTAGTCTCCCCTTAAGCTCCTCTTCGTCGATATCATTTACATCTTCTCTTTTACTGATTGATAATTCGATGTCACCATTTTTCCCAATGTAGACATCATCAATATTCACTCTTTTCTCAGTTTCAATGGCTGTATAGTTTTCAAATTGAGATTTCCCTACAACACCAGAGACACCGACCTGATAAAAGCTCTCAGCATTTAGCGTTTCCTCTGTTTCCGGCTTTTTTAAAAGCAGTAAGATTACTTTCTCTCCTTCTTTAATCTCCTGTAGATTCTTTTCACTTATTTCATCATTTAGGATATAAGTTGTCGCCTCCGGCAAAACTAATTTATTATAGACAGGTATAACTATCATTTAAACTCCTCCAATTTTAATTTATTCCAAAAGCTTGCTTTCTCTTGGTATATTTATTATACTAAGCTTAAATTCTTTTACAAGTACGCAATTATTTTTGACTTAGTATAGTGTTCTATACCAAGTATAACAGTTGTAACTAAGAGCTAGTTTATGGAGGAATCAAGATGGATGTCAAAAAAATGATACAGAACATGACCTATGAGGAGTTTATCCATAGCTTTCATTCTGCTCAGCCAGAAATCTGCGATAAAACTCAAGAAAACGGTGATTGCGAAATGATGCACGCCCTACAAATCCTCAGCGGAAAATGGCGAATGTCGGTAATTTACGAGCTTTCTAAGCAAAAAGCTTACCGTTTCGGGCAGTTAAAACGAGCGATTCCTGGAATTACCAACACCATGCTGACAACGATTCTTCGAGAATTAGAGGAATATCGTATTGTCTCTAGAAAGCAGTTTAACGAAATCCCCCCTCACGTTGAATACTCTCTCACCCAGAAGGGAAAGGATTTATTCCCACTCTTTTTTGAGATGATTAAGTGGAGTGCAAAATACTCTTAATTTATACGCTAACCGAAAGCGCCACCCTTGGCGCAAAAAAAGCGACAGGGCGCCGAACGCCACTGTCGCTTTTAAAGTTTTAAGTGATTAACTACCGTTTCAGACCATTAAAATCAGGCGCACCAACGAAATCAAACGGAGTTATCTGATAGACGTAGTAATTAAGCCAATTGTTATATAAATGGTCACAATGGGACCGCCAGGTAAGCAGCGGCTTATTTTCCGGGTCATCGTCAGGATAGTAATTAACCGGCACCTTGATTGGTAAGCCTTTGGCTAAGTCTCTTTTATACTCACCATCTAGTGTTAAACGGTCGTACTCTGGATGACCGGCGACAAAGATTTGTCTCCCGCCCTCAGCCATAATCAAATGAGCTCCTGATTCCCGTGATTCTGCCATTAACGTCAGGTCTTTATGAGCCTTCACTTCGTCTAAAGAAACCGTAGTATAGCGTGAATGAGGTGCCAAGAACACATCGTCAAAACCACGAACCAAGGGATACTTGCGGTTAAGAACCCGGTGTTTAAAAACGCCAAAGAGCTTTTCTTCCAGAAGTTTCTTTTGGATGCCGTAGTGGTAATAAAGACCAGCCTGGGCACCCCAGCAGATATGCATGGTACTGGTGACATTGGTCTTCGTCCAGTCCATGATTTTTGTCAATTCATCCCAATAATCCACCTCTTCAAAAGGCAGTTGTTCTACCGGCGCACCGGTAATAATGAAACCGTCGAATTTTTCATCTTTAATCTCTGCATACGTTCGGTAGAACTTATTTAGATGACTCGTTGACGTGTTCTTTGATTCATGAGTCGACATGCTCACAAAATGAACGTCTATCTGTAGCGGCGTGTTGGACATACAACGAAGAATTTGTAGCTCCGTCTCTTCTTTTAACGGCATCAGATTAAGCATCCCGATTTTGATTGGACGAATATCCTGATGGGTCGCTCTGTGCTCGTCCATCACGAAAATATTTTCTTTCTCTAAGATTTCTCTAACCGGCAGATCATTTTGTACACGAATCGGCATATTTTACCCCTCTTAATCTTCTTTTACTACTTCTCTAATCTCTTTACTAGCGATTTCCGAAAGAATTCCGCTAACGAAATCGTCAAGACGCTTGCCACCTTCATCACCAGCAAAACGACTACGTACAGAAACCGTCTCTTCCTCTTCTTCCTTGGCACCTACCACCAACATATAAGGTACTTTTTTCATCTGCGCGCTCCGGATTTTATAACCGATTTTCTCGGCACGGGTATCGATTTCTGCGCGAATACCATGCTTTAGAAGCTCTTTTAACACCTTTTCACCGTAATCTTTGAACTTATCGGAAATCGGCAGAATTTTTACTTGAACTGGGGCTAACCATGTTGGGAAAGCTCCGGCAAAATGCTCGATCAAGATTCCAATAAAGCGCTCGATGGAGCCAAACGCTACTCGGTGAATCATAATCGGACGATGTTTTTCGCCGTCGTCACCTGTATATTCCAGTTCAAAACGCTGAGGCATCTGCATATCTAATTGAATGGTTCCACACTGCCAAGTTCTACCTAGAGAGTCCTCTAGATGGAAGTCTATTTTAGGTCCGTAGAAGGCACCGTCGCCTTCGTTAACCACATAATCTAGTTCCATTTCATCGAGAGCGTCACGCAGGCCTTTGGTGGTCATTTCCCAATCTTCATCACTACCCATACTGTCTTCTGGGCGAGTAGAAAGCTCCACATGGTATTTAAAGCCAAACAGGCTATACACTTCATCAATTAACCTGGTTACCCCTTTGATTTCATCTTTAATCTGCTCTGGCGTCATATAGATATGGGCGTCGTCTTGAGTGAAGCAACGTACCCTAAAGAGACCGTGAAGTGCACCTGATTTTTCGTGGCGATGAACTAGGCCAAGCTCTGCCATTCTTAGCGGGAACTCACGGTATGAATGAGGTTCGTGCTTATAGGTAAGCATCGCTCCCGGACAGTTCATTGGCTTAACAGCGTACTCTTCATCATCAATCGTAGTTGTATACATATTATCTTTGTAGTGATCCCAGTGTCCACTGGTGAGCCAGAGCTCCTTATTAAGGATAATCGGCGTGTTAATCTCCACATACCCTTCTCTAGTGTGCAACTGCCGCCAGTATTCTAGAAGGGTATTCTTAAGGAGCATACCGTGAGGAAGGAAAAACGGAAAGCCCGGTCCTTCATCTCGCATCATAAATAAGTCTAGCTCTTTTCCTAGCTTTCTGTGGTCACGTTTTTTGGCTTCTTCAATTCGCTCTATATATTCTTCTAGCTGAGCCTTCTTCGGGAAAGAAGTGCCGTAAATTCTTGTCAGCATTTGGCGATGCTCGTCGCCGCGCCAGTACGCTCCGGCAAGAGACGTCAACTTAAAGGCCTTTACTTGCTTGGTGCTCATTAAATGAGGTCCAGCACAAAGATCAACAAACTCCCCTTGCTGATAAAAGCTTATAATAGCATCTTCTGGCAGATCTTCAATTAGCTCTACCTTATAGGGTTCATTTTTCTCCTTAAAGAAGGCGATAGCCTCATCTCTTGGCTTGGTAAAACGGGTAATTTTTAAGTTCTCCTTAACGATTTTTTTCATCTCGGCTTCAATTTTCTCTAGATCTTCTTCAAGGAAAGGCTCATCCTTTTCCATGTCGTAGTAAAAGCCGTTCTCAATCGCTGGTCCAATTGCTAACTTCGTCTCTGGCCAAATTCTCTGTACTGCTTGAGCCATAATATGAGCCGAAGTATGATGAAACGCATGAGCACCATCCTCAGAATCAAAGGTAAGAATCTCTAACTCCGCATCTTCACTTACTTCATCTCGCAAATCCACTAGCTCGCCGTTTACCTTACCAGCCGTTGCCATTCTTGCAAGGCCTTCACTAATATCGCTGGCAATTTCATAGACTGACATTGCTTTTTCATACTCTTTTACTGATCCGTCTTTTAAAGTAATCTTCATCTTTTTTATAGCAAGGATACCCCATCTAAAACTTAGGTGGGGAGGAATTGCATCCTATGCTAGTCTCCTTTCTGTTAATAGAGAGCTCCTCTGCTCTAACAATCTTATTTTTTTGTATCCAACGCTCTTATGGATGCTCGTACCGTCTAATAAACGGATGTCAAAATATCCTGAACTCCGTCTGCCAAATACAAAACATTCTTTGTCTTCGAACTTTACTTTGTCGAACAACTGAAAGCCTTGTACATATCGAGGTGCTTGATTATTCTTACGTACACCCTTCTTAGGGTTTGCCTTATGCAAGCTGCGGTTATTACATCTAACGAACTTTTGATTATAAACAACGCCCAAAGGTTCTGCTAACGGATTATCACTAATGCATCTTGCGTCAACGGCATGAGTTTTCTCTAAGCCATTGTTTATCCGCACGTACTTTGTGATATATCCGTAAGTCATACTTACATTTGGATACATCTCCTTTAGCTTGTTGAAAAAGGCCCATCGCATAATCCCCATAAAAGCAGCATCTCGAAAAGATGCTCCTCTCTTTAG
>NZ_JAMXOC010000019.1 GCF_024721265.1 Ohessyouella blattaphilus | reverse complement strand
CAATGTTCAATGTTCGGCTTTGCCGAAATAATCACTCGAGATTCCGAGAGACTATTTTGTTATTTAGAAGATTATCACAAAAAATCTAGCCAAAACTATTTTTTGGCTAGACTGTCATTTTCTGAGGATAACCTGTCATCTTTTTATCCCACCGCGGAATTAAGACTCGCAGAACAAACCAATTATCCTCGGTATGAATCGTCAAATTTCCCCCATACTTCTCAGCAGTATGCTTAATACTCTTAATTCCATATCCATGAAAATCTTTATTCTTCTTGGTCGTCGCCGGCAAGCCTTCTTCAAATGCAGGAACCTCCTCGATGTAATTCTCAAAACGCATCATCAAAAGGTTGTTCTGAGAATACACTGCCACACGAATCAGCCGCTTCTCCTGCTCCTTAAGCTTCATTACACTTTCGATAGCATTATCCAGGGCATTTCCAAAAATCGAGCAGATATCCATTGCTTTCATGAACGCCAACTGCTGCCCGTCAATGACACAGGTCAGATTAATATGGTGTTCGACACAATACATGTTCTTCCCCGTCAAAACAACATCAAGAACCTTATTGCCCGTATTATTATTGGACTCATATATCTTAATAGCATGATCCATCTCAACCAGATACGATTCCTTTTTTTCCGGATCTTCTTCTGATCGGATAATGGCTATTTGATGTTTTAGGTCATGATACTTTCGATTCAGCAATTCAATATTCCCCTTTGATTGCTGATACTGTTCGTATTGTCGGTTCAAAACCTGATCCAGTGCCTCCACTTCACGTCTCAGACGGATTTCATTCCGTTGTTCTTGTTGAGCATAAAGCATGGTTAAACCGCTAAAATCCACCACCGTCCGAATAAAGAATAGCGCCGCCCCGGTCTGGCCTTGAAACACTGTCGTCTGCACAGCAAAGTAAACATTGCTGATGATAAATGCTGCTGCTGCAATCAATACTGCACTGATCAATTCTTTACCGCTAACCCCCAGCCGTACATTACGCAAAATCCGCTTTGACTCCAGCAAATAAATCATAAAAAACACCGCTGCGTAGGTCAGTCCCATTACCATCACCGGCACGACCCTATTATCCATTGTCCTTCCCAGAAAAAAGAAACAATACAACTGCCAGCCCAGAGATGCTGCGAACTCAGCTGTTATAAACGCTCGGGCACAACAATACCCCGTATCTAGTAATGACAAGTCACAGCAGCAATAAATATTCAAATACATGAACACCATTGCCAAAATCATTCCCGGCACCCAAAAAGCAATCGGCATCCTTCCTGCAATCCCCTGAACCAAGCACTGCAGCCCCAGCATCCCCGCCAAAACCAATATTAACCGCATCCCTTTAAGCTTCTTTTTCAAAGGAATAATATAAATAACGCAAGCAATCCATTCTGCAATGGCTGTATATAGTCTGGGAATGTCCGGAAACATCTGCTCCATCATTTAATGACACCTCCCACATAATCGGCAAGGGCATTCATAAACGCTTTCTTACGCGGCCGGCTGATCTGCAATTGATGATCTCCTACCTGTACGATATTTTGGGTCACTTCCTCTACATAAGCAAGATTCACCAAATAACAATTGTTACACCGGAAAAAATATTGTTCCTTTAATTTCTCCTCTAACTCTTTTAATGTCCCCTTAATCGTATACTCCTCTTTCTTTCCATGTACGATCAAACGCCGGCTGATGCTCTCAATGTATAATACATTCGCCGCCTCCAGCCGCACCACGCCATTCTCGACTGGAATGAGTAAATAATTCTTCTTCCGCAGGGCCAGACGTGACAATGCTTTCTTAAGTTCCTCCGAGAAAGCGAAGTAATGGATCGGCTTCAGCACGAAGTCCATTGCATCAACAGCATAACCTCGAATAGCGTAATTCGCCATATTGGTAATAAAGATAATGATAACCTCGGTGTCCATTTCCCGAATCTTCTCTGCCGCCGACATTCCATCCATTCGCTTCATCTGGATATCCAGAAAAATAATATCATAGACACCGCGGTAATCCTCTACAATTTCATCGCCATCTTTGAAAAAAAAGACTTCGAAACACTCTTCTCGCTCTTCTTCATATTTTTTTATATAACCGCCCAATTGTTTCTGTACTTTTACTTCGTCTTCTACAATTGCAATTCGTATCAAGATCCCCATCCTCATTTCATGCATGTTTTTATCTTATACAATGTTATTGATTTTTTGTATCGTAATCTGAAATAGATGGAATGTCAAGTAAAACTCTGATAACAAAGTAACTCGCTCATGGCTATCCAAATATAAATGGCTCTTTTTCTCTCTCATAATCGCAACCTCCTTTATGCTTTCATTATATGAGCATGGGGCAGGGTGTTCAAATGTGCGAAAAATAGGATTAGATAATCCCCCAAAACGAGTAGTTGAACAAGAAACAATCGCCTTTTCAATTAGCAGGATTTTTAGCACGATTTTTTCGCAAATTAGCAGGAAAGCCGTTTTCATTAGCAAGAACCGAGAAAATCGTGCTAATCATTAGCAAGCTAATCGGTGACGAAACGACAGAAGTTCGATTTTTCTTCTTCCAATCTGATTAGCAGAAACTGCTCTTGCTAATTGCCGTTTACTATAAGTTCAATTTCTCTCGGGAAATTATAAAAGCCGCAAAGCCTGTATTTATGCAGGTTTGCGGCATTGTTTTTGGCGTCCCCGAGACGATTTGAACGTCCGACCCTTCGCTTAGGAGAGCCTGAAGCGGAAAGTCGTGTCACATCGTTTGACATCACCAGACATCTTCAGGCCCTAAAACATCAGTAAAATCGAACGTTCGCAAATTCACTGAGTTGTGCATAAAACTACGAAAACTCACCTCGTTTTTGATGTCATATTAGCAGAACTATTAGCAGAAAAATCCGCCGATCCGCGAAGGTTCCACACCTATTAGCAGAATGGGTAAAAAATAGTGTTGCAGAGTTGACTTTTATAATAAAAATACACCCTCCTCAAATACCTTTTTTTCCGATTTAATGCATTCAATTCGCTCCGGTGAAACAATTCTTAATGTCCCCTCTATTATTTCCTTCGGCAAATTATTATGATCATAAACAAGGTTGTATGTATTCTTCTCTCCTATATTCCTAAAATATATTCCAGAATAAACTGGATTTCCATATGCGTCATACGTGACTAAATCATCCCAACACGGAAGCATTGCCTCTTTTGTGCCCTCATTATCTGTTATATAGAATATAGGAACTTCATCCAACTTGTCTCTTTCAGCTACTCTTCTGTTTATATACTTACATAGCTCATTATAATCTGATCTTATATTTTTTGCAGGAATTCCTAAAGTTTTCTTATCATTGTCGTCAAAAGTGTATGCTCCCAGCAGGAAGTATAGCACGAGATAAGCTAAATCTCGTGCTTCATTAACGGTTTCCCAGTTTAGTAAGTTATCCTTATGAAAAAAACCATTCCGCAATAACTTAACATTATTTAGCAACTTCCTAATTAAGATAAAAACATCCTCTCTAATTTCGGCTTTTATTAGATCTTTATTCCCCTCAAATCTCAAAAAGCCGGTCATAACGCCAAGTGAAATCTGTTCTTTTTCAGAATTCATGAATTCATCCGTTAATTCAATATGCGCATCCTTTCTATTATTATAAATGGTCTTCCCTTTATTCTTTCTTTCCTTAGTTTGACACGATATAAATAAAAAAAGAAACTGCTCAATGGCCTTAAAGTATCCCATTGCAATCGATGTGAGATCAATATTCTCAGCCTCATTTAAAGAACTATATAGCCACTCAGCCGTCAAAAAGCAAAGAGCATAGCTTTTATCTCCTAGAATGCTCTCGAAAAAACTGTCTTCTAGAAACTGGCTATCTATTTTCTTTTTTAAATTATCCGAAATACTTATTTCCATTTTTCCTTTTTCAAAAGAATGCTTATAATCAAATGCAAGAATTCTTGCTCTAGCAATTTGTTTAAAACTATACAGAGTATTAGGAACCAAACTCCTTACTATCCTCACACCAAAATAGGATTCTACTTTATCCATATATTGCTTCAAATAACTCGAAAAAATACTATATTCTTCCCCACCAAATACCTGCTCGAAAAAATACTTCAAAGAAAACACGCTAGTCCCTCTAGAATGATCCTTCTCATCATTATTATGATTAAGTTGGTCAGAGTAAGCCTTATCTTCGGCATACGCAATATAAGCATAGTCATCTGCCGAATACTTTTTCACCAGCTCAATCACCATCTCTTCAGGTAAATAATTTTTTATCCCGTATTCCTTAAAAATATATAACACGTTTTTACCATTCATTTTAAGAACAAAAGCTAAAATTCCCTCATCCCTGTCTTGGCGAATAAAATATGGTTTTTCTATCCCGTTTGAATTAACCATTCTGCAAGACCCACAATAAATAGGAACATGCTGAACCGACAGCTTGTATATGGTCAATAATTCTAAGATTATTCCTTTGAGCATGTCAAAGGATTTCGCCCTGCTTTCGTTTATAATAAATTGATACTCTTCGTAATCGTCATATCCAAAACGAAAAAGTATTCCCACTTCTCTATGATTTGGCTTTTCTATTTCCCATGCATCTCGTAAATGCTTAATCTTATTCAAGCCATCAAAAAGCATCCTTTTTTCATATAGCTTTGAATTATTCATCCGCATCCTCCTCATTTAATTTCTCATATACCTCAAGGGATTTTTTATGAAACTCTTTCATTCTAATGCGCTGGCTCTGTGGTGCTATTATCTCCGCCTCATTTCCTACAAAGCGCCTAAAGTAAAGAAATATTTGATCCTTCGAACAACTAAAGCAATAATAGCTTCCATCTGATTTCTCGATTATTTCTTCATACTGTGGTCGACCATAATAAATTCTGTTATATGATCGTTTCCCATCTTCTGTTAACTTAACGTATGTTTTCTCATTGTCATTAATTGAATATTGCGGACCATATTTCATCATTTTATCCAGGAAATTTTTTATTTTATCTGATATTTCTTCTTTGGTTTTTCCATAGTTTACTCCGCAAATACGATTCAATCTAAATGAACGACTTTCTTGAATGCCAGTGGCTTTATTTAATACCATACAAATCAAATAATTAAACAACTCTTCTTGACCTACTACTACTTTATATGGCTTTACGTCGTATATTTTTTCTTTATTCCAAATAGTAGAAAAACTGACCGCCTCTTTCCTTTGACATGCCGCCGAAAGCCGGTCATAATTCATCTTAAAAATAACTCTTTCTCTTTCACTAAATGGCATTTCACAATAACTCATTATCATTCTACATAAATATCCTGATAAGGAATCCTGTGGACCAACCTCCATTTTTATATTACGGACTATATTTTCCGTTTCTTTTGTTGGTTTTAATGCTCTACTAATAAAGTTTTTTCCCTTTCTTGATGGAACCTCTGGTAAAAAAACCTTTCTCACTATACTATCTGCAACTATTATCGTTTCTTCATATGGAGCTGTATCAATTTCTTTTATTATCGCATCATACGTCTTTTTTAATTTAGACGCATAGACTTCGTAATACCCAATAAGCAATAGGCTCAAAAAACGATTTTTATTAATTGTCTTACCGTCTTTCTTGTATATCTCAAACATAGTTGCATCGCTATCTATCACTTGCACAATGTTTTTGGGAATATAAATATTTATTTTTTCTAAGTCACTCATTTCGCGCCCTCCCTTTTTGGGGTCGTTAAAATGCTTTTTTTTAATTATATCATTGTATTTATAATAAATATAGGGGTCGTTTAAAAAGAAATACCACCACTTTTATTATTGTCTAGCGTCTTTTACAATGTATTTATAACAACTTTTTGCATTTATAGGAGGAAAACTATGAAAAAAGAATTTATCGAACTGGTTGAAAATATACCTACTTTATTGAGAAATACTCAATTTAATATCTCGCTGGATGGATGGCCAGCTGCAGTAGCAACTCTTGCTCTATGTAGCAGTGGTGTCGCTATTTATGCACTTAAATTAGCTTATGCACATGAAAGTGCAAATTAAATGTATATCACTACTCTTATCTTCCATTACACCTTTGCCTGACTGTCCGTAATTAATTATGCTTATTACGAGGGGGTGCCGCTATGTTCAAACGCAAATACCACATCCAATATTCCTACGAAGATCTAAAGCGTATTATTGAAGGCCTTATTGAATTCAAAAATCACCTTATTAGTCAGGGGCGCTACACCGATGCCGTTGATGAACTTATCTTGAAACTTTATAAGCAAATGAAATAGCAATACCTTACATAGTCATCGGCAATTACGCCGGTGGCTTTTTCTATGAAAGAAGGTGATTAATTGAAACAAGCAAAAGTAATAGCCGTCTGTAATCAAAAAGGCGGCGTCGGCAAGACCACCACTACTATTAACCTCGGTATCGGTCTTGCAAATCAAGGTAAGAAAGTCCTTATCTGTGACATGGATCCACAATCAGACACGACCGCCTCTCTTGGCTGGAAGCAACCTGATGAACTTGACTCCACTTTAGCAAATCTTCTTATCTCAGATACTTCTCAAGCTACTACGATCGAGTCCGCAATTCTTCATCACGAAGAAGGCATTGATCTCTTACCGGCAAACATTGACTTAAGTGCTACAGAGCTACACTTAGTAAATGCTATGTGCCGGGAGGCTATCCTAAAGAATACGATTGCTGATGTTAAAGACAATTATGACTATGTCTTAATTGACTGCCCTCCGGCTCTTGGAATGCTGACCATCAATTCACTTGTAGCCGCTGACAGCGTCATTATCCCAGTACAGGCTCAATACTTGCCGGCCAAAGGAATGACTCAGCTCCTACGAACCATTCATGATGTAAAACGAAACATTAAACCTAACTTATCCATCGAAGGAGTGGTCCTAACATTAGTAGACGGGCGTACTAATCTTTCGCGTCAAGTAATCGGATTCTTGCGTGAGAATTACGGAACGCATATTCATATCTTTAATTCCCAAATTCCAATGGGCGTAAAAGTTGCTGAAAGCGTCAGCCAAGGTAAAAGCATCTACGCTTACAAAGCTTATAGCCCCGTCGCTATAGCTTATGAATCTTTGACAAAGGAGGTCCTTCATGGCAGAGAAAGAAGCAAAGAACAAGAACGATGATTCCTTAGGACTCCCTTCCTTCAATGACCTCTTCAGTTCTCAGGAACAACGCGACGATGACAAGCTCAGTAAAATAAAGGATATCCCTCTCGAGCTAATCGATGACTTTCCAAAGCATCCCTATAAAGTAAAGGACGATGAGGACATGCTAAACCTTGTTGAAAGTGTCAAGGAGCATGGCGTTCTTACTCCTGCTACTATCCGGCCGAAAGAAAATGGGCGGTTTGAGATCATCTCCGGGCATCGAAGAAAAAGAGCCTGTGAACTTGCTGGCTTTAGCTCATTACGTTCAGAAGTGGTAGAACTTGATAAAGACGCTGCTACGGTTCTTATGGTAGAAAGCAATTTTCAGCGCACCACTATTCTCCCAAGTGAAAAGGCCTTTGCTTATAAGATGCGTCTTGACGCTATGAAAAGACAGGGTAAGCGAGTGGATTTAACTTGTGCAACAGTGTTGCACAAGTTAGAAAACAAAAAATCTCGGCAAATACTCGCTGAACAAACCGGCGAAAGCCATGAACAAGTCAGAAAGTATATCCGCCTTACAGAACTCATCCCCGAGCTTCTAAACCTTGTTGACGAAGGCCAGATTGCTCTTCGCCCGGCAGTAGAGCTGTCTTATCTCCCTATGTTTCGGCAACAAGATCTTCACCAGTGTATTGACATCTACCAATGCACCCCGTCTCACGCACAAGCTCTCAAGATGCGTTCTTTATCCACAGAAGAAAAGCTCACACCGGAAGTTATCAACTTAATTATGTCGGAAGAAAAACCCAATCAAAAGGAAAAACTTATTCTGCGAGATGAACGGATTGCCAAACTCCTTCCGCCGGCTCTCACTGCGTCCAAACGAGAGGAGTATATCATCCAGGCTCTCGAGCATTATGCAAAACATCGAGCTCGCAGTTCTCCGGATCGAGAACGATAAGGTTAAGAGCTGCTTTTTTAGCTTTCCCTTCCCCACACCCCAACCCTTAAAGATTACCAGCTAACTTAGCCGAAGAAGAAAACTTCGGCTGGTATATAGGTATCTACAACTTTAATAAGCAACGTAACTGTCCTCACTATTAGTGAAGGGCTTTTTTCATGTCCAAAAATGGAGGTAACTCAATGAATCAAGTATTATCAACGAGAAAAAGACGCATCCTCTCAGTTCTACTGATTATGGCGATCTTCTTCTCCATCTTTTCAACTACTAGTATTGATACAAAGGCTGCTAATACGGTAAGTATTTCTTTCACCTATGTACCAAAAACAGGTGGCGGTAACATCAAGTGGATTCGAGGCTTTAGTGTTAACGGTTATCATGACGCTTATGGTGACGCTGCCGGCAAACAGATTATGCGAATGTATGCCAGTGGCTCTACTGCCTTTTGCATTCAACCGGGAACTCCCGTTAATCCCGGTGATCAGCTAACCCTTAATTCCTCAGAAGCTTGGAACAATTTAAGCGAAGGACAAAAGCAAGGTATTCGCCTCGCTCTTCTTTATGGCTACCAAGGCAACTATGGTGCCCTTACTGGTACCGATGGTGAACGCTGGGTTGCCACTCAATTCATTATATGGGAACTTGTTGCCGGTTGTCGCTATACCAGTGGTAACTATGCTTGTCATAACGGCACCATTATTGATGCCATCTGTTCCAACAACTATAATCCGGAAATCAGGGAAAACTACAACCGCATTTCCGGCTATATGGCAAATTACGGTCGCACACCTTCGTTTACCGGCAGCGTCCAAGAACTCACTTGGGATGGCAGCAAATATTCTAAAACCATTAGTGATACCAATACTTGCCTTAATAACTTTAATGTCACTAGCACTGATAATCGCATCGCAATAACAAAATCAGGGAACAACTTAACCTTAGCTTCGACGGAAGGCTTTAACGGTGAGATTGCTATCAATATGACGAAACACAACATCCCTAAAGTTACTGAAAGCTCCAAGTTGATTGCTTGCGGTAGTCCCTATGTACAAGACGTCGTAATCGGTGTTGAGAATGTTGCAGGTATCAGTGCTGGCTTAAAAGTAAAAGCTCCTTACGGAAAGCTCAAACTTCTAAAGACTTCCGAAGATGGCATTGTCTCCGGTCTACGTTTTAAACTCACCGGTAACGGTATAGATAAGATTGTTACTACAGATAAAAACGGCCAAATCTTTTTAGCCGACTTAAAACCGGGAGCCTATACCATTACCGAACAGATGGAAGAACGCTACGCGAATAACGAAGCAAAAACCATTCAGATTGTCGCCGGTAAAACCACTACTGTTTCTTTTGAAAATCGCTTGAAAAAATTCCGCGTAGAAGTAGCGAAAAAAGATAGTGTAACCGGTTCTTCACAAGGCGATGCCACTTTAGAAGGTGCTATATACGGAATCTACCAAGGCGAAAAGCTAATAGATACCTACACTACCGATAAGAACGGTAACTTCACAACAAAATATTATATCTGTGGTGAGAATTGGAGCATTAAGGAAATTACTCCTAGTGAGGGTTATCTCTTAAATTCCACCAGTTATAAGATCGGTTCCGAGGCAAAGCTTTATACCATAGAATATAACAATACTAAAAACACCGTCGTCGAAGAAGTCATTCTTGGTCGCGTCGCCATTGTCAAGCATGCCGATGATGGTAAGACGGGAATCGACACTCCAGAATCTAACGCCGAATTTGAGGTGTTCCTTAAAAAATCCGGCTCCTATAAAGATGCTAGAGACAGGGAGCGTGATCATCTTACCACTGATGAAAACGGCTATGCTATCACCAAAGACTTGCCTTACGGCATCTATACGGTTCATCAGATCAAGGGGCTTGAAGGACACGAATTTGTCCCTGACTTCGATGTTTTTATCTCTGCCAACGGAAAAGTATATCCGTATATCTTAAATAATGCCCTTTTCAAAAGCTATGTAAAGATTATTAAGCAAGATGCTGAAACCGGTAAGCCGATACCTTATGCCGGTGCTGGCTTTAAGCTTTATGATAGCGACGGTAATCTCATCACTATGAAAACCACCTATCCAAACCTTACTATAATTGACACCTTTTATACCGATAGCACCGGACAACTTTTAACCCCGGAAGAATTACCATATGGCTCTTACACGCTTGTAGAAGAACAAGCTCCTTACGGTTATGTTCTTGACCAGACACCGGTTCCGTTTACTATCACAGAGGACGGAAAAGAAAGTGAAGGCGATCTGACTATCACTAAAGTTGTTAAAGAAAATGCCCCACAAAAAGGCAAAATCAAGATTACTAAAATCGGCGAGCTCTTTGCTGGTGTATCGAATGATAACGACATCTATCAGCCCATCTATAACCTTGACCTCCTTGAAGGTGCGACTTTTAATATCTTTGCCGATGAAGATATCATCACTCCAGATGGAACAACGAGATCCGGGAAAGATGAACTTGTTGATACTGTTACCGTTCCTAAGGGTGGCTGTATACACACTAAAGAACTCTATCTCGGTGCTTATCGCCTCGAAGAAGTAACTGCCCCTAGTGGCTTTGTCCTACAAAACGAACCAATCCACGTGACTCTTTCGTATGCCGGACAAGAAGTTGCTGTTACCGAAACTGCCAAACTTGTTGAAAATATAAGGCAAAAAGTCGAAGTGTCTCTTAAAAAGATTCTTGAGAAAAATGAGGACTTTGGCATCGGCATAAATGAAGAATTACAAAATGTTTCTTTCGGCTTGTACGCTGATGAAGATCTTGTCGCCGCCGACGGAAATATAATTCCAGCAGATGGACTCCTCGAAATTGCATATGTTGAGATCAACGGCCTCGCCACCTTTAAAACAGACATTCCTTTTGGCAAATACTATGTAAAAGAAGTGGCTACTGATAACCACTATGTTATTTCCGAAGATGAATATCCCTTCGAATTCGCTTATGGCGAGCCGACACAAGATGTAATAAAGATTTCCCTTAACGATGATAAAGAGATCGAAAACAAACTAATATACGGATCTGTAAAAGGACTAAAAGTCGATGCCAAAGATAAGCCTCTAGCTGGTACTCTATTTGGCCTTTTTAAACCGTCCGAAGAAGAACTGACAAAAGAGAATGCTATCCTCCTGTCAACATCCGGAAAGGATGGCCGTTTTGGCTTTGAAAACGTTCCTTATGGAACCTGGGTTATTAAAGAGCTAGAGGCTCCGGAAGGCTATGTGCTTCTAAAGGATCCTGTTTCTATTATCATTGATAAAAACGAGCAAGTCTTCGAAATAACCATTGATAACACCATGATTATCGGTATCGTTCAGCTCCACAAAGTATCGGCAAGTAATCCAAAAACATCTCTTGGTGGTGCTATCTTTGAAGTCTATCGCGATACCAATAAAGATAAGATACACAATCAAGATGATGAGCTAATTGGCACTATGCAAGAACTAAACGATGGCCTTTACGAAATGAAGAGCCTTGAATATGGCGGCTACTTTGTTGTTGAAAAGAAAGCTCCAGATGGTTATAAACGGGACACCAGCTCTTATTATTTTGAAGTCATAAAAGACGGGGAAACAATTACCGTCGAGAATTCAGCCGGAGTCGGTTTTACCAATGAAGAGTTACCGGAGACACCAAAGACAAAGAAAAAGGTTGAAACCGGTGATAGCAACAATCCACTCCCGGCAATCCTACTGCTCCTTTCGTTCGGAGCTATTGCCGGCACGATCATCTATAAAAAGCGAACAAAAAAGAAAACTGAAACCAAAGATTAATTCTACTGAGAAGGGCGGCTACTTTATGGCCGCTCTTCTCTTTGAGGTAAACCCAGATGACGAAAAAATATGATTGTAAAACCTGTTGCTACCGAAATCGCTATGTACCTTTTTGCGGGTTCTGCATGCGAAAAATCTTAGATGAGCAAAAAAAGAAAGGAGAAACCTTTGATGAAACGCGGAAAAATAAATCAAAAAGCCATTAGAGCTTTATCACTTCTTTTCGAGGCTGGTTATTCCAATGAAAAAGATATTTTGGCTTTAACACTTGATCAAATCCTTCAGATTACCGGTCAGAAAATGACTGAGGTCTGCACGATTAACGAGCTACAAAAAGCTTTAAGAGAACGGCGGTTTTTTGCTTACTTAATGCTGGAAAGTAAAGCCGATACCCTAAAGGAGGATCATTCATGAGCGAAGTAATCGAAATGACCTTAGAAGAATTAAAAGAATATATTGAGGCGATGCCACCGGAAACAATCCTAAATATCGAGATTGGAGGTGGTGAAAATGGGAGCGAATGAATTAGAAATCGTCAATATAAGACTTATTAAAGAACCGTCTCTTTATAGCGAAGAGCTCCTTACAACCCCCGAAGCTGTTCTTCGACTAATGTCAAAAGAACTTTCAACCTATGATAGAGAAGTCCTCTGCGTCCTTAATATGAAAACGAATAACCAGGTCATCAATATGAATGTAGTTAGTGTCGGATCCCTAAATGCCGGACTGGTGACGCCAAGGGAAGTCTTTAAAAGCAGTATCCTCTCAAATGCTGCCTCGATTATCGCAATCCATAATCATCCCTCCTCAAATACCCAACCTTCAAGAGAAGATTTCAGGGTAACTGAGCGTTTAGCCAAATGCGGCGACCTCCTCGGGATAGAGCTACTCGACCACATCATTATTGCCGGCGAAACT
Organism: Ohessyouella blattaphilus; assembly: GCF_024721265.1. Lineage (GTDB taxonomy): Bacteria > Bacillota > Clostridia > Lachnospirales > Lachnospiraceae > Aequitasia > Aequitasia blattaphilus_A. The sequence goes on along the minus strand of NZ_JAMXOC010000019.1, from coordinate 50,901 downwards.
GGACAGATGTACAGCTTTAAACAAGAAGGAAAGCTTGGCAAAAACGGTCGTGTGAACGATGACTTGTGCCGTTAGAATACGTTAAAAGAGCCGGTGCAATAAATCTTGCACCGGCCATTACATTCGTCTTATTCTAAATGACTATTAGCCTCTTCATATGTCTGATAAAGCCTCGCCTTACTTAAACGAATGCTCTGATCATCATCGTAAAGCACGGTATAGTTCTCACCGTATCTGGCTAACACCTTACCTTCAACAACTTTCTCTTGATAAGTAAAAAAAAACAATATCACTTTTCTTGTACTTCATAATATAGACCACCTCTCACAATCATTATTATAGCTAATATCCTTTGCTCTTACCACCATTTCAGGTATAAAATTGACCCAATTTTTTTCGAAATATTTAGCACAGATCCTCTAAAATGCATTTCAGTACATCTTTAATGCCTCTCGCTACATACTCTATTGCAACCCCCTTTGGAACACCATATAATTACATCATAAGGAGGGCAGGCCAATGGAAATAAGGATTTTCGAAAATGTAAATGGCGAAGAGCATATAGACATCTATTGTCACCAGTCGAATTCTCCAGAAGTAACTCATCTTCTACACTTTTTAAAAGAGAACAAAAGACTACCCGCAAAAGATGGCAATGACCTCGTTTATATTAATTCGTTAGATATAATGTATGCTGAATATATTGACCGAAAGGTGTTCATATATACTTCTGAGAGCGAATTAATAACAAACCAATCCTTAGGATCTCTAGAGGACAATATCCCCCACTTATTTCGTTGCTCAAAAAATACACTACTTAATATTAACTATATTAAAAGGCTACAAAGCTTTGGGGGCGGACGAATACTTGTTACTTTAGTAAATGGTGAACAGTTGGTAATTTCCAGACGATATGCGGCTGAGTTTCGCAAACTCTTAAATGAAAGTGAGGTGTAAAACATGAACGAATTCAAATCTACTTATCTTTGGGGTATTAATTTTAAAGCAAACTGGGGTCTATATTTTTTAGCAACAACTTTTTTTCAGGGAGTTTTTAGATATTTTTCAGGAGATGTTTCCATTCCATTATTGGAGATATTGCAAGGGCTAATTCTTGCACTTATAATGGCAATTGGGCAAGCAATAATATTGCCTGAACATAAAGATCTCTCAACAAAGTCATTATGGTTACGAACTTTATTATGGGGTTCTATCACTGTAATGGCAATCGTATTCATTGCTTTGATTGGAAACTGGTTTCAAGGTCTTCCAAGTTTCTGCTTGCCACTTTTCTGCCTACTAATGTTTTGTGGTTGCTTTTCAATTATGATTGGAAGACGCTTTGAAAATGATAAAGATACTTTATGGCTTAACAAAAATCTTGATAACTTTAAGAAAACCAAATAATACTTTTCCACTAACCTTTACTAGGCGGTCCCTTTGGGGCCGCCTTTTTCATTTCCTAAAGGAGGTCTTACTTATGCCCTATATCCCGCCAGAACTTATTATTAAAGCCAAAGAGCTTGACCTATTATCTTTCCTTCAAGCTCACGATCCAGGCGAGCTTGTTCGCTTTTCTGGAAACACTTATACCACCAAAACGCATGACAGTCTGAAAATCTCCAACGGTAAGTGGATGTGGTGGTCAAAAGGAATCGGCGGCAAATCCGCCTTAGACTACTTAATAAAAGTAAAGGGACTTAGCTTCCTTGATGCCGTAGAAACTATTTTAGGGAATAATATCACCACTGTTCCTCCGATAGCAAATATTCAAGAAACCGAGCCAAAGAAATTGCTTCTTCCTCAGCGAGCAGATAATAACAAACGTGTAGTGGATTATCTATATAATCGTGGCATCGACCTCGAGATCATCTGCCACTGTATTGACAAAGGACTCCTTTACGAGAGCCTCCCATATCATAATTTGGTGTTGCTTGGACTTGATGAGCAAAAAATTCCTCGTTATGCATTTTATAGATCAATAAATAAAAACCGACTACTTGGAGAAGCAACCGGCAGTAACAAACAATATTCTTTTCGGCTGGTAACGGATTCATCTGCTGACTTACACGTATTCGAAAGTGGTATAGATTTGCTTTCATTTGCCACTTTGGTCAAACGCTCCGGTAGGGATTGGCACTGTCTCAATTTATTATCTTTAGCCGGTGTTTACTCTCCAAAAAATGATGAAAAGTTACGTCTTCCTGTCGCGCTCTCTCACTTCTTAAAGCAAAAACGCGATATCAAAGAAATCCATTTACACCTTGATAATGACAACACTGGCAGAAGTGCTACCTTGGCACTAATCAAGTTATTAGAAACAGATTTCACAATCATAAATTCACCGGCTCCTTACGGAAAAGACTTCAATGATTATCTACGTTCTGAGATGAAGCTATCACATTATGAGCGTTAGCAATTACTTACTTTTAAAGAATTGCACTTTCTTAACCTGCTCTTTTCTTAGCTCCCAAAATACTGCTTGAATATAATCTCCGTCGGAATTAACGTGCTTGGTTCCCGGCACCACATCAAAGATATTTGACCATGAATCTCTAGTAACTCGATCTCTTGTATCGGTATCTAAACTCTCTAACCATGCATCTTCTTTATCATAATCCTCATCCGTTTCAAGCGGAAGTTCACTTATATAGTGTTTTCCAAGAACCAGGTGCCAGAGATCAAAATCACTTAGCAAAACTTGCTCATCCGGAATCTCAATTGTAAGACAAACACATTCCGTACCTGGAGCTGTTTGTCTTTGACGAAGGTCTGGTTTCTTATGTTTCCCATCCCATGTGTGATAGGCCCATATCGGATATTTGACACCCTTCGGTGCCGGTCCGATCCATTTCATCATCTCTTCAGCTATCCACTCATATGCATCAAGGAACTGTTCGTAACGGTCAATACCTATTTCCGGGTGATCACTATCACACCGAAATACCCCATCAACAAATCCTTTTTCCCAGACTTCTTTTGGCTGAATTGTCCATAACATCATTGACTCATTTTCCTCCGCAATTAATCACTATTGAGTTAATTATAGCCCTAAAAGATTACAAAAACCACACCCACTTATGCTGCGTCTACAAATCTGCATAAGTATAACAAGCAGTGCATTTATACTCCTCCGAGTATAAACACAAGTTTTAGGGGCCTCCCCTAATACCCCTGAAAGAACTGGTATCATCTTATGATAATATAATTATGGTTACTTGATTTTTTGTCCCGAATATTATATAATAAACGGGACAAAAGGAGGTGGCTAATATGGAGCTTTCCTACGCTAGAAAAATCGAAGAACGAATTGAGAATGTTGATGACGGGACTATCCTTAAAAATGCTGACTTTATAGACATCGCTAACCAAGAAACCATACGCAGAACTTTAAATCGATTGGTTCAGGCCGGTCGCATACGTCGCGTACTAAACGGTCTATACGAAAAACCAAAGTACAGCAAGCTGCTCGATGAATATGTGGCTACCGATCCTAATGCGGTTGCTCATACCTTGGCGAAAATGTATCGTTGGACCATTGTTCCGAGTGGAGATACCGCTTTAAATATGCTTGGCTTATCTACACAAGTAACATCTTCTTGGTCCTATATTAGCGATGGACCTTATCGTAACTTTGAATGGGATAACACCAAACTAGAATTTAAGCATCGAACAAATAAAGAAGTAAGCGGCCTTTCGTATAAGACGGCTTTAATTATTCAAGCACTAAAGGCACTAGGCAAGGACAATATCACTACAGAAGTAATTAACAAGATTGCTTCAAAACTTACCGAAAATGAGAAACAAGCTTTACTCGATGAAGGGATAACCTCAACTCGCTGGGTTTATGATGTTATACGTAAGATCTGTGGAGAATAATGAAATGAAACGAATTGTAAAGCTAACAAATGAAGAAAAGAGAGAATTATTTAGAAATACGGCTAACCGCATGGGACTAACAGACGCTATAATTGAAAAGGATTTTTGGGTTTGTTATGTTCTCGACTATTTATTTAGTCGTAGCCCTTGGAAGGACGCTCTCGTTTTTAAAGGTGGAACTAGTCTTTCTAAAGTTTATCACATAATAAGTCGCTTTTCTGAGGATATTGACTTGATGATCGATTGGCGACTTCTTGGTTACACTACCGATGAGCCCTGGGAAAATCGGAGCAAAACAAAGCAGGATAAATATAGTAAACAAATGCGAGCAGATACCAACACGTTCCTAGAAGAAGTTCTCGTCCCCCATTTAAGAAAAGGCTTTCACGAAGAAATGGGAACTATCCCGGAAATCTATATAGAAAAGGACGGATTAGAAAGTATTGTAAACTTTGCATATCCACATCTTTATGACGATATCTATTTACGTCCCGAGGTTCGGCTCGAAATAGGTGCCCTTGCTGAGTGGTCTCCTAGCCATTATGAGGAAATTATCTCTTATAGTGCTGAGCAATACCCTGAACTCTTTGAAGAAACCATTTCAAAGGTTAGAACAACGGATGTAGAGCGTACCTTTTGGGAAAAACTTACAATCTTACATAAAGTTGCAACCCAAGAAGGAAAATCCTTGATCCCGCGCTACGCCAGACATTATTATGACGTCTATTGTATGGTAAACACTGATGTAAAAGGAAAGGCTCTAAAACGAAATGATCTTCTAAAAAAAGATATCAATTTTAAAAGCAAGTTCTACTATGCCAAGAGTGCTGGGTATGAAACTGCAAAAATTGGATCCTTAAAATTGGTTCCTTCAGAAAGTACTATTTCTCAACTTGCAGACGACTATGAACATATGAAAAATATGATTTATGGAGACATTCCAGAATTTAATGAGATCATTAGGGAAATAGCTATCTTAGAAAAGGAAATAAACACACTTTAATTACACCCACATATGCATTGTTACTAAGGGCTATCGTATTGACGATGGCCTTTTTATTATGCAAAGAAAGGAGCTCCACATGAAGCGAACAATCAAAAAACAGTTCTGGCTCAATCAAGAGGAGGATATTGAATTAAAACGCAAGGCAAAGTCTACTTGCCTTACCGAAGCCGCACTTATGCGGCTTTTGCTTCGTAATTATGAACCTAGAGCAAAACCTGACGAAACTTTTTATAAATGCATGAGGGAGTTCAATACCGTCTGTGATTCTATGGAAGAGTTTTGCAATCTGATTTATTTAAACGGTACAGTTAGTCCGACACTAATTGAAGATGAGCTGAAGCGTATGCGGAAAATGCAAATGGATATTGAACGAAAATTCCTTCAACCGGAAAAGAGCGAGAAAAAATGGCAGTAACTAAAATATGGCCAATTAAAGGTCAGCTTCATCACTCCATTAACTATATCGAAAATCAAGATAAAACTAGTAGCGCTCTCGTAAGCTTTGAAGATCAATCTCTTTTAGCTGTCATGCATTATGCTGCCGATAATGCCAAAACCGAAAAACGTTTTTATGTTTCCGGAATTAATTGCAATCCCGATTATGCCAACGATCAGTTTATTACTGTTAAAAAGCAGTTTGACAAAGAAGGAGGCATCGTCGCCTATCATGCCTATCAGAGTTTTGCCCCAGGCGAAGTCACCCCGGCTCAAGCACACGCTATTGGCTTAGAGCTTGCCAAAGAACTATGGGGAGACAATTTTCAAGTAGTAGTCGCTACGCACCTCAATACCGACTGCTACCACAATCACCTCGTAGTAAATTCTATTTCCTTTAAAGATGGGCACAGGTGTCGTCAAGCAAAGTGGTATGAACTGCAAGCATTCTCCGACAGAATATGTTTGGCTCACGATCTCAGTACGGTTGAAAATAAAATCAGAAAATCACGCTCTCAGCATGAGACTTCACTCTCTGAAGCCGGAATGCCTACCCGCTACAATTTGGCAAAGACAGCGATTGATGAGGCCATAAGTAAAAGTTGTAATCTTCAAGAATTCAATTCTCACCTTAAAGCACTTGGCTACTCCACTCAATTCAATCCTAAGAGGAAATATTGGACCGTAACCTTACCCGGTTGGGAAAAGTCAATCCGCCTCGCCCGCCTTGGTGATGAGTATACTAATGAGCGTATTCTGGAGCGCATAACAGAAAACTCTCCCCTTGTTCGCATAAAAGCTTTTCAAGAACGAAAGACCAAGAGTCAACTTTCTCACTATCACGTCAAGAAACCTAGGCCTTTAATCTATGGCTCTCTTTACAAGCTTTATCTCCACTATTGCTACCGACTTGGAATCATTTCGAAAAGACGACAAAATCCAAATCGTCTTTACTATTTACTCCGTGATGACTTAATTAAAGTCGGCCAATTAAGCGCCGAATTTCGTTATCTCGGTCAAAACAAAATCGGTACCATCGGGGAACTTGGAATTAGAAAAAATAAGTCTCAGCAAAGTCTCGAAGTTCTTATTATTAACCGAGATAACTTACGTAAGAAGTTACGAAGAAAAGTTCCTGATAATCAAAAGGAGCGTATTAAAGCTCAGATATCTGCTACTAGTAACCAGATTAAATCTTTGCGGAGGGAGGTGAAACTCTGTGAACGAATTGAAGAACGCTCGATTAAAATGCGGGAGAATCTACAGACAATTAACAAAGAAGAACGAAGAAAGGAGTACTACAAATCATGAATAATGGCGGAGATGCTGCTGAACAAATTGTCCACATGTCTCTTGAAGGTGTGGAAGTGGCTGCAAAGATTACCGGTACCGGTGCAAAAAATATTGCCGTGCTATTAATTGCAGCTTTAAATGAAACCCAAAAAACAAAAGGTAAATCAAGACTAAGCAACATGCTTAAGTCCGGCAAGGAATTAAAAGTCTTTTCCATTCAAAATCAGGATCAGAAAAAATTTGTAGCTGAGGCTAAGCGCTACGGGGTTTTGTACTGTGTCTTACGAGACAAGAATAAAAAAGAGCCTACTGCAGAAGTTGATATCATTGCCAGAGCAGAAGACGCCTCAAAGATTCAGAGAATTATGGAACGTTTCTCTCTTGCTACCGTCGATAAAGCTTCGGTTGTACAAGAACTAGAACGCGACCCTTTTGTCAAAAGGGCAGACGAAAAACCTCTGTCCGAGAAAAACTCCGCGTCAACAAAGGATTCTAGAAAGCCCTCTGTGAGAGAAAAGCTTAAGTCCTACGATCAGACCAAGACAAAGAATGGACCTACTCCGGAAAAAACCAAAGCGCCCAAGGTACCGGTCAGAAAGGAGCGTTAATTTATGTTTAAGGAATCCTATCAATTAAAGCTTAAACCAGAAGAAGTAAATATCCTGATAAACAGTCTTCTGGAACTACGTAATCTGTACCGGGATAAAAATCGTCCCTTTGAAGATCTCGACTCCATTATTTTAAAAGCGGCAAAGGCGCAAAAACGAGGCTTGATGATCCGGGAAGAAAGCAATGCCTATGAACGATAATACTAAAGCCACCTCTATTCTTATCTTCCTTGGCATCATTCCCATTCTCTGGCTTGCACTTCTTTTTGCTCCATATATGGAGCAAGGGTTACCTTCTCTATTGCAAAATATCGATAAGGTTATTGCCGATCCATTTACCATCACTCTATGTAAAGACAGCCTCCGTAGCGTCATGCTCTTTCTCCTCCTATATGCTTTTGGTATCGGTATATACTTTTCTACAAAACGTAATTACCGAAAGGGTGTTGAGTATGGATCTGCCCTGTGGGGCGTTGCTAAGACTATCAACCGGAAATATGAACAAAAGCCACCAGACAATAATAAACTCTTAACCGATAATGTCCGCCTAGGATTTAACGGAAAGAAACATCGTCGCAACCTTCATGTGCTTGTCTGCGGTGGCTCCGGTGCCGGTAAAACGAGATTTTATTGTAAACCCAATATCATGCAAGGCAACACCTCTTTTGTCGTCCTAGACCCCAAAGGAGAGATCCTTAGAGACACCGGACACTTGCTAGAGAAGAAGGGTTATAAAATTCGGGTCGTTGATCTCATCAATATGGACAAAAGCCATTGTTATAATCCCTTCGCTTATCTGCAAACGGATAACGATGTGCAAAAGCTAGTAACAAATCTTTTTAAAAGCACCACCCCAAAGGGCGCAGTCTCCAATGACCCTTTTTGGGATACGGCCGCTTCTATGCTCCTTCTAGCTCTCGTCTTTTACCTAAAGTACGAAGCTCCGGAAGAGGAACAAAACTTCCAGATGGTAATGGAGATGTTAAGGGCCGGTGCCGTTAACGAAGAAGATTCTTATGCCCTCAGTCCTCTTGATAATCTCTTCTATGATTTGGAAATGGTTAACCCTGAGCATATCGCACTAAAGTATTACAAAGATTACCACTCTGGCTCAGCTAAAACCCTAAAGAGTATCCAAATCACTTTAGCCTCTAGGCTTGAGAAATTCAATTTAAGTACCCTCGCTGCTCTTACTGCTACAGATGAGCTGGAGCTCCCACGACTTGGTGAGGAAAAGATTGCACTCTTTGCTCTCATCCCGGATAACGATAGCTCCTTTAATTTCCTTGTCAGTATCCTTTATACACAAGTATTCCAACAACTTTTTTATCTGGCCGATCATAAATATCAAGGACCTCTCCCCGTTCACTGTCATTTTGTAATGGATGAATTTGCAAACGTCGCTCTCCCGGAGGAATTTGAAAAAACTCTTTCAACCATGCGAAGTCGTGGAATCTCTGTAAGTATTATTCTTCAAAACCTTGCTCAGTTAAAAGCACTCTTTGAAAAGCAGTGGGAATCCATTATTGGTAACTGTGACTCCTTTCTCTATCTTGGCGGAAATGAGCAGTCCACCCACAAATATGTAAGCGAACTACTTGGTAAGGCCACCATCGACACTAACACCTATGGTAAATCTACAGGGCGTAGCGGAAATTATTCTACCAACTACCAACTAGCCGGTAGGGAGCTTCTAACCCCTGACGAGGTACGCGTCCTTGATAACGAATATGCGCTACTTTTAATCCGTGGGGAAAGGCCTATCTATGATAAAAAATATAACTTGCTCAAGCACCCAAGTCTTTCTCTCACTGCCGATGGCAAGGCCCCGGCTTATGAGCACGGAAAAGACAGTGCTTCCGTTGCCACAATTTCCTTTTCAACCGAAGATGCAAATCTTTCCACTTCGGAAAATATACCTAGTTCCTATGAATTACTCACCGAAACAGAACTTGAAACTATTGTCAGCAACTCCAAGGAGGAAATCACAAATGAATCGATTCAAGAAAACTAAGTCAAAAATCATCTTCTCGCTTTACGCAACCATTGTTATGGTACTTACCGTTTTCACAATCCCAGTTATGGCTTCCGGTGATCCTATCGCGGTTGTAAATAACCTCTCTACTTTTATCTTCGGACTTATCCGGGCTCTTGGCCTAATCCTACTAGGCTTTGGCATCGTACAGGTCGGATTATCCCTTAAATCTCACGACCCTTCGCAAAGAGCTAATGGGTTCTTAACCCTTGCCGGCGGCATTATCATTACCTTTGCGAAGGAGATTTTGACACTGATTGCTGGATAAGTTTTTGCTGAGGGACAATATCTTTATGATATCCTTCAGCTACATTAGGAGCTCGTAAATGGCTATTCCACGAATGTAACAAATCATATACTTGACTTTCTCTCTGAATTGCCATATAATCAGATTATCTGAATTGCCATATTTTCAGAATAAAGTTAACAGTCTTATTTTTAAAAGGAGAGGCCTTTTACTAGGCGAAAACAAATATGAGTAAATCTATTTCCGTAACACTTACTAATGATGAATACGAAAACTTCAAAAAGGAAGCAGATGGACTGGGTCTTACGCTCGGCAAATTAGCCCGAATGCGCTTGATGTCAGACACTAGCTTTGAAGAGACTTATGACCGTCTAAAGCACCTCGCAAGTATTGCTCCACCGTCTATCCCTTTTACTGTAATGTCACTATTTGATGAAGACGATTGGCGAAACAACTTTGATACTGGATTAAAACTTTCTTTAGGACGAACCTTTTATAATTACGTGCGCGGAAACAAAATGACTTCTGTAGTTATCACTAAAAAAAATAGCTCCAATGTACAACAATATCAACGTGACGTATTACGACCAATTCGCTTTAAAATAAAACAGTGGATTAATTATAAGGACACTGAGCCGAAAATAGATTATTTAGGAAACCAATCTATTTTCGACGATTTCCGAAAGCAAAATGATTGGGATTGCGTTTTAACTGATGGGGATTTACACGCAGACACCATTGTTAGTATGAAATTCCTTTTACGGCAGGTCATTTATTATCTGGCCGATGGAAAAATCATTTGGAACAATACTAGCTATATTCCTAGCATGAAAGATAAAGATTTCTGGCCGTTTTTAAACTACTTACTTGATAACATCGAAATTCTTCTTCCACCTAATAATCCCATTGTTGATAAACTCAGCCAATTGTTTGAATTATCACTAACTAGAGCAAATGTCATGATTTTGCCAGCTCGAAGTTTGCAAGAGAGAGGAGCTGCTCCTTGGTATGATTATATTCCCGCGTTTCTATCTGAAATTCTTAAACTAAATAAATCGCGTTTCAGATACAAGTTTGATTCAACTGAAGAAGTTATAGATTTCATTAAAAATCAACACCTAGAAACTTTTTTCATAGGGGAAGAAATATCGTATGATAATATAATTGATATTCATGAGACACAAGACGTAGAAAAGAATTTTGAGCAAGGCAAAGCTCTTAATCTCTCTAAAATAATTGATTCTTATATTGATATACTAAAAGTTAGATCGAAGTATTTTTAGTTAGTTAACGCTCAAAATGCTGGAGCTCGTCAGAATATCTGACAAGCTCCAGCATTTAAATTTCAATATTCAACTTTTCCAGTTCATCTTCAAAATTTTTATTTACTTCTGCCTCGATAAATTCTTGCTTTATCTTTGTTATGAAGCGAATGTCCAAAAATAATCTCGATATGGTCACAAGTAATCCGCCTATATCCAAACTCTTAGGATTCTGTGTGATTCCGGCATAAATAATATTACTTGCAGATCCTATAGTATTGGATATCAAAAGTATCTTCTTCGTGCGAACTTTATATAAATCCAAAGAGTGGTCCTTCTTCTCATCATAAAATAAGCTGTGAGTAAGACTAATTATTAAATTAAAAAAAATGGATATTGCAGCCGATCCAGCAATTACACCGGCATCTCTTGCTAAACAATTGAAGTCATATCCGTATTCTTTGTATAATTTGCCCGCAAATTCTTTTATTTTCTCATTGCTAAGAGCCTGAATAATTGGAACTGGTAATCCTAATTTAGTATCCTTGTCTGATTTAATATGCATTGCTTGAGCAAAAAGGGCCGCGATCAAATAAAATGGGTCATCCTTTACAATATTTATGCTATCCCCAAACATATTTAATGTGCTAATTGGCCTTTCTTGATTAACTTTAAGTACAGGTATTCGGTCAACTTCAAATGATCTAAAGTCATCCAAAGTCATAACATCTGTTAATATATTTGCCGTTCCAAATACCCATCCTAATATCGGATCATGCCCCAATGTATGGAGCCTATGATACTTACCTTCTAGACCTAAATTAGCCGTACCATTCATCGCATCATAAGCTGGTGTTTTAAAAATCAATTCTATCCAGTCACCAGTTCCGCGTTTTTCTTTATTCTTATCTCTAAATTTCTCTTTCTCCTTTTTTACGCTGTTTTGCATTGACTTATCGTCATGATCTACTCGAGCACCTTTATCTGCTCCTTCTCCATAGCCAACTTTTTCTGCAACAATAGGAAAAATAAGGCCTTTAGCAACGTGTAAAGCAATTGCAATTGCTAAAAAGGAAAGATCCTTTTTATTTGTTATGCCTGTCTTCTTTTTAAACTGATCATCAATCTCCTTTTTCCTACGGTCTATCTCTGCTATTTCTTCTGATGATAGAATATCTTCAACTCTGACGTATGTGCTGTACCCTTTGCTTTCTGCTAAGTTTGCTAGCTCCTCAAAATTAGCAATCAGCTCACGCTCAGGTAATATATACTCTGTTTTCTTTCCTACTTTCATGTCCTTGACGATTTTACCGGCTTCTTCTAAGGAACTAATTGATTCATCCTGTAGCATCTTTTGAGCCATGAGCAGTTGTTTTTCTCTGTATGAAATCATAAATCATTCTCCTTTCGAAACAATTGCCATAGATACATTCGCTAACTCCATCAATTCCTCAGCTTCTCCTAGGTTTTTAATCAGTGTTTCGTTTTCATTAAGAAGCTCATTGTATCTTGTTACCATCCTATCCATTAGGCCTTCTAGTTCCGCTTGCCGATTATATTGATTTAAACATATTTGTTGGTATTGCATAATTCTTTTGTTGGTGTCTTTATTAGCAAAGTCATCAATATTTATTTTTATCTTTTTGCCAGTTTTTTTCATTTTTTCAAGCGACTCTGCTAAATCGACACCAAACAAAGCAGCTGTTTCCTCGGCATTCTTTTTAAGTTTATCTGTACACTTATTAATAAAATCTTTGCAGTTGTTGATTGTTTCTTCTGCGTATCCAAGGGTTTCTCCCTTTGTTTTATCCTTTCCATTTTTCAACTTTTTAAATAGCTTTATGGCTGCAGGAGCTCCAAGCAAACCAATTCCAAGTGGCCCCAATAAGGGCATTACTCCAATCCCGCCAGCAAAAAGTGCTGGTGCACCTAGACTTGTTGCTGCCAGAGCACCTAGGCCCATACCTGAGCTACCAAGTGTCATTGCCAATGGAGCGGTTGCTCCCGCCACAAACGATGCTTTCTTATATTCATCACTTTCTAATATTTTCTTATATCTACTTTTTGTTTCCGTATCAAATTTCTTTATTTTATCTGTGTTTTTTGTTAACACACTATAGAGAACAGGTTCTTCTTTTACCTTTTTATTCGTCGTAACCGTCAGTTCTGTCTTTACATCCGACTGTTTGATTTTTTTGCTCCTATCTCTTACCCACTTAGATAATTCTAAAGCATCCTGGTCCAGTTTCTTTTCGTTTTTTCCCATGTTGATTTCTCCTCATCCTTGTTATGATTTCTTCTTTTAATTTTCAGACAATTGCCTGTTAATTATATCATTATTTTTCAACTTAGTCTCCACTTTTACATACACCACCAACCAGCATCATCTACTGGTCGGTGGTGTTTTATTATAAAGAAACTCTCAAAGAAAGGAGGATTTTCATGTCTGACAACTGGGTTGTCCAGAACCTACAAAACGCACTCAACACTTGGAACGATAAGCTTTCGCAAGTCTGGCATCTGATAACACAGACGCCGGAAGGATTCAAAGGTGGCGGTATCTGGGGCGTCATTCTCAATATCCACGATGCTCTAAGAGCAATCGGTTTCGCCTTATTAGTACTCTTCTTTGTAATGAATGTCGTAAAGACTTGCTCAAGTTTTACCGATGTAAAGAAACCAGAGATGGCTGTAAAGCTCTTTGTCCGCTTTGCTATTGCCAAGGGTATTATCACTTATGGGCTTGAGCTGATGCTCGCCCTCTTTAATATCATTCAGGGTATTGGTAAAAAGATTATGGCTACCGCTGGCTTTAACCAGCAAAATGACCTAACGCTCCCCGGAGAAGTCGTGACCGCCATCGAGGACTGCGGCTTTTTCGAAAGTATTCCCTTATGGGCCGTTACCCTAATTGGCTCGCTCTTTATCACCGTTCTCTCGTTCATCATTATCACGTCCGTCTATGGCCGCTTCTTTAAGCTCTATATGTACACGGCCATTGCTCCTATTCCACTTTCTACCTTTGCCGGCGAACCTACTCAGCGTATTGGTATCAGCTTTATGAAATCATACGCTGCCGTTTGTCTTGAAGGAGCCATTATTATTCTCGCTTGTATCATCTTTTCTCTCTTTGCTACGACGCCACCCGCCGTTGATACCTCACTAAAAGCCGCCACAATGGTCTGGCGATACGTTGGGGAACTGATCTTCAACATGCTTGTCCTAGTCGGCACCGTCAAACTAGCCGATCGCATTGTCCGAGAAATGATGGGACTGTAACCAGATAACCACTTTCAAACAATGGAGGAACTCACATGACAAATCAAGAATTTTACTCACAGGTAAAAGAAAACATCTTAAGCCACTTGCCGGATAACTTAAAAAATGTCAATGCCGAGCTAGTCACCGTCACTAAGCATAATGATACCAAGCAAGTCGGCCTAAAACTCATTCAGGAAGGAGAAAAAGCCTCACCACTTCTTTATCTCGAACCCTATTTTGAGCGTTACGAAAACGGCGAAAGTATGGAATCGTTAATGAACGATATTTCCGAAGCTTATCAGCACACTAGAGAAACCACTATTTCGACTCCCGAGATGGACTACGACAAAATCAAAGATCGTCTTGCGGTTCAGCTTGTTAGTATCGACCACAATAAAGAGCGCTTAAAAGATCTTCTCTATAAGCCCCTTGGCAATGGTTTTGCCTTCACCTATTCCATTATCCAAAATGTTATTAGTGGTAATGATGCCAGGCTTTATATCACTAGAGCAATGGCAACTAATCATCACTATGATTTACAGTCTCTTAGCGTGGATGCATTAGAGGCGACTGCCAAACGCTCTCCGGCCGTCTTTGCTGACATGGAAAGCATAATGGAAGAAATGACCGGGGAAAGAGAAAAAGATTCTTTACCGGAACTTAGTGATGACTTGAGCTTTGGCGATAATACCGAGCCGATGTTCGTCCTAAGTAATCCCGAACGCGTTCATGGTGCTACTTGCCTTTATTATCCCGAAGCTCAAGAACAGATTGCTCGGGCAATTGGCGATAGTTTCTATGTATTACCTTCGAGCGTCCATGAGCAAATAATTGTCCCTGAGGGAAAAGCTCTTTCACCAGAAGATTTAAAGCAGATGGTGAAAGAAGTAAATGACTCTCAGCTATCTCCTGACGAACTTCTTTCCTACGATGTTTTGCATTACGACAAGAATTCGAAAGAATTAACTATTGCCGGAGCAAAAGAGAAAAGCTTAGGTACAAAAGATATGGAGGTGCGCTAGCTTTATGGAAGTAAAAATCAACCGAGAAATCCGAGAATATACGGAATCCATGTTCTTTGGGCTGTCGCTTAGACAGCTTCTTTTTTCGGTGGTGGCAATCGGTGTCGCAGTAGGGTTATATTTCCTACTGCGTCCCTTTTTCGGGCTGGAGACACTTAGCTGGCTTTGCATTTTAGCTGCCGCTCCTTTTGCCGCCATTGGCTTTATTAAATATCATGGAATGACTGCAGAAAAATTCACCCTGGCTTTTATCCGGTCAGAATTTGTCATTCCTAAAAGGCTTTTATTCAAACAACAAAATATCTACCATCAGTTACTCGTTACTTTTCTAAACACTAAAGAAAGTGAGGCAGTGCATACCCATGATTAAAACACTCCAAGCAATCCTTAAACAAGATAAAGAAAAGTTTGCTATTCCTAGAGGCGTGCAAGATATTATCCCCATCAAAGCTATTTATAGTGATGGTATCTTTATGGTCGGCCGGAATAAATTCTGCAAAAGCTTTCGCTTCGAAGATATTAACTATGCCGTTGCCTCCAAAGAGGATAAGGAAGGAATGTTCCTTGAATACTCCGAACTTCTTAATTCCTTGGATAGCGGAGCCACTACGAAGATTACAATTAACAATCGGCGTCTTAACAAGCGAGATTTTGAAGATAAGATTCTCATTGAAGAAAAAGAGGATCATCTAAATGGTTATCGTACAGAATATAATGCCATGCTCCTTGAAAAAGCAACCAGTGCCAATGCCATTGTCCAGGATAAATACCTTACTATTTCCATCAGCAAAAAGAACGTCGAAGAAGCAAGGACTTATTTTTCCCGCGTCGGTGCTGATCTTATCAGCCACTTTAATCATCTGGGTTCTCGTTGCTCAGAGATGGAACTTGATGAGCGTCTCCGTATTATTCACGACTTTTTCCGCACCGGCGAAGAGATTTCTTTTCGCTTTGATATTAAAGACTTCATGAAAAAAGGTCATCACTTCAAAGACTATATTGCTCCCGATACTTTTGAAAATGAAAAAGATCATTTCCGTATCGGCAATCGCTTTGGTCGCGTTCTTTTCCTACGAGACTATGCTGCCTATATCAAAGACAGTATGGTTGCCGAGCTAATGGATCTTAACCGCAATATGATGCTCTCTCTTGACGTCATTCCCGTTCCCACTGACGAGGCCGTTAGAGAAGTGGAAAACCGCCTCCTCGGTGTGGAAACCAATATCACCAATTGGCAACGCAAGCAGAATCAGAATAACAACTTCTCTGCGGTTATCCCCTACGATATGGAGCAACAACGAAAAGAAAGTAAAGAATTCTTAGATGATCTGACTACTAGAGATCAGCGAATGATGTTTGCTGTTATAACCCTCGTTCATACAGCGGATACTAAAGAAGAGCTTGATAACGATACCGAAACTCTATTAACCACCGCCAGAAAACACCTCTGTCAGTTCGCTACTCTCAAATACCAGCAACTAGATGGCCTTAATACAGCGCTCCCTTTTGGTGTTAGAAAAATCGATGCTTTTAGAACCTTAACGACGGAAAGCCTCGCGGTACTTATTCCTTTTAGAGTACAAGAGATCACTGATGAAGGCGGCATTTATTATGGGCAAAACGTTATTAGCAAAAATATGATTATCGCTGATAGACGAAGGCTCCTTAACGGCAACTCTTTTATCCTTGGTGTCTCCGGCAGTGGTAAATCTTTTGCCGGTAAAAACGAAATCACCAATCTCGCTCTTTCTTCTGATGCCGATATTATTATCATCGACCCGGAACGAGAATACTCTCCTCTTGTAAAAGCGATGGGCGGTGAAGTCGTGACCATCTCTGCTACTAGCAATAACCATATCAATGCGATGGATATGAACAAAGAATATGGTGACGGTGCCAATCCGATAATCCTAAAATCGCAGTTTCTTTTGTCTCTTTGTGAGCACGTTATTGGTGGCAAAAATCTTGGTCCCAAACAAAAATCTATTATTGACCGCTGTACCGAGTCGGTCTATCGCCATTACCAGCAAGGAAATTATCAGGGCACACCGCCAACACTTCAGGACTTTCGCGAAGAACTTTTAAAACAAGATGAGGCTGAAGCCAAAGCTCTTGCTCTAGACTTGGAACTCTTTACTCGTGGTTCTCTTAACACCTTTGCCAAGCAAACCAATGTTAATACCGATAATCGCCTGACTTGTTATGACATCCTGGATCTTGGTGAGCAGTTAATGCCAATTGGTATGCTAGTTGTTCTCGATAGTATCCTAAACCGCATAACCGCTAACCGTAGTATTGGCAAACAGACTTTTATCTTCATTGATGAAATCTATCTGTTATTCATGCACGAGTACTCTGCTAACTTCCTCTTTAAGCTTTGGAAGCGGGTAAGAAAATACGGTGCTTTTTGTACCGGCATTACGCAAAACGTCGATGACCTTCTACACTCTCATACGGCCAGAACTATGCTCGCCAACTCCGAGTTTATCGTTATGCTTAATCAAGCATCTACTGACCGAACAGAACTAGCAAAGCTCCTAAATATCTCTGACCTTCAACTCTCCTATATCACCAATGTAGATGCCGGCCACGGACTCATAAAAGTCGGCAGTGCCTTGGTGCCATTTTCTAATAAATTTCCAAAGAATACCAAACTCTATCAACTAATGACCACCAAACCGGGAGAAGGGGCCTCATAAGCCTCTTTTCCTTTTTCGAAAGGAGGTTTTCCCTTGAGTAAAATCAAGACTCGTGATGTTAAAAAAGACATTAAGTCCTTAAATAAAAGTCCCCAAACTATTAACCGGATGCAAAGTCTCTATGATAAATCTAGGCGTTACCAAAAGGAATTTGATACACCTACAGAACAATCCTCTGATGAATATGCTACTAATCACTTAAGCGAACTAGGAAATGACCTTGCCTCTCAAGGCAAACAAGGTGCTGAAACACTACTGCGACGAGCTTCTGACCACCGACAAAGAGTTAAGAGCCGGAAAGATGCCCAGACCATCGACTTCCAAGAATATAGCAAAAAGGGTGCAAAACAGAGGCACG
This sequence comes from Ohessyouella blattaphilus, assembly GCF_024721265.1. GTDB lineage: Bacteria > Bacillota > Clostridia > Lachnospirales > Lachnospiraceae > Aequitasia > Aequitasia blattaphilus_A. The sequence goes on along the minus strand of NZ_JAMXOC010000019.1, from coordinate 32,796 downwards.
CGAAGGATCAATTTCGCCGCTCCAAAGTAAAGCACGGGAAATTGGACAGTCGTTTTCATAATATGGGAATCGGTAGCGAGAGTAACCATAATAAGTCGCCTCTTTCCAAGGCTCAAAAACGACGTTTTAAGGTGGTTCGCAAATCCACCGTCAAAACCTCTGCTCACGCAGCCAAAACCGCCTACAAGACCAAACAAGCCACTCAACAGGCAGCCAAACAAAGTGCAAGAGCTGTAAAAGCTGCCGCTAAGACCGTTACGGAAGTTGCAAAGAAGATTGCTCAGGTGGCTTATGCCGGAGCTAAACTTGCCGTTGCCGCTATAAAGTCATTGGTGTCTCTTCTTATAGCTGGCGGTTGGGTGTCAGTAATTGTCATCCTTATTATTTGTCTCTTTGGATCCGCGCTTTATGTCTTTGGTGATTCAAGTAGCAATTCTTATACTCCGATTAGCGCCGAAGTTGAGGCTTACACACCGATAATCAGGATCTATGCGAAAAATCATGGAATACCGGATTATACCGAACTGATTAAAGCCGTGATGATGCAAGAATCCGGTGGCAAGGGAAACGACCCCATGCAAGCTTCTGAAAGTGGCTTTAATACTAAATATCCTAGGACTCCTAATGGCATTACTGATCCGGAATATTCTATCGATATCGGCATTCAGAATCTCGCCAGTTGTCTTTCTTCGGCTGGTGTTACTAACCCGGTTGACATGGATCATATCCGCCTTGCCCTTCAGGGCTACAATTTTGGCAATGGTTATATCTCATGGGCACAAAAAAACCACGGTGGCTATTCCGTGGCTAATGCTGCTGAATTCTCCGATATGATGGCAACTAAAAATGGTTGGACCGGTTATGGTGATAAGCAATACGTCGCTCATGTCCTTCGCTATTACCCTTACGGACATATCAACCAAGGCATTGGTAATACAGTTATCACACAAGTTGCCCTCTCCCAACTAGGAAATGCCGGCGGCCAACCTTTTTGGAGCTGGTATGGATTTAACGGTCGCGTAGAATGGTGTGCCTGCTTCGTCTCTTGGTGTGCCGACCAAGGCGGATATATCGAAAGTGGCATTATCCCTAAGTTCGCCGGCTGCGTTAACGGTGCGAATTGGTTTAAGGACAGAGGCCAATGGCAAGAGCGGTCCTACACGCCTTCTCCTGGAGACATTATCTTCTTCGACTGGCAAGGTGACGGCGTCACCGACCATGTCGGCATCGTTGAGAAGTGTGAAAATGGCATGGTCTACACCGTCGAGGGTAATAATAATAATTCAGTTAGGCAAGCGACATATTCTGTTGGGAGCGGAATCATATATGGATATGGAGTGCCGAAGTATTAAATCTTATTCATCTCCTTATATCCACTTCTCCTGGCATGTTGCCATATTTCACCTAATTCCCTTACTCTATATGATGTAAACTCCTCTATAAATGGGCTCTCTTTTTGCTTTCTTCGCAACTCGTTTCTTTTTATGATTTTTTTTATATATTCATGAGGTGGTAACTTATCCCGCTTCATGATATTACATCTTGGACATGCCAATACAAGGTTCCATATTTTATCATCTTTTATAAAAGACCAAGGAATAAAATGATCTACGTGAGCTGTCTTAGAAAGCTCTTTCTCACAATAAAAACAGTCTTTTTCTCCTTGAATATCTCTTAAATATTCCCTATATTTCGCTAAATTATTTCGTTTAGGTGTTGCCAGTTCCAACTTCGCTAGTAGACGTATTGTAGCTTCATCACTATTGATCTTCTCTAGAAATTTTGCCCAAGAATAATAATTTAACTTCTCTAGCTCTACCTTGTGACTGGTTATATATATATAAGCAGATGGTGAAATCGTAATACCGGTTCCCTTAATGTCAAAGCCATACACCAGCCCTTCAAAATCTTCATAAAGTGCTCCTAGTACAGTACGGCTGCACTCTTTCATAACTTGCTTTATCATTTCATCCTTTAAAGATTTTTCTAAAGAATGAAATTCTATTTGCGAAAGTTCACTAGATCCCTTGACCATATTGTTTATAATCACTTCTATTCTTGAATACTCCGACTTATTATCTCTTCTCATTTGCTTTATTGAGTACTTTGCAACTAGATTCCAATAGTTTTCTGCGAATTTAGAAAACAGCTCTAAGTAAGAAATATAAAATCCTTCTGGGATTTCTTTGCTATTAAATATATTATCTAGAATAGCTTTGATAAAACCATATTTATATGTATTCCTTTTCATACTAGACTCTGAAAACACAAAATTAAATATAGACCATAGTTTGCTTTCACTTACATTGGACTCTCTGATATTTCCATTTTTAAGCTTTCATCCTGCCATAGTTAATTCCTTATTCCCTCTAAAAGACCAATCCTTTAGCTACTTCCAATGTTTTTTTAAATTGCTTTTCTACTTTTCGAGAATCAATATTTGGCCCCCAACTTATGCGTATCGAGCTTTCAATTTCATCTATTGGCACCTTCATTGCCTTTAAAACATAACTTGGCTCATACGATTTAGTATTGCATGCAGAACCGTTAGATATACTACAATATTCCTTAGTGGCTAGCATCAGGGCCTCTGCAGAAACTCCACTAATAACAACATTAATTGTATTATGTATACATTTTTCAGGATCACCATTTATTTTGTACTCAAGTCCTGATTCTTCCAAGCAGTTCATTAATATTTTCTTTAATTCTGCACACCTTCCATTATTGCCTATGTATTCTACCGCTGCTATTTTACACGCTTCCCCTAGGCCGGCAACAAGTGCAACAGGAATTGTCCCTGGTCGAATTCCATGTTCTTGTTGTCCGCCATACATTATTCCTTTAATTGGTGGTAACGTATAGTTTTGTTTCCGCAACACTAAAGCTCCGACGCCCTGCGGTCCATTAAGCTTATGAGCACTTAACGATAACATATCGTAATCTAGTTCCTGTAGTTCTTCAACTAATTTTCCAGCACTTTGAGTTGCATCTACATGAAAAAAAACATCAGTTTCACTTAACTCTTTGCCAATTTCTTTTACTGGTTGAATAATACCTGTTTCGTTATTGACATGCATTACACTAACAAGCAACGTCTCTTTTCTTACTAAGCCAATAATCTCCTCTGCACTTACTGAACCGTCTTCTCCAGGGGCAACAAAATCAACTTCAAATCCTTCTTTCTCCATTTCTTTGATTGTTTCTAAAATTGCCTTGTGCTCTATAGTTGTTGTAATTATATGATTTCTCTTATTTTTTTTCGCATAAGCTTTCATACCTTGAATAGCAATATTATTACTTTCTGTTGCACCGCTTGTAAAAAAAATCTCTCCACTTTCAACATTAAGCAATTCCGCCACTTGACGCCTTGCGTTCTCTACTATTTTGCGCGCATTGTCTCCATAATTATGAGTTCTGCTATCTGCATTCCCATAACCATCTTTATATATTTCAATCATGAACTCCAATACTCTTTCGTCAATAGGAGCTGATGAATTTACGTCTAAATATACACTCATCCTAAGCCTCCATAACTAACCCAAGTAGGTCATCCAGACTTTTTATAAAATTTGTGCCTGTTAAGTAAGAAATCCCGCGTTCTAAATGTAGCTTAAAATATTTGCTCAAATTATCTTCGGTTGTTTCTATCTCCTTGTTGATACACCACTGTTTAATCAAAGCATCATACAATTCACTATATTCGCCTGCAAAAGTATACCACGACATTTCTACATTACTATCAGAATTAATTGGGATATCTGTTGGGACTGTATCTTCACGTAAAGAAAAACACAAAGCCCAGCGACATAGCACATTCCAATTCTTAATGCCGGTTTTTCCCTTAAGTCTTGATAACTTCTCCTTAGCTTGGCTCGATAACTTTATTTGTTTAATAATCATCTAGTATCCTCCAAAAAATACCCTTTGCGAATAGTCGTCGCTTTTGTGTCTTCATCATACTCTAGTATAAACTCGTCGCCGATATTATCCTTCATTATTGAATAATGTAGCTCATCTATTTCCGAATCTGTTGATAATATTATTGTTTGTTCGCTTGCATTCGGGAAATATATTTTGCATAGGGCCGCCCTGTGCGCAGAATCAAGTCTAGACAGAGGAGTATCAATTATCACTGGTAATTTCTTTTTTGAACATAGTGCCAATGCCCATAAGAGAGCAATTACCATTAACTGCTTCTCTCCTGCGGATAAAGACGACTTCTCCACTTCTATTCCATCACTATTCAAGTATCTTAAATCTAGGGTCACCGGATCCATACTAATTTTATCAATCAGATTTTTCTTACTTGCAAGCCTTTTATAACAATCTGTCATGGTTTTAGCTACCACATCGATTTTAGCTTTTTGTAGCTCTAGCTTATACTCTTCTAAAATTGTCTCCGCCATGTGTGAGTATTGTATAATGCGATCACTATCGTCATTAATTTCAACTTTTTTTAGGAAATGTTCTACCCTTTTATTAAAATTAGATGTTGACGAAATTACTTCTCCATTATACGTTTGCCTAATACTAGTTTTATGCGCTATTTGAACATCAATTTCTATTATCTCCTGTTCTATTTCCTTTATTCTTTTATAAATTCGCGCAATTACTTTTTCGTCAATATCAATAGCTAAATAATTATCCAGTTGTTCTATTTCCTTTTCAACTTTTCTCAACTCTATCTGCTTATTTATAATATCCCCCTGAGTCTGATTCAGCTTTGTGTCTAATAAATCCTGCAACTTTAATAGTTCCGAATCAGAAAACCCAAATGAAACAACCGGACTCTTCTCTACGGTCTGATTCCCAACAAAATTCATAAATTGTTTTACAGTGGAAGTGTCTTCGATAGATTTTTCAAAATCTGCATATAAACCTTTCATTTTATCCAGTGCTATCTTAAGCATTTTTTCTTCATGCTCTATCTCCGCATTTTGTCTTACTGACTCCAAGAGATCCTTCACTAGAATAAGTGGCAAGTCAGATGCTGCATCCTGAACAAGTCGCTCCTTGCCGGCATGTATTTTTTCCGCTAGCACCGCCTTCTTTTGAAATAGTGCTTGTCTTTGAGTGACTATATCTCCGCCTTTAGCGATATACTCTTGCTCTTTTTTTTCTAACTTTTGCTCTGCACCGATTTTTCTATCAACCAACTCATCTATTTCTATATCGAGGTCCTCTAACCTTTGGATGGCTTCATCTTTTTCCATACGAAGCTTTTCAATTTCTTCTGTTTCCGAACTGTTTATCTGATTTTTTGCTGTTCTGCCTACAATTCTTTTCAAGTCGCTTTTTAACAGGTCTAATACCGAAATACCAAGTAAAAGCTTAATCGACTCTTTCATTTGCTTACTTGTTTTTTCAACCGCTAGTTCCGCAATCTTTTCACCATCAAAAAAGAAAAAGCTTGAGAGTGCGCTGGGTAAAATATTTTCCATAAACATTGCCCAATTGTCAGTTAGAAACTGATTAAACACATTGTTTTTGAAAACTTTTATTTTTTCTGTTACTCTTTTCTTGTCTCCATGCCACTCTCTTTTTACACGATATGTCTCTTCACTATTTCCCTCTAAGACAAAATCAATTTCCACATACGTGAACAACGTGTTATCAGCGGTATTCACAAAAGACTTCAAATACTGTCCGTAGGAAGTATAGTAACTCTCGCTGTATGCAAATGAATTAGATCCGTACAATACTAATAAAACAGCTTCCAAAAATGTGGTTTTCCCTCGTCCATTCATCCCACCTATTAATACAATAGGTGCTGAGCCATCAAATTTAAAAATATTTGTATCCGCATAAATACCAAAATTATGTAATTCTAGTTTCCTTATTATCATCTATTTATTGCCTCTGCCTCTTCCGGAACATCCTCAAACTCTCCGCCTTCTTCTTGAATATGAGCAAAAAATTTCTCATTATATTTGCCGCCCATGGTTTTCTTTCTTTCCAACTGGCGAGTATAATATTCTGTTGCATCATCTTCGTTTTTATAAAAGTTATGCTTAATACACGTTTCCAGCGAATCCAAAATGCCTTTCCTTTGGTTCAAACTATTTGACTGATTTTCAATATCTATTAAACTATAAAGTAGCTCAAACGCTTGCTCCTCATTCTTGTGTTCTTTCTTAGAGCAAATTTTGCTTAACAAATTCCACTCTTCTTGTCCATACGCCTCAGAGCCTATCCATTCTGCATCTTCAAACGCCACTCCCATTACTCTTTCATATATTTTAGGCAAAGCATCGTCGAATTCATGTTTATCTCGTACCCAGATCCTTCGAATATTTCTTAACTCTGGAATAGTTATTAACTCTAAATCTCTAAATTCCTCCGGTCCATTTTCGTTTATATTCTTTTGAATTTCAAGCAATTCTTCGAGCCATTCCTCGCGTACTTTTTTCTTATACGGTCCATGATGTAAGCGGCCGTATGTCCCTTGAAGATAGCCTTGCATTTTCTTAAAGCTTCTACGGTCACGGTCGTTTTCCTCATCCCCAAATTTATTTCGGAATTCAAGCAGCGGTGTCATCCATGCTTTTTCACCGTCATTGGCAATCATTGCCTCCATCGATTTATCTTTTTCGACCATCGTACACACCCAGCAACCAAACCTACTCTTTCCACAACTGGGCAAATCTTTTTCAACCATCATAGGGCACTCATTGTCTGCAGTCGCGCCTCTATATAGAGTCAATAACTCGTTATTAGAAAATCCCCATGGATTTTTGTATTGCATGAGGAAAACCCAAACATCATTGTCCGTCCATTCCTCCAATGGCGAAAACACTAGCTCGTTTGCCATTGTCGGGTTTGGGCTTAGCAACTCTCTAACCCTCTTTTTTTCATAATTTGCCATGGTTTTTGCTCTGTTGGAACTCTCTGCTTTACGGGTTCCTAAAACAAGAATAATTTCACCATGCTCTGCAATTTTTCTTTTTACAAATGTATTCACTGGCTGAATCTTTAATCTATCTGTACACCATCTTAATTTTTTTCTAGGAAATGGGTAACCACGACCCAAAAAGTTAACCCAAAAAGTATTGTTTAGGTCTGGTGTTAATTTATGTGTTACAAATGGGAGGCCTTCCTTTTCCGCTGCCTCATCCATAATTTTCAAAGACCTTTCAACCCACTTTTCAATTACAGGTGATTCAACCATTGTATCTGTATTGATAATATGTATAGTCTTTGTACGTTGTTCCTCTGGGATTTCTCTTAGTGATAACCATACCAACTGTAATGTCGCAGTACTATCCTTGCCTCCAGAGTATCCAATAACCCAAGGAATGTCGTCTGCTAGATATAAATTTCTTACAGTAGACATTAGACCCTCAACCGTATCTCTTGTTAAAGTAGTGGTTTGCTTTGCTTTGCTTAATGTTGATTTCTTCTCATTTCCCATTTATGACCTCTTCATCGTATTTAAAAATTTTTCCTCAGCCGCCTTCTCTTCTTTACATAATGGTAACCCTATCTTTTTCTTAATATAATTGTTCGCCAAAAGAATAGCATCTGCGTTATTTAGAATACGTCCATTACTCCTTATTACTCTAAGCAACCAATCATCTGCGTTTCTTTTCCAGTCAATTTCCGTGATTTTAGGTATATAACTCTCAATCTTAAACTCCGGATTATCATATAAAAATGAACCAACTCGGCCAAGTGCATATAATATTACCGCTTGTGTCGCTATGTACTTTTCCCTTAACTCTCTTTTGCTAATTTCCTTTGCTCTAAATTCACGCCACGGGGGCATATACTCAACCACCGCTTCCCAAAAACTCAAAAGAAATCCTTTAAATCTTTGTTCACACGAATTCCTGCTTAACATTTTTTTATTTGTGTTATAAATTGTATTGAGCGTAAAAAGCGATGAAGAAAACTTACCTAGATTATCTTTTTCCTTATCTACATATTCGTTTAAAAATGGAACTCGAGAAATAACCTCTCGCGTAATAACCGCTAGCTCATCTCTTGAATCATATAACTCTGCTATCGAATTAGATGTTTTTACCGCATGCTTATTTAGGTCTGTGAACATTTGCTGGCTGCGCGACAACCCTCTGTCTTCATAAAAAACAACTGAGATTGTCTCTGTACCCAACTCCTCATTTTCTTCAAGAGCCGCTTGTATAGCCGCCTTCCTGTGCTGGCCGTCATTTATTAGAAATTTCGCATCCATATCAACTTCCAAAATACCTGTATCTTCTTGCTCTCCCGGTATATATGTAAAATTTCCATCAATTGATGCCGCTAATGCAGAAAACACATACGAATCCATATTTTCTATAATATATTTTTTTATTTGAGGAATTCGTGATTCATTAAGCCTTCTCTGAGCTCTATATTCCGGTAATACATACTCGTCTTCAGGGAATAAGCGAGTTAGCATTCTCAATGGAACCATAGCAATATAATACTCTTTTTTTGCTTGCACACCTTTTACTACCGGGAATTTTAGACTATAATTCATGGGACCTCCACATATAATTCGCACCTACTTAAGTAGTATACTTAAGTAGGTGCTTCGTGTCAATCAGATCGACTATAAATCATCTTCTGATATTTCCATTTCCTCCAACATTAATTCATCAATCTCAAAGTTATTACCCTCTATGGAGGTAACTAAAAAATTCTTTATCTTTTCCATCGTTTCTAAAGGTGTATCCCCGATCAACTCAACTAACTTTGTGACCCCATAATTTGCAAACTGAAGAAGAAAATTAACTTTGTTAAACTCTGTTTTTTCATCACCAAAGGCAAGCTCTAACCTCTCATCCTCTTTCTTATCTTCTGTTGTTGTTGATAATATTGCAGCTTGGAAGAAAAAATCCAATTTGCCGTTATCATGAGTGTTAATTACATTCCTTGGCACGCTTCTGTTTTCATCTCCATCTTCGTCGAGAGAAGGTATTCTCTTATCATACATTATGCCTATCGCTAAGCTGAGCATAAAAAGGCTATAATTTGTTCTTGTGACAAATATATCCGACAACTCAGAAATCGCCTGTTCCCAGGCTTTACCCTTTAATCTTATATCTGACGTTATGTCCACAGTTTTCCCTCCTCAACTTGTGCTATGTTTTTTTCTTCATTACTAGTGATGGTATAGATATTGCCAACATAATCTTCTTTAAGTACGTCATGTAAATCATCCTTAGAAAAAACAATAACTTGTGACGCTAGCTCCGGCAACATATCCACCACGTTTTGACGCTGATCTGCATCTAATTTCGAAAAGGGGCCATCTAACACCAGCGGAAATTCTTTTTCTTTCAAATCTTCGTTTTCTCTAATCATCTTAAGGATTCCGCCTATATACGCAAAAGAAACCACTGCGAACTGCCCTTCTGATTTCGATTCGTCATTATAACTATCTGTAACTCTTACAGTGAAGTCTGAAGAAACAGAGACTTTACGTTTACTAGTTAGCATTACATCCAACAAATTCTGAATTGTCCCCTGTAGTTTTTTGCTGTACTCCTCTGCCGCAATATTAAGCTTATTCGTAAACACCTGTGCAACTAATTCCATTATCTCTATTTTTGCAGATGCCTTTTGGCTTGCTTCATTTTTTTCTGTTAGTTCATCAAACTTTTTCATTTCCTGTTTGAGAAATAGATTTAGTTTATCCAATAGACCTTTTCTTGCTGATAAGGACTCATCTAATTCAGTTACTTTATCCGTAGCCTCCTGACGCGCAATAATTAAATCTTCGATATCACCAGATTTTTTTTCTTCCTCATCTAAATTAATAATGTCCCTATCCCTGTTATGTGCAAATTCCTGATCCGAAATAACGGCCCTTATTTTACTTTCTAATTCATCTTTATCATAGTCTGTTTTCCACCGCTCTACAGTTTTTTTAAAGTCTTGATATGTGCTCGAATATGATAATGGAGGTAGCATTTCTTGATAGCGCTTTATACGACTTCTTTCAGCCACTCCCAGCGTGTTACCACATATACATTTTTTGGTATTCATACTAGATAGATATGTGATTAGTCGCTTGTTTACCCCTTCTGGAAGCCTCTCGCTATCTACTTTTAACTTAAGCTTATTTTTTGCATCATTGACTACTTTGGAAATAATTATTTGAGGATACTTTTCAATAATGGTATTTCCAAACGCTTGCATATCTTCTTTTGTCTTTTCTATAAAAGCGTCTCTTTCCTTTACATATTTTTGTCTTTTTTCCTCATACTCCTCTTTTGATTTGGTACTTCCTATCTTTTCAGATATCTCGTTAATTGTCTGTTTTTGTTTCTTTCTTTCATTTTCTTCTTTTGCGATATCTTCTTTTGCCTTTTCTATTTTGTTTTGAGACATCTCAATATTCGTCATTTTAGATGAAATATCGCTTCCACTTGAAACAGTTGTTCCCTTACTAATATATAATTTTCCAATAACAGTAGACTTTAAGTCCGCCTTTCCTATATGCCCTAACGCGGACTCAACTATATCTAAATCAAACATTGAGTAGATTGCTTTTCTCAACTTACTAGCTGAATCTCGTCCCTTTACCCTAAGATCTGCAATCATGCTTTCTCCATCAAAAAAGAAATATTCTGCTAATCCGCTAGGTAACATTCTTTCAACTGCTTCGTTTGGCCTATCCACTCTCTTCCAGTTAAATTCATTATCCTCCTTTTGAAGTGAAAAGTCCTCGGAGATTTTATCTGTACTGTCAATTCCCTTTTTGTATGTGTGCGTACGTGTCAAAGAATAATTTGATCCATCATGTTCAAATTCAATTCTCCCCCAAACGTCAAACCTGTCCTCATAATTTTTTTCATCGTTAAGAGCTAGATTATACAGAGTATCTGTCGTAGTTTTATTAAATTTTATTTGTCCGTAAAAAACCCACTGGAATAGCTGATGAAGCGTTGTCTTTCCATCTCCATTTTTCCCGTATACTACTGTAAGCCTTCCGTCAGTTGAACATTTTATTTTCCCATAATCTTTAAAATTTCGAAAGTTCTCGTATTCAATAGTTTTAATTTTCATCGCCCATCTCCGTATCAAGTTTTTGTAATATTCTATTTACTATGTCTGTGCGTGTGCCTTTCTCATTTGCTCGCTTAGCAGCTTGCAGATCTTTCTCTTCTTTTTCGATAAACACAATCATCTCATCTACAATTTCGTCACTACTCTTACTCATCTTCTTCAACCTCCGTTTCCTCATAATCATAGACATCTACTTCATTTTCCGTTATACCATATCTCATTAATAACGACTTAAAGTCCACTTCTAACTCATCCCAGTTAAGGGACAGTCGCCCATACTCTAGAAACCTTCTAAGTTCAATAGCGGCCCATTGTGTCGACGCCTCGCTAGGTAATACAACAACGTCATATATTTTTGCATATTCTTTTCCCTCATATAGTCTTAGAATTCTACCTCTCCTTTGCACAAATTCTCTATAGTCATCATTGCTTGAAAGAATAAGTGCGCTCTTAATTGACGGAATATTAATACCTTCATCTAAACATCTAATTGCTGCCAATGCTGATATTTCTCCTTTGTTAAATGAATCTACTAAATCCATACGCTCCTGGATATTCTCCCTTGCCGTAAACTGACTTGGTTTAAACTCGTGACGAGATAAAACTTGCTTAACTGCATTTATATGTCTAATTTCTTCACCTGTTGATTCGTTAAATAATTTACCATCACCACAATATACAACAAAGTGATCTCTTTCTGATACGTCACCAATAATTTCATCAATTCTTGTTTGTTTCTCCTCAGCCATAGATATTATCCTTAGTCTATTTCTTAATGCAATAACTAATTTATCTGGATCAATACACTTACCTCCTCTAAAACAGGAGGCGATAACTCTTGACTGATAATTAAATTTGTTTTCTTCTTCGGCATTTGAATTAACATATATAGGATAATAGTAGTAAGGAACTAAATACTTCCTCTCGAGCGCATCCTCAATTGGCAAGTCGAAAACTTGCCCTCCAAAAAACTCCATCAGCTCTTTCCCTTTTTCCGCGGAGCTTCCGCTAAAGGGAGTTGCGCTTAGTCCAAGCATATATTTGTATAATGTTTTTAATTCCTCTGATCTCTTTGTAAAGCGATGCGCTTCATCAACAATTAACAGTCTTTCACCCTCATATTTTTTTATGGAATTCACAAACTTTTCCATATTGAAAGACATTATCGTCGATATAATAATTATCTGTTGTTTACTATCATATTTAGCTTTTATCACAGCGTCTGATATTTGCTTATTCCATCCTGGATTCTCTGAAGACACCAATATTATAGTTGATTCCGGGAACGCACTATCCACATCCTCTGACCATTGCTTAACCAAGTGTTTATATGGTGCACATATCACTATCATACATGGATGTTCTTTTACTAATTCTTTTGCTGAATATATTGCGGTCCATGTTTTCCCGGTACCTGTAGCCATAACATAAAATCCATGATAATTATTGGCTTTCCATGCTGCAATCGCCTGTTCTTGATAGTCTCTTAGCTTTATAGGTGAAAGTATAGCACCTCTGCGCTTTTCAATTACTTTAATTATGCTTTCTTTCGCTGTTTCCGTATACTCGAGTACTTCAACGAACTTATTATTATTTTCCCAAAGGTTATCAAACTCGGCCTCCTCTTCTTCAACAACCTCCCGAGATCCCTCTTCCCATCCTTTTGAAATCCTAATTTTCTCATAATTTGATCTATATCCACTATAACTAGAATTAGGTGATCCAAAAAAGGCGATTTTATTATCGTCTATATCTTTCATTATCCCCAGCTTGTCGTGGTAAATTCCGGTAGTGGAAACTATGGCAATTTTGATGTCCAACACTCCATCTTTAATCAACTCATATAGCATTTTTAATCTAACATCGCTTAACCCTTCTAGCTGCTCGACAAAGTCTTTGCTAAACAAATCCTCCACTAGTTGATTTCTATGCTCATATCCTAAATTAATTGCTTTGGCATCCTCTTCCGATAACTGAGGACTAGCAATCAATTTCATTGAACCATGATTTTTAGCGAGACCAATAATTCCATCTGCAATTGCCTCGAATACTCCTGATGAAAAAAAACCAACACTTCGCTTATATTCTTTTGTATATTTTAATACTGGATTAAGAAAAGCATCGACTATATTATTATCGCCCTGGCTAATATAACTATGTGCTATATTTAGATCCTTATAATTCATCAATATCTCCTAACTCTTCTGCAATGTACTCACCAATTAAGTCATCAATATTATTTAAATCATCTGCTATTACCAGCGCACCAACATTTTCAGGTGAATACTTTTCTGCTTCTGTGGTATCGAATTCACCAATACGTGAAACCATTGGAACTGCGTTGCGAAATTGCGTTGCTGATGGTCTTGTTTCCAATTTTTCCGACCACTTCTTTATGACACTATAAACAAGCCAGTCCGTCCATTTTATGTTTATCTTAGGCAATGCGCTATCAAACCTAAGTTCAGAAATCGGCATAGTACCATCCAAAGATTTTAATATATTATCTTCCAAGTCGTGAACATCTTTTTCTTCAATACCAACATCACTGATTCGCATTATCTTCTCTCTGTTTACAAGTAAATGAGTCTCATTGCAAGAATCAATAAAATCCAATATGCTCGTGAGCTGAAAGTGCTGTTCCCTTGCAAATGAACTAATTTCCGAAATCTCTAGCTCGTCCGACTCTACTACCATTTCTCGCATTAATTCGCCAGTTCTCTCTATTTTAGTATTTTTCCAAGCAATAAAAGGTCTTGAAAAATTGTAGTCCTCTTCAAAATAATATTCTAGAAGACTGTATAGCGAGAAGGCCGTCTTTATATTATTATTAGACAGAAGTGAAGGATAATCTCTGTTAATATACCCAAAAATTTCTTTACAATGACATACTGACTTTATGAGTAGATGCTGTTCAACTACGCTCTTTAGATATTGCTTATCGTTTTCTGATATTATTAAATAGCTGCTATGCCAATACTCTCCAAACAAGTTAATAATCTCTTTATCGTTAGTAGCCATATTTAATACTATTTCTGTCAATCCCGGAAAAGCAGCAAATATATCCCTCTTACTGACTGGATATTTTGAGTCCTTTATAAATTGTATTATTCCTACATAAAAAGATGTAAACTCGGTGTCTCTCGAAACATAGTCTCGCCTAAATTGCCATTTGTCTCCATACAACTCATGTAAAATACCTTGCAAGTAATATTTATTATCAATGCCCTCACGTATTAGGTCATCTTCAAAAATACTGAAAAGAACATTCATCATGTATACTGGATATTCTCCGCCTTCCACATAGTTATATATTCTTTTAGCGAGCCCCTTGGAGATATATGACTGTTCCTTTGCTCTATATGTTCCCCTATCACAAAGTATACCCACTTCCCCTAATATCGCGCTAACCGCTCTATTGCTCTGTGTTATTTCTACTCCACATTCTTCAAAAACATATTGCCTAAACTTAGTCAGTTCCATCTCGTCGTATACATGCATTCCCAGAGGATAATATTTACTTAATACCAGTGCATACATTTTTCTTAACGTTAGCCTAGACCTATGGAACATATCTCCTGTCTTTTTATAACGCGTGTCAATAACTGATAAAACCATATCTTCTGGAAAAGCAAAGAGTTCTACAGCTTCCTTTAAAAACGTCTCTAGTTTTCTTTCATTAAATGTCTCAGGCAATTCGTCAACAAAATCCTGTACACGCTCTACCAATGAGCTGTCATTAAGCACAAACATATCCAATTCTTTATCATGAATAACATCATCCACCTTATTAGCCTTTAGAAGATAGATAAACTCTTCTCCATACATATTAATACTGCTTTTTAGAAGTTCTGATGATATTGACAACTCTGATTTTGCATCGATAAACAGCTTACTTACAATTTTGTTACCTATTACCCACGGGACAAATTTCTTGCTTCCCTTTTTTTCTATTTGTCTCACACGTTCCCTTGTAACCTGCATGTCTAGGCCAACCTGCTCAAGCGTCTCTCCTCTCGCTCTTTTCCCTAAAATATATTTAAGTCTATCATTTTCAAACAACTGTGAAAAAAACTTATCTATTTCATTTTGCACATTATATTTACACCAATTGACAAAAGATAAGAGTATGTTGTTGCCTTCAATTAATTTCTTATTATTGCTTCTAATATAGTTTTGTAGTGTATCCTCATCCTCATTTAGCAATCCTATTAAGGCATCATGAGTTTCAGCTGATCTTGAAAATGCTTTTATGAGTATGTGCGCTTTAACCTGCAATCTTTCCTTTGGTAAAGACATAATATACTTATCTGCTAAATGATCCGCTTCATACTTCTTATAATGTAACTCAAGTGCTTCAATAATGTGTAATATATTCTCTTTATCGCCCTCTACTTTATCTACTAGCTCCCTATCAACTTGTTTTATTCCCTCTACTAAATAAGAAATTGTTGGTTCTAGTCTAGCCGATGATAAATCCTTAAAAGAAAAAGTTCCCTTTTTAATATTATCCCAAGCCAGAATAACTTCGTTGTTAATAACAAACTTATTATCTCCTTGGTCAAAGCCGTCTTTTGTTAGTTTCTTAAAAAGGCTGTCAAGTTCATCAAAACACCCTTGCCCAAACCCCCTTATTTCAGAAAGTTCCTTCGGGGAACATTCTAGTAGCTCAGCAAGGTTTGACACACCCTTTTCTTGTAGGCGTCTAGATAGCCGAACAGAAAAATTCAAACTCAAGAGATCGATATGTTCATACTGAGCAGGATTAACTTTATGTATTTTATAAAACGGATCTTTCATCAGAGTATCCATTTCCTAAAACCTCTTTTCCATCGTTATGTTCTAATCATAATTCATGCCCCAACCATAGTCAATGGAGCATTATCATCAGCAACATCTCTCATTGTTACTGCATATATAGCATCTTCAAGCATCGATTTTTCTTGACTAATAAAGCAATTATTTTACAAAATGTTACTTCTACTTCAAATTATACATTCTATTGACATATACGTCAAGTCATGTATAATATAGTTATAAAGATTTTAGTTTAAGCGGAGGCAAAATCATGTTTGATAAAGATCGATTATTAAAAAATATAAATATTCTAATAAAGGAACGTGGTTTGAAAATTGGAGAACTCGAGACGTCTGTAGGGGTTAGCACAGGTTATTTGTCCAGACTTCATAGAGCTGAAACAAATGTGATTCCTGGGATAGATTTTGTAAGCAATATCGCCGATGCATTAGATGTGAGTATTGACGCACTTATAAACAGTGAATTTGATAGACCAAATGACAATACAATGTATATGGCAAATTTTCTGAAGGAGTTAATTTCGGACACAAACCAGCTTGTATACGACTGGGAGCTTTCCATATCTACTGAGGCAACTGATAATGCTTATGGTACAGGAGTAACCTCCGAGCTGAAAGGGAATAAAATTCCTTCTGATTATAATTCTGAATCAACTTATTTTAACTATAGAAGTCGTTTTAACCCTGGCGCTAACCTTGTTTTCGATGGGAAGCACTATTTCACAGAAATAGATGGTATGGGCGTAATATTACTATTTGCAGCAGAAGATCCTAAAAACAGAATTGGTGGAAATGTTTTCGAATTGTATTCTTTAGATTATTACAAAAACATGCTCATTCCTATATGCTCAACGCTTGACAACGATGGAGTGGTCGACGCTTCCTTGAAAGATCTTTACGCTAGTGTGCTTGCACGCGACAAAGATCTTAAAATATCAAACGACGCCAAAGAACTTATTGAAAAGTATTTAAAGAAAAAAAGCCATGATCAATAGAAAGGGGGTGCTTCACTATGAAAGGAAAGATCAAGGGAACTATATATTGTCCTGTCTGTAATAAAGACAAAATTGTCGTTTATGAAGGAGCCTCAGGACTTAGCTCGTACAAATGTAGTAACTGTAGGCGCCTCCGGCTTGTTGATTACGACACGATGTCTGCCGAATTAGGGGAGCCTGAGAAAGGACTTTTTAGCAACAAATAGATATTGACATACTGACTGAGTAATAGGGGCATAAATAAGCCACCACGAAACCAGAGTATATTTTTATCGGAAACGTAATTGTTTTCATTAAAAATGTGCCCTGGTTTTTTTTGCGCATTTTTATGGACATTAACCGTTATAAGCTTTAAATAAATATAATTCAAAAGCCTGATTTGCAATAAGGGCTAAGGATACAAATATTGGACAACACTGAATTTTTAGTGTTAGTGCGATTAAGTACCCTTTATTCCTTATGCAATTTTGGCCCAAGGGATCGGTGTGCTTTCGCACCGGTCTCTTATTTGTTTCCTTCCACTTTGATTGGAGGATAACAAATGACTTATTGGTGGCAACCCTACATAGCTAAATATCCGTGATTCCTAGTTTTGAAACTAATTAACCTTTCAAAATTTAGGAGGAAACGAATATGAAATTTAACTATGCAATTGAGAGGAGGAAATTTGAAGCAGAGCAAACCAAGAAACGCTCAGAGTATCTCGCGGCCGGTATGACTGCTAGGCAATGCGACGAGATGTATGAGTTCGACTTGGAGTTATTTAGAAAAGAACGAACCTTCTGTCGGCACAATCAGTATTTTCCGGCCGGCAACTTTGAGGATAATGACGATGCTGAAAAGTCACCATTACTTAAGAAGTTTCAGGAGCGGCTGTCTACATCAGACAACTACGACGAGCTCTTTGATGAAGAACTACTTCAAAGTATTGATGACATCAGCCTACTTAAAGGACTTCAGGCTTTAAGCACCGAACAATTAGGGCTTTTAAAGCTTTGGGCGATTGATGGGTTTACCCACGAAGAAATTGCTCTTCGTCTCGGTATTACTCGCTCATCGGTTACTGACCGGATTACACGAATTAAAAATAAAATAAAGAAATTGTATTAGACCACGTCTTTTTGCCCTCCATCGGTGCCTACCACCTAGGAGGGCTTTTTCTTTTTATCTTTTACCCCTCTCCCGCTCCTTGATAACTTCATACTCATGCATTAGATACATTCTCCCGGATATCGTGATGAGCGATAGCCACATTAGCGGGTACGCCATGACCTATTCAAGCGATAATTGCCCGGCTATAAGTTACGGTTGCTACCGTATGGCCAAGACCCATCCGGGAGGATAATGATACTCCCGTCTAGTCACAGCCCCATTAAGAAATGGGAACACACAATGAAGGCGGCCTCTGGCGAACCTAGGGGAGGTAGAATTCCTGTGGAGTCAGCTCGCAACTGACCGTCTGATGTATCCGCCTATCCGGAAGTTGGGAACAAATAGATAGCTACAACTAAATATTGAAACCTTACCACCGGGCATGGCTCGAGTCGCGATAACCTCCTTCTCCAGCTATGTCCAGTTTTACATCAATGAAAATGGAGGAACTTTAATGAATTCGAAAAATATTAAACGCGGAGATATCCTCTTCGCCAACCTAAATCCTGTAATCGGGAGTGAGCAAGGCGGCATGCGTCCGGTCCTTGTTATTCAAAATAATATCCAAAATCGTAATAGTCCGACTGTCATCGTAGCGGCGATTACCAGTAAAAAGAAACCCGCGCTTAATACCCACGTCAGCTTAAAAGATTGCTCTTTCCTGACTTCAACTTCTATTGTTATGCTGGAGCAACTTCGCACCATCGATAAAAGCCGTTTAAAGGAATATCTCGGCTCGTTGGACGAAACACTCATGCGTCGTGTAAACGTCGCTCTAATGAAGAGTACGGCACTTACAAAGCACAAACAAAAGCCCGTTATTGCTAAAAGTGATCCCGGGATGGAGTTAACCCTTTGTAATGCTTGTGCTAGTGCCTTTTATTATTCACCGGAGCACTTTATTAAGAGAGTGGATCCGGCTCAGTATATTAAGGAGCATTGTTGCATCTGCAATACCCGTACCGGTTACGATTTTATCATCTTTAAGAAGTCAATCTTCTAACCTTATAATTCGCACAATTGTCCTGATTTTTCTTTTCCCGTATACTTCTCGTACCCGGGTAAATAAGAAAGGTTGGGACTTTTGTATTAAATGAAAGGAATACTTATGTCAAATACAAATATTAGTCCTACCAAAGAACAAAAAATATATTCTGCTGAAGAAATCAGCAAGATACTTCATATCAGTATGGGCAAGACTTATGAGTTATGTAATAGCGGTCAATTTCGTGTTATTCGTATTGGCAGAATTATCCGCGTCTCAAAAGAGTCCTTTGACCACTGGCTGAACCATCAAGAAGGAGGAATTTAATATGGCTTCAATTATTAAACGCGGCAACACCTATGCCGTTGTCTATTATGAGGGTCACGGTGATAAGAAGAAACAACGCTGGGAATCCGGACTCTCCTATTCCGCTGCCCAAATACGTAAGGCAGAATTAGAATACGAAACTGCCAAAGGAATTCACGTCGAATACGACGATAGAACTATTGCCGGTTTCCTTAGTGAATTTGTCGAAACCTACGGCAGAAAAAAATGGGGTGCCGCTACTTATTCCAGCAATATCGGCATGATGAATAATTACATTCTCCCTCATCTTGGCGAGATTGAAATTCAGAAACTAACAACTAAGCAGGTCGACGAATATTATAACTTCCTAGAATACGACGCTGAACCTGTTGCCAATCTAGGTACGCCCAAACGTAAACGCGTCTCGGCAAGTGTAATTCGCGATATCCATAAGTTTATGCGCTGTGCCTTTAATCAGGCCCTTAGATGGGAACTAATCATGAAAAATCCTTTTGTAAATGCCAACGTCCCTGAGTACAAGCCAAAGGTTCGGGATATATTAACACCAGCCCAGATTATGAATTTGTTGGAGTTTACTGATCGACCAAATTGCTATGAATTATACACTCTCCACTGCGCCATTAACCTTTCCTTTGCTTGTTGTATGCGAAGCGGCGAAATCACTGGCTCCCAGTGGGAACGCTTTGACTTACAAGGACAGAGCCTTTATATAGACCGCGTGCTAGATCGCATCGACCGAAAGTGTCGCAGTCTGTCAAAAATGACTATTCATTACGAATATCCGCTCCTTTATCCCGCAGCCAGAACGGTTATTGTCCTAAAGCAACCCAAAACCGAAGGCAGTATCAGACAGGTCTATACTCCGAGCACGGTTACGGATAAGCTGCGGACTTTAAAGCATCTGCAAGACCAACTTAAGGCAACCCTTGGAGATGAAGAGTATTTTGACACCGGTCTTATTATCTGTCAGCCTAATGGTAGGCCGATGGTTTCTGAGACTTTGAATAAACTTTTTAAACGTACTTTAAGAGAGATGAATGATCCGAATATTGACCCGGATAGCATTGTCTTTCATAGTATCCGGCATACTTCGGCCACCGTCAAACTTAAAATATCTAAGGGTAATCTAAAAGCCGTTCAAGGAGATGGCGGCTGGGCTGGGCCGGAAATGATAACAAAACGTTATGCTCACATTCTTGACGAGGATAGGATTCGACTTGCTCAGCAAATGGATGCTGAATTCTATGGTAAGCCAGCGCCACCTGCTTATGAGCCACCGCTTGTCGAGCCACCATTTGTTGAGACAGAAACCGTAGAAGTGCAATTTAAACCTCTTATCGAAAATATGGTGCCGGCCTTTAAAGCTGAGACGCCAACGGTAATGCCATCTCTACCGACGGAAGAAGATATAATTGATGTGGAGCCAGACGATCTGGAAGATGACAAGGCAAAGCTCCTGCAATTGTTAAAGAAGAACCCCGATTTAATTGATGAACTTTTCAAATCTCGTTAAGTCAGAAGCGGACGTAGACTACTTCTAACCCACTTATTAGCTGATTAGCAAATCGGGGAACTCGCGAAAAGCTATTAGCAAAATCCATTTTTTATTAGCAAATCTTCATTTTTTCAGAAAATATTATTAGCAAAAAAGATGACAAGTGCCAAGCGTAAAATTAACGCTTGGCACTACTGCTTTCCCGTCCCTGAGAGGATTCGAACCTCCGCTAGACGCGCCTTAGGAGGGCACCGCTCTATCCAGCTGAGCTACAGGGACATCTATATCAAATTGTAAGTAATTGGTAATGTTATTAGCAAAGTGGTAACAAGTTCCATCTGCTTAGGAGGCGAATGCTCTATCCACTGAGCTACGGAGACATCTATTAAAATTTTTACTTGTAACCATTTCCCTTTTTCCCTCAGGGTTATGTTAGAACACAGCCTTAGGAGACGGTTCAGGCGGTAACCATATATCAGCGTAAAACACAGCTGAACGCCGTAATATTCTAGCTTTTTTCAGGCTTTAAACATTACCATAAACCGTCGTTTTCCGGCTAACATTACCCGTTATAACCGGCTAGTTTTAGCCGAAGATTAGCGAGTATGATGAAAAAAGTGTTAGTTAGCATTAAATCATTCTAGTCCTGCTTCCGATTCCAGTCGTTGTAATATACTCTTAATAATTTCGTCATCTTGAATGCGATTAATACCAAAACACTTTTTTCCTGCATCCTTTAAGGAAGCCCCCACGTGATAGGCTTTTTCTCGGTCTATAATTAAGAAACGATCATGGAACACTTTTGTGTATTTCACTTCTAATACTGGATACTGTGCATTGAAATTCTCCACATCCGATTCAGTAAGTCTTGTACGCTCCTGTGTATAAATTACCACGGATACATTCTCTTTTTTCTTTGAAACAAGGTTCAATGTTCCTACATCGACATATCCGTCTATTAGCATGATTTCCCTTTTTGCCTTTTGTATCAAGCTAACTATCAAACTAAACGCATCGTAAATCTGTCCATCAAAAAATACTTTTTGACTTGCTTCTTCATGATCGGATATATACTCAAATACCTGCTTCAATTTTTCATCAGTCTTCTTCTGGAATTCCAACTGTTTTAGCTCTACATTACTGATGCGCTCGAAGAGTAGAGCATTATTTGCTATGAAGCTCCGCATCTCCACAAAAGTTCTCATAATACCAACACTTACATTTACTGCAACTTCGCTGTGAAGTACACTGGCAAGCATTGAAATACCCTGTTCCGTAAAAACATAAGGTAATGTTCTTCGTCCGCCATATCCTCTATCTTTCGTACTTGAAATTCCAGATTGGCATTTCAAGTTCTCGTATTCTTCCGCTGTAAGTTGAAATCTGAAATCCTCTGGAAATCTCTGCACATTTCTTTTAACTGCCCTATTTAATGCTCCCGTTTCAACTTGATACAGAACAGCCAAATCACTGTCTACCATCACTTGTTTGTCCCGAATAACACATATCAATCTTTCAATTCTAGGTTGCACAACTTCTATGCTAGATATTTCTTCATTTTTTTGTGACAAAACGTCCTTTTCATTTCTTTCCATCTCATCCTCCTGAACTTGAAATGCCAAATTGGCATTTCAAGTATTGTATATCTAGTATCATTATTTCCTTCTATTTATCAATTTCCTTCTTATATTGTCTATAACGCTTATTTCTTCTTCTAATAAGTCTTGACAAATTGTTTTTTTATTAACAAACCTGATAATTTCATCCAATGGCCTTTCATCATGAAACATCCTTCCTAAAATATCAACATCCTCTGCCGAAATTTTTCTGTATGGCACTGCAATTGATCTGAATTCCGTTGGTGTCAATTCGGAAACTCCACCTGCATAATATCTTCCAGCAAATTCACATTGAGCGAGAGATAGCGAATTATAAAAACAGAATACCAAGCTACTCGCTTCAACATCGTCATTTAACTGAAGATTATACGCAATATCGGTTGTATGAATCATATCTGGGTTTATGGATATTCTCGGGCAAGTATCATAGCGCTTGAAGAAAATCACACTACCACTTCTAACTACCGGGATCGCATACCATGGAGTCCGTCTTGAACATTTGAAACTTTCTTTAATTTTTATTTCTCCTCTTTTAACCTCTCCAGTCTCATCTAAATATCTCTTAAGCGACTCCGGCAATTCATCCTCAACAATACCCGCTAGATTTAGCATATATACTTTTTTACCATCCAGCGCCAATTGGTTCACTAATTCTTGGTTAGCTACAAGTCTATTTCTTACCATCATGCCTTTTGAGATAATCGGTATAACATAATCTCGGCACTCATATTGTTCCACTTCCTCATTTGTAAGAATAAATTTATTATTTGCGGCCGTCACTATGCCTGGCGCACTCGTTGCCATTTCGCCGATGCTCCTATAACGATCAGTGATATTATTCATTATGTCAATGTCCCTATCTGATAACACCGCATTTGACCACTTCTTTAAAGGTTTATTCCTTTCAATTCTCGACTCATAAATAGGCACTATAGCGTCCAATTTCTCATATTGTTTATATGCAATGTATGGAAGTTCTTCCTGTTCGTTTGTTAAATAGACCAGGCATGCCTCTTGCTCTATTTTAGGAAACATTCTCTCTGTAAAGGTAATTATGTGTATTGTATTGAACTTATTTTCAAGAAATTCTCTAAGAATCTCTGCATATTGTACCTGCAAAAATTCTGTTGGTAATACAAAAAAAATAACACCATTTGCTTCAATGATTTTAATTGATGCCAGCACAAACGCAACCCATGAGTTTTGAAGCAATTTTTTAGGAAGCCCAAATCCTTCACAGATCGACCTTCCCAAATTTAAAAAGGATTTATCCATATTTTTTATACTAATGTATGGCGGATTTCCCAATATGACTTGATAGTTTTTCGCACCTCTATTAACATATTCTAAATAATCTGATTCTATAATTGTAACTTTATCCGGATATCCTTTGTTCCTTAATTCCTCTACTTTTTTCTTGTCTAATTCAACACCTACAACCTCATTGACTGTAACATTATTTGAAATTCTCTCAATAAAGCGACCATCTCCCACACTCGGCTCAAGAACTCGTTGCGATAGCTTATTTCGCTCTAATAGATATTCGTACATAAAATCAACAGTCTCATAAGGGGTATAATAGGACCCAGAAAGCTTATCTTCCATACTTTTTAATCCTCAATTTCCACCCTGTTTTATAAAGGTACCGTTTTTCTTTTCTTGTAGTTTACTTTTAATCTCCTGTAATCGTCTTGCAAAATCTTCGTCCTTTTCTTTAACGTCTTGAATAAAATCATCTACCTCTAATAGCAAATAGTCTAAACGACGAAATTCGCTACCAAATAACAATTCATCATAGAATTTACTTACAAACTCATCATCTGTGAACTTACTGCTCTTTTTAATATAAAAATTCTGTTCTCTGTAGAACACCTTGCTAATCGAGTTGTCATCTGGATTCAATTTATTTACATACGAATCCTTTATATGCAGGCTTCCTTTTCCTCTATTGCATGAATAGCAAGAAAAAGATAAATTCCCGATTTTACCCGCTTCAGCTCGACCCGCAGTATCTTTAGTATATGCCGATTCACATATAAAATGATCAATTTCAAATAACCTTCCATCCGTAAATTTTAGAGATGTGCCACAATAAGCACACTTGTAATTATAAATCTTTGCAAACATATCGAAATATTTTTTATCTTTATTCTTAATCTGATTGTATATAATTTTAGTTCGCCTATGTTCTTTAATCACTAAATCCTTTAGCTTCTCTTTTTTATCTTTTATGCCTTCAAGAGATGGACATTTATCCGCATTTCTATAATCTGAATTAGTATGCACAGCTTTCTTTCAACTCCTTAAAGCTTAATATTAATTGATCGATATCTTCCTTTGTCATTTCGTCATACGAATCATTTCCTTGTAATGATTGCAGAATCTTATCAACAAGAGCTTTTTCAACATCTTTACTTTTCTTTAAATCTTCTGCTAAGGCCTCAAATTCAATAACTTCTCTGATTGCTCCATCAAGTATACTGTCAAGGTTATTTTTATAATACTCATCTGTATCTTCACCATTTCTACCTGCAAATTTATGAATAATGTTATCGCCGTTAAGATGTTGATCTTGAGTGATAATAATCACTTCAACAAAAGGAAACAACTTCCTCAAAATAACTTTAAATTGCTTACCCGAAAATTTCCCTGAGCCTGCTGTTTGTTCCTCAAAAAGATGGTTATCAATTAGTATTACATTTGCTGAGCGCACATCGGTATCTTGAAGCAAGCATTCATAACCTAGGTTGCCTATAAACTTTACTTCTTTGTATATTTTCGTCACATGCTCCGCTCCACTCGGACTGTCTAACTTAGCATTGCAATATACTTCATCAAGATATGCTGTTAGAATTTCATCTGGCTTGTCATCAATATATACAATTTTTATCTCTGCCATTATAGTTTGTCTCCCAATTCAAGGTATATTTTGAAACCATCTATACCATCAATATTTTTAATTGTTCCACCAGTCATTTGTACGGTATTATTTACAATCCACATCCCAAGCCCATGTCCTTTTTTTCTAGAAGTTTCATGCACTGCTAAAATTCTCATTGGATCATGGATAAATTTTGGGGGTAACCCTTGACCATTGTCAGAATAAGTAACATCCAAATAATCACCTTTCTTATCAATGAATATTTTAATATCAATCTTATTTTGATGTTCATTTTGTTGTATACTGTTAAGAATTAAATTGTCAAAAATTACCGGAAAAATATCCTCTGCCGTTTCAAAGCGAAGGTCTTCATCAATCTTAAGATCTATATTTAAACTAGCATAATCTCTTACCCAATTAGACTTAATCACTTTCATGATATCTGAAATACTAAGATCCTTTGTAGCAAATTTTTGCTTTTCTACTTCATCAAGCATTGTATCCATAAAAACTAATATTTTCTCGCTTATTGATCGATTTCTCTCTAACAATTGCGGCACGTTCTTATGACTTTTTTCCGTGTACTCTAGTGAATTTAGCTCCTCCCAGAAATCATATTCTTTAAGTGCCTTAACAATATAATTATAGTTTACACTTACGCTGTTTCTATCATTTTGCAACTCATGTGCAATGGATGTCGCCTTAAGGCCTGATGTAGCTAGAACATTCAAGATACGAACATCATATCTGTATCTTTCTTCTGTAGTTCTTTTTTCTTCTCTATTGGTCTTTGATTCTTTTTCGATAGTAGAAAGTTCTATAGCTAAGGATTTCACATCTTCTGGAGATAAATCTTTAACCTTGCTCGGAGTCTTAATTATGTCCTGAATAATCGCTGGTTTAGGCGCTTTCGAAATATTATTTTTTTTATTGATATTCCTAATAATATCTTGTCTATATCTCTCAAATATAGCGACTCCAACATCAATAATCTTTACAAATAAAACAAAGAACTCATTCTCATCTAGACCTTGTCTATTTGACAAGTCTTTTAAATTTGCATTGTTTTTTTTATCTATATTAACCATACCCGATATCTGGTTTTCCCTTACCCGCCAGGCACCAGATGGATGAGTAGCTGCTGCCGGAGACTTTCTAGAACGTTTTCCAAATCCTAGCCAATCTTTTTTTCCATCATATGAAGACAGACTAAATGCATTACGATAAAGTACGACTCCTTTATCATATCTCTTATTTAACTTATCGTATTTATACAAAAAACTTTCGTAATCCTTGGTCGTAGAGGATTTTAAAGAGAAGAACAAGTTTGCATTAAAATCTCCTACTCTCTCCAAAAATTCTTTTAACTCCTTCTTGCTAAAATCTATTTCTCTGTCATCATATAATTCTTCTACACAGTTTACAGTTTTCTTATATAACCGCAAATCTATATCTTTACAATACTTTTCTGCTTCCTGTCTAAATTCATCACTAATAACAAGACACTCTAAAGTATTACTTTCACTTTTATAAATAAGTTTGATGTCTGTAACAAAATTCTTTCCCAATTGAGGTTTTTCATAGTAATGTGATACATTATAAATATTGGTTTCAGAGACAATCTCTATTGCCATCTTATCGTCTTTATACGTTACAGATAAGTAATCTACTAGCTTAGCAATTCCTGTTTCTGTCCAACGATCTCTTAACATTGAAATCTCAATATAAGTCCCATAAAAGTCTTCCTCGCTTGCGTCAGATAAGGTGCTTTCATTCCAGTCTGTTTCCCACCTTAATGGCTGTGAATGTCTTTTTCGACTTTTCACAACAACATATGCTCCTAAACGAGCCAGCGCAAAACGTCCAATTCCTTTGGAGCCTGCAAGAATACGCTCATCACCAATTTGACTTTCTTTATATCCCTTATTGCTTTTACCCACATGCATCCAATTATTTTTAATAATTTCTCGGTCCATACCTATACCGTCATCTTGAATAACTATCATAAGAGGTTTAATTGTGACAGTTACTTTTCTTGCATGTGCATCATAAGCATTTTTAACTAATTCTAAGATGGCAGATTCTTTATTTGTAAAGTTCTCGACGCCTAAAAGCTCAGCAATAGTACTATCCTCGACAATATAATTCAATCTTTCCATAATCTCTCTCCAATCCAAGTTACTCCCCTCTATTATAAGGTATTGCTGGTCTATTCGCAAATGCAATGAATAGCTATAGAAAACTAATAATAAAAACAGGACCTGTCAACAAACAAGCCCTGCCACAATTTTCTCTATAAACTCTTCGCCAATGTCTTCAATAAAGATGCCATCTCAGGATTTGCCAACAATTTTGTTAGCAACTCCTTATCCTCGTCACTCGCTACCGGAAGCTCTAATGATTCTTTTTTCTCTGGAATTATTTTCTCGCCTGGTTTTGAATAGAACGTTTCTTCCAAGCGCTGGGCATTAATTCGCCGATCATCATCAATGATATGAGAATAAACATCTGCTACCATCTTTAACTGAGCATGCCCTGAATCCCCTTGTACCGATTTCATATCTCCGCCATTAAGCTTCAACTTATAAGTAACACTGGAATGCCGAAGACTGTGAAATACAACTTTGGGCAAATTGTTGTCCCTAATTAGCTTACTAAACGCTCTGTTAATAATCTGTCCTTCAATGGGTCTGCCCGTCGGATTACAAAACACCATGCTATAGTCCGTATATTCCTCACCAAAAAAATCCTTTAATTCTTCAATCTCTTGCTTTTTATTCACCAACATTGCCGCAACCGTCTTTGGTAAGAAAACTTTCCTAACGCTAGTCCTTGTCTTTGGCTTCTTAAGCACTAATACTGTATGCTTGCTTGACAAAACCGCCGGGAATATTCTTATAACATCCTTATTGTTTAATAGCTGCATTGACTCCTTTGTTACCCGCTGTAATTCCTTTTCAATAAATATACTCGCGGTGCCACTATTTATACTTTCCTCAGATATATCAACACAGTCCCAAGTAAGTCCTAAAAGTTCTCCCATTCTAAGTGTTCCCGCAAAGGTTAAATGCAATGCCAATGCTAATA
Organism: Ohessyouella blattaphilus; assembly: GCF_024721265.1. Lineage (GTDB taxonomy): Bacteria > Bacillota > Clostridia > Lachnospirales > Lachnospiraceae > Aequitasia > Aequitasia blattaphilus_A. The sequence goes on along the minus strand of NZ_JAMXOC010000019.1, from coordinate 4,419 downwards.
GGTCATCATCGCATAATTCCAGCGCTTTAAATAATATGTCTGATGTCCATATTTCTCTTTTTTTCGCTTCATGTTTTGGTATTGTTGCATTAAGAACCGGATTACGCGTCATCATCTCCCACTTCACAGCCTGATTAAATGCATTGCGAAGTAACTTGTGAATTTCTTGCACTCTTCTTGCATTTAGATATTCGTTCTTTGGGGTTTGATAAGGTCTGGGAACCGCCTTTACTGTCAATAAATCCCGATAATACTTATCCATTAGCCTAGGTGTTATATCGTCCAATTTCAAATCCCCTATTAACGGGTTTATGTAATTATCTATAAGTCCCTTCCTTGAATCATAAGTAGAGAGTGCCCAAGTATTTACTCCGTAAATAGAAACATATTCCTCAAGCAGTTCTTTTAATGTTTTTGCTGACGGAACAATAAAATCTCCTGTACTAAGCTGATACTCTACCTGTGCTTTTCTTTTTTTTGCATCAGCATTAGTTGCAAAGCTCTCCCATTTTTGTCGTTTTACACCATTTTCGTCTGTAACTGTATAAACGACGGCATATTTACTTTTTCTTTTAACTATCGATGCCATTTAAGTCACCTACCTTTTTTATAATGGCTCTGGTTCTTGTACCACTTCTCGAAGCTCTTAATATCAATGCGCAATTTGCTATTGATACGCTCAGTTTTAAATGGCTCCTTTTTTAGCAGATCATACAATGTTGATGTCGTAATGCCTATCAAGTCAGCCGTTTCTTGAACTGACATATTAATATTTTCCCATCTTGCTCCTGGTGGCTCACCACAGACTTTTTTATAATGAAATTGTCCCGCGTACCATTCTTCAAAGCTATCAATCATTACTCGCATTTTCCCTGCCACTACGACGGTTTTAAAATATTTTTTTTGCACCAGCCAATATGAATCTGTCTTCCCTAATCCTAAAAGGCGGCGCATCTCCGTTATTGACATGCTTGTCTTCCTTTTTAGGGTATAAGGTATTTCTGTATGTATATCCATACCCACCTCCTACTATTAAATATCATTACTTTCCAACTACACATCAACCTAATCGCTCCCCTCTAGCCAACTATCAAAGCTTCGTTTTGCAATTCGGATATGCCGCCCAACCTTAATGCTGTGAAATAGATTTTGCTTAATCAAGCTGTATGCAGTTGGCTGACTAATACCTAAAATATCCTGAATCTCATCAACTGTATACGTACGTTTTTCGTACATTGGCATTACTTGCGCGTCTTTTTGAGCGTTCAATTTCTTAATTATTTCATCATACACAAGCTTTACCTCCTTCTATTTTTTTGCTAGCGCTTAGCATGATTGCATTGTAGAAAAAGAGTTGAAAAAACACAAAGGTGCAAATCCGAGTATTTTCTTAGATTTGCACCCTTGACAATTTATTCTTGTCCTTCTAGCCATTGATCAAAGCTTTTTTTGGAAATCCTGATATGTCGACCAACCTTAACGCTATGGAACAATTTTTGCTTTATTAGAATATAAGCTGTAGTTTGGCTAATACCCAAGATGTCTTGTATCTCATCAACCGTATAAGTGCGTTTTACATAGCTTGAATTTTGTGCCTCGATTTCCTTATTTATTTCACTAATTTTCTCTTCAAACATTTACAAATCCTCCTTTTTATTTCCCCTTTTAGTGTCCTTAGCAACAAACTCATACTCATAACCCTAACGAACATTGCCGTAAGCACAAGTATCTTTTAAATCATCAAGATATGCCCTGCTTAAATAAGCAGCCAACTCTAAATATAATTTCGAATACAGACCTTTATAAATAAAGGTGATATCTGTTCGTTTTAATGTGAATTCCATGGGCTTTCAATTTTTCTATCTGTTCATCGAAAGTTAGCGGTTTTTTCAACTCCATAAACACTTCGCCTTAACGTAAAAAAGCTGAGCACAAGACTCAGCCTGGTCCCCAACGTCATATTGACTTCGGGCAACTCTGTTACATATAGTGTATGTTATTTTTTGAAAAAACTCAACCTTTTTTGAACTTTCACAAACTTTACATATGTACGTTCGAAATAGAAATTAAACACCACTAGGTAAAATCAAGTTTTGCTATCCTCTCCTTTCCGCTCCCACAAATATGTAAGCACAGACACGGGAAAACAAACTCTAAATGAAACTGGTAGCAGCGCTTTTCCTACATTTTCAATTAACAACTCTGCTATAGTTACTCCTTCGGGTCTACAATCAACCACTTGCCGCTTCAACAGGATCCCTGTCTTTGAATTTTTCCACGCTTCTACAAATTAGACATGAGCCTCTTTATTGTCGCCAGCGCCCCCATCTTCTCTTTCATTTCTTTCTGAGTGATTGCTGGATTTTTATCTGTCAGTCTCATTGGTCTCATTTTGGTATCACTGATACCTTTCGCGCCAGAAGTGGTTTGCCAGAACATATTCACCCGGAAATCTCCATCAAACTCAAGAAAACTCCGGTTCCAGAAGCCCGTATTCTTTGCATTGTTGTAATAATGACTTTATATTAATTCATCCAATATTCAATTTCAGGTCAATTTCGGGTCAATCACCCAACCTATTCTTGATAAAATATAACACAATATAACACAAATTCCATTTTAGGAATCTCCATTTTAAGCGCTGTAACACGCTATAACACTAGGTAAAATCAAATTTTGCGTTTCTCATTCCTTTAGATAACTATAAACAGTAACCCTGTGAACCCTTGTGTTTACGGGGTTTTCTGTTGTCTACACATTCTGCAAAACCCATCTGGGGCAACTTTGGGGCACCCTCTTTTTTCCGGTTATGCACTATCCATTTATAAATATTCATTTTTAGCCGATTCCCAGGTACAATGCTTCTAGCTTTTGCATCTCGATTATTGCTTTCTCTTCAGTAACATGTGTGTACAAATCTAAAGTTATCGAGATTGAAAAGTGCCCTAGATACCCCTGTACCGTCTTTGCATCAATCCCTGCTTCAAAACACCGAGTAGCAAAAGTATGTCTTAGCGCATGGGGATAAAAATGCGGGATTGCTACATAAGGTATCCCTTCCTTTTCTGCAAATGCTTTCCTCGATCTGTTAATCGATTTTTCTGCCGTATTAAGGGTATTGCGAATAATACAATTCGCTACCGGCTTTCCAGAACGTGTAAGAAACACCAGATTCTCAAATCCCTTCACATGCTCCCAATGACTTGCGCTCATTTGCATTTCCCGAATACGCACGTATTGCTTTTTTAACACTTCATAAGAAGCATCTAGCATAGGAATCGTTCTCGTACTATTTTTTGTCTTTGGTTCTTGAAAGGCAAAGTAATACTTTCCTGTTTCCAAACTTTTTATCTGTACTAAGGTTTTTGTAACGTGAATCTTACGGTTTTCAAAATCAATGTTATCCCAGGTAAGACCACACATTTCACCGCAACGCATACCTGTATTTAAGGCCAGAATAATCAGATTCTCATACATACGCCCTTTAACATGCTCCAATACTTCTAGCTGTTCTTTTACCGTCAATACCCGAATATCCTTTTCTTTGGTCTTTGGCAGTTCCACTCCATCGCAGGGATTATATACAATAATCCGATTGTGCAGAGCATACCGAAAAATCGCTCTCATCAAATCAAAGACTTCGCCAATGGTCGATGTACTATACTCCTTATCTGCCATGTCTTGCAATAGGCTCTCAATGAGAATGGGACTAAAATCGACTATTCGCTTTCTACCAAACCGTGGCTTAATATACCAGGAATAAAAGTTATGATAGCGGACTCTCGTTCTCTCCTTTATCGTTCGTTTCTTATGTATGTTAAGCCACAAATCAAACCACTCATCCATCAAGCTTTTCTTTGTACTCTCTTTTAAACCTCGACGTACATGGTAGCGGAGCTCATCGAGCGCAACTATCAAATCTTCTAGATTTTCATTCTGTACACTGTATGAATCACCATTGTATTTAAATCTGCCTCTATAGATACCATTTGGTCGCTGCATTACACCAGCTGGCAACTTTTTTCCATTCAAATCCTTACCCATAAAATCTTCTCCTTTCTACTGGTAAGGATTGCTTAATTTGATTTGTCTTCATTATACCGCCTCCTTCTTGGTGACTGCAATGATGTCAGCTCTATTCGACAAATCTTTTCCCTCATTTAAAGCTATAAATCGATCTAATGTTTCTACACGAATTAAAATCTTTCTTCCTATGTATATAACCGGCATGGCTTCCCATTCCAATAATTTTCTTAAAGCATTTCTACCAATACCGGTATACTCCGCCGCCTCATGCACGGTTAACGAGACTTTAATGTTTCTCTCCATAAACTCCTTTTTTATTTCTGTACATGTATTCAATGAGATCCCCCCTATCTAATTGACCATATAAATAGGACATTCTCTTTTGACGGAGAA
>NZ_JAMXOC010000018.1 GCF_024721265.1 Ohessyouella blattaphilus | reverse complement strand
ACGGTACGTACGGTGCTGTGAGAGGACGGCGGTTAGTCACCGCCTCCTACTCGATTAACCCCTATTGTATAAGAAGGAATCTGTCGATAGTCATACAGAGTGACTATATACTAGGAGGTTATTATAAATGAAGAAATCAATAGTAAAGCAGATTACGACACTTACCATTTTGATTTTGGCGGTTTGCGCAGTAGGGATTGGTGTTGCTAGTCTTTTCGTTTTTCGAAGTACGGCTGTAAAGGATCATGCGATAACGGCACAGAATATCGCTCAATCAGCCGCCGCAGCCCTTGACGGAGATGGTTTTAAAGAGGCCATGGAAACAGGCGTCAAAGATGAAAATTACGACCGGGCAAAGGCAGTTCTTGATCAAATTAAGATTGATACAGATGTTAAATATTTATATGCTGTAGATGCCCATATTGACGAAAACGTTTCTTATTATGCAGAAGGCTATAATGCAGAAAAGGATGCAGAAGCAGAGCTAAAGTTTGGCGATACGGAAGCAGCTGAAAATTATGATAAGGAAATGTCTTTAACAGCCGAAAGCGGCGAACCAAATGCTTCCGATGTATACAGATCAGGAGAGTTTGGCGAGATGGTTACCGGATTTGCTGCCGTTAAAGATAGTGACGGCGAAGTGGTTGGCGTCATTGGAGCCGACATCAGCCTATCGGAAATCAACCAAGTTGTGCTTACCTTTGGGATTTGGATTTTAGTTGCTATTTTACTATGCTGTATTATCGCAACCGTTATCCTTATTCGGGTCATGCGTCGTACACTGGGGAAACCGATTGTTAAGCTAACAGAAATGTCGGATCAATTGGCTAAAGGAATTGTGGATATTAACATTGACTCTGATAGAGAAGACGAAATTGGCGAGCTAATGCATGCCTTCCAGAGAATGGCAGATAATACGAAAAAGCAAGTAGGTCTAATGGAAGAACTTGCTCAGGGAAACTTAAACTTATATCCAGTTATTCGTAGCGAAAAGGATGCTATGAATATTGCGATTAGTCAGACGGTTAGTCACTTAAATGAATTGTTCCGAGATGTTCTCTACGGAGCAGAACAGGTATCGGCAGCTGCCGAGCAGATTTCCTCGACGGCGCAGTCTTTAGCCGCTAGCACTAACGAGCAAGCGGCGACAGTGGATCAGTTTCGTGAAGTGGTTGGTCAGGTTCGTGAAAAGGGTGAAGAAAGTACAAATCAAGCAATCGGGGCACAGGAGAGTGCGATGCAGACCAATCAAGTGATTGTTCGCAGTGATGGTATGATGAATGATTTGGCTTTAGCGATGGAAGAGATCGATAAAAGTTCTCAGGAAATCTCTAATATTATTAAGACGATTGATGATATAGCCTTCCAGACGAATATCTTAGCGCTTAATGCGGCAGTGGAAGCAGCTAGAGCTGGTCAACACGGAAAAGGCTTTGCCGTGGTAGCCGATGAGGTGAGAAACTTAGCTGCAAAATCAGCTGAGGCCGCCCAGGAAACCGCCGGTTTAATCGCCCGCAGTGTAGAGAAGGTATCAGGCGGCAATGAACTGACAGAGGCCACGAGAGATAGCTTAGGCGAGGTGAAGACGATTGTCGTCGAGACGACTCAGTCGATGGATAAGATTAAAGAAGCCGCCATTGAACAAAGCCGTGCCTTAGAAGACATTAATCAGGCGGTGGAGCAGATTACCATTACCGTTCAGAGTAACTCCGCAAATGCCCAGCAATCAGCAGCATCAGCTGAGGAGTTAGCGGCTCAGGCCAACACTTTGAAAGAAGTGGTTAACCGCTTTAGACTTCAAGAAGAAAAGAATGAGCGTTTGGCATAAAGTATAAAAAAGGTCACTGTCCAAATGGGCAGTGACCTTTTTGTCGATATGGAAACAACAGGGCTCGAACCTGCGACCTTCCGCACGTCAAGCGGATGCTCTCCCAGCTGAGCTATGTTTCCCTATCGCTATTGTAGCACAGAAAGCTAGGGGCTTAAAAGGCTTTTTTCTTCTTTTTACCTTGTTTTCCCGTAGAGATTTCTGCTTTTATTTTGCGACCGTCAAGACGCATGTTATTGAGCTTTTTCAAGGTCTCTTTGGCATATTCCGCCGGAATATTGACGAAAGAGAATTTTTCAAGAATAGAGATATCGCGGATTTCCCGTTCTCTAAGACCAACCTTTTCTACTAAAAGCTTGATTAGCTGACGTTTTTTAAGCTTATCTAATTTGCCCACATTGATAAAGATACGAGCGTTGCCACTAGTGGGAATAGCACCCTTTTCGCGACTCCTTGGTCTTTCTTCAATATCTTTCAAATCGCTTAAGCCCACATCTTTTAGGAGAAGGGCGGCGGCAAGGTCGAGGATTGTGATCTCGGTATCGTGTTCGCTTAGGAAATCTTCGATTCCTTGGCGATAAAGGCTTAATTTGCCGTCATCTGCTAGGGCAGTTGCTTCCGACAAGGCTTTGCGTACGCGAATATCGGTGATTTCAGCAACCTTAGGAATCGGCATGTATTCGATTTTGGCCTTGGTGTAGTTCATGATTTCTCTTAGTCGCCACATATCTCTTCTGGTAACGAAGAGGTAAGAGATCCCTTCGGCCTTGGCTCTTCCCGTACGACCAATCCGGTGTACGTAGTATTCAAGGTCTTCTGGCACGTCGTAGTTAAAGACGGCTTCAATCCCTTTCACATCGATCCCTCTAGCCGCCACGTCAGTAGCGATTAACAGGTCGATTTTACGGTTTCTAAAGTCCCGCATGACGCGGTCTCTCTGGGCTTGGTTCATATCGCCGTGGAGTCCTTCCGAGAGGTAACCTCTAGCGGTCATCTCAAGGGCTAGTTCGTCTACCATTCGCTTGGTATTACAGAAGACAATTCCCTTTTCATAGCCGCCTAAGTCAACGAGGCGAGCCAGGAGGTCGATTTTGTTTTCTGAGCGTACCTCTAGATAATATTGTTTAATGGTAGGAACGGTCATTTCACTTTTTGTGATTTGAACCTTTTCGGGAGTGTGTAGATACTTTTTGGTGATGTCGAGAATCTCCTTTGACATCGTTGCTGAATATAAGACCGTTTGGTGGGACTCGGAAGCGGATTCGAGGATGGTATCGATATCTTCACGAAAGCCCATGTTAAGCATTTCGTCGGCTTCGTCGAGAACGAGATACTTAAGGTTATCAAGTTTGACGGTGTGGCGGCGCAAATGATCCATCAGACGTCCTGGGGTAGCGACGATAATCTGGGGACGTTTTTTTAGGGCGGTAATCTGTCTCGTGATAACCTGGCCACCATATACAGGGGTGATGCGAATGCCAGCGGTATATTTACCCAGCTTCATTAGCTCGTTGGTAATCTGAACGGCAAGCTCTCTGGTCGGGGCGAGAATAAGTGCTTCTACGTGCTTTGCTTCGGTGTCGATCTTTTCCATAATGGGAAGACCAAAAGCACACGTCTTACCGGTACCGGTAGGCGCTTGCACCACCATATCTTTTCCTTCTAGCATGGGAAGAATACTTTGGCTCTGTACGGGAGTTGCTTCGGTAAAGCCCATATCAGCCACCGCTCGTTTTAGTTCGTTATTAATTTCTAAATCTTCAAATAGGATGTTTTCCATAAATCTCACTTTCATTAACAAAAGAAAACGGTACCGGGGAATTCACCAGTACCGTTAAAATACAATGTAACCTTGGAAACTATCTCATAGTTAGCGACCTTTGTCAAGGTCTGTAGGAGAATCTTCCTATATTAACCGCGAAAAAAACGTGTTAGAATACTTCTTATACGGTATTTTGATTTGAGGAGGAAAAAAATGAGACCAGAGTATGTTGAGAGAAAGCAGACGAACTGCGAGAAATGGGATGGTATGGAGCGCCTTTTCTCCAGCAATGATTTATTACCACTATGGGTGGCGGATATGGATTTTAAAGTGCCGGAGGCAATTACAAAGGCTTTACACGAATATGTGGAGATGGGAGCTTATGGTTACTATAAGGTTCCGGATTCTTATTATGAGGCATTTATCGCCTGGGAAAAGCGTCATCACGGTTTTACCGTGGAGCGCGAATGGCTTCGCTTTTCACCAGGAGTGGTATCAGGCTTTAACTGGGGCGTTCAGATGCTGACTAGGCCAGGCGATAGCATTTTGATTCAGCAGCCGGTGTATTATCCCTTTGCGAGAGCGATTGAAAACAATGAACGCCATTTAGTATCGGCAGACTTAGTTAATCACAATGGCCATTATCAGGTGGACTTAGAGGCTTTTGAGGAAACGATTATTAAAGAAGACGTTAAGCTCTTTATCCTTTGCTCTCCCCACAACCCAGTCGGTCGGGTGTGGACAGAGGCCGAGCTTAAGGGGATGATAGCCCTTTGCCGGAAACATAAAGTATACGTCTTGGCGGATGAAATTCACCAGGACTTGGTGATGTCGCCCCACCATCATACCTCGGCATTTTTAGCAGAGAATTATCAGGAGGGGATGATTTTGCTGACGGCACCCTCAAAGACCTTTAACCTAGCAGCCGGTCAAAACTCCATTATCATCATTAAAGATGAGGAGCTGCGCGCCCGCTGGGATAAGTTTGTTCTCAGTATTGCCATCGGTAGCGGCAACGCCTTCGGGTATATTGCGGCAGAGGCCGGTTACCGAGAGGGCGATGAATGGCTTCAAGGCGTAAAAGAACAGATCCAAGAGAACTACAATTATCTAAAGGATGAGCTTTCTCGGCATTTACCGAAAGCCGTGTTAGCGCCCCTTGAAGGAACGTATTTAGCTTGGCTAGATTTGGGTGCTTATCTAGAAGGGAAAAACGTCACGGAAGTGATGGAAGAGCAGTGTAAGTTAGCGGTAGATTACGGCAACTGGTTTGCACCTGTGGGATATGAGAACTTTATTCGGCTTAATCTGGCCACCTCATTAGATAATATTAAGGTAGCGACAGCGTCATTATGCGAACGCGTCTGAGGTCTGTCCTGAACAGTTACGAATACTTATAGGAAAAAGGCGTAAGGAGAAAATATCTCCTTGCGCCTTTTTGAATAGCCCAACTTTACTTAATATCTCTTGCTTTAAAGGAAGTTACACCGATTATATAGGTGACAACAAAATACCCGAGAGCGACCAGGGCTCCTTGAATGAAGATTTTAGAAGTAAAGTTGGTGGCCACATTGGTCATATTTACATCCAGTAGGTACTGAGTCAGATTTATCTCCCAGTCAAATAGCTGTTTGGCAGCAAACATCATTAGTTGCACGATAAGGGTAAGGAACTCGAGGAAGCAAATATTAGCCGCCAGCGAACCACCGTTTTGCCGAATCAGCATGGAGAACATGGTAAAGACAGAGACGTAGGCGGCGATGATAAGTCCTTCAACACCGATGCTTAGAAGCGTATCTGACCAAAAGCCTGGGGATATGTCTCCAAAGCCCCATAAAAAGGTGGCAAAGCAGGTGGCGATAATACCGGAAACGAGAAAATAAAAGAGTCCCGCCAGCACCCCGACGATGGTCTTTGAGGCGTATAACTTGCTTCGGCTTAAATTAGTCGAGGCTGAATTTTTAATGGTGCCGTTGTTGAATTCACTGCCTACAAAGAGGGAGATGACTACGGCTAGTAATAAGGCAGCGGAGCTAGAGCCGAAGAAGGTCGCCATCGTGCTACTGCCGGTAGGGGCGTTCATCAGGACGTCAGTATTGGCTTCCGAGGTCACTTCGTTACCGATTTCTACGGTGACACCGCTCTGTTCACTAGTGGAGGATTGTTTTAGATTTTTATAAGCGAAATCCATCAAAAAAACGGTGGCGACAGAAAGAATGATGGAGATGATTAGACATACGTAAAAATAATTTGATTTTCTAAGTTTAAATAAATCACTGCTAATAGCGTTTTTCATAGTTATATATTCCTTTCGTTTGGTAGGTAGAATTTAGATTCCGGCAATCTTTTGTAAGAAGTAGTCTTCTAGATCGTTATCGTGTTCGGTAGGGGTCTCTCCCTGGCGTTCTAAGAGTTCCTGTTTGGTAAACTCTTCCACTAGCTGGCCGTTGTGAATAATGCCATAGCGGGTAGCAAACTTGGAAAGTTCGCTAAGAATATGGGAGGAAATGAGAACGGTGATTTTCTCTTCCTTATTTAGTCTAACGATAAGTTCCCTGATTTCTCGAATCCCTTGGGGGTCCAAACCGTTGGTAGGCTCGTCGAGGATTAAAAACTTCGGAGAACCGATGAGAGCAACGGCAATGGCTAAGCGCTGACGCATTCCTAAGGAAAAGTTCTTCGCCTTCTTCTTGCCGGTATCGGCAAGTCCCACAAGCTCTAAAAGTCGATCGATTTGCTCCGGGGACTCTCCCTTTAATTTCACCTGAACCATCATATTGTTCCTGGCGGTCATATTGGGATAGAGCGCCGGGTTCTCGATAACAGTACCAATATTCGCTCTGGCAGCGGTTAAATTCTGACCGCCAAAGAGTAAGAGATTACCTTCCGTTGGCTTTGCCAGGCCGGCAATCATGCGGATTAAAGTAGTCTTACCGGCACCGTTTTTACCGATAAAGCCATAGATATCGCCTTCGTGTACGGTTAATGAAAGATCCTTAACCACCGAGTTATTTCCATATTTTTTCGTTAAATGATTTGTTCTAAGTATTGTTCCCATATAGGCCTCCTTTGTTCGTCTGTATTAGTGTATTACAATCATAGTACAATAATATTATGGTGTCAACACTTTTCTAAAAAAAATTACCGAAGCAAACGGTATTCGTTGCTTCGGTAATTTTTATTGATCGAGGATTTGAACTCTTTCTTGGACTCCTTGCCACTGTTTTTCGGTAACGGTGGGTGGGCGTTTTCCGTTTCGGATATTCTCAAGAGGAATGCGGACGTGACTGAGGGCATCAAGGGCGGCATCTCTTAGGAGCATGGGTTCCTTACTAGTTAGTGACATGATTTCGATGTTTCGATTGAAGGCGCGGTCGTGGTCGAAGTGAAGAGCCATACGCACGAGCTTGCCGGTATTCGCATCCATATAGAAGCCCCAATTCTGACCGTGCCGATCAGGGTTATTGAGGATATAGTCAATTATCTGCATTTCGTAATAAATACGAGCATCGTACTTAATCGCTTGATCGATTGGGTCGATATCATAATAGGAACAAAAGGTAGAAAATTCGTCAAAGGAGACGAAGGAAAGGTTCTCGCTAGTAAAAAGTTTGGAGTTGACGATGGCTTCACCAACGCCGGTAAGCCAAGTCTTGACCTCGGTAGAGAGGTATTTGTCAATCTGTTCGGCTGTTGAGAGTTGGTACTTGATATGCTCTAGCCCGAGCATATCGATAATAACGCTTGCACCCACTTCGTTTATCCCAATTTTATGGAGATAGAGACCATCCGTTTCTTTGATCCAAGCCTTAGCGTTAACGCCCCAAGTGGTTAACTCTGGAGAAATCTCGTGGATAATTTCGTTACCTTCAATCCGGTAGGAAGTTTTACTGAGCTTTCCCGAAAGGGAGGTTTCGACGATGGAAAGGGACAAATCGTTGTGAAACAGATTGCGGTCTTCCCAAGTAATGGTATCCATTTCATCGCGAATCCAGTAGGAATCGGTTAGGCTAAACCCGCGACAAGCTTTCGCAATCCGGTACTTATCATATTGGGGTAGGCGATAACGGTTGATAATATCCTTGGCGTGTTGGCGATCAAGCTGGAGCGCGCGCAAAGAAACCCAGTCCTTATACTGAGCGCTACTAAGCTGAGGGATTCGCAGAGCGAAGGGTAAGCGATCAAAGTCGATAACCGCAATCGTTCCGTCATCGTGAATATTTAGTAAGGGATCGTTTTTTAGCATTAAAGTGTCCATATAATATCTCCTAATAGAATTATTATAACGTATTTTGTAAAAACCACCAAATGATTGTTGACAAATGGAAAAAATATGTCTATTATGTAAGTAAGTAATAATTACTAACGTATCTAAAGAGGAGATATTATGAGGGAAAAGATAGAACCTACAGGCCGGCGACTAGTGGCCGATCGCTCTTTAAGTCGAGTGATTAATGAAAAAGCCATCGCTGAGGAGATCCATCGGCGCAGTGGTGTCTCTAGAGCCACCCTTGCAAAGGATTTAGGGATAAGCAAACCGGCGATCGCTAGCAACGTGGAGCTGTTGATTGCTTCTGGTCTAGTGGTTGAACGGGGCGAAGGCGAAGCCGCCAAAAAGGGCGGACGCAAACCAATCTTACTGTATTTTAACGAGAGTTTAAGATACGTCGGTGCTTTGGACTTGTCTTTTCGCAATCCGGTCTGTGCCGTAGCGGACATGAACAATTGTTTAATCGGCTTAAAGCGAGTGAAGGCTAAGAAGAAAGCTACGGCCGAAGATAAGCGCCAGCAGATTCGGGACACGTTCTTTGAGATTCTTGATGAGAATCAGATTCCCCGAGAGAAGCTAGAGCTAATCGTTATTTCTCATCCCGGGGTATTCACCGATGATGAGCCTGATTTTATCAGTGAGCGGCATGTAGACTTTGCGAATATTGGGATTCGCGAGTATTTAAAACAAGAATTAAAGATTCACGTATCCGTCCGCAACGATGCGGGGATGGCGGCACTTGGAGAATGGTATGTCAGTGCCGAAAAAGGAGATGAAAACCTTCTTTATATCAGCGCCGGAGTAGGTGTGGGTGCGGGTATTATCTTAAATGGGAAGCTTCACTTAGGAGAAGGCAACGCAGCTGGTGAAGTTGGTTACGTGATTTTGGATGACGGTAGAAGTGTAGAAGAAACCATTGCCATGGAAAGTCTTTTCAAAGAACTTTCTGAAAGGGGACTTTCAATTAGTGGGGAGAACCCGCTGAATTTTCAAGAGGTGGTCGCCTTAGCTAGACAGGGTGATGAGAGAGTTTGCGAGGTGGTCCATGAGTTTGGCTATAAACTGGGCAAAATGATTTATAACTGTTGCACGTTTTTAGATGTTAAGAAGGTTTTGTTAGGAGGGGATTATTTAAGTTTTGGCGAAGTTATTTTAGAAGGTGTGCGTGAGTTTATTGATTCCACAAAAGGGTTTGTAAAACCTCAGGTGGCAATTGGCGAGCTTCGCGAGGGAGCAGGTATCTACGGCTGTTTTGTTGTAGGAACAGAGAAAATCATAGAAAAGATTATTCAACAAGGAGGGAAAAAGTAATGGCAAAAGTAATGTTTGTATGTGCTGCGGGAATGTCTACTAGCCTTTTAGTGGAAAAGGTAAACAAGGCGGCAAAAGAAAAAGGTCTTGAGTTAGAGGTGTACGCCATGGGTGAAGCGGAAGCGCGTAAAGATTTAACCCAGGCGGACGTGCTACTTTTAGGACCACAGGTACGTTATTTAGAAGGAAAGTTTAAGGAAGCGATTGCCGGATCAAGCACAAAAATAGGTGTGGTGGATATGCTGTCTTACGGACGTATGGACGGAGCGGCAGTTCTTAAACAAATTGAGTCATTGCTAGGGTAGCATTGAGAAAGGGAGGACAATTACATGGGTAACAATTCATTTATCGACAAATTTTCCGCAGTTGCTGGAAGAATTGGTCAGCAAAGGCACTTGGGGGCAGTTAGGGATGGCTTTGTTTCGTTAATGCCACTTATGATTGTAGGGTCTTTAGTAACCTTGATTAACAACTTGCCAATTGGCAGAAACACTTTATTAAAAGAAAAGTTAGCAGAAATTCCCGGACTGGCCTGGATTACCACCATTAATGGAAACGTTTGGTGGGGGACATTTGGAATGATTTCCTTGTTCTCGGTTATGGCCATTGCCTATTATCTAGCGAAATCATACGAAGGCAATGCTTTGTCAGCAGCTTTAGTTAGTTTGGCAGCGTATCTTTCAGCAGTTCCTCAGATGGCCTTTATTACCACGGAGGCTGGCGAAGAAGTGGCTGGTTGGGGCTTTATTAACTACCGCTACACCAACGCTCAGGGATTGATTGTGGGGGTGATTATCGCCCTTATCGGAACGGAGATTTTCGTACGTCTGTCTAGGTCCGATAAACTGATAATTAAGATGCCCGATGGTGTGCCCCCAGCGGTATCCCGTTCCTTTGCAGCACTGATCCCTGGTGTTATCACTATTATTGCTATTTCCTTTATTACGGTAATGATTGAATTGGTGGCGAAAAACAATGTCTTTGATTTAATCTACGAGAACTTAGCGAAGCCGTTAGCAAAGGGCTCAGATACCTGGGGCTTTGGCCTGATTATTGTGCTTCTAACTCACGTCTTCTGGGTATTTGGTATTCACGGCGCCAATATGTTTGAAGGGGTGTTACAGACTCTTAACTTAATGGCAGTAGATAACAATACAGCCTTACTAGAAAGTGGTGCTACAGAAGGATTTACCTACTTTAGCAAATCTTTCTTAGACGCTTTCGTCTACATGGGTGGTGCTGGTGTGTGTATCGGCTTGGTAATCGCCTTACTTGTTGCCGGTAAATCAAAACAGAACCGGATGGTTGGCCGTTTAGGTCTCCTGCCATCGGTCTTTAATATCAATGAGCCGATTATTTTTGGATTACCGATTGTATTAAATCCGATTTTTGCGATTCCTTTTGTCCTAGCTCCGATTCTTTGCTTTATCGTTGCCTATGGCGCCAGTCGAATGGGGATTTTACCAGCGGTATCCGTTGTTATCCCGTGGACGACCCCACCGATTCTTTCGGGGCTCTTTGCCACAAACTTTAAGATTATCGGTCCCATTATTCAGGTGATTAACCTAGCGATATCGGTTCTCGTATACATTCCGTTTGTTAAGATTGCCGATCGTATCGAGATGAAGAAAGAAGCCCAGCAAGCAGAAGCTGCTGAGTAAGAGAGGTTGTAAGATGGATCAAGAAAGAGAAATGCTAGTAATGAACTTAATCGTCGATGCCGGAAGCGCGAAAAGTAGCGCGCTTGAAGCGATTGCCCTAGCGAGAGAAGGCAAAATGGAGGAGGCACGTGCAGCCCTTGAGCGAGCCAATGAAGATATTTCTAGAGCTCATGGTACGCAGACAGGACTTATTCAAAATGAAGCAAAAGGTAATAAGACAGAGATTGATCTGTTTATGGTACATGCACAAGACCATGTGATGACGGCGATTCTGGCAAAGGATTTGGCGGCAGAGATGGTTGAATTATACGGGAAACTGGATTCCTAGAATCCGCAAGCAAAAAGGCTGTTACATAAGGAGGAATCTTTGTGACAGCCTTTCTGGTATAAATGAGGTAATTATTTTATGAAAGTTATTTTTAATGCAGATGATTTTGGGCTTTCTAAAGCCGTTAACTTAGGGATATGTGAGGCTTACGAACAGGGAGTGGTGCGTTCGACCTCGATGATGGCCCAGATGCCAGGTTTTGACCACGCGGTGGCTCTCCATCAGCGCCACCCAGGCTTAAGGATTGGGGTACACCTTACCTTGACCGCAGGGAAACCGCTAGGCGAGGGGTATCAGACCCTGATTGATAGTGCGGGCAACTTTTTAAAGCTTGGTGAGCTGACGGGGAAAGCTTCGGCAGGAGAGCTTGACTTAACAGAAGTGGAACGAGAGTACGAGCTGCAAATTCAGAAGGTGAGCGGTGCCGGGATTGAGATTACCCATCTAGATTCTCACCACCATACCCATACATTAGCAGGACTCTTGCCGGTGTTTTTAAAGGTGGCTAAGAAATATAAGCTTAAGGTACGTCTTTATGACCGAAGTAGTTTAGGAGAAGAATATGCTTCCCTCAAGTCAGTTGCTCACTTTGATGATGGCTTTTACAGTGAAGGGGCGACGCTAGATACGTTAAGGGGAGTGCTTTGCGGTAGTAAGTACGACAGTGCAGAGATTATGTGTCACCCAGCCTATGTAGATGCCGATTTGTATGAGCGCAGCTCTTACAATGTCCCGCGAATCTTTGAACTGAGAACTTTGACAGATACCCGTTTGCAAACGTTAATTAGAGAAGAGCAGATTGATCTGTGTTCATACGCAGAGCTATAGAGAGGAGATACCATGGAAGGAGTAAAAATTGTTACCATCGGTGGCGGTTCAAGCTACACGCCAGAGCTGATCGAAGGGTTTATCAAACGCTACCAATCGTTGCCGGTTCGGGAAATTTGGCTGGTAGATATTGAAGAAGGCCGTGAAAAATTAGAAACGGTAGGAAATCTAGCCAAACGCATGGTTAAAAAATCAGGATTACCGATTGCTATTCATTTGACCTTAGACCGAAGAGAAGCTCTTGCAGGTGCTGATTTTGTTACTACTCAGATTCGGGTGGGGCAGTTAAAGGCCCGGGGTCTAGATGAGCAGATTCCTCTAAAGCATGGACTTCTGGGACAGGAGACCAATGGTGCCGGCGGCATGTTCAAAGCCTTCCGGACAATCCCGGTGATTCTAGAGATTACGAAGGATATGAAGGAGCTTTGCCCAGAGGCGTGGCTGATTAACTTTAGCAATCCGGCAGGAATGGTAACGGAAGCTTGTCTTCGCTATGGGCAGATTAAAAAGGTCATTGGACTGTGCAACGTTCCCATTCATATGGAGATGGATATTGCCAAACTGCTTGAGGTTCCAAAAGAGGATGTGTGGGTGCGCTTTGGCGGGCTTAATCACTTAGTGTACGCCTTACAGATTTTCTTAAAAGGCAAGGATGTAACGGGGCAGGTCTTAGAGCTATCTACCGATCCGGAAAAGGGTATGGCGATGACCATGAAGAATATTATGCCAGTAAGCTATGAACGGGAGTTTATTAGGGCTTTAGGCGTGCTCCCATGTCCGTACCACAGCTACTATTATCGCAAGGATGAGCAGCTAAAAGAAGAGCTGGTGCAGCTGAAAGAAGGGGCTGTGAGGGCGCTAAAGGTACAGGAGATCGAGAAGGAGCTATTTGCTCTATACCAAAACGAAGACCTAGATATCAAACCGCCCCAGTTAGAACAGCGCGGCGGTGCCTATTACTCCGATGCCGCTTGTTCGTTGATTGAATCTATCTATACGGACAAGAGGGATATTCAGACGGTAGATACCCGTAATAATGGAACGATTGCTGGTATTCCTGACGACAGTGCGATAGAATGTAGTTGTATAATTACGGGAGAAGGGCCGGTGCCGCTTAATATTGGACATCTACCAGTAGCGGTTAACGGCTTGGTTCAGGAGATAAAGTCTTTTGAACGGATGACTGTAGAGGCCGCGGTAACTGGGGATAGAGACAAGGCTCTTCTAGCCCTTTCTATCAATCCGCTAACGACCTCAGATAAGGTGGCGAAAGCGGTAATTGAAGAGCTAATGGAGGCTCATAAGGATTATCTACCACAATTTAACAGATAGGAGAGAAGTGTGTAAATGAATGTAATTAAGGCAAAGAGTGTAGAGGAATTAAATAAAAAGGCAGCGGTTATGATTGCCGGACAGATGCTAGAAAAACCGGATAGTGTTCTGGGGTTTGCCACTGGCAGTAGCCCACTAGGAACGTATGCCGAGCTGATTCGCCTGTATCAAGAGGGGACCATTGATTTTAGTCAGGTGACTACTTTTAACTTAGATGAGTACGTTGGTTTGGGAAAAGACCATTCACAGAGTTACCACTATTTCATGAAAGAGAATTTATTCTCCAAAGTGAATATTAAAGAGGAGAACACCCATATTCCGTCCGGAGTAGCAGCGGATGCGACGGCAGAGTGTCGCCGCTACGAAGAGGCCATTGGCGCCGCTGGCGGTGTTGACCTACAGCTTTTAGGACTGGGTAGGAATGGTCATATCGGCTTTAACGAACCGGATTCGATTTTCGGAAAAGAGACTTCGGTTGTAAAACTAACCGAGAGTACGATAGAGGCTAATACGAGATTTTTTGACAGCTCTGCGGAAGTGCCAAAAGAAGCGATTAGTATGGGGATTGGAACAATTATGAAAGCGCGAAAGATTCTCTTAATCGCTTATGGAGCGGATAAAAAGGAAGCAATTGAAAAGTTGCTTAGCGGTGAGGTAAGCCCGCAAATGCCGGCTAGCATTTTGCAACTACACCCGCAAACAACCATTATCTATGCAGATTAAGGAGGAGTGAAAGATGATTAACAGAAAAGTAAAAGTGACAAATCCTTCGGGATTACATATGCGTCCCGCTGGGGTTTTTGTAAAGGTGATAACAGGTTTTGAGTCTGAGGTAACCCTGCGGGCAAACGGTGATGATTTTAACGCGAAAAGTATGCTAGGTGTTCTCAGTGCCTCGATCAAATGCGGGGATGAGGTGGAGCTGATTGTCTGTGGCGCAGATGAGGAAGCTTGTATGAAGGCCGCTGTGGAAGCGATTGAAAGTGGTTTGGGAGAATAACACATGAAGAGAAACGGACTGGGGGTGTCCGCCGGAATCGGTATAGGAACTACCCTTGTTATTGAGGAAATTGTTTTCGATGTAAGCAAAAAAGCGGTGGACGAAGAGTCCCTAGCGGACGAAGTGAATAGACTGCATACAAGTATTGACGGCCTGAAAGCCTATTTGGAAAAAAAGGTGGCGAAGCTTGGCCATGAACAAGGAGAAATCCTTCAGAGTCATTTGGATCTTTTGGCGGATCCGGCGCTGGTACCGGAAATTGAAAAGATTATTACCCAGGAAAAGACGGTTAGTGAATACGCCGTTCATCAAGTATTTGAACAGTTCATTCAGCTCTTTCTAATGAGTGGCGATGAGCTTTTAGAGCTAAGAGCCACCGATTTAAAGGACTTACGCCAAAATCTACTAAGGGTTCTCGGCGGTAAAGAGCTAATCGATGTGAGTGATGCCAAGCCGGGAACGGTACTAGTGGCCCAGGAGTTAAGTACTTCGGTGGCGGCTTCGATTAATCCGGAAAGTGTTGTCGGTATTGTGACTAATGTAGGCGGCAAGACAGCTCATATGGCAATTATTGCTAGGTCTTTAGCTTTACCTGCCGTCGTCAATGTAGGCGTACAGGATATCACCGACGGCATGGCCGTGATTCTTGATGGCACAACGGGAGAAGTACTATTTTCTCCAAGTGAAGAAGAGTGTGCCGAATTTACTAAGCGCCAAAGGGATTTTCAGGATGAACTTAAGCGGCTGGAAGTGTACCGGGGACAGGCGAGTGTTACGAAGGATGGAAAAGAGGTAGAGCTTCTGGCAAATATCGGTCTTGAACTAGATATTGGGCCAGCACTCGCTGCCGATGGGGAAGGGGTAGGTCTTTTTAGGACAGAGTTTCTTTATATGGACCGCTCATCAGCCCCTAGTGAAGACGAGCAGTTTGCTCTATACCAGAAGGCAGCTCAGGCATTTGCCCCGGGCCCGGTAATTATTCGGACTCTTGACGTTGGTGGTGATAAAGAGATTGCTTATCTAGGCATTGGTAAGGAAGAGAACCCCTTCCTAGGGTACCGAGCCATTCGTTACTGCTTAGAGCACCAGGAGCTATTTAAAATTCAGCTACGGGGGATTTTGCGCGCATCTGCTTATGGCAAAGTAAAGATTATGTTGCCGATGATTACCACAGTAGCGGAATTTAAAGAGGGGTTAGCCCTAGTGTCAGAAGCGAAGGCAGAGCTTAAAGAGCAGGACATTCCTTTTGATGAGCAAATCGAGGTGGGAATGATGATTGAGACGCCGGCAGCTGCGATGATGGCGGATGTGTTTGCAAAATATGCGGACTTCTTTAGTATCGGAACCAACGATTTGACTCAGTATACCTTAAGTGTGGATAGAGGAAACGAAAAAGTTGCGGGGCTTTATAGCACATATGATCCCGCCGTCTTACGGATGATTCACCGCGTTGGGGAAGCTGCCGCTGGAGCCGGAATTATGTGGGGAGTATGTGGTGAGGCCGCTGCCGACCCTCTGCTGACCAAGTTCTTTATCGCTTGTGGCGTGAATGAGCTAAGTATGGCTGGCTCTTCGATTCTACGAATTCGCCAGCAAGTCCTAGAAACAAATCAGTTTACGTGCGCAGAAAGGCTGGCAAAAGAGCTAAAGCTGTTGGAAACGTGTGCAGAGGCGAAGACCTTTTTAGAAAGTTTATAAAGAGAAACAAGAAAAGAGCGCTCCTTTTACCGAAAGGGGCGCTCTTCCTTACGTGATGCTTTTTGTTTACTGAGGTAAGACTTCTTCGTGAAAGTCGGTAGAGACAATGGTCTTTAACTCTTGTTCCGTGTCTTTATTGACAAAGATGATAGAAGTTTGCAAGTCTTCATCGACGACGCCGTCAAATAGTTGATAGAGATTTCCGTAGGCAAAGAGGATAGAAGCGTATTCTTCGTCAATCTCCTGGAATTCCACCGGGTCTACGCCGATAGTAAACTTAGTAAGCTCATCGTTATAGGTAATGGTATAGAAGGCAGGATAGCTTTCTTTGTTTTCGGTAAAATCTTTGATGAGTTTATCCGTATCCTCGGTGGTTACTTCCTTAAATTCCTCAATGAGCTCCTCG
This sequence comes from Ohessyouella blattaphilus, assembly GCF_024721265.1. GTDB lineage: Bacteria > Bacillota > Clostridia > Lachnospirales > Lachnospiraceae > Aequitasia > Aequitasia blattaphilus_A. The sequence continues at coordinate 47,440 of NZ_JAMXOC010000018.1, read as the reverse complement.
CTTAAGGTGTATGTGAGGGAACCATCGTCATTTTTCTTAATGTCTTTTACCCCTTCATCATCTTTGGTCAAAAAACCGTCCTCAAGAGCTAAAAATTCGTTTTGGGTTTCGGAGATGGTAATGTCTCTGTAGACCACCTCATCGGCTTCCGTTTTTTCTTTTGATTTCCCGCAGCCTGTAAGTAATAATGCCAGTGCAAGTAGTAGCGCGATTTTTTTAACTTTCATCTTGGTACCTCTTTTTTCCTTATAGTATTTCTTTCATTATAAATATAAATGAAAAGGTTTGTCAAAGCATCCGAAATCTTTTATACTTAGAGCATGAAGAAAAAGGAGCGTTGAACATGAAAATTACAAAGATTAAAGAAGTATTTAGAAATCCCCAGGAGTATTTAGATAAAGAAATTACCATTGGTGGGTGGATCCGTAGTCTACGGGATTCCAAGACGTTTGGTTTTATTGTGATAAATGATGGTTCTTACTTTGAACCGATGCAAGTGGTGTATCACGATACCATGGAGAATTTTGAACAGATTTCTAAGCAAAATGTAGGGGCCGCTCTTATGGTGACCGGGACATTAGTGGCTACGCCACAAGCGAAGCAACCTTTTGAAATTCAGGCCCGGGAGGTAGTGGTAGAAGGGGCTTCCGCACCGGATTATCCACTGCAGAAGAAGCGCCACTCTTTTGAGTACCTACGAACAATTTCCCATTTACGTCCCCGGACCAATACCTTTCAAGCGGTTTTCCGGGTCCGTTCACTGATCGCTTTCGCCATTCACAAGTTCTTCCAAGAACAAGGCTTTGTGTATGTGCATACGCCAATTATCACCGGTAGCGATGCGGAAGGAGCCGGCGAGATGTTCCAAGTTACTACCCTAGATATGAAGAATGTGCCACAAACAGAGGACGGAAGTCCTGATTACAGCCAAGACTTTTTCGGAAAAGAAACTAGCCTTACGGTTAGTGGACAACTTAACGGCGAGACCTTTGCCCAGGCGTTTGGTGACATCTATACCTTTGGTCCGACTTTTAGAGCCGAGAACTCCAATACCACGAGACACGCCGCCGAGTTCTGGATGATTGAACCAGAAATCGCCTTTGCTGATCTTGAGGATGATATGGACCTAGCAGAAGCGATGCTTAAGTACATTATCAAATACGTACTGGAGGAAGCGCCAGAGGAGATGAAGTTCTTCAACAGCTTTGTGGATAAAGGGCTCGCCTCGAGATTAGAGCTTGTGCTTAACTCTGACTTTGAGCGCATCACCTATACGAAGGCAATTGAGCTCTTAGAGAAAGTAAATGATAAGTTTGAATTTAAGGTTACTTGGGGAAGTGACTTACAGACAGAGCACGAACGATATTTGACGGAACAGCTCTATAAAAAACCGGTCTTTGTTACCGATTATCCGAAGGAGATTAAGGCGTTCTACATGAAGCAAAATGCGGACGGTAAGACGGTAGCAGCCATGGATTGCCTAGTTCCAGGAATTGGGGAGATTATCGGGGGCAGCCAAAGGGAAGATGATATGGATAAGCTTAGAGCCCGGATGGAAGAGTGTAACTTAGACGAAGGCGAATACGATTTCTACCTGGATTTACGGAAATACGGCTCAACAAAGCATGCTGGCTTCGGGCTAGGTTTTGAACGCTGCGTAATGTACCTAACGGGTATGGGGAACATTCGTGACGTGGTACCTTTCCCAAGAACCGCCGGTACGTGTGACTTATAAAAGCTAATTAGTTAGGGGACGATGGTATGCATAAAATATTAGTAGTAGATGATGAACGAGAAATCGCGGACGTGATTGCGCTTTATCTGCAAAGTGAGGAAACGGAAGTAAAGACTTGCTACAACGGGGAGGATGCGCTGGAGTATATTAGCAAGAATCCTCTTGACTTAGCGATTCTTGACATTATGTTGCCAGATATCGATGGCTTTGAAATCTTGAAGCAGATTCGGGAAGAGTATAAATTCCCAGTCATTATGTTGACGGCCAAAGACAGCGACATGGATAAAATTACAGGGCTTACTTTAGGGGCTGACGACTATATCCTTAAGCCTTTTAACATGATGGAGCTAGCCGCGAGAGTGCGGGCTCAGCTACGGCGTTACACCCAGTATAATACAAGTGGTGAGGGGAAAGAGGATGAGCAAGTCATCGACTTTGGCGGTCTTTACTTAGACCGGGCTTCCCATGAATGTGTTTATAACGGGACGACACTAACTCTAACTCCGATTGAGTTTGACATTTTGTGGCTTCTTTGCAGCAATCGCGGCAAGGTGATTAGCTCCCAGGAGCTCTTTGAAAACGTTTGGCACGAAGAGTACTATAAATCCAGCAACAATACGGTGATGGTGCATATTCGCCACCTGCGGGAGAAAATGAGTACACCGACAGGGAAATCGGACTTTATTAAGACCGTCTGGGGAGTGGGATATAAGGTTGAAGAATAGAGATAAGTATCGCAAATTAAAATTTAGTATCCTGTTACAAACGTTGATGGCGGCGACCTTAACGGTATTGGTCGCCGGCTTTCTTATGGAAATTTTAGCTGGCGGGAAGATCAGCAACAGTTTAACAGAGATGTTTGACAAGATATTAGTGCGCTTTAGCGCAGATGGAACGGCGACAGAGTTATATGAAAAGCTGATAGTAGCAAATAAGGAATTCTTTTTGCTAATCGGTTTTTTGATTCTGTTCGCCATTTTTTTCAATGTGGCTTTATCAAAGATGATTATGTATCTGATGCAAGTAGAGCACGGGATTGAGCACGTTGTGGAAGATAGCGCGGTACCGATTCGCCTAACCACAGAACTAAAGCCGATTGAAGTGCGCTTAAATGAGATTAAGGCAACAATCAAGCGTCAAGAGATCGAGGCGGAAAAAGAAGAAAAGAGCAGGAACGATTTAATGCTTTTTTTAGCTCATGATTTAAAGACGCCTTTAACCTCGGTTTTGGCCTATTTATCTCTTCTAGAGAGCAACCCAGAGCTGACCGGCGAAGAGCGGGAAAAGTACACGAAGATTGCCTTAGCAAAAGCCCAGCGCCTAGAGGAGCTTTTTATCGAGTTTTTCGAGGTGACCAAGCTAAATCTCCAGGAGATGGAGCTAGTGATGGTACCGGTAAACCTTTCCTTGATGCTAGAACAGCTAGCGGATGAGCTCTATGCAGTTCTTAAGGATAGACATCTCCAGTGCGAAGTGGAAGTGGAAGATAATCTGATTATCCAAGCGGATCCAGACAAGCTAATCCGGGTGTTTGATAATATCCTTAGAAATGCCATCGCGTATTGCTACGACAATTCGACGATTATTATTCATGCCAGGAGAAAACGGGGAAATGTGGAGATTACCTTTAGTAATCAAGGAGATCCCATTCCGCCAGTTATGCTCCAAACCATCTTTGAGAAATTTTACCGAGTGGATAACGCCCGGTCTAGTAAGACCGGTGGTGCCGGTCTTGGTCTAGCGATTGCCAAAGACATTGTGGAGATGCACCACGGGACCATTCGCGCGAAGAGTGACGATTTTTGGACTCAATTTATTGTATCGTTACCCTTAGAAAGCGAAGAGGAGGAGAGCAAATAAATGAAGTTTATACATATTGGTGATCTGCATTTAGGTGCGGAGCCGGATAGCGGGAGGGCTTACAGTAAGAACCGAGACCAGGAGTTTTATGAGACGTTGGAGCGGGTCGTGACGTATTGTAACGAACATAAAGTGGAACTTTTACTTTTTTCCGGAGATGTTTTTCACCATCAACCCCTACTCCGGGAGCTTAAGGAGCTTGATTATCTTTTTTCTAAGCTTATTGATACCCGGGTGGTGATGATTGCGGGAAATCACGACTACATTAAGCCAAGATCCTTTTACTTGACGTATCAATGGGAGTCTTTGGTGTATTTTTTATCGGATAAGGAACTGGACTTTGTAGAGTTTCCCGAACTTAAGCTAGCGGTCTATGGCTTTAGTTATCACACGCCGATTATGGAGGGGGCGCTGCCCCGGTTAGCTCCTAGTGCCGACACCACTAGTCACATTTTGCTCCTACACGGTGGGGATGGGAAGCACCTGCCCTTTGATAAAAATGCGTTGGCAGCTAGCGGTTTTGACTACGTTGCCCTTGGGCATATTCACAAGCCAGAAATTGTAGTGCCAGGGAAAATGGCTTATGCTGGTTCCCTAGAGCCTCTCGATAAGACGGAAACGGGGGACCACGGCTTTATCGAAGGCGAGCTAGTAGATGCTCAGCTAAAGCTTACCTTTGTGCCTTTTGCCAAGCGCAAATACATTGAGCTTAGAGTGACTACGGACAGAGAACTGAGTGGTCATGCCCTGCGAGATAAGGTCCAGGATGAGATTTGGCAGCACGGGCGGGAGAATATGTATAAGGTGATTCTTGTGGGCAATCGCCACGCGGAGGTGGTGTACGATACCGAGAATTTTGACACGCTCGGCAATATTGTAGAAATTATTGACGATACGGAACCGTATTACGATCTGGAGAAGCTATATAACAAGAATGAAAATAATCTCCTAGGCAAATTTATCGCCTCTTTTAAGGATGCCGAAGAAGGAAGTCTGGAGTACGAAGCGCTTATCCAAGGAGTTGAGGCGCTGATGCGAACGAGAAGGGATGAACGATGAAGTTTAAAAGTGTACAAGTGAAAAACTTCGGGAAACTAAGGGAAAGGGACCTAAGGTTTAAAGCTGGCTTAAATATTATTTATGGCGAGAATGAGGCGGGAAAGACCACTCTCCATACGTTTCTTAAGGGTATGCTTTTCGGTCTGAAAAGGAAACGTGGTCTGGCTTCGAAGACAGATGATTTTTCCCGCTATAAGCCTTGGGAGATGGGAAATTATTACGCCGGGAGCCTTAAGCTAGAGCATGAAAAGATGACCTACGTAATCAACCGTAGCTTTTCCGAAGGAGAAAAGGAGACCCGGTTTTATCGTCTTGAAGACGGTAAGGAGTTGGACGTTGAAAGCGATTTACCCCGGATTCTCGAAGGGCTCACAGAGGAGACGTATGATAACACAATCTCGATTAAACAGTTAAGTGCCAGAACGGATGAAAGCCTGGCAGCCTATTTTAACGACTATGCCACCGGCTATTATCTATCTGGGGGCCGGGATATTCACTATGAAGCTGCCTTTCATTACTTAGCCGAGAAGGGTAAGCAAGAGGATAAAGAGATTCGCGTAGCGGTAGAAAAAAGAAGAAAGCAAAAAGAAGCGATCGAAGCGGAAATGACGTATGTGTGGCGAGATGTACATCAGCTAGAAGAAGAAAAAGAAGCCCTAGCCGAGAGCCTAAAACTTGCCAAGAAGGAAGAGGATAACTACATTCAAAAGACCCATAAATGGCGAATCCACCCGGTAGAAATACTTATCTTTATCGCAGCGATTATCAGTCTCTTTATCTTTATTCCTAGGCCTTGGAACTATTTTATCTCCGTATTAGCCCTTTTACTAAGCATTATATATAGTTGGAATCGCTTGAAAGTCGCGAAGACGGAGACGAAGACAGAGCCCGAAAAAGTGTTGGAAGAAATAGCGGGCAAGAAGGAAGTCCTAAGCTATCAGGAACTCATGTGGAAGCGAGGACGAATTCAAGAGGAACTGCAAGACAAGAAGCAGCAGTACTATAATCTAAAAGAACGGTTAGAAGAGTTTGCGGAAATCTCTGAACTACGTCTTCGTCAAGAGCGTAAAAAGGAGGCGGTAAAGCTCGCTATGGAACGCTTAAGTACGCTTTCCGAAGAGATTAGAGTAAAGCTTGAAGGTAGCTTAAGCCAGCGGATATCGGAAATCCTCGGGAAGATAACGGCTGACAAGTATACTAGGATCTCCGTAGACGAGAAGATGCAGATATTTATTTATAGTCAGGATATGCGCATTCCCATCGAACAACTCTCCAAAGGGACAATCGAGCAGGTGTACTTCTCCCTGCGGGTAGCGATAACGGAAATCATGTTTGGCGAAGGGTACCCACTACTCTTAGACGATACCTTCGTCTATTACGATGATGAGCGCTTATCTTCGGTATTGGCGTACCTAACAGAGAGAAAAGGTCAGACGCTCCTGTTCACCTGCCATAAAAGAGAAGGGCGCCTAGCGGAAGAGTTAGGAATTGACGTAAATGAAATAAAGATGTGAAAACATGAAAAAAAGAATTTGCATAACGCAAATTCTTTTTTGTGTTTAGATATCTTCCCCTGCATTATAGCGTTTTACTACGTCCTGAATTCTCTCGATAGGATTCAGAATGCTACTTAAGGAACCGTCGTGATTGAGGGTATCCACAAGGAGAGCGATGTACTTACTCATGTCGCAGTTGATATAGTAAGGGCGCTCTAGGAGCTCCTTTGGTTGGTAAATTAAGTTGGTGGTAAGAATGCCGTTAATTAAACCGTCTTCGTAAGCTTGGTCGAATTTATCGAAGCCATTGGTGAAGAGGCCGAAGGTGGCAGCAGCGAAGATGCGTTTGGCTTTTCGCTGTTTTAGCTGGCGAGCAACATCAAGGATACTGTCGCCGGAAGAGATCATATCGTCGAGAATAATCACATCTTTACCTTCTACCGAGGAACCCAGGAATTCGTGGGCGACGATAGGGTTGCGACCGTCTACAAGCTTGGTGTAGTCTCGGCGTTTGTAGAACATTCCCATATCCAGATTTAGCACGTTAGCAAGATATACGGCGCGCTCAGTAGCACCTTCATCAGGGCTAATAGCCATCATATGTTCACTATCGATCTGCAGGTCTTTGACGTGGCGCAACAAGCCTTTGATAAACTGGTAAGTCGGTCGTACTGTTTCAAACCCACTTAAAGGGATGGCGTTTGACACCCGGGGGTCGTGAGCATCAAAGGTGATGATGTTATCAACGCCCATGCGGACTAGCTCCTGAAGTGCCAGAGCGCAGTCGAGAGATTCCCTAGAGCTACGTTTGTGCTGACGACTTTCATAGAGGAAAGGCATGATTACGTTTACCCGGCGACCTTTACCGCCGATAGCGGCGATGATGCGCTTTAGGTTTTGGTAGTGATCGTCTGGGGATAAATGATTGGTATTGCCGGTAAGAGAGTAAGTTTCACTATAGTTGGTTACATCTACCATTAGGTAGAGGTCCATGCCACGAACGGATTCATTGATAATGCCTTTGGCTTCTCCAGAACCGAATCTGGGTACCTGGGCGTCGATTAAAAAGCTGTCCTTTTCATAGCCGGAAAAGATGATGTTATCCTTGTGCTCGTGGCTACTTTCCTCGCGCCATTTCACAAGATAATTGTCCACCTTTTCTCCAAGTTTTTCACAACCTTTGATGGCGATAAGCCCCAGGCTTCCTACGGGGACATTATCCAACTCTCTTTTACTTCGGGTAATCATTTTCTTCCTCCTCATTACTTGTTAAGTTTCTTTTGTATCCGAATGTCTTCTCCGGTCATGCGGAGAATGGTATAAGCACTGCTAAGTCTGGAGAAGATGCGCTCAGAATACTGAATTTTCAAATCTCCAGGCGATAAGTTCGTGGAAATGATAGTCGCTTTTCGGTGTAAGATGCGATCATTAATAAAGGCAAATAATTGGGAATTCGTAAAGCTATTAGCGAATTCCGTGCCTAAGTCGTCAATAATTAACAAGTCGCAGTTTTCGATATTTTCGCTGTTGCCCTTGTGGCGAAACGCCTCATCGGCTAAGGTGTTAAAGAAGTCCGTTGCCGTAAAATAGACCACCGAGCGATTATCGGCGATTGCCTGCTTGGCCACACAGTGGGTCAAAAAGGTTTTTCCCACCCCAGTATCCCCAAAAAGTAATAAGTTCTCATGGGTTTTCATAAAGTTATTGGCAAAGGCCTGGCAAGCGTTTAGAGCGATTATGGCAGACTCTCTAGAGGAGCGGCCGCCGTGATTATCCTTATCGCTATAGTAATTCAAATCGAAGGTGGAGAAGTTTTCATCCTTTAAAATTTCGCCCAGATTAGACTGGCGATAAAGTAGCTTGATCTCTTGCTGCTTAAAGCAGTGGCATTTTTTATTGTCTATATAGCCAGTATCCTGACAGTCTTCGCAAGTATAGGTTGGCTCTAGATAATCAGCGGGATAACCGTGTTCTTTGAGGAGGTTTCGTTTCTCCAAAAAAAGGAGATGAAGATCCTCTTTAATTGAACCGAGGACGGTTTCATCTCCTTCTATCATCTGCTTTGCTTTAGCGATTGAAAGGGTAGAGACGCGATTATCCAGTTCCTTGATGGCTGGTATGTTTTCATAAACCTCGTCGTAGCGAGCCATTTGTCGTTTATGATTATCTAATTGCCGTTGCTCGTATGTACGCATGATTTGGTCGTACAAGTTAGTCGGAAGTGGCATATCGTCTCCTTACTAAACGTTCTTTTAATTATTGTATCAACTTACGCGCGAGTTCATCCATGTCGTAGTCACGTTCGTCGAAGTTGTTAAAATTATTTTTGTTCGCTTTATTTCCGGAAGCTCGTTTAGCAGCTTTTCCGGCTTTAAAGTTATTATCTAGCTCATTAATATCATCCTTGGTTTTGACACCGCTAGCAAACCAGTTGCCGAGAATCTTATCGGCGTATTCGAAGCTAGGGTTGTGAGTGGTAGCAATGGTGCGGTTGCAGGCTTCGATAATAATATCTAGAGGAAAGTTATACTCCTCAGACCAGCGTTTTACGTAATCGCTTTCAACGGCAGCTAAGGAGCGGCCATTAATCCCAAAAACTCTACAGATAGCATAACATTTCTTTTGGTGAGTGACAACCTGACTTTTAGCGGCGTCGACGGTATCGATGCCTTCCTCGCTCCAGGTAATCGCCACTTTCTTGATATAGCTTAAATGTTTGTGACCATTTTCCACACAGTATTCGATTAGATAATCGATAACATCGGTGGATAGTTTTAACTCCTCCCGAATAAAAGCAATGGTCTCGGCTTCTGCTGGGGAGAGGGTCTTTCCTAAGTACTGCTCAGCAATAAAAAAGAGTTGCTTTAACTCTTTCTTGCTTTCTTTGGTGCGAAATAACTGGATATCGGTTACGCCGTTCCCATTAATCGGTACCACGGGAGCCGCTGGGGCTACCGGTGGTGCTGTCTTTGCGGCAGCGTCAGAATATTCGATTAATCCTTCTTTTTCCCAATATTTTAAAGCCCGCATAACGTCTTTTTCCGTCATTTCAAGGCTGTCAGCAATCTTTGTAATCGATAAGGTTCCGGAGGGGGCAGTTAGGTGTTTCAGTAATAATAAGTATACTTTTACGAATTCTCCATTGGCTCTTGGCATATGGTAATCGAGAAAATCATAGTCGATTACAATGGAGTGTGTACGGGCGTTATTTTTTAATTTTAAGCGTTTCATTCTTGATGTTCCCTCCTCGTGTTGTGCTAGCTCGTGAGAGTTATTATAGCACCGGGAGCTGGGAGAAAAAAAGGACTTTTTGCATCGAAAAAGGACTTTTTTGTGGATAAAAAACTGTGGATATTGTGGATAACTTAACTTTCTAAGATGGATTCCCCAATACTTACAACGTCTCCGGCACCCATAGTTATCAACAGGTCCCCTTTTTTGCAGTTTTCTAGACAAAACTTTTCAATTTCCGCGAAAGAGGGAAGATAGTAAGCATCGCTGCCGTGCACCTTGATTTCAGCCGCTAATCCTTCAGCGGACACACCTAGGTTATCGGTCTCCCTAGCGGCGTAAATATCTGTCAAAATCACGTGGTCTGCAAGTGCCAGAGCCCTGGCAAACTCGTGAAAGAGAGCCTTGGTACGAGTGTAGGTGTGAGGCTGGAAAATACACCAAATCTCTCGGTGCGGATAGGCTTTGGCAGCCCCTAAGGTGGCTCTTATCTCGGTAGGGTGATGGGCGTAATCGTCGATGATTACGACGCCGTCTTTTTCGCCCTTTTTCTCAAAACGGCGATTGGTACCACTAAAGCTAAGCAGTCCTTTTTTAACCTCTTCTAAAGGAATACCGAGTAGTTCAGAGACGGCAATGCTGGCGAGAGCGTTTTCCACATTGTGTTCACCGGTGACCGCCAGGGTAAGGCGATCGATTTTCTGACCGTCTATATATAAGTCAAAAGATGGGCAGCCGTAGCTGTCATAGGTGATGGCTTCGGCGAAATACCGGCAGTCCTCTGTCAGTCCGTAGGTAATAAGCCGGTTTCCTAAGGCTTCTTTAAAGAGGGAAACCCGGGGAATGCTATTATTGATCACTAAGTTGCCATCTGCTGGTAAAAGCTTCGCAAAGGCCAGGAAGGAATCGTAGATGTCATCCAAATCTTTGAAGAAGTCTAGGTGGTCTTCATCGATATTTAGGATGACGCTGATTTTTGGGAAAAAGTGGAGGAAGCTATTGGTATATTCACAGGCCTCCGTTACAAAATACTCCCCTCCACCAACCCGGATATTGCCGCCGATAGAATTAAGAATACCGCCCACAGAGATGGTGGGATCCAAGTCGCCAGCGAGAAGGATGTGAGAGAGCATGGAGGTAGTGGTGGTCTTTCCGTGAGTACCAGCTACGGCAATGGGAACTTGATAGTTATTCATCAGTTGTCCTAGAAGCTCGGCTCTTGAAAGAAGGGGAATGCCGCTTTTTTTAGCGGCGGCGTATTCTTCGTTATCGTCGTGAACAGCGGCCGTATAGACAATTAAATCGATGGTGTCAGTGATATTTTCAGCTGTTTGCGAAAAGACGATAGTCGCTCCTTTGCTGCTTAAGCGTGTGGTTAGTGCGGAGGGCTTTACATCAGAACCAGAAACGGTGAAGCCTTCTTTTATTAAAATCTCTGCCAGTCCACTCATGCTGATACCACCGATACCGATGAAGTGGATGTGAATAGGTTTTTTAAAGTCAACTTTATACATGTTAGTCCTTTCTTTGGTATAAATGTATCTTAGTAATTATATACTTATTATATGAAAAATGCCATTCTCTATTTGAAAACGTCATTTTTTTGGTATTATCTGCAAAAAACATAAAGGCTTTGTACAAATCGTTCACTTGCGCCCTTTTATGTGCTATAATAATGTTGACTTATACCAAAAAAGGGGTGATTGTAATGGCCAAGAAAGAAATGATTGCTATGCTGTTAGCAGGCGGACAGGGTAGTAGACTAGGAGTGTTGACGGCGGACGTAGCAAAACCGGCGGTGGCGTTTGGCGGAAAGTATCGAATTATCGATTTTCCGTTAAGTAATTGCATTAATTCGGGCATTGATACAGTGGGTGTGTTGACCCAGTATCAGCCGCTGCGGCTTAATACACACATCGGTATCGGCATTCCCTGGGACTTAGACCGTAATGTGGGTGGGGTAACGGTACTGCCGCCTTACGAGAAGAGTCAAAACAGTGAGTGGTACACAGGTACTGCCAATGCGATTTTTCAAAATCTTACTTATATGGAGACGTATAACCCAGATTACGTTTTAATATTGTCTGGTGATCACATTTATAAGATGGATTATGAAGTTATGCTTGATTATCACAAAGAAAGTGGGGCGGACGTGACGCTTGCCACCATGTCAGTACCAATTGAGGAAGCGAAGCGCTTCGGAATTGTGATAACCGATGAGGATGGTAGAATTACCGATTTTCAGGAAAAACCAGAGGAGCCAAAGAGCAACCTGGCTTCTATGGGCATCTATATCTTTAGTTGGGAAGTGCTTAAGGACGCTCTGATTAAGAACCAGGATATCAAGGGCTGTGACTTTGGAAAGCATATTATTCCTTATTGCCACGAGGGCGGCAGTCCTATTTACGCTTATGAGTACAGCGGTTACTGGAAGGATGTAGGAACGCTTCAGTCATACTGGGAAGCGAATATGGAACTGGTTGATTTGGTGCCGGAATTTAATTTATACGAGGAATTTTGGAAAATCTATACAAACAGTGACATCATCCCGCCCCAATACATTGCTGCCGAGGCTGTCACGGTGGAAAGTATTATCGGCAATGGTTGTAGTATTTATGGTGAGATTTACAATAGTGTTATCGGTTCTGGAGTATCCGTTGAGGAAGGAACGGTGATTAGGGACAGCATCATTATGAAAGATGTCAAGATAGGCAAGGGTTGCCATATCGAGAAGGGCATTATTGCCGAAGGGGTAACCATTGGCGATCATGTGACGATCGGGGTCGGGGCAGAGGTTCCGAATGGCTTGCGACCAGATATTTATGGATTTGGTTTAGTAACAATCGGTGAGAATTCAGTGATTCCCGATAATGTCCAAATTGGTAAAAACACCGCTATTTCAGGAGAAACGGAACTTGAAGATTACCCTAACAACATGTTGAACAGTGGCGAGACTCTGATAAAGGTAGGTGTGGACGCATGAGAGCAATAGGAATCATACTAGCAGGTGGTAATAATCATAAGATTAAGGAATTGACGAAGAAGCGGGCAACGGCAGCGATGCCAATAGCTGGGAGCTATCGAGCAATTGATTTCTCGCTTAGCAATATGTCTAACTCCTCTATCCAAAAGGTGGCCGTTTTGACTCAGTTTAACACACGGTCGCTGAATGAACATTTGAATTCGTCTAAATGGTGGGATTTTGGTAGAAAGCATGGAGGCTTGTTCGTCTTTACCCCGACCATTACTATGGATAATGGCTACTGGTACCGGGGAACGGCAGACGCCATTTATCAAAATTTGGATTTTTTGAAGAAGAGTCACGAACCCTACGTCGTAATCGCTTCTGGGGACGTAATCTATAAGATGGATTTTAATAAGATTTTAGAGTATCACATTGCGAAAAAAGCGGATATCACGGTGGCGTATAAAGAACTCGGACCGGAAGAGGACGCAACGAGGTTTGGGGTAATCGCGATGGACGATTCTAAGCGCATTGTAGACTTCCAAGAGAAACCGATGGTGGCTACATCTGCAAATGTTTCTACGGGAATCTATGTAATCAGAAGAAGACAATTAATCGATCTGATTGAGCATAGCGCCGAAGAAGGTAGATATGATTTTGTAACCGATATTCTGGTTAGGTATAAGAACCTGAAACGGATTTACGGTTATAAAATAGATGGCTATTGGAGCAATATCAGCACAGTGGATGCCTATTACCAAACAAACATGGATTTCCTTAAGCGAGATGTGCGGAAGTATTTCTTCCAAGAGCATCCGGATATTCATTCAAAGGTATCTGATAACCCACCGGCCAAGTACAATCCGAAAGCGAATGTCAAGAATAGTTTGATCGCTAGCGGTTGCATTATTAACGGTAATGTGGAAAACTCAGTGTTATTTAAAAAAGTGTTTGTCGGTAATAATTGTATCGTTAAAAATTCCATTATTTTAAATGATGTTTATCTTGGGGATAACATCTACATCGAAAATTGTATTGTGGAAAGTAAAGGAACGATTCGCGCAAATACGAGGTACGTTGGGGAAAATGGTATCCGGGTAGTCAATGAAAAAAATGAGAGGTATGCACTATAGATCGGTGCATCAGCTAGAAAGGAGCTGAAAATGAAGATTACAGATGTTCGTATCAGAAGGATCACGAAGGAAGGTAAGCTTAAAGCGGTGGTTTCAATTACGATTGAGGATGAATTTGTTGTCCATGACATTAAAGTGATTGAAGGCGAAAAGGGACTATTTATCGCTATGCCAAGCAAAAAAACTGCCGATGGGGAGTATCGTGACGTGGCTCATCCAATTAATTCGCAGACGCGTGAGAATATTCAAACGATTATTCTAGAGCGTTATGAAGAGATGTTAGCAGAAGAAGCGGATGTGGCTACGGAAGTAATTTAAACCATAGTGGCGACACCAGTTAATCTTGACTCCAACAAATATTGGGGAATTTAAGGGAGGAAACAGCTACGCTTTGAAGATTCAAAAGCGTAGCTGTTTTTTTGTCCGTGGATGGAGAAAACACAAAGTGGTGGCGCTAAGCTTTAGTTCCTCGGGAGCGTCCATACCGTATTTGGTATCCCCAACCAGGGGGTGTCCACAATTTGCTAGCTGTACGCGAATCTGGTGATGGCGACCGGTGCCCAGATGAATCTCGAGATGGCTTTCGTCTCTTCCTGCATCGTAGGCCAGCAAGCGGTACTCTAAAGTGGCATGTTTAGCGCCGGGAGTTCCTTTGGCTACGACTTTTGAGTGGTTGCCCTTTTTTTCTTTTAATAAATAATCATCAAGGGAGCCTTCTTTTGCGGGCATCTGTCCGTGGACGCAGGCTTCATAGATTTTGGTAAAAGCGCCGTTTTGCATCTGCGTAGATAATGCCGCCGCCGCTTGTTTGTTTTTGGCAAAGACCAGCTTGCCGTCAACAGGGGTATCTAGGCGGTGAATCACGCCTAGATAAGGCTCCTTTTGGGGGGCTTGTTCTCGTAAATGCAGACGTAGGATATCGGTGGCGTCTTTTGTGCGAAAGCTGGCACTTTGAGTGGCCAGGCCTTTCGGTTTATAGATGACGATGATATCTGCATCTTCGTATAGAATCTCTAAATCGTGCATGTTTGCCTTCTCCTTGGTAGTGGTTAGGTAAATAGGTTAACTTGAGGATAAGGCTTTTTCGGTTGACAAGCAATATAAAATTAGCTATTATTACAAATAAGTTGTATATTTCGACTGTGAAGAGGCCTAGTACGTACAAGCTGTCCAAAGAGAGAGAATCACGCGGTGAAAGATTCTTGTCATGAACTGTACCAAACCCACCTTGGAGTCACTGCACTAATCTGCAGCGTAGATGCCGGCGTTAACGGCTAATGAAGCGAGCTACAAAAGGGTTGTAGTTAACGAGGGTGGTACCGCCGAGCATTTCGGTCCCTTTATTGGGAGATGAGTGTTGCGGCTTTTTTTGTACGCAAATTTAGCCGATGTTTTCCCAAGTAACATAGCGGTGGGGCAAGGGCCCTGCGAGAAAAGAGGAGGCAAAAAATGTCAAAAGAAAAGAAGTTAGTAAAACGAATTACCTCTAGAGATGAGAACTTCGCTCAGTGGTATACGGATGTTGTTAAGGAAGCAGAGCTTTGTGATTACTCCAGTGTTAAGGGATGTCTTAACTATCTACCAAACGGTTATGCCATCTGGGAATTAATCATGGGCGATTTGGACAGACGTTTTAAGGAAACAGGCGTGGAAAACGTATCTTTACCGATGCTGATTCCGGAGTCGCTCCTTGAGAAAGAAGCAGATCATATCGAAGGCTTCGCTCCGGAAGTTGCCTGGGTAACTCACGGTGGTATGGAGAGATTACAGGAAAGATTGTGTATTCGTCCGACTTCAGAGACCTTATTCTGCGATTTGTGGGCGAAGACCGTTCAGTCCTATAGAGACTTACCAAAGGTGTGGAATCAATGGAATTCCGTACTTCGCTGGGAAAAAACGACGAGACCTTTCCTACGTTCTCGTGAGTTCTTATGGCAAGAAGGTCACACCATTCACGCGACTTATGAAGAAGCAGAAGAGCGCACCCTACAAATGCTTCGTGTCTATGAAGACTGCTACCGCGAAACCCTAGCAATTCCTTTCGTATCAGGACGTAAAGCGGAGAACGAGAAGTTTGCCGGTGCTCAAGACACCTATACAATCGAAGCGCTCATGCACGATGGGAAAGCCCTTCAATCAGCAACCTCTCACTTTTTCGGAAGTGGCTTTGCTGATGCGTTTGACATTAAATATATCGATAAAGACAATCAGCTAAAGAGCGTTTATGAAACGTCTTGGGGCTGGTCGACGAGAAGTATCGGTGCGTTAATCATGGTTCACGGTGACGACAGCGGATTGGTATTGCCACCAAAAGTAGCATCTGTAGAATGCCGGGTAATTCCAATTGCTATGCATAAGGAAGGCGTACTTGACCGCGCCAATGAGCTTTACGAAGAGCTAAAAGCGGCGGGCTACAGAGTGCGTATTGATGATTCTGACAAGAGTCCAGGATGGAAGTTCTCGGAACAAGAGATGTTAGGAATTCCTACGAGAATTGAAATCGGGCCAAAGGATATCGAGAACAACCAAGTAGTCGTCGTTCGTCGTGACAACAGCGAAAAAATCGTGGTTAAACTAGACGAGATCGCGACGAAGTTAAGAGAAATCCTCGAGACGATTCAAAAGGATATGTACGACCGAGCAGAGAAGTTTATGAAAGAACGGATCTACACGGCGACAACCTTAGACGAAATGAAAGAAAAGTTCTCTAAGAACAAAGGTTTTGTCAAAGCTTGCTGGTGTGGTGACGAAGAGTGTGAAGGCGAAGTTAAGTATGTAACGGGTGGCGCCTCGACAAGATGCTTAATCGAAGATGAAGAAATGATCGACGATAAATGTATCTGGTGCGGTAAGCCAGCTAAGCATATGGCATACTGGGGCCAATCTTACTAGTTTTAAACAAGGGGTGTATCTCTCAAAAAAGAGGGATGCACCTTTTTTTGAAAAAAACGACCTTCCCATGTATAATGGAGGAATGAAAAAGTTTATTTTACCCAAGGAAGTTCATAATATAATTGAAAAACTAGAAGTGGCGGGATATGAGGCTTATGCAGTAGGTGGCTGTGTGCGAGATACGCTTCTTGGGCGGGAGCCGGAGGACTGGGACATTACCACTCAGGCGATGCCAGAGCAGGTGAAATCGTTATTTCCGAGAACAGTGGATACAGGGATTGAGCACGGAACGGTTACCGTACTGGTAGGCGGTCAAGGATTTGAGGTGACGACCTATCGAATTGACGGTGAGTATGAGGATGCCAGGCATCCCACGAGTGTCGCTTATACCAGAAACCTAGAAGAGGATTTGAAGCGCCGAGACTTCACGATTAACGCGATGGCCTATAGTGAAAGCCGAGGTTTTGTGGATTTATTTGGTGGGCGTGATGATCTTGAGAAGAAGGTGATCCGCTGCGTAGGAGATGCCGGAGAGCGATTTAGTGAGGATGCGCTGCGAATTTTGCGAGGGGTGCGCTTTGCGGCCCAGTTAGGGTTTGGGATTGCGCCAGAGACGAAGGCGGGGATGAGCGCGCTAGCGGAGAATTTAAAGAAAATTAGCGCGGAGCGAATTCGGGTAGAACTGGTAAAACTAATTACCTCGGACCACCCGGAGATGCTAGAAGAAGCGTACCAATTAGGAATTACCAAAGAATTCTTGCCGGAGTTTGACATTCTAATGAAGACCGAACAAGAGACGCCTCATCATCGCTATAACGTGGGAATTCACACGCTCGTTAGCATGGAGAAAATTCCGAATGATAAAGTCTTGCGGTTAACCATGCTATTGCATGATATGGGAAAGCCCCAGTATAAGACTATCGACGAGGCCGGACGAGCCCACTTTAAAAAGCACGCTCTTGGCAGTGAAGAGCTGGCGAAGAATATTCTGCGGCGATTGAAATTCGATAATGAAACCAGGCGTCAGGTGGTAAAGTTAGTTTGTTATCACGACTACCGCATGCCGGCAACGCCAAAAGCAGTGCGCCGGGCGGTGAATAAAATCGGCAAGGATTTATTTCCCCTCTATTTGCAGGTGCGCCGGGCGGATACTCTGGCCCAAAGCGAATACAGGCAAAAGGAAAAGCTAGAAAACATTCAAGCAATCAGGGAAATCTTTCAGGAAATTGAGGAGAGAGGGGAGTGCACAGAAATACAGGAGCTAGCGGTTAACGGCCGGGATTTATTAGCTCTGGGAGTGCCACCGGGAAAGACGATCGGCGAAGAGCTAGCACGCCTTTTAGACCTGGTTATTGAAAACCCAGAATTGAATCGTAAAGAACATCTTCTTAAAGAGGTAAAATTATTGTATAATGAGGAAGATAAAAATTAGGGAGGACGAATGATGGACTATCAAAAATCGTATCAAGAATGGTTAGAAAACCCTTGTTTTGACGAGGAGACTAAGGCAGAGCTAAGAGGCATTGCCGGTGATGAAAAAGAAATTAAAGAACGGTTCTATAAAGATTTAGAGTTTGGAACGGCTGGCCTTAGAGGCATTATCGGCGCCGGAACAAACCGCTTAAATATCTATACAATTCGCAAAGCTACCCAAGGGTTGGCGAATTATATCCTAAAACAACCAGGAGAAAAGAAAGTGGCAATTGCCTACGATTCTCGGAATATGTCACCAGAGTTTGCGGAAGCATCCGCTCTTTGCTTAGCAGCAAATGGCATTAAGGCCTATGTTTTTGACGCCCTTCGTCCGACTCCGGAACTATCGTTTGCAGTGCGCGAGCTCGGTTGCATCGCCGGCATTAACATTACGGCTAGCCACAACCCACCAGAATACAACGGCTATAAAGTCTACTGGGCCGACGGCGCCCAGATTACCCCGCCTCATGATAAAGGAATTATGGATGAGGTTAACGCAATCTCTGATTATGCTGCCCTTAAAACGATTTCTAAGAGCCAAGCAGAAGCCGATGGGCTTTATGAAGTAATTGGCGATAAGATTGACACCGCGTATATCGAGGAGTTAAAGAAGCTGGTACTCCATCCTGAGGCGATTGCGAAAGAGGGCGCCGAGCTTAAAATCGTCTATAGCCCTCTTCACGGTACCGGCAATATCCCTGTGCGCCGAGTGCTAAAGGAACTAGGGTTTAAAAATGTCTACATAGTGAAAGAACAAGAGCTTCCCGATGGCAACTTCCCGACGGTTTCTTATCCGAATCCAGAAGCTAAAGAAGCCTTTACCTTAGGTCTTAAACTAGCCAAAGAAGTAGATGCGGATTTGGTGCTAGCGACGGATCCAGATGCAGACCGTCTAGGCGTCTACGTGAAAGATGCTAAGTCTGGAGAATACGAAGTATTGACAGGAAATGTCTCGGGCTGTCTATTAGCGGACTATGAAATCGGCCAGAAAAAAGCTACCGCGGGATCGCTTCCGGAAGACGGCTACTTAATTAAAACGATTGTCACTACAAATATGGCGGATGCTATTGCCAAATACTACGATATTGGCCTAATTGAAGTGCTAACCGGCTTTAAGTATATTGGACAAAAGATTCTTGAGTTCGAGACCACCGGTAAAGGAAAGTACCTCTTCGGCTTCGAAGAGAGTTACGGCTGCTTAATTGGTACACACGCCAGAGATAAGGATGCTATTGTAGCGAGTATGGCTCTTTGTGAAGCTGCCGCTTTCTATAAGACGAAAGGCAAGACCCTATGGGATGTGGTGCAGGAGATGTACGAGCGCTACGGTTACTTCGTTGATGATATCGAGGCGATTACCTTAGCGGGAATCGATGGTTTAGAGAAGATTCAGCACATTATGAAGACCCTAAGAGAAACACCACCTCAGGCTTTTGGCGAGGTGAAAGTACAGAAGGTAAGAGACTATCAAACGGGTACCATCACCGATGTTGTGACAGGTGAAAAAACATCAACCGGTTTACCAACCTCAGATGTACTTTACTATGAGCTAGAAGGCGATGCTTGGGCCTGTGTTCGCCCTTCAGGGACAGAACCAAAAGTTAAAATTTACTTTGGTATTAAAGGTAAAAATGCCGAAGATGCTAGAAATTGCACTAAAAAAATGCAGGAAAGTATTCAAAATTTATTACATAATTTGCTATAATAACCAAAAGTACTCTAAAATGCCTAAAAACCTTATAAAATAAGGATAAACAGGCGATTTTTTCTTGACAAGGGGTAGCAAAACAGTTATAACTTTAACTAAGGGCAAGCACAGTAATCACGCCTGCCAAATAAAAGAAGATCATTTTACGAGGAGGATTTTTCCATGAACAAAACAGAATTAGTAGCAGCGATTGCTGATCAGGCAGGACTTGCTAAAAAAGACTCAGAAAAGGCTTTGAAAGCTTTTGTTGATGTGGTAACAAGCGAACTAAAAAAGGGGAATAAAATTCAATTAGTTGGCTTTGGTACTTTTGAAGTTAGCGAAAGAGCAGCTAGAGAAGGTAGAAACCCACAAACAGGTGCTACAATGAAGATCGCTGCCAGCAAAGCTCCAAAGTTTAAGGCTGGTAAAGCTTTGAAAGACGCAGTTAATAAATAAGTATGGCGTATGCAAATAGAGAGCTTCGGCTCTCTATTTTTATGGAGGCGGGGTAGTATTATGCGATTGGATAAATTTTTAAAAGTGTCTCGTTTGATCAAACGGCGGACAGTAGCAAATGAAGCTTGTGACGCCGGAAGAGTGTTAGTAAATGGGAATGCGGCGAAGGCTTCCGTTAAAGTGAAGCCAGGGGATATAATTGAGATTCAGTTTGGAACAAATGCTGTAAAGGTGGAAGTCCTTGAAATTAAGGACACTACGAAGAAAGATGAGGCTGCTGAGCTATATAAATACCTCTAAAAGCAAAAAGCTTTTGTGCAATTTCAACATACAAGAGGTTGTGAAAATATTGAGACGAAGATACAAGGTGTTGTGATTGCTTAGAATAATTGTCTATTAATAAGAAGAAACAAGTTATTTGTTAGAAAAAAATTCTACATCTTTTACTGTTGTCAGTCTATTGATTATTCGATATTATAAGGTTGGTCGGTTATGTTTTTGACAAACTATGGATGTTATACGTAATGCGATAGGTATTAGGGGAGAATAATTATGACAGGTGTAAAGGCTAGACAAGAAAAGAAAGTCAGAAGAAAAAAATATCGGGCAAATCGCGCAAGTATGTTTTTGGTAGTACTGGTACTTCTTGTTTTAGCAGGAGTTATTTCGGTTAATAGCATTGGCTTAAGAGCGAAGGCGAAACAGCACGAGGCTACTCAGGCGGAGTTACAGACGCAGATTGAGGCCGAGGAGAAGCGGACGGAAGAGATTGAAGATCTGGAAGACTACGTTGGTTCCGATGCTTACGTTGAGGATACGGCTCGTGAGAAGTTAGGGCTTGTATATGAGAATGAAATAATATTTAAAGCACAATAAGCTTTGGGAGATTCCCGAAGCTTTTTCCAATATGAAGGCGGTTGATGAAAGGATATAACTGTGCAGAAGATTGAAAAATATATGAAAGAGCAGCAAATGCTTAGTAAAGGCGACAGAGTGGTCATCGGCTTATCCGGAGGACCTGACTCGGTCTGCCTTTTTTCTGTTTTAAATGAGCTCAAAGCGGTGCTAGAGCTAGAGCTGATTGCCGTTCATTTAAACCATCAGCTGCGGGGGGCGGCGACTGTCGATGAGGAATTCGTCACGGCTCTTTGTCAGGAGCACCAGGTTGAATTAGTGGTAGAAAGAGCGGATGTGAAAGCCTATGGATGCCTCCATAAGCTCTCAAGCGAAGAAGCTGGGCGCAAGCTGCGCCATCAGTTGTTTCAGGAGACACTAGAAAAGTATGGAGCGAATAAAATCGCTCTCGGTCACCATATGGACGATAATGCGGAGACCTTCTTGCTCAATCTATGCAGAGGTAGCGGCGTCCTTGGTTTAACAGGGATTAAGCCGGTGAGTTTCCCCTATATTCGCCCTCTTCTCTGTGTGCAAAAAGAAGAGATTATGACTTACCTAGAGGGTCGGGGACTAGCTTATGTTATCGATGAGACCAACTGCGAAGACGAATATACGCGCAACAAAATCCGCAACCACGTCCTGCCCTATTTGACAGAACAGGTCAATCAGCAGACGATTTTGCATATCAACGAAAGCGCAAATCGACTAGAAGCGTTAGCGGCTTTTGCAAGAGAAGCGCTCTCGCCTTATCTTAAGCGAGGGCTGATCGCTACAGAGGGCGGTGGCCTATTGGCGGTAGAGAGTGTCTATAGAGAAGTGCCGCCGGCTCTTAGAGGAGAATTTCTGTTAGAGTTTTTAAGCAGGGCCAGCGAAAAGCGCAAGGATTTAGGCCGTATTCACGTTCGGCAATTAGAAGAACTATTTGAAAAACAAGGGGGGCGTTTGCTTGATCTTCCTTATGAGATTCAGGCTAGACGAACCTACGACGGGGTGCTTCTGCAAAAGAAAAAAGAGCAGGGTGGGGGAAAAGTTCCTCAGCCAGAGATCCGGATTTTTGAAATCGCCGAGAAGCTAGAAAAATTTCCCCGGGGAACCTACACGAAATGGTTCGATTATGATAGAATAAAGGATAGTCTTGCGATTAGAAATAGAGGGGCAGGGGACTATTTAACCATCAATAAAAACGGCGATAAGAAAAAACTGAAGCAATTCTTTATCGACGAGAAAATAGATCGAGATAAAAGGGCCGAGATACCCCTTGTCTGTGATGGAAATCACGTGATGTGGGTGGTAGGCTATCGGCAAAGCCCCTATTATCAGGTGAGTGAGCAAACGCGGACAGTTGTTGAGATAAGTTTTGAAAAGGAGATTACAAAAAATGGCAGAATCGGTTAGAGAAATGATACCCGAAGAAGAGGTAGCAAAAAGAATAAAAACATTAGGAGAACAAATCAGCAAAGACTACGCTGGCAGATCGGTACACTTAATCTGTGTCCTAAAGGGCGGCGTTTTCTTTATGTGTGAGCTAGCAAAGCGCATTACCGTACCGGTTTCTATGGACTTTATGAGCGTATCCAGCTACGGCGATGATACCAAATCTAGCGGCGTTGTCCGCATCGTGAAGGATTTGGATGAACCTTTAGAGGGAAAGGACGTCCTGATTGTGGAGGATATCATCGATTCCGGACGGACCTTGTCATACTTAATTGAGAACTTTAAAGACAGAAAGCCAAAGAGCTTGCGTCTTTGTACGCTTCTAGATAAGCCAGAGCGCCGAATTGTAAAGGACATCAAGGTCGATTACCTAGGCTTTGCGATTCCTGATGAATTTGTGGTCGGCTATGGCCTAGATTACGCCCAGAAATATCGGAATTTACCGTATATCGGTGTGGTTGAAGGGGTAGAATAGGGAGGATTAATCATTGAATAATCGAAAAGTAAGAAGCTTTAACGGGCTTTCATTTCTGGCTCTGATCGTGCTAGTGTTTGCGATCTTCTGGTTTACCAACCAGGTAGATGAGCGGGCCAAGCAGATTAACCGTACAGAATTTGAGCAAATTCTCGAGGATGAGGATTATGCGAAGATTATCATTGCTCTTAGCAAGGATGTGCCAACGGGAGAAGTTATCGTCCAGTTAAAGGATGAAACGGAAAAATACTTAAGCGTCTCTGATGTAAAGGACATCGAGAAGATCCTTAGGGACAAAAAAATTGAATACGACGTGAAGGCCGTGCCGAAGGATTCGATCCTGCTAACCACGGTTTTCCCAGTAGCGCTAATTGCCGGCGGGATGCTTCTGCTTTTCTTGATGCTTAATCGCCAAGGGGGCGGTGGCAATGCCAAGGCAATGAACTTTGGTAAGAGCAAGGCCAAGCTTTCCACCGATAAGGACAAGAAAGTTACCTTTGCCAATGTAGCGGGTCTGGATGAGGAAAAAGAAGACTTAGCGGAAGTAGTGGAATTTCTCAAACATCCCCAGAAGTTTATCGATGTGGGAGCGCGGATTCCTAAAGGCATGCTCCTTGTAGGTCCTCCAGGGACTGGTAAAACCTTACTAGCAAAAGCGGTAGCTGGTGAAGCCGGCGTTCCCTTCTTTACCATCTCAGGTTCGGACTTCGTGGAGATGTTTGTAGGTGTGGGAGCTTCAAGAGTTCGTGATCTATTTGAGCAAGCGAAGGAAAACTCGCCTTGCATTATCTTTATCGACGAGATCGATGCGGTAGCTAGACGCCGGGGAACCGGTATGGGTGGCGGGCACGATGAACGGGAGCAGACGCTCAACCAACTCCTTGTGGAGATGGATGGCTTCGGTGTGAACGAAGGCATTATCGTAATGGCAGCGACGAATAGAGTGGATATTCTCGACCCGGCGATTCTTCGCCCTGGTCGCTTTGACCGAAAGGTGTTCGTTGGCCGTCCAGATATTAAAGGACGGGAGGAAATCCTAGCCATTCACGCCAAAGGAAAGCCCTTGGCTGAGGATGTGGACCTGCGAAGGACAGCGGCGACCACCCCAGGCTTTACAGGAGCAGACCTTGAGAACTTAATGAATGAAGCTGCGATATTTGCGGCAAAAGAAGATCGTAAATACATTATGCAAGAAGATATTAATAGGGCCTTTATCAAGGTGGGTATCGGTGCCGAGAAGAAAA
Organism: Ohessyouella blattaphilus; assembly: GCF_024721265.1. GTDB lineage: Bacteria > Bacillota > Clostridia > Lachnospirales > Lachnospiraceae > Aequitasia > Aequitasia blattaphilus_A. Next base: position 23,400 of record NZ_JAMXOC010000018.1, on the reverse strand, counting down.
GCCGGGTCATCACCGAGAAAGAAAAGAAGATTACGGCTTATCACGAGGCGGGACACGCGATTCTATTCCACGTCCTTCCGGATATGGGACCGGTACATACGGTATCGATTATCCCTACAGGAATGGCTGGTGGATATACGATGCAGGTGCCAGAACAAGAAGATGTGTATAACACCAAAGGCAAGATGCTCCAAGATATTACCTCAGCTCTTGGCGGCCGAGTGGCCGAAGAGATGATATTTAACGACATCACAACGGGAGCTTCCGGTGACATTAAGCAGGCGACTTCGGTTGCCAAAGCCATGGTTACCAAGTACGGTATGTCCGATGCAGTTGGTTTGATCGACTATGACAACGACAGCGACGAAGTCTTTATCGGCAAGGATCTGATGCATTCCTCTCGGGGGTATGGCGAGAAAGTGGCCACTACCATTGATGAGGAAGTGAAGCGAATTATCGATGAGTGTCACAATGAGGCGAGAAGGCTAATCAAAGAACACGAAGAAGTATTGCACGCATGTGCGCAGCTTCTTTTGGAAAAAGAAAAGATTGGCGCCCAGGAATTTGCCCAACTGTTTGACTAATTGTTTTGCCCCAGAAGAGACAGGAGGTTTTTATGTTACGTGTAGGAATTCTAACCAGCGGTGGTGATTGCCAGGCTCTTAATGCGGCTATGCGAGGAGTGGTCAAGGCGATTTATACAAAACGTGATGACGTCGAGATCTACGGTTTTCAGGACGGTTACAAAGGTCTTATGTACGGTGACTTTAAGGTGCTAGAGTCTCGCGATTTTTCGGGAATCTTAACCCTTGGTGGCACCATTCTCGGAACCAGCAGACAGCCCTTTAAGCTGATGCGAAAGCCAGATGAAAACGGCCTTGATAAAGTAGAAGAGATGAAGCAAACCTACCATAAGCTTCATTTGAACTGCTTGGTAGTCTTAGGCGGAAACGGTAGCCATAAGACGGCCAACTTACTAAGGGAAGAAGGGCTTAACGTGGTGACCTTACCAAAGACCATCGATAACGATCTTTGGGGAACGGATATGACCTTTGGCTTTCAAAGTGCGGTGGATATCGCCACCGATACGATCGACCGGATCCATACCACGGCTACTAGCCATGGCCGGGTCTTCATCATCGAAGTAATGGGGCATAAGGTAGGGCATGTGACGCTACACGCTGGTATCGCTGGCGGTGCGGACATTATCCTCTTGCCAGAGATTCCCTATGACATCGATGTGGTGGTCAGAGCGATTAATAGACGGAATAAAAGCGGTAAGAAGTTTACGATTATCGCTGTTGCCGAAGGTGCCATTTCGAAGGAAGTGGCAGAGCTTCCAAAGAAAGCCCAAAAAGAAGCTCGGGCAAAATACCCTTCGGTGGCTTATGAGATAGCGGATAAGATTAGTGAGCGAACGGACCAGGAAGTGCGAATCACTGTACCTGGTCACACTCAGCGAGGCGGATCACCGTGCCCTTACGACCGAGTATTAGCCACGAGACTAGGTGCGGCAGCAGCCGAGATGATCTTAGAAGAAGATTACGGAAAGATGGCAGCCGTTCGCAACAACGAGATTATCCGCGTGCCTCTCGAAGAGGTGGCCGGGAAACTTAAGTATCTCGACCCTGATTCCAGCATTATCAGAGAAGCCGAATTAACTGGCATCAGCTTTGGAATCTAACGAACGAAAGAAGGAAGTGTAAAAGATGTCCTACACGGCTCTATATAGAAAATTCAGGCCCACCACCTTTGCGGAAGTAAAAGGTCAAGATGCCATTGTCACCACCCTAAAGAACCAAGTGAAGAGCGGCCGAATCGGTCATGCATATCTCTTCTGTGGAACCCGGGGTACAGGAAAAACCTCGGTGGCGAAGATTTTGGCAAAGGCCGTTAACTGCCAGGCCCCAGAAGAAGGGAATCCTTGCGGAAAATGTGCGATGTGTCAGGAAATCGCTACCGGTAACTCCCTCAATGTTATCGAAATTGATGCCGCCTCTAATAACGGTGTTGACAATATTCGAGAAATCAGAGAAGAAGTGGCGTACCGTCCGGCTCAGGGAAAATATAAGGTCTATATTATCGATGAGGTGCATATGCTCTCAGGCGGGGCCTTTAACGCTTTGCTAAAAACCTTGGAAGAACCGCCAGAGTATGTTATCTTTATTCTGGCAACTACGGAAGCCCACAAGATTCCGGTCACCATTCTCAGTCGCTGTCAACGCTATGATTTTAAGCGAATCAGCATTGATACCATTAGTGAGCGGATCCAGGAACTAGCGACGGCAGAAAACATCCAGATTGAGGAGAAGGCCATTCGCTATATTGCCAGAAGCGCCGATGGGGCCATGCGTGACGCCCTTAGTCTTCTAGACCAATGCGTAGCCTTTTACTTTAACCAGGAAATTCGCTACGAACACGTATTAGAGGTGTTAGGAGCGATTGACGCCGAAGTATTCAGCAATCTTTTCCGTAAGCTCCTTTCCATGGATGTAAAGCAGGTGCTAGAAGCCTTGAACGAACTGATTATGGAAGGTAAGGACTTGACTCAGCTGACGAATGATTTTATCTGGTATCTGCGAAATCTTTTGCTGATAAAAAGCGCCGAAGATTTGGAAGACGTTCTCGATATGTCTAGAGAAAATGTTCAGCGCTTGAAAGAAGAGGCGACCTTGGTGGAAAATGATACTTTGATTCGCTACATTCGCGTGTTTTCCGAACTAGCAAATAGAATGCGCTTTTCCACCCAGAAAAGAGTGCTTTTAGAGGTCGCGTTTATCAAGCTGTGTAAACCCCAGATGGAGACGGATTACGGCTCCTTGTTAGACCGCTTGCGGGCCTTAGAAAAAGAAGTGGAAGAGCTAGAGTTTGCCCCGGCGCCAGTGGTTACTCAGGTGGCAAGCGCCGCACCGGAAAAGGAGTATCCCCCGGTGGTGTTAGAAAAGGCACTAAGTGCCGATATTCGCCAAGTGGTGGAGCGCTTTTCCAAAATATTGTCCCGTCTCGGTGAAGGGATGGCAAAAGGCTTTTTTGAACAGACAAAACTCAGTGTCTCCGATGACGATAAGCTCTTGCTTGTTACGGATGATAGTGTAAAATATAGTATGGTAAGCAAAGGAGACTGGATTGACCAGCTAAAGGCGGCGATTGCCGCCGAGACAGAAAAAGACGTAGAAATTGAAGTCCGTCTGTTAAAGGAAGGGCGACCTTTCGAGAGTCAGTATCCAGATCTTAGTAAAATAATACAAACAGAAGTAGTAGAGGAGGATTTTTAAATGGCGAAACGAGGAGGCTTTCCTGGCGGCGGAGGCATGCCGGGTAATATGGCTAATTTAATGAAACAGGCTCAGAAGATGCAAAAGCAGATGGAAGAAAAAGCCAAAGAGATGGAAACGAAAGAGTTTACCGCGACTGCTGGTGGCGGTGCCGTAGAAGTAACGGTAACGGGAGCAAAGCAGATGGTAAAGCTTAAGCTGAGCGAAGAAGTAGTGGATCCAGATGACATTGAAATGTTAGAGGATTTGATTGTGGCGGCGACCAACGAAGCTTTTGAACAAGTGGATGCTGAGAACGCTGGCAGCATGGAAGGCTTAACTGGCGGGATGCCGAATTTATTCTAGAGATCTATTAGGGGATGTATAAATATGGATTACTATAGTAATCAAATTAGCAAATTGATAGAGGAGCTTTCCAGATTGCCAGGTATTGGCTCTAAGTCGGCAACGAGGATGGCTTTTCATATGCTTAATATGAAGGAAGCGGATGTCAAACGTCTCGCTCAGACCATTGTGGACGCAAAAGAGAATATCAAGTACTGTAAGGAATGCTATACGCTGACGGACCGGGAATTATGTCCGATCTGTAGTAGCGATAAGCGCAACCACAAAGAGATTATGGTGGTTGAACATACGCGAGACTTAGCAGCGTATGAAAAAACCGGGAAGTACGAAGGCGTCTACCACGTCCTGCACGGAGCGATTTCACCGATGCTAGGAATTGGTCCAGAAGATATTAAGCTTAAGGAACTCATTGAGCGCTTGCAAAAGGATGTTGATGAAGTGATTATTGCCACCAACTCCAGTCTTGAAGGCGAGACCACTGCTATGTATATTAGCAAGCTGATCAAGCCCACGGGGATTAAGGTGACCCGGATCGCCAGTGGCGTACCGGTGGGTGGTGACTTAGAATATATCGACGAAGTCACGCTTTTGCGGGCCTTAGAAGGCAGAACAGAACTCTAAAAGGAGGAACACATGCAATTTTTTATCGACACAGCAAATTTTGACGAAATCAGAAAAGCTAACGAAATGGGTGTTATCAGTGGGGTAACCACTAACCCGTCTTTGATTGCCAGAGAGGGTATCCCTTTTGAAAAAGCAATTGAAGAGATTGCCGGGATTGTGGACGGTCCTATCAGTGGAGAAGTAAAAGCGACCACGACGGATGCGAAAGGGATGATTGCAGAAGGCCGAGAAATCGCTGCTATTCATAAAAACATGGTAGTAAAAATTCCCATGACAGCGGAAGGGCTAAAAGCGTGTAAACAATTGACAGCGGAAGGGATTAAGACCAATGTCACCTTGATTTTCACCGCTAATCAGGCACTCTTAGCAGCTAGAGCAGGCGCGACCTACGTATCTCCTTTCTTAGGCCGTCTAGATGATATCTCTTTTAGAGGTGTAGATTTAATCGAAGAAATTGTAGAGATGTTCCGAGTTGCAGATATTCAGACGAAAGTGATTGCTGCCAGTGTTCGCAGTCCTATTCACGTAACCGACTGTGCAATTGCCGGTGCAGATATTGCCACCGTACCTTATAATGTTATCGTGAAGATGATTGATCACCCGTTAACAGACGAAGGAATTGAGAAATTCAAAGCTGACTATAAGAAGGCTTTTGAAGAATAAAAGGAGGAAAGAAATGAATAAGCTCGAACTACAAAAGACAGCAAATGAGATCAGAAAAGGGATTGTCACCGCTGTCCACTCAGCAAAAGCCGGCCATCCAGGCGGCTCACTTTCAGCAGCAGATATTTATACCTATCTGTATTTTGAAGAATTAAACATCGATCCAAAAGACCCTAAGAAGGCCGACCGGGATCGCTTTGTTTTGTCCAAGGGACATACTTCACCAGGGTACTATGCGAGCCTTGCTAATCGCGGCTTCTTCCCTGTAGAGGATTTGCCAAGCTTTAGACACACAGGTTCTTATTTGCAAGGACATCCGGATATGAAACACATCCCCGGAGTAGATATGAGCAGTGGGTCTCTTGGCCAAGGTATCTCCGCCGCTGTCGGAATGGCGATTTCCGCTAAACTATACGACGAGTCATACCGCGTCTACACCTTACTGGGTGATGGCGAGTTACAAGAAGGTCAAGTATGGGAAGCTGCTATGTTAGCTGCTCACCGCAAGCTTGATAACTTCGTGGCAATTATTGATAACAACAACTTACAAATTGATGGCGCGATTGATTGCGTGAACTCTCCTTATCCAATCGATAAGAAATTTGAGGCTTTCAACTTCCACGTAATCAATATCGACGGTCACGATTTTGATCAAATTGACGCGGCCTTTAAGGAAGCAAAAGCAACCAAAGGTAAGCCGACAGCCATTATTGCCAAGACAATTAAGGGAAAAGATGTCTCTTTCATGGAGAACCAAGCAGCATGGCACGGTACAGCACCGAACGACGAGCAGTATGCAGTGGCAATGGCAGATTTAGAGAAAGTAGGTGAAGCACTATGTCAGAAGTAAAGAAAATTGCAACGAGAGAGAGCTACGGTAATGCCTTAACAGCTCTTGGTGAAGCTCATAAAGATGTGGTGGTTCTTGATGCCGACTTGGCAGCAGCTACAAAAACAGGCGTATTTCAAAAAGCTTTTCCAGAACGTCATATCGACTGTGGAATCGCTGAATGTAATATGATGACCGTCGCTGCGGGTATTTCTACTACCGGTAAGGTGCCTTTTGCTAGTACCTTCGCGATGTTTGCTGCAGGTAGAGCCTTTGAGCAAGTGCGTAACTCAATCGGCTATCCTCATTTAAATGTAAAAATTGGTGCGACTCACGCCGGTATTTCTGTAGGTGAAGACGGTGCGTCTCACCAGTGTAATGAAGATATCGCCTTAATGCGGACCATTCCGGGAATGGTGATTCTTAACCCAGCAGATGACGTGGAAGCAAAAGCCTGCGTGGAAGCTGCGTATAAGCACGAAGGACCAGTCTATATGCGTTTTGGTAGATTGGCTGTACCGGTAATTAACGATCAACCAGATTATAAATTCGAAATCGGGAAAGCGATTACCTTAAGAGAAGGTACCGACGCGACGATTATCGCTACCGGTTTACCGGTATCCGCTTGTCTTGAAGTGGCAGAGCGTTTGGAAAAAGAAGGAAAAAGCGTAGGCGTTATCAACATGCATACGATTAAACCAATAGATTTAGAGGCGGTAGCAGAAGCAGCTAAAACCGGAAAGATCATTACCGTAGAAGAGCATTCAATTATCGGCGGTCTTGGCGGTGCAGTTTGTGAAGCGGTAGCAGCAAGTGGTGATGCAAAAGTCTTAAGAGTTGGAATTGAAGACGTCTTCGGCGAGTCAGGACCAGCGGTAGAATTAATTAAGAAATACGGATTAGATGCAGATGGCATCTATGAAAAAGTAAAAGCATTTATTTAATAGTAGAGGAGAAGCGACGATGCCTAAAAGAGGTAAAAATCTGCGGGTAGTACAAGATGATGAAGTTCTAGATCTTGATAAATACTGGGAGACTGAGAAAAACATCGACGAACAGATTAACGCCTATCGCAGAAAAAGGAGGCGTATGCTAATCTTAGGCATTGTCGCAATTCTCGTAATTATTACGGCAACGTACTTGGTGGTGCATTTTCAGACATACACGAAGATTAAAACGGTACAAGAGGTGGAGACAAGCGACGTAACCGAAAGTGGATATCAGCAGTTTGCCGCTGGGGTTTTGCGTTACAGTAAGGATGGTATTTCCTTGCTAAATAAAAGCGGTGATGTTATTTTTAACCAGCCGTATCAGATGCGAAATCCGATTGTTACGGTCTCGGAGTCGGCCGCCGCAGTTGCCGATAAAGAAGGAAATGAAGCCTATATTTTTAATAAGGAAGGCCTAATCGGTGAGGTGAAAACAAGTGCCCCGATTGAAAAAGTCACGGTCTCCGAACAAGGGATTTTGTGTGCGCTTTTAAAGGGTGATACCGCACCATCCATTATCTGTTACGATACCAAGGGAGCGGTCTTAGTTGAGCATAAATCTACCATTGCGACAACCGGTTACCCTGTGGATGCTCGCATTAGCGAGGACGGGAAAGGGATGATTGTATCCTATCTCCATATCAAAGAAAAGCAAGTGGAGAGCAAAATCGGTTATTATAGCTTTGCCGGGGAAAACGACAAAAGCGATAAGGTGGGAATTAAAGAAGTGGTGTACGAAGGCGAACTCGTGCCCACAGTTGGTTTTCTGCGAGGAGATATAAGTTTCCATGTAGGGGAAAAGAGCCTCTCAATCTACCGAGGAATTACGGAACCTACGGAAGTATCGAAGGTAAATTTTGATTTGGAAATTAGCAGTGTGGCCAGTGACAGTAAATACATCGCGGTCTTACTGAAAGATAAAACCCAGTATGAAGTAAGGCTCTTTGGCGCGAACGGCAAAGAGAAAATGCGCGGCAAAGTGAAGAACGTATATAGCCATATGAAGGTCGTCGATGGACAAGTAATCTTGTACGATGGCACGAATATATGTATCGTGTTAAAAGATGGCGTAGAGAGGTTTGTAGGTGAAGCTGATAAGCCAATTCTCGAGGTGTATCCGCTCTGGGGGGTAAATAAGTATGCAATTATCAACAGCAGCGGTATGGAAACGGTAAGGCTCACTAAATAAAGGTAGGAGAGAAAAAGGATGGATTGGATTGTAATCGTCGTAGCACTTATTTTCGTGATTGGTATCGGGGTGGGTATTGGTCGCGGTGCCATAAAAATTGTCGTATCCTTGGTAACTACAATAGTTACCTTGGTTCTGGTGGTTTTTCTAACACCCTATGCGGCTAAAGCAATTACAAAGTTTACACCGCTAGACGAAATGATAAAAACACAGGTAATGACATCGGTAACAAGCTCGGCAAAGGACCTGTTTACCGGTTCTATTTCTGATGAACTCGCCATTGATGCGGATGCGATTAAGCGGGCGCTTAATGCCGTAGGTATTTCAGAAGAGAAGCTAGCCGAACATGACTTGACAATTGACGATGTGATTAGCGGCAAGGTGACCGATGACGAGCTCAATGAACTGGGGATATCCGATCAAGTGTTAGCAGGGATAAAAGACTCTCAGCAGAAGATGATTACGGCGATTGAGGAGAGCGATATTCCTAAAGAAACCCAGATTAGTGCCATCGAGCAAGCGGAAATCCCGGACTTTTTTAAAGAGCTGCTACGGGAAAACAATAATGAAGAAGGCTATAAAAAAGTAGGGGCGACGACCTTTGGTGAGTACGTAGGTAATTATCTGTCAAAGCTATTGATTAACGTAGTTGCTTTTATCGCAGTCTTTATCTTAATGACAATTATCATCCGAGCGTTTATATTTGCCCTGGACGTAGTTTCTAATCTGCCGGTAATCGGCGCACTTAACCGCTTAGGTGGCGGTATACTAGGTGCTGTTGGTGCTTTAGTAATCGTGTGGACCATCTTTATGTTGATTGCCCTTTTCTATACAGCGGGCGTTGGTAAGGATGTCTACGTAACGATTCACGAACATAAATGGCTTCGTCTAATCTATGATTTAAATCCAATTATGAAGCTTGCGACAAAAGTGTAAGGGGTATCTTGACAATTTAAGAGGTGCGTGGTACTGTATTGTCGTGCGTTAAGTGCTCATAACGTCATCGGATGACTAGGCTCGAAAGAACCTCGCCAAGGATCCGATACGTATCGCACGTAAACGCCTATAAGACAGGCGTTAAGTGCTCATAACAGTCCTCGATAGCTCAGCGGTAGAGCATTCGGCTGTTAACCGAAGGGTCGCTGGTTCGAACCCAGCTCGGGGAGTTAGAATTAGAAAATCCTGCAGACAATTGTTTGCAGGATTTTTCTATTACAGTTTTTTGTATAAACCTCTTGAAATAAGACGAGCTTTATGATAATATAACGATTGGTCGCTATAGTGAAGTGGCCGATGCGGCCCCTTGGTCAAGCGGTTAAGACATCGCCCTTTCACGGCGGTAACACGAGTTCGATTCTCGTAGGGGTCATTTGCACTTATAGGTAAGTGTAAACGATATGTGTATCACTAAGTACTGTGATATGTATCACACGTAAAAGACCAAAGTACGGTCTTTAAGTGCTCATAACGAGTCCCAGTACTAAGTTCGTGAGATACCTCACTAAGTACTGTGACATGTATCGCACGTAAGTGACTAAAAGACAGTCACTAAGTGCTCATAACGACATCGGATGACTAGGTTCGGAAGGACCTCACCAAGTATCCGATATGTATCGCACGTAAATGCCTACAGAACAGGCATTAAGTGCTCATAACGAGGCGCCATAGCCAAGTGGTAAGGCATGGGTCTGCAACACCCTGATTCACCAGTTCAAATCTGGTTGGCGCCTTTTAAAGAAACTCAGTATACTTTTGTGTACTGAGTTTTTTGTTGCCCTCAAATGTGATAAAGTAGAGGTGGAAGGTTGGTAGGTGGAGGCTAAGAAAGGCGGGGAATATGGGAGAGATTGAAAGTAGAATTGTGGAGATTATTCGTGAAGAGCTAGCTAATTTGGGAAGAGCGGATTTATACAGGGAGCCGCTAGTGGCTTTTTCGGCAGCTGATAATCCTAAGTATCAGGGGCTTAAAGCGATTGTGGGTGAGTGGCATCAGACGCCGACAGAGCTTTTTCCCGGTGCGAAGAGTGTGATTAGTTACTTTGTGCCGTTTACCAAGGCAGTGGTGGACTCGCCGAAGAATTCTGCTCAGGAAACACCTTTATGGGGCGAGGCATATGTGGTTATTAATGAATACTTCGATTATATAAATCAAAAGGTCTGTGATTATCTGGAAGGGGAGGGCTACCCTTCCCAGAAGATTCAGGTTAGTTATGATGAAAAGACGCTAAGAGCGCCGTGGTCTCACCGAAGTGGTGCAGCGGTAGCGGGGCTTGGCTACTTTAGTGAGAACCGTATGCTAGTAACAGCGAAAGGCTCTGGTGGGCGCTTGGGCACGATTATGACGGCGGCGGAGCTTATGCCTAATCAGGAAGAACTGGAAAATAAATGTCCCTATCTGCGAGATGGTTCTTGCGGCTTGTGCTTTCAGATCTGTCCGGTGAAAGCCTTGACTCCAGACGGCTTTAAGGGCCTTAGCTGTCAGGCAGAGACAGATAAGAACGGCGAGTTATTAGAGGCTTCGCTAGGAATGGCAGGAGCGACTACCTGTGGCAAATGTGTAAGTATTTGTCCTCTCTCTTATCGGATGTGATAGAAAAAGACTATAAGTGAGACGAACCTATAGAGCAAGACAATTAGACCTCTTCAGAAATAAAGCCTATAATAGCATTGGTATTATAAATGCAGCAAAAGTGGAGGTCTAGATGAAAAAGAGAATACTTGCAATACTTATGATGGTGACGATGGTCAGTGTGCTTGCCGGTTGTGGAAAGAAAGCAGCGGATGATGCGAATAGCGATAGCAAGGAGGCTGACGAAAAGTCGACGAAGATAGAGGGTACGTTAAATGTGGTGGCCACTAGCGAGAATTACCAGCCGTTATTTGATCGGTTTACCGAAGAGGTTGGTCCAGAGGTAGAGTTTATCTCGATGTCTTCTGGGGAAGTGCTGTCAAAGCTTAAGGCCGAAGGAGGTACCCCGGCTGCCGATGTTTGGTTTGGTGGTGGGATTGATGCGTTTATGGACGCGAAAGAGAACGGCCTGTTAGAGCAGGTGAATTTTGACGCTGCCGCAGATCTTACGCCAGAGTATAAAGATAGCGAAAACTACTATTTTTCCAAGGGTGTTACGGTAGTTGGGTTTATTGTGAACAATGAAATCCTTGAAGAAAAGGGACTTGAGGCGCCAAAGAGCTGGGATGATTTGACCAAGCCAGAGTATGAAGGCGAGATCTTGATGTCGAATCCAGCGATTTCGGGAACGAATTACGCCGTTGTAAATGCCCTGCTACAATTAAAAGGTGACGCTGGGTGGCAGTACTTTGAGGATTTGAATAAAAACATTACCTACTATTCTAAGCGGGGCTCAGACCCTAGTACGAAAGTAGCCGCTGGGGAAGTGGCTATCGGAATCACCTATATTGATGGCACTTTAGCGGAATTAGAGGAAAGCGCTGATGTAAGCGTGATTTATCCGGAAGAGGGGATGCCCTTTGTTCCTGAGGGAGTAGCCGCCTTTGCCAATAGTGAAAATGAGGAGGCAGCGAAGGCTTTTATAGAATGGTTCTACTCTGATGACGAGAATCTAAAGCAATTAGCGGAGATTGATCAGAAGAATACCGTACTGTTGGTAAAACCTGAGATTGAAGGGTTAGAGCTTGATTTTAAACAAGACGAATTATTGACGGAAGATTTAAGCTTGTTTGGTTCACAAAGAGAAGAAATTTTAGAAAAGTGGGCCACCTTAATGGGAGACAAAGGTGAAGAGTAAACAAAATAATAAGCGGGCGCAAGTTAGAAGCGCCCGTTTTTTTGACATATTAGATAAGTTAATAATAAGTGGTCTCGTTATCTTGGTGCTAGCCTTTATTTTCTATCCTATTTTATGTGTGATTCTCAGGGGCGTAAATGTAGAAGGTAGCTTTAGCTTAAAGGTGTATCAGGAAGTGTTTACCAAGAACCAGAAGCTTCTGTGGAATAGCGCCTATGTGGCAATTATTACGGCGCTTTTATCGACCGTATTAGCTGTTGGTATTGCTACGGTGGTAGTTTTTAGCGGACGCCTAAAGGGGTTTCTGATGGGTGTTTTATTAGTGAGTATGGTTTCGCCGCCGTTCATCACTTCGCTTTCATACATTCAGCTGTTTGGCCGCCGGGGGAGTATCACTCACGGACTGTTAGGGCTTTCTCTAGATCCTTACGGACCGATTGGGGTGATTATTATGCAAACCATTTTCTTTGCGTCTTTAAATGCCCTTTTGCTAATCGGCATGATGGAGAAGGTGGATCAAAATCTATTACAGGCCGCCGCAGATTTGGGAAGCGATAATAACGATACGTATTTTCAGGTAGTGTTGCCGCTAACCCTTCCGGGAGTTATCGTCTGCTTTCTGCTTTCATTTGTGCGTTCTTTGGCAGATTACGGGACACCGGTCGTTATTGGCGGTCGGTATGAGAATCTGTCCACCGAGATTTACATGCAGCTAATCGGCTACGCTAATTTAGAAAAAAGTGCCGCCCTTAACACCTTGCTTTTAGTACCGGCAATTGTGGTATTTATTCTTTACCGGCTTTTGATGAGTAAGGGGAACCGTCTGCTACAAGGAGGGACGCCTTTAAAGGAAGAGGAGATGCAGCATTACCGGCCACGAGGCCTGGTTTACGGGCTACTGCTACTGCCCACGGTGATTTTCTATGGAATGATGCTACTACAATACGGTTCCATCTTCGTCAATAGCTTTAGCAAGCAACAAAAAGGGGTGCGAACCTTTTCCCTTGAACCTTTTTTGCAAATGTGGAGTCGCCGTAAGGATACCTTTTTTAGGAGTCTTGTCTATGCCTTAGTGGTAGCCCTTGTGGGGACGCTAATTGGCATGTTGATCTCTTACTATATTGAGCGACGCAAACTAAAGGGCGGCAAGTTCTTTGACTTTTTAGTGACGGCACCCTACATGATTCCCGGTTCTTGCTTTGGAATCGGGTATATCTTAGCTTTTAATTCGGAACCGATTAAGCTAACGGGAACGGCGGCAATCGTAATCCTCAATATGATTTTTAAACAGCTTTCGATTACCACAAAGGTAACGAGTGCGGCTTTTACTCAGATTCCGGAAGAGCTTGACATGGCCTCGGCTGATTTGGGCGCTAAGCGCTTACAGACCTTAAAGGATATTCTTTTACCGAATCTGCGAAGTAGCTTTGCGGTCGGCTTCGTTAACAACTTTACGTCGGCGATGGTGACCGCCGGTGCGGTGATTTTCTTAGTGAACGCTGGTCAAAAGATAGCTGTATTTACCCTGTTTGACGCGATTAATTCGGGTAAATACGCAGAGGCTTCGATGATTTCCACCGTGCTTATTCTGGTGACGGTGTTGATAAATGTAATCTTCTTACGATTGCTTAAAGGGAAAGGAGGCGAAAGCCATGTATCTGGAATTAAAGGATATTAGTAAGCGTTTTGACAATAAAGAAGTGGTCAAGAACTTAAGCTTAGGGATAAAGGAAGGCGAGATTCTTTGCCTTTTAGGGGCATCAGGATGTGGAAAAACCACGACTCTAAAGATGATTGGCGGCTTTCTACGGCCTGATAGCGGGGAGATACTTTTAGAGGGGGAGGACATCAGCAGTCTTTCGCCAGAGGTGCGCCCAGTATCTACGGTCTTTCAGTCCTATGCCCTTTTTCCCCATATGAACGTGCTTAAGAACGTGATGTACGGTCTTAAATATCAAGGCTATAGTAAGAAGCAGGCACGCCAGGAGGCGCAGAGATACCTAGAGCTTGTGGATTTAGGTGATTATCAGGAGGCGAGAACCGCGGAAATATCTGGTGGCCAGCGCCAAAGAGTGGCACTGGCAAGAGCACTGGTAACGAAACCGAAGGTGCTGCTTCTCGATGAACCTTTAAGCAACTTAGACGCCGCCCTGCGGGTTAAGATGCGTGAAGAGATTCGGGATATTCAGCGCAAATTTAAGATTACGACGATCTTCGTTACCCACGATCAGGAAGAGGCGATGGTGGTAGCGGATCGTATCGGTATTATGCATGATGGGAAGCTCACTCAAGTCGGGACACCTGAGGAGGTGTACTTAAGGCCCCGAGATGCCTATACGAAAGGTTTCTTAGGACGGGTCAATTCTTTTTTGACTCCAGATAACGAAAGGATTTCCTGCCGACCGGAGGAGATGCAGTTTTGTGAGGCGGGACCGTTTCATGGGACCTTGGTGAAAAAGGAGTTTCTAGGGTTTTATCGCTTGTTTTATCTCCAGGTGGGTGAAGACGAAATCGTTTTGCGGGGAGACGGAAATAAAGACTATAAACTAGGGGAAGAAGTCTTTTTTTGTCTAAAAAAATAAGCTATAATGAAAATAGTCTAGGAAAATAAGGAAAACGGAGGAATCACACCAATGAGCAAAATCTTAATCTGTCCGACAAAATATCAGCAAGGCGCCGGAGAACTGAAAAGAGTGGGCGAATACGCGAAAAATTACGGTAAGAAGGTGCTAGTACTAATTACGAATTCGGGTTATAAGCGGATTGGTAAGGAAGTGGAAGCAAGCCTTAGTGAACACGGCGTCGAAGTCGTAATCGATTACTTTAAGGGAGAGTGTAGCCGGTCGGAGATCGAAAGACTAAAAGCTATTATGGAGGAGCAGGGATTGGATATGGTCATCGGCATCGGTGGTGGCAAGATTCTGGATACGGCGAAGGCAGTAGCGTATTACTGTAAGCGGCCGGTGATGATTTGTCCGACGATTGCTTCAACCGACGCTCCTTGTAGTGCGTTATCGGTGATTTATTCAGATAAGGGAGTATTTGAAGAATATTTATTTTTACCAACCAACCCCAATATGGTACTGGTGGACACGGAAGTGGTCGCCAAGTCACCGGTAAGACTAACGGTAGCGGGGATGGGAGATGCCCTTGCCACTTATTTTGAAGCAAGGGCGGTAGCAAAAAGCGACAGCACGACCTGTGCCGGCGGAAGCGGAACCCTTGCGGCTCTAGCCTTAGCAAAGTTATGCTATGAAACATTATTAACGGAAGGGGTAAAAGCGAAACTGGCTCTCGAAAGCGGCGCGTTGACAAAATCAGTGGAAGCCATTATCGAAGCCAACACCTTGCTGTCTGGAATTGGATTTGAAAGTGGCGGCTTAGCGGGTGCTCACGCCATTCATAACGGTTTTACCGCTTTGCCAGAGACCCATCAGGCATACCACGGAGAAAAGGTGGCCTTTGGTACGATTGTCCAATTGATCTTAGAGAATGCCGATGAGGACGAACTAGGAGAAGTGATCGAGTTCTGTATTGAAATCGGTCTTCCCGTAACCCTTAAAGAGCTAGGTATTCGAACCATTAATGACAGTAAGCTAAAAGAAGTGGCCAAAATCGCTTGTGCCGATAGCGACACCTTAGGAAATCTTCCTTTCAAAGTCAGTGAAGAAGATGTGGTGGCAGCAATCAAAGCAGCAGACGCTTGTGGTCGTTATTTCTTAGGAGAGACAAAATAAAAATACAAATTGAGCGCCGAAGAATCAGGAATATAAATATCTATATAAGACCGCCAAAGGGCGAGGTGCTAGTGACCGCACCTCTAGGAGCCAGTGACGAGGAAATCGAAGCCGTCCTAAAGGAGAAGCAGGACTGGATTCGTAAAAGCAGGGAAAAAGTAATTGCCCGTAGTCAGAAGACAATAGAGGAGCCCGCTCTTTCTAAGGAAGAGCTACAAAAGTTAGCTCAAAAGGTAGAAGTGTACGCCGATAAATGGGAGCCGGTGCTGGGAGTCAAGGCCATAAGCTTTACTCTGCGACGGATGAAGACTCGCTGGGGAAGCTGTAGTATCTCTTCAAAGCGTATCCGTATTAACACGAAACTGGCCTACTATCCGGATCGGTGCTTAGAATACGTGGTGGTACATGAGCTTTGCCATTTGCTAGAGGCAGGGCATAATAAGAAGTTTTGGGGGCAGGTGGAGAAGGCGCTTCCAGACTATAAAGAAACGATAAAGTTGCTAAAAGAATAGTAGGTGGAGGGATACGATGAGCGAAATTAAAGAAAAGCGTAATGGGCTTCTCGGAGAAAAGTTGATTAAAAACATGGAGAAGCGTGGCTTTGAGGCCTATTATGTAAAAACGAGGGAGGCGGCGCTAAAAAAGGCCTTAGAGCTTATTCCAGGTGGCGCTAAGATTGGCTATGGTGGCTCGGCAACCCTTGATGAAATTGGCTTAAAGCAGGCCGTCTGTCAAGGTGAATATCAGGTGGTTGACCGGGACAAAGCCAAAGATCCCGAAGAGAAACGCCGTCTAGAACTGGAGGCGCTGGATACCGATTATTTCCTATGTGGCACGAACGCTATTGCTGAGACGGGAGAGCTAGTAAATATCGATGGCAACGGTAACCGCCTTGCCGGCATTATCTATGGACCTCGAAATGTGTTAATCGTTGCCGGTATGAACAAGGTGGTAAAGACATTAGATGAGGCCATTTCCCGGGCGCAAAATATCGCAGCTCCGATTAACAACCAACGCTTTGAGTTACAAAACCCTTGTCACGGGGATGGTGCCTGTCACCTTTGCTTTTCTCAGGAAAGCATTTGCTGTCAGTACCTGGTGACGAGAATGTCTCTTAAGAAACAGCGTATTAAGGTAATCTTAGTAGATGATAATTTAGGGTACTAAAAAAAGAAGGACCTTGGAGGTAAGAGTTACCTCCGAAGTCCTTCTATCTTTTTTAAGCTATGAGCTACAAATTCATCAGCGCCTTGCATATCCACTTCGTCTGGATGGGTAAGGGCTTGATCAAATCGCGACAAAAGCGCTTCTGCGTGTCGCTCTTCACATTTCTTGCGGACCGCCTGGGGAAATTTCCCTTGGCAGATATAGGCGCCTAAATAGATATTGTCATCTTCTATCCAAGCCGCTGTAGTAGCGGCGACTTCTTTTTTATATTCATTAGAATCACCTAGGCCACAAGTGGCAAATAGGGCGATAATCTTTCCGCTCAGTTGGCTTAGAAAATCAGAAACCCCGATATGACACGTGCCTTGATAAACCCCAAAGCCGACAAAATAAACCTTTGCTTCAGGAAGACGTTCCCCAGAAGCAAGGTCGATAATATCTTTTGAATTCCCCGGTAAAGCTGAAAAAATCCGAGTAGCAAGCCTAGCCGTGTTCCCCGAACGACTCTGATAAAGTACTAAATAATCAAGCACTAGCATACTCCCTTTCTTTGTTTGCGACATACCATTGTCATACGTATATGATAGACGGATAATAGTACTTCTTCAATTAACTGCCTCTTAAACCCTATTAAAAATACATAAACTCAAGACGAAATAATCCTTTGTATGTTATAATACCCTTGATAAAAAGCAAGCTTATACAAGGGGTATAATTAATATGAGTAGTAGAAGAGAGCAAAGAAAAAAGAAAAAGGGATCAGGGATTATCAGTACAATTATCTTGATTATCGCGATTATTGTTCTGATTGTTTCGGGTGTGAAATTATTCTTTATCATTAAAGGATATCTAGACGGACGCAGTGAATATAAAGAAATTGCCGAGAAAGTGATTATTAATACCGAGGACAATGAGGAAGAATTCTACGTAGATTTTGAGGCCTTAAAAGCTCTAAATCCAGATACTTGTGCTTGGATTCGCTTTCCTAATGAACCGAAGATTATTAACTATCCGGTCGTGCATACGGACAATAACGACACCTATCTTCATAAGACTTTTTCGGCAAACGAGAATACGGTAGGTGCGATCTTTTTAAATGCGTATAACAATCCGGATTTTAGTGACCGTCACTCAATCGTTTACGGACACTATATGAATGATGGCAGTATGTTCAATAAATTAGAGGATTATAAAGACCAGGAATTCCAAAAGGCGAATCCGATTTTCTATCTATACACGCCAGATGGAATGCGCCATACGTATGAGGTCTTTTCGGTGGCAAAGATCTTAGAAAACGACGATTCTTACATCTTTCAATTTAATGACGATGCAGAATTTGAAAAGGTATTAGCGAGAAACAAAGAAGTTTCTTTGTACGATACAGGGACACAGGTGGACAAAGACAGCAAGATAATGACTCTATCAACCTGTACAAGCTTAAATTATTCAGATGAACGTTGGAAAATCACAGCAGTTCGCACAGAAAGTGTAGAGATGGTAAAACCGGAGGGAAAGTAGCGTGAGTTATACATTTGCCGTAGGCGATATTGTAACCTTAAAAAAGCCCCATCCTTGTGGCTCGAAAGATTGGGAGATTCTGCGCGTAGGCGCGGATTTTCGTCTGAAATGTCAAGGGTGTGGTCACCAGATTATGGTAAGTCGTAAACTGGTAGAAAAAAACGCTAGAGATTTGAAGAAAGCGGAGCAGTAGCAAAAAGTGGCTAATTGACTTTTCAAAAGGTAATTGTTAAAATTATGGAAGGAATGGACATTTTTTTAACAAAAATCCTGGAGGGATGAGATTATGGTTGATTATTTTAGGTCGTTTAACACTACGCAGACGTTTTTGGCATGGGCAATTTTCATTTGGCTGTTAGCCTTTGGAATTTACCTAGTTGTTGACTGCATCAAGCACAAAGATGAATTCAACACTTCAAAATTAGTGCCACTAGCAATTATTGGGGCTGTTGCGAATTTTTTTGACACGTTAGGAATCGGGAGTTTTGCCACTACTCAGGCGGGGTTTAAGTTTACTAAGTCCTGTGAGGATGAATTAGTACCAGGAACCTTGAACGTAGGTCACTGTATTCCTATCGGTGTGGAGTTCATTTGCTTCCTTACCTTTGGAAACGTAGGTAACGTAACCCTAGTAACCATGATTGCCGCTTCTATAATCGGTGCGGTTTTAGGAGCAGCGATAGTTACGAAACTACCGGTTAAGCAGATTCGTTACGCGCTCAGTGGTGCGTTAATTATCTTGGCAATTGTGCTTTTCCTTAAAAACATCGGTTGGGGGCCATTCTCAGGCACCATAGGTGATCCTGATGCCGTTCAAGAGTTAATTGGTTATAAATTAGTGATAGGCATTATTGGCAACTTTGTACTAGGTGCGCTCATGACCATCGGTGTTGGTCTATACGCGCCGTGTATGGCCTTAGTCGGAATATTAGGACTGAATATCAGTGCCGCTTTCCCAATTATGATGGGCTCTTGCGCCTTTCTAATGCCAGCCGCCGGAATTAAGTTTATTAAAGAAGGGAAGTATGATCGTAAAGCGGCGCTAATGATGGCAAGTTTCGGTATCATCGGGGTACTAATCGCTAACTTCCTTGTAAAGAGTTTAGATCTATATCATTTGACATTTGTAGTAATTGTAATTATGTTCTACACCGCATACGTATTCTTCCGGGATGGAAGAAGATCATAAAGAAAGCGATTAGCCATCTGCCCTCAGTTTGGGAAACGGGAGCAGGTGGCTATACCTACATTTTGGGGGATAAAAATGAACAGAAAAGTGTCGTTGATGGAAAATGTCTTTGTGGGCTCGATGCTCTTTGGCCTTTTTTTCGGGGCAGGTAACTTAATCTTTCCGGTACATATGGGGCAACTAGCCGGAGGCAATGTACTCTTAGCAAGTCTAGGCTTTGTTGTCACCGCAACAGGCTTACCGTACTTGGGCGTACTGACAATTGGCATTACAAATAGTAGTGGCTTACTGGATTTAGCAGGGCGTGTAGGAAAGGGTTGGGGAATACTTTTCACATGCTTTCTGTATCTAACCATCGGCCCCTTTTTTGCCTATCCGAGAACGGGAACGGTGTCTTATGAAATCGGCATGTCGATGTTTATCGGACCAGAGCATCAAAGGCTTGGTCTTTTAATATTTACCTTGCTCTTTTTCGGAATCGCATTAATCTTTTCGCTTTATCCAGGGAAAATTCTCCTCTGGGTAGGGAAGGTGTTAAACCCTCTCTTTTTGGTATTGCTTACGATACTGATTGTCTATACTTTTGTACGACCGATGGGAGATGCGTCCATGATGCCAGCAGCGACGAGCTACCAGAATAAAGCTTTTCTAAGCGGCTTTTTGGAAGGGTATAACACGATGGATGCCTTGGCTTCTCTCGCCTTTGGCGTGATTGTGGTCGATTCTATTAAAAAACTGGGAGTCGCAGAGCCGAAAGAGATTACCAAAAGTATGGCAAAAGCGGGATTTGTCAGTATGATTCTAATGGTGATTATCTACAGCTGCTTAAGCTACATGGGAGCTGCGAGCCTGGGAACTTTTGAAGTGAGCGACAATGGCGGGATTGCTCTCGCCCAAATCGCCGGGCACTATTTTGGCCCCTTTGGCAATGTCTTGCTAGCGCTTATTGTTACAGTTGCCTGTCTTAAAACGGCGATCGGTCTAGTGACCTCTTGCTCGGAGGCCTTTGTAATGATGTTTCCTAGGTCCTTATCCTATCGGAAATACGTGGTTCTCTTTACCGTAATCGGTTGCGGAGTAGCTAACGTGGGCTTGACGAAAATAATATCCTTATCGCTGCCGATTCTCATGTTTCTCTATCCGCTAGCCATTGTGCTGATGATCGTTTCCTTCTTGGAGCATTTCTTCGGCGGCGGACAGCTTCCCTATATCACGTCGGCTCTAGCCGCAGGGCTATTTGGTTTTGGTGACGCTTTGGCGGTCTTACCGGAGAGTGTAAAGAGCCTAAAAGTGGTAGTAGGTCTCTTAGAGTTATATGAGAAGGTACCTTTCTTCTCGGTAGGAATGGGTTGGGTGTTGCCATCGCTACTGGGAATTGCGCTGGGGTACGGGATTTCTTACAAAAAAAGGCAAAAGAATATCGCGAAAAAATCTTGAAATGTCTAGCGAAATATGATACTATAACTGTCTGTGATACAATGATTATCCGCAAGGTAGTAGTTATCTTGCGGACTATCCTTGCTCTTATATAAGATAAGGGCCACAAGACCAGAAGGAGGAGCGATAACATGAACAAGTATGAATTGACAGTTGTTGTTAACGCAAAAATCGAAGAGGAAGAAAGAACAGCCGTAATCGATAAAGTAAAAGCTTTAATCGAACGTTTCGGCGGTACCATTTCTGACGTTGATGAATGGGGTAAGAAAAGACTTGCTTACGAAATTCAGAAAATGAACGAAGGCTACTACTACTTCATTCACTTCGATGCAGATTCAACAGCGCCTCATGAAGTGGAACAAAGAATCCGCATCATGGATAACGTGCTCAGATATCTATGCGTTAAAAACGAAGCGTAAATAGAGACGAGGTAAAAATATGAATAAAGTAATTTTGATGGGAAGACTTACGAGAGATCCGGAAGTTAGATATTCACAAAGTGATAACCCTCTTGCGGTAGCAAGATTTTCGGTAGCGGTTGACCGTAGATTTAAAAGAGACGGTGAGGCGGATGCTGACTTTATCAACTGTGTAGCATTTGGTAAGCAAGGTGAATTTATGGAGAAATACTTCCATAAAGGCATGAAAGCAGCAATCGTTGGTCGTATTCAGACAGGCAGCTATACGAATAAGGACGGCGTGAAGGTATATACTACGGACGTTGTTTGTGAAGAAATCGAGTTTGCTGAAAGCAAGTCGGCAAGTGAGTCAAATGCCGGAGCTTTTAATCAAAGCACACCATCCCCACAGCCTAAGGCAGATGCCGGCGATGGGTTCATGGATATTCCAGACGGAATCGATGAGGAATTACCTTTTAACTAAATTAAAGTAGAAAGGAACGATAGCGATGGCTTACGAAAGAGGAAGTAGACCGGAAGGCGGCTTCAAGAGAAGAGGCGGCCCGCGCAGAAGAAAGAAAGTATGCGTATTTTGCGGTAAAGAAAATAACGAAATCAACTATAAAGATGTAGCAAAACTTAGAAAATATATCTCTGAGAGAGGTAAAATCTTACCTCGTAGAATCACAGGAAACTGTGCGAAACACCAGAGAGCAATCACTGTGGCTGTTAAGAGAGCAAGACATATTGCCCTGATGCCATATGTCCAGGAATAAAAAACGCCTGTAAACCGCGTAAATGCGGGCTTTCATGATTTTGAAAAAAGTCAAAAAAGCGTGATTTACCACAGTATTTACCACAATTTTGTGGGGTGGTGAAAATTCAATATATTTATTGTCATTAACCGTCTTTGTCGAGTACAAAGGCGGTTTCTTTATGTCTATTCATATCTATCTGTAGAATCCCTAAATAATAAAATCCAAACAATCCAAATCCTAAATCAATGTGGTATGAGTGTGGGCCTTTTCTCGGAGCAAGAAAGGAGGTATCTATGCTTAAAGTGCGTGTGCAAGGAACCAAGGAAGAAATTCTTTGGCTCAGAGAACAGATAATCGCACATAACAAAAAGGTAGAGATCAGTGAAGTGTCCGATTTCTATAAGAACAAAGGAACCAAGAAGTTTGTCAGGCATTATTTTGAAGTGAATAAAGCCAAATGTTATTAAGGAGGGAGCTACATGAATACAGCGCTAAGAGCAGAAAGTGAAGAACTTTTATTTAAGAGTCAGGAACACAAAGAATTTTACTTCAAGCACATGGGAGAAGTTGATAACAAGGATGTGTATAACAAGGCCTTGTTTTATACTCTCGGAATAGCTAATGAAACGCGGAGAATGATTGGTCATATCTATGATTTTGAAAGCAATAGTGTCAGACCGCAATGTTTATTCGAAAGTTGGATTACTAGCGGTTCTGCTAGAGCAGTACGCTTAGCATTTAACCTTTACTGTAACGATACACCAAGTATCTATAAATATGAAGAGAATCAAGAGGAGACCTTAAAGGAGTGTAAATATTATTGCATAGACGACGTTTTTTGTTGTGAATACGCGCCCTTCTTTTTAGAAGCCGTTCGCCTGAGATACCCTGAGTATTTTAGAAGTGTTAAGGAGGTGCTTTAGGTGGGGAAAGTAATTGCTATAGCCAATCAAAAAGGAGGATGTGCCAAAACGACGACTGCAGTGAATTTAAGCATTGGTCTTGCAAGAGCAGGGAAAAAAGTTCTTGCCATAGATAATGACCCTCAGGCTTCTCTCACAGCAAGTCTTGGCTTTAAGCAGCCGGACCAATTAGAGATTACACTAGCATCTAAAATGGGAGATATCATTTTAGATAGAGAAGAGAATTTATTATCGGGAATCGTGCATCATGAAGAAGGAATTGACTTATTGCCATCCAATATCGAGTTGTCGGGCATGGATGTTTCTTTAGTAAATGTAATGAGCAGAGAGACTATTCTAAAGCAATATGTAGATCAGGTAAAAGAACAATATGATTACATTATAATAGACTGCTTGCCTTCTTTAGGAATGCTAACTATTAACGCCCTTGTCTGCGCTGACAACATATTAATACCAGTACAAGCGGCCTATTTACCAGTGAAAGGCTTGCAGCAGCTTATAAGAACTATAGGAAAGGTATATCGGGGACTTAACCCTAAGCTTCAGATTAGTGGCATATTACTTACTATGGTTGACTGCCGAACCAACTATA
>NZ_JAMXOC010000017.1 GCF_024721265.1 Ohessyouella blattaphilus | reverse complement strand
GCTACAAAGCCGAGTGGGCAGGAATCTCTGTGTACGAACAGGAAGAATCTTATACTTCAAAAGCAGATTTTCTGTCGAGCAATGCCATGCCAGTATATTCCAAAAAGCAAATGAGTGATCCTTTATCGATTTTTAGCGGCAATCGAATAAAAAGAGGTTTATATGCTTCTGGGTCAGGCGTCGTTTTAAATGCTGATGTAAACGCCGCTGCCAATATAATGAGGAAAGCACTTCCGTTAGCCTCGTTAGAAATAGAGCCTAACAAGCTAGAATCGCCTAAGGCCATTAACCTACAAGATTTAAATTGTAAAAGTATTCCGGTCAAACGGATAGTGGCGGCATGAGACCACCTTCTCGGCACGAACAGCCTGTACAATACAGGTTCGAAAGACGAAAGTGTTACGGCTAGTAAAGTAAGTCGAAGACTTACATCCTTGTTCGCACTTCAGTGCACAAGATACCACTTCCAAGCATAGGCATTGGGAGTTGGCTATTCATCGAAACTACAATTCCAAAGAGGAGTTTTTTACCAAACGCTTAGCAGAGATCTTTAACGAATATACAAATGATGATTTCATGAGGACGACCGAGGGCATCTTTTACGACTCTAGTCACCTAGTCCATTACTTCACCTATCTTTACGGGTGGGACGAGTACAAAGACTTTCTCGCCGGACTCATTCGTTGCGACTTTGGCATCTATTTTCTAGAGATGATAAACGACTACCTAATAGGAAAGTGGGGCCATCTTGCTAGCAAATACACGCTAACGGCTTTTGCCGGTGCTCTGTATAATACCTTTACGCTCTGGTCTACTGGTGGCTATGTAGAGACGCCTGCGCAACTTTCCGCTAACCTCACCCAGATTTTCAACAACTGCGAATGCAGATAGTAATAAAGGGACAGGTACCACATATAACTTGTGATATCCGTCCCTTTGCAATTCCATTCTTTTCTAGCGATTCTGTAAAATCGCTGCGCCAGCGGCACACGCTGGGCAGTCACAGTACGTAGCACCTGCAGCTTTAAGCTCGCGGCCGTGCTCCTCTAGCTCTTTCGCTTTCGCTTCTCCAAATACTTGAACACCTGCCTCAGAGCCAGCAAAGGCGATTACTGCATCTACCGACAGCACATCGGCCTCTAGTTCTGCATATAGTTTTTCCGTCTCTTCGGCTTCTCTTTCTGTTCCCAGCGCGTCTAACCAGCGCTGTCCTGCTGCCTTTGCTTCTGCACTACAGGAAAAGGCATTCATCATCTCCGTTACTTTCTGTTCAACAAATTCTCTGGTATTTTGTTCCATATTTTCCCCTTTCTAGTTCTCGTAGATATTTTCTCTAACATAAATATTACTATATTTTGACTCGCTTTTGCAAATACCTTATGAGGCTTTCTCAAGCTTACAAAGAGAGCGTGGTTAATCTTATTTGACTAGCCGCGCTCTCTTCATAGACTTTATTCACTAAAACTAATATCAAAAAATTCTACACAACCATCTTGTACCTGAAGTCCTACTTCATATTCGGTCTTTTCATAAACGCGGTATGTAAAAGCAATTCTTTCGCCCACAAATATTTCCACTAGGTCATGGTCAATAATAACCTTAAGATCAATTACATCACCAGCTTGTACCGAAAAAGGTTTTTCTGCAACACGAACGCCATCTGGTCCTGGATTTTTAGGCTTTCCAACATTTGTTGTCGACTCTCGCCAAAAGGGATCAACATCCATTGGCAAGTTGAGTAGAGACGCCCTTTGCATACCTGGTTCTATTCGTAACTCTAAGCAGCGTGAGGCATTCTCATTCGTCTTCAGCAATAAGCCAAAATAATCTTTACAGTCGCCTACCTTCATTTTACACTTGAAAAGTGCTGATGGTGCCTCATATTCAAACACTCCGTAACTCATGGTTCCGATCGAATCAATCACGATAGTCTTATCGCCGTATCTTCTCTCTTCGCCCCAGATTTGTTTGTATTTCCAAGATACATCTTTATCTGTCGCTTCCACAATTTCATGTGGAATTTTAACATCTATTTCACCTCTATCATTAACTACCACCTCGTGAGGTACGCAGAACGTTCCGCCCCAATACCAGTCGCCATCATCACTGCCTTCTGCACGGTCGTGAATCCAACCAAAATAAAATCTTCGACCTTCATCATTAATCAGTGACTTAGCTGCATAAAATCGTCTTCCACCAATTCCTTCCATTTTAGGCGTTCGCCATGGACCATATGGAGACTTACTCACCCGATATATGGTATCAACAAATTCTGAGAATCGCGAATACGACAAGTACCAATTTTTCCCCTCTTTGTACATTTCACAGCACTCCGGACAATTCGTATGATACGGTGTATAAATAGGTCCGTAGTACTCCCACTCATCTAAATCTTTAGATCGATACAATACAATACATCCTCTTTTAGTAGGTGGTCCAACTTTCGTTCTAGCAGAAATCAACATCCAGTACATGCCTTCCTCTTGATTATAAAAGAGATATGGGTCACGCCAATCGAGTTCTTCATATAAACTTGTATCCGGCACTAAAATAGGGTTCTTAGGATCTTTTTCCCACGTTATACTGTCATCGCTAGTAGCATGACAAATCGTTTGTATATTCTTCGTAAGTTTATGATTATATCCTGTATAAAAGATGTGATATTTTCCTTCTCCATAAATGACCGCACCTGTCCAAATCCCTTCCGCATCTGGTTCGTCTCCCTCGCCTGGATATAGAGCCGTTTCAACCTCCTCCCAGTTAACAAGGTCTTTTGAAACAGCATGACTCAGCGTTGTTCGTAAGCGATCGGGAAATACCGTCGTTCCTGGTGCTGGTGTCAATGAAAATATATGATACGTTCCGTCATGATAAAAAGGGATTGCATCCCCTGTCGATTCTGAATGCTTGGGCATTCTATATATCTTCATAACCTCTTCCTCCTAGTTCTTCTTTCTTTTCGCAAAAGTGTCTGAAATTCTCGCCTTTTGCGAATCAATAATAATTGCAATTAAGATAATCAGCCCCTTTACTAACAACTGCCAAAATGAGCTTACGCCAATTAAATTCAAGCCATTGCTAATAATTCCAATTACAATTGCACCTATGACCGTTCCACTCAAGCTCCCCGTACCACCAGACATGGAAATACCACCTAGTACGCAGGCAGCAATGGCGTCCATTTCATAACCATCTCCTGCTTTTGGTTGACCTGAATACATTCTCGAACTTAAAATAATACCGGCAAAAGCCGCTAAAAAGCCACTTATCGTAAACACTAACATTTCTACTTTTTTGATCGGCACACCTGAAAGCCGTGCGGATTCTCTATTTCCACCAACTGCATACACGTACGTTCCGAATTTCGTTTTATTTAAAATAATAGAGAAAATAATTATCAGAGCTATCATATAAACAACAGGCAGCGGAATTATCCCGAATAGGTATCCTGTCCCTAGCATAGAATACACTTCTGATGTAATACGTGTAGAACGTCCACCACTGTATATGTAGGCAACACCTTTCGCGATATTCATCGTTGCCAAGGTAACAATAAATGCTGGCACCTTAAAAACAGATATAATCACTCCATTAAATAATCCAACAAGCGTACCCAATAATAGCCCAATAATAATTGCCAACCCAATTGGAATATGGTTTGTAACAATAAAACCCACCGTAAGGGTTCCGCTCATCGCTACAATTGAGCCAACAGACAGATCTATTCCGCCAAGAATAATAACTAAGGTCATTCCGATTGCCAAGAAAATATTATTGGATATCTGACGTAATACAGAAATAATATTGCTTGATGTTAAAAAATTAGGTGTCAAAAAAGTTAGAACCACGCCAATTAACAGCATAACCAATAAGATTCCCATATTGGACTTTACTAATGCCACTGTGCGACTGTTGCTTTTTATATTAACTTTATTACTACTCATTCTATTGTCCTCCTGTAGCGTAATGCATGATTTTTTCTTGGTTCATCTCTTCCTTAGTTAAACGTCCTGTAATCCGTCCATCCTTAACAACGCACACATTATCACACATATTTATTATTTCTGGTAATTCTGATGAAACCATTATAATTGCCATTCCTTCTTTAGCAAGGTCATTAATAATTGAGTAAATTTCTGCCTTTGCCCCAACATCAACACCTCTTGTCGGTTCATCTAAAATTAATACCTGGGGATTTGTCGCTAACCATCTACCCAAAACAATTTTCTGTTGATTTCCGCCTGACAAACTAGAAACCGGACTTTCAACAGAAGCCGTTTTTATGTTTAAATCCTTGACGTATTTATCTACCATTCTGTCCTTTTTTCCATTATTTATGAGACCGCCTTTTTTTAAAGCATCCAGACTAACTAGAGATAGATTAAAGGCCACGGTATTAATTAGTGTTAGACCTTGTTTTTTTCTGTCTTCAGGAACTAATGCCAAGCCATTTTTTATCGCATCCATACTATTTTTGAACTTTAATTCTTTCCCGTTCAAAAATATCGTACCGCTACTATATTTTTCATTTCCGAAGATTGCTTGCATTATTTCACTTCTGCCAGCACCAACCAGACCTGAAAATCCTAATATCTCGCCTTCACGAACTGAAAAGCTTATATCCTCAAAGACGCCTTTCTGCGTTAAATTCTCTACCCTAAGCACCTCTGTGTTACTCATGTTATAATCCCTTGTATAATAATTTGTCAGGCTTCGCCCAACCATCATACCAACAAGCTCATCTGTATTTGTTTCCTGAGTTTCAACAGTTCCCACGTATGTCCCGTCACGCATTATCGTCACTCTATTGGTCACAGCAAACAGTTCTTCCATACGATGTGAAATATAAATAATACTGACACCATCTGCTTTTAGCTTTTCCATGATTTCAAAAAGCTTATGCACTTCTTCATCTGAAAGCGAGGATGTTGGTTCATCCATAACAAGAATTTTAATATCAAAAGATATCGCCTTTACAATTTCTACGAGTTGCTGTTGTGCGATACTCAGTGTCCCCACTTTTGTAGTAACATCTATGTCTAAACCCAGACGCTCTGTCATCTCTTTCGCTTTGGAATTCATCTTCTTCATATCTCTTGTATGTAAAGGTGTCAATATTTCTCTTCCTAAGAAAATATTCTCCGTTACAGAAAGATACGGAACGAGAACTATTTCCTGATGAATGATTCCGACGCCTGCCTTTTGTGCATCTTCAATTTCATTCATCACAACATTTTTATCTTCAATATAGATTTCGCCTTTATCAGGTCTATGTACACCACCCAATACTTTAATAAGCGTTGATTTTCCAGCCCCATTTTCACCCAACAGAGCGTGTACTTCTCCTTTTTTCAACTGAAAATTAATATTGTCTAGCGCTTGCGTAGCACCGAAACTTTTACTAATTCCCTTCATCTCTAACACATATCTATCATTCATATTATCTTCCCACCTATGCTTAGTATAAAGGACTGCTTGGTCATCCAAACAGTCCTCAAAGATTCATACTATTGCCATTGTCCTGCTGTTTCTTCGGCTTCCTCTATTGTAACAAGGTGCGAATCAAGCCAAATCTCCTTATCAATTGTTTTACCATTTAATAAGTCTACTGCCTTTTCAAAAGCTGATTCCGCAATTCCTAAAGGTACTTGAGCGGCTACACATGTAAAAGTTCCATCCACTAACGCTTCCTTTCCGTCTGGTGAAGCATCGATAGAATACACGCCTATTTCGCCCTTTTTATTAGCTGCCTTAATTGCTGCCGCCGCCCCTAATGCTGATGGGTCATTAATGCAGAAGAATGCATCTAAGTCAGCATTTGCTTGAATAATATCCTCAGCAATCGGCATAGATTCATCAAGTGCCGCTTTTCCATCTTGCTGTGCAACAATTTCAAATTTGTCTTTACTGTCTCCAAGACCATCAAGAAAACCATTTACACGATCTACACAGCTTTCGTTTGATGGGAAATCCAAAATCGCGATTTTCGCTCCGTCTGGATAATCTTCAACCATCTGCTCTCCCACTAATTGACCTGCTTGGTATGCATTTGTTCCAATAATCGTTTCAACTAAATCTCTGTCGTCCTCGATTACTGCCGTATCCACATTGAGAATCGGAATTCCGGCATCCTTTATTTCCTGTAACCCTTGTCTGATTCCCGCAGAATCAACAGGTATTACAAATACTGCATCAAATTTTTGATTAGCAACGTCTGACATTTGACTTAACTGAGTATTCAAATCATAATCCGGATCTAAGCAGGTATACTCATAACCAGCTTCTTTTGCCAATTCCGAAAACTTATCATTCATAGATGACTGGAACGTATTGTTCTGGGTATTTGGTAAAAATGCAAATTTGTATGGCCCTTCTTTTTTCTCCGTTGTCTTTTCCTCACCACTATCTCCTGACAGCTTCGATTCCGTTGTACAACCTACTGTCATACTGGTAATTAATGCGAGCATTAACAATACCGATAAAATCTTCTTTTTCATTCGTTTTTCCTCCTAAATGTTTTATTTACGTAAAAGATACCATGCATGCCTTTCTCAGTCAATTACCCCAAGCTCTATTTGTGAAGTATTAATTCCAATTTTAATAATTTACGTAAATTTATTTAGAGGTATATTCTTTCCACATTCCTGGAAGTGGTTCCCGCATTATGTCCTTCCATCCTCTAACGAGAGTTTCTCTCTGGATCGTTAAGGGGGGAACGCCTATATATTTATATTCTTGATAGCCTAAAAGTGCCTTAGCGGTTGCCAATGCCGCCGCAACTCCCTGCTCGTATGGTCTTTGTGTACTTAGCCCTTTAACCCATTGTCTCTTCATCATTAAAGACCCAATTTCGATATCCAAATCGGTTGTAAATATCGCAATATCCTCGCGTCCAAGCTCCTTCAGCGCTTCTATTACTGAAAGTGTCGGTCGGTCCCAAGAAACATACAACCCCTTAATATCCGGATGCTCACCCAACATCTTTTTACAGATCTCATACCCCTCATCGATATTTTGAAAGTTCATTATGGAGGCCACATCAATATTCGCATAATTTTCTAGAATCGTCTGCATGGCAACGCCGTCACGAAGATGGGTCCCGTAAAAGTTAGCACCATGATTAATAAATCCTACTTTTGTCTCACCTTGTCCCTTGAAATATTCGCCCATTAAAAGAGCAGCACTTCGTCCATTCTCCCTTTCATTCACAGATACACATGAAATATATTCATCGCGACTAAGCCCTTTTGGTACATTGCTTAAAAAAACTAACTTCGTTTCTCTTGATAGCTTCCTAAAGATTTCTGATGTCACATTATCATCTGTGGGGATTGCTATAATCGCATCTAATTGCTGCATAGCTAGCCCTTCCAGCTGTGTTACTTGCAAGGCAGAATCAAAATTTGCTTCTGTTACAGTCGCCACCGTTATGCCTAGCGCTTCAAGGGTTTGACGTATTCCCGCTTCATGAAGGCGTTTCCAAGCCGTACCAGAATAGTGAAACGAAATTCCTACTTTGTATGCATTTTTGCGAAGTTGCTCTTTATCACTATTCGTAAGCACTAATTCATCCGGAGAACATGCGCGTTCTCCAAATGGACCTCTTCCGATCATCTGCGTGGATTTTCGATTTACAAATTCCAAAGGAATCTTAACCTTTTCCACATTTGAGTCCATCCCTGATAACCGATTTAATAGCATATTACATGCTCGATACGCTATCTCCTCTGTGTTTTGACTTAAAACGGTGAGTGACGGTGACAGGAGTTCGCTCCATGCGTCATCACCAAACCCGATAATGGAAATATCTTGTGGACATTCAAGGCCGAGACTCTGGATTGCTTTTAGACATAAAAATGTAAGATGGTTGCCGCAACACACAATTCCCGTAGGTTGCATTTGATTGTAAAACTTTCTGATTGCCTCTATTGCCGCCTCTTCCTCAATTCTATTCTCTATATTTAAAATGTATTGCTCTTGATAGGTCAATCCGAACCCCTCAATCGCTTTACGATACCCTTCTTTACATTCAAACGTAACACTTGTATAATGCTCGCTGGCCAATAGTCCGATTTTTTCGTGTCCACTCTTTAATAATCGCCTTGTGCATTTATATATCCCTAGCGCACTATCCACCACGTAACTATCAAGATCGCAATTATTGATACTCCGTTCCACAAGCACCACTGGTTTTGTCAATGACCAAAACTCGCGGTAATATTCTATATCCCGCCGGCAAGGACTAAAGATAATCCCCACGATATTTTTGTTACTTGCAATCCTTTTTAAAATTGCCTTTTCCGTATCATAATCATCATTTGTTAGATAAATACAAGGCAGGTAATCCCTTTCCAACACATATTGCGACAGTTGATGCATTAATTTTGAATAGACTGCGCCTGAAGTAAATGGCAAGACAATCGCTATTTCAGAAGCCTTACCAACTCTCATGTTTTTTTTCTTCAATTCATACTTTTCTTTATAATCGGTACTGTAAATCGCTTCTTCTACTTTACTAATTAATTCAGGACTGACATACCTTGTCTTATTAATAACGTGAGATACTGTTGCAACGGATACTCCTGCAATTTTTGCGATATCTTTAATAGTCGTTTTCATAATGCACCTCATTTACGTAAATTTTATTATTACAAATATATCACCCTCTTTTCAAAAAGTAAAACGTGCAGCCCAAAAAGACTGCACGTTTTACTTAATACCACTCTAATACTTTTTTATTAATCAGCTTTATCATTTGTTCTTGCTCTCCTGCTTTTGGCAGGAGAATCGCTAGTTTATCTGCTGAGATGTTCTGCAAACTTTTCGCTAAAACCTCGTCAAATTCTGCCTTTTCCTCTACTCGCTTCACAGAATCTAGGTATATATCCCAGTCCTCTACCGAGGGTGGTTCTACAAAATCCTGACGGAAAAGCACTTTACCGTCACCTAGATAAAACGCCGCAAAATCCTCTTCGGCAAAGGAACGCAAGCAGATAATTATATCTCGATTCTCAGGAATGCGAAATCTGACACTATGAAGGCGTTTTAGATGCTTTATGTCCTCTAGGTCTTGTTTGACTTGCTGAGCCTTTTCAAACTCCATCTGCTTGGCCAGATTATTCATTTCCCGTTCAAGTTCTCTGAATTTCTTGACGTTCTTGCCACCAAAAAGACGCGTAATCTCTCGCACTACTCTCTGGTACTCTTCCTCACTTACTTTACCAGCACACGGTCCTAAGCATTGTCCTACCTGATAATAAAGACAGGTTGTCTGCGCCTGTTGATTTAATGACTTACGACAAGTCGGCATGTGATAAAGGCGATTAACCAACTCCCATGCTTGCTTGGCTTTGCCTTCGCTTCGGTACTCGCCTAAGTATGTATATCCTCGTTCTTTTTTAGTGACAATTTCTAGGACTGGATACGGTTTCTTTTTATCAAAACGAAGGTAGTAACGGGTGAGGCCTTCACAGAGCGCCTGACGATCAAGCCTTGGCCAGTCGTATTTGTGTTGCACGTTGAACCACGGCTGATACTTTTTAATTAAGCGATACTCCAATAACAGGGCATCCAGGTCACTAGCTGTCACTCGGTATTCTACATCGGCAATCAACTTCCCCAAAAGAAGCCCTTTCTCATCCTGCTGATTACTAGGCTGAAAATACTGCTTCACTCGGTCACATAAGCACTTTGATTTCCCGACGTAGATAATCGTTCCTTCTTTATCTTTAAAAAGATAGCACCCAGCACTCTTAGGCGCTGCCTTAACTTTCTCGCTTAAACTATCCAAGCTTCCACTCCTTGTGCAAAGGCGTATTCTTTCAAGTATTTTTCACCGTAGGCTAGCGCTGCTTCCAAATCCTGATTGTCGGAAAAAGAGTAAATCAAGGTTAACACTTCCTTCGTGGTTTCTCTAATCATCGCTCGTTCAGAATCACTGGTTGAACTTCCTACTGCCCCTTTGTTATCAGCAATAACCGGCAAGTACTCTATCTTAATCTCATCTTTCCCGATGCCCTTATACATCTCGCCTTCTCTACCAATGCGGAAGGTTAAGTCGCCTTCTATATTGGCCGGGTCATAAGACCCTACCGAAAAGCCTGATTTAAGGGAAATCAGATTATTAACATCCACAACGGTATTCACTTCATAGAGCCCTTTGCCTTGACCAATCCGGCGAATCAAAGCTTCTGAAGATACTCGGTAACGATTAGGATCTTTACCAAACGCTTTATACGCTTCTCGTGATTCTTTTACATTAGGAATATTCGGGGTATCATATTCAAAGATATCATCCTTCACCTTCTTGATAACATTCTTCTTTAGATAATCCCACATCTCTTCATTTTTGCTTTTCACCTCGACCTGATACTGTAAGCACCCTACTCTAACATATGGCCACTTTTCTTTCATTTCCTGACTAATTGTTACTTCCTTTTTCACTTGCGCGGACTCCTTTATAACATTTTATTTATATAGTAACGTTCTGTTTGTTACAATGCAATATTTTGTTACAAGAAAGAGCACTTCTCCTGCTTATAAGAGAAATGCCCTTTCGTAATTCATCTGTGCTTATTACATTTTGATAACTGATTTTATAACATCTTCTTTATTGGTCGAACTGTATTCAATCGCATGAATACAATCTGCAAAATCAAATTCGTGAGAGACGATTTTCTTAAGCGGAATCGCCCCGCTGGCTACCGCTTGAATAGCTGTCGGATATAAATTGCGATAACGGTAAACCGAATATAGCTCTCCTTCCATGGCATTTAAAGTTGCCACGTCAAGTTCGAGTATCGGTTCTGGCGATACCCCAACTAGCGTTACTTTACCTGCTCGTCTAATCAACTTGCAACTTTGTAAAGTCGTAACCCGATTACCTGCGCATTCATACACCTGATCAGCGCCACCACCGGGTAAGGTTTTCGCAAACTCCACGATATCTTCTCCCTTAGCGGCGTTAAACACCTTTGTGGCCCCCACTTCCAGTGCCTTATTTAAGCGCTTTTCCAACACATCGGAGACGTAGATTTCGGTAACACCTCTGGCTTTTAGAGCCATTACCGTACAAAGACCAATACAGCCGCTACCGAGAACAATCGCCGTCTCGCCAATCTTAGCATTTGACAGCACCGTAGCGTGCAAACCTACACATAAAGGCTCCATCAAACCACCTTCCATAGTGCTAACGTTTTCTGGAAGCTTGAAAGTCATCGTCGCATCGTGAACACAGTACTCAGCAAACACGCCATCCTTTTCTTTTGGTATAGCCATAAATTTCATATCCGGACATAGATTATAATGTCCTTCTAAGCAGTCCTTACAGTGTCCACAAGGAACACCCGGCTCAAGGGCCACGCGGTCACCGATTGCAAACCCTTCAACGCCTTCGCCAATCCCACTTACAACTCCGCCAGGTTCGTGTCCTAGAGCAAGCGGTCCATCTAACTCCCAATTTGCCAGTCTTCCCTCTTCATAAAAGTGTAAATCCGAGCCACATACTCCTACATACTCAATCTTAATCTGAAGTTCGCCTTTTCCTGGCTGAGGAATCTCTCTTTCAATCCATTCTAGCTTTTGTTTTCCCGTCAATACACATACTTTCATTTTACCATCCATAATATTACAACATCCTTTCCTCTTACTTTATAACTAACTCGATAGCTTTATGCCAACCGCGATATTTTTCATCCCGGGTTTCCCTTCTCATCTGCGTCTCATATGTCTTTCGTTCAATTCTTGAAAACACCGTCCTATCATATAATCCCAGAGCAATTCCCGCCATATAAGCAACACCTATCCCCGAAAGTTCTTCGGCTCCAGGAACCTGAACACTTAAATCTGCTATATCGCTTTGAAACTGCATCAAAAACTCGTTTCTAGTTGGACCACCATCGACTCTTAGCTCTCTTAATTCAATGCCTGAATCTTTCTTCATAACCTGAATGATATCCGCTATCTGATAAGCAATACATTCCAGAGCCGCTTTGACGATTTCTGCTTTACCGGTCGTCCTGCCGATTCCCGTTATGAGCGCCTTGGTGTCATTTACCCAATAGGGGGCACCAAGACCTGTAAAAGCCGGAACAAAATACGTCCCATCCTTTTCATTCGCCTTCTTCGCTAGCGCTTCTGTCTCCTTGGCCGAAGCTATTAGTTGTAGTTCACTTTCCAACCAACTGATTACTGCTCCGGTGTAATTAATATTGCCCTCAAGGACGTAATTCACTTTTCCATCTATTCCCCAGGCAAGCGAGGAGACGATACCATTTTTACTAGCGACTAACTTTTCACCTACATTCATCATCACTGAAGACCCCGTTCCGTAGGTCGTCTTAGCCATCCCATTTTCATGGCACCCTTGTCCATATAAAGCCGAATGGGAGTCTCCCATTACTGCCTGGATAGGAATCGCCTTGTCTAGAAATCCTTCTAAATCCGTATATCCAAACAGACTATTTGAATCACAAACCTGGGCCAAATTCTTCACATCTATTCCAAATAAGTTGCATATTTCCTCATCCCACGCCAAAGTCTTTAAATTAAATAATTGGGTTCGCGAGGCATTTGAATAATCCGTCTTATATGCATTACCATTTGTCAAACGGTACACTAACCAAGTGTCTATCGTGCCGTATAAAAGATTTTCTTTATTCTTCTGTGCCTCTTCCACATTTTCCAAAATCCAAGCAATCTTTGAGGCCGGAAAAAAAGGAGATAATTGAATTCCCGTTTTATCTTTTATCTGAGCCGCGCTGCCCTCACTTGCCAGCCTTTCACAAATCGCCTTTGCCCTAGAACACTGCCAGACGATCGCATCGGTTACCGCCACACCCGTTCTCCTATCCCAGACCGCCGCAGTTTCCCTCTGGTTACTAATTCCTAGCCCGATAATACAATTCTTGTCAATCCCCGCTTTATCTACCACATCTTTAACTGTTCCGATAACATTTTTATATATTTCATCAAGATTATGAGACACCCAACCTTTTTCATGCAGAATTTGCTTATGGGGCCGATCAGCTCTGGTAATCAAAGTGCCTTTATTGTCAAATAAAAGTGCTTTGGTTCCTTGGGTACTTTGGTCAATGGATAAGATATATTGATTGCTCATTATCTGTCTCCTCCCTAGCCGACTAGTTCTTTTGCTTTCTCTTTTATACCATTCTTATCAAGACCGTAATAAGCAAACACCTCACTAGATGTTCCCGTAATCACCGGACTATCTGGCAATGATAGATTAATAACTTTTCTCGGACAATCCCTTCCCACAATTTGGGCAACCATCGCTCCAAGACCACCATAAGGACTATGCTCTTCTACGGTTAAAACAGCTCGCGCCTTAGAAGCATATTTGCGAACACTTTCTTCATCAAAGGGTTTTAAGCAGTACATATCGAGAACCGTTACCCCAATGCCTTCTGCTTTCAGTTCTTTTGCCGCCAAAGTAGCCGGACCCACCATTTCTCCACAGGCAACAATTAGTAAATCCTCGCCCTCACTTAGAACTGTGGCCTTATCCATTTCAAAAGGACAATTCTCCTCTTGGTAGATGTCTTCTACCGGATTGCGGCCAACTCTTATATAGGCTGGTTTTTCATCAGCCAAAAGCTCTGCAAATAGCTTTTTTGTCTGAAATCTGTCACTTGGAAGATACACGCGCATATTGGGAACGGCTGTCATCGCCGCAATGTCCTGAGCCGAATGATGACTCATTCCCAGTGCACCATAGCTTACGCCACCGCTGATGCCTATCAGTTTCACATTGGTATTCGAATAAGCAACATCTACCTTGCACTGCTCATAACTTCTAGTAGATAGAAAACAGGCAGGTGAAACAGCAAATGCTCGTTTCCCACATTTAGCAAGACCAGCAGCAATACTGACTAAGTTCTGTTCGGCAATTCCCGTTTCCACAAAATTATCTGGATATCGCTCAGCAAACGGCGTTAACGAAGCCGATCCTCTTGAATCACTACAAAGCACAACTATTTCTTGATCTTCGTTTACGCGCTCCAAGAGTGTTTCGCAGATTGCTTGCCTATTAGCAACTTTATTCATTTAGAAATCCTCCTTCCGCTGGGCAAAATCTTTGATAATTTGCTCATACTCTTCACTAGTTGGAACCTTATGGTGCCAATTGGCCTTATTCTCCATAACCTTAGAACCTTTACCTTTAATGGTGTTGGCAATCACTACCGCCGGCTTACCTTTTACTGTTTTAGCTAATTCATAAGCCTCTACAAGTTGGCTGATACAGTTGCCATCACTTACATCGATAACGTGCCACCCAAAGCTCCTAAAGCGTTCCGATAAATCGTCGTGTCCCATAACCTCTTCTGTATTGCCCGAAATTTGCAAACGATTACGATCAACCGTGGCACATAGATTATCTAGCTTATACTGAGCAGCCGCCATTGCGCCTTCCCATACAGAACCTTCTGCTAACTCGCCATCACCCATTACCGTATAGACCCGATAGCTCTTCTGATTCATTTTTCCTGCTAAGGCCATCCCCACACTTACTGGTAACCCGTGACCTAAGGAGCCGGTATTCATTTCTATTCCCTTTACCTTATTATTCGGATGTCCAATATAATTCGAACCCACTTTATTAAAATTCGCTAAGACATCTTCTAATTGAATAAAACCTGCATTTGCCAGAACCGCGTAATACGCTTCCATACTATGCCCCTTGCTCATAATAAACCGATCGCGATTTTCATCTGTGAAATTTTCAGGTGAAACATTCATAATCTTCTTATACAAGCTTACTAGGATCTCCATAACGCTCATATCACCGCCGATATGACCGCCTTTTCCAGCCACAATAATATCAACTGTATCTTTTCTTAAATCATAAGCTAATTTACTTAAATCTTTCATACCTTCCCCTTTCCTTTACTTTACAGACTTTCTAAATCTATCAAGTCCGACTGCAAGGAGCACTACAATACCCATACACACTTGTTGCCAATAGGTATTAACATTTAGAATCGTCAAGCCGTTATTGAGAACAGCGATAAAAATGGCGCCAACAAGCGTTCCACCCATACTACCAATGCCACCCTTGGTAAAACTAGCTCCACCGATAACCGCAGCAGCAATAGCATACATTTCATATGACTGACCTGCAATCGGTTGACCGGAATTGAGTCGACCCATATAGATAACACCACTAAGAGCAGAGCAAAAACCTGAAAGAATAAAAGTACCAAGGATCACTCGCTTAACCCCAATACCTGATAGTCTTGCCGACTCTCCATTATCACCAACAGCACAGACTTTTCTACCCATTGTTGTCTTATTAAGAACGATATAACAGATAGCGTAGACAATAGCGATAATCCATACGATATTGGGAATAAACAAGATACTTCCTAGGGCCATACTGGTAATCCCCTCTGGCAAGCCAGTAACCGCTTGCCCGCCAGTATAGAGATAGGCAAGACCACGAAATAGCCACATTGTTGATAAGGTTACAATAAATGGTTGAAACTTTAGATAAGCAATTAGAAATCCATTGAACGCTCCTAGAAGAATCCCCGCCCCTAAGGCGCATAGAACCCCCAAAATCACATTATCTGTCTGTACCATTGTCGTCGCTCCGATACAGGAGGAAAGGGCTAAGATTGCCCCTACTGATAAGTCAGTATTCCCTGAAATAATTACGTACGTCATCCCGACGGATATAACCGCATTGGTACCACTTTGAATCAGTACATTGGTTAAGTTACTACTGGTAAAAAACGTTGGCGATAATACTGCAAATACAAGCATCAAGACGATTAACATCAGAACCGTTCCAAAACCACCAGATAAAATTCTTTTTAATGAAAAATTCTTTTTTACTTTTTCCACTTCTCCTACCTACCCTTCGTCGTCACATATTTAAGAATATTGTTTTGCATGATATCTTCGCCTTCAAGTTCACCTGTAATATGTCCCTTTGACATGATGATGACTCGATCACTAACTGCAGTTAATTCGTTTACTTCCGAGGAAATAACGATTGCCGCTTTACCCTCTTCCTTGGCAAAATCCCTAATCAGCTGATGAATTTCTGCTTTCGCTGCCACGTCAATCCCTCTAGTGGGTTCATCAAAAATCAAGATATCGCATCCTGCATGCAACCACTTGGCAATCGCTACCTTTTGCTGATTACCGCCACTTAAATTCATCACCTTTGTTGCGGAAATGCCTTTTGTCTTAAGCTTCCTTATATATTCATCCGAGATTCCTCGTACTTTTTTCCAATTAATAATGCCACCTGTGCTAACCGCTCCCATATCACAATGAACCGTGTTTTCTTCAATGGACATTCCCAGCGATAGTCCGTCTTCTTTTCTGTTCTCGCTTAAATATCCGATTTTATTAAGAATGGCTCCTTTAGCATCTTTAATCTTACAGACTTTTCCTTTAATCTTGACCGTACCACCAACAAGCTTATCAGCACCACAGATCATTCTTGCAAGCTCTGTCCGTTTTGAGCCAACTAAACCGCCGATTCCTAATACTTCACCTTCATATAGCTTCAAATTTAAATCTTCGATAAAACCACCATCCGTAATGTGTTCAAGTTCTAAAATTACATTACTCGTCTTAGCACCTCTTTCTTTATCCGTCAGATCCACATCCACCACTTTACCGCTCATCATTTGCACTAAATCATCTGGTGTACTATCCGCAATGTTTATTTCACCTACGTACTTACCATCTCGCATAACAATGGCACGATCACAAATTTGAAATATTTCATTCATTCTATGAGAGATGTAGATAACCGTTATCCCCTGCTTTCTAAGGGTATCAATAATCGTAAATAACTTTTCTGATTCCTCCCACGTAAGAGACGTGGTGGGCTCATCCATAATTAGAACCTTACAATCAACGGCTAGAGCTTTGGCAATCTCCACCATCTGCTTTTCTGGCAGGGTAAGCTCTTTAACCTTTTTACAAGGATCTATGTGCTGAGCGTTAAGTTTTGCTAACTGAACGAGCGTATCTTCTTTCATTTTCTTATAATCAATTAACTTAGCTGGTGCGAATTTTATAGGTTCATGAGAAATATAGACATTTTCCATGACACTCATTTCCATCATTAAACTCAGCTCTTGGTAGATAATTGCTACTCCGAAATGTCTCGCTTCTAGGGTCGTGTACTGTTTAGGCAACTCTTTGCCGCCTAAGATTACGCTACCGCTGTCTCTTGTGTAGGCACCACTAAGCACCTTCATAAGAGTTGATTTCCCAGCACCGTTCTCCCCCAGAAGAGCTACCACTTCTCCCTTATCAAAGTCCATAGAAACATCATCTAAAGCCTTAACTCCAGGGAATTCTTTCTTTATATTTTTAAATTCCAGTATTTTCTCAGGCATTTGCTTCTCCTTGTCTTTCTTTAGAAATACAGGCTTTGCCGATGAGACAAAGCCTGCTAGTTAAATTCTAGTAACCGTTTTCGGTAACACCGCGAAGCGGAAATCTCTCTGCCGCAAACTCATAGATTGTTTGATCTGTTAAACCATCAATATAGCCGTCTGTTACTAAAGTACAATCATAAATAATCTCTCTGTCGTATACATACTCACTATTCATAACTAGTGCCGAGGCAAGTTTAACACCCATTGCTCCTTCATCTAAGTTTGGTAGAGACACGAAAGCATCAAGATCACCAGCTAGAACAAGATCAACCGCGTCAAGAATACCGTCAAATCCGACTAGCACAAGATCATCTGCGCTTTTCCCTGCTGATTTAGCTGCATTCACCATGCCCACAGCCATCTGGTCATTACATGCAAAAATTGCTTTTACATTTGGATTAGCCGTCAAAATATTAGTAGTAACATCTGCTGCTTTATCACTTGACCACTCTGCACTTTGCTCTGCTACTACTTTGATTCCTGTGTACTCTTCACATGCTCTCATAAATCCCGCATGTCTATCCACACCTGTAGACTGTGCCATCAACCCAGTAATAATAGCCACTTCACCTTCTCCGCCAAGTTGCTCACAGATATATTTTCCAGCTTTATATGCACCGGCTTCATCATCACCACCGACGAAAGCATCGATTACCGATTTGTCACTGATTCTTGTATCGAAGTTTACAATTTTGATTCCCTGCTCTCTCGCCTTCTTAATGGCAGGAACAACACCGTCAGAACTTGCTGCTGAGATTACAATGGCATCGGCATTTTTTTCAATAGCGGTCTCAATCATCGCTACTTGCTTCTCTAGGTCAACCTCCTCTTGCGGAATCGCAATTGTTAGGTTAACACCTAAAGCATCTGCTTCTTGCTGCGCAAAATCAGAAACGGAAATCCACCATGGATTATTTAATGTCTTACCTATCCAGTACACATTAATGTCTTCCTTCTTCTCCGTAGATGCTGAGGCATCTGCCTTGTCCGTAGTTTCTTCTGAGGTGGTACTGCTCTCACCACCTGAAGAGGTACAGGCAACCATCCCTAGCGCCAACACCATTACCATTAATAAACTTGCTACTTTTCTTTTCATTCTCTTCCTCCTTTGTTTTAAACTATTTACTAAATTATTATTTATTTACTTTACTAATTTAGTATTTTTATAGTTTTTTTAGTTGTTTGAATTATAGCAACGGGTTTCTCAAAGGTCAATACAGTTTAGTAAATAAAATAAATTTTGGTAATTATATTTAGTTTCTTCCACCTAATTTAGTTGATTTGTACATAAAAAAAGCAGTTATCATTAAAACAATAACCACTTTCTCTAAATTCTCTATTGACTTTTGGTATTTAATCTAAACGTTTGACACTTTCACGGACAATAATATTGGTCCCCACAACGATCTTCAGCGACTGCTGTCGCTTTTCTTCTATCTTACTGATTAATAAAGCCACAGACTCAGGGCCAAATATTTCTTTTGGAACATTAATCGTCGTTAGACGAGGTTCAACCAGCTCACTAATCGGTCGATTATCAAAGCCAATCACCGAGATGTCTCCTGGAACCTGGTATCCTTTTTCTTGAAGCATACGCATTACATTGCAACCTAAAAAATCATTTTCAGCAAAAAAGGCTGTGGGTAATTCTTCTTTATTCATACCATCTAAATAAATGTTCACATCCTCTTGAATCATCGACTTAGAATATCCCACATTTAGAATATGCTTACGGTCTTCCTCAATTCCCAAATGACGCAGCTTACGTTTGAAAGCAGAGCGTCTTTCTTCAAAACTATTGATTCGCACCTTGCTTTTAATATAACCAATCCTCCGGTGTCCCATCTCATAGAGATAATCAACCGCTTTACTCACACCAAGGTTATTATTAATAGCTACTGCATCGATATCACTTTCAGGAAAAGAATTGTCAATGATTACAAAAGGAAGATTCGACTTTTTTAGAACATCGAGGTCTTCGTATATCATCTCTACTCCAAAGACCAATAACCCTTTGTAGTCTATTCCTTTGATTTGGGCTTCCTTCTCCTCTTGAGACATATTACTATTAATATAAATAAAATTTAATATATAACCGTTATCGTAGGCTCTCGCGGTCATGCCTTCGAGCAGATAATTAAAAAACGGCGATTCATCCACAATACTGCCTTCTCGCTTATAGACAACAAAACCAATGTATCCCTTATGAGATACCTGTCCGCTCCCCTTCTTCAGCAGGTCTTCGCAGCCAAGTTCATTGATTTTGTTTATTATAATCTCACGAGTCTTTTCTCCAACTCCAGGCTTATTGTTAAGTACTAGTGAAACCGTTGTCGGAGAAACTCCTAGTTCTCTAGCTATATCTTTCGCTTTGTACTTCACGTGAACCTCCATATGCTTTATTTATCTGCATTATAAAATAATTTATTAAATAAAGCAAGTTATTT
The DNA here is from genome assembly GCF_024721265.1 of Ohessyouella blattaphilus. Taxonomy (GTDB): domain Bacteria; phylum Bacillota; class Clostridia; order Lachnospirales; family Lachnospiraceae; genus Aequitasia; species Aequitasia blattaphilus_A. The sequence goes on along the minus strand of NZ_JAMXOC010000017.1, from coordinate 51,743 downwards.
AGCAAATTTTTAGTTTTTTTACTACTTCCGTAATATCTTCTCCATACTCTTTCCCTTAGCCAGCTCATCCACCAGCTTATCAAGCCAGCGAATCTGCTGCATTAAGGGCTCCTCAATCTCTTCTACCCGGTAACCGCAGATCATTCCCTTTATAAGCTCGGCCTTAGGATTCATCAACGGTGCCTCTTTAAAGAAGGTCTCAAAGTCTACCTCATGGTCTAATTGTTCCTGAAGGCCGTTCTGATTATAACCAGCTAACCAGTAAATCACTTCATCAAGCTCCTCTTTCGTGCGCCCCTTCTTCTCCACCTTCGCTAGATACATAGGATACACCCTAGCTACGGTCATCCTATAGGCTTTCGTATTATCCATGCTTATCTCCCTTCCTGCTTCTTCGCCGCCACTAAAAGCATCATCGGTCTGCGCAGTTCGTCCTTCATGCCTAGAACGGTCTCTAAGAGCTCTGGCGCTGGACGTGGCTCTACAATTTCGGTAATAGCGAATCCTGTTTGTAGCAACGTATTTAAATACGTTGTTAACGTCTTATGGTATTTAACCACCGTCTCTCCGAGAAATACTGCCTCTCGCCTTCCCTCTGTAAAATAGTGATCCACTGGCCAGTGGCTAGCTACGCCTGCTTGGTCATACACCCACTCCTGAGTCCCTAAAGCGGTAAACACTGGGTGCTCCACCGAGAATACAAAGTCGCCCCCACTACGCAGGCACTTGCTAATCCGCCCGCAAACCTCGCTGAAATCTGGCGTATAGTGAAAGGCTAGCGAACTAAGCACCACATCAAAAGAATCTGTAGGAAAATCAAGATCCTCCATCGCTAGCTGCCGATACTCCACATTGGGATATTTCGTCTTTTCTTTTGCTACCTTAAGCATCTTTTCGGATATATCCGTTCCCACAACCTTAGCGGCTCCCCTCTCAGCTGCGTATAAGCAGTGCCAACCAAAGCCACAACCAATATCTAAAACCCGCTTGCCTTTAAAATCAGGGAGCATTTTCTTTAGTTCATGCCATTCACCTGCCGCTGATTGTCCCTCTACGGAACGTGGGAACTGACTATAGGCTGCAAAAAATTGTTCGTTATCGTATTTATTTTCTTTCATAATCCTACCTTATTTATTTCCGCGCCTCCGTCAGCTCTCTAGCCATCTTTAGCACCCTAGTCGCGTTGATTTGGAGCTGTTCCTTCGTAACAATGCCTTCTTCTAGACCTCGTTTCATTTCTTTAAAGTCCCCTTTGCCGCCCGGCATAAACACGTCGCTTCCCGCGGCTGCTTCATAGCTAGCTAAGGTATTCCGGTGTATCCCTTTTTTATTAGTCGCTAGAGCAATGACCCAGTCTGTCATCACGATTCCTTGAAAGCCGTATTCTGCCCGCAACAGATCTTCGATCATCCCCCGGTGTTCCGCCGTGTGGGTACCGTTAACTAGATTATAGGAGGTCATCACAGCCTTTGGCTGGGCTTCTCGGACACAGATGCCAAAGCCTTTTGTATAGATTTCACGCATAGCCCGTTCGGATACTAGACTGTCGTTACCGTACCGGTTTAGCTCTTTATTGTTTGCCGCATAGTGCTTAATCGTCACCCCACAGCCGGGATGCTTTTGGACACCAAGGGTCATACTAGCTGCCATCTTACCAGAGATAAACGGATCTTCCGAAAAGTATTCAAAATTCCGGCCGCAACGAATCGAACGATGAATATTTAGGGCCGGCGCTAGCCACAGATGGACGCCGAAGCGCTCCATTTCACTCCCCACAACGTCACCGTAGATGGTCGCTAACTCCTCATTAAAGCTCTGAGCAACAGCTGTCCCAATGGGGATCGCCGTACAGTACTGATACTCGAGCTTGCTGCCTTTCTTTGGCTTCTTAGAACTGGTGAGGCTTAAGAGGAATAAGAGAATCTTCGGCATAAAATCAAGCATACTCTCAGGTATGGCTGACTGACCGATGGAATGAAGTCCCTTTTCGTCTCGGTAAAATTCTTTTGCTAAGCGCAGTCCTGCAGGTCCATCGGCCATTACTAGATGGGGAAAATCCCTTACCATACTGGTAGTCTCTCCGGCCGCGCCGCAGACAGAGACGCCGGCGTTACCAATAATACTTCCGATTCCACTCTTATTTGGATCAAAGGCGCCGATGTTCATATAGAGAAGCTCATCTACGGAAAGCTGGGCGACTTCTGGAAGAATCTCTTTATTTGGCTCATACTCTACCGTTTCACTCTTAAACGCGTTCTCCTCAATCGTAAGAGTAGGTATCTGGTCATTAAGCTCTTCTTCTGCCCTTCCCGTGGCCGTTAGCTCCATAAAGCCTGGTTTCCCGAACACATTCTTAGCTGTTAAAATCACCTGTTCCTGACTCATTTTTATAAGGGCGATCGCTTTCGTCTCACCTGAATGATTACCAAATCTCAATAGATAATCTCCCCGTTCGAGAAAATAAAGCGCTCTTTCCTCGTCGTAGGAAGCCATCTGTGAAAGCTTAAAAGTAAGGCTTACACTCTGGCTTTCTCCGGGGTTTAAGATCTTGCTTTTTGCGAAGGCGCATAATTCCTGATAGGGATGGTCAAGCCTCTCTGTAGGCACCGATAAATAGAGCTGGACTACATCCATACCGGGATACTTCCCTTGATTGGCAACATTCACACTAACGCTTACCTCTTCACCAGACACCTCTACCTTATCTACCTCCTGGGTAAACTCCGTATAAGAAAGTCCGTAGCCAAAAGGAAACAGCGCCCTCTTCTGGAAGGTATCAAAGTAGCGGTAGCCCACATAAATGCCTTCTAGGTATTTGGTTTCATTAATATCTTCAAAATCTGGCATTGCCGGATAGTCCTCTACCTTCGCCCAAGTGGTACTTAAGCGTCCTGAAGGATTGCCTTTTCCCAGTAAGATATCGGCCAAAGCCGTTCCTGTCTGGGCACCTAACTGAGAGAGTAAAAGAATGTTCTTTACCCCCATCACCGGTGATAAGTCCACCACGCCGCCAACGTTAAGAACCAGCATAAACTTCTCGTATTGCTCGTTTAGTTCGAGAATATCCCGGATTTCTGTCTGGGAAAGCTTGATTTCTCCAGCTACCTCCCGCCGGTCATTGCCCTCTCCTGAGATTCGCGCCAAAACGTAGACGCAAGTATCACCGCTCCCCTCAATGGGCAAATCGTAATCTGGCTCGAGCATCGCCTTTCCCATAGAATAGACGATGGTATTCTGTCCGGCGGCCTTCGCCTCAGCTTTCACATCCCGGATAAACTGCTCTTTCGCCTTTTCAAGTTCCTTATCATAGCGATCTAACCATGAGGCAGTTGAAATGGTAAAGCCTGCCTCTATCAGTCCTTCTTCCACATTGACACTGTAGCGAGAATTCACTTCCCCAGAGCCTGTCCCGCCTTTAATAGTGTGGCGAATCCCACTACCGTAGGCCGCAATTTCGCAAGGTCCAGACAACGGAAAATGACCGTCCTTTTTCAAAAGTACCGTACACTCTGAAAGCGTATCTCGCAATCGTTCGCTGTGTTTCTTTTCATAAGCAAATAGTTTCATCCTTTTTCTCCTCACTTATCATACTAAAACCGCCCCGCTCTTTAAGAGCAGGGCGAAGCCGATTAATCAGCTAACTATTTTCTTCTATTTTTTCTGGCAATCGCGTCTGTTCATCGTAAGGTCTCGTCAAGATGCGGCAGAGGATTCCGGTTAGGACAAGAGCCACACCAGACCAAAAGAACCACGTACCTACACCAATTACCTCACACACCGGTCCTGCAATAAGTAGGCCAATCGGCATGGACCAGGTCATAGCCGTCATCATTAGCGAGAACACCTTCCCCATCATTTCTGGGGCTGTGCTTTCCTGAACGTAAGCCATTACCGGCACATTAATAAAGGTTCCCGACATCCCCATAAAGAAGCAGACTACGGCAAAAACTACAAAGCCAAGGGTCGTAGCTGGCAAAATCCCGCTTACAAGCGAGGTCACGCCTAATAAGACAACAGCTAAGGAAGCCATTAGAAAACGGTTCTTCATACCGCCCCACACACCTATCATTAAAGAGGATATTAAAAGTCCTCCTGCAAAGATAAACTCCACAATACTATTGTGAATAGCTTCTCCTAAAAAGTGGGTTCGCACAAGCAACGGGAACAAGGTTCCAAGCGGCATATAAATCACATTCATCAGCACCATCGGAAAAAACACTGCCATTAGCGGCTTGTTCTCCCGCATCGCTCCTAGTCCTTGCTTCAAGTCCTGAGAAAGGTGGGGCATTTCTACACTTCTCGGAATATCAGGTATATTTACGAACAAAAGACAAACAATTGCAAATAGGGCGCCCACAATATCGATTAGCATAATGGTTGCAATGGGAGCCACTCCCATCAAAGCCGCACCAAGCACCGGACCTAACATATTCGACAATGAGTTAATCAGGTTGCCATAGCCGCCGGCTTTCGTCAAATGCTCTGCGGGGACGAGCATAGGAATCGCCGCCTGCATCGCCGGGCTGTGAAACATATTACCGATTCCCCGCACAAAAAGTATCACAAAGATAAACCATATCGGCGGTGCCTGGTTTATAAGAAATACAATTCCTAAAATAACGCTAGAAAGGGCAACTAAGCCATCTGCTGCCATCATTACCAGCTTACGATTATAGCGGTCTACTAACACACCGGCAAAAGGACCGATAAACATGTTAGGAACAAAAGCCACAATTGTTGATAGCGTCAACACCATTGCCGATTCTGTCTGAATTGTCAGCCACCAAATAACGGCAAACTGTACAGCAGCCGATCCCAGTAATGAAAGCGCCTGCCCTACATAAATAATGGCAAATTGCTTTTTCCACGAATCTATTTTTTTCATATATTCAATTTCTCCTCGTATTTTAATTTAGCATAGATACTAACCTCTCATCTCAGAGAGATTGTGCTAAAAATTAAATTACAAAGATTCCCGTTTTCATTTGATACATAACAGCCTCTTTTCTGTTAAAAAATATGGTTTCAATTTCTATTCTAGGCGGTTAACACATCTCTGTCAATTACACTTAACTATTTTGAAAACTTCTTACAAATCACTATATTTTGTGATACAAATCTTACAAATATTCCAAATGTGTCATTTGTGAAGATTATTCCGAAAAAGCTTGTCATTTACAGACCTTTTTAGTACAATATCACTACAATATATACAATTCAAATAATTATGAATTATGTGGGGAAAACTTTATGATGGGAACAATAATTGGTTTGGTTGGTTTTATCTGCTACTTTATCTACGACATCAACACCGTCCTTTGGAAAAAAAAGGTCTTTTTTCCGTTTTTCTTTTTAGGTTCTCTCATCGTCATACTCGCATCTATCTACACTTATTCTAAAGCGTATAAACAAGCAGGATTTTCTGAGCATGGTCTTTTCATGTTCATACTCGCCCTCTGCTTTTTTTTACTGCTTATCTACACTCTTTTTTTTGCACTTCCTTTTCAGGAAACATATCGCGATCATTCTCAAGTCCCTACCGTATGCAATTACGGTGTCTACGCGCTCTGCCGCCATCCAGGCTTTCTCTGGTTCTTTTTCTTTTACCTATTTTTAGGCTTCACATTGAAGTCGATGAATTTTTTATTTTTTGGCCTTTTTTTAAGTTTCTGTAATTTTATTTATATCTGCTTACAGGATGCCTATGTCTTCCCCAAGCAGTTTAAAGACTACCAAGTGTATAAAAAGGAAACCCCGTTCCTAATGCCAACCCCAGCGAGCATTAGAGAATGTTTCAAGACAACTACAAGGAGAGCATAGAAGGGAGATGACAAATGAGGTTTCAAGAAAAACTTAACGAAAGCAGTAAGCAAGAAATTTGGGATGAGTACTGTGGCTTTTTGGATTTAACAATGGATGAGTATATGACCATTCAAAAGCGGCTTCTTTTAGAGCAAATTGGTCTATGGTCAGCTAGCAAGCTCGGTCAAAAATTCTTAAAAGAGAGAAAGATTGACACTATCGAGGATTTCCGAAAGACAATCCCGATTACGACTTACCGAGATTATAGTGATATTCTCTTGCAGAAGAATAAGGATATGCTTCCCGCAGATCCCGTACTTTGGATTCAAACCACCTGGGAAGGTGGCCTAAATCCTATTAAAGTCGCGCCCTATACTAAAAGCATGTTAGCGACTTATAAAAAGAATATGATGGCCTGCTTTCTTCTGGCTACAAGCGAGAAGAAAGGGGATTTTGATGTATCCGCTAAGGATCACATTTTATATGCTCTAGCACCTCTCCCTTACGCGACGGGCTTGCTTCCCGTCCTCTTAAAGGAGGAAATCGACATCCAGTTTCTCCCGCCTGTAGAAGAAGCGCAACATCTTTCTTTTAGCGAGCGCAACAAGAAAGGCTTTAAAATGGGACTAAAGCAGGGGATTGAATTTTTCTTCGGTCTAGGAAGCGTTACCTATTACGTCAGTAAAAGCTTTTCTTCACTGAGTAGTGGTGGTAAAAAGGGGGGCTCTCTAAAGCAAACCCTTACTGGCGTATCGCTAGATAGACTGATTAAATACGTCAAGACCCAAAATGAATGTAAAAGAGACGGGACGACGATGGCACCTAAGGACCTTTTTCGCCTAAAGGGCTTTATGTGTGCCGGTACGGATAACCAGTACTACAAAGACGATTTAGAAGAATTATGGGGCATTCGCCCTATGGAGCTTTTTGCCGGCACGGAACCTACGGTAATCGGCACGGAGACCTGGACTCGCTCAGGGATGTACTTTTTCCCCGACGCCTGCTTTTACGAGTTCATCCCTGAAGAAGAAATGGAAAAAAGTTTGGCAGATGCGACTTATCAACCGCAAACTCTATTGATGGATGAAGTTGCCCCCGGTGAGAAATACGAGATTGTCCTAACGGTACTAAAAGGTGGCGCCTTTGCAAGGTACCGAGTTGGTGATATGTATCGCTGTGTGGGCAAGACTAACAAAGAAGATGAGACACGAATCCCCAGATTTCAGTATGTTGATCGGATTCCCACGATAATTGATATTGCTGGCTTTACCCGAATCACAGAAAAGACCATTGCTACTGCTATGGATTTGTCGGGGCTCAATATTCAAGACTGGGTAGCCAGAAAAGAATACCTTGACGAAAAAAGGCCACTTCTTCATATTTTTGTAGAAATGCATAAGGATTCGATGATTACTACGGCTATGAGTCAACAGATCATCAAAGAACACTTGAGCATCTACTTTCGCTATTTGGATCACGACTATAAGGATTTAAAAATCATTCTAGGCATGGATCCCATGAAAATTACGCTTGTAAAGCATGGAACTTTTAATCAATTTGAAAGCGAGGATGCCCCCTTTAGTCGACGGGTAAATCCTCCTTTATCGGAGATGAATCACTTCCTTCGCGTGGTCTCCGGTATTCGCGAAGATAGGAGGTTTTGATGAGTAACTACGAATGGGTTTCGATACTCTGTGTTTTTTGCTACACTTGTTTATTAATGACTTTTATACCTGCTCATGGGAATAGGATCGTCCGCTCATTCCTTGGCATCTTGCTAGCCATGCTCCTTTGGACCGGCGGCTCCTATTGTATGCGGCTTCAACTATTTCCTTCCGTTGATTTTTGGTTTCACGTCTCCATTTTAGGACTCTTTATCCTGCCCTATGCATTCCTGCTTTTTATCCAGGAGTACGTTAACCAAAGGAAACAAAGCAGCAATATTTTATGGCTTATTGTTCTCGGTGGTCTTTATGCCTTCAATGTGGTGACAGAGAAAATTATCCCGCCACCTAATGTTGAGAGAATCTCCGATTCTCTAGTTCGCTTTGCCTATGATTTTGACTGGAAGGTGGCTATCGCCTTTGTTATCTTCTTGATGTTAATTCTGCAAATGCTCTATATTATTTTTATAACTGCCAAAGAAGACCAGCATTCACGTAAGCAATTAGTCCCTATTGTCCTAGGAATGATGATTTTATTCTTAGGTCATCTCTTTCTTTTGCTGCCCTTTTTCCGAGGTTTCCCCACCGACCTTGTCTCGGGATTCCTTAACGCCCTGTGCATGATATACGCACTGTCCAAGAGAAAGCTTTTTAGGTTACAACTTTTGGCCTCACGAACCTCCTGCTATGCTATTACCGGAGTCATCGTCCTCTTTATCACCTATTTTACCGTTAAAAGTCTTAACTTCTTTGTACAAGGTGATGGCTCAAGCTTTAGTATCAAGATAACGATGACCTTTGCCCTTGCCATTTTAATCGGTTCGGTAGTTATTTACCACTTAGTAAAACGTTTTCTAAACGCGATTTTCGTCCGAGGAGAACAGCGGAAATCCGAGAACTTAAAAACGTTTACCCACAGCGTCTCTAAGACCTTAAACGTACAAGAAATACTGGAGCAACTAGCTAGTGTTATTCAACAATCGATAAAATCAACAAACGTCTTTATCTGTGTAATCGATAATGACGGAAATTACACGATGCAGCATAGTGCTCCCCCTATTGGCTATAGTTCCTTTTCTCTTACAAACACCCATCCCATCCTTTCGTTTCTAGAGAAAAACGATGGTTGTATTAGTTATCGGCAGTTTAAAAGAACACAAAACTATAAGTCCATGTGGGATACGGAAAAGAAGCTGTTTAATGACTGGGGTATTGAATATCTTCTCCCCTTAAAAGCGGAAGACGATTTAGTTGGTATCGTACTCCTCTCCGGCAAAGATAAGAGGGAGTACTCTCAGGAAGATATTGATTTTCTAGTCTCCATCGGCTCCGTAAGCTCCATTGCTGTAAAAAATTCTAAGCTCTATGAAAAAGTTTTTGAAGAGGCAAGACGCGATGAGCTAACGGGTCTCTTTAATCGTAAGTGCTTCTTTGAAACCTTAGACACTTTGGTTGAGGAAAACAAAAACAAGTCACTTGCTCTAGCAATCTTGAGCATTGATGACTTCACCCTCTACAACCAACTATACGGTGCGAAAGAAGGAGATATTGCTCTTAAAAAGATTGCTCAGATTATTGAATCCACACTTGGTACAGAAGGCTTTGCCGCTAGATATAAAGGAAAAGTGTTCTCCCTGATTATGCCTGAATACGATATATATCGGGCCAAAATGACCGTAGAAAAAATCTGCCAGCAGGTAAAAAGCATTAACGTCACTGCCGAAAATCATCGCTTAAAAATGTTAACCTTAAGTGCCGGTATTTGTGGTATTCCTTACACCGCTTCAAGCGCTCAAGAGCTCCTACACAATGCCGAGTTATCCTTATATAATGCCAAACGCGCCGGTAAAAACACCATCAAAATCTATTCGTTAAGCGATGAAAATGCCAAAACCGATACGAAAGAAAAGAGTAACTTATATAACAGTGACGCGTACAGTGAATATGCCCCGACAATTTATGCCTTAACAGCGGCCATCGATACGAAAGACCACTATACCTTCGGTCATTCCAAAAATGTCGCTTACTACGCTACTGCTTTAGCCAAAGGGCTACATCTGGATAATGACCATATCGAGATTATCCGCGAGGCCGGGCTCCTTCATGATATCGGTAAAATCGGAATTCCTGAGAATATTCTTAACAAACCAGGAAAACTAACAGCAGATGAATACGAGATTATGAAAAACCACGTGGAGAATTCCATCGGCATCATTCGTCATCTCCCGTCTTTAGACTACGTAATTCCCGCTGTCATCGGTCACCATGAGAAGTACGATGGTACCGGTTATCCAAGACGCATTGGTGGTGAAGACATCCCTCTCTCTGCTAGGATACTCTGTATCGCCGATAGCTTTGATGCCATGATCTCTAAGCGTTCCTACAAGCAATCCATGCCTCAGGAGAAAGCTATAGAAATTCTCGAAGCAGAGGCTGGAAAACAATTTGATCCTAATCTAGTCCCGCTTTTTATCGACCTGTTAGAATCTGGTAAAGTAAAGGTTATGAAACCAGAGCTTTTATCCATCTCCGGTACAAATTCCTAACAAGTTTAAAACGCCTCGTTCACACATACACGTGAACGGGGCGTTCTTACAAAACATTATGCTTCCGTTTTTACTTTACATATCATCTGGGTCATCGTTCCCATTGGACAATACACACACCAAGACCGCGGCTTAAAGAGAATCATTGTGACCAGACCAAGAACGGTAGAAGTAAGCATCACACTATAAAAGCCGAAAGCAAACTGAGCAACCCCAGGTGGTGCAAAAGCGGTATTCGTCCAGTGCCAAGGCAGTTTAAAGGTCCATAGCAGTGTTACCTTTTCCTGTAAGCCAGTCGTCCCGCTAAAGACAAGGTATGTTGCATAGAGCATCATGCCAAACATCGTTAAAAAGAAAAGTAGAAACCCATAACGAAACCATTTTGAACGTAAAAAGCGAGGTGGTGTCTTCTTTCTCGATAAGCCCAAGTTTCCACCTAAAAGTTCAAACAGCTGCCCTCTACCACAAAATTTATTACAGTAGGCCTTGCCTCTACCCAAAAGAGAAATCATCAGCGGTGTAATAAAACAAATTAGTCCAAGCCATGCAAATAAAATATTGAAAAATCCCAGACTCAAATATAGCACCGAGGCAATCCATAAGTAGTCATACCATCTCTTCTTAACCATACACGACCTCCCTTGCTACCATCTCTATCGTTCCCGCTGGACAGGCCTGCTCGCACTTTCCACATCCTACACATAAGCTCTCATCCACTACTGCACAAATTCCTCTATCAATTGTGATCGCTCTTCGTGGGCAATATTTCGCACAATTTCCACAAGCCACGCAGTCTTGGTGTACGACTGCTATTTTTTTACTTTTCACTTTTTCATTCCTCCTACTTTTTTTATCTAGGTTTTATTCTATGGAACTCACAGACAAAAGTCGGTTGGAAAAACAACCTACTAATTTATCGTGAATTTATTCTTGGTAAACTGAATAATCCCCTCATCTCGCATTTTACATAAGGTATTCGATAAGGCACTGCGTTCCACCGAAAGATAATCGGCAAATTCCTGACGGTTAAAAGCTATGGTAAAGGTGTTGCTTCCGTGTATTAGAGCGCAAGCTGACAAATAAGACAATACCTTCTCTCTCGTCGTTCTCTTAGTGATGTGCTCCATTTTACGCGTCAGCATAATGTTCTTATTGGCAATTATCTTCATTAAGTTCCGAATCAAACGAGTGTGGAAATTGCAAGCAGAAGAACAAGAGGTCAATATTCTTCTAGAGTCTACCAATAAAACCGTGCTATCTTCACCCGCTATAACCGACACCGGAAGTTCGGTTGCCTCCGCTAGGGAAAAGGCCTCGCCAAACAAATCTCCAGCTTGTACATCCGTAAGAATCGTCCGATTCCCCCAATAATCCTCCTGAATCACATGGGCCTTTCCTTGTAGCACAATTCCGATATAATCTGGCCTCTCTCCTACCGAAAAAATAGTCTCGCCTTTTTTTACGTTCATTTCTTTCGCTTGTAAGCAGGCCATCAGTGCCTGCATATCCTTTTCCTCAATTCCGGCAAATAAAGGACATCGCCTTACGATCTCAATTTTTTCATTCATATTTCTTCTCCGTTGTTTTTGCAACCGACTTGTTGTTTTGATTGTATTATGATAATTTCAGAAAGTCAAGGAGGCGAAACTAATGAAACGAAAAATCATAAAGATAGACGAAGAAAAATGCAATGGCTGTGGACTCTGTGCCGAGGCTTGTCACGAAAATGCCATTGGTATGATAGACGGCAAGGCCAAACTATTACGGGATGATTACTGTGATGGCTTAGGTGATTGCCTGCCTGTCTGCCCTACAAATGCTATTTCTTTTGAAGAAAGAGAAGCCGCAGCTTATGATGAGGCGGCGGTAAAAGCCAATATGGAGAAGGCCAAGCAAAATTCACCTTGTGCTTGCCCAGGCAGTAGCGCGAAAACCCTTAGCCGGGTAGAGGCGCCTTGCGCGTCCTCACCAACTAGGGATTTAAACAGTCAGCTAAGACAGTGGCCCGTGCAAATCAAACTGGCACCAATAAATGCACCCTATTTTGACGGGGCCAAGCTTTTAATCGCTGCTGATTGTACTGCGTATGCGTATGGAAACTTCCACGAGCGTTTTATAAAAAATCACATTACTTTAATCGGGTGTCCGAAGTTAGATGAAGGGGACTATTCAGAAAAATTGACCGCTATCTTGAGAGAGAATGACATAAAATCCGTAACCGTTGTCCGTATGGAAGTGCCTTGCTGTGGCGGCATGGCAAATGCGGCCATCAAAGCTTTAAAGGACAGCGATAAGATGATTCCCTGGCAAATTGTCACAATCTCTACAGAAGGCGAAATCTTAGACTAAGAAAAATGGAGGAAGTAAGTATGAGTAACATGTTTTGTTTCCAATGTGAACAAACTGCCGGCGGTAAAGGTTGTACCGGCAAAGCTGGTGTCTGCGGCAAGCAAGATACCACCGCTAACCTACAGGATGAACTGACTGGTTCCCTAATTGGACTCGCGCGTTTTGTAAGTAAGACCGCACCTACCGAGACAACTGACCGATTAATGATGGAAGGACTCTTTACCACCATCACCAATGTAAACTTTAACGATGAAACCTTAAGACAACAAATTGCTGAGTTACACCAGGACGAAAAAGTGGATATGAACACCATCTGGACTGCCGATGAGGATATTCGTTCTCTTAAGTCACTAATCCTCTTTGGTATTCGGGGAATGGCTGCCTATGCTTATCACGCTTACGTGCTTGGGTATACAGATAAGGATGTAAATAGCTTCTTTTATAAAGCAATGAACGCTATCGGCGAGGACTCTTATGGCATGGATGAGCTTCTTCCACTGGTCTTAGAGACCGGTGAAGTGAATCTTAAATGCATGGCTCTTCTCGATCAAGCGAACACTGCGACTTACGGTACGCCAACCCCTGTAACAGTGCCGTTAACCGTGGAGAAGGGTCCCTTTATTGTCATAAGTGGTCACGACCTTCACGATCTTAAGCAGCTCCTAGAGCAAACGGAAGGAAAAGGTATCAATATTTATACCCACGGCGAGATGCTACCCGCCCACGGCTATCCAGAGTTAAAAAAATATCCTCATTTAAAGGGTAACTTTGGAACCGCTTGGCAGAATCAGCAAAAGGAATTCATTGATATTCCTGCTCCGGTTCTCTTTACTACAAACTGCTTGATGCCGGTAAAAGACAGCTATCGCGACCGTGTCTTTACTACCGCTGTCGTCTCTTATCCAGAGATGGTACACATTGATGACAATAAGGACTTTACCCCAGTAATCGAAAAAGCCCTAGCCCTAGGCGGTTATCCAGAGGACACGGAATTCACTGGTATTAACGGCGGCAAAACGGTAACCACTGGCTTTGCTCACGGAACCGTCCTGTCTGTGGCGGATAAGGTTGTGGAAGCGGTAAAGTCTGGCGATATCAAGCACTTCTTCTTAGTAGGTGGCTGCGACGGTGCCAAGCCAGGTCGTAACTACTATACCGACTTTGTAAAGCAGACTCCAGATGATTCTATTATCTTAACCCTAGCTTGTGGTAAATATCGCTTTAACGATCTTGACCTTGGAGAAATTGGTGGCTTACCACGGATTATGGATATGGGACAGTGCAATGACGCCTATTCCGCCATTAAGGTTGCTGTTGCTCTCGCGGAAGCTTTTGATTGCGGGGTTAACGACCTGCCACTAACCCTAGTGCTCTCTTGGTATGAGCAAAAAGCAGTTTGTATCTTACTTACCCTTCTTCACCTAGGTATTCGTAACATTCTGCTTGGTCCAACCTTACCAGCATTTGTCTCACCAAATGTCCTACACTACTTAGTAGATAATTACGCGTTAACGCCAATTTCTACGCCGGAAGAGGATCTAAAGAGAATTCTTTCTTAGATAATAATAGCCCGCAGATTTTCTGCGGGCTGTTAATAATCCTCTCACTATATCAAGTTCTATGCACACTGCTATGCCCACAGGTCGGACAGGTAATCTGAATCTTGCCTTTTCCTTTGGGAACACGGATAAATTTGCCACAGCTTTTACAGAGGAAAATCCGTGAGGTACTGCGCTCCTCAAAGCGTAGCTTCCAGAGCTTTTTATATTTTAAATATTTACGATTCTCTTCTCCTCTATCCCAGTGTTTCTTAGAAAGCAAGCGGAAAAGCTCATAAAACATCACTAAGCTACCCAAAAGAGAAATGGTACTGCTTCTAAAAATCGTTCCTAGAAAATAAAAGACAACTCCGACAATTAGGAGTAATTTTCCTAACTCATCATAGCCGTATCTTCCCTGAAGAAAACGATTCATCGTTTCGCGTATTTTTCCCATAAGCTCCTCCTTACCACTGGCTCAGCATATTCATACTTGATGCTTCCAGTACTGTTTTTGCCTGTCTTAAGTTATCGATTTCGGACTGAGTGACTTTATCTACTCGCAATTTGGTTACATACTTCTGTAGATTTGCCACATCGATTTTGATTTGTTTCTTTTCTGGCTTTGGTAATTGTTTGCCCGCATTCTTTAGCGAAACTTGCACTCTTGCTAACAATCGATTGGCATCGTTAGAAAGCTCTAGCGCTTCTCTTCTTAAAGAGTCTTGACCGGCATATTCTCTGGCATCGCGCATCGCTTGTTCGATTTCTCCATCTGACATTCTATCATCTGCCGTAATAGTAATCGACTGCTCTTTTCCCGTATCAAGGTCTCTAGCTGATACCTTGAGAATGCCGTTGGCATCCATGTCAAAGGTTACCTCTATCTGAGGCACGCCAGCCATTGCTCGGCGAATTCCTTTCAGACGGAAATTGCCGATTTTCTTATTGTCTTTCGCTAGCGGTCGCTCCCCTTGAAGAACCTTGATCTCCACGTTGCTCTGATAGGGAGCTGCTGTTGAGAATACCCGAGAATACTTTGTTGGTAGCGTGGTGTTTCTTTCAATCAACCGAGTAGCAACTCCGCCTACCGTTTCGATAGAAAGGCTCATCGGGGTTACATCAAGCAGTAATAGGCCGCTCCCGCCACCAGCAGTCACGATTGCGTTTCCTTGGAGCGTATTACCAAGAATCGCCGCCCCCATCGCCACACACTCATCAGGATTGATGTTTTTTGAAGGTTCTTTTCCCGTTAATTCCCGAACCTTATCTTGCACCACTGGCATTCTCGTGGAACCGCCTACTAATAGCACCTTTCCCAGCTCCGCTGGGGATATATCCGAATCTGACAAAGCGCTACGTACTGGCCCTACTAATTTATCCACCAAGTCACTGACTAGCTGCTGAAATTTAGCACGGGTAAGAACAATATCCATATGTACTGGTCCACTTTTTGTTTGGGCGATATAGGATAGATTGATATTCGTTCTCTCAGCCGTTGAAAGTTCTTTTTTCGCGTTCTCTGCCGCCTCTTTTACCCGGTGATAGGCCATCGGATCTTTTCGCAAATCCACATTATTTGTGGCTTTAAACTCTTCGATTAACCAATCCGTAATTCTTTGGTCAAAGTCATCACCGCCTAAATGGTTATCACCGGCTGTTGCTAAGACTTCGATCACGCCATCGTCAATCTCAATTACCGAGACATCAAAAGTCCCCCCGCCTAAGTCTAAAACCATGACCTTTTGGGACTCTTCGTGATTTAAGCCATAAGATAAGGCCGCACTTGTAGGCTCGTTAATAATTCTTAAGACATTAAGACCGGCTATTTTCCCCGCATCTTTCGTGGCCTGTCTCTGGACATCGTTAAAATACGCTGGTACAGTAATGACCGCATCCGTTATCGTCTCTCCTGAAAAGCCTTCTGCATCCTTCTTAAGCTGCATCAGGACCATGGCGCTAATCGTCTGGGGCTTGTACTCTTTGCCGTCTATTTTAATCGACCATTCGCTTCCCATATATCTTTTGACCGAGCTAATCGTTCTGTCCGAGTTGACCGCTAACTGCCGCTTGGCCACCTCGCCCACAATGCGCTCGCCGTTTTTTGAAAAGGCCACAATACTCGGCGTTGTCCTCGCCCCGGTGCTACTCGGAACAATTACGCACTCACCATGTTCAATAATTGCCACACAACTGTTGGTTGTCCCCAAATCTATACCGATTACTTTTCCCATAATCACCGAATCCTTTCTGTCTTTTATCAACATCTACAAAACATACACAAGAACTGAAGCGCACATAGACTCGTGCAATACGTCTGCATGCCACTAGCGGCGCTGCCATAGCTCCTACTTGAGCTCTGATAGGCATTTCCCGTCTGTTTGAGAATGTTGTAAGCTTGCATATATTCCCGGTTCCCAGGCTCTAACTGTAAGGCCATCTGGATCTGGGAAAGGGCGTTAATCCGGTTGCCAAGTCCGTGGTTTGTAAGAGCAGATAAGAAATACCAGCGACCATTTCGCTGGGTACTGGCTATCGTATTAAGATACTGCATCGCCAAATCATAGCGACCAGACCAAATAAGATCAACCACCTTCCTAATTGCCTCAGAATCACTAGCTTGTCTACTGGGCTTTGGCATCTCTTGACGACGTCCACCAAAGCCAAATAAATCTTCAAAGTCAAAACCGTAGAAACCGCCTTCTCCTGTCGTGCTCTGTCCAAAAGGATCTTGGCCGTAAGGATTCTGACCATAAGGGTTCCTACCATAGGGATTGCCACCGCCATAACCACTACTTTCCTGCTGCCTTCTTTCGTACTTTTCGGGATTACTTAACATATCATAGGCTTCATTGACTTCATTCATTTTGTCCGCTGCCGTAGGATCATTCGGATGTAAATCCGGATGATATTCCTTGGCTTTTTTTCGATATGCTTTCTTTATCTCTTCCTTGCTGGCACCGCGCTGGATACCTAATACACTATAGGGATCATTTACCATCTTGATTCTTCTCTTCCTTAACCTTAATATTGTACTGCTGCCACACCCCGCTATAGATTATATTTTCCATAATACCGGTGTCTTTTATTATCGGGAGCCTGTCGTATAAAAAGCTAACGCTACCGATTGCCTGCTCCATAATATCGCGAATCTCCTCTGGCTTTTTATCCATTAGAAAAAGGGGATTATAACTCTTTTCTTTTTTGTCTTTTTCATAATCGAGAGCGGCATCCGCAAGATAGATAAAGCGTCCTAGCTCATAACCGATATCTCGTAAAGTATCCGCCCAAAAATCTTCTTTATAGACAAAGACTTCTGAAAGCATTCGCCCTGATAAATTGACGGCCTCATCAGGAGTACCAGTGGGGGATTTCTCAATCTTACTTAGCTCTTCAAGACTCGTCTTGACACATTCGGCCTGCCTTGGATAAATCCTCGCAACTGCTAAAAAGTCTTTATGCAGTAGTTTTTTTAGTACCTTGGCCGCAACCTTCCCTTCATCGGCAATGTCGTCTTCGGCCTTATAATAAGCCAAAAGAATTGTCATATCTGCAGCATAATCTATAAATTCATTAGCAATCACCACTTGCTTCTTAGTGGGATGGGCGAGACATCTGATCTCCTTTTCTCGCTCATCTTCCTCATAAAGCCCTTCTAGCAATAGGGCCAGAAAGGTCATATCGTAATTAAGGGTTAGACGTTCTATCTGACCGTACCTGCTCTTAAGACTCTGACATAACCCGCAGTACACACTGCGATATCTAGCTAGCTCTTCTGTTGTTAATTCATTTTTGTTACCTACTACAATGCCAAACATGAAACCTACTCTTTCCATTATCTAACTGGGTTAGATATCTGTTTGTATATAAAGAAGGGCAAAACCGCTACCTTTTGCCCTTCGTCTTACCTTCATTATTTAGTTATTATACGGATTGTGCGCAATTTCTCAAGAGTTTTCACAAACTCTACATACTCTTTTTCGCTCTTCCCGGCGTTTACAAAGTAAAACACCAATAAGAAGAAGGGCCGGAAAGATAATGGCTACCAAGATTCCCACCTTAAGATTATCATGATATCTACTGGATATGAGACCCACTAAAGTCGGGCCGCCGGCACAGCCGATATCACCGCCAAGGGCCAGTAAAGCGAACATTGCTGTCCCGCCGTTTCGCATAGCGGATGCGGCTTTACTAAAGGTTCCTGGCCACATAATTCCTACCGATAATCCGCAAACTGCACAGGCGATCAAGCTAAGCTGAGGTATCGGTAGTAGCGAAATCCCCAGATAAGAGGCAATACACAGGAGACTGCTGTAAATCATAAAGCGGTCTAAATTAATCCGGTCGCCGTACTTCCCGTAAAAAAGCCTAGATAGTCCCATCATAATCGCAAACATCATTGGCCCTGCCAAATCGCCTAGGGACTTGGTAATGCCAAGGCCTCTTTCGACAAAAACGGAAGCCCACTGGCTCACTGCTTGTTCACTGGCACCGGCACAGATCATCATGATAAGCAGTACCCAGAAAAGCTTCATTCTGAATAGATCCTTGATCCGCAAGCCTGACTCACCCTCTGGAAGCAAAGGTGCGATGGGAACTTTCATAAAAGCTACTGCGTTGCCAAGGGGAATAAGCGCCCAGATAATGGCTAGTACTTTCCAGTTGCCAATTCCCACTAATTGGAAGAACAAAGTAGACAGTGCTACCACACCGACGTGCCCCCAGCAGTAAAAAGAGTGGAGCATACTCATGGCCTTTTCCTTATTATCTGAAGGACACGCTTCTACCACCGGACTTACTAACACCTCTAGGAGACCGCCTCCAATGGCATAGATAATAACAGCGGTTAGAACGCCTACATAAGAATTGCTCATTATCTCCGGTAGAAAGGTTAAGGAGATCAGTCCGCCCGCAGCAAAAAGGTGAGCCAGCACCATGGAAATTCGGTAACCGAGGCGGTCAATAAATTTGATAGATAGTATATCCACTAGAAGTTGCACGCCAAAATTAATCGTCACTAACATCGTTAGCTGGGAAAAAGAAATCTGATACGTTCTACCAAACGTCAGAAAAAGTAGGGGCGCAAAGTTATTAACGATCGCTTGGACGATGTAGCCGATAAAGCAAGCGACGATAGTTTTGTTGTATTTGTTATTCATCTTCTTTATCTTCCCATTCTAATATTCTTGACGGTCTTTCGCTCAATGCTTAAATTCTCATATACTCTGATACCGCCATCACCCGTTGGCGCCTGAGCCAATAAGCCTACTTTTACCACCGAATCGACTGGTAGATGGAAATACCTAGTCATATAGTAATTTTCACCATCTAAAGAATAGTGAAAGGCAAAATCATTGTTTACCCGGCACACTTGTAGCCACGCTGAATTGCCCTCGATGTTACAGCCATTGGCATCATCCGAATTCCCATTTGTAACTACGCTTACAGCCGCGTGCGTCCCGAAATCAGTAAGTTCAAAGCACACCTTTGCCCAACAAGTCAAATCCTTCATTACCATGACCGAAGCCGAGTCATAAATATCCTTAAAGTCATGAGACACCTTAACCTTAAGCACAAAGTCACTCTCAATCTCTGTGTAATAATATGGGGCATTACTTAAGGTTTCCGGCAAAAAACCTTCCTCACATTCATCGATATTACCACAAAAGAAGTCTGTTTGCCCTGGTGCCATTATTTCTATACGCTCTTCTTTTATCGCTATTTCGCTTTCGTTTAACCACTTAAATTCCATCTTCTTCCTCCCGCCACTCGGCATCTGTCTTCCACTCACACTCTCCTATTTCCAACTCGGTAAAGGTTGCTTTGTAAGAACCCACCGTCGGACTACACGCATAAATTCCAAATTTAATCGCATCCCCACCTTCAAACATGTGAAAAATTCGCATCTGTCTAAAATCTACGCCGTCCGGACTAGATTCAATACAATAATCACTTTCTCTTCTGGAAAACCGATACCACATCTCTTTTACATCGCTAGAAATATCTGTCGTCGCCCAATCAGAATACCCATGATTGGTCACCACGCTACCAAGACGCTGGAATTCGTCATCTTCATATTCGATAGAAGCTTTAAACCAGTTATCGCTATCTAGGTACATAACTACCCCGCACTGGTCAAAGCGGCAGGTACTTTCAAACTCGGTCTTCACAATAAAAGAAAAATACTTTTCCTTCGTACTAATTTGCAAAACCGGCGCGTTATCATTTTGAAATCCGTAATACGTACGAGCCCATAAATCGGTCCCTTTTTCTGTCGTAATCACAACCTTATCTTCGTCGATTTGATATTGCTTTGGCGCCCGTGTCCATTCTGGGTTACTTTTTAAAAATTCCATTCTTTTATCCTCGCTCTCTTTTATATTCATGAGTCACTATATTAAAACCCATATTATTACCAATAAGGTAGCTTTCATATCTGCCGTCTTTATTTTTCGGCTCATATAACACATCTAGACCTGTTTCCATCATGTCTAAGGTTAGTTCATCTACATCCGTTTTGCATCTAACCGCAAATACAGCTACCGTATAGCCATCTTCCATTTTAACAAAAGACAGTTTACCTTCCATAAGAATTCCCTCCCAACCTTCGTCTAAGACTACCTTTTATAGCACAATATCATATTTCTACTGCTATTTCATTGGACTATATCAGAGTTTTATTGTACTATATAACAAACAAGAAAGAATCGAGGTATAGAAATGCAATTTTACCGAATCGATACCGATGACACGCTAAGAGAAACTGTACAGCATGGAAGTGATGACTTTCATTTCGCTTATTATGTAGATGATATCTGGAAATATGATTTTCATTATATTGACTGGCACTGGCACTACGAATTTGAAATCGTAACTGCTACTAGTGGTTCGGTTATCTGCCTTATTGGCACAGAGGAAGTCATTCTCGAAGAAGGGAATAGTCTGCTTATTAATAGTGGCGTTATGCACCGTTTTGAAACGAGAGACGGGGCCATTATGCCCAATATTGTTTTCTATCCTAGCCTTCTCGCCCCTGAAGAAACTCGCATATACGAAAAGTACATCCGTCCGTTTATCGAGTCTTCCCTCACTTATCAAGTATTTACTCCTGAAGTTCCATGGCAAGAACAAATTCTCCAGATTCTCTACCCTCTCTATAGGTATCTGGACGGCTCGGAAATATCTGAGTTCTACATTCTCAAGCAGCTTTTACAGTTGTGGGATGTTTTATTGAAACACGCAAAAATACCGACTCCTATTGCCAGTGAGAAAGACAGCGCATCAAGACAGTACAAGATTCAAACCATGATTCAATTTATCCACGATCACTACCAGGAGGAATTGTCGCTGGCTGATATTGCCAGCGCTGCTACTATCAGCAAAAGTAGCGCTTTGCAGTTATTCAAAAAGGGCATACACGTTTCCCCAGTAGAATATCTAATTCAATACCGCTTAAGTATGGCTGCTATCTTACTGCGAACAACAAAACAGCCGGTTTCTGTAATTGCTCAGAACACCGGCTTTCAAGACTCTAGCTATTTTTGTCGTAAATTCAAAAAGTTTTATCAGATGCGACCTGGGGAATATCGGCAAAGTAAAGATTCTTCAACTTAAAGTTTCTATAAAGTTAAGCAGAGTACCACGTCCATAAAACGTGCATGGGCGTGGGTGAATGCTCACATTTTCCTCACATTTCCATCGTTAAGACATTTGTTTTTAACCGAACATTTGTTTGCGTAATCTTGGTAAATATGATACAATATAAATAAGAACGGAACATTGAAAACCGAATATTGTATGAGGTTTTGTAAGTCAAACATCTTACAAGTAAAACAATATGTGTCGTCAAGTAAAGACGATAAAACATACCGTTCCTTAAAAAGTATTCCGGTCAAACGGATAGTGGTGGCATGAGACCGCCGTCTCGGCACGAACAGCCTGTACGATACAGGTTCGAAAGACGAAAGTGTTACGGCTAGTAAAGTAAGTCGAAGACTTACATCCTTGTTTGCACTTCGGTGCACAAGATACCACTTCCAAGCATAGGCATTGGGAGTTGGTTATTCATGCGTTTATTTATTATATCCTTCATTGCTTTGACCAAGTCCTGTGGTAAATAAGACTCCTCGCATTGTTTCACATACGTCTCCCTTAGCGAGGTTAATCGACTCAAGATTTTTTCCGCTGCATGTTCTGTTAGATTACAGCTCTTTGCAAATAAAAGAAAATCTTTTTTTCGAATATTACGTTTTTTGCCATTTAAAGTTAACGCTAACTCTTCCTCATCTTCAGGCATAATAACATTTACTGGTAAAATATCATACGCTCTTGAAAGCGTGTATTCCCTCGTCGCGGGGTTTGTTTCAATCAGCGAAAAATTCTTTAAATGCATATCTGAGTTTCCAATTATAAAAGAATGAACAACTCGAATAAATAGCTCGGATAAATCCAAGCCTGGAAACGCGGAATATTTCTTAATTATTCGACCACAGCCTTCATAGGAACCACGGTATTTATCCTGAGTCAAACGGCCTGACAGCTGACAAAAATCTTCCATTGCATATATGCGGGTCTCTCTTTTTGTGATTTTTCGATCAATCCTCATCATAAGTATACAGATAGCCCTCTTCCGTCTCTTGGATTATGCCTGCATACTTATTCTGCACATAAACCAAGCCCTTACGGTACTCATTCCTCATTTACTCCCTCCCTTGTAAGTTTGCCAGGAACGGCCTCCATCCCAAACATCGCCAATGCTTGATTCACCTTATCCAATCGAACGGTCTCCTTGCCCTGCTCTAGCTCCCGCACAAAACGTAGTCCTAATCCTGCCCGTAAGGCAAATTCCTCTTGAGTTAAACCAACACTTTTTCTTTTTTCTTTAACGTATTTCCCTATTGTATTCATGCTTAATATTTTATACCCTTTCGGGTACTTTGTCAATTATTTTCGGCATAATTATACCCGATAAGGTGCATATTTCAAATCAAGTCATTTTCTACACCTTATCGGGTATAATTACTCTCTTTCCTTAATAGTCACCTTGACCATATCGCCTACTTGTTTACCGATTTTCCCTCTTATATCCTTACGAATCCCTATGATATAACAGATGGAACCATCAGGGTTTTTAATCCCCATATTTACCACACTGCCATCATAAGGTTCGCCGTCAAAGGTGGCATGAACTTTTACTCGGCCTTTTCCAAATTCCTGGCGCACATCGAAGGGGAAAGCCACATATGCCCCGCCCTTATCTGCAGCCATAATTTCGCCTTCATATTCATAGATTTTATCATTTAATTTATGAGCTTCTTCCACAGTCTTAACCCTCCATTTGGTAATATCCTCGATCAATTTATAATCAATAGGCTTATCAAGCGGAAGCTGAATCGCCCCTTTCGAATGCTTATATTCTTTTAATCGATCAGCAAATGTAAGCAAGGATAAATCCCCTGGATAGATACCGATGTGCTTTTTAAAAGCGGCAAAATGTATAAGGTTCTCCTGTTGCCAAAATGTTGGCATACTCCAGGAAATCTTTTCTGTTGCTTCTGGTGCTGCCTTGCGGATAGTTTCTCTGACCTTATGCAAAATCGGTTGTACTTCCTCTGATTGTTCCGATATATATTGATCAATCGTTTCTACTTTGCCACAATAATGATCTTGGTTTTGGTTCTTGAATTCTCGCCCACACTTTTCACACTTCCACATAAGAGCACCTCCACTTTACTAGAATAACCTTTTGCCATCTGAAATATTAATATCTAACTCTTTTGCGAGACTCCCCTGCTTAAAAGGGTTAATCTTTTCTACTTCGTTGCCTCGTTTAAAATACGTACCTGTACTTTTAAACCAAAAGGTCTTACCAGCCCTCTCACACTGTTCTTTAATATCTAGCACCCATTCATAGTCGCAGATTCGGGTGTCTCTCCCATTTTCACCGCTTACCGTTACGTGATCTACGCCATGCAAATAGTTCGTTAAATCAATTCTCTCAAGGAGTGGAGACACTGCAATAAAACGTCGTTTGATAGGATATGACAAAAATAAAGGAAGGCGCACATCCGCTAGTTCTTGATTTTCTACGGTGCAGCCAATATTCACATTATCATACCCCTCACCCCAGTCCTCAGGGAGCCCCATCATAAAGCGGTCGATACGTTTGGTGAGAATCAAGAAATCAATGTCTTGGCGTTCCTTTACCATCGCCCAGACCTCGCTTCGCCACTCATCGGCTTCCGGTAAGAAAAAATCCGTGGCAAAGCAAGTTGCCAGAATCTTATCTCCTTTAATGTTATACTCGCCTTTCTTATTTCGTCTAATAGGCCAATCGAATTTGTCGGTTTTGGTAATGGTGTTTTGTCCAAAGCGCTTAGCATTTGGACCATAAAAATAACAGTTATCGCACCCTGCACTTGCAGGATAACATCCCGTCCACGGTTCCCAGTTCATACTCTCTCCTTTTGATACTTTAAAATTTATGAAAATGCATATAATAATCTTCCCTAGCCAAAGAGCTACATCTTTTTACCGATATAAAACACATACCCGTAATCTGCTTTATTCTTCCTGTATAAGTCAACCTCATACCTCATGCTCTTTACATACTCCTCAACTACTTGATTACCAGAATACTTTTCAAGGAGCATTTTTTCTGCATTCACTCGCGGAGTAAAATACCCCTCTAGCCAACAATTTTCAGGCAATGTAAACGCAGAAACAAAGCTATATCCGACCTTTTGCATGGAAGCAATATTATCTTCAATCGCATAAAGTCCGCTTCCTGCATCGGTCCAAAACTTAGCGATTTCTGCCGGGCGATTTCGGGTGAGCCAAGACGGACTTGTCACCGCAACATAGCCGCCCTTTTTAAGGAAAGCGTTCCAAAAATTAAGGGTTTTCTCAAATCCCAAGCTATCAATCATACCCTCAGACCAGATAAGGTCGAAGCTATCCTTTGTAAATGGCAAACTAAGTGCATCCCCAACCATGCCCTTAACTCTATCTGTCAATTCTGCCATTTTTATATTGCTGTTGAAGATATCTACAAAATCTTGCACCATATCTACGCCGATAAAATCACCAGGTGTGTTCTTAGCAAGGGTGATTGTCTGTGTTCCTGTACCACAGCCAATATCAGCAACTTTAGAGCTTTCATCCAGGTTATCGATAAAACTTAACGCTTTTAGCGTCATCTCGTCACTTCCAGGACCTTGTCTTTGCAAACCGAGATGACTTTCAATTAGTAAGTGAAGCCTCACATCACTAAAGTGACGTGCTTCCTACAGCGACCTTACGGTCGCTGCTCCCTTTAGGGGAGCGGACTGCCTTTCCACATTACTGTCTACACTCAGCTACTGTGTGCTATGCACACATAGCCGTATGTAAACTGATGAGCGTGGATAAGGTGCAGGTGCTTCTCTTGGTACACTCAGGAACTTTTGCCTGAATGTCCAACCTTGACGTCTCCGGCAAGGATTTTAAGATTTCACGAATATAGTATCTGGCACCGATGTTATAGGAGGCATTGAGGTCGCAGTTATAGGTCTTACCGGTAGGAAAGACACAGATGGAATAGTTGTATTTCACTTCTCCATTCTGTTCGTACACCCCTCTCTCTACCCTACCGCTTCCGTCGAAAGCCAGACGTGAGGTATTCCAGGCATTCACTCGTGATATACGCATGCCATATACGTGCGCCTTATGCGTAACAATAGTCTGCACATCTCTAGCCTTCCACAAATGCAACCTTTGCTTCTTACTGCCTCGCTTCTTGCCGTTCAGTTCCAAATGTTCAAAGACGATTACCTCTGACTCATATTGCCGAGCCACAGAAAGGATGAAGGCCGCTGTCCTCTCAGCGATGTGCCGGTTGATGCCCTTGGCGCTTGCCCATAGTCTCGGTGTCCGTTTATTGCCGTGCTGCTGCGCCTTCTTAATTCGTCCTATGCAGTGATTCAGACGGTCTTTTTCTCTGGAGAGAGTCAGGATCTCTCTCCCCATGACAGTGCCGTCACTTGTCATCACGCTGCAGACGCAGGCATTGTTAATCCCTAAGTCAACCGCCACAATCCGCTGGGCGTATGGTTCCACTTTTTTAAGTTCTATTTCCCGTTCAAAGGGAAAGTCCAGAAACCACTCCTTCCCCCGCTTCTGCAAAGTGGGGGCGCATTCCTTACTGTCTGCACAGTGATGCTTGATATAATCTACATCTCCCTTGTTAAGAGAAACCATAATCCAATTCCAGGTTCCATTTATAAAGACCTTGATTGCCGCCTTGCTCTCACCTGACTGCTTATACATATTCTCGCGGTAGAGGACAGGATAAATAAACCCGGCTCGGGGACAAGCTGGTGGCTTCCCTCGAAGGTTCACATCAGACTGCTCCCAGTTGTCCAGATTGCTGCGATAGGAGGAAACCTTACCCAAGGCTTCATTGATAGCAGCTCTTCGTAGATAAGAGGGGAATTTGTAGAAAACCTTCTCAGCTTCTTCAAAACAATACTTGGGACTGGGTCGCTTAGCCGTTCTGTGGGCAAACTCTTCCATGAGCCGCAAGCGATACATAGATGATGAAACTTCTTGAAAATATGACCACTCCTTATCGGCGACGGCAATAAAATAATCCACTGCCTGGCGATAGGCAGTGACCGTATCCTTAAATACCCGTCTATAGTCCTTAATTTTTACCGAATAGGTTGATACATGCTTCATAAGTACCCCCTAACAACCTCCGTGCTATTGTTTCTTTTGACTTTCAATATACTGTGTGACCTGTTCGCGGCTTCTTTCACTAACCGTCACCACAAAGTAAGAGGGGTTCCACAGATGACCGCCCCACAGCTGCTGCTTGATATGAGGGTAGTTAAGAAATAACCATCTGGCACAATTGCCTTTTAGTACCTTGATAGCATCTGATAGCCGCAGCTGCGGCTTACAACTCACCAACAGATGGATGTAATCTGGCATAACCTCCTTAGCCAGAATCTCCAGCTCCAACTTCTGCGCCGTCTCTTCCAGATAACTGCTTACAACATCCTCTAATCCGCAGGCGAATATCCTCTTCCGATACTTGGTGCACCACACAATATGGTACTGTAAGGAATAGACATATCCCCTACCATGCGTAACTTCGTTTTCGTATGTAAATACCTCTTTTTTATTCATACATATATTATACCATATGTATCGCCTGAATCCAAGTGGTTTGCGTCTAACTCACGACTAAAGTCACGAGTGTGCGGCTCTACTTTATCAAATTCCGTCACTTCCTGTTTATGCTTATCTTTCACTTTATCCTCCTGACAATCGCAACACTGCTAGTTAATATTATTATGATGCTTTCTGCGCTTTTGTCAATCGGTAGACACAGGCTATACCCATCTTATAAGCCATTTAATGCCCTTTCTACAAATGGCAGCAAGAGCCACTAATGCTCCGTCAATTAAGATCGCAAACAGAAGCTGGGCAAAACCAGTAACTGAAGCTGCACCTATATTGAACGGCGCACTAGTAACTCCGATGAGATTTAGTATAGATGCACCAAATTGTGTAATGGCCGCCACGAGAAGCATTGCTGCTGAAAGGCCCAAGGCGATAATACCTACTGTCTTGAGAAATATACGAATGGTCTTTTTTACTGTTTTCATTATCTCTCCCACCTTTGCAGTTCAATCAAATTTCCTTCTGGATCTTTCACATAAACGAATGTACCGATGCCAAAATCACCATAATCATTTGATACAACCTGACCCAAAACAGATCCACCCTCCTGCGCTACAAGGTTCATGATGTTCTCAATATCATCGACCTCAAAGGCAATGTGGGCGAATCCACAGGCATTGACAGCCTTGTCCGAATCGATAATTTCGGGATATGAGAAGATTTCCAAGGTCGGGCCGTTATCCGAGACGCCCGGAAGTAACAGGTGCTCGCCTTCAATATGGGCATCCTTGATGCCGGTCATATCGCCAAGCCACTGACCGCGCAAATCTCGCTGTGGGCCTATTGGCTTACAGCCGAAAACAGTTTTATAAAAGTCGGACAGTTTACGCCAGTCCTTGGCTATTAGGTTCGTATGTACGTATTTCATAATGTTTCTCCCTTCATAGTCCCCGAACGTACAGGATAAGCGGTGCTATGGTTGCCTTGTCTGTGAAATTTACATTGCCACCGTAGGTGTCCCTGAAGGCGATGTCCTCCGCGGTAAGCTCCGCTTCTGATTTCTTGTCTATGGTCATCTTCTTCATCATCGCCATCATTGCGCGATGAGGGACACTGAGCTTTCCGTAGTCCATACCGCCGCGCAAGTGGAATATCTTTGTTTTTTCACGCAACCCCTCTGGTATATTCTTATGGATAATTTCGGTATAATCTGTAGTTTCAGGATTCGCCATCCCAACGGTAAAAACGATAAGGTTATTGACCGGATTCTTCACCACCAAATCAATACCGAGAATGCCGCTAGCATACAAACCGCCGCCGTGAATCACAAGATCATACTCTTGCAAATTAGCATGGTTTGCCTCTTTTTGCTCCAGTAAAGTCGCGCCCAATTCCTCAGCAATCCACTGTGCGTATTGTTTTGTTGTACCGTAATGTGTTTTATAAGTAACAGCTATGTTCTTCATCGCGATTCCTTTCCTTAATACTCTATTTTAGGAACGACAGCTTGCCGCCGTTTAATCCCCATAGTTCATCAGCATAGGTTGCCACCTTTTTGGAGTGGGTAACAACAATTACGCATTTATTCTCTTTATGGGCAAGATCGGTTAAGATGCTCATAATCGTATCCTGGGTATCGCTGTCAAGGTTTCCCGTGGGTTCGTCAGCGATTACAATATCGGGATGGTGGGCAATCGCTCTGGCAATGCCCACACGCTGCTGCTCACCGCCAGAGAGCTTTAGTACCTTGCGTTTTGCCGTTTCCTTGTCTATGCCTACTTTTTCAAGGAGCCCATAGGCTTCCTTTTTTATATTGCCACTTTTACAACCACTGATTTTCATGGAAAGCTCCATATTCTCAATGGCAGTGGCATTAGTAAGCAGATTGTAACCTTGAAAAATAACACCAATCTTTTTTGCCCGATAATCATCACGGTTCATCTCGCTAAGACTTTCACCGTCGCACAAAATCGTGCCATCTGTACAAATATCCAGTCCTGAAATTAGGGAAAGCATTGTGCTTTTTCCTGCTCCTGATTTTCCCATAATGCTGTATAACTTTCCGGTTTCAAAGCCGATATTCACATCAAGAAGAACCTGCTTTTTTGTGCCAGGATAGCTATATGAAACGCTTTTAAGCTCTAAAATACTCATGTTCGTCAATTCCTTTCCGAGAGAATTTTCATTGGTTCATATTTCGTGATATACAGAATACCCGACAGACTTGATACAAGTCCAAGAGCAAGAGCGATAATTACAATCGTGAGAATTGCTTCACCGCTCATGGATATTTCCACCTCAGACAGCCTCTGGCGTTCCCTCAAATTGCTGAAGGTGCCGCCCACTTGCTGCACATTACCTGAAAATTCGGCTTCTTCAGCTATCTGAATCTGACTTTCCAGAAGGGTATCTGCAACCGGCTGGGAGACTAGCGCACCAACGCCAAGTCCCAGTATAAGACACAAGCTGGTGATGATAAGCGACTCACAAAGGAAACCTATAGCAACCTTTACCTTCCCCATACCCATTGCTCGGAGAACACCAATCTCATATTTACGCTCACGAATTGCCATCGTAGAGAGTACAACGAGAATAACTCCGCCCAAAATCAAAATAACAATCAAAAATGTGTTTGTAATCTTCGACATTTCTTCCACTGGACCAACCACGGTTTTGTAGCCCGATTCATCGGATGTTACCTTGTAATAGCTGGGCAGACCCTTTGCTGTCAGTTCTGCCTTAAACGCTTCAAGGTCTGATGGGGCCTTTAGCGTATAAACGGCTGTCAACGCACGATTGTCATTTTCCAGCATACCCATAGCCGTGATGGTATCAATGCTTACGAACACTTCATTATGACGGTTATTCCACGGTAGGCGGAAAGGTTCTTGGTCGTCGAGGTAATCAGTCGTATGGTCCTCGAAAATACCGCTAATTGTGAGCGTGTAAGTCTTTGGGCTTTGCCCCATGTCCTTAAGCTGTATGGTATCACCAACAGAAAGGTTATTAAGCTTGGCAAGCTGCTCACTAATCATGCACTCATTTTCGCCTGCGGGGTACTCACCATCTGGGATTTTACGAGCGCCGGACTTAAACTCGTCGCTGATGTCCGCTCTGCTAGAAGCAAGCAGAGACATATTCGGCATAGAGCTTTCGCTGCCCCCCACACCACCATCACCGTAAGCACCGCTCATACCGTTTCCCACACTTAAATCTTTGTCAAGTACATCCATATTTATCAGTTGCCCCGATATTTTGGCTTCATAGATACTGCTTAAAAGCAAATCTGATTCGCCGAATTCAATGTATTGGCTAGTTGTGATGTCATCCACACCCATTTGCCCTGACTGTGCGAGCTTGTCATAATCGAGGTCAATGGCAACCTCCGCTCCAAATCTTGTTTTGTAATCATTAATAATTTCCGTCGTTGTGGTGTTGATGACAATCGATACCACAGTGGTCAGGATGATGATGAAAATAATTACCGCTATCAAAATGTTTCTACCTTTGTTCCTGCCGAGATTCTTTACGGCATTTTTTAATATGTACATAGTCGACTCCTTTGCCTTTGATGAGTCCAGTATAGCAAGACGAATGTTTACTGAATGCTAACGGTGTAACTCAAGCAGCTGGAAAGGAGATGTAAAAGGTTGAACCTTCCCCTGGGGTACTCTCCACCAATGCGAAGCCGCAACAAAGATCACAAACATGAGACACTAAACTCAGTCCAATTCCGTAGCCGTCTTGGTTCAGCTCGTTTACACGGTAGTTATGACTGAAAATCTTTTCTTGCGTTTCATAGGGAATACCGATTCCATTGTCCTGAACGCTCACAACCACACTGTTGTGCTGGTTCTTGACGGTGACGATAATAGGCTTATTTTC
Organism: Ohessyouella blattaphilus; assembly: GCF_024721265.1. GTDB lineage: Bacteria > Bacillota > Clostridia > Lachnospirales > Lachnospiraceae > Aequitasia > Aequitasia blattaphilus_A. The sequence continues at coordinate 20,792 of NZ_JAMXOC010000017.1, read as the reverse complement.
GCCATACTTGAGCGCATTGTCTAAAAGATTAGATACTGCACGATATATCCAGCGCTGCTTAGCCCATATTTCTGTCTCTTCATCAAATTCAAAAACGATATTACCAGCAATCTTACTATACTTGTCACATACCTCAGCACAGATAAGAGACACATCGACAATACCTTTAATCGAGCTATCCTCTGATTCGCTCAAGGTTAATACATCATCAATACTATCGGATATATCTCCAAGCTGAGCGGTAAACTCGGATTGTTCATTTAGCTCCATGTTTGTCCGCAGAATGGAAAGTGCGTTCTTCTGCTCATGGGAAAGGTATGAGTAGAGTCGCTTGCTATCGTCTAGTTGCTCCCTGAATTTGGCTTTTAGCTTACCGTGGGCTCTTGCTAACGTAGGATTCTCAATTTTTGAGGAATCGCTCTCCCCGGTAAAATCAAGATTTTCTGCAAGACGGCTTGCTTGCCTGTCATAGGCATGGCGCAAGAATGTCCAAAATGCAAGGGAAGTAGCAAACAATAAAATAAGGAAAATCAGAGCATAGGGAATTAAGCGGCTGAAAATCTGCATAATATGCTCACTATGATAATCCACCGTACTCACAAGGCGGGACTCTTGTATGGACACAGCATTCTTGTCGATAATTGCGGCGACAATTTCTTCATCAGAAAGCTGATACAAAGTGCCTGAACTGTTATATGCCGTATTTGTTGCTGTGTCACGGAATAGAATCATGACTACGGAAAACAACACTGTAATTATCAGCGAATAGATAAGGATTGCAATTCCTGTTCTTATATGAGTTTGGCTTAGTCTACCCATAGTGAATACCCCTTTCCCCGCATGGTAATGAGAACATCTTGCCTAGCAGCATCTGCTAGTTTCTTACGAAGCCTGGTGAGATGAACACGTAGCACAGATGAAAAGGGATCAAAGCTATCATCGTAAATGTGCTCTGCGATTTCTTCACTGGATATAACATTTGGGTGATTCATGGCAAGGTATTCTAAGATATCAAACTCTTTCGCTGACAGATTCAGCTTCTTCTCGTTTATCTTGGCGACTCTGGCTGACGGATTGATAGTCAGAAAACCAATTGCAATATTCGGGTTTGTCCGCCCGTGGAAGCGGCGAATGACAGCATGAACCCTGGCCCGAAGTTCCAAGAGCTGAAACGGTTTCGTCAGATAATCATCTGCCCCTAGGTCAAGTCCCATTGCCCGTTCCTCGATTTCATCACGAGCGGTAATGATAATGACAGGGGTACCTATGTTCTCACTACGCAAAAATCGCAAAATCGAGATGCCGTCCTTTCCTGGCAAATTTAGGTCAAGGAGGATGGCATCGTATTCATTTGCGTAGGCCTTTTCCTCGCCATCACACCCATTGTATGATACGTCAACCGTAAAACCAGCCTTCTCAAGTCCTGCTTTCATTGTCTTTGCAAGTTCCTTTGTATCTTCAATAATTAATAGTTTCAAATTTATGTCTCCACTTTTATCCTAACCATCCATACATGTATGCTTCTCTAATATGTATGATTTAATTACTGCCTCTATAAAATCTACTCGATCAAATACCGTTGGTTTAAAATAAGAAGTAACGGCAACTACAATACTATTTGTAGAATCAACATAAATTACATTTCCACTATTACCTATAGCGGCATATATTTTCTTCTTCTCGTTAACAATCCACCACAAATAGCCATACATCATATTTCTGAATTTATCGCTTTCCACCAAAACAGGAGCCGTCATTTCATCAATCCATTTCGAAGAAACAATTTGCTTACCACCTAAATTCCCTTTATTTAGGCAGAGTAAACCGTTTGATAATTAAAATCGTTTGATATCCCTTTTCGTCCACCCAATAAGTCCAATGATGTTTTCGTCCAGTCCTCACTGCTACAAACTTTCGTCCAAGGATCACCCTTGCATTTGTAGGGAGCTCTCTTGGTAAGCAAATGCTATGCCAATCAGCAGAGAAAATACGCTTTTTGTTGCAGACATAACATGGGTGCAATCATCCACTTTGTAACCATTCCACTCGTCACTATATATTTTTTCACTATCTTTATATGCAACAATCTGGCATATATTGCTTTGATTATTAGAAATTATACTGTGTAATTCTTCTTTATTCATATTTACTCCTTTCCATGCTAGAGTTTTTTTTCAAATCGCTTTACCAGGAGCAAAATCCAAACAGCAGTTACCAATAAACCAATTCCTGTAAAAGTATAGTTGCTTTCCTTGACAGCTTTTGCCAACCAGTACGACGGAAGTGCCGAAAAGAGGTACTGAGCTTTCCCGCTTATGAAAAATGGTGCTAATGCTCCGAGCGTAAACAGCATTGTGAACTTCCCCACTGCCATCCCCTCGACTTTATTTGCGGAAAATGCCACGATTAACAACGCTGAGCAAATACCTTGTACTGTGCTAACGATTACTAATACAATTAGCATTGCCGCATTCATGGAGGCAAGATGAAAAAACGTAACTACGACGACGCTCATAAACAACGAAATAATTCCCGTCATGCCAAATCGTGATAATAAATATCCTTTTTTCCCCAATGGTGTTACTGCTAAATAGGATATTAGCCGTTCGTCAGCCTCCTCTAGAACCACCATTGCGACAATAAAACTGTACATTGACGGAGTGAGCATAACTAAGAACAAATCCAGTAATCCATAGTATGGAGATATAATTTGTTCTACTTCCAGATAGTTAATAAGCTGTGTTTCGGCAAAGGGAATCCCAAAGCGAAACAGTGCTCCCACCAAAACCGGCACAAAGGCAATAGCTAAGAGCATAGCGTCTTTTTTCATCTGCCTGAACATTTGAAAAAAACTGAGTAACATTGCTTTCATAGTGTAACACCCCCAAGTCTTTTCCACATTTTCTCCGTCGAACTATAAGCAAGGACAAGTAAGAGTGCAAATACAAGCCCAAGGATAGCTATGTCATATCCTGCACTGTGCACACTTCCTGTGATTAAGACCATGCTGCTGCACAGCGGAAAAAAACGCAATAGCTTTGTCGGACAAAAAAGATAAATGAGCGGCGGCACAACACACAAAATTTCCAAGGGTACCGTTGCCATCAAATATCCATTCAGGCTATTTATCTTTGTCGCTACAATCAGTCCCAGCAGCGTAAAAATGCCAGAAGTTAAGGCAACGGATAGCAAGAGCATGGGGATATTATTGCTACCCGCCACTACTGCCAATACTAGAGAAACCAATATGGATATAGCGGCAAGGGAAAGCACTTTTGATAAAATGTATTCTATCGTCGTTACAGGGGATACCGCCAGCGCATTTAATACTCGCTCACTCTTTTCCAATAACACAATCGCCCCCATAAAAAACAGTCCAAGAGCTGCCGGATCGGAATAAATCATCAAACTTACCGCTTTTTCCCGCCATGTTTCAGGAAAAACCAGTAACAACATTATATATACGGCTGAGAAAGTCAGATAGAGCAAGTAGAAGCCATACTTCATTTGAAATCGTATATCCCCAAGCAGGAGCTTTATAAATCTCATTTTAGCGTCCTCCCAGTAATCTCCATGAAAATGTCATTAAGCGTAGGTTCGCTGCTGTGAATAGACTGTATGCGATTGCTTTGTAGCAGCTCCATTAATCTGCTGTCCGTTGATGTCTGTGCCAAAGGGCATTCCCCTGTGTGCTCTTTGGTACTATCGTGGAATGTGTACTTTATGGTTGCTGCTCCTTTCCGCATAATCAAATTATGGGGCGTGTCCATAGCCTTAACATGGCCATCAACAATGAAAGCAACTCGATCGCAAAGCTCAGTGGCATCCTGCATATTATGAGTTGTGAGTAGAATGGTCTTGCCATTTTTCTTTTCCTTCAATATTAAGTCTTTCATTATGCGGCTATTGGTAGGGTCAAGTCCGCTTGTTGGTTCATCAAGAAATAAAACCTCGGGGTCATGTAATAGAGCTTTGATAAAATTCAGCCTCGACCGCATTCCTTTAGAATAGTCTGATACCTTTTTTTCAGCATCATTGTGAAGCCCCACGAACTCCAATAGCATATCAATGTTGCGGGACGGCTTTGCATATAAGGAACCAAAGAATTGTAGATTTTGGCGTGCGGTCAATTTTTCATATAGGGTTGAGTATTCAAAATCAACACCAATGCTTTCGTAGAAAGATTGCTTATGTGTTTTGCATTCAACACCATTAAGTGTTGCGCTGCCATTATAAGTTGTTATTAGGCCGGTCAATATTTTTTGGAGCGTTGTTTTGCCTGCCCCAGACGGGCCGAGGAATCCAAATATTTCGCCTCTCGCTACGTGAAAACTCATGTTTTCGATAAATGGATTATTTGTATAGCTGAAGTCCAGCTTTTCAACAGTAATCATAGCGTCCTCCTATGCTGAGCGCCCTTAATTTGACGTTTTATCTTTTTCATCCTCAGGTGGGGTAAGAATAAACCCAAGCGTCCTAAGCTTTCTATCCTTGGAGGGCTTGTTTTTCAACAGGTCAGCCAAAATCCCCTCCATTTGGCGAAGTGTCCGCATAAGTTCCTCATCTGTTGCATAGAACGGTATGGCATTATAGGCACTGATATCGCCCTTAATGTCAATATCATCCCGCTTACAGTAGACCTCAAAAAGTTTTGCCAGTCCGGCAATATACTGCATGAACATCGCCAAGTACGCTTCACCTGAATTGCTCTCCACAATACCATTAATATCCGAAGCAAAATCAACGGCAAGTGCATAGGTTCGCTCTACCGTTCCCCGCACACGATTTTCTGCCACGACCTTAATTATCCCGTCTGTGGTTAGGCGCTTGAGATGACGGTAGAGGGTCGCCTGGGCAATGTCGGGATGACTCTGTGCAAGTTGCTTGGCAGTCATTTTACCGCAAGAATTTACATCCATAATGAGTTTGCACAAAACAGGGTTCATCAGGGCGTCCATAAATTTTTGGTTCATGATACTACACCTCACTTTCATATGCACAATATTATCATATTGATAATATTGACACAAGAAAAATACTTCAGCGGCCATAAATCTAAAGGCTACTAAAGTATTTTCGAGTGAATAGTGATTTGTATTATAGTTCTTACCATCATCAGCAGTTATTCGAAATTTTCGAATAACTGAGCCCTCTTGCAACTCTGAGTCGCTAAAAATCTTTTTAATGTGGTAGTTAATTGTGTTAACCTCAACATCATAAAGCGTTGCCATCATCTTTTGCGTTAGCCAAATATTCTCGTCTTCATAACGCATTTCCATACTGTCAGGATTATCACCAACAGAAGCGATATAGGTTAGGTATTCAGCCGCACTTGAGCGGATAGTTATTTCATCTTTTTTCTTTTTTGGCATAATCATCTGCTCCTTTTTTTGCAAGGCCGCCTTTCTCCGTAGTTCCCTGTCTCCAATTGAACTACGTCTTCGGCTTGTTCTCTTGGACATCTATCACGCGGTCAGCGCTAAATGCTCCCCTTCGTCATTTCACTCCTAGTGAGCAGTGTTACGTTCTCAACATGAACGGTGCTAGGGAACTGATCGATAGGACAGACCTTCTCCACCTCGTATCCTCTAGCTAGCAGTACTTCTAAATCCCTAGCTAAGCTAGTAGGCTTACAGCTTACGTAAACTATTCTATTTACTCCGAAATTAATTATTTTCTCTAAGGCTTTTGGATGAATACCATCCCTTGGTGGGTCGAGGACAATTAAATCCGGTTTATCCTTAAGTTCATCAATAACTTTTAGAACATCACCTGCGATAAATTCACAGTTATCGAGATTATTTAACTTGGCGTTCTCTGTAGCTGCCACCACTGCTTCCTCGACAATTTCTACACCCACCACTTTTGTCGCAACGGGAGCGAGCAACTGGGCAATGGTTCCTGTACCACTATAGAGGTCGAAGATTACCTTATCTTTAGTCTCACCAATAAATTCCCGGGTCGTCTCGTATAAGACCTCAGCGCCTAACGAATTCGTTTGAAAGAAGGAAAACGGTGATATTTTAAAGCGTAGACCAAGCAGTTCTTCAAAGAAATAATCTTGTCCGTAGAGAATGGTCGTCCCTTCGTCCTTAACTACGTCTCCAAGCGCATCGTTATGAGTATGCAAGATGCCCACGATTTTCCCTTCCAGATCTAAACTAAGCAGAACCTCTTTAAAGTCCTCTTCCTTTCTTGCCAAGGCCGAGGTGGTAATTAGGTCTACCAAGATTTCTCCGGTTTTCTTCCCTTTGCGAACTAATAAATGGCGCAAATAGCCTTCGTGGCTCATCTTATGATAGAAAGGCACATTCTCTCTCGTGAAATAAGTAAGGATAGCGCTTAGGATTTTGCGAAAGTCGCCATCCACTAGCTGGCACTCTGGCACATTCACGATATCGTGAAAGCTTCCTTTCTTATGCATCCCTAAAGCCAGTGGACCATTCTTTACTTCATCGCCAAAGGAAAACTCCATCTTGTTACGGTATTCCGAAGCAATGGGACTGCCCTTAATCGGCAAAAACTCCTCTGTGCCTGTTAGTACTGGGCTCAGCAGACGCTTAACTTGCTCTTCCTTTAAAGCCAGCTGAGTCTCATAGGCTAGATTCTGGTAAGCGCAGCCACCACAGCGGCCAAAATGAACGCAAGTAGGTGGTATTTCTACCGGACTTTTCTCCACCACTTCAAGGAGACGCCCTACGGCGCGACCACTACGCTTCTTCGTCACCTGAAAGCGAATCTTTTGTCCGGGAATTCCGCCTTTTACTAACGCTTGTTCTTCTTCATCTGATACGTTAACTACGCTTTTATTGGGAAAATCCACCCGCTCTACGACACCTTCATAAATTGCTTTTTTCTTCATCTTATCCCTCACATAGAAAAACAGGTATGCCTTATGAGCGCTACCTGTTTTGCTATCATTTTCTCATTTTACTATTTTGCTGCTTGTGGCTCTTCCTCTTTGAAAAAGTCATCATCGAAGTCGTCATCAAAGTCTTCTTCGAAATCTTCCAAATAATCTGGAGCAAAGAACGTATACACTGCATACGCAATACCGGCGATCGCTACGACTGCCCCCACAATAGCCAAAATCCATAAAATAGTTCTGCCAGTCTTATCCTCACTGTCTTTTTTACGAATGAGTTCATTCAATTTGCTTTCTGCAATAAAGTCTTCTATCTTACTCATGCAATCACGTCCTTTCGTCTTTTATGTTTTCCATTATAGCATTTGCTTTTATTTATTTCTATATGTTTATAAAATTCTCATCAAATTTTCACTAATCCAGCGAACCCGGCGAACATCTTCTTCTGCCCTACGCGGTCGAACTCCACCGTCACCTCGTAGTCGCGACCACCGCGAACTAAGTTCTTCACGATACCATCTCCGTATTTGCGGTGCCTGACCCGGTCACCCTCACCGTACTCTAAGCCGTCGCTCTCTTCGCTAGCACTGCCAAAGTTTCTAAGGGGCGTGGCGTTGAAAGCTTTTTGCTTAAAGGTCTGCTTCGCCTGGAAATACGTATTTTCCTTTTCTGGCTTGCTTTTCTCAAAATGACGGCCACTATCTAATAAATCCATTGGCAATTCTTTTAAAAACATGGACATCTTCGAGTATCTCGTTTCGCCGTTTACCATGCGCTTTTTAGCATACGTAAGCGTCAAACGCTCTTCCGCTCTCGTAATACCTACATAAGCCAAGCGCCGCTCCTCTTCAATTCCGCTTTTGTCTTCGTCCATTAACGTCATGTAGCTAGGGAAGACACCGTCTTCCATGCCCGTTAGATAGACGTTGGGAAATTCCAGTCCCTTCGCACTATGAAGCGTCATCAGGACTACATAATCCATGGTTTCATCTAAGCTATCTATATCGGCTACTAAGGCTACCTCTTCAAGGAAATCACTAAGACTTGCCGGTTCCCCTGTCGCCGCTTTTCCTTCTTCAAAGTCAGCAGCTTTCGTAATTAGCTCTTCCACGTTTTCCATTCGCCCTTTGGCCTCTTCCGTGCCCTCTAAGGCAAGAGCTTCCATATAGCCGGTCTCGTCAACCACAAAACGCACGAAGTCTAAGAGTCCCATCTCTTCTTGGACACTTTTTAGTTTCTCGATTAGTGCTGTAAAAGATTCTAGCTTACCAACTCCTCGTCCGATATCGGGAATCAAATCCACAACTCGTAAGGCCTCGTAGAAGCTCATCTCCTTCGCGGTGGCGTAGTTCGTTACCCGATTAATGCTAGTTAAACCAATTCCTCTTCGCGGCACATTGATAATTCGCCGCACGGCCAAATCGTCACGACCATTATCAATCGTCTTTAAATAGGCGAGAATATCTTTGACCTCTTTTCGCGAATAGAAGTTAACACCGCCCACAATCTTATAAGGAATGCCCCGGTTAACAAAGCGCTCTTCAAACTGTCTAGACTGGGCATTGGTACGATAAAGTATCGCTGAATCCTTATATCCGTATTCCCCCGCTTCTTGAACGGTAACAATATCATCTACCACAAACTCGGCTTCTTCATACGCATTATCGAAGCTACGAAGGCGTATCTTCTCGCCCTCATCATTGTCTGTCCATAGCGTCTTATCTTTTCTCCCATAATTATTACTGATAACCGCATTTGCCGCATTAAGTATGGTCTTGGTCGAGCGATAATTGCGCTCTAGCTTAATCACTGTAGCGTCTTCATATACCTTTTCAAAATCTAGGATATTCTTTATATTTGCTCCGCGAAACTTATAAATTGACTGGTCGTCATCACCAACCACGCAGAGATTGCGGTTTTTGTCTGCCAGGAGACGAATAAGCTCAAACTGCACAGAGTTGGTATCCTGGTATTCATCTACCATAATATATAAAAAGCGATTCTGGTAATACTCAAGAACGTCTTGATTAAATTTAAAAAGCTCCACTGTGCGAAACAAAAGGTCATCAAAATCTAACGCATTATTGGCCTTTAGCTGCTTTTCGTACTCTTCATAAGCATCTGCTATCCGCTTTCTTGAAAAATCACCTTCCGCCTGCTTCTTCATCTTGGTGACAGTCACCATTTCGTTTTTCGCACTACTAATAGCCGATATAATCGCCCGCTCTTTATAGACCTTGGTGTCGATATTCAGCTTTTTACACACCTCGCGCACCAATGTTTTCTGATCATCGCTATCGTAAATGGTAAAGTTTGTATCGTACCCTAAAAGATCTATGTGTCGACGCAAGATTCGCACACACATAGAGTGAAAGGTGGATACCCAGATGCTTTCCGAGCCGTAACCTACTAGATCATCCACTCGTTCGCGCATTTCGCCAGCGGCTTTATTGGTAAACGTGATGGCCAGCACGTTGTACGGATTAACCCCTTTCTCCGCAATTAAATAGGCGATTCGGTGGGTTAATACTCTCGTCTTTCCCGAACCAGCCCCGGCCAAAATAAGAAGCGGGCCTTCTGTACAAAAGCAAGCTTCCTTTTGTTCTTTATTCAGTGTGTCATAGATACTCAATGATTATTCCTCTTTCTTTCCCTTTCGATTTGCATTCATCTGCTTGATCATTTCCCGCTCTTTGCTAATTTCCTGAAATAACTCGGCTGCTGTCCAGCTAAGATTATTAGGCGTCGTCATCGCTTTTAAGGCGACTTGCACCCCTTCTTCTTTCATTAAAAAGAGAGCTTGATCCAAATCCATTTCGGGGCTCGCGTGAATCACCAGCATCTCCTCCGAAATATCGCCGTTTATAGTCGAACTTTCTTCTACCTCAGCTAATCCAATCAGCCTCTCTAAAGTCTGTCCGTACTTTTCCTTCTCCACGTACACCACTTGATAACCAAGGAAAGTAAAAATACGCTCCAGTTTCTCCCCTTTTTCCGTTCCCGCAAGATTAAAACACAATAATTTCGCTTCCATACATTCCACCTTTTATTCCACCTCTTTGTTTGCTCTTTTTACATTATAGTTTTTTTTACTTCCAAGGGCAAGGTCTTCCTTTTCAGAAGCTCCCGGAGATGGTATAATTACCTAAGAAATCTGCGACGGGGGATGATATGAGCACGAGAAGAAAACAGAATTTAAAAGCACATATGAAGCGCAAAAAAAAGCGACGCTTACAGCGGCGAATAATTGTATCCGTTAGTGGTGTGTTACTTTTTTTGCTTATTAGTTTTCTTTATCTTAACTACAACAAACCAGAACTAATTGTAATTCGCCCTAGAAATGTAGAGATCAATCAAGGGGAAGCTCTGCCAAAGCTTTCTGCCAACATAACTTATGCAGGAAAACGAAAGAAAAGAGCCCTTGGCGAAAATGGATATACCCTCTCCTCCTTGTTGTCTGATTTAAAAAAAGGTAAACATTACGAACTCGTCTTCGAAGGCGACACAAATGTAGATAACAAGTACCCCATTCACGTTAAGTTTACCGAGGATTTTAAAAATCTTTTAAAAAATCAGTATCAGGGGAAGATAGAATTAAAGACAGAAAAGGGACATGTAACCGTTCTCAATTCTCGTGGTAAGTGGCAAAGCGATGATAAGGGTAAGCGTTTCCTTTTAGAAGACGGTACTTATCTTGCCAATCAATACCTTAATTCTCAGGGTCAACTTTACTACTTTGATAGCAATGGCTATATGGTCACTGGTGATGTACCTATTGGCCGTAATATGATGCATTTTAATAAAAAAGGTGCCTTTGAGAAGCGCGGCGAACTGTTGCCGCTCGATCCTGCTCGCCCCATGATTGCCTTAACCTTTGATGATGGTCCCGGTAGTGAGACAGCGGGAATTCTTGATACATTAGAAAAGTACAACGCCCACGCCACCTTCTTTATGCTAGGCACACAAATTCCGAATCATCCTGATATTCCCGGACGTATGCTAGAAATCGGTTGCGAACTAGGAAATCACTCTTATGGTCACCCCAACCTAACGAAAGAAAGTCCCGAGAGTATTCGCACCCAATTTAATCAAACAAATCAACTTTTAACAGATGTGGCAGGCAGTCCTGCAACGGTCGCTCGGGTGCCTTACGGCGCAATCAATGGGAAGGTCAGTGCCAATATGACCCTACCAGCCATCTTTTGGACCATCGACACAAGAGACTGGGAGACCAAAAATAAGGATGCTAACGTAGCTGCCACCTTACAAGGGGCCGGCGACGGACATATCATCCTTTTACACGACATTCATAAATCTACTGCTGAATCCGTCGAACCAATTATCCTTGGTCTCTATGCCCAGGGGTATCAGCTAGTTACCATTAACGAAATGGCAAAAGCCAAAAATATTACTTTGGAACCTGGCAAATCCTATCACATAATTCAGTAATTCAGGAGAAATAAATGACGAAATTCACGAAAGAAGCGCTAAATGCCCTTCTCCAAGATCTCGATTCCATGAGCTATATAAAGGCTGACGATATTCCCGAAATTGACTTGTATATGGATCAAGTCACCACCTTTATGGACGCTCACCTGGGAAGCACTAAGCGTAGTCCCGAGGACAAGGTGCTGACAAAGACCATGATTAATAATTATGCCAAGAATAACCTCTTGCCTCCACCTGTTAAAAAGAAATATTCAAAGGACCATATGATGGTCTTAACCTTAATCTACTACCTTAAGAACGTCCTCTCTATTAAAGATATTGAAAGTATCCTTAAGCCACTGGCTCAGCAATACTTTGCTAACGACGAGCAAATCAGCTTAGAAGCTATTTATGAGCAGATTCGCTATCAGGCTAAGGAGCAGATGACCACCTTAAGAGACGACTTAAACAAAAGTTTTACAGCCGGTGAAGAGGCTCTTAAGGAACTTAATCTAGACGAAGAGAAACATGCTTCCCTAGAGCTTTTTACGATTATTGCTAACTTATCCTTTGATGTCTACATGAAGAAATATCTCATTGAAAAGTTGATTGACCAGATAACAGAAGAAGAGGAAAAAAAATAAAACTTCCCGCAGGAAGTTTTATTTTTTTTCAATTCGTTCAAAAACCATATCATACCCATCGTTACCATAGTTAAGTGAACGATTCACTCGACTAATCGTCGCTGTTGAAGCCCCAGTCTTTTCGGCAATTTCCAAATAGGTCCGTTCTTCTCTCAGCATCTTGGCAACTTCGAATCGTTGCGACAGGGAAAGCAGTTCATTCACTGTACAGATGTCTTCAAAGAAGGTATAACACTCTTCTTTACTCTGTAAGCTTAAAATCGCTTCAAAGAGGTAGTCTACTGACTCCGTTTTAATTTTTTTGCTCATATCTTTGTCCCTTCTTGCGTGATCATTATACCTCTGTATTTTAACACACTAAAATGTTAAAGTCTATTATTTTTCTTAAGCCGCAGGAGCAACTTATCCAGCGAACTATTTGCCACTAATTCTTCAGGAAATCCCACTTCTTCCAGCTTTTTTAGAGCATGATTATTGATACCGGCATCGACGTCCATATGGGCATCGGTACCTACGGTTATCATCGCGCCAACCTCCATACACGCTTTTAAAAGTGTCGTAATATTCTCTTGCCCGTTTTCTCTAAAGCTCCGCGGATCAAGAGAGCTATTATTTACTTCTAAGAGGGTCCCCGTCTCTTTCGCTGCTAGAGCTAAACGAAGATAATCAATGGGAAACCGACTGTCATCGGGATGACCGATAATATCTACCTCTGGATTATTCATAACTTTAATATACGTATCAGTAATTACCTCTTTGGATAACTCCCCGTTGTAGCAGGGAACGTGCATGCTGGCAATCCGGATATCTAGCGTTTTAAGCAGATTGTTATCTAAGTCCAGGGTTCCTGCTGAATCCATAATATTTAGCTCCACACCTTTCAGAACAAGAACGCCTTCCATCATTTCCGGAACCACCTTTAAATTCTGAAAATAAAACAAATGCGGTCCGCCTGGCATCTGGGGAGCATGGTCTGTTATCGCAATGCCTTTTAAGCCATTTCTCTTCGCCGCAGCCGCCATTTCCCGCATACTACTGTAGGCGTGACCGCTGGCAAGTGTATGGGTATGAGTGTCAATTTCAATATGCATAATCTTACCTTCCTTTTCTCTTGCACAAGTATAACGTAAATCCCTTTGTTTTTCCAGTTTAATATGTTATATTGACGATATGAATACTAAAAGAGAAACTAACAAAAACATTTTATTTATCGCAACAGGTGGGACTGTTGCCAGCTCAGAAGGAGGTAACGGACTTACGCCAGCGTTAACTGGGGATTTGATTCTCGCGAAAGTCCCAGAGGTGGATCACCTCTGTAATCTAAGTGTCCTCCAACTAATGAATATCGACTCGACCAACATGGCACCGGAAAATTGGCTTAAGATTGCCGATACTATTTTAGAAGAATACGACGGTTATGACGGCTTTGTCATCCTCCACGGAACAGACACGATGGCCTATACGGCTGCCGCTCTTTCCTATTTAATCCAGAATAGCCCCAAGCCGATTGTCTTAACTGGCTCACAAAAGCCGATTAGCAACCCTTTTACCGACGCTAAGTTGAATATTTATCAAAGTGTTCTCTACGCCCTCGATAAGTATTCCTGCAACGTATCTATCGTCTTTAATAATCAGGTGATCGCTGGTACTCGGGTCAAAAAGCAACGAACTAGAAGCTACAATGCTTTTGAAAGCATGAACTTTACACCCCTGGCCCACTTTATCGAAAACCGTATTCTCAGAAGAGTAAAGGACCCTGAAGCTTTAGAAGGAGAGCTTCTAAGTTACGATAAAATGTGTGACCGGGTCGCCGTTTTAAAGCTTAGCCCTGGACTTTCGCCGAATATCTTCAAGGCCTTTGAACAAGACGTTGACGCCCTAATCCTAGAAACCTTCGGTATCGGCGGCATCCCCGAATACGACGGCCACTCCTTCGAGACGGCCATCCGCGATTTTATCGCCAAAGGCAAGACCATTATCCTCACTACCCAAGTGCCGGAAGAGGGTCTCGATCTATCCCGCTACGAGGTCGGCAATAAGTACACCGCGCTAGAGGGTGTCTTAGAAGCTGGCAATATGACCACCGAGGCCATTGTCGCCAAAATCATGTGGATTCTCGGACAGACAGATAAACCTAGAGAAATCAAGAAAATGTTCTATAAGATAATAAACTACGATAGAGGAGAATAACTGGAAGCATCACGCTTCGCGAAAAAAGGGTAGATCACGTAAATCTAAAATGTGATCCGCCCTTTTTCTAACCTAAATTTTCGTTCTAATATACTCTTCCTGGATCTCCGCCGGCACCAAAACTCCTCCTGTTGCCCAAGCGATGTGACTGGCGTTATCCATTTTATCTTCTAAATTATGCTTTTGAAGATACGTCTTCATCTCTGGATACTTACAGAACTTAACAACTCCTTCAAAGCTAGCGGCAGCACTAGGTTCAATAAACACCTCTTCGCTACTTAAAAGTAAGCGCATATAGTCATAAAGAGAGCCATCTGCCATGGTAAAGCACCCTGCCAACAGCGGCTCCATTACCTTGCCCACAAAGCCTGACGCTCTTCCTACGGCTAGGCCATCGGCATGAGTCTGGCCAGAGAGGCCGATATCCTTAACGGAAATCTCATTATGCAAACCGCTTGCCATTCCTAAAGTCATACAAGGAGCGGCTATTGGTTCAATAAAGAAGCAATGGACGTGCTCACCGAAGATCTCCTTTAGGCCAAAGGTAATTCCGCCGGGCGCGCCACCCACACCGCAGGGAAGATAGACAAACAGCGGATGCTCACCATCTACTTTTATCTTTTGCTCTTCAAGCTGCGTCCCTAATCTAAGAGCGGCCACGGCGTACCCCATAAATAGGTCTTTAGAGTTCTCATCATCGATAAAATAGCTAGTTGGATCCTCATCAGAAAGCTTGCGGCCCTCTTCCACTGCTTTCGAATAATCGTCCTGATATTCAATCACCTCTACCCCATGAGAGCGTAACAAATCCTTCTTCCACTGTCTCGCATCCGCTGACATGTGAACAATTACCTTAAAGCCAACCGCAGCCGAAGCGATGCCAATACTAAGTCCGAGATTTCCCGTGGAGCCTACTTGTATTTTATACTTCGAGAAAAGCTCTCTGGCTTCCGCCTCTGCTAGCTTTTCGTAATGATCGCCGGGATGAATGAGTCCCCTTTCAAGAGCGATTTCTTCGGCATGCTTTAGCACCTCGTAAATACCGCCACGAGCCTTAATCGAACCAGCAATCGGCAAATGGCTATCCATCTTTAACAGTAACGTCCCCGGGGCAACCTCCCCATAGGCATTCGTAAGCGCGACTTTCATCTCGGGTATTGCCATTAATTCTGACTCAATAATCCCCGCCGCAGCTGCCGTCTCTGGAAACACCTTAGCAATAAAAGGGGCAAAACGACTAAGCCTTGCGCTCGCCTCTTTAATATCCTCCATGCCAATGTCTACGGTAAGTCCGGTGAGACCACATTCCTTGTCATTAAGATAAAGAAACTCTTCACCTCGTTTTAATTTCTCCATCGCCATACCACTCATCTCCTCTCAAAATCGTTCCATCTACAAATAGTTTTATATTTACTTCCATGCCAATCATCGCTATAATTAAGCATAGTAAAGGAGAGTATCAATGTCAAACTATTTTGTTTCAGAAGTGCATTCTTATGATTTAAGAGCCCACGACCAAGTTAATCAACTCCTCCTAAATGAGGGTATTCGCCGAGATGCTAATCTGGATTATACCTGTGGCATCTTCGATGAACTCGGTAACGCTCTAGCTACCGGCAGTTGTTTTGGAAATACCCTGCGCTGTCTCGCTGTAAGTAGCGACCATCAAGGCGAAGGTCTCATGAATGAAATCGTAACACACCTGATTGGGCATCAATTCTCTCGTGGTAACACCCATCTTTTTCTCTATACAAAGTGTGATTCTGCCAAGTTCTTTGAAGATTTAGGTTTTTATAGAATTATTGAAATTCCCGGACATCTGGTCTTTATGGAAAATAATAGAACCGGCTTTTCCGACTACCTAGAGACTCTCGCAAAGGAAAAAGTAAATGCTCATAAAATTGCTGCTATCGTAATGAATGCCAACCCGTTCTCTTTGGGACATCTGCATCTGATCGAAAAAGCAGCAGCTGAAAATGACATCCTCCACCTATTTATCGTCAGCGAGGATTCTAGCCTAATCCCCTTTTCTGTGCGGAAACAGCTAGTGATCTCTGGCACGACTCATTTAAGTAATATTTGTTATCACGAAACCGGTTCGTATATGATTAGCAGTGCTACTTTTCCCAGCTATTTTCAAAAGGATCATGATGATATCGCAAAAGGTCATGCTCTCCTTGATCTTACTCTCTTTGTCCAAATAGCAAACGCGCTAGGAATACAAAAACGTTACGTCGGCCACGAACCAAACAGTCACGTTACCAATCTATATAATGAGACGATGAAGCAAAAACTACCTGAGTCGGGAATCTGCTGCACCGAGATACCTCGCATCACTGCGGGATCAGAGATTATCAGTGCTTCAACCATTCGCGTTGCTATTAAAGATGGCGACTTTGACCGTCTGCGCTCCCTTGTCCCCAAATCAACTTATGAATATTTCCTAAGTCCAGAAGCTATCCCCGTCATTGAGCGCATTAGGCACGCCGAAAATATAATTCATCATTAAAAGGAGCTGTTGCTCCAGTTGGTCTTCACCGGCTAGCTTGCAACAGCTCCTTTTTATAATACTATTTTTCAATTTTTTCTTCTAATCTAGACATATATAAAATCGCGATAAAGCCGGCAAAGAACAAGATTATAGAAAGAATCACTTCTTTAAAGTTCGCCGGCAGACCAGGATTTAGCTGGAAAATTGAGGCAACCACAAAGCCTAAGATAACCGTAAACGTACTCTGGCGATATTTCTTTAAGAAGAATTGTAAAAGCTTCGCTATCAAGATTACCCCCACACAAGCTCCTAGCGCAAAGGGAATCAGCTGAATAAAGTCTCGGTTATTAATCGTGGCTAGCACTGTCTTATAGAGCCCTAAAAGGAGTAGCATATAGGAACCGCTAATGCCTGGTAAGACTAGCGCAATCGAAGAAATCGCGCCGGCAACCGCTAGGACAATCCAGTTCATCACCACATTATCCGTAGAGATAGAAAAGGTTCCGGCCGGGAGGTTATCAAGGGCAAAGACCACGAAAACACCAACTGCAAACAAAAGAATCTTCTTAATATTTACATTTTTTGTCGTAATTCCCGTCTCTTTATAAATAGGAGGAATACCGCCTAACACCGCACCGATAAAAAGAAATACCGTTGGTGCGTAAAGATTCTCTAATAGCCATTCAATCGGCATGGAAAAAACCAAGATTCCTAGGCCTCCACCGATGGCAATCGGAATTAGAATCTTCAAGGATTTCTTCGGTTCTTTAAAGAACGAGCCTACTGCATTTATCAGAGGATCAAAAATCCCCATAATCACCGCCATCGTCCCGCCGCTAACTCCTGGAATCAACATCGCAAGTCCCATGACCATGCCTTTAAGTATGTTTAGTAAGTAAATCAATTATCTGCTCCCTTCCATATCTCATCAGATGGGGACGGAGTTTTTTTCAAAAAAACTCCGTCCCCATCTGAAAAAAAGTGTGTCCCCTTTTGATTCTATAGGAATATATATTTTAGAATAAATAGTACCGCCAGTACATACATCAAGATACTAAGCTTCTTCTCTTTGTACTTACCAGTAAATAAGTTAAGTGCTGCATAAGTGACAACGCCCATTGAGATACCTTCAGAGATACTATAAAAGAATGGCATCGCCGCGATACAGATATAACATGGAATCGCTTCAGCAAGATCCTCAAAGTCAATATTCACGATATTAGTCAGCATGTAGAAACCAACGATGATAAGAGCTGGTGCTGTCGCAAAGGCAGGGATTGCTAAGAATATCGGTGACAATAGTAACGCTAGACCAAATAGTACAGCCGTTGTTACCGCGGTCAAACCTGTACGTCCACCTTCTGATACGCCTGAGGCACTTTCTACGTAAGTAGTTACTGTTGATACACCAAGGACAGATCCTGCTGTCGTTGCAACAGCATCTGATAAAAGAGCACCTTTAATCTTCGGTAACTTTCCGTCTTCATCGAGCATATTTGCCTTCGTAGACACCCCGATTAACGTACCGATGGTATCAAACATATCTACAAATAAGAAAGCGAAGACAACGATTAGGAACTGTCCGGAGAACACTCGGCTAAAGTCTAGCTTTCCAAAGATTGGAGCAATACTAGGAACAGAGATACCATTGCTAAAATCTGGTAATAAGGAATAGAAACCTGCTTCCACATTTGGTACGTAGATTCCTGACACCTGACATACGATTCCTAAAAGCCAGGTAATAAGAATTCCCCAGAGAATGTTACCTTTGACGTTCTTTACTACTAAAACAGCGGTAATGATCACGCCGATAATCGCTAAGACAACTGTAATCCCCGCATCTTTAAACGTAGCTTCAACGCCGTTAGCCGCATTAAATCCCTCAAGGCTAAAGAGTTCCACTAAGGTGGCACCGCCAATTACGATTTTGGCGTTCTGGAGACCGATAAAGGCGATAAATAGACCAATACCAACAGATACTGCCGACTTTAGGTTACGGGGAATTGCATTAAAAATCGCTTCCCGCACATTAGTCAGTGATAGCAGAATAAAGATAATACCTTCAACAAATACCGCTGCTAAAGCCATCTCCCAGGTATACCCCATCCCTAAAACCACTGTATAAGCAAAATAAGCATTAAGTCCCATACCTGGCGCTAGGGCAAATGGATAGTTCGCGAAAATTGCCATCAATAAAGTTCCGATTGCTGCCGCAATGGCTGTTGATGTAAAGACGGCACCTACATCCATGCCTGCAGCACCCATAATATTCGGGTTAACGGCCAAGATATAGGCCATGGTCATGAAGGTAGTAATACCTGCCATTACCTCTGTTTTCACATCCGTGTTGTGCTCTTTCAGTTTAAAAAGCTTTTCTAACATGTTCGTCTCCTCATTCTTTCCTTGTAGTGTGATTACTGTATTTCTCTAATTTTCTTTCGTAGCCCAAGAACTGACGGTGGTGCCACCGAAAGCTCGTGAATACCAATCTTAATGAAAAATTCGGTCATCTCCAAATCCGCAGCCATATCGCCACAGATACTGATTCGTTTCCCTTCTAGGTGAATGTTGTTCGCAACAATCCGAATCATCTTAAGAAGTGCCGGGTGATTTTGCTGGTAATAACCGGCTGCTTTCTGATTGTCCCGGCTAACTGCTAGCGTAAACTGGGTCAGATCATTGGTACCAATACTAAAGAAATCAAGCTCTCTCGCTAACTCACCGCTTAGCATAACTGCCGCCGGTGTTTCTATCATGGCGCCTAGCTGAATCTTCTTATTATAATCCACCTTGTCATAATCGAGAGCTTCTTTGGCCTTTTCTACGTACTGCTTTAAGAGCCCCACCTCTTCTTCCGAAGTAATTAGGGGAAAGACAATCTTCACATTACCATACGCTGAGGCCCTTAAGATTGCTCGCAGCTGAGTCATCAGCATCTCTTCTTTATCTAAGAGCACGCGAATACCTCGGTAACCAAACCCTGAATCTTCAGATAAATCCATACACGTGGGTTGTTTGTCATCGCCTAAGTCAGCCACTCGAATGGCCACTGGTTGGGCACCCATCGTCTCTGCCGCTCGTCTATATACCTGGAACTGATCCTCTTCCGTCGGCGTCCGCCCGCTAGGATCCATAAAGAGGTACTCTGTTCGAAATAGACCGATTCCACCAGCATCACTTCGCAGTACATTGTCGATATCCTCTGCTGTTCCGATATTAGCACAGACGTCAATACGGCGACCGGACTGAGTAATATTCTCTTTCCCTTTCAGACGCTCAAGATTCTTTAGCTTGACTAAATTAGCATCCTTTTTATTCTGCATTTTGGTCAAGGTCGTATAATCTGGCTCAATATACACCTTACCCTCAAAGCCATCAAGGATAATGGTCTTTCCTTGATAATCCTCTTTAAGAGCTTCTCCCAAACCGATAATGGAAGGAATCCCTTTCGTTCTTGCTAGAATCGCCGTATGCGAATTGATGGTCCCGTATTTCGTTACAAACCCTAGCACTTTTGCCTTATCAAACTGCATAGCCTCACTAGGATATAGTTCATCGGCCGCTAATACAAAAGGATCGTCCACTAGAAGCTTATCTTTCCAGCTACGGGTGAGCACCCTGATTATTCTAGAAGATACATCCTTTACATCTTCATGATGATTGTTGATATCCGGGTCCTCGGCAACCGTACTACTTTTAAGGAACTCCTCTGTACCCGTTATCACCGCATACTCCGCATTCAATTTTTCTTCCAAAATAATGGCATTAATCAATCGGTTATATTCGTCATTCGCCAATATTTTCTGCTGAACCTCAAAAACGGCTGCATTTGCCTCTCCTACTTCTTTAGAGGCAACTTCAAATAGCTCTTTTAGTTCTAGCTGCGTCTTTTCTTTCGCTTTCAAAAGACGTGTCACTTCTTTTTCTACGTCTTTTACATTGATCTGACGGATTTCCTTCGTTGTTCTTTTAAAGAACGAAAGCTTGCCGATGGCAATACCTTCAGATACTTTTTTTCCCATTAATGTTATCATAAAATAAACCCTCGCGAGTGCAAAATAGTTGGCTATTCTACTTTACACTTTGAGGGTTTTTTCGTCAAGTTTTAATCAAATAATGCAGCTCTGAAAGGTAAATCTTTTTATAGTCATTGATTAATGGGATTTTTTAAAAA